>NZ_CP031124.1:1361703-2723407 GCF_003339525.1 Ephemeroptericola cinctiostellae | reverse complement strand
CGCTTGCGCCGCCGGTGGTCAAGTAACACTCCTCCCATTTAACGATGTACATCATGCGGCCTCCTTGTCTTTGTTGTCCTGCACCATTTGCAACAACACTCGCGTGTGCGTGTCATCGATGATCCGTTTAATCGACGCTGCCCCCGTGCGCAACAAGGCATCGCGCAGCTGCAACGTTTGATCCAGTGCGGCCTGCACGTCGGCTGGCGGCAATGGCATGCCCGCCTTGGCGAATTTTTTGAGCCGCTCAATCGCGTCTGTACCCACCGTTTTAAAACCACGCGCATGATAGTGATCGGCGATGTCTGTCAATGTTTCCATGCCCTCCCAGGCTTTGAGATACCCACCACCGATGACGATCACATAATCACCGCGTCGATTAACGATGCTCTCGTTTGTGCGCACGACCTCGCTGAGCCATTCGATCATCGGCGACAGTGAGTTATTCAAACGGATAAAATAATTGACGACATGGCGTGGTGTGTACGGCTTGTTGCGTCTTGGTTTTACATTTTTGGTTTTCATTTTTTGACTCCTTGGCGTGGTAAAAAGTTAAATGTTTGTTTGGCGTGGCGCGTGATTAATCGACCCTTGGCGTGGCATACAGCCCCAGTTTTTCGAGCTGCGACAAACTGATTGCGGTGAGGTGTGCGGTGCGCTGAGCGCGGATTGACTTTTCAACATCATCTTTAATCACCACGTTGGACTGCAGCAACTGGCGTTTAAAAATACGCCCCGTCTTGATCGGCAAGTGGTTGTATTTGTCACGCAAATGGTTGGCTGTTGAGATGTGATCCATGATGTGGTTGGCGCGAATGAACAACGCCATCTCACGCTCACCATCGTCGTTGACGATGTAGTCCCAACAAAAAGGGTACTCGAAACGCTTGGCATCGAGCTCGGACAGCAAGATCTCCATGATCCACACCCACGGCAAGCGTGAGCCGTCCGTATCCGCCATGTGCTGGTTCATTTCGGTGATCAAATCCTCAATCAAACCGCCTTGATCGACGTCAAAATCAGCAAATTCAGCCAGCATCGACCAAGCCGTCATGATGCCCGCGTAGTTCTCCATCATGCGTCGTGCGGTCGCATCGCCGTCACCCGTGCGTGATCTGACTTGGCACAGCTTGGTGTAACCTGCGTGCGTCTCACGGATGCGCGCGGGATCCGCTGAAGCAATGAATTGCAGCCACGCCCACATCGGGAACTGTGGCAAATTGTGCGGAATGATCGCACCTTGCTTGGCCACCGACAACGTGGATCTGCAAATCTTTGATTGTAGAGACTGCACATCAACCTCTTCACCCGCCAACAACACGGGCGCGCACATCAGGTAAGGCGTGAGGGCAGAGCCGATGCGGGTGAACTCAAAACGGTAAGTCGATTGCAGCAACGCATCGATGTCCGAAAGCACCTGTTTTGGTAGTTTGCTGAACTCATCCCAGCCCACAGGATGCGTGGTGTAGCTCACCGAGGCGCGACGGCGGTGATCGGTCTTGAGCATCTGACCGGACAGCACCTGAAACGCGCACGCCGCTTGCAAGGACTCGAGCAACTTTGATTTACCAGAGCCTTTTTCCGCCTGCATTTGAAAATGCGGATAAAAGCCGATGACATTTTTAAGGTGCGCGCCCAAAATCCACGTCAGCGCAATCGCGGCGGCATTTTCCTTAAATGTTTCTTGATACGCCTGCACCACTTGTCGTGCCTGCGTGGCCGCCCCCCGTGGGAAGGTCATGTTGTAGTACAAACACTGCTTTTGGGGCTCTGTAAAAAAGCAATTTTGACCCTCAAGGGCTTTGAGTTTGCCGTCTTGCCAAGCGACGCCGATGAAATTGACCACATCCCGCGCAGCCAGATCCGCACTGCGCTCCATGATCGTGATCATGCGGGCAAACTGCGCGGGCTTCCAAATGTGGCCGTAACGGCCTTTCCACCATTCCAGATTGTAAATTTTGTCGCCCGTCACCACGTCGCGCTGCAGCAATGCGCCATTACGCGGCGTTTGGCAAGAGATGCCAAAGACCACCTCAGCCTGCGAGTCTGGCGTGCCGTTGACGGTGGCCAAGTGCGATTGGATCGACAAGCGCGACAGTTGTGCGACGCGAAACGAGCACAAATCACCCAAAAACTCTTGTCGGCCAATCGACTCCCCCGCATCATCGGTCAACGTTTTGAACTCATCGACATACTGCATAAAGTCATCCGTACAACGATAACGCCAGTACACCATATAGTCCTGTGAGGGCAAAAAGATGCGTTTGCGCGCCTCGTTGCGAAATAAATCATTGCCCTCAAACGATGGTTGTCCTGTGATCAGCCAAGGGTCAAACACCTTTAAACGCCGTGCCAACTCAACTGCCCCGTTATTGAGTTGCAGCACATCATTGAGGTCTTCGCCTTCGGTCCACGCCGTCATGTCCACCATACGTGCCGCCACGTCCGCCGCAGTCAACTTGTCGTACAACTTATATGCGGCCTCCATGCCCGCGCGTTTGCCCGTTGAGGCGTTGACGCCATCCGCCATGTCGAGTGCGATGATTGCTGTTTTGCCCCGCATAAACGACCAATCCATATTGACGTTGGCTGTGCCGCGAATGGCAATCGCCAGGTGATACGGGTTGCTATTGACTGTTTCAAAGCTGAGTGCGTTGATCGGTGATTCAACGATGTAAACCTTGGTCGCTTTTTTAAATCGCGCCCGATTGCTGATCCAAATCGCCCCCGTTTTGTCGCCTTGGCACTGGGTTTTGACCCCGCCATTGATCGCAGGGTCGACGTAACGAAAGTCGACCGCCACCGCACGGCCGTTGGCGTACACCACAAAACCAACCGCAGCACCGCCATGACCCGGCGAGCCTGCGGGCTGAGTGGGTGATGTCCAGTCGTTAAAGCCAACGGTTTTATTTTTGATTGCTTCACGCACGACGGCCTCAGAGATGCCACGCCCCGTTAAATATTCAACGGCGGGCTCTGGGTTTTTAGCGCAGACACTGGCGAGGTGCTCCACCAGCGTGGGCTTAACAGGCGCAAAGTGACCTTTGTCGTCCGGTTTGGGGATAGACTTGCCCACCCACTCGCCGAGCATTTTCGCGGCATCCATAAAACTGTCAGCCGCGCCCGCATAAACGATCAGGTCGATCGTGCTGCCACTGTCGCCTGTGGTGTGGTCTTTCCATTTTGTCCGGCCATACAGCGACAGGCTGGGGGTTTTTTCATCGCGCGCAGGGCTAAACCAGATCCCCTTCGCGCCTTGGCGTTTGATGCCAAGGCGATCCGCCACGTCTTTAATGTCGACGTCTTTGAGTTGACGGATCCAATCCCCGATTGCAGGGTTGTTAGATGCACTCATAAACCCACCATGCCCGATCTCAGTGCACGCTGCGCCGCCATGCCCACGCGCAAACCGTCCACGCGCTCAAATACAACCGCTTTTAACTCGCAAGCAAAGCCCACGCGCCAAGCATCGCCCAACGACCTCAAAAACTCACGGGTCGACTCACGCCAATCGCTTGACTCCAGAGACACCACGTCACCGACAGGGGTGTGCAAAACAGCCACGGCTTGCTGCCATTGGACAGGGCAGGCATCGACCAAAGCGGTCAAGCGGCCGTCAACGAGAGCGAGCGGGGCGGTGATCAATAAGCCATTTTGAGCGGCCATCGCGTGGCCGTAGGCGCGGTAAGTTGTGGTGCTGCCGCTTGCGGCTTGAATGTCGCTGAGGGTCATCGTAAAGCCTCCTGCTGGGTCATGTAATCACGTGCATCACGGATAAATTGTTGTTTGGCCAAATGGGGCAACATCGGTTTGTGCATGTCGAGGTCAAGAGGCACAATGCCTTGCAACATTGGCCAATCGATCCCGTCGTTTGGCATCAAATGCGCCCGCTCCGTTGCGAGCACCACCAAGTCGGCATGCTTGACCAGAGCCGCATCCTCGATCGACAGATCAATATCAAACTGTTTGTAAATTGCGGACTGCACAACGCCCTCAATGTATTGATAGGACGGCAAGGTGCGCTTGACCGTGCTCACCATGTCGCCCAAAAAAGCCTCAGACGCATCGTGCAACAAACCCGCCAAAGACAAGCGGGCGGGCAGCAAAAAAGCCACGGCCATGCTGTGCTCCGCGACCGAGTAAAAATCCCATGTCGCCCCACCAAAACGACACACGTGCGACAAGTGATGGGCGATGTCCTCGAGGCAAAAATCCTCGGGCTTAGGGTTGTACAGGTCAATGTATCGACCTGAAACCGTTTGTATGATGGCCTGTTGTTGTGTCATGACGAAGCCCTCACCAATGGGTCAGACACATCAGACACACGCACGATCTCGAGCGGCAAGTGATGCATGTCGATCGCATCAACGTGCACCAGCTCAATGCCTGCGACCGAGCGGCACACAGGGTGCGGAAAGGCATCGATGAAAGAGGGGGCTGACAGCCGCTGACGAAAAGCCTCAATCGCCATAAAGTGCAATACCACAGAGCACGTGTTACCACGATAATGCTCAAGCAAGCCTTGAGCGATGACGGGGTTGTTGTATTGATCTATTAATGTCAACCAGTGCGCATCGGCAATGGCATGATCAACGATAAACGTGGCGTTAAACTCTTGCGCCAGCCTTAGCTGATATTGTTTTTTTGTACTCATTGTGCCGTCTCCTTGTCATATTGTTTGCGCAGCGTGCTCAAGCGGCCGCGCCGTTTGTTGTGCGGGGCATCCACGGTTTGCAACGCCTGCTCCATGTCTTCACGTGTGGCGTGGGCATAAATGGCGGTGTTGTTGATGTTGCTGTGTCCGAGCACCTTTTGCACCACGAGCAAAGGGTTTTGTGCCCCCGATGAGCGCATGATGTTCATCGCGCGGGTGTGTCTAAACCAGTGCGGTGACACCTTAAGCCCCAGCTGAGCCACATCCGCCCAGTGTTGCACGCGCAATTGATAAGCCCGCACCGTCATCGGCTCACCGTAACGACCACGCACCAGCGGCGCATCCATCACCCGCGCATCGGTCATGTCCAGCAGGGCTTTGATGTGTTCAGCCAAGGCGGCCGTCACATACACCTCATGGTCTTTGCGCTTGTCAGCCACCGCAGTGCCATCGTCTTTAACGTGAGCCCGGCGGCCTTTGCGGTGCTCGCGCGGCAAAAACAAATACTTGGACTTGAGCGCATTGACCGCTTGCAACACCGTGATCTGTGCAAATTCGCCGATCCGGCAACCGCACAAGGACAGGGCGGCAATGATGTGATAATCCCGCTGTGCCGTGGGGGTGTGGACGCGCTGCACGGTTTTGAGCAAAGTGCTTAACTCGGCAGGGGTGAGGTATTTATCCACGGTCGACCTCCTGGCAAGCGCATGGGACTTTAAAATTTCGGGTGCAGATTTTAGGCTCAGGATCGCCCTCGTAGCGCACCAGCAACTCAACCGCAAGCCCACGTTTCAACCATTTTCGGATGGTCTTTGCATCTTCTTTTTTGCGGCCTTTGTCTTTCCAGCTAAAGCCGATCACGCCGCCGCACTTTAGATTTTTGGCCAAATACATGTGGCCTAAAAGTACCTTACTCATTTTGATTTCCTTTTTTTTTGGATGATTCGTCGTCCGCCGCCAGCCGAGCCATCAACTGCAATCCAAACAACCGAGCCAAATCAGAGACCTCGACACAGAGGGTTTCGTCCACTGCCAGATTGTCTGTGGCTGTTGATATGCCCACTTTGCGCAAACCGTTGGGTAACACCAGTTTGGCGGGCATCAGCGCACCTGCACGACCAGCGTTTTAAACCGAGCCTTGAGCTCCATGAAGGCAGCGATGGTGCGGTGCGTTTGCTCTTGATACAGTTTAAATTCGGCGGGTGTGACCACGAGATCCGCCATGGCCGCAGCCATCACGTCATGTACCGCACCCACTTGAGCGCCGACATTATTGACCAGCGCCAGCAGTGCATCATCTGAGCAATGGGCCATGTCAGGCAGTCGGTAAAAGACCCCGCCGAACAAGGCCGCCAGTGCTTCGATCGGCGCAGTGTTGGCCGTGTGCGACACGATTTGGATCAAATCAGACACCGTGGGCTTGTGATGGGCCGATGAATCGTTGGGATTGAGTTTGTTATGCAACGTGCCTTGCGCCACGTCCATCAGGGTCGCCAGCTTTCTGACCCCGAAGTCGTCCGCGACACTGCGCAAGGCAGCGAACACGTCATCTTGAGTGTGTGTCATTGACATCTGTGATTCTCCGTCGTTTTTTAATTATCAAAAATCGTTTAATTGACGGATACTTTGGTTTCCACGCCGTAGTACCCGCCGCCTCGTCCCGCTTTCGGGCGGGGCGGTTTTTATGACGATTACGGTGAAAAGACCTGCTCAATAAAGGGCTGATTTGGATAAATCACCGCTGACGGTGGGATTTCAAAAAATTCTGCTATTTTTTTGGCCAGAGCTGGCGATGCTGTCTTTGTGCCACTCTCGAGATAGGACACATGGGCAGCGCTACACCCAACCTTTTCGGCCAACTCTTGTTGCGTAAGCTTAAGTTTCGATCGGGCCTGTGCAATATTGTTCATTTTCGCCTCCGAATATTGATTAAAAGTTAACATTTGAGCGAATGTTAAACTATAAATTAACTATTAGTCAAGTCTTGTTTAACTGTTAGTTATGTTTTTATAGGTGATGTATCATTCTGCTATGAGCGAACAAGCAGAGATCGGTAAGCGAATAAAAGATGCAAGACAAGCGCTTAATGTCAAGCAAAAGTGGTTATCAGCCAACTTAGGCATCACAGCCACAGCTGTGAGTAAATGGGAGTCTGGTGAGCAGTTTCCCACTTTAGACAAGCTGTCTAAAATTGCACTTTTATTAAATATAAATTTTGAATGGCTGGCCACAGGGCGTGGCGAAATGGTCGCACCTGCTCAATCCGTGGCCCCTCCAACCGACGAACTCAGTGCCATGATCCGCGCCATGAACTCGCTCAGTGCTGAGCAACGTAATGTCGTGCTCAAGTTCATCCACGACTGGACTCAGACCTTGAAATAAAAGGGTGCTTAATGATTAACACGGCATTCTTGTGCTGCGGCGCAATGGATAAACAATCAAAACGCGGTGGCGCAAAAGCCAAAATAAATATCAGATTACGAATCCCCAAATAAAGAAACACCGCAACAGGGCGGTGTTTTTTGTGGGCAAGCATGGCATTTTTACAAAACAAGCTCACGCGATGCCCGTCAAATAAGCTGTCGCGCCAGATCGAAAGACGGCGGTCAACACATTGCGCCGAGGCCGATCACTGAATGACACATGCACCCATGTGCCCTCAAAAATCAACTGATCAAATTCAATGCCGCTCGCGGCGATCGCCTTTGCCACCTCGCGCGGCGTGCCAAACTGCGGCGCGGTGAAGTCGATCGCCTCACCTTTGCAGTGCTGGCTGGTTGACGCGCCACCGATCGCCCGATTGACCGATGGCGAGCGATAGGCCGAGCTGACATGGATGCCCACGCCCAGCAATGCGCGCACCAGCTCCATTTTTGCAGCTGTTTTTTTAAGGGTTGACACAATTGAGGCGGTCGGCGTGTTGTTCAGTCCACGCCGCACCGCTGTTTGGCTTGCAGTCATCTCCTCGAGACTAAAGTGCTCACTGAGTTGTGTCATTTGTTACCCCTTTAACCAAAAAATCAATGCAAACGCCCAAATAAACGCCAGCACCACGCCCCACGCTGCGGGGCTGACGAACATCAAAGCAAAGGCCAACAGGCTGCCCGTTGTCATCGATGCCTTGCGCGTCGCCAGCCAAAACGTCACCGCGAACAACACCATCGAGATGTCTTTGCACGCCCAAAATGGGTACGCGGTGTATGCGGGCAACTTGCCCGTGATCACGATCCACAGGCATTGCATGGACTGATACAGCAGTCCACCCATGCCCACCAGCACGGCGGTTTTAATGGTTTTGTGCGACGTCTTGCCTGCGGTGTGCAGCAAATAACCGATCAACAACGTGCCCAACAGGTCAAATAAAAACAACGCCCCCGAAAAAATGTAATCCCCGAGTGCAATCGTACTTGTGTCCATCACTCACCCTCCTTTTTGTCGATCAACTCACCGCCGCGAACTTCGCGCGCCACATCAATGATGTCCACGTCCTCGCGCCGATCCACCGCGTTGGCGATCCAATTGATCAACGCCAAAGCCAGCATGCCCAACACAAACGCCACTGGCATTGCGGTGTCCAGATCATTGCCGTCCAGTCCGAGCTGACGCAAAACCAGACCCGTGAACACCAACGGCACGGCAACACCTGTCCCGCCGATGATCGCGCCCTTGGCAATCGCCGCACGCCCCTCGATCTTGCGGGGCAGCCAAAACACACTCAGCGCAAACGCACCAAACAAACCCGACAGCGCCCATGCCAACCGCACCACAACCCAATTAAAATCCATCACGTTTCCTTTTTTCATAATTTCCTCGACCAAACCATTTGACCGCTTGATACATCAGCCACCGTCGCCATTTGGGGACACCCAAAACCCCCATCGCCTCATAAAACACCATGTCCGCCACTGGCTTACTGTACAGCGCTTGCTCGTATAAGTAGTCGTGCACGATCGCTGCCTTGGCGTACCGACCGATGGGCGGAAAGATGACCCAAAGGATGCGCGGCACACTGGCCAAGTCGGTGATCGTGTCCACCGGCACGGCAATCACCGTGCGCGATGGCAGCACGTCGGTGTAGTACATAAACGGCTCGGCCAGCCGCCACCGATAGCGGTCAAGCATCTCCAGCACTGCGGGCGTGGTGAATGCGCTCATCAGAGGCTCGCCGCCAACACAAACAAACGATCGAGTGCCTCGTTGTCCAGTTTTAATGCAGTCATCAAACCCGACGCCTCCACCCATTCGCGGCGCACCTCCGATGCGTATTCCCATTCTATTTTTAAGCTGCGAGGGGTTGCCGCCGCCGCAATCACCGCGTCCACGTCATCGAGCAAATCCGCTTGGAGCAAGGCCAGTCGCGCCTGTTTAATGGACACCACCGTGGGCACGCTGGCTTTTTTCAGTGCATCGGCACGCGCCTCTGCCCGTGCGGTGTTGAGCACCCAAGCACGCTGATCCATGTCCCAATCGTGCTCAGAGGAGGGGGCGACATCCACGGTCTCACCATCAACGATGACAAATGCTAAACCTTGTGCCCGTGCCTCGTTGATGCCCAACGCCACGCCCTCTGTGACGGGCATCAGGTCTTTGGGCACGTCGGTATAAGAGGCCAGCATGCTGGTGGGATAAAGACCGCCTGTTGTGTCCGAGTACTGGTAAGCGTAGTCCATCCAGCGCTGCGTATCGGCATACCACACATGGGCTGGACTCGGCGCGACGGTGATGTCATCCGCACCCAACACCACAAATGGCAGCCCCTCAGCAACGGCGGCATGTGCCCGCGCCACCACCTCATCGGATACGTTGACCGCATCGGCGGGGAGCTCGGTTTTTTGAACAAATTTGTTTTCAGATTGGGAGTACGTCCACATGGTTGTTTCCTTTTTTTAATGTTGAGTAATGCTGAGTAATGCTGGGTTTGGATGTTTGTTGTTGTTTTTGGAGCCGGTCAATAACCCCACACCCGCCACGCCACCGCATTGGCGGTGGTGTCGGTGGCTTTGTGCAGCGTAAAGCCGTTGACGTCGGGGTTGAGCGCGGACAACACGCCCGCACCGTCGATGCGGGGCGTGGCGGTGGCCACCTCGACCAAAAAGGGCGAGCCGCACATGGCCGTTGGAAATGGGATTGGGTACGTCACCGCAAGCGTGACGTCTTGCCCCAGAGCGGCCGTTTTGCCCCACTGTTCAATCATAAAACCCGTTGGACTGCTGGCGTCAGGGTACTTGCGCCAGCCTGAGTTGGCGGTATACGACCCTGTAAAATCCGTTTTACGCACCGTGGCAAAGGCATCCCACATCACCGTGGACGATGGGTTGCGCAGGACGACGTTGCCGTCGGTTTGCAAGCTGAGCTTGTAGGCGTTGCCCGTACCAAAAAAAGACTCAGCTGAGGTGTCGGCATTGATGCGCTCGCGGATCACGCCGTTTGAGGTGGTGGCCAGTACGCCGTCCGAGACCCAAGATAAGCCCGTGTCGTTGTCGACCGCGCCGACCACGCCCACATTGAGCGTGTTGTTGGCATTGACCAAGCCTCCAACCGCTCGCAAAGCCCCCGTCAAGCCCACGCCTGTTTTGGGCAAAAAACTGCCGCCCGCAGCGGTGACAAATGCCGTGGTTGCCAGCTGCGTCGTGTTGGTGCCCACCACCGCCGTCGGTGCCGTGGGCGTGCCCGTCAAGCTGATGGACTCAAAGTCGTTGAAACCATCGTAAACATTGGTACCGTCCGAGTAGACTTGATTGCGCTTGCCCTGAGCCACGCCCACGCCAGTGCCCGCGGCCGTCTTGACCGTGAGGCCAAATGCCCCCGATGTTGAGTTAAACACAATCCAGTTGCGCCGTACGGACGCAGGCACAATGACCGTGAGCGCGGATGTGAGCGCACCGACAAATGTCAACGATGTGTTGGATGACTCACCGTCCGTGAGCGTCACCGTCCCGCCCGTGACGTTTTTTTGCAAGTTGCCACCGATCGCGGATTGTACAAAAGCAGTGGTGGCCACCTGCACCGTATTGACCCCATCAACAGCCGTGGGCGCGATCGGCGTGCCTGACATCGCGATGTTATAGTAGATGTCATTGACCCCAAGATCAGTGATGTACACCGCCTTGCGCTTACCTGCTTGCAAGACCATGCCCGCCAACGCAGAGCCTGCGACTTTAAAGGTCACGTCGAACGTGGTGGTGTTTGAGAGCCAGTAGACGCGCTTGGTTGACGTTGGAAACTCAACCGTGACAGGGGTCGCGGGCACGCCACTGACATATATGTGCGGACTGTTGACCTGATCGTCGGTCAGCGTCACCGTACCGCCCGCAGCGATGTTGACGTTGGTTTGACCAGACAGTGCGTCCTCCAAATACGCCGCATTGACCAACTGTTGCGACGTGTTTAAGGGCATGAGGGTTGGGGCTTTGGGAGTCCCTGTAAATTCAGGGCTCGCGAGCGGCGCGTAGGGTGATGAGGGCGCATTGACGTCGCCCCACGCTATCTTTTTGATCGCGGCGAACAACTGCCTGTAGCTTGCAGGGTTGCCTGCAGAGTAAGGCAGGAGTGCGACCCCCGCTTGCTCAATGGCTTGCGCGATTTCCTCCTGTACGACATCAAACCATTCCGCGCCGGGGGTGCTGGGTGGGTCGCCAAGCGATCGATTGCCTGTTTTAAAACCATGTTTCCCCGTGCCAAATTTGTCGGTTGCGGGATTGCGGTTTGTGCCTGTTTTTATGCGCTGCATGGTGTCCTCGATGTGTTGTAAAGTTAAGTGTAAAGTCAGGCGTAAATAAAGTTGACCTCGCTCATGGCGGGTGCCTCTCGGTAAAATATGCACTCCAGCACTGCATCACCCCATGTTTGTAGCGGGGTCTCGCAATCGTCAATGACCGTGCTGTCGCGCCCTGTGGTGCCGTCGCCGACCTGCAATGACCAACGGAAACGATCCACTTGCTCATACAGCGGCGTTTCGCCGTCATCCTCGCAGGTCGTCATGGTGTAACGCACCGTGCTGGCGGCGTCATAGCCCAATGCGTTGGCCAATGCGATGTATCGCGGGATCCTTGCCCCACCCGAATCGGTGTATTTGGCAAACGCCGCCGCTTGACGCTCTGCCAAGGTCTGTCCGCCAATGCTGCAGCTGTCTGGCAGCTGCAGGGCGTCTTCCCACTCCGCCATCAGTTGTGATGCGGTGCGGGGGTCGGTTTCGGTGGGCATGTCGGTCAAAAGAGCATCCACCAAAGCCAAAGGATCCGCCATACGCCGCAGCACCTCGCGCAGCTCACCGCCGTCGTCGGTGTTGAGCGCGTCGCCAGGGGGCAGCAGTGCGGACAATTGCTGGGTGTATCGCTCAACCAACTTTGCAAATTCGTCCGAGTTTTGATCAATCGCCGTCATCATCAGCCCGTAAATGTCAATGTGCCAACCTCAAGCAACTCGCCCACGCTGCACTCGATGTCCACTGCGGGCAAAATGATCTCGTGCGACCACTCCCCCGTCGCGTCACTGATGACCGCTGCGATTTGGCTGCGCGGGATGGTCATGCCCGCAATCGGCATCGCTGTCATGCCGTAGTCATCGCGCTTGACGGGCGCAGCGACACTGTTGACATAGGCGCGTATGGCGGCTTCAGCGGCCTTTTGCACGGCCACAGTGTTGGGCATCAATCTGATCGTAAAGTTTTGTGTTTTTTTGACGGGCGCAAACGCATAGTGCTCACCAAAGGGCAGGGCGGTGTTGTCAAAATGTGCCTGCACCGCCGCGCACTCAGCGGCATCGGGGTAAGCGGTGATGGGGTCATCGTCGCGCATAAAGTACACACTGACTGTGCCAGGGCCTAGGGCTTTGGGCACCGCCCATGCCCGCGTCACCCCTGCGACCTCAAGCGCCCACGCCTCATAGTCGCTGGATTTGCCGACCTCCCCAGGGTTGCACCATGCGCTGTCCACGCGGTTGCGTAACGAATCGATGCTCTCAATGTCTGCACCCCCCGATAAGCCTGGCGCAAGCACCTCCACCGCACCCTCGACCCCCGAAACGGGGCTGGACAGGCTGAATACTGCGCCCGCCTCGGTATTGCCCGCTGCGCCAGGGGTTAAGCACAGGGTGCGCGCCACAGCCATCCCGTCCTCCCCGATGATCGCGCCGTCTGGCATGACAAACGCCAGCCCATCGTTGCGATTGATCACAGTGTCCGCATCGACCGTTTTGCCCGCAACCCCTTTGAGCCGCACCCAGCCGCTCGCCGCAAACGCCGCCTTACGCCCCTCTCTCAACCGCATGGGGGCGTGATAGCTCTCCAGCACATCATCGTCACACAGACGCGGGAACTGTTGCCGCCACACCCACACCGCGTGCATGTGCAGATCATGCTGGGCATTGGCCAATGCCCGCGCCAAAGGCACGAATAAATTGCGGCGCAACGCGTCTGATGCGGTCGCCAAAGGCAGCTCAGCCTGATGTTGACGGTCAAGCTCCGCTAAAGTGGGCAGGTTATACGCCATGATTCAACTCCAATTCAAAAATCTCTCCGTCGAGCACGATCACCAAACCCATGCACTCATTGCCCGCATCAAATGCGCGCACCTCGATGCGCTGCACCACGCCATCGTCAATCAACCATTGCAGCGCAGCACGGTCATAGTCCTCCTCAAGTCGCAAGGTTTCTGCCGTGTTGATGCGGCGGTTTTGCGTCCACCGCTCACAGCCCCAACGGTCGCCCACATCGCTTGTCAACGCATCGCCCCACCAGCCGCCGCCCACACGACCAAATTCGTCGGTGGCGCGGCGATCACAAAACAGTGACAACACAATCGCCGCCACCATCGGGTCCGCAAACAGCTCCAGCGATGGCGGCTCGGTCAAGTCGATGCTGACTTTAGCCATGAGGGCCACCCGTCTCGCCACCGTCATGCTCGGTGTGGCGGTGATTGTCATCAATCGGATTGTCAAATGTTGACGTGCCCGCATGTGATGAGTCTGTCGCGTTGTTGGTCAACGTCTCGATGTTTAAAATCAATTTTTTCGCGGTCAATACAGCATTTCCATCCTTGTCCAGCAAAAACATCACGCCATGCGCGTTGTATAGGGCGGACTCACCTTCCGATAGGCTTCTGGGGCGCGTGTCCTCGTTGTCCACGGCGACCGCGACCAAATGGTCGCGGCTGCCCGCCACCGCCACCATGATCGGCGTTGATCCGCGTGGCGGGTGACTGGTGTGGCCAAAGTTTTGCACGCGCTCCACGTCGTCGCGCGTTTCGCCGTCGAGGCCGTCGATTTGCAGCATTTGCAAACCGCCCGCGTCATTGATGAGGTTCACCACGCCCCGCGCCACCATCAGGCGCATGCGTTGAGCCAATCGATGCATCATAGTGTGCTCATGTCCTTGTGTGACGCCTTGCCCTTTCTGGTGGCTTTGTGGGCTTTGGGCTTGTTTTTGTCCTCGCTCAAACGATCTAACGCATGCGGATCAGCCAGCTCTAGGTCGCATACGGTGCCATCGCGCTCGTTTTTGATGTAAGCCACTTTAACAATGAGTAAATAGCCGTGAAAGCGCACGTAATCTGACGCAAAGGACACCAGCAAGCCTGGTGCCCACAGCGCGCCTTTGTCGCCGTCTTGTCGCCACGATTGCACCCGCACGGTGGCGCGATTGCCTCGACTTTGGCGGGTCGCCAGTTCAAAATTGGCACGTTCCTTGGGCGTGTGTCCCTCGCCTTGTTCCTCGTTGATGATGATCAACGGGCGGTGGCGTGTGACCGCAGGGTCTTTGACACTGTCCTTGATGTTGTGCCCACCTTTGCCGCGTGCCTGGCCTTTGACGATGTACTCGCTGTGGCGATCGTTGGTTTTGTAAGTCAGCTTGCAACTGATGATGTTGACGCCTTGCTCGAGGGCGGTGGTGGCGCGCTCAAGCCCAGGCAAGCCCAACACCAGCCCGCCCGCACCGTCCGCCCAAATCATCAGGGCTTTGATCTTGCAGGCGCGGTCAAGGCACGCGAGCACGGTCTCACCGTCTTCAATGTTAAAACTGGCGATCGTGGCCATCGCGGCTTTGGTCGCACTGGCGGTGATGGTCAAAGGGATGGCGTAGGGCGCCAGCAGATCCGTGGCGATTTGCTTGAGCGTGGTTTTTTTCCACTGCCCGGTCTTAAAGATGGCCGAGCAATCACACAGATCACCCGATTTGTCGCGCCCCGTCACATCAAAACTGGTGCCAGATTCGTTAAAGCCGGGGCTGGTTTCGTCGACCCAGCCCGTGATCACGGGCTCGTCATCGATGCTCAGCACGCACGCATCACTCGCCATGATCGGCCGTGGCGTGACTTGGGCGGGCCAACGCTCGGACACCTCAAGCCTAAAGATGCCGGTCATCTGCTCGATGCCGCGTTCGATGTGCACGTCTTTCCAGCCTTCGTATTTTTGACCGTTGATTTTGAGTGCGCAATTGTTGCTGTTGTTTAGTGTGGCATTGGCTGTATTAGCTGACATTAAGCACCTCCAAGTTCCCCGCAGGCACAAAGCCCGCGTGCTTCACGCCGTTGCGGCCGATAAAGTCATCCAGCGCCGCAATACCCCCTGTGGCGCTGTACACAATCAACACAGCGGGCAATGTGGCCAATGTTTCAATGCTGCGCACATCGGCCAGCTGCGGCAGCATCTCAGCCATGACCTTACCCGCTGCCACGCGCACCGTTTGCAGTGCACGCACGACCACGTCGTCATTGCTGTTTTTAAGCTCAAAATCAAGGTCAGATAACACCTGCGCCCGTGCCGCTAGCAGCTCGTGCTTGCTGACAAACGACGCAGTGGGCAAGGCGTCAATGCGGGTCAATAACTCGGTTTGTCGCACATAATTGCACAGCGACGGCGGCATGGCGGTCAGGGCGGCGGTGGCATTGGACGCGCTCACGCGCGGCTGCGCCCATGTTGGTGTGATGACCCCACTGGTTTGTGGGTTGACCGCTGCGCCTGAGCCTGTGGTGTAAGTCGTGCCGTTGACGGTGTAGGTGGACGGCAGTTGTCCGTTTTGAGCGGATGACTGAGCCGACGGCCGTGAAAGGCCTGTCCGCACCGTCACCGACGTACCCGATACCCCCGCCGATTGGCGGATCTCGTTGCTGCGAAACAGGTGGCTCCATCCCGTCAAACCACCAAATGGGTTGCTCACACCACTCACCAACGACGTGATTAAGCCACGTACGCGCAAAGCCACCAGTAAAGGACGATTGATGATGCTATTGATGCTGGTTTGCATCCGCGACAGCACCGACTGCCCACGTGTGAGTGGTGATAAATAGCCCTCAATGGTCGTGCAATATGTATCCACGCACGCCGCGGCATTGTCCAGCCAGTGCGCCACGTCACCAAGCCATTGCGCACTGAATGCCGCATCGATTGTGTTTTGTGCTGAGCTGGTCGCCATCGCCAGCAACCCCTCTGGATCATCCGATGCCGCAGGCTCGGCGTTGTCGCCAGTTTCTTTTAAATCAAGCTCAATCTCAAATTCGCCGCCGTCAGCGAGGGGGTAGCGGATTTTGGCAGGCGTTTTGAGCACCATGCGCTGCACTTGCCCCCACGGGTGCACAAACACGCCATCACCCGCAGATTCGCACGCATTGAGCAGCTTTTTAGCCTCTAAAAAATCCTGAAAAATCGCCGTGATGCGGAAAGTTTTGGGGGCGCGCCCCATGTCCTCATCGTACTCAAAATCGCGGAAAGGGTAGGTGTGACTGACCGTGCGCCGCCCCACCTCGCCGCTGATGTCACGGGTGTAAAACGCCACGCCCTTATAAGAGGGCTTGCGTAAATCCAGCGGTTTCGGCGCGTCCCACAGCATCAGCTTGCCCCCGTATTCATACGTCCGACATTGGCGGTCATGATGGTGTTGCTGTTGCTGCCGCTTGCTGTGGCCGTGACATTGAGCAAGGACGATGACGGGGCCACATTGACCATGATTGTGCCTTTGATTTGGGTGTTACCCACTTGACTGATCAACGCCGCGCCCACGGCTTGTTGCTGTGCCGTCGCTTGCGCGGTCACACCGGTCAACGCCTGGGCGTTTTGCTGAGCAACGGTGTTGCCCGCGGACATCCAACGCGTGGCAAAGTCCGCCCCAATTGCACCAATGCCCGCTGTGGCTTGCACCGCAGGGGGTTGAGAGACTGCAGGAGGCGTGGGCGCGTGCAACTTGTCATACATCAAGCCCAAAGGGCCACCCAAAGCCATGCCAATGGGACCCGCCATAGCCAAGCCCAGCACCGTCCCGCTTGTGCCGTCGATTTTGATCCCACCATCAAACAAACCTGACAGCTTGTCCGTCATCCAGCCCATGCCGCCACCCAGCACGTCGCCAGCGGCCGATCCGACTTTGTAGCCGCCATATGCGCCCGCAAGCCCACCGACAGCCGTGCCCACCGCTGCGCCAACAGCCGTGCCAAGCACCGGCACAAATGAGCCCAATGCCGCGCCCAAAGCCCCACCCGCCGATGCCCCGATGGATGCGCCTTGCCAGCCGCCCACAGCCCCGCCGACCGCCTTGGTCACGCCATGCACCTTGTCGCTGGTGCTGGCACGATCGGCGGTTAAGGCTTGATAGCCCTCATAAGCCCCAGCACCCACCGCCGCAAACCCGCCCAGGCGAGGGATCCATGCCGCCGCTGTTGGCAGTGCTTTTGAGAGGGTGCTGGTGGCTGGTGCACCAGGCAGGACATCTTTTAACGGGCTGTCTTTGCCTAGGCTGACATCGCCCAGATTGACCACATAAACAGGGGTCACACCCGCCGAAGCTTGTAGGGCTTTACCCACGCCCACGCCTTTGCCCAAATCCAAAGCCCCACCCGATAATTTACCGATCAAGCCTGTGCCCAAACGAGACAAGCCGTACAGTCCTGCCAGTGCAACCCCACCGCCCGCGAGAATCTCGCCGCCGCTAAAACGCGGGTCATTGCGGTGCGCTTGGACGTCTCTCAGGTCTTCCCCGGCGCCCACCGTGGGTGTCGGATTTTTTGGGTCAAGTAAGTATTTGATGCCTTTATTGATCGCATCGTTAACGGGGAGCGTAAAACCATTGGCAGCCTCTTTGAGTGCGCCCGCAAGTCGGCTGGTTTGATCGACCGAGTTGCTGATGGCCTCGTTTAAATCGCTTTTGGCTTGACCTGTGGCGTCGCTCAGTGTGGCTTTGATGGCATCGAGCTGAGACAGTGCATCCCCATCCAGCAGCTTTTTGACCCCGCGTTGGGTGTCCATGTCAGCCTTGCCAAACGATTTGTCGATAAAGCCCATGCGCTCTTGATCGGTTTTCAACATATTGTAGGCCTTGTGCATCTCTTGCAAAACCACCAAAGGGTCGCGCCGAGAGCCGTCATTGTTGAAAAATTTGACTCCAGTGCCTTTTTGAGCCGAGTGCATGTATTTTGAGTTGGTAAACACGCGCAACGTCGAGTCGGTCAATGTGGCCAAACGTTCGGCTTGCGGCTCTGATTTTGAGAGCGTCTCGACCAATGCCAGTGTGTCGGTCAAGCCCATGTTCGCATCACGGGCGCGGCCACCCACACGCGCAAAAATATCAGGCAGGTTTTCCAATTCCGCGTTGCCCGCACGGCCTGCCACCAGCATCTGGTCAAGCAGTGTGGTGACTTGTTGAGGACTTTTAAGGTCGATGTTAAATTGCTGGGAGGCAACCCCCATCGCTTTACCCAGTTGATCGGCGTTGGCTTTGGCGACCGCCATTGTGCGCGCCGCAGGCTCAAGTGCAGGGGTGATGCTTTCCATGCCCAAACCCGCCGCCTGCAGGGATTGAGACAGCTCCAACTGTGATTGGACGGACGTGCCTGTGATTTGCTGTTGGTGCAGCATTTCGCTGTTCCACGCCGCCATTTGCGCGGTACTACCACCGGTGGCGACCTTGAGCAATTGGGTCTCTTTTTGCAGCTGCGCCGCATCCATCACCAGCTTGGTCATGCCGATGCCAGCACCCATGCCAACCATTTGACCCTGCACCGATCCAAACATGTTTTTTAAGCGGCTAAACTCAGCGTGTGCTGTTTTGGCAAACCCGCGCAACGTGCGCGATGCGCCATTGACCGTGCGATTAAAACGCGCGGCATCAGCGGCAATGCGAACCATGACTTCTGGGTTGCTCATCGGGTCTCTGTGTCTGTGTGGGTGTTTGTGAGGATATTGAGGTAGGCGTCAAAGCGCCACGTCGGCAGCTTGAGGATGTCGGCCTCGCTCCAGCTTGTTTTTAGGGCAATGAGTAAAACCTCATGCCAAAAATCTATTCGCTGGCGGCCTCGGGCTTCCCCTCTTCTTCTGCCACGTCAAATCCGCGCTGCAAAATATTCCAGTCGGTCATCGACAGGCGGCCCAGCATGCTGGGCGTGATGTCACCCGCAAAACCGTCAACATTTTCGATGCATCGGGCAATCAGGGCGCGGCGAAACGTATTAGATTGATAGGCCATCACCCCATCGGCTTCGACGGCCACCAAGTCATCGACAAACGGCTCGCGCAAAGTGAGGGTGGTGTGTCGGTTGCCTTTGATCGGCAAGCCTTTTTTTAAGGTGACAACATGGCTCATGGGATGCTCCTCGCGTGGTTTAAATATGGTCAGCATGGAGTATCCGTGATCGTTGGGATGCATTCACGGGGAGGGTTTTGGTGACAAAAAAGCCCGCACAAGGCGGGCTGGATTGTTTGTCAAGGGGGGGGATTTTTTAAGGCATCCTCTTTGGCTGCTTTGTTAAGCGTCTCAATCACCCATGCTGACAGCCCTCCTTTTTTTTTCGATGCAACGATCCAAGCTGATTTGTCATCCGTCCTCACTCTAACGCGTAACATTGCATCAGCTGGGTTTTCTTTTTTTGCATTTTGCTGCCCCATCATACCGTGTTTTTTAGACACGACTTTGCCCATCGCAGCGTTGACTTTGCGCTCATCGAGCGAGCTGTATGCGCCATCCCAAAGCCAGTATTGATTAGTAATCGTACTTTGCACGAGCAGCCCCGTTTCGCCAGTGCCTCGGGTGACGGTGCCGACAATCTTTAGGTTAATATCTCCGTTAAATTTGCGCTGCATCAGCATTGCATCAATGTCTGCTGGGTTTGTACTTACCGTGACTCTGTTTCTGTTTTGGTGTGTCATAAAAGCCCCCATCCTTTCCATTTTTTGGATTTGCCATTGCGGACATTTGATAGCCCCGCCGTAACGTTGCAATACTCTCCGCCCGTTCCGCGCTTGCCGCCTGTGCGTTTCCATTCAACATCTTTTTGATTAAATAAATGTGGGTTTGCCCTGACAAAGTGGTGTAGGTTTTCAAATTCGTACGCATCGCCTGACGGCGAAAGAATGTGCCAGTGCTTTGCGTGCACATTGCTTTCGCCCTTGGCGGACTTTGGGCTTGTTTTTGCCGCTTGAGTTGCCAATGGCTGACTTATTCTTGCTTTATCACGCATCTCTTTTGATTGCATGCGAACGACCAACGCAGCCCTGTCGCTCCGCTCCTTGCTTGGCGTTGTCCTGCTTTTGCCGTGACCGAGTTTTGTCCGCCATTTGGCGACCGTCCCCTCTTTGGCGGGCAGTTTTTTGGCAATTTGTTGATTTGACAGCGCCCAATCAACTTTGTCCCAGTCTTTTTTAGGGTTGCCCACGTAAGCCTCTGAATTAAAAAACATGCAAAACTGTAGCGTCAGCGACAATCACTTCGCCAGGGTCGTTGCCGTAGTCAACAAACATACCCCCCACTAAAACGATTTGCTCGCCATTGCTTGCATAGTGCTTGATTAATTTTTCAATTGTTTGCTTGACACCATCAACTTCAAATCCGTCGTATTTAATAGACAATGCACATGTGCCACCTAGTTTTACATCGCTTGATATCCCGTCATCCCAGTCGTTGCTTGCATCCAAGCAGTCTCCGACCGTAACTTTTTGCACAACGCCGCCGAAAGAAGTCATTGCACGCACCCCAAAACACGTCATGCCTTGTTTTTCTGCTTGTTCAATGATCGCCAGAACCGTATCGTTTAAGTTTGTCATTTTTTGTCCTAACCCCTGATTCCCCGAGGTGCGGTTGGTTGCTTTGTTGCTTCCATGTAAATCATTATACGCTCGTAAATTCTTTTTGTAAACACAAATTAAATATATTGTGTTGTTTTTTTATCAGCGGCATTTTTTTGTTAAAAAACCCAGATAAATCAAATGGTTGATTTATCTGGGTTGTATTGTCGCGGGGGATGATTGGTTTCAGACTGTTTTTTGATGTCACGCGCGCTGACATCAGAGCAATTCGGCGGGTGCGCCCTCAAGCTCAAAATCAATCTTGCCGTCTTTAAACTTAACATCACCGACAGTGCCCGCGTTTTGGATTAGATACGTTTGATTGCTGTCGGTCTCAAACGTGACGGTGACGCCGCGCCAACGTTGGATCGCGCTGACATCGTCTTTGTCCGAGTGTAATAGGGTGGCTGAGATTTTAGCGGGTTTGATTTCTTTCGTGACCGTGCCTTCAAAGCCGCTGGTGCTCATGGCGGATTCGCCGACGGGGCCGCCGACTTCAAGGCTTGCGCCTTTTTCGGCGCGCATGCGCGCACCATTGACGTTGAGGTGGCAGATGCCGGTCATTTTTGCGGGGGTTGTGGACATGGAGGGCTCCATTTAAAAATTAACAGGGCAGCGTGAGTTTTTGGTCATCACGCTGCAGGTTTGTTGGGTTTGCACTTACGTTTATTTACGCTTACAGCTGGTACTGGACGGCTGCGGCAAAGGTGACAAATTGATTGGTCACGTTGGGCGGCAAGATCGCATTCACACGGTCTTTGTCAGCCTCGGAGCGCAAAAAGCGGTACTTTTCTTTGTTCTTGGCTGGGTTTTCGATGATGCCCACATATTCGAGTCGTTTGTCCAACGCATAGCACTCGGCTTGCAGCATCGAGGCTTTGACATGGGGCAGGTCGGGCGAGATGTTGGTGTCATCATCGACCAAAATGCAACGTGGGAATTTCAATGCGATGTTTTGGCGGTGAGCAAAGCGATAGTAATCCACCGTCCACTTGGTTTCCAAGCGCAGCAAACTTTCGTCATCAAAACCCATCGTGTTTTTTTGGTAGTTGGTGATCACGCGCTCCAAAATCACCTTGTTGCCACTGTCCGCAATGGTCGAGCTGATCCCATCACTAAGCAGCAGCTCACGTTCTGCGCGGCTAAATCGATCTTTAGGGCGCGGCGCTTTAACACCGGGCACCTCCAACGCACGCAAAGGCATGGCGGGATGACGCGCGCCGCTGACCTCACAGGTTGCGGCAAACGCCGCTAAACGGGCAGGCAGCCACGTCGGTGAGCCGCGTAAGCCCCACGTAGTGCAGTGCACGCTGTTGCGCGTTGCGCCCCACGTGGTCAGCGCCGCCATCGTGCCATCGCGTGCCGTAAAGACATGCCCAGCTTTTTGCACCATGCCGCCCCAACGGCCATCCATGTCGGCTTCTATCGTCGCTAAATTGGTGCTGTCCGTAAACGGACAAACAATCGAATAAAACTGTTCATCGGCCACGCAAGCCAGTGCAGCGGCCACGTCTGGATTGCCGGAGCCGCCCGCGAGCGACACACAGGCGAGCGTGAGGCCTAAGGGCAAAGCATCCTCCTCGTAGTACCGATAGGACAACTCCATGCCATTGCCTACCTCGCCTTTGTTTGTACAGGTGACAGTCACCACGTTGCCTGACACTGTTGCAGCCACAGGCAAGTCGGTGTTTAAGTTGATTGCAGCGGTGATTTTGCTCGCCATCACAGCCGCTGTGTCGCCGACGGATGCAGCGCAACGCACCAAAACGCCCCCCACGTAAACAGACAATGTGGATGCGCGTGTCACGGCACCGCCAAACGTCAACGTCCCTGATGCCGCAACACCCGCCGCGAGGTCGTCCACGCCGACCACCCAGGTGTCGATGTCACCGTACGGCGCCTTTACTTTGTCGATCGCCATCATCATCACGTGTAACGTTGATCCACGGCCGTGCGCTTGTGCGGTTGATTCGCCGTTTTGTTGACGGTCAGGGGTCAATGCGGGCACTTGAGCACCTGCCAATCGCTGGCCGATGACCAACAGCTTGCGCTGCATTTGTGGCAAGCTCGTGACCGCTTTGGTGGGGTCAATCTCAATAAAAACACCGCCAGTGCGGCCAATGGGGATGCTCATGTAGGTCATGTTATCAGGCATGATGTGTCCTTTGATTTAAAAGTGATGTCGATGTTGGCAATCCATTTGACCCGCACCGCTTGGTTGCTCGCAGTGATCGGCTAAATGGGCTGAGGTTATTTGCTCTTTTTGTCAGGGCTGTCCAGCCCAACGGATGCATCAGCCGTCACGGCGGGCTTTTCAAAAGCGGCGGCGCGGTCATCCAAGGCCTTGACCTCATCCTTTGTGAGCTCAACCACGTCGCCATCCATCAGGCGGCGTTGGTAATACGATGTTGCAGGCACGGCTTGCCCCAAGGCATCCAGCATGCCGCTGCCATCCTCAAGGCGTACAAGCAAGCCCAATGCGGCGGGTTTGATTTTTAACAAAACAGGTGATTCAATCATTTGTAAACTCCACGGTGGTTAAGATGTCAGGTTGGCTGGTGGTGTAATTGTCGTCCAGCCATTGGTCATGTTCGGTTGACGGGGCATGCGGTGCCACGTCAATGTTTAAACTCACGCCCGCCAAGGGCCGCGCATTCGATGGGGCGGGGTACAGATCGGTGGGCGCATCGCCCGCTGCCCGCCCATCCAGCGCAAATAAAAGCTGCCCCTCACTGATGGGGCCGATCTCGCACTCAAACATGCACCAGTGGTTGGGGTGCTCCTGCTGTGCTGAGTACTTGACGCTTTTGACGTCGATGCGCGGCATGTTGGGGCCCGCATTGCGCAAAAATGCCCGTATTTCCCCCGCCAGCCGTTGCTCAGCCCGCTCGCCCGTGCTGGGTTTGCCATCGCGGGTTGGCACCTCAATTTGGCCAACAATCGTTGGCTGCGCACGCACGGCCCAATCATCGACCATCGTGACCTCGGGCAAGACAAAACAAATCACGCCCTGCTTGAGCTCGCTGGCGACCCGCTCCGCAAATGGCACGTAGTCATCGGACACAATGCGGTGGGGCAAAGCCTGACTCATGCGTTTGCGCAGCTCGGTGATGACGGCGGTGACAACTTGCATTACGCCCCCAGTACCGATTCAACGCCGCGCGCCACACCGTCTTTTAAAATCAATTCCAAACGGCTGCGGCTCTGCTCAAAAGCGGGCTGCATAAACGGTTTTTTCTTCGTCCCGTTTTTTTGGATGTGTTTGGCCAGCATAAATGCGCGGTTGTGGGCATCCTTGCCCACCACACTGTGCCGAATGCGCAACCACTCTTGCAGAGCTTGGACGGGCGGCATGCCGCCTGCGCGCGTGCCATGCTCAACATACGCTGCATAATGCATCGATGATCGCACCTCGCGCACCAACGGCTCAGGGGTGCGGTGAAACATGGATTGCACCAGCAAAGATCGAAAAATCGAGCCATTGCTGCGCACCACATCTTGAGCCGTGCGCACCATGTACGTGGCGGCCTTATTGAGCGCACCGTCTAACGTGCGGCTCATGGCTGCAGGGGCTTTAGCAAAAGCCTCACGCACCCGAACGGAATCAACATCGACGCGAATGTCCATCACTTCACCTTTTGCTCAAATTCAGCCAGCAGTACCG
This sequence comes from Ephemeroptericola cinctiostellae, assembly GCF_003339525.1. Classification (GTDB taxonomy): domain Bacteria; phylum Pseudomonadota; class Gammaproteobacteria; order Burkholderiales; family Burkholderiaceae; genus Hydromonas; species Hydromonas cinctiostellae. The sequence continues at coordinate 2,699,045 of NZ_CP031124.1, read as the reverse complement.
AGTACAGGTGCGAGGGCGTGCCGTTGGCCGCCCCTTGCGTCAAACCGTCACGCAGCTGCACAGGCTGAGTGCTGTTGCGCATTGCCAGCTCGCGCATGGCCTCGGCTTGCGCCCGTAAAATCAACAACCCTTGCTCAAACTCATCCAGCGTGCAAACCTCATCGGTCAAGATGTGATCGGCGGTGTACTCGTAATCGCACTGCGCACCCAGCACGCCCAACAGCATCGCCGATGGGATGGGGTGCACATTTAAAAAACGGCAATGGTCCGCATCCCAACCCACTGACACATCGGGCAATCGCCCAATGGGATAGTGCGGATCCCAGCAATCCCGCTGTTGCTTTTCATCGCGCCCGTAGTGACAGGCGTATACATGCTTTAAATCAGAGGGGCAGGGGTACGTTCGTCGCTTGGGCTCCAATGTCAAGCTCGCCCAAGCATGCCGAGGGCGACGCTGATTGAGATCGATCAGCGCGGTGGCGATGTGTCGCTCGTAATCGGTGTCGTCCTCTTTAAAACCGCGCTGCGCATCGAGCAGCGCCGCTTTATGGCGGGCAAGGAGTGCAGGGCGGTTCATTTTTTGGCTTTGATGGGGGCAGGGGCTTCAACGGGAGGCTCTTGATCTTCAACGGGAGGCTTTTGTTCATCACTGGGGTTTTGTTTGTCTTGCCCGCGAGTCAGCAACGCTTCAGAGATCGCGCCCAGTACGCTTTTACGCGCCGCGCCGCCCTGTTCGCGCTCCCCTAAATCAATCAAATCATCGTCGCACAGCGACGGGATGGCAGCGAGGACATCACCCTCAGCACCATCGCTCAACACATCAACAATGTGTCGAGCGACGGGCTGTGACTGATCCACGCCAATGGCCGTGTAGCCTGGCACGTCATGCGCATACACCTCGCGCGTGTCGCCCGGCATGATTAAAAAGCCGCCGACATATTGCGGCTCTTGGCTTGTGTTTTGGTAAGCAACTTTGTTCATTGGTCGGTCATCCATTAATTTAGTATTCACCATGCCCCAGTGCGGTGTGCGGCACTGGGGGGGTTAAGTTATTGGTTGGCGTTTAAATCGCGTCGCGTGCGGTTTGGCTAAACACCACAATCGACGTGGCACGATCACGCACGGCTTTGGGCGTTGCAATGGCGTTGTACTCCTCGCCATAAGCCACTTTTTTACCCAAAGGCTTGCCTGTGGTCGGATCGATCGCCTCGATCAACTCGCCTGAGACATACGGCTTGACGATGGTGTAGCCTGTCACGCCGCGTTTGCCCATCAAAATGCGCTCATCGCCCAAGTCGATGCCGGGGGCGTTGGTGCCAAATGTTGGAATGGATTTGACCGCATCCAAATCACCGACGCTGGAGGTGTTCGTGCCATCGCGTTTGAGCGACACGACAAATTGTTCCGCGTTGCTGATCGTGTCGTTGAGCGTCGGTGACATCAACAAATAATCAGGCTCAACAAAACGCTGTGCTTTCATCATCGCTTTGCGTGCACCAATCGCACGCAACAAACCATTGAGGTTTTTCTCCAGCGTGATTGATGCAGCGTTAAAGTCTGAGTTCCACAGCGCGACGTTGGTCGCGCGGCTGTAGCTGATCGTATTTGTGCCCGTGTTGGCAGGGGTGACGGGCACGCCCGCTTGATTGACAAACTGCAACGTGCCCACGTTGTACGACACCACACGGTAGTACGTGCCTGTTGTCTGAGTGCCTGAGCCGTCGTAGGGTAAAACAGTCACGCTATTGAGCACCACGGTGATGGCGTTTTCAGCGACGCCTTGCGCGTTGCCTTGTAAATCACGAGGCTGGAAAGGGCGGACGACGGGGAAGCCCGTGGTTTTAATGACCGATTTCGCACCCGTCAACTGGGTCGTAAAGGCTTCATTGCTCACCGTGGCCGCCAAATAGCTGTCGCTCGCACGTTGCAACTCGTTGCAAATGCGGCGGTGCACCAATTCTTTCATGATGCGGGCGTTGGTTTCGATGTTGCGACCCAGCGCATCCCAGTTCAGCGCGGATGAGCGGGTAAAAAACATGACTTCGTTGGTGATCGACAGTGCGATTTTCATCGGCGTGACCCACACCGACTCCATGCCCTGCGACACGCCAGCAAACGGGATCGGGCGAGCCTCGAACACCATGCCATCATTGATCATTTGCGACATGTCGCGTGTTTCAAAAGGGATTTGTGTGGTGGCCTGCGCGTTAAAGTCGGTCAATGTTTGCACCAAAGCCAATACGTTGAGGTCTGACAAGGCCTGACGGATCACCTCACGCTGCACACTGTACGGCAAGTTGGTGGACGCCATGTCCGTCGCCGCGCCCGCCAACACTTTGATTTCTTTTTGTAAATCCGCGCCGTGAATGCGGTCATATTCCGCCAAAATTCGCTCACAAAACGGATGCAACGGGGCTTTGTCATCAAGGCTCAACATGTGCGCCGAGCTGGTTTTTTTGAGGTGATCGGTGTAAATGCTGGTGAGCTTTTTGCTGTCATCGGACAACACCATGATGTGCGGAGAGCCTGCAGGTGCTGCGCCATAACCCATACTGGACAAGGTTTTAGCTGCAACCACACGATTCCCGTGCTCAATTTGATGTTGCGCCAATTCGCGCACTTTATCGTCGGACATGTCCGCCGTGATGAAATGGGAGGCTGATGTGCTCAATTCTTTTTTGAGCTCATCATCAAGACCTTCGGCCGCATTGATCGTCTCGCTGAGCACTATTTTTTTAGCCGCCACCGCTGCGACGATGTCATCGGCAGTTTTGCGTGCTTCGTTCAATTTTTTGGTTACCAGCTCACCGATTTGTGCCTCGCTCAAGGTCACAGGAGCCGCAGATTCTGGGGCTTTGTCAACGACCGCAGCGGCCAATCCGGCCAATGGCTTGGTTTCCTCAGCCAGGGCTTTGGCCGCCGCCTCAATATTGCCTGCCAATGATTTGGCCACCGACTCATCGGTCACGCCTTTGAGTTGTGTTTCCGCCAAGGTTTTAAATTGAGCGCGCACAGGCTCGCTCAAAGACATGGCCGCCAAGGCCGTCAATAATTTAGTCAAAATAGTCATGGAGTTGTTCGCTTCCGTTAAAAAACGTTGTGCCAGTTCAGGGTGCACGATTAATGGGATGTTGCCGTCTTCGGATTCGCACGATAACGTCACGGGGTCAAGGCGTTTGATGACTGGACGCACAGTCAAGCCCGCGCCAAGCAAGACCGCGCCGTGGGTCTCACCCACTTCGTTGTCTTGATAATTTTCATGGTATTCGGCTGAGAGGTATCTAAACCCGCGCTCTTTGATCGCAGACACGCCAAACGCCGTCCACTCGACCAGCGCACGCAGGCGGTTGCCCTCCACCGATAGTTTTGTGATTTTCGCCGCCGCCCCATCATCGGGCTTGTGGCTCACATCGATAAAAATGTCAATGCCCACAGTGCGTGCGTCAAAGTTACGCACCATCGAGAGCAGCATGTCGTTGGTGATCTCAAACGTGCCATAACGGGGGTCGGTAAACGTGCCTGTGCGCGTCACGGTGACCCATGTTTTTTGCCCAGGCGCCAACGGCGTCGCCACCACGCTGGACAACATGCGGATGACTTGAGGGATCGAGTCGGAAAGTTTGATGTGCTGAGGGTGCATGAGATTAGCCAATACCAATAAGGGATGCTGGCAGAATATAGCGGCGCGCGGATGCAAACACGGGGAGGGTTTTGGTGATAAAAAAACCGCCAAACTGGCGGGTGGATTGGGGCTGAATCAATCGATCACTGAATTGTCACGGGGTTAAATCTAAGAGCTGGTAAAAAGCCATCATTCGTTCTTTTTTTAATGCAACGGCTTCAGAGTAGTTTAAGTTGTCTATTTTTCGCGATTTTTCAGTCTCCAAAAAAACAGGTTCTAGGCCTTCCCGCGATAAAGAAAAACCGTCTAGTAAAGCGTCAGCACATACAAGCTTCCCATGAATTTTATGGATGCGTTGCCACTCTGAAAACTCACGGTTTAACGCCCCGCTAACGTCGAACATAATATTAGCGGACAAGCTCCGATCTACGTGGTCATCGATCACAAACTCAATTAACTGTTTTAAAGTAACAGCTATATCCGCAGGACGGCGCTTCGGCGATGCCCAATGCAAGCCCTGCTTGTAATCCATAACCGATGGGTTTATAAATTGCTTGCCCATTACAAACCTCCTTTTGTGCACCCAATATAGCATAAAAGCCCACCAAATGGCGGGCTTTGGGTTTGGATTTTTGATCGATGTTTGTGCGTCGTCGGTTAAATGGCAATGCTCAATTGCTCATCAATCCCCTTAAAGCGTTAGTACAAGGGGTTGAGCAGGAGATACAACAGTTCAATCGGCATCACCTCATCGATGCCCACCGAACTCATCAGGACAAGGAGGGCGCTCAAACTTAGAGGGTATTCATTTTTAACTCACTCAGGGATCTCGGTTTCAAGCACAAATGCCACACCACTCATAAAGCCCTTGATCCAGACTTGCTTCAAAAGACGCCACTCGTTCTCCGTCAAATCCTCGTCTGGAATGGGGTTGTCTGCGCATAAAGTTGCTTTATAAGCGGCCCATGCCAATTCGATTTTTGCGTCTTGAAGTGCGTTGAATTCTTGTTCGTTCATTATTTGCTCACAATCAGTTGTTAAATGTTTCTGACAGAGGGACATTGATGTCCCTCTGTGAATGCTTTGATGTGGCATCGGTTAAATGGCAATGCTCAATTGCTCATCAATTCCCTTCAAGCGTTCGTACAAGGGGTTGAGCAGGTGATACAGCAGCTCAATCCGCATCACCTCATCGATGCCCGCCGAACTCATCAGGCCACCTCGCGCAGATCAAGGAATGACGTGCCTGAAGTAGGGCCGAAGCTGTAACAACAGCGGTGAAGTCAAACACAGGCACCGCACAAAAGCGCTGCCATAAAGCGGACGGCAACGCTGGGATTGAAGCCTTGAGCGTGCTGTGCATGCAGCCATCGCCGCCGCAGGTCATAAAAATGGTATTGGATGCCGCGCAGAAACTGCGCGTGTAGATGGTTTTAGGCATGAGAGCCTCCTTTGGTTTTGATATGAAAACCACCGTGAAGGTGGGGGTTTATCAACGCCCAAAGAGCGCAGAGGTCCTTGCGGATACTCTAACCCCCGTAGACAGATGTTGTTGTATAAATACAACCACTTTAAATGGGGCGAAAAAAATCAGCGATACAGTCGCTGGGTGCTGCTTTGGGTTTTGATGCCCAAATAATAAACCCGCCGAAGCGGGTTTGTCAAGGGTTAATGTTTTTTCGCGTAATTGGTCACGAAAACGTAGCCTTCACCGCTGAAGCTAATGCCGATGTCGGTGCTTTTGCCCCAAACACTTGGATCTGGAATCAAACCTTTTGCTTGATCCAGTCCAGCTTTCGCCATCATGACTTCAGATTTAAACGTCCCATCGCCCTCGACAACATTGTTCACCAAAGCCACGGCCACTTGATAACATACCTGACCTTTTATCCACGGCGTTGGCATGCCTTTACTGTCAAATACTTGGCAAGACAGACTTATTTGTGCGCCATCGTTCTGAGAGCCGATGTATTCCAAGCCACTGTATTCGCTCGCCCCTTTGATTTTCCAGCGTGTTCGCGGCAAACCAACGCCGCTTTTATCATGCGTTTCGGCATAAATAGGCAGGTTTTTGGTTAAATTTTTAACATCCAATTTGTCAACTTTAAGTTGGACGTACTCCTTGGCATCTTTTGCTTTTTCGGCCGTTTGCGCAGGTGGAGGCGGCGCTCCTTTATCCCCACATGCATACAACAACAAGCCACCCAGTAAAATTAAGCCTTTTTTATTTATAAGCGACACATAACCTCCAATTAAAACCACATTGTCAACCAAAAAACGAAGTTAACGCAAGCATAAAAAAACGACAAAATAATCAAAAAACATTACAAAGATCTTGCAATTATAATCATTTTTGATTATAATTATTACATCGAAACAACGGAGGGGAAATGAAAATCAGCGAATTCAAACGGTGGCTTAAACAGCAAGGTGTGGAAATGATTGAAGGCTCTAAACACACCAAGTTGAGGGTCAATGGCAAACAGAGTCATTTACCTCGTCATGCTGCCGAAATAAAAGAACCGTTGCGTAAGGCGATTTTAAAGCAACTCGGTTTAAACGATTAACCAAGCGGGGCAAATGCCCCGCATCTTGAAAGAACAAAATGCAAACCAATAACGCATATCCAATTGAATTGATTGAAGACACGGGCGGTTACGTGGTCACATTCCCCGACATTCCCGAAGCGATGACACAGGGCGACACCTTGGCCGAAGCCCTCGAAATGGCGCAAGACGTTTTGTTGAGCGCAATGGATTTTTACTTTGAGGATAAACGGGCTGTGCCAATGCCCTCCAAAGCCAAAAGCGGGCAATATACGGTTGCCTTACCCATGAGCGCATGGGCGAAAGTATTGTTGCTCAATGAAGTGTGCGCCCAACAGCTGCGCCCGATTGACGTGGCGCATTTGATGGGTACGCGGCCTCAGTATGTCAATCGCATTTTAGATTTGCACCATAACACCAAAATTGACACGGTGGCAGCAGCCTTAAAAGCAATCGGCAAAGATTTAACCCTTGGGTTTGCTTAAGAGGCTGGCTCGATTTCAAAATCAAACACAGCGGTCACATAACTAAAGGTATTTGGATGCGCAGGCCATGGGCACGATTCGCGGTTGGGGTAAACGCCCGCACCAAGGTTGTAAAGGTCTGCGCTGGCGTGGGTATCACAAATGTCTTTTTTGGGATGGTTGGGCGAGAGGTTAAACTTCACGCCCGCCACGCCATCCGTGTCGAATGCGCTGGACATATACGCTTCACCGTGCGCCCGCATGATTTCGGTATTAAAAACGCGCTGCGCTTGATACACCACGCCTTTGCCGTTGCGCGGGTCGGGCGCACCCGTCATGAGCTCACGCACACTGCGTCCGATCGCCCCTGTCTTGGCCGCATTGTAGGCTTGCGCGACGTCATGCGGTACGCCCTCACCTTTGCCCATGCTGCGCATCATGGCCTCAAAACCGCTTTCGCCGTGGATCACAGCATGCTGGATGTGGTCGCTTAAGTTTTCAACCGCGCCACGATTCATGCGCCACAACCGATCCGACAGCTGCAGGCCATCGGCGGCCGTAAAGCCGCGCACAAACGCCACTGCACTGTGATTGACCGCAAACACCGCGTCGCTGTTGATGTGCGGTTTAAACGGTGATGTGCCCAATTGGGCGGCCTGTGCAATGCGGTCAAACAGGAGGGTGTCGCGCTTGCTTGCCATCTCTTTGATTTGGGTGTGGACGGCGGTGAGCACGGCCTGCAAGTTGGATAAACTCAGGCGACCATCGCCGTCGCCAGCGGCCTCAATGTGCTGCACAATCGCTTCGGCGGCCTGTTTGTAGACCTCAAGGACTTCGGCCTCAGCCTCACGCACCAGGTGGTTTCGATGCTCAACAGCCGCCAGTGTGGCGGCTCTAATTTTAGCGGCGCGTTCTTGCGGGGTCATGGGTTGCTCACGCTGGTGGCTGAGTCCCCTTTGGGTGCGTTGCCTGGGGTGATTTTAACCTTTGCGGCTTGTGTCGCATCCGGGTAAGGGTCATAGTTTGCTGCGTCCGCTGTACGTCGTTCCTCGACGCTGGCAGGGTTATAGCCCAGCTCTTCCCACACCATCGACTGAGGCAAGCCCACCGCTTTGAGCTTGAGCGCACGATCCGTGGTTTGGCTCAGTGTTTCGGTGCGACGCTCTTTAAATGTGAGGGCGTAAGATTCGGCATCAGGGTTGATACCGCGCAATAATAAATGCAGTCGGAAGCCCTGGTTGTACACCCACGACAAAATGTCTTGCAGCTGATCCACTTCATCAAAGTAGTCCCGTTTGAGGTCTTCGAGGATGTCACGCGCCATGCCGTCGGTGTAGCCCATCATGCCCTTGGGCAGGGCTGTGCCCGCAAAAAATGTGTCAAGCAGGTACAACACATCCTGCACGTCGCCCAACGATGCATCGCCTTGCACAGCGGTGACTGCGCCTTTTTTGTTACTGTAAAAGTCAGTGGTGATCAGGTCTTTGTTGAGCTCAATGCCTGCCTGGTATCTGCCCAGCTCCTCTTCTGTCGCGTTTTCGAGGATGTGAGACAAGCGCAAAGGCGATCGATGTTTACGGCGGATGACCAAATCAGTATCGGTCATGCGCAGTTTGCGCCACACCTCGCGCGATGCGTCAATAAATGGCCGCCCCATGCTCATCATGTCATCGAAGTTGTCGGGGTCAAGCCGTGCCATCGTCAACTGCCACAGCGGAAAGCTGCACAAATCCATGCCTGTGTTTAAATCCATCTGACTGTAGGCCGCCCTAACGTCGTCGAAGCGACCGTGTACGCCCACATTCGCGCGCATGGTTTCGGTCGGCATGCGCACGCAAGCAACCACACTTTTAAGGTCGGCATCAATCACCCACTGCAAGGGCAAATTGCCCTCCATCAACAGGCCGCGCGCATCGCTGCGCAATTTGGCAGAGTTGTCGAGCTGCAAGCGTTTGACAAACGCACCCCATTCTTTTGCCACCTTGCTGTCGGGGTCGGATTGCAACATCACCAAACCGCCGCGCGTCACATCACGTGCCACCCGTGCGTGGATGCGTTTCACGCGCCCATCGGCCCTGTCCATTGTGCGGATGTCGTTGATGGTCGCGCGCAACGTGTAATCAATCGTGAGCGCCGAGTACAACGCTCGTGTTTGATTTTCAGGTGTGGGGCGGCGGCCTTGTTCTGTGCTCTGACCCATTCCGCCGCTGGCCGCATCAGAGGGCGAGGCACTGGTGGGGTCTGAGCTGCGCACGCCGAAAAAATTACGCAGCACTTGAGGGATGAGGTTCATTGTGGATTGTCCTTTGCATCGTTAGATGTCACAGTGACATCGCGCCATCCTGTGATCATGCGGGCGTCGACCAAATCTTTGATCAAAGTCGACTCACCAAAATAATGTTTAAAATCCCGCTGCGCACGCTTGGCGCGGGCGAGCTGTTCATCGGTCAGTGTTTTTTTTACGGTCATGAGCCCATCCCCAGTAATTGTGCCTCGGTCATCGCCCTGTGCATGACCACCGCCTGTGCGTGAGCCGCTTCGCCGCGCGTCACCAAAGCCCACACGCCCGCACATGCCGCGTCAAACAAGTCATCTCCCACCTTGGGATTGGCCATCTTGTATGTGTTGTACGATGCCCCTTGGGCGGGCTTGGATTTGATGTTGCCGAGCTGGCGGATAAACAAACCCCAGTCCGATGCGTCCACCTGCACCATCTCGAGCTGGGGCGGTCCCCAGTTGGTGTTGGCGGTGTTTTTGGCTTTGAGGGCATCAGTGCCGTCATCGACATAAGGGATCGCTGCCTGTCGGTGGTGAAATGCGGCACGCAAAGCAGAAGCCATCGAGTGCTTGGTCATCCCTTCAAAGCGGATGGGCGCAAACGGCCAGTGCATCCACGTGCTGGCCGTTGATTGACCGTCACCTATGGTGCGGCGGTCAACGTCGGTTAAGCCCTTGTTAAACAGCACGTCGTTGAGCGAGGTCAACATGCCCACGCCGTACGCATCACCCATCGCATAATCAGGTCTAAAATAGTCCCAAAACCCGATCAAATCGCGCTGCACCACCGCGTCGTCCGTACCTGCAGGCCAAGTTTTGACAAATGGAAAGGTGATGTGGTTGCCAATTTGCTCGCACACGACCAATGCTGATTTAGAGGCATGCGCCGATTCGCCGTGCCCCGAATGGTCATAACCAAAAGAAAGTAACCCACGTTTTTTATAACGCGCACCTGGCAACGGGCTGGCGGCCTCCAATCCCGCAGACAAACCCACCGCCATCGCCACTCGGATAAACTTTTCCCAAATCCAATTTTGGGCGGCTGCATTGATGCACAAAAATTGACGGATGTATTCGGCTTCGGGCAGCTGATTTTGCATCTCGAGCACAAAAGCCTCGTTCAAAATGCCCAATTCGATGCCCATGTACACATCCACAGGCGGCAAGATGTGATAACTGCCGGATTTAATCAGTTCGTCAAGCACGTCCGCACCTTTGTGCACCCCTGTGATGCGGATTTGCGGCTTAAACGACACACCTTTATCCACACCCAGCCGTCGAGCTGAGCCAAGCATGGGCAAAAACCTCGAAAATAAACGGTCTGCGGGCATGTCATCGGTTTCTTCAAGCGATGCAAACGAGATGCCATCACCGTCAATTTGCGACATGATCCCGTAACAACTGGCCTTGGACTGGTTGTTAAATTGGTACTTCAGATCGGCGATTTGGCGACGCCCCGATTTGTAAGCGATCCAACCCGTCAAAATGTCCGACCGTCGAATCGCATCGAGGTGGTACGTGATATTGGTTTGGCTTTGCTGCAAACGCGGGGCAACAATCCCTTCTTCTTGGTGGGCTGTGGTGGCCAAAAACTCCAAGGCATACATCTCCTTCACCGCCGTTTTGCCTGTTCGGCGGCACGAAAAATCCACCGTGTTGGGGTTGTTGTCCATCTCCAGCATTTTGAGCACCTGCATGGGGTCAAGGTCAACGTTGTGCACGTGTTTCGCCCACAATGCATGCGGTTTGATGCCAGTGGTGGGATCAGGCACGGCGTAGCGCATCACTTCAATTTCGGCACGATGCTGGACTTTGATGCGTTGTGCGGTGCTCATGTGGCCTCACCGCCATTCTGCTGTTTGTACTCGATCAACACAGGGTCGGTCTGCTTGCGCGCATTGGCGCGGTCTGCCAAAACGCGCAAAGCGGCCATTGATTCGGCCTGTTTGGCCGCATAATCCTCAAGCGACAATATTTGCATATCACCTGACGCGCCTTTAAGTCGCCCCATCGCCTGCTCTTCTTGCTCGATGACCTTTGGCGTCATGCCCATGTCCGACAACGACATGTTGTTGCGGCTCAAGAACTCTTGCAAAGGCTTGAGCAATGGATGTGCTTTGACCTCCATGATGATTTTTTTCTCGCCCGTATCCCAGTCGTTATACTCGCCAATGACAACATCACCATCTTTATCGATCGCCCATGCGGGGGCCTCAAGCTTCACGCCATCGGTAATAATCGTCTGTAAAATTTGCTGGATCAACGCCATCACCGCCGCCTGCATGTTGGCATAAATCGGTTGCAGCATTTTTGGATCACGTTGCTCAAAAGCGGCGTGATGCACCATGAAAAGTTGGGTTTGTTTGACACAGGCGGGCTGGCTTGAGCAGTAATAATGGTCAACGTCGCAAGTTGAGCACGCGGGGTACTTGCCGGGTCGCGCGGGAAAATATTGAGCCGTTTGCGCGGACATCCCATGTTTCATCGCGTTGAAACGGGTACGCAGGGCTTCCTCCTTGGTCGGATGCCCCTCAAGATTGCGCGTCACTGCCGATTTGCCTTCTGCTGTGCGCGGCCCCGTCGAGTTGGCCCACGCCTTAAGCAACGCTTTTTCATGCGGCGCTTGCCCCGATTCGAGCCCGCAAGAGGGGCACACATTGAAGTACTCAAACGGATGGTGCTCCAACTCAGGCGCAGGCTCAACGCGAGACGGCTCACCGTCAAAGGTTGATCGGCAAGAAAGGCATTTAAATGTTACTTTTTTGAGAGGGGCAGATAAATCGCGTTTTGGTGGCATGGTGCCATTAAAACCGATAAGCGTAAGGTTTTCACGGGGAGGAAAAACGATAAACCCTAGTATTTAAGAGAGATTGCGCTTAAGCAGCGCGCTTTAAATGCATTTTTTCAGGCAGATCAAAAGTGCATGTTTTGGTTCGTAGTAAGGACGCAATGGCACCCCATAAATTAGAACTATGAACCACGTGTTCATGGTTCTTTTTTTTCGTTCCAATGATGCGCTCAGGTCGATAGCGAATGTCGATAGAATCCGCATTCATGTCAATCGCCTCGATGAATGTACCCATCAGTTCGCGCGTCTTTTTATTGTTTTCGGTGCTCTTAATAATGTCTGTCAATGTGACCAATGCCGCCTGAGCATGTTCTTTTGTGATGTCAAAACGCGGTACAGGACTGTTATCAAGATCTATGATGGCAGAGGCGATACTCGTCTGTTGTTTCTCGAGCGTCGATAGTTTATCCAAAAGGCTTTTCACGCCTGGGGCTTCTCCATGCTGAATTGTGCTGCAGGTGTTTTGGTTGGTGGACTATCAATTGCCGAGGGTTTACTGAGCGTTGCAAGCAGGGTTATTGATGGCTTATTTTGCGTGTTGTGCGTTGTGAGTAAATGCCTTGACCCTTTGTCAAGGCATTTATTGCTCATTTTTTAAGCAAAATATAACTTGGCTCAATCGTGCTTTTGCTATAATACCGAACACTCAAAACATCGCCCTTATTGCGGGCGTTTTTTATTCTAAACGACACACAGTGAGTTTCATGCGTATTGGTTCGTATCAACTTCCGAATAACCTATTTGTCGCCCCCATGGCTGGGGTGACGGATAGGCCTTTTCGCCAGTTGTGTAAAAAGCTTGGGGCGGGTTATGCCGTGTCGGAAATGGCTGCGAGTAATCCGCAGTTGTGGAAGACCGATAAAAGCACGCGTCGTTTGAACCATGAGGGTGAAATTGCGCCCATTGCGGTACAAATTGCAGGCTCGGATCCTGCCATGTTGGCTCATGCGGCACAGTTCAATGTGGATAAAGGTGCGCAAATCATCGACATCAACATGGGTTGTCCTGCTAAAAAAGTGTGTAATGTGGCCGCTGGTTCTGCGCTGCTGCGTGATGAGCGTTTGGTGGCGAGTATCGTCAGTGCGGTTGTGCAGGCGGTGGATGTGCCAGTCACTTTGAAATTTCGGACGGGTTGGGATCGTGACAATAAAAATGCGCTGACGATTGCGCGAATCGCGGAAGCGTCAGGCATTCAAATGTTGACGTTGCACGGTCGGACACGCGCCGATGGTTATAAAGGCGCGGCTGAGTACGACATGATCCGTGCAGTGAAGGCGGCTGTGCGCATTCCAGTGGTCGCCAATGGTGACATTGTTTCGCCTGCTAAAGCACGTGAGGTGCTTGATTACACGGGGGCGGATGCGATCATGGTGGGACGCGCAGCACAAGGGCGGCCTTGGATCTTTCGAGAGATTGCCGCGTACTTGAATGATGGTTCGACGATCTTGCCGCCGACCGTGAGTGAGGCCAAAAGTTTGTTGCTGGCTCACTTGCAAGAGCACTATGCTTTTTATGGTGAACGCACGGGGTTGTTGACTGCGCGCAAGCACATTGGTTGGTATGTACAGGATTTGGTTGGGGGCGAGGATTTTCGTGGTCGCATGAATGCTTTACTCACATTGGATGCCCAATATCAAGCCGTTGCTGATTTTTTTGATGAGCTGGCGATGGATTACACCCATATCCCCTACATGAATGAGCGGGTCGATGTTTGAATTCATTTAAGTTTTGAGTGTGCAGGCGAGCATCGCATTTTACACAACACCTTTCTTACAGGGGTTTTTCTGAGTTCATTGCGTGTGGATGGTTTTTGGGCGATCAAAAAACCATTTGCTAGCATGACACTTGTGCAAATGACCTTGTTTTAACTTTTCATATAAAAACAAAACCATGAATACCAGTAGTTTTCAATTGATCAATACAGAAGTGTCTCACGATGAGATGGTTGATATCAGTGAGTGCATTCAGCACCATTTTAATGTCTATCTCGATGCCCTTGATGGTGCAGAGGGCGCACAACCGCATGATTTGCATGACATGTTGCTGGAGGCGTGCGAAAAGCCTTTGCTTGAGTTGGTGATGAAAAAAACCAATGGCAATCAAAGCCTTGCCAGTGATTGGCTGGGCATCAATCGTGCGACATTGCGTAAAAAATTATTGGCGTATGATTTAGACGCAAAAAAATAAAATACCTTTTGTTTATTCTTTTACACACCAAAACCCTTAGGAAACACCATGGTTAAAACCGCTCTTCTTTCCGTGTCTGACAAAACAGGCGTTCTTGAATTGGCACAAGCCTTGCACGCGAGAGGCGTGAAGCTGCTCTCGACCGGCGGCACGGCAAAATTATTGGCTGACAATGGCTTGCCCGTCATCGAAGTGGCCAATCACACGGGTTTCCCTGAAATGCTGGATGGTCGTGTGAAGACCTTGCATCCAACCATTCACGGTGGTTTGCTGGCGCGCCGTGACCTGCCAGAACACATGGCGGCGATTGCTGAACATGGCATCGAAACCATTGACATGCTCGTGGTGAATTTGTACCCATTTGAAGCCACCGTTGCCAAAGCCGATTGCACACTTGAAGATGCAATTGAAAACATCGACATCGGTGGCCCCGCCATGGTGCGCAGTGCTGCAAAAAACTGGCGCGACGTGGTGGTTTTGACGGATGCGAATCAATATGCGGGCGTGTTGGCTGAATTAAACGACAATGGCGACGTATCGACAGCAACCAAATTTAAATTGTCGGTTGCGGCATTTAATCGCATCAGCGCTTACGATGGTGCGATCAGCAATTATTTGTCATCGATTGGTGACGATTTTGACGTGACTCAGCGTGCAGAATATGCAGGTCAGGCCAACAGCCAATTCATCAAAGTGCAAGACCTGCGTTATGGTGAAAACTCACATCAAACCGCTGCGTTGTACCGTGATTTGTACCCAGCGCCTGGTTCTTTGGTCACGGCCGTTCAATTGCAAGGCAAAGAGCTCAGTTACAACAACATCGCCGATGCGGATGCGGCTTGGGAATGCGTTAAATCATTCGACGTGCCAGCTTGTGTCATCATCAAACACGCCAACCCTTGCGGCGTTGCGATTGGTGCGACCTTGGGCGAAGCGTATGACAAAGCATTCAAAACCGATTCGACCTCCGCTTTCGGTGGCATCATCGCTTTCAATGGAGTGCTTGATGGCGCAGCTGCCGCAGTGGTTGCTAAACAGTTTGTTGAAGTGTTGATTGCAACGGATTACACCGCAGAAGCTTTAGAAGTGTTCAAAGCCAAAACCAATGTGCGTGTTTTGAAAATTGACATGTCTCAAGTTAAAAAATCGGGTTCTGCATGGGAACAAGGCCGCAATGCGCAAGACATCAAACGCATTGGTTCGGGGTTGTTGATTCAAACCGCCGATAACCATGAAATGGACTTGGCTGATTTGAAAGTCGTGAGTGAAAAACAACCGACGGCTGAGCAGTTGAAAGACATGTTGTTCGCATGGAAAGTTGCAAAATATGTCAAATCAAACGCCATTGTGTTTTGTGCGGGTGGCATGACCTTGGGTGTGGGTGCGGGTCAAATGAGTCGCCTCGATTCGGCTAAAATCGCTGCGATCAAAGCAGAAAATGCAGGCTTGTCATTGCAAGGCTCAGCGGTGGCTTCGGATGCATTTTTCCCATTCCGCGATGGCTTTGATGTGGTCGTTGACCATGGCGCAGCATGTGTCATCCAACCGGGTGGCTCAATGCGTGACGATGAGGTGATTGCCGCTGCGAATGAGCGTGGGGTGGTGATGGTGCTTACGGGCGTGCGTCATTTCCGTCATTGATTGACTGAGCGATTGACAGGGCTTTCCTTTTAATTCATTTTAAATTTATATTGTGCCAATCAAAAACCGCCTTCAAGGCGGTTTTTGATTGCAAATGCCATCCATCGGTGATGTCTTGAGGTAAACTCTCAGAATGTATTTGAAAAATTTGAAGGGAGAGAAAGACTATGTGGCGCAATAATAAAAATCAACGTTTGCCTGAGCAATTGTTCAAAGTGGTCATGTGGGGCATCGCGGTGTTGTTTGCTGTGTTTTTAACGGGGCTGGCTGGTTTGTTAATTGGCGATTTGCCGAAGGCGGGCAATATGCCTGACATCAGCAATTTTGAGTCAAGCGAGTTGAAGGGCTTGCGTGAGCAACAAGGAAGTGTTTCACAAAAAAATGCAGCGATTCACCAACGTTTAGAGCAAGAGCAATTGGTCTTGAATGATGCGCAAAGCCGTTATGATGAGGCCAAACAAAGTTTTGATGCGTGGGTGCAAACCCGCAAAGCAACGGGTCAATTTGAGCAAAACCCGCTCGTGTTGGAGCGCACCAAACAGCTCGATGACCTGCGTGACACGGTCAGTCGTTCGCGCCAAACAGTCGAACAGTTGCAACATGACGTGCTGAACAATGATCAGGCGGTCTCGACAGGGCGCATGAGTGAACTTGAGCAAGAGGCACGTGATGCGTATGAAACGGCGAGCAATGCCCATGATTTAAAAATATTTTTGTGGCGTTTGTTGTTGACTTTGCCTGCATTGTTGTTGGCGGCGTGGTTGTTTGTGAACAAGCGCGGCAGCCGCTATTGGCCGTTTGTGTGGGGCTTTATCTTTTTTGCTTTGGTGGCATTTTTTGTTGAACTGGTGCCTTATTTGCCGAGTTATGGCGGCTACGTGCGTTATGTGGTGGGTTTGCTGTTGCTGGGCGTGGGTGGGCATTTTGGCATCAAAAAGATGCAGGTGTACATGCAACGCAAGCAGGAAGAAGAACAATCCATGTTGCAAAGCACACAAGAGCAGCGGCGACAAGCATTCTCATACGAGCAGGCTTTGGGGCATTTGGCCAAAGGTGTGTGCCCCAGTTGTGAGCGCCCATTGAGCACCAGTGAACCGAATGGTTTGGCTGATTATTGTGTGCATTGCGGTTTGTGTGCTTATAAAAATTGCAAGCGCTGCAACACGCGGTGCAGCACTTTTTTTAAATTTTGCTCGTCGTGTGGGGATGCTTTGCAGGCCAAAGATGAGGCGTAATCGGGTGGTGTGCTGTGAGCATGAAAGAGGCGCTTGACCGTTGTGGGTTTGGCAATTAAAGACAGGTTTTTTGTGGGGCGGGCTGTGCCCGCCATTCATCTTTTATGGAATGGTTATCGATGCAAGCTTCAACAATGACCCGCCTCATCGGCATTGACCCTGGTCTGCGTTTCACAGGTTTTGGTGTGATTGACGTGCACAACCACACCATGCGCTATGTCGCCAGTGGCGTGATTAAGGTCGCGGGTGAAGCATTGCCTGAGCGCCTGCGTTCTTTGATTGACGGCATTCATGAGGTGATCGAGACGTATCACCCGCATGAGTCGGTGATTGAAAAGGTGTTTGTCAATGTCAATCCGCAGTCGACTTTGTTGCTCGGTCAAGCCCGTGGCGCGGCCATCAGTGCCTTGGTGCTGAAAGATTTGCCTGTGCATGAGTATACCGCTTTGCAATTGAAGAAAGCCGTGGTCGGGCATGGCAAGGCAAAAAAAGAGCAGGTGCAGGAGATGGTTGCACGCTTGCTGGGCTTGCCGCGCGCGCCGCAGGCGGATGCGGCGGATGCGTTGGCCGCGGCGATTTGCCACGCGCAAAATCGGGTGCAGTTGGCGATGTTGGGTGAAAAAGGCGCTTTGGTGGGCTTGGGGACCAAAGGCATGCGCATTAAAAATGGGCGGTTGGTGTCCTTATGAGTGCTTCAGCTGTTGTACCATTGTATGTGTTGGACACGAATGTCTGGCTTGATTGGCTGGTTTTTTCACATGATGCGATACCGCTGTTACAAACATTACAGGCTGAGGGTGAAATTGACATCATTTACACCGCGGAGATGTTTGAGGAATTGGCGGATGTGTTGAGTCGGGCGCATTTTAAACTGACACCAGAGCAGCAGCTGAATGCTTTGTCCAGCATGCGCGCAGCGGCGCGCGAGGTGCCTGTAAAAACACCGATGCAGGCGGTGCGTTGTGCGGATAAGGATGATCAGGTGTTCATCGATACCGCATTGGCCTATCACGTTCAGTATTTGTTGAGTAAAGACAATCATTTGTTGTCGTTGCGCAGCCGTGCGGCAAAGTTTCATGTTCGTGTGGCAACTTTGGATGCGTGGTTGGCGCAGTTGCCATCGGTTTTATCCGTTCTTGTTCAATCCATTTGAAATTTTTTATGAAACAGCTTTCTACTACCATTTTTACCACCATGAGTGCTTTGGCACAGCAGCACAGCGCCATCAATTTGGGGCAAGGTTTTCCTGATTTTGCGGCGGATCCTGAGTTGCTGGATGCCGCTTATGCCGCGATGCAAGCAGGGCATAACCAATATGCGCCGATGATGGGCACCGTGCAGCTGCGGTCGGCCATCGCTGATGTGGTCAAACAGCATTATGGTTTTGAGGCCGATGTGGATCAGCACATCACCATCACCTCGGGGGCTTCGGAGGCGCTGTTTTGCGCAATCATGGCGATCACTGAGCCCGCCGATGAGTTGATTATTTTAGAGCCTGCGTATGATTTGTATCGCCCTGCAATTGTGAATGCGGGCGGTGTTCCTGTTGCGGTGAATTTGGTTTTGAATGAAACGCAAACATTTGTGGTGGATTGGGACGCTGTGCGCGCCGCGATCACGCCCAAAACCCGTGCCATCATTGTCAATACGCCAAATAACCCGACAGGCAATACATTCACCGAACAGGATCTGATAGAGTTGGAGCAGCTTGCTGAACGGCATCATTTGTGGGTCATCAGCGATGAGGTGTATGAGCACATGGTGTTTGATGGGGCTTTGCATCAATCGGCTTTGCGTCGACCTGTGTTGGCGGCGCGGACGATTCATGTGGCCAGCTTTGGTAAAACCTTGCATGTCACAGGCTGGAAGATTGGTTATGCGATTGCACCTGTTGCGCTGACTCAGGCGATTCGTGCGGTGCATCAGTTCAATACATTTACTGTGGCCACCCCTTTGCAATTGGGCATTGCAACGTATTTAAATGAGCACCCACAGGTCATTCAGGCATTACCTGCGTTTTATCAGGCCAAGCGCGATCGTTTTCGTGCAGGTTTGACTGGGACGGGGTTGCATGTGTTGCCTTGTCAGGGCACGTATTTTCAGTTGGTCGATTACAGTGGTTTGGGGCAATTCTCGGCGATGAGTGACGTTGAGTTTGCGGTGCATTTGACCCAGCACATTGGGGTGGCAGCGATTCCTTTGTCTCCTTTTTATGGGGCACCACCTGCTCATCAAAAACTTGTGCGTTTCTGTTTCGCTAAAAAAGAAGACACTTTGGTTGCTGCGCTTGAGGCTTTGCAGCTTGGGCTGGGGTGATGCGTGCTTGGACATGTCTTTTAGGGGGAGGCTTTGCACTGTTGTTGAGTGCATGCAATGCCTTTTTGCCTGCGGTGTACACTCCTGTGATGGAGGCCCATACTGAGGTGGATATCGATTCACCGTTGGCGCAAATGGTGTACCGGATTCAACCCAAGGTGGTGTCGGTGGTGGATGCGTCTGACCGTGATGAGGTGAGTGTGACCTCCAAAAAACTGAAAAAAGGTGAGGAGATGAAACAAAAACGTCTGAGTTTGCCAGCCAGTTTGGAGGCGTTGACCGCACAAGTGGATGAACAAGCTTCGGGCATTTACCCATTGAGTGACGGTGTGGAGGCGTTTGCGGTGCGCAATGCCCTGATTAAAAATGCCAAGCACAGCTTGGATCTGCAATATTACAGCCTGCACAAAGGTTTAAGCTCACGGCTGCTGATTCGTGAATTGGTTCGGGCGGCCGATCGTGGTGTAAAAATTCGGATTTTAATTGATGACATGGATACGCTGGGTCGAGACAAGGAGATGACCATTCTTGCTGCGCATGAAAACATCGATGTGCGTATTTTTAATCCAATTCGCCGTTTGCGTGGAAGTGTGGTCTCGCGCTGGTTCATGTTTGTCGCCAATATAGGCACGCAACACCGCAGAATGCACAACAAAGTGTGGCTGGCCGATGGTGTGTTGGGCATCACGGGAGGACGGAATATTGGTGATCAGTATTTTAATGCCAATGAAAGCGATAACTTCTCAGACCTTGACGTGTTGTTGGGTGGGGCAGCCGTTCAGCAAATGCAGTCGAGCTTTGATGGTTTTTGGAATTCGGCCAAATCCATCCCTGTTGAAGTGTTTGAAAAAGCACCACAAGCCGACAGTGCAAAAGACATTCAAAAAATGATTTTCAGCACCAATGCCCTCACGCGTAAAGAACGCGTGCTTCGTCACCCGTATTTGGCGGCATTGGACGAGGCGGAGCACAATGTGTTGCCCAATGTGTTGCCCAAATTGATGTGGGGGACGGTGGATTTTTTCAGCGACGTCCCAGAAAAGATCTCTGAGGTGCCGCCTGCCATGGGCGTGCGTGTGCCTCAAAACACGGTTAAATCGGGCTCTGTGGTGTTTGATGCATTGATGCCCCATATTTTGGCCGCTCAACATGAAGTCATCATTGCCAACCCCTATTTTTTACCCGGAGACGATGTGGTGGCTTCGCTCTCGAAGTTAGTGGCGCAAGGCGTGACCGTGAGGGTTTTGACCAACTCTTTAGAGTCCAATGACGTGCCTTTGGTCAATGGCCCGTATTCGCGCTATCGACTCAAATTGCTTAAGGCTGGGGTTCTGTTGTATGAGTTGCGTGGATTCCCTGATGTTGAGAAGACCCCGCAATGGCGCTTACCTATTTTCAGCTGGAAAGGTTCTCGGACGGCTTTGCACACCAAAGCGGTGGTGATTGATGGTACGGTGAGCTTTGTCGGTTCAATGAACCTTGACCCTCGGTCTATTGTGTGGAACACCGAAGTGGGGGTTATTTCTCAACAGCAACAATTTGCTCAAAATTTACGCGATATTCTGAACAATGCCATGTCATTGGACTACAGTTATGCCGTTCGTGTGGATGAGTTAGGGCGGTTGGAGTGGCGCACCCATGGGCGTGAGAGCGATGGTGATCAAGATGGCGCAAGTGGCGGACATAAAATCGATCAAAAAACGTCAGCAGGCCTGAAGTCGTCCTTGCCTGTGAAGTCACAAAAAATTGAAACTTTTCGACGTGAGCGGGGAAACTTCTGGCGGCGTTTAGAGCAAAAAATGGGCGCATGGTTGCCTGAAACATTTTTATGAATTTTTGATGGATATTGGATGAGAATTGGATGAATGCATGGGCCGCTGAGGCGGACATTGTCTTTGAAAATTATCGTTTAAAAATCAACGGCATTTGGGTTTTTGCGTTATCATTATACGTTTTAGAAATGGCGCAAAAGACAGCTGATGTGCCTTATTTAGGCAGCGCGTGCTGCGGCCACATATTTTGTTTTTGAGGTGATGTTCAAATGAGGAAGGCCTTGAAAATTGTGAATGGTTTGTCGCTCTTTGCAATAGAGCGAAATTACATTGAAATGATGCGGTTTTGGCAGATTTTTTTGCAAGTTGGCGAAATGATGTCGAAAGCGTGAGAGACCAATACAAAGGATTGTTATGTTTAATTTTTTTCGAAAATACTTTTCAAACGATTTAGCGATCGATTTGGGCACTGCAAACACCTTGATTTTTGCCAAAAATCAAGGCATCGTTCTTGATGAGCCTTCTGTCGTTGCGATTCGTCATGATGGTAAAACAGGGCGTGCGCAAGTGCAAGCAGTGGGTTTGGAAGCCAAACAAATGTTGGGTAAAGTGCCTGGCAACATCGATGCCATCCGCCCGATGAAAGATGGTGTGATTGCTGATTTTAGCGTCACAGAGACCATGCTCAAACACTTCATCCGTTCTGTGCATGAATCTAACTTGTTCAAACCCAGCCCGCGCATCGTGATTTGCGTGCCTTGCGGCTCGACTCAAGTGGAGCGTCGTGCAATTCGTGAATCGGCTCAAAATGCAGGCGCATCGGAAGCGCTGCTGATCGAAGAGCCGATGGCCGCAGCATTGGGTGCTGGTTTGCCCGTGTTTGAAGCGCGTGGCTCAATGGTGGTTGATGTCGGTGGTGGTACGACAGAAGTGGGCGTGATTTCTTTGGGTGGCATGGTATACAAAAACAGCGTGCGCGTGGGTGGTGATAAGTTTGACGAAGCGATTGTCAATTATATCCGTCGCAACTACGGCATGTTGATTGGTGAGCCCACTGCTGAATTGATTAAAAAACAAATCGGAACGGCTTTCCCTGGTGCAAACGTCATGGAAATCGAAGTCAAAGGTCGCAATTTGGCTGAAGGCGTGCCTCGCAGTTTCACTGTTAATTCCAATGAAATTTTAGAGGCCCTGTCTGAGCCGTTGAATGCCATTGTGTCAACGGTCAAAATCGCTTTAGAGCAAACGCCACCAGAGTTGAGCTCGGACATCGCAGAAACAGGCATTGTGCTCACGGGCGGCGGCGCGTTGTTGAAAGACCTTGATCGCTTGCTGCAAGAAGAAACGGGTTTACCCGTTTATGTGGCCGAGGAGGCATTGACTTGTGTGGTGCGTGGCTCTGGTATGGCGCTCGATTACATCGAAAAACTCCCATCGTTGTTCTCGTACGAATAATTCATTGACGCACAGCAAGTCAGTCTGAGGCATAGCGCGTCATGAAAAAAGATTATCAATTGTTTCGCCGTACCACACCCACGTGGGTACGGCTTGCACTTGCCAGTGGTTTAGCCGTTGTTTTGATGGCGGCCGATGGCAAGGCGCGTCGTCTCGAACCGCTTCGAAATGTGGTGGGTGCTGCTTTGGGTTTGGTACAACAGCCTTTGCATGCTGCCCAAAGTTGGGTGAACGATACATTCAACCACGCCTATGACTTGCAGAGTTTGGCGTTGGACAATCAAAAACTCACTGCTACCAATCAGGAGCAGGCCGCTCGCATCACTCAGCTGACACAATATGAGCGCGACAACGATGCTTTACGTGCGCAGTTGGATTTAAAAACCAAGTTGACCACTCCATCCATTGCGGCACAGGTGCTGTATCAAGTGGTGGACCCTTATGCGCGTAAACTGGTTTTGAGTAAAGGCAGCAATGATGGCATCATTGCTGGTCAGCCTGTGATCACAGCGCAAGGCTTATTGGGGCAGATCACGGATGTGACCCCCTTGACATCGGAATTGACCTTGGTGCTGGACACCAAAATGACGGTGCCCGTGCAGCTGCAAAACGATCCCAATGTGCGCGGTTTTATTTCTGGTCACACCAATGAGGGTTTGTTGTCTCTACGTTTTTTCAGCGCGGAAGTGCCTTTGAAAGTGGATGATGTGTTGGTGACATCGGGTAAAGATGGTTTGTACCCTGAGCATCTGTCTGTTGGGCGGGTCAGCCAAATTGAAAGTGCGGGTGAAAATGGTCAATCCACAATCACTGTGGTGCCAACTGCTGAAGGCATGTCAGCACGTTATGTCCTGGTCTTGCAGGTGGCCGATGTGACCAATATGGCCAAACGCAGCAAATTGCAAACAGAACAAGTCGAGCAAGATGCCATGCCTGATACGCTTGGCTCACGTGCCCGTGCGCAAGCACAAGAAAAGCAACAGGCTCAGGGGAAAAAATAAATATGCGCATTGAACAATGGTTGGGTGCAGTGAAGGCGCGTGTGGTCTGGGTCACGTTGATTGCAAGCTGGGCATTGTCATTTTTGACGGTGCGTCAAACCGTGTGGCTGGACTGGATGGGGTTTGTTCTTTTGTTTTGGACGGTTTATCAGCCGGGTCGCATTTCGTTTGTGCTGGCTTTTATCATGGGTATTTTGATGGACGTTCAACAGACATCCACTTTGGGTGAGCACGCTTTGATGTATGTGTGGTTGGTGTATGGCATGCGTTTGTTGTCTCCTCGCTTGCAGTTTGCCTCTGTGTTTTTGCAAGCCTTGTATGGCACAACGTTGATGCTTGCCATGCAGTTGGTTCGCGCTTTTTTCCATTTGCTGGCTGGGCACACCGTGGATGTGTTACAAGTGGGTTGGGTTTTTTTGGGTACTTTGGCGTGGATGTTGCTCGCCTGGATGCTGACGCGCGGTGCTCAATCCAAAACCATGGGCTCTTGGGTTGCACACTAAGCTTTTGTTTTGAATATGCTTTTATTATAAAATATAACACCTCACACAGCGGCCATCGGATGTCTGGGTCAATGGCGATAACATGAACTTTGATAATTCAAATAATACCTCACAGCAAGAACTGTTTAAACGACGATTGATGGTGGCTCAATTGTTGGTCTTTGTGTGTTTCAGCGCCTTGGTGGCGCGTTTTGTTTATTTGCAAGTGGTTCGCCACGAAGCCTTTGACATCAAGGCTGAAAGCAACCGCACATCAATGGTGCCCGTCGCACCAGAGCGTGGTTCAATTTTTGATCGTTGGGGGGTGCCAATGGCGAAAAACACCGAGGGGTTTTCGCTAGAAATCACGCCCGATGATTTGCCCAAATTAGACCCCAAAGAAAAAGAAGCCGATACCATCGCGCGCACCATCGAGCAGATCAAGCAATACATTGAAATCACTGATGCGGATCTGAAAAGTTTCAAAAAAATCAAAGAAGATGCACAAGCACATGATTCCATTCCCGTTCGCCTGAAAATGACGGAACAAGAAGTGGCCCGTTTCTCTGTTGAGCAATACCGTTTTAAAGGCGTTGAGATTAAAAAACGCAGCTTCCGTGAGTACCCCAATGAAGGGATGGGGGTGCATGTGGTCGGTTATGTGGGGCGACTGAATAAACAAGACAAAGCCCGTTTGGAAGAAGAGCAACTCAGTGACACCTACCGTGGTACCTCTCAAATCGGTCGAACAGGGATTGAGCAAAGCTATGAATCCATTTTGCATGGCAAAGCGGGCTATCAAATGTTGGAAGTGTATGCGGGCGGCCAAAGCTTACGTGAGCTCGGTAGTGAGCCTGCGGTCAATGGTCAAAGCGTTAAATTGACCATTGATGCTTACATGCAATCGGAAATTGAAAAGGCTTATGCCGGTCGCCGTGGTGCATTGGTGGCCATTGAACCTTCAACGGGACAAGTGCTCGCCTTTGTGAGTTCGCCTACTTACAATCCTAAATTGTTCATTGATGGCATCTCTGATGAGGATTGGAAAGCACTCAATGACTCCAAAAATAAACCCATGTTGAACCGAGCTTTGCGAGGCGGTTATCCGCCAGGCTCAACCTATAAGCCTTTCATGGCCTTGGGAGCATTGCATTCGGGTGCGCGTGATCGAAATATGGTGATGCAGGATGGTGGTGTTTATGTGTTTGGTGGTCATCGATATCGAGACTCAACAGGTGGACGCGGGCATGGCGCAGTGAATATGTTCACATCCATTGCGGTGTCCTCTGACGTGTATTACTATGATCTGGCCTACAAAATGGGTGTTGATTTGATTCACCAAGAAAGCTCGCGTTTTGGCTTCGGTCAAAAAACAGGTATTGATTTGATTGGCGAGTCCGCTGGTTTGTTGCCGTCCAGTGAGTGGGCGATGAGACGTGAGAAAAAAGAATGGTCTCCTGGGCGTACTATCAATCTGGGCATTGGGCAGGGTGAAAATATTTTCACCATATTGCAGTTGGCCAACGGCGTGTCCACCATCGCCAACGGTGGTGTGCGCATGAAGCCCTATTTGCTTAAAGCCAAAATGGACACCGTGAGCGGTCAAGAGGTGGAGACGCAGCCGCAAGTGGCTTTGGATTTGCAAATTCCTCCTGCTGACATTGATCTGATTCGTCGAGCCATGGTGCAGGTGAATATTTCAGGTACAGGTCGTGGTATTTTTAATGATTTACCAGGGCAAGTGGCGGGGAAAACAGGTACAGCGCAGGTGTTTACCGTGGCACAAAACTCAACCTACAAACAAAGTGTGAAAGGCGAATTTTCGCGTGATCACTCGTTGTACATCGCTTTCTATCCAGCGGACAACCCAAAAATTGCGGTTGCTGCGATTGTTGAAAATGGGGGGTTTGGGGCTTCGGCTGCGGCACCTGTGGTGCACCGAGCATTGCAAGCGTTTAATGAATCGCAAGCAGGAAAGCGTTTCAATACCCCGACCATCATGAATTCGAATGTCACTGCATCACCTTTGGCGATAAAAGTGGATTCTAAAAATACAGACACAACACAGGTTAAAAAGCCATGAGATTGAGCGCTCAGCCCCAGTTGTCGGGCATTCGGAAAGTATTTGCCCCATTGGACGGGGTCATGATTTTTGTTTTAATGCTGATCGCTGCATTGAGTATCGTGACGATGTACAGTGCATCATCGGACATTCCCGATCGCTTTCCCGATCACATTCGAAACCTCATCATTGGCTTTTTTGTGATGTTGACTTTTGCCTACATTCCGCCACAATGGCTCATGAAAGCGGCGGTGCCGCTCTATGCGCTGGGTGTTGTGCTGCTGATTGGGGTGGCTGTTGTTGGGCAAACCCGTCTGGGGGCAAAACGTTGGTTGAATCTCGGTGTTGTGATTCAGCCATCCGAATTGTTGAAAATTGCGGTGCCACTCATGCTGTCGTATTATTTTCACCTCACGGGTGTGATCAGCGGTAAGCGGGCGTGGACTGCATTTGGTCTTGCCGCATTGCTTTTGTTGGTGCCTTTTTTGTTGATTGCCAAACAGCCCGATTTGGGTACCGCATTGCTGGTGGTGTTTGCGGGCTCTTATGTGATTTTCTTTGCTGGACTGAGTTGGAAAGTCATTGTGGGGCTTTTGACCTCAGCCGTGGTCAGCTTCCCAATCATGTGGCAATTTCTTAAACCGTATCAACGCACACGCATTGAAGTGTTGCTCAATCCAAGTTCTGATCCCCGTGGTGCAGGCTTCCACATTCTTCAAGCAGAAACTGCGATTGGCTCGGGAGGCTGGTTGGGTAAGGGTTTTGAACAGGGTACACAAACCCATTTGAAGTTTTTGCCTGAGCGCAGCACGGACTTTTTACTGGCGGTATTGTCGGAGGAGTTTGGCCTTATTGGAGTATTGCTATTGCTTGTGTTATACTCTGTTCTCATTTTTCGTGGTTTGTCGATTGCACATGACGCGTCCACGAGGTTTGAACGTCTGCTGGCAGGGGCCATCACCATGATTATATTCACATATGCTTTTGTCAATATGGGGATGGTGGCTGGGATGTTGCCAGTGGTTGGAGTGCCACTGCCGTTCATGAGTTATGGCGGAACTGCGTTAATTACCTTAGGCGTAGGTTGTGGCATGTTAATGAGTGTGCGCCACCATCGAATCAGATGATGCACACTTGCGGGTAAGACGACCTCCTATAATAATAACGATCAGTCTAAAACCCCGTCTACAAGGAGTAGGACGGTATGATTCGTTTGAAAATACGTAAGCGCATTGCGCTCGCAGTCAGTGTCACAGCATTTGCAGCAGTTGGATTTACAAGTGCGGTGACCTCTGCAAAAGAAATGGTAACCCCCAATATGGCGGTTGCCGATTACCCAGTAAACGGGCCAACATCATTTGGATACAATGCGCTAGGCGCTAAAGTGCAGAAAACCAGTTTTGCACCTACGGACGCTAAGTTACGCGCTTTACAAACAGGTGTGGCCTCGTATTACGGTCCAGGGTTTCACGGCCGACGCACGGCAAATGGCGAGACATTTAATATGAACGCCTTAACCGCTGCCCATCGAACCTTGCCGTTTGGAACCCGATTGAAGGTCACAAACCTGAACAATGGTCAAAGTGCCATTGTTCGCGTGAATGACCGCGGACCTTATGTCGGTGGTCGTGTGATTGATTTATCGGTTGCTGCAGCCAAGCAAATCGGTTCAACAGGTTCAGGCACTGCGAGAGTGAAACTGGAAGTGGTTGAACAGTAAGCAAGGTTGTGCACATGGATCCATGCATGCCATCAAATGCCGCCCTTCGGGGCGGCGTTTTTTATGGGGCTGTGCATTCTGCAAATAAAAGCTTATGACAAACTTTCCCCCAGTTTGAGCACCTGCATGCTTTCAAAGCTGCAAGGGCAATGGTTGGTGGGGTCGATGAATTTAATTTTTTTTGCCAGTAATTGCAGGGGGCGACTGTAATCATCTGCTTGCTTGGGGTGGGTCAGTGGGTAAAAAGCATCGTTGATGATCGGCATGCCAAGACTGGACATGTGCACGCGAAGCTGGTGTTTTTTGCCAGTCAATGGCTCCAATTGATACAAACTCAATGTGCCGTGTGATTTCATCAAGCTGATGCGTGTCTCACTGTTGGCTTCACCCTCAATTTCATGCATGATGAAAAATTGATTGGCCTCAGCCAGGCGGCTGCGATGAATCAATGGAAAACTCAGGTCTGGCTGTGTTCTGGCGATGGCGTGGTAGGTTTTATGAACGGCTCGTTCGGCAAATAATTGTTGGTAGGCACCCCGTGTCGCGCTGTTTTTTGAAAACAAGATCACCCCTGCGGTGTCACGATCCAACCGATGGATGGGGGACAATGTGGGGTTGTTGAATGTCTGACGCAATCGAGTGAGCAGTGTTTCTTTTAGGTACATGCCTGACGGAGTGACAGGCAAAAAATGTGGTTTATCCACCACCAGCAGGTGCTCTGTCTCATGCAACACGGTTTCAAAAAATGGTATTTTTTCCTCATCAGCGATTTCACGGTAGTAATACAGGCACAAGCCTGCCCGATAATGGCTGCTTGAAGCCATTCGTTCTCCATTCGATGATACGACTTCACCTTTGTCTAAACGGTTGCGCCAAACGGTGGTGGGCACATTTGGAAAGCGTTCTAATAAAAAATCCATGAGGGTGAGCCATGGGCCTGTAGATAACCAAACCACGCTTGGGTTGATGCCATCTCGTGGTGGCAAGGGGGAAACCATAAAATCATTCATGTTTTCAGTGTACGGATAATTTCTTTGATGGGCAAGTGATGCATGGAAATTGGATGAACTTCGCTTGTTTGGCGCGTGTTGGGTGCGTATTTGCCCCATCTCGACTCGGAAATTCCGTTAAAATGACATGGGAGCTGTACATTCAAAAAAAGTAACTGCTTTTTTTGTGAGAGAGAAGATGATTGGTATTTTATTGGTGACGCATACACCGTTGTCCGCTGCTTTTTTGGCTGCGGCCACCCATGTGTATAAGAAGGCACCTGACAATGTTCGTGCGCTAGACGTGATTGCCGACCAAGACCCATATGAGGTCAATGAATTGGTCGCAGAAGCACTGCTGGAGTTGGATGATGGCGATGGTGTGTTGATTTTGACAGACATTTGCGGGGCAACCCCAGCCAATTGCGCACAGCGCATGGCCAACTTAAGTTCAAACACACGTTTAGTTTATGGTTTGAATGTGCCCATGTTGTTGCGCGCATTGAATTATCGCCATTTGCCTTTGGCGCAAGTGGTTGAGAAAGCTTTAGACGGTGGTAAAAATGGGGTGGCGAGTTATGCAGATGAAACCTCAATGTCAACTTGTGCGCCATGATGGCCTGTTAGTAATGGTCTAGGTACATTGCGCTGTTAGGGAATGAAAAGAAGGGGTTGGTGTGCTTGGCCATTCATGGCTTGAGTGGCATCCGCCTTGAGATTGAAAGCCACAAAGAGGTTTTCGCTGTTTTTGATAAAGGATTGTATGATTCAAGAAGAAACAACCATTGTGAATAAACTGGGTTTGCATGCGCGCGCTTCGGGTGTGTTGACTCAAACAGCAACCAAATTTAAAAGTGAAATTTGGATCACACGGAATGGTCGTCGTGTCAATGCGAAGTCAATCATGGGTGTGATGATGTTGGCGGCGGGTAAAGGTTCTGTGGTGACGATTGAAACCGATGGCGAAGATGAAATGCCTGCAATGGACGCTGTGCTTGCCTTAATTGCCAATAAGTTTGGTGAAGGGGAGTAATACGTGACGTTCAGCATTCATGGGATTGGAGTCAGTGAAAAAATTGCGATTGGTAAAGCGCATTTGCTCGCTCACGTCAGTTTGGAGGCGCCCCATTATTTGATCGCTTCTGACCGCGTTGATGCTGAAATAAAACGTTTTGAAGCGGCGGTTCGCGATGTGCAAGAAGAGTTCGTTTTGCTGCAAGACGGTTTGGATGATGATGCGCCACATGAAATGAGTGCCATGCTGCAAGTGCACGCCATGATTGCACAAGACAACATGCTGATTGAGTATCCCAAAAGCCTCATGCGTGACAAGCGCTACAATGCAGAATGGGCATTGTCAGCGCAAGTGAATGAATTGGTAGAGCAGTTTGAGGCCTTTGAAGACCCTTATTTGCGTGAGCGCAAGCAGGATGTCATGCAAGTGGGTACGCGCATCATGCGAGCCATTCGAGAACATGCGGGCTTGGTCATTGAAAACAATGTTCGGCCACAAGCCTTTGATGATGACATGATTTTAGTGGCACATGACATCACGCCTGCGGATATGTTGCAATTCAAAGACCGCGCCTTGGCTGGGTTCATCACCGACTTGGGCGGTACGACCAGCCATACGGCGATTGTCGCCCGTGGTTTGGGTGTCCCCGCCGTTGTGGCCACAGGCCAAGCACGAGACCTCATTCGAGAAAATGAATGGGTCATCATTGATGGGGCCAATGGCGTGGTGCTGGTGAATCCAGATGAGTTGTTGCTGAGCCATTATCGGGGTTTACAGGTTGAACAACGCATTCACCAAACCAGTTTGGGTAATTTGGTGTACCAGCGTGCACGGACGTTGGATGGCAGCGAAATCAAGTTGATGGCCAATATTGAGTTGCCCAGTGATGTGCAAGCGGTTCAGCAAGTCGGTGCGGATGGTGTGGGTTTGTTCCGCAGTGAGTTTTTGTTCCTGAATCGTTTACACTTGCCTGAAGAAGAAGAGCAGTTCATTGCTTACAAAACGGTTGCTGTTGCATTGGTGGGGCAGTCTGTGACCATTCGAACGCTTGACATCGGTGCGGACAAAAACTTGGCCACCGACGATTACATCACCCCGTTGAATCCAGCCCTTGGACTGCGTGCTGTGCGTTACAGTTTGGCGCATCCAGACATGTTTTTAACGCAGTTGCGGGCGATTCTGCGTGCCTCGGCGTATGGCAAAATTAAAATTTTGTTGCCCATGATCAGCAGCTTGGAGCAGTTACAGCAGGCACTCAATTTGTATTATAAAGCGCGTGAGCAGTTGACTGAAAAAAATATTCCTTTTGACCGCAGCATTCAGGTCGGCATCATGGTTGAGATTCCATCTGCCGTGATCATTTTACCCATACTGTTGCCTTTGATTGACTTCGTGTCCATCGGTACGAATGATCTGACGCAATACACTTTGGCAGTCGATCGTGGCGATGCCGAGGTCACCCATTTATATGAAGAAACCCATCCAGCGGTATTGCGCTTGATTTTCAATACCATTGATTTGTGTCGCCGTGCGAAAAAAGGGGTCTCTGTGTGTGGTGAAATGGCGGGCGATGCCAAATTGACACGCTTGCTGCTTGGTTTTGGTTTGCGCGAGTTTTCGATGCAGCCCGCACAGGTTTTGAGCGTCAAAGAGCGCGTGCTCAAAGCCTCATCAAAAAAGAGCAGAAAAGCCGCTGAAGATGTGTTGCTTCAATATGAGCAAGTTAAGATTCGACAGCGAATCAAAGACTTGAATCAAAAAGCACATTAGGCAAGAAAGACAAAAAAGACCCTGTTTTTCCGTGATCGATGTGATGTGTTTTATCAGCAGACTTTGATGAAATGAAAGCACCGATTAAAACCCAAAGGTTAAGCTCGACATGTGTTTTAAATGTCAAGTAACTTGAACCGACTGTTGAAAAAACGGACTTATCCGACGTCTTTAGATTCACAAATGAGCATGGCCTTGAATCACTTTGCGCCACGTGTTTGTCGTGTGAAACCCAATCCACCATTCCAATCTGATGATTGAATTTAAATGTTTACCAAACCATGACTGAAAAAAATACCGCAACACAAACAGAGCACAACGCTGAAACTGTATCCAATTTCATTCGTCAAAAAATTGAAGCCGATGCGGCACAACACAAATATGACCGCGTGGGTTTACCGCCGATCATCACCCGCTTTCCACCTGAGCCGAATGGCTATTTACACATCGGTCATGCGAAAAGCATTTGCATTAATTTTGGCCTCGCGCAAACGTATGGCGGTCGCTGCAACCTGCGCTTTGACGACACCAACCCTGAAAAAGAGTCCACTGAATATGTTGACTCAATCAAAAGTACGGTGAAGTGGTTGGGTTTTGACTGGACGGATGCGACGGGCGAGCATTTGCACTATGCATCCGACTACTTTGAGCAACTGTATGCTTTTGCAGAAAAACTCATTGAGGCGGGCCACGCTTACATCGACAGTCAAGATGCGGACACCATTCGTGCCCAGCGCGGTCAACTGCATGAAGCGGGACAAAACTCGCCTCATCGTGATCGCCCAACCGCCGAGTCTCTGGATCTTTTCCGTCGCATGAAAGCGGGTGAGTTTAAAGAAGGCGAGCATGTCTTGCGCGCCAAAATCGACATGGCCTCATCGTTCATCGCCATGCGCGACCCCGTGATTTATCGCATTCGTTTCGTGCACCATCACCGCACGGGCGATGCATGGTGCATTTACCCGTTATACGATTTCACCCACTGCATTTCCGATGCGATTGAACAAGTCACGCATTCGCTGTGTACGCTCGAATTTGAAAATAACCGCCCGTTGTACAACTGGGTGCTTGCCCGTTTGGTTGAGGTGGGCGCATTGGCTCAGCCATTGCCCGAACAAACTGAATTTGCGCGCCTTAATTTGACCTACGCCATCACCAGTAAACGCAAGCTGTTGCAATTGGTTGAAGAAAATTTAGTCGATGGTTGGGATGATCCACGCATGATGACCCTTGTGGGTATTCGCCGTCGTGGTTTCACCCCAGAATCGATTCGTTTGTTTTGTGAACGCATTGGTGTGTCAAAGGCTGACTCTTGGATTGACATGAGCGTGCTGGAGCAAGCCGTGCGCGATGATTTGGACGAAAAAGCCCCACGCGCGGTCGCTGTGCTCAAGCCATTGAAACTCATCCTTGACAACTACCCTGTTGACCATGCAGAACCGTGCAAAGCCCCTGTTCACCCGCACCACCCAGAAATGGGTGAGCGTCATTTTGAACTGACCCGCGAGTTGTGGATTGATCAAGATGACTTTATGGCTGAGCCTGTCAAAGGTTTCTTCCGATTGTTTGTGGGCAACAAAGTGCGCTTGCGTTATGGTTTCGTCATCGAATGCACGGGCTTTGACACCGATGAACACGGCAACGTCACCGCTGTCCACGCGAACTATTTCGCCGACAGCAAAAGCGGCACTGAAGGCTCAAACAACTACAAAGTCAAAGGCAACATCCACTGGTTGTCCGATGTCTCTGCCGTCCCCGCTGAAATCCGTGTGTACGACCGTCTGTTCAACGACGCACACCCTGATGCAGGTGGCAAAGATTTCTTGCAAGCCCTTAACCCCGACTCCAAACACATCACACAAGGCATGGTTGAACAAAGCATTGCCAACGTCGCTGCTGAAACGCATTTTCAATTTGAACGCCACGGTTATTTTGTGACCGATAAAGTGGATTCAAAAGCGGGTGCGTTGGTGTTTAATCGGATCGTTGGATTGAAGGACACTTGGCAAAAACGGTGATGAGACTCTGTGAGTTTGAACCAGAAAGGTGAGAGAAATGCATTGATGAGTCAACTTTTGCTGGCTTCACGGTACAAGTGATTTGCCATGTGTTCTGTCCACCTGTTTTAGGTGGCATTGCTTGGTTTTTGTCTCAGCGTTGGTCCGCGCGGTTTCTCATTGCCATTGGCTTGTCTTTGATGATTGTGTTGCCTTTGTTCTTTTGTTTTAAGAAAAAATAAATTGTTTGAGTTCAATGTGAGGTCAAAGATCATCACGTCATTGAATCCTTTTCATGAATGCCCTGATCATAAGGCGCGAGGCATGCACTCCGATATTAAAAATAACATTCAACATTTACTCGACACGCGACAACGCCAAATTCTTGGCATTGTCGGTGCACCTGGAGCGGGTAAATCAACCCTTGTGGCCCAGATTGTTGAACATTTTGGTTCGCAGGTGGTGGTCTT
The DNA here is from genome assembly GCF_003339525.1 of Ephemeroptericola cinctiostellae. Lineage (GTDB taxonomy): Bacteria > Pseudomonadota > Gammaproteobacteria > Burkholderiales > Burkholderiaceae > Hydromonas > Hydromonas cinctiostellae. The sequence continues at coordinate 2,665,176 of NZ_CP031124.1, read as the reverse complement.
GCCGATGGATGGCTTTCACCTTGCGGATGCCGAATTGCGTCGTTTGGGACGTGATCAGCGCAAAGGTGCGCCCGACACATTTGATGCCGCTGGTTTTGTGTCGTTGTTGTCGCGTGTACGCCATCAGACGGATGAAGTGATTTATGCGCCTGAGTTTGATCGCAGCTTGGAGGCGGGGATTGCGGGCAGCATTGCGATTGCACCTGAAACACCTCTGGTCATTGCGGAGGGCAATTATTTGTTGTTGCAAACAGGCGCATGGCGGCATGTGCGCCCCCTACTGGATGCGTCTTGGTATGTTGATGTGGATGAGGTGCTGCGCATGCCCCGTTTGATCGAGCGCCATGTGCAATTTGGGCGCACGCCTGAAGCGGCGCGGGCGTGGGTGATGGCGAGTGATGAACCCAATGCGCGTTTGATTGAGCAATGTAAACCGTTGGCGGATTGGTTGGTGCCTTGGGCGTGATGCCTTTTGATGGTTTCGACTGCAGGGCGCGACTGCCACACACCTCTCATGGGTGATGAAATGCGAAGTTTATTTTTTCATCATGTGCTGCGGAGAAACATTTGGGCTTGTTCTATGGGCTTGTGTTCCCAAGTCAGGGCGCGGGGATGCGCAAACGGACTCATGAACTGTTCTGATGCCTTTACGAATGCAATCAATGGTCAGATACAACACTTCCAATATGGCGTTTGGGACAAGCGCCGTGTCGTTTAATGGATTCACACTTAAATTTTACCTATGAAAACACCGCATCACTTGGTTGAAAAATACAATGTCGCAGGCCCACGTTATACGAGTTATCCGACCGTGCCGTATTGGCAGGAGGCTGATTTTAGTACGCTTGCTTATTTAAAAAATGCCATTGATACCTTCAAAATCAGCAATGCCAATCAAGGGGTGAGTTTGTATATTCACCTGCCGTATTGTGAAAGCCTATGCACCTTTTGTGCGTGTAATCGACGCATCACGCGCAAGCATTCGGTTGAGGCGCGGTATATCGCTGCGCTGCTGAAAGAGTGGCGCATGTATGTCGACTTGTTGGCGCAGCATTCAGATGAGCCGCCGCGCATTCGAGAAATTCATTTGGGTGGCGGAACGCCCACATTTTTCAGCCCTGAGCATTTGACTGCGTTGATCGAGGGTTTATTCAAGCATGCCGAGCGTGCCGAAGGGCGTGAATTTAGCTTTGAAGGGCATCCAAACAACACGACCCGCGAGCATTTACAAGCGTTGTTCGATGTGGGTTTTCGCCGTGTCAGTTATGGTGTTCAGGATTATGATGCCAAAGTGCAGGCCGCAATTCATCGGATTCAGCCCTTTGAACATGTACAGCGTGTGCATGAGATGGCGCGTGACATCGGTTACACCTCGATCAGCCATGACCTTGTGTTTGGTTTGCCGCATCAGACCATCGCTTCTGTGGAGGCCACAATTCGCAAGACCGCTGAGCTGGCACCTGATCGTTTGGCTTTTTACAGTTACGCACATGTGCCGTGGATTAAAGGCAATGGTCAACGTGGGTTTGATGAGGCCGATTTACCGAGCGGTCCTGTGAAGCGCGCACTGTATGAGCTGGGTAAGGATTTATTTGATGACATGGGTTATGTGGAAGTGGGTATGGATCATTTTGCCCGCACGACAGACAGTTTATGCATTGCCATGCGAGAGGCGCGACTGCATCGCAATTTCATGGGGTATACCGAAACCAATACGCAGCTGATGATTGGTCTTGGCGTGTCGTCAATCTCGGACGTATGGTCGGGGTTTGCTCAAAACGATAAAGATTTGGACGGTTATCTGGCTCGCATAGAGGCCGATGAGTGGCCGATTCAGCGCGGTCACCTGTTGACCGATGAGGATCTCATTGTGCGCCAGCACATCTTGAACATCATGTGTCGCATGCACACCGATTGGTCAGATGAGGCGATGCGCATTTCTGAGTTACCAGAGATTGTCGCACGACTTGAGGAAATGCGTACCGATGGCTTGTTGGTTTTAACCGATCACAGCCTCACCGTGCTCGAGTCAGGACGACCCTTTATCCGCAACATCGCGATGGCATTTGACGTGCGGTTGTGGGCGAAACAGCCTGAAACGCGTTTGTTTTCGATGATGATTTAGAGGTGCGATTGAAGTGATGATTAAGATGATGGTTAAGCTGGTGGCTGGGCTGAGCGGATCCCGCACCGGTGAATTTTTCAACCAAAAGGAGGGCTTATGTACGGCGTGATCTTACTTCTTCATGTTTTGGGGGCGATGGTTTGGACGGGAGGGCATTTGGTGCTCGCACTGACGGTGTTGCCTCGCGTATTAAGGGAAAAATCCGTTGAGCAGTTGTCACGCTTTGAATCGGGTTATGAACGCATTGGCATGCCCGCATTGTTGCTTCAGGTCTTGACTGGTGTGTGGTTGGCTCATCACATGTTGCCAGATGTCAGTCAGTGGTTGGCGTTTGACAATCCTGTGGCGCGGTTGATTGCAGTCAAGTTGTTGTTGCTGACCGCCAGCGTCGCTTTTGCGATTCATGCGAAGTTTCGTGTCATTCCCAAATTGTCGGCCAACAATTTAACCGTCATGGCTTGGCACATTGTGCCTGTGACCTTGATTTCTGTTTTGTTTGCTGTTGTTGGGGTTTCATTTAGGACGGGTTGGTTTTACTGAGCTTCATAGCGCGCCGCAACTGCTGCGCTGAGGTGAATCCCACCCGATAGGCAAGCTCTTCTTGGCTGTGTCGGCGTTCTAAATTCAATTGTTGCGCGAGTCCGACTCGGATTTTGCGCAGGTATTCATGTGGCAAAATCCCCGCTTCTTGCTTAAATAACCGAGTCAAATGCCGAGGGCTGACGCAGGCCACGTCGGCCATGTCGTTTGTGTGCCACGGGTGTGTAGGATTGACGAGGATGGCGGTTTGCACCCGATGCACCGCAGGGTGGATGTGGTTGCGGTGTTGTAGCAGTGGCGATGGCTCTGGGTCGAGGCTGGCACGGCGCTGATAGACCACCATGTGTTGAGCGACGCTGGCAGCACAGTGGGCATTTGTGGTTTTTTCAATGTAGCGCAAGGTCACGTCCAGCCCAGCGGTCACGCCTGCACTGGTCATGATGTGCCCGTCTTCGACGTACATGTGGTTCATTTCCAACACCGCTGTGGGTTCGATGCGCCGCAGGTCGTCATAGTGGGCGTGATGTGTGGTGCAGCGTTTGTGTTTGAGTAAACCCGCCATTGCAGCTAAAATGCTGCCCGCACAAATACAAATCAAGGGCTGCTTCGTGGGCAATGTGCTCAGCCACGCTGCTGTGATGGCGGTGGATGTTGTGTCTTCGTTCCAATTTCCCGCCGTTCCAGGTACGATGACCACCGCATCAATTGGCAACTGGGCTGGCAATGGCTGTATGTTCATCAAAGCAAGTCCAATTGACGTATTGACTTGATGTGCCATGCCAATAAAATGCAGTTTGAATTGCACATCACCTTGAAATCGATTACTGTACAGCAATGCATCTGCACTGATCGCCAAATCGGTGAGCAGGGTGTTGGGTAGAATCACAAAGTAAATGGGTATGGTGCGCATGGTCTTTTAATTGCTCAGGAAATGTTCAATAAGAGATGAGATGATGTTTTTTTCACATGAAATCAATGCATTGTGTCATAAGTCACTTGAAGAAAAGAGGGTTTAAATGGACATTCAACAACACGATGATGGTAAAAAGGGTCGTTTTTTCGTTCAAATTGATCAGCATGATGTGGCAGAGATGACCTATGTTTGGTTGGCCGATGAAAAAATCATCATTGACCATACGGCGGTGGACGCGTCGCTTAAAGGCCAAGGTGTCGGTCGTCAGATGGTTGAGCGAGCGGTTGCTTTTGCACGGGAGAGGGGCATCAAAATCATTCCTTTGTGCCCTTTTGCCAAAAGTGTTTTTGATAAAACTGAGGCATTTCATGATGTTTTGTGATATTTAGAGTGGACGGCTTCATTTTTTGAAGTCAACTTTCGGGGGCAAGCATGGACAAAAATAACACCATCAAAAAATACAGCAATGGCGAAATCACCATTGTTTGGCAAAATGGTTTGTGTCAGCATGCGGGGGTGTGCGTGAAAACATTGCCTGCTGTGTACAATCCAAAAGAAAAACCGTGGATTAAAATTGAAAATGCCACGACGGCTGAATTGATTGCCCAAGTGGAGCGTTGCCCAACGGGGGCTTTGTCTTATATCGATGAGTCAAAAAGCGATTAGAAGGGCAGTAGACTCCAATAGGCTTCACAGGCTCCAACAGGCTGAATGGCACATTGGGTGAGCCTTATGGGCAACCCAAGTGCCCTCACTTTGATGAGATCACCTCTGTTCTGGCGGCAAGCCAGAGACTTTTGCCACAAGTTCCGCATAAGCGCTCATGTTCACAGGGCGAAACTTAACCGCCGTACTGGCGGGATCCGATGTGAGGCAGTTGCCATTGTGCCAATCGTTGAATGGCCGTATGGGGCGAGGCACAAAGCCACCGCCACAGTTTGGGCACACATTGGCTTGCAAAATGGTGTCGACGCAATGGGCACAAAAGGTGCATTCGTAACTGCATATGCGTGCATCAACGGCACTGGGTGGCAGCGCGACATTGCAATGCTCGCAGTTTGGTCTGAGCTCTAACATGATTTTTCCTTCAATATCTGAAACATGAATACTGCTGTGCAGTGTGGGGCTATCGTCTTTGCAATCGTTCTAACACATGGTGACCCAATACGTTGAACAACAGACCCACCATGACCACCACAATGCCAAAGATTTGCCAACCCATCAAGTGTTCATTGAGCAAAACAAAGCCAGCGGTCAGGCCAATGGGCGGCACCATGAGGGTGATCGGCGCAATCCATGACGCAGGGTAACGCGCGAGCAAACCGCCCCACAGCACATAGCCCACAATCGTTGCAAGGTAAGCAATGTAAGCGATGGCGGCGACATCTTGCCATGTGAATTGAACGGCGATGCGGGCAAACACATCCAGTCCTTCAAACCACAATGCACTGATGGTGAAAAAAGGCAAGACCACCAGCGCGCCCCAAATCACGAGATTGAGCAATGGCACGGGGCTTGAGCGGGCGATGTGTTTGTTCACGACATTGCCCAGTGCCCATGATGCACCCGCACACACGGTCAATGTAAAACCAATCCATGAGACCTCCGATTGACTGGGCGAACGTTGCGCTAAAGAGTAACTCGCTAGACAGACCAAACCCACGGCTGAAATGAGCATGCCGATGATTTGATGCGACTTTACCGACTCTTTGAAAAAATAAGCTGAAAAGATCAGTGTGAACGGCGCAGAGACTTGCAACACCAATGATGCCAAGCCCGCAGGCATGCCCAGTCGCATGCCGATGAACAGAAATGCAAACTGACCAAAGCTGATGCACAATGCGTAAGCGAACAGCCAACGCCAAGGCAAACGTGGGCGTGCCACGAAAAAAACCGCAGGTAAGGCAACGGCTGCAAAGCGCAACGCACCGAGCGCAAACGGTGGGATGTGCTGCAAACCAATTTTGATGGCCACAAAATTCACCCCCCAAATCAGCACAATCAGCAACGCACGCCCCATGTCCAATGCGCTCATGCGAGCACCTCCCTTTGTGATGCAGCCAATGCGTTGAGCACGCTGCTCACGGTGTGAATGTGCGCAAATCGTCCCGCCAAGACCAGTTCGGAGCGGCGTTTAATCGCCGCCACATCAAAGCACTCACCGCTGGCGGCATGTTGCATGGCAAACGTGTGGGTCGCTTCGGTGACGTAGTCCACTTTAAAGCCAAGGTCGGATGCATGGCGCGTGGTTGTTTCGCAGCACTGTTCGGTGCGAATGCCAGAAACAATTAAATGGTTGATGCCGCGCTGACGCAGCCACACATCCAAGCCCGTTCCCACCAATGCGCTGTGGCGGGTTTTGTGAAAAATTGCTTCGGGGGTGATTTGAAGGCCATCCAATGTGCGCACAAAACCGCTGTCCAATTGAAATTCCACGTCGTCATCGTGGTGGAAAATCTGTACAACAGGTCTGCCCAATCGATGCACGCCATCGATTAAAGCCTGTTGAGCTTGCATGTATGGAGCCGCCTCGCTGTCGATCCAATGTGTGCGTTGAGTAAACGATTGTTGTGCATCGATGACCAATAACGCCGTGTTCATTTGTACCTCCAGTGGTTGATTTGATGACACAGTATGAGGGGTTAGACAGCCTATAAACAGAGGTGAATGAGACAATTGACATTCAAAAAAAGACATCAAAGGTCAATCTGAATGGTTCGCATGAAAATGAGTGAAATATGGGTGAACTGGCTTTAAATTGTCGCATGAAAATGATTCGGAAAGCAAAATGCACCTTTTATTTTGCCTGAATCGATAGTTTTTTATAATCAGACTGATTGATCTCTTTGACTGGACATTTGAGTTGGAGGGGGCTACATTGAAAGGGCTGAACGACCGTTGAGCACCGATTTTTTCATTTAAGGAGAACATCATGGCTGCATTAAAAGGTTCTAAAACAGAGCAATCGTTGAAAGATGCATTTGCAGGGGAATCACAGGCGAATCGTCGTTATTTGTATTTTGCAAACAAAGCCGATATTGAAGGTCAAAACGATGTGGCGGCTTTATTCCGTTCAACTGCTGAAGGTGAGACTGGCCATGCACATGGGCATTTGGAGTTTTTAGAGCAGTCGGGTGATCCCGCGACAGGGATGCCGATTGGTGCGACGCGTGATAATTTGGCTTCTGCCGTGGCGGGCGAGACCCATGAATACACCGACATGTATCCCGGTATGGCAAAGACAGCACGCGAAGAAGGTTTTGATGAAATTGCCGATTGGTTTGAAACATTGGCCAAAGCTGAACGGAGTCATGCCAACCGCTATCAAAAAGCGTTGAATGAATTCGTGGAGTGAACTTTTGCTCTGGCGTTAAACCGCTCGTCATCGGTTGTGTGCGTGATCAGTCGTGCAGGCTCGCCTGTGCGATTGAACATGGGGCTGTGTGCATTGTGCAGAGATGTACCCCCATGCAGGTGGCTTTGATTGTGGTCATGCCATGTGGCCGCATCCGCTTCACCACTCGTTACCGATGTTTTACCGACTGACCAACCACCCATGGAGCTTGTCATGACTCGAGAAGGTTCACTTGAAGCACCCACGCGGCATCCTTTGGATTGGCAAAATCCTGAGTTTTACAACGAGGTGGCTTGCCTGACTGAGATGGAGCGCATCTTTGATATTTGCCATGGTTGTCGCCGCTGTGTCAGCCTGTGTGGCGCTTTTCCAACCTTGTTTGATTTGGTGGATGAAAGTAAAACGATGGAAGTCGATGGTGTCGACAAAAAAGATTACTGGAAAGTTGTTGATCAGTGCTATATGTGCGACCTGTGTTACATGACCAAATGCCCGTATGTGCCACCCCATCCATTTAACCTTGACTTCCCGCACACCATATTGCGCGCAAAGGCGATTCAATTCAAAAAAGGTGAGGTGTCTAAAGCCAGTCAATTGCTGGCTTCAACCGACACGCATGGCATGTTTGCAGGCATTCCAGTGGTCGTGCAAACCATCAATGCCATCAACCACACCCAAGTGGCACGCCAAGTGATGGAGAAAACCTTGGGGGTCGATCAGGATGCATGGTTGCCTGATTTTGCAACGACGAAGTTTCGCAGTGGGGCGGCCAAGTCACCCGATGTTGAGGTCAAAGAAGGGAAAAGTGCCCCTGGCAAGGTGGCCATTTTTGCCACATGTTTTGTCAATTATAACGAACCTGCGATCGGGCATGATTTGCTCAAAATCCTCACGCACAATCACATTCCTTATGAATTGGTTGATCAGGAGAAATGTTGCGGTATGCCCAAACTGGAACTCGGCGACCTTGAAGCGGTCAATGCCAGCAAAGAAATCAATGTTCCCGTATTGGCACGTTATGCGCGTGCAGGCTACGCCATCCTGTCGCCAGTCCCCAGCTGTACCTTGATGTTCAAGCAAGAGATTCCTTTGATGTACCCCGATGATGCGGATGTTCAGTTGGTCAAAGAGGCCATGTATGATCCCTTTGAATACCTGATGTTGCGTAAACGGGATGGGTTGCTGAAAACAGAGTTTCCACAGCCATTGGGCAATGTCAGTTATCAAATTCCATGTCATGGGCGGGTGCAAAAAATCGGTAAAAAGACCGAAGAAATGCTCAAAATGATACCTGAAACCACGATCAATACGATCGAACGTTGTTCAGGTCATGCGGGCACGTATGGGGTGAAAAAAGCACACCATCAAGATGCACTGAAGATTGGTAAGCCTGTGTTTAAAGCGATGGCGAACATGAAAGATGGCGCAAAACCCGACTACATCAGCTCGGACTGTCCATTGGGTGGGCACCACATTGCGCAAGGTTTTGAAGTCAATCAACTTGGGGAGCCGCAGTTGGCGCATCCACTTTCATTGGTGCGCATGGCATACGGTTTGGATGCGCCGAAAAAATAACACTGCATCCAAGCGCTATGGCATGTGTCATTTCGCCTCACATCATTTCAATTTTTTGGAGACATCATCATGCAGATGACAGGACACATCGACACCAGCTCCCTCATGTCGCTTGAAGCCTACAGCACATGGCGCAAAGTGCATCAAGCCGACATTATCGCCCATCGCCGCATGCGTTCGGTGCAGTTGGGTGAACACTTAAATATTCAATTTGAAAGTGAAATGACGGTGCGTTATCAAATACAGGAAATGCTACGCATCGAAAAAATATTTGAGGAGGAAGGTATTCGGAGTGAAATTGAAACGTATGCCCCATTGATGCCAACGGGAGGCAACTGGAAGGCCACGGTGTTGTTGGAATACCCCAATGTCGACGATCGTCGAATGGCTTTGGCTCAATTGATTGGCATCGAAGACCATTTGTATGTTCAGGTGGGTGATTTTGAGCGGGTGTATGCGATTGCAGATGAAGATTTGGATCGTGAAAATGAGGAAAAAACCTCAGCGGTTCATTTTTGCCGCTGGGAATTGGCTGAGGCCATGTGTGCTGCGTTGACGGCGGGTGCGTTGTTGACTGTGGGGTGTGATCACCCACATTACACCGAGCAGACGGTGGTGACAGGAGATGCCCGCACGAGTTTACTGGCGGATTTATAGGCGATCGCAGAGTAAAGCCCTGTTTTGTGCTTGTTTAAAATTAAAGGTTTTGAGTGGGCGTAGACACAAACACGAAGAAATTAAAATAGGTCTACTAACCCATAAATATTGGATTCTTTGGGAGCGGCATCTGTTTTGAACCGACGTCATTTAAAAAAACCATGTGCACGTTGACATGGTTTTTTTAAGTGGCAGAAGAAGGTGGGCTCAATGGTGTGTTTAAAACACGCAAAAAAGCAATTTCGCCTTCTTTTAACAGTTCGATCAACAGGCCAAAAATGGCATTTTGTACTTCAGGGCTCATCTGGCTGCCCAAATTCATGCTGGCATGTTTAATCGACGTGTCGGCAATGCTGGACAGCGACACATGCGAATGATGGCTTAAAAAACGATAGCTTTCATACACCTCGGCGTAACCCCAGTCCGCCAGCATGCGCTTCAGGCTCACACGTTTCACACCCAATGATTTGTAATGTTCGATGTCCGCATGCAATTGGCTCAAATCGGTTTTTTGATGGGAATTGTCTTCCAGTCGGTGTAATGTTTCTTCCAAATCCATCAGCGTCAGGGCGTGGTAATGCTTCACCGTGTCTTTTGACAAATACCCCAATTGTGCAATCGCCTCCAATAATGTCCGCCCCAGCGTCAGGATGGCCGAATGAAACTGGGTGGGGTAAATGCTCAACACTGCGCCTGCGGTCTCGGTGGCACGCACATACAAGCCCACCGCGAGGATGTGCGCGGGTTGTTTGGCATCAAAGGGGGTACCAACAATGGTTTGGCAAGCGACATCGAATTGCGCTTGCAGGTGGGTGGCGTTGTACATGGTGCGCGCGTGGTGCTTAGCGTTTGATGGCTTTAGGCGCAATCACAGGGGCGTCTGTGAGCGTGAATTGTGTGCCTGCCAGCGCAGCGGCAAGGGCCGATAGGTCGATGTGCTCACCCTCAACGGTGGCGCGCGGGGGCATCAAGCTGACATTGACATTAGAAACGCCAGCCACGCTGGACAAAGCGGTTTGGACTCGGGCAACGCAGTGTTGGCAAGTCATGCCAGAGACGGTGTAAGTTTGGTTCATGGGGTTTACTCAGTTGTTTTAATGCTGTTTAAATGTGAATAGAAATAACAGATTCGATCGCTCAACGTGGTGATGCTTTGTTACAATAACAGCTTACATTATAAATTGAATTGAAAACATTATGACCCAATTTGCGCCACTCAAAAACGATTATTTCTTGCGTGCTTTGCGCCGCGAAGCCACGCCTTACACACCCGTATGGTTGATGCGTCAAGCGGGTCGTTATTTGCCCGAATACCGCGCCACCCGTGCACAGGCGGGCAGCTTCATGCAACTTGCGCAAAACCCCATGCTGGCAACGGAAGTGACTTTGCAGCCGATTGACCGCTACAACCTCGATGCAGCGATTTTATTCAGCGACATCCTAACGGTACCCGATGCCATGGGCTTGGGGCTGCGTTTTGTGGAGGGCGAAGGCCCCGTATTTGACCGTCCCTTGCGGGACGAGGTGGCGGTGCAACGCCTTGAAGTACCTGACATGGCACGCTTGCAATATGTATTTGATGCGGTGGCTAAAATACGCTCAGCTTTGGATGGTCGTGTGCCACTGATTGGCTTTGCGGGCAGCCCGTACACCATTGCATGCTATATGGTGGAAGGAGGTTCATCACGTGAGTTTAAAACGATTAAATCGATGATGTACATGCGTCCTGATTTATTGCATCACATCCTGATGGTCAATGCCCGAGCGACAACGCAGTACTTGAATGCACAAATTGCCGCAGGCGCGCAGGCCGTGATGATCTTTGATACGTGGGGTGGTTCTTTGTCGCATGATGCGTATGAAGACTTTTCTCTTGCTTACATGCGCCAAGTGATGCAAGGCTTGACCCGAGAGGTCAACGGTGAACGCATCCCTGTGATTGTGTTCACCAAGGGCGGTGCTGTTTGGTTGGATCGCATGGCTGAATCGGGTGCTGATGCGCTGGGCTTGGACTGGACTGTGAACATTGGCTCTGCACGCATTCGAGTGGGTGATAAAGTGGCTTTACAAGGGAATATTGATCCGATGGTCTTGTTCGGCTCAGACGCAGCGATTCGACAGGAAGTGCGTCGTGTTTTGGATGCGTATGGCAACCACCCTGGACATGTATTTAATTTAGGTCACGGTATTTCTCAGTTCACTCATCCCGATGCAGTGAAGGTCTTGGTGGATGAGGTGCACAGTTACAGCAAAGATTTGCGACTTTCTGCACCGCAATAATTAAAATTCGCTCTTTTTTTAGCACGCCTGTTTTTAAAAGAGCTATACCTTTAAATAATGGGTTGTACTTAGTCAACGAAAGTGAAAAGAGACTTGACTTACCCACATTCTTTAAGAAAACGCACTAGCATGCGGTTTGGCGCTGGATGGGTGCCTTGCAAGGCTTTTTAGATATTTAAGTTGTTGATTTTAAATGAATTTCATCGTTGTGTAAAAAATGAGCATTTTAGGTTAAGCCCCGATTTTACTGGCTTTCTCTTACTTTTCCACGACTTACTCACAAAGTTATCCACAGGTTTTGTGGGTAAGTTAAAAAGTTCAATGAAATCAAATGTGTTAGCGTAATAACTTAAATTTAAGCATCATAGCCGCCGCTAAGTGGGGTCAATGGAAGTCACAAAAAAAGCAAGTTGAGTGTGAAAAAATACATGGGTTTTTTTCGATGTTTTTTGTGCAAAAAAAACTTAAAAGCACTTGACTTACCCACATTTTTTAAAAGCGATTAAAAATATGCGGCACTGCAATACAACACCTTTGGAGTGCAAATGTATTGATGTAAGTTGTTGAATTTAAAGCTTTTTAATCATTGTGTAAAATTTGCTCATTTTAGGTTAACCCTTGATTTGACGGGATTTGTTCTGTTTTTTAAAGGGTTACCCACAAAGTTATCCACAGCTTTTGTGGGTAAATGTAAAATAATTAATAAAATCAATCGCTTATGTTTTTTATCGAAAGCGGGTTTGCCAGGGCAAGCCTGTTGTTTTGATTTTTATGAAACATTTTTTTTAGATTAAATCAAGGCAAATGAGGTTTATTTGTGATGTAAAAATTGTTGAAATTGACTTGACTTTATCAACTGATTTTTTTAAGTGTTTGTAAAATACAAACCAAGGTTTTTTTTACAATTGCTTCTCTGTCTTTTGATTAACATATTGAATTTTAATGACTTTATAAAATGTTTAATAAATGAGCAAACGAGTTTAAGCCTTGATTTACATGTGTTTATTGGGATTGTCCAAGAGTTCCCCACAGAGTTATCCACAGTTTTTGTGGGCAAGTGGCGGGCATTGAAATCGTTTGTTTGAGGGCATCCGCAATTGATGTGAATGACCCAATCATATTTTTGAAAGCTATCAATGGTGGGATGGGTGTTGCAAGTGGCGTGTGATGTGCCTGTTGCGGTTTCTGCTGCAGGCGTTTTTGATTATGCGCCCATCGAATTAAACAACACTCCCTTGAATTTGGCTGTGCCTGAGGCGTGGTTGGGGCACACGGTGCTCGTGCCTTTCGGCAAGCAGTTGTTGGTGGGCATTGTGATGGGGATTTCAACCACCAGCGAGGTGCCACCAGCCAAGCTCAAACCCATCCAAGCGGTGCTGCCCTTTGTGCCTCAGATGAGTGGGCACTGGCTTGATCTCGTGCGCTTCATGGCCAAATATTATCAACGTGGTTTGGGTGAAGTGGCGTTGCCTGCATTACCGATCGCGTTGCGTGTCGCGAAAAACTTCGTGTGGGATCAAACGACGGGTGAAATGACCTTGCGCACAGGCATGAGGACTTGGCGCAAATGGCGGGCGCTGCCGCCATCACCTGCGTTGCTGAATGTCGGCCAAGCATTGAACTTAACCCATGCCCAGCATGTTGTTTTGGATGATTTATTAGAACGGCGACACATCGACCTTCGCCCACAGCTGTTGTTTGGGGTGACGGGCAGTGGCAAAACGGAAGTTTATTTGCAATACCTTGCACATGTGTTACAGGACAGTGCTGATGGTCAAGTGCTTATCTTGGTGCCTGAAATCAACCTCACGCCACAATTTGCAGCGCGTCTGAATGCTCGATTTGGCATGGAAACAGTGGTGACTTTGCACAGTGGCTTGAACGAATCAACACGTTTGATGAATTGGTGGCGTGCCGCTTCTGGGCAAGCACGGGTGATTTTGGGCACGCGTTTGTCGGTGCTGGCCATGTTGCCGAATTTGCAAGCCATTGTGGTTGATGAGGAACACGACAGTTCGTACCGCCAGCAAGAGGGTGTGCGCTACTCTGCGCGTGATGTGGCGATTTACCGCGCCCATCAGTTGAATATTCCCATCGTTCTTGGCTCAGCCACACCCTCACTGGAAACGTGGCATAACGCATGCACGGGGCGATACGGCTTGCATCGATTGCCTGAGCGGGCGGTCAAAGGCGCCATGCTGCCTGAAGTGACGTTGGTGGATGTGCAAAAAACGGCTGCACAGGATGGTTTAAGCGAGCCAATGCGCCGCACCATCACCGAAACGATGGTGCAACACCACACCACACTGCTGTTTCAAAACAGACGCGGCTATGCCCCCGTGTTTTATTGCGGTCATTGTGGCCACATCCACGATTGCCCCAACTGTGCCGCGCACTTTGTGTACCACAGCACCACACGCCACCTGCATTGCCACCACTGCGGCCAGCAAGAGCGTGTGCCAAAAACCTGCATCAAATGTGGCAATGCCGACATGCACCCCATCGGCCAAGGCACGCAGCGGCTCGAAGAAACAGCTGCACGGCTGTGGCCGAAAGCCATCGTGCGCCGCATTGACGCTGACAGCACACGCAAAAAAGGGGAGCTGGAAGATGCGTTCGCCGATATCGCCGCAGGTGTGGTCGACATTGTCATCGGCACGCAAATGCTTGCCAAAGGCCACGATTGGCCTAACTTGAATACGGTCGGCGTACTTGACGTGGACAGCGGTTTGTTTGCACAAGATTACCGTGCACCCGAACGTTTGTTTGCCTTATTGCAGCAAGTCATCGGGCGAGCAGGGCGAGGACAGCAAGCCGGGCGCGTGCTCATTCAAACCGCATTCCCAGAGCATCCCATGTGGACGCAAGTTCGCACACACGACTTTGAAACATTTGCCACCAGTGAGCTGGCCGTGCGCCAACAGCTCGGTTTACCACCCTTTGCCGCACACGCTTTATTGCAAGTCGCCGCCCCAGAGCTCAAGCAAGCCCTTGCTTTTGCTCAAACGGCGCGCGAATTGGCGTTGATTTTGATCGCAGATCACCTTGAGTTTGCTCACGTCACCATCAATGCCGCCGTGCCAATGAACATGATGCGCCTGAATCGCCAAGAACGCGCACAAATCCTCATTGAGTGCCCATCTCGTCCGCGTTTACAGGCCTTTTTAGCGCAGTGGCAAGGCGCTTTGGTGGCGCAGAAAAGCCGCTTGATGTGGTTGATTGAAGTCGATCCTGCGGAAATTTGAATGGCAACGTGTTGCTTAAGTGCTGGGAATGTTGCACCTTCACACGTCGCACTGCACACGCCGATGGCGTCAGGCGAAGTCGTTAAATTGGCTTTGTACGACACTTTTCATCAGCGTCGCCGCAGCAATCAACATCAATTTATTCAATACAATGTCAACCCAATGAAGTTAGATCGCGACAACTGAATCATCGATGATGAACATCAAGCGGATTCAACTAGCGTTACCCCTTGTTATGATTCAACCATGGCATCACATAGAAGTTGCTCATCTAGACGTTACTTATCTTAATGCGGGTTGATTGAACGATTGCTGCATGATGATGTGTTTTTTCGTGAAGATGTCAAGCTCATAGCACCGTCAACAATGTCTTAACTGCCAAGCCAAACATAAATAAGCCAAATACTTTTCTGAGCTGAGCCGTGGGCAGTGCAGCAGATGCTTTAACCCCCAACTTAGAGGCCACAATCGAGCACGCACTCATGATCAGCAGGGCATATAAATCAATGTAACCCCAGCGCCAAGCATGAGGTGTGTCGGCGGTGATGCCAAAACCAATGATCGCACCGACAGAGATGGGTAAAATAACTCCTGTCGCTGTGCCAATCGCCGTTCTGAGTGGCAACCCCACTTTAGTCAAATAAAAAGTCATCACCGAAGCGCCGCCCATGCCCGCTAATGAGTAAGTTGCACCTGAAAAAAAGCCCGCCACATGGGAAAATCGCGTAAATAAAGGTGAGTTGGATGAGGTTTGCTCTCGTTGTACCAGTAATTTAATGCCGAAATAGCCCAGCATAATGGACAGACCCACTGCCAGCCATGCCCCTGGTAGGCGTGCGGCCAGTATGGCTCCAAAAAAAGCCCCCACCCCTGCGGGGAGAAAAAGCTTCTTAAACCAAACAAAATTCACATTACCATGGTTTCGGTGGCTTAAGAAGGACGAAAGTCCTGTAAATGCCATCGTGGCCAACGATGTCCCGAAGGCCAATCGTATGGCCTCGGTGGATGCCATGCCTTCACCCTTGTAAATGTGAATCAACACGGGAATAACAATCGCACCGCCGCCAATGCCGAACATCCCTGCTAGAAAGCCAGCCGCCAAGCCGCCCAAAATAAATGTTAATAACATCGCCCCTCCATCCAGATTTTATAAAAATTTAACTTGTTTTGGCTTGTTGTTTTGAATCAATTAAACCAATGCCTCTTGATTGTTAAGCAAAGAATGTTTCGGTTGCTTCCAGAAACCGATTGATTGTCCAACAACAATCGTTTTTTGCACCTTTGCTTTAGAAGCGTGGTCTAGGTTAAAGTGACCGCCACGTGACTCTTGACGCATTGAGGCACTGTGAAGAATAAGATAGGCCGCGTCGTAAATGTTTTTTAAGCGCAAAGCTTTGCCATAAGGCAATGATTTTCGACCGCCCATTTTCATTTTTTCCAAATGCTTTAGACCCGTTCGAATGCCCAGTGTACTTCTTACGATGCCTGCATGATCCCACAGTACGGTCATTAGGTCTGACGTGAGTTGCGGGGTGAAATGGCTTTCAATGATGGCTGGAACGTGAATCTCTTCTCGCAAGGCCAATGGTGTTTCTGAGTCCATGATGGCTTGTGCACATGCTTTACCCATGACAACGCATTCAAGAAGTGAGTTGCTGGCCAAGCGATTGGCGCCATGAAGGCCGCAATTGGCGACCTCTCCAATTGCAAATAAACCTTTGACTCGTGTTTGTCCTGTGACATCAGTGGCAATGCCACCGCAGGTATAGTGAGCTGCTGGTGATACAGGGACTCTTGTTTTTGAGAGGTCACATCCATATTGTTGGGTGATTTCCACTAAGTTAGGAAAATGCTGTTCAACAAAAGCTGAACCTTTATGGCTGATGTCCAGCCACACATATGCGGATTGATGCGCAGCCATTTCAGAGTAAATCGCTCGTGCCACAATGTCGCGCGGCGCAAGTTCCTCTTGAGCCGCATACTGGCTCATGAAACGTTCATCTTGGGTGTTGTACAAATACCCACCCTCACCACGTACGGCCTCAGTGATTAAACTGACCACCTTGTTTTCAGATTGCAATGCGGTTGGATGAAATTGAATGAATTCTAAATTCTCTATGTCTGCACCAGCCCGCCAAGCCATTGCGATTGCTTCTCCCTTGCTGGCATTTGGGTTGGTGGCATAGGGATACAGGCCTGTGATTCCGCCAGTGGCCAAAATGATGTTCGGTGCACTAAATACGGCGACATCACCATCTGCAAGGCTTTCTGCGATGACTCCTGAAACGGTTGTCCCATCAGAAATGATTTCAATGGCTTCATGTTGTCTGATCCACACAACATTGGGCAGTAGTGCGACTTTTGCCTGTAAGGCTTGCATGATGCCCCGCCCCGTCATGTCATCCACATGAGCCACACGTCGTTCCGAATGGCCGCCTTCACGTGTCAAATGGATGTCACCATTTTCACGGGTGAATGGCACGCTCATGTCAATCAGCCACTGCAAAACTGATGGCCCTTCTCCGATGATGTGGCGCACAGCCTGCTCGTCACACAGGCCATCACCCGCGATGAGCGTATCTTGTACGTGTTTCTCAACATCGTCTTCTATTGAAAAAACAGCAGAAATACCGCCCTGTGCCCAATAGCTGGAGGGCTCGTTGTATTTGCTGCGCGATATGACACCGACCTTAATGTTTTCTGGCAAATGCAACAACAGGGTTAAAGCAGCCAAACCTTCACCCACAACAATTAAATCAAATTTCATACGCTCTCTCTCTTTTAAATTAAATTTCAACCCAAAACCCACACACCATCTCGCCGTCCGCCACCATGGGTGCACCTGTTCGATGCACCTTGAGCCTTGCTTGTCGCAGCAGCCGCTCGATGCCAACCGAGCCGACTGCGATGAGGCGTTTTGCACCGCAGGTTTTGGCGTATTTAACGGTTTGGTGAATAAGGGCGATGGCTGCGGGCGCGACGTGTGCGCCTGCCATACTCATGGAAGGGCTGTGAAAATCAATGGTGGAGAAGCGTGAGATCTCCCAGATGTCGGGTGAGTTTGGAATGCTTTGTCCGTTGAGCAGCTGCGGGAACACCTCCCCCAGCAGGTACGGCGATGTGGTCGGCAGCAAGCGGGCGCAGCCGCAGATGTGGCCAGCATTGTCTTTGACGACGATGTATCTGGTGTCGGGGCGGTCAAACTGATCGCGCTCGATGCCGCTTTGTGTGGGCAGTGACCAGCCGAGTGTTTCGATAAAGACTTTGTGACGATAGGCCGATAACTGGCTAAAATCGTTGTCGCTGAACTCGTGTGTCATTCCCAATGATATGTTCATGCCCTCTGCTCCACGCAATAAATTTAGTGTAGGTGGCATTAAACAGGAATTTTTTGCTTTGCGATATTGTCAGAGTTGACAGTGACTTTTGTGCAATTTACTGGTAGCGCTGGTTGATAAATGTTGTCACGGTGATTTGCCAAGGGATGGTTTGAATGTATTCTGCAAGCCATGCTTCGCTTTGCGTCTCGCCAACATCCTGTGGTGAGTCGCTGGTTTGAACACCTGCCATCAGCATGAGGTTGCTGCGCACGGGACTGATGCAGGTGATGCCTTGCGGGTGATTTGCGCCACCGATCTGCCAATCCCAGCCGATACTTATGGCTGGGATGGTGTCGCTGACCCATTCGGTATAACCCGTGATCTCTGTGATGCCCGCTGCATGTGTGATTGGAGGCGTTGGATTGTCATCGAGCCCTGATGTGCAGTGACGGAGGGGGATTTCGTGTAGCAGGGACAATGTGAGCCGCACATAGCCGTCATCGGATAACATGAACATGGAATGCCTTTTTTATGTTGAGGTTGTTTTCTGTTGAATCGCAAATCAAAAGTCTATTTTGTGGTTATTCTAAGCCTCGATGTGCATTTGTGAACGGGAAAGCCCATAAAAAACATAGGAAAAAATTTGCACAGCAGCACATTGAATGACTGACGAATTCAACTTTTGGGCATGTGATTGAGCATGCGAACCTGTATTTTAGCAATGGGGCACGTGAACCATCACGGGTTGACGCTTATTTGGGCATGACAGCATTGACAGTGTGGCTGGGGGTGGGTAGACTATGGATAAGTGGTATTTGTATTTATTTATTTGTGTTGTTTTTTTGGATTGGCAGCGCACACGTGTTTGAGGAAAGAAATGTCAAATCGATTGGAGTTGGGGGCGTTCTCTTTTGCTAAGGATGAGCACGAACTGCTTGTGTTGTTGGCCTCTGCGACCCAAGAGTTGGGTTTTGACCACTATAGTTACGGTGTTCGTTTGCCTTTGCCGAAATCTCAACCGAAAACTTTGATTTTCAGTAACTACAGTAAGCGATGGTATCAACGTTATGTTCGAGAAAACTATGTGGGCATTGATCCAACGGTCCAGCATGGGCTCCGCTCGGTGTTGCCTTTGCAGTGGTCCAGCCAAACCGCACAAGAGTGTCCGGAGTTTTGGGAGGAAGCTGCGGCTCATGGTTTGTGCACGGGCTGGGCACAGTCGTGCTTTGGCCCCTCGGGAATGATTGGGATGCTGACTTTTTCCCATTCAAATGCCACTGTACCGAGCCAAGCTCAAGAGCGAGACATGCGGGTATTGAATCAAGTCATGCACGAGAGAATGACACATGTGTTGACAGTGCAAAACATAATGGATGAAGTGATACTTTTAAATCCAAGGGAATTAGAGGTTTTGCGTTGGGCGGCTGATGGCAAAACCTCCGCCGAGGCTGGGGATATTTTGAATTTATCTGAGCGAACGGTGAATTTTTATATGGGTCATGTGTTGGACAAGCTGGGGGTGACCAATAAAACGGCTGCCGTTGTGAAGGCCATCGCATTGAATTTGATTTAGATGAAATGCGGATAATGCAGATGACTAAGGGTGTGTTGAAGTCATTAAAAATAAGAAAGCACAACATAAGAAAATAACAAAGTGATACATGGTTGACCCATTGATTTCAGTTATAGTAGAAGTGGTTATTTTTCTACAGGACAACCCATGAACATCAATGACATCCGTAAAAACGCTTTTGCCATGCCCATGACCTGCCCCTCATATCCGCGTGGCCCTTATCACTTTCGCAATCGCGAATATTTAATCATCAGTTATCACACCGACGTGGAGGCCTTGCGTGCTGTTGTGCCTGAGCCTTTACAAATCGATCCCGCAAATCCTGTGGTGCATTATGAATTCATCCGCATGCCCGACTCATCTGGATTTGGCAATTACACTGAATCGGGGCAGGTGATTGGCGTGATCGACATGGATGGCAAACATGCCAATTACACGCACAGCATGTATTTGGATGACGATGCACCGATCGCAGGTGGGCGTGAAATTTGGGGATTTCCAAAGAAATTGGCTTCGCCAACCCTCAATGCAGACAAAGACACACTGATTGGCACTTTGAACTATGGTTCGGTGCGTGTGGCGAATGGCACGATGGGTTTTAAACACATTGCGCTTGAAACTTCGCCCGAAGCCGATAAAATGATGCAAACGCCCAATTATTTGCTCAAAATCATTCCGCATGTTGATGGTTCACCGCGCATTTGCGAGTTGGTGCGCTACCATTTGAACAATGTGGATGTGCTGGAAGCGTATACAGGGCCTGCCGCATTGGAGTTGTTCAGCCATGTCCTGGCGCCCGTCGCCGACTTGCCTGTGCGTAAAATAGTCGGTGCGAAACATATCATCGCCAATTTAACTTTGGGTTTAGGTGAAGTGGCATTTGATTACTTACAACAGTAAAATGGCTTTATTAACATGGCTTTATGTTTTTTTACATCAGTGATTAATTTTTTATAAGGGTCTATCATGAGTTTAGTCGGAAAAGTCGCTCTCGTTACGGGTGCAGCCAGTGGCATTGGTGAGCAATGTGCAAAAACTTTGGCGAAGGATGGCGCCGCAGTTGTCATCGCGGATTTGAATCTGGACGGGGCAAAAGCTGTCGCGCAAAGCATCATCGATGCGGGTGGCCAAGCCATCGCGGTGAGCATGAACGTCACCTCTGAAGACGAAGTCAACGCGGGTATTAAGCAAGCGGTGGATGCATTTGGCAGCATCGATGTTTTGGTGTCCAATGCAGGCATTCAAATTGTTCACCCGATTGAAGAATACCCATTCGAAGATTGGAAAAAAATGATGTCGATTCATGGCGACGGTGCATTTTTGACGACCAAAGCCGCATACACGCACATGAAAGCTTCAGGCCGTGGCGGTCAAATCATTTACATGGGTTCTGTGCATTCGCATGAGGCATCTAAGCTGAAATCCGCTTACGTGTTTGCCAAACATGGTGTGCTTGGTCTCGCGCGCGTGATCGCGAAAGAGGGCGCACAATACGGCATCCACAGTTACACCGTGTGCCCCGGTTTTGTGCTCACACCTTTGGTGCAAAAGCAGATCCCTGAGCAAGCGGCGGCTTTAAACATCACTGAAGAAGAAGTGATTAAAAATGTCATGCTCAAAGAAACGGTGGACGGTAAATTCACCACGGTCGATGATGTTGCCAACCTTGTGACCTATTTGGCAAATGACAGCAATGGCGCGTTGACAGGGCAATCAATTGATGTGAGTCATGGCTGGTGCATGCTGTAAAAATGCATGGCGGTGTTGGCGTGTGTTTTCACCGCGAAATAACAATTGGATTTGTGTTTGTTTGATGTGAGATGGTTTGTGCCGCGCGCATGTGCATGAGTTCATCAAAGTGTTTGTTTATCAAAGCAAAATCAAAGCAAAATCAAAACCAACAATAAAAAAACCGCTGATTACTCAGCGGTTTTTTTATTGTTTATCTTCAGACCCATCATCCCATGCCGAACTTGGGCCACTGCCTTCTTTGTACGTGACCTTCATCTCCATGGGCTGATGTGTCGCCTCAACCAAAATCAAGCGATCAATGTTTGGGTGAGCGCCTGGTGTGGCGCGCGCTACTGTGGTGTGCTCCGCAAACAGCTCCAAACCGCGACGGGCGGCAGCCAAATCAAGAGTACCCATGGTTTTGAACAGGTAAAAATACAGCGCCAAAGAGCCTTTTTGCCCTTCGGTATTACTGACCGTGCCTTGCAGCTGGTCATCTTGGTAAAAATCAATTTTTTCCACGCCATCAATGCTCGGAAACTGTTCAAGGTTTTCTTTAAAAACGGTGCTGGTTTTGAGTAACATGGTTTTTCCTTTAAAAATGATTAAGGGGGCACTTGAGTGCATTCAAATTTTTCAACAAGACCTTCTAACAAAACGCTGCGTTTTAATCAGGAGGCAAGTTGACTTGCTTGTGTTTTAGCTGCTGGCGCGCAAAATCAAATCAATGTACGCCGCACTGTCGGGTTCGCGCTTGTCGCGCTGAGCCTGCCACAGCACTTGACCTAAGCACTCCATCACGACGTGTTGCGCTGCATGCTCATCATCCAGCTTTTGCGCCAGTTTATCATAAGCCGCACGAATGCCAATGGGTTGATTGATGGACAATTGTTCGCTGATTGACAAGTGCATGGACAGGTGAAGAAAGGGATTGCTTTCGCCTGCCTCGGGTGGAAATTGCGCTGCTTCCAAGGCTTCAATCGGACCATTGAGCACCGCGTGGTATTCTGGATGCTGCCGCATCCAATGCGTGGCGATGCTTTCGATGGGGGCAAGTGCCTCATTTTTCAGTGATTTGTGCCATGCATGATAAAAAAACTGGCGGACTTCGGCAAGGGTGGGGTTAAAAAACATGGGGCATTCACAAATCAGCCTAAAGATTTTATGAGAACGCCACATAAAATCAAAAGGTTTGGGTTTAAACAAGAGGACTCTTATAAAAGAGTTGCAAAATATTTTGAAACACGTTATAAAGTCATAAGTTTACACGAAGCATCTGGTGCATGTTTTGATTGCGCGATGTGCGTGTGTAAAATATTGATGTGTTTTTTATTGTTCTCGAAAAGAATCTAGGTCATGCGCGCTTCACAATCTTTTTATTTCTGGCACTTTACTCGAACTGGCGGTCTGTCTGTTCGGTGAGCCTTGCGCGACCGAAATTTGTCAAACCGCTAATGTGAATTAGCGGTTTTTTTGTTTGTATGTTTAATTTTTTGTATTGGCTGGTCCATTTAAAACTCGAAAAGCAGCATGTTGTGCGCCTGTGGTGTACCTGCACTTTTCCCCTATTTTGAAAAGAAAAATCATGATTCGTACCGATGACACCCGCATTAAAGAATTAAAAGAACTTTCACCGCCTGTAACGATGATGGATGAGTTTCCTCTGAGCGAAGCCGTGGCCAATGTCCCCTTTCAGTCACGAGCAGCCATTCATCGCGTATTGCATGGCGCAGATGATCGGCTTGTGGTGGTGATTGGGCCATGCTCCATCCATGACCCTGAAGCCGCTTTGGATTACTGCCAACGCTTATTGGCGCAACGTGAAGCATTCAAGGACACATTGGAAATCGTCATGCGGGTGTATTTTGAGAAACCACGTACGACAGTGGGCTGGAAGGGTTTAATTAATGACCCGCATCTGGATGAAACATTTGACATCAACACAGGTCTGCGCATGGCGCGTGAACTGTTGCTAAAAATCAACACAATGGGCATGCCTGTTGCCGTTGAATTTTTGGACATGATCACACCGCAATACATTGCGGACCTCGTCAGCTGGGGCGCGATTGGCGCACGCACAACCGAGTCACAGGTGCACCGTGAATTGGCATCGGGCTTGTCATGCCCTGTTGGTTTTAAAAATGGCACCGATGGCAATGTCAAAATCGCAGTCGATGCCACTTTGGCGGCGCAACGTCCGCACCACTTTTTGTCGGTGACCAAAAGTGGTCTGGCGGCGATTGTTTCAACTGAGGGCAATGAAGACGGCCACGTCATTTTGCGCGGTGGCAAAAAACCGAATTACGATGCTGAAAGTGTGGCTGAAGCCTGCGCACAAATCAGTAAAGCAGGTTTGGCGAAAAAAGTCATGGTCGATGCATCGCATGGCAACAGTGAGAAAAAACCAGAAAATCAAATCCCCGTGTGCGCTAACATCGCAGCGCAAATCGCCTCGGGTGACGAATGTATTTTTGGTGTGATGATTGAATCCAATATTGTCGGTGGACGACAAGACCTCGTGGCGGGCGCAACACTGACCTATGGCCAAAGCGTGACGGACGGTTGCATTGATTGGGATGCTTCAATTGATGTTTTACATGGTTTGTCGGAGGCGGTTAAAGCGCGTCGTGAATTGAAGCGCAACAACTTTGCCGAGCAATAAATGCATGACATGACCGTAGGGTCGGAACCACGCTTTATGCATCTGAAGTCACCGAGTGTAGTAGGTATTTTGTGGAGTGAGTTGAATGTCTCAAATTAAAGTATTTGGCTTGAAAACGCACCTCATGCCGTTGCGTGTGCAATTGTCTGATGTCATTCACTCATGTGTCGTCGATGCATTGCAATTTCCCGCAGATAAACGGGCGCATCGATTCATTCATTTGGATAAAGACGATTTTCTTTACCCAAGCGGCCGCAGCGAAGCGTACACCATCATTGAAATCACCATGATGACAGGGCGCACAAAAGAGGCACGCAAAGGATTGATTCGCTTGCTGTTTGACCGAGTCGAAGCCCAATTGGGCATCCGCCAACATGATCTGGAGATTTGCATCATTGAAAGCCCCCCTGAAAACTGGGGTTTTCGTGGTCAGCATGGTGACGAAGTGGTTTTAAACTATAATATCAATGTCTAACTTTTTGGAGAATTCACATGACAAAACAAATCATTCACACCAGCAATGCACCCGCAGCGATTGGTCCTTATTCACAAGCGGTTAAAGTAGGCAATATGGTGTTCACGTCAGGTCAACTGGGGCTTGACCCTGTGACGGGTGAACTGGCCAGCGGTATTGAAGCGCAAGCTCACCAAGCGTTCAAAAATTTAGAAGCCATTTTGACTGAGGCTGGCGGCTCATTGGCCAATGTCGTCAAGTTCACTTTGTTTTTGACCGATTTGGCTGATTTTGCAGCAGTCAATGCCATCATGGCGCAATACGTTCCCGAGCCATTCCCCGCGCGTTCAACCGTTGGTGTGGCCAGTTTGCCTAAAGGCGGAATCTTTGAAGTTGAGGCCGTTGCACAAGTGTAAGCACCATTGTAATGGTGTACACCGCATCAAAAAAAGCCGCTTCAGCGGCTTTTTTAGTTAAAGAGAAGCGCGACCATGAGGAATTGGTCGCGCTTTCTTGTTCTACATTATTGAGCTTTTGTTTTTTTGCTCGTTTTTATATGCGCAATCTAAGTCGCGCGTTTGTCTCCTACCATGCTCCTTCCGAAAATTCTTTGCCAATCTGGGGATGGCGCCGCATTTTGAAAATTGCCGACATCAAGTTCCTTTGTCTTCTATAAGACTGAACTGAATGTGGCGCAACTATAACAAGCTTATGCACCGAGTGCAAGCAAAATAATGGAGAAAAATGGGGTTTTCGATGTTGCGTTGCAATATGTGTATAGTGCTTCACGTCAGATAAGCTGGACTTTTGGGGGTAATGCAGTCGCCTTTGATGAAGTCGAGCATTGAAACGCTGCACCAACTTGGGCTTCGCTTTAAAAGGAAGCCCAATGTTTTTAAATGATGCATTGCCGCATTTGAATGCGATTTATTTTTAGTTTTTTTGCCTAAAAAGCAAGTTGTTTACGGTGTTTTTTTGGAAAAAAGTTTGCTTTCCGTGCCGTCAGCCAATTGGCTGATGTTGCCACGGTGGCGCCAAAACAACAAACCCACCATGATCAGCATCCATACCATCCACATGCCTGCTCCCCAATTATAGGTGAGTACAATCAATGTAACCACGCTGGCGGTCAATGACGATGCGGATGAGTAACGGGTCAACAGCGCAACCACCAACCAAGCCAACATCGTGATGCCACCGACGGCGGGAAATAAGCCCAAAATCGCACCCAGAAAAGTGGCCACACCTTTACCGCCTTTAAAGCCGAAGAAAATCGGATACAAATGCCCTAAAAATGCCGCCAGAGCAATGGCGCACAAGGCCGCCACAGGCAGATCAGTGAACTGCTTGGCGAGCATGACAGGTAAAAAACCTTTTAAGGCATCACCCAGCAACGTCAGCAAAGCAACGGTTTTTCGCCCTGAGCGGAGCATATTGGTCGCCCCAGGATTATTTGAACCATACGAGCGGGGATCCGCCATACCAAATGCTTTTGACAACACAATGGCGAAAGAAATTGAGCCCAATAGGTAAGCGGCAGCGATCCAAAAAAGAGTGGTCATGGTGAAGTCACATAAAGTTGATGTTGGGTAATGTAATGGGCAACCGAAGGCGACAGAGCGCTGATTGAATCCGCTGTTTGTCCGCCTGAAATTGCCGCACGAATGTCGCTGGATGATACCGCAATTGGATCAAATTCAAAAGGAATAAAGCGCCCTTGTAACGATTCGCGCCAACGTCCATCCAAGCACACCCGTTGCGCATAAACCCCATTGAGGGGGGCGGGCAAATCAGCCGCAGTCACTTCAGCTCCCGCCCGCTGTACCACGGCGATGTGTGCCAAATCGAGCAAGTGTATCCATTCTCGCCACGTGGTTAAATTGCGCAACTGGTCTGAGCCCATCACCCAAACCAAAGGTGAATCAGGGAATCGAGCGCGCAATGTGCTCAAGGTATCGATGGTGTAGCTCGCTTGAGGTAAATCAATTTCCAATGTCTCTATCGACAACGGATACGGCTCATCACGCCCACACCGCTTCGTTTGCACTTCGTCCGCCATGGCCGCACGCAGCATCGCCAAGCGGTGCACAGCAGGTAAA
The DNA here is from genome assembly GCF_003339525.1 of Ephemeroptericola cinctiostellae. Taxonomy (GTDB): domain Bacteria; phylum Pseudomonadota; class Gammaproteobacteria; order Burkholderiales; family Burkholderiaceae; genus Hydromonas; species Hydromonas cinctiostellae. Next base: position 2,638,647 of record NZ_CP031124.1, on the reverse strand, counting down.
ACGTGGGGCTTTTGCCAAGGTTGTCCAGCAGGGATCATCAGCAACTCAGCCAAATGCAGCCGCTCACAGGCCGCATGCGCCAAGGCAAAATGGGCGCGGTGTGGCGGATTAAAAGTGCCGCCGAAGCAGCCAATGGGCGGGTTCAAATCCATCATGCCAACCAATCACGCACGGGCAAAAAATCAGTCAACAACGCCGCTTCAGCCGAACCCGCCGCAGGCGTGTATTGATACGCCCAATTCGCCACCGGCGGCATTGACATCAAAATCGACTCTGTGCGACCACCGCTTTGCAAGCCAAAATGCGTGCCACGGTCAAACACCAAATTGAATTCCACATAACGGCCACGGCGGTAATTTTGCCAATTTTTATGCGACTCATCGTATGCATCATTCGCATGACATTGTGCAATTGGCACATACGCGCTTAAGAACGCATCGCCCACCGCACGGGTCGTGGCGAAAGCCGTCGCGACATCGGGCGCAGCGAAATCATCAAAGAAAATACCACCAATGCCGCGTGCCTCATTGCGATGTTTCAAGTAAAAATACTCATCACACCACTTTTTGAAACGTGGGTACAGTGCATCCAGCCCATCCGCATCGCTTGAAAAAGGCTGCAACGCATCAAAGCAGGTCTGGTGAAAATGCACACAATCCGCCTCAAAGCCATAATACGGTGTCAAGTCTATACCGCCGCCAAACCACATCACATCCTGCTCAGACGCATCACGCGCCAACGCCACAAAACAACGGACATTCATGTGCACCGTCGGCACAAAAGGGTTGCGCGGATGCAATACCAACGACACCCCCATTGCCGAAAAACCACGTCCAGCCAGCTCAGGGCGATGCGCCGTGGCAGAAGGCGGCAACGCCTTGCCCGACACTTGCGAAAAGGCCACACCGCCGCGTTCAAAAAACGAACCATTTTCGAGGATCGCCGTATTGCCGCGCCCCTGTAATGGAGACTCAGGCTCTTTCTGCCAAATGTCACGCGTGAAAGGCACCGTGTCCAGCGTTTCAAGCCCTGCCACAATGCGGTTTTGTAAATCACTGAAATAAGATTGGAGTTCGATTAACGTCGGGGTGGTCATGCGGATCTCATTAAAAAGAAATAAAACGTATTTTCGCATGAGTGTGGGGTGCATGGCGAAAGCTTTTGCTTCTGGTCAAGCGAAGTGCACTTTTTATCGTAAAGAAATTGTTGTGAAATAGCACGGGCAGCTTGTCATGTTATGTTTGAACAACAGAATCTGTGAAATGTCCGCCATAAAGGTTTTGATCATACACCCATATTGCTGCCTCACCTTGGCTTGACTTTTCATCTAATCCTATAGGATGATGTAGGCGCGGTTTGTTCAACTTTATAGGAGTCCATCATGGGCATTATATTAGAGCCATACTTGAGTTTCAACGACGGGCAATGCGCCGCCGCCATTGAGTTTTATCAAGCCGCATTTGGCGGCACAGCCGACATCATGCGAAAAGGTGACGCCCCCGTGCCGTGTGACGAAGCCCATAAAAACCACGTCATGCATTGTTATTTCAAATCAGGCAAGGTCAATTTTATGGCTTGCGATGGCATGTCGCAACAACCCTCAGTCATGGGCGACAACATCCACATGAGCCTCAACTTCACCGACGAAGCGGAACAAACCAAGCTATTTGAACACCTCAGCACAGGTGGCAAAATCACCATGCCGCTTGGTGACACTTTTTGGGGCGCACGATTTGGCATGTTAACGGATCAATTTGGCATCCATTGGATGTTCAATTGCAATAAAGCCACTGATTGATCGACTGTTTTATTTCAAATTTATTTCAAATGTGCAGGGCGGCTTTAAACGATGGGTGTCGATTTACTCGCGCCGCTCGCATCGCTAGCAAGTCATTCCCGCACAAAGAAGCGGGAATCCTGTAAATACGCACAACGGATCATGCCAATAAAAAAGCCCCAGAAGGGGCTTTTTTATTGGATGCAGTCAATGTTTTTGCGCTCTACATTCAACGTAAACCTCACCGAAACCTTTGACACTTAATCTTGTTGAATCCCAGCCAAAGACCACTCATTGGCGTGATTGCTCCACTTGGTGAAATGCCAAATCTCTGAAACCTCATCAGCTACAGCCTCATCATTCATCTTCAACTGACCTGTAAATCGAACTGAACCAATGTCGTGCGAACCTTCCGAGACCAAGCTCACCAAGGTCGCATCCAAACTCACCACTTGTGTGGTTTGCACCTCAGGGCCACGCTCCATGATTTGTAATTGCGCTTCTGCATACATTTCAGGCGTTAAAAAACGTCGCAAATCATCCATGTCTTTTTTATCATTCGCCGCTTGCAAGCGAATAAAAAAGCCTTTTGCTGTGCGTAAAAACTCTTCAGCATTCACATGCGTTGCTTGTTTAAGCGAACTTGTTGAACCAGGTGCCTGAAAAACATGAGGCGAGACGGGTGATGGGGGCTGCTCATGTTTAAAATGGGTTGAATTTTGAGAGGTCGGATAACCAGTAACATGTGCACCCGCTGTTTGAGGTTTTTGACGTTTAAACAGATTCAAGGCAAAACGAATCACAATAAATGCCAAAGCCGCCCACAACAGCATGCTCAACATGCTGGCCATGCTGTCACCCAAACCCAGATTGGATAGCAGTGCCGCAATCCCCAAACCCGCCGCAATGCCTGCAATAGGACCTAACCATTTACGTGCTGTACTGGGTTGTTGCACAGGGCTGGGCGTTACAGGGCTGGCCGCGTTTGTGGCAGCTTGAGGGCTGTTTTGAGGGGCTATTGTTTTTGTGCCTTGATTGAAACTGGGTGTGCTCAATTGTTCGCTGCTGCGTTGCATGCCGCTGGATTTTTTACCGCCCAAGCGTGCCGCATCAGCATCCGTCACCATGCCGATTAAACCCACTGCCGCCACACTTAAAGCCACCAACGAATGCTTCAAAAAAGATTTCATTAAAACCCCATAAAATAAACGCCGTGTATAAACGCACCACACCAGCAAACAACAATCAATAACAATTAACAATCAGAAAAAACATCAGTCGAAGCCGCATCATAAGCTAAAAAACAAAAACCTGCTGATGCCCATTAAAAGCACAGGCACACAGGCACACAGGCACACAGGCACACAGGCACACAGGCACACAGGCACACAGGCACACAGGCACACAGGCACACAGGCACACAGGCACACACAGGCACACAGGCACACAGGCACACAGGCACACAGGCACACAGGCACACAGGCACACAGGCATACAGGCATACAGGCACACAGGCACACAGGCACACAGCACACAGGCACACAGGCACACAGGCACACAGGCACACAAGCACACAAGCACAGGCACGCATCACGCCAATCGCAATCGCATTTTGTGAATCGCCTTCATTGGAGCTGTTTGCTTAAAGACGTGTTGGACATTTCTTCTTAAAAAGCACCGCATCTTTTGTTTAATCAACAGCGCCGACGATTTTTAGGCTTGATCAATGAAAAGTAGTTTTTTTCATTCGTTTAGCGATCAGCTGAAACCCTCCGCTGAGGCCATCAGGTCGATGAGTCCTCAATGCTTTTCTCATACAGGTGAATGCAATGAATCGGAATGTAAGCCAGCGCAAAACACGGTACGCACAGCAAAATCCACCACCAAGAATCAAAATAATGCACCGCATAAAACGGCAAACCAAGAAAAAACAAGCCCCACGCCAGCGCCAAAGCGGCAGGCAACATTACGATCGCCTGAACCAACGCGACAAAACATAAGCTAAGCAACATCAAGCCCAATACGGCGACAACGCCCCAGCCGATAATTGTCCATACGGTTCCCATGTGTACAACTCCTTTTTTCAATGAGACTTTTTTCAATGAGACATAAGCTCAGTTTATTTTATTTCTCATGACCCTCAGATGATCATCAGAGGGTTCGTCATTCCCGCGCAGGCGGAAATCCAATTAAATGCGCAGCATTTGTGATGAACCCAACTGATCTCGCATCCAAGGTGCGCGACGCGCCCTACTGGATTCCCGCCTGCGCGGGAATGACGACATGAGCGCATCATGATTTTTTGCTTCGTTTGGGTTTGGCGGGGGCGTCGGCAATCAGGCGATGGGTGTAGGTTTGATACAAATCGAATAAAAATGCGACGCGTTGACTGTCGGATGTGCCTTTGAAGCCATACGCCGCATCCACCGCTTTATCGAGCGCGGCGTGGGCTTTGACCAAATTCGCGGGCATCGTCAATGGATCGTACAAATCAGCCAATGACGCATCAGGGTGCGCAGCGCGGGCATCCAGCACGGCTTGCGCAGCGGATTCAATTTTGGCTTTTTTTTGCAGCCACGCCTTTGCGTCGTCATGTCCTTTTTTTCCGTCACTCCTTTTTTCCGCGTCATTTTCGTTTTCCCCGTTCGAGGTTTTTGCCTCGGCTTTTCATTTCGATGAGGATGACGCCTTTCCAGAGCAGGTCGATGTAGCCGTTGGCGTCATCGATTTTTTTAACTTTGTGCTCAAATGTGCCGACGCGTTTGCGGGTGATGCCAAATACATTGAAAAATGCGTCGAGGAAGGGCTTTGCATCCGCTTCTTCGTTGTGGGTGTCCGCCCATTCTTTGGAGAACTTGAGGGCGCGGTCTTTGATTTCGTTCCAAGATAGGATGGTCATGTGGTGGTTGTTTCTTTTTTTATGGTTTCTGTGGGCTTGTTGCCCCACAATGTCCTGCTGTGCGGGAGATGTCGTATCAAGTGTGCATGATCGAATCGCTGTGGCTTTCGTCGTCAGAGTGCGTCATTACGTCATTGCTTTAAGTGCATATTTTAGTAAAAAAACGGTCATGTGCTGACCGTTTTTTTATGTATATTTAATACCTGATTGGTTTTAAATTGCTGCTGTTTTAAATCAAATCCACTGCGCGGTAACCGATGTCGTGGCGGTATTGCATGCCGTCGAATTGGATGCCTTTGATGTGCTCGTAAACGGCGGTTTGTGCTTCTTTGAGGGTTTTGCCGAGTGCGGTGACGCACAGGACGCGGCCGCCTGAGGTGACCATTTGGTCGTATTTGTCGGCTGTGCCTGCATGGAAGGTGACGCAGTTGAGCGTGTCGGCTGCGATGGTGATGACGTCATTTGCCCGTGGCGTGTTTGGGTAGTTGTGTGCTGCGAGCACGACGCCAAGGGAAACTTGTTTGTCCCAGTCGAGTTGAACTTGATTGAGTGTGCCTTTTGCGCCGTGGCTGAGGACTTCAAACAGGTCTGAGTTCAGGCGGCGGAAAATTGGTTGGGTTTCTGGGTCGCCCATGCGGCAGTTGAATTCGAGGGTTTTGATCGAACCATCGGCTTTGATCATGAGGCCTGCGTAGAGAAAGCCTGTGAATACGATGCCGTCTTTTTTCATGCCATCCAGTGTGGGCAGGATGATTTCGCGCATGGCACGGTCGTGAATCTCTGGCGTGACGACGGGGGCGGGTGAGTAAGCGCCCATGCCACCTGTGTTGGGGCCTTGGTCACCATCGAGCAGGCGTTTGTGGTCTTGGCTGGTGGCGAGCGGTAATGCGTGCTCACCATCGCAGAGGACGATGAAGCTGGCTTCTTCGCCATCGAGGAATTCTTCGATCACGACGCGTGCGCCCGCTTCACCGAGGCGATTGCCCGCGAGCATGTCGTCAATGGCGGTGTGCGCTTCGTCGAGGGTCATGGCGACCACAACGCCTTTGCCTGCGGCGAGGCCGTCGGCTTTGATGACGATGGGTGCGCCGTGAACATTAACGTAGTCGTGGGCGAGTGTGCTGTCGGTGAAGGTGTCGTAGGCGGCGGTCGGGATGTTGTGGCGCGCCATGAACGCTTTGGCAAATGCTTTTGAGCTTTCAAGTTGTGCAGCGGCTTGTGTGGGGCCGAAGATGGCCAAATCAGCCGCACGGAATGCGTCGACCACGCCTTTGGCGAGCGGTGCTTCTGGGCCGACGACTGTCAGTGCGATGTCGTTGGTTTGGGCAAATTTGACCAATGCGGCATTGTCAACTTGTGTGATGTTCTGGGTTTTGCCCATGCGTGCCGTGCCTGCGTTACCTGGAGCGACGAAGATTTGGCTGACGAGCGGTGATTGGGCTATTTTCCAAGCGAGGGCGTGTTCGCGGCCGCCTGAGCCGATGATGAGTACATTCATGGTATTTACTGTAAACGGTCGTGAAACCAAGTTGAACAAGGCGCCATTTTACTCGACTTGAGGTGCGTCGGCTTGACGTTCTTAAAAATAGGTGGAAAGTGGAGGATGTGAAAGGTACTTTTACTCGACAGAAATGCATGTTGTGCCTCGAAAACTTGCCACGCTCAAATTTTATGTGTTAGAATTGCGGTTCTTAAAAATAGGCGGTTAGCTCAGTTGGTTAGAGCGCCACGTTGACATCGTGGAGGTCGTTGGTTCGAACCCAATATCGCCTACCAATCACAAAATCGCGCCGCATCGTTTAGCGTCGTTTGATGTTAAAACCCACTGAATCAGTGGGTTTTTTCTTTTTTATCTGTCGTTCTGTGTCGTTTAAAATCGTTTAAGAGTTTGCATTATTGGGGTGTTTTGGTCAAAATATACCCCAATGACAAAAAAACATACCCCAAAAACAAGGCGAAAATGCTCACAGACCGCGAACTCAAAGGGCTTAAGCCCGATCAAAAGCAATATAAAAAATACGACAGTGATGGTCTTTTAATGATCGTTACCCCTGCTGGGGGTAAGCTTTGGCGATATCGTTACAAATTTGGCGGTAAAGATTTGATGATGGCGCTGGGTAAATACCCAGCGGTCAGCTTGTTGGATGCGCGGCGGTTGCGTGATGATTGTGCGCGGCTTTTGAGTGAGGGCAAAAATCCAGCAGACTTTAAGCGTGATGGCCGCATTGAAGCCGATGGGCTGCGCTTTGAGGTTGTGGCTCGCGAATGGCTTGAGAGCAATCGACCAAACTGGGTCGAGGCCTATTATTTGCGCACGCGGCGCATTGTCGTTGAAGATTTGGCGGCTGAATTGATCCGCCCGATTGACTCGATTGAGCCGCCGCATGTTTTAGCTGCGATGTTAAAAATTGAAAAACGCGGCTCAACTGAGACCGCGATCCGTGCGCGGGCGTTGGCCAGCCGTATTTTTTGCTACGCTATCGCGCGTGGTTATTGCAAATTTGACGCGGCTGCGCCGTTGAGCGGTGCGATCATCGCAAAGCCCGTCGTCAACATGCCCGCAATCACTGAGCCGCGCGAAATTGGGCGGCTGATGCGTAACATACGTGATTATCAAGGGTTTGCCGTGCGCAATTGTCTGCTTTTTAACGCTTACACGTTTATGCGCCCAGCCGAGGCGCGAATGTTGGAATGGGCGGAAATTGACTGGGATGCGCAGCGGATTGAGGTGCCAGCTGAAAAAATGAAAATGGATTTGCCGCTTGTTGTGCCTATGTCCGCTCAAGTTGTGGACTTGCTGCGGTCGATGCAGCAGGTGACGGGGCGTGACAAGTACGTTTTTGCATCAAAACAATCAAACGTTAAACATCGCAAGCCCATCTCAAATGCGACCGCGCTAAAAGCTTTGCGCTTGATGGGTTACAAGGCCGACGAAATGGTTGTGCACGGCCTGCGCTCGATGGCGTCCACATCACTTTATGAGTCAAATATGTGGCGCGGCGAAGTCATTGAACGACAACTTGCGCACGTTGAAAAAAACAAAGTCAAAGGCGCGTACAACCGTGCGATGTACATCGATGAGCGCACTAAAATGATGCAGTGGTACGCTGATTTTTTGGATGAATTGGCGGGTAAGTAAAAGCCCCTTTCGGGGCTTTTTTACAGGACTTTTAAGATTAAAGTCATAATAGTGGCGGTGATTGCTGCCACTGAGCCGATGAGAGCTGCGGCTATTTTAATTGGCTGCCAAAACATTTCGCTTTTCATTTTTGCGATCTCCACGTTGATTTTTCGTACTTCGGCTGGGTGTAATGTTTGCATCTCTAACTCCTTGTCTCCAAGACCCGCTTGGTCGGTTGGTGATTAAGTCAATCACCATGAGAAGAATTATACAGGCATCATTTTAATTTGTCAATACAAAATAAAACTATTCTTTGATGTTTAACTCTTTTTTTGCAACATCATTTAATGTTTTGGTCACCCAGCCTGATAAATTGCCGCCTGATTTTTGAGCGGCTTTTACCCAAAGTGATTTATCACTGGTCAAGGTTCTAACTTGCAGCCATGATTCTGCGGTTTCGTCTTTTTTGGCGTTTTTTTTGCCTGTAAGTCCGTGTGGTTTATCGGTCATTTTTTGCCTCTTTGACTGCGTTGTAAATAATGTTTGGGTGGATTATACACCTGTGGATTGTTGTTAAAATCCAATTTAGTTATATTGCTAAACTTTGCCGCATCATAAAAATGGCCGCGTCGTTTAAAGTCAGCCTCTATCTGCTTGTTCGAGTGCCCAGCATTTTTTAATCGTTTAACTTCGAGCCACAAAGCACGTTCCGCTTCATTAGGGACGAGTGATTTATCGCTCTGACGCTGCCAGCCGAATGGCGTGCCGCCCCAAACTTTACCCTTGCTTCGCTGGTGGGTCACCATTTGATTGATTTGCTCTGCAAGCATATCGCTCTCAAATTGCGCCACTGCTGCGAGCATGGTGAAAAATAATTGACCTATAGCGGTCGATGTGTCAATGGTCTGATCAACAATAATCAGCGATGCCCCAGCGCACTTAATTGTTTCGGCGATTTGCAGTACTTCTTTAACATTTCGCCCAAGTCTGGACAGTTTGCTAACAATAAAACGGGATTTTGGTTTGAGTAAAGCGAGGGCCGCGATCAATTGCACGCGCCCTTTGATGCTGCGACCCGATTTGCCTCGTTCTTCAAAAAAGCCAGTGACGTGCCCGCCATTGCGCACTGACCACTCTTTTAAGTGCAGGTCTTGCTGCTCAAGGCTTACGCCTTGAGTGGCTTGAAAATGACCTGACACCCTTGTATAAAGGATGTCTTCGTACATTACGACAATACCACGCCGCGAATGTCGCCGAAATCAATGATGCAGACATCTTGGCGTTGGTCACCCTTGCGCACTTGGCATTTTTTCATTAAAAGAGTTTTGAATCCGTCGATTTCATCGAGTTCTGGATTATAAGGGCATTCGTTGTAGTTTTTTGAGGTCTGAATAAAAGACTCGAAAGTGTCTGATGTGAAAACTACGTTAGCTTCACCATATTCGCCGCCCATGTAGCCATCAACGCCAAAGGCTTCGTCAAATAATTCTTCTATTTTTTCATTTGTGAGGTTTATTAAGTTGCGCATTTCTAACTCCTTGTCTCCAAGACCCGCTTGGTCGGTTGGTGATTAAGTCAATCACCATGAGAAGAATTATACAGGCATCATTTTAATTTGTCAATACAAAATAAATTAATTTTCAGCTTTTTTTGATGCTGAGTCAGATGGTAGGTTGTCGATAAAAGTTCGACACGCTTTGACACTGTACAGTCCCAGTGCGTCAGGCTTTGGTGCGCCGTTAAGTCCGAGGGTTTTACGCAGCTTTGTCAGTCCAACATCACCAAGTTTTGCGGGTAAATCCTTTTGTTTAACCCGTTCGTCTGCGGGTTCGTTTTTACTTTCGATGATTTTTCGCAGCCATGCAATGTCATCCTGCAGCGGTTTCACCGCCTCGGTGATGCCAGCACGCACTGCGTCTGCTATTGTTTGCTCAATGGCTCCCATTATTGGTCTCCTTCAGTTTTTTTAAACTCATACACCCAAACCCACGGGTTTTGATCCCACGACCCTGCGCCGTTGATTGATAGTGGAACGGCACATAATTTGATACACTGTAAGCATTTGATTTAAAACAAATATCAAATTAAGCTGTATCAAATTAAAAATGTAAGCTTTTGATTTTAAAGGTAGCGCTTGTATCAAATTATGTGCCGCGCTACTCGTCACGACCCGATTTAAAAGATGCAATAATGTTGTCGTCGTCACGCTTTCGTCGGTCAGGCTTTGTAAACTCAATCGACATTTTTATAGTCCCTTTGTGCTCCATCTTTAAACCCGCCGCCTTTGCGAGCAAGAAGCACTCAGACTTGTAGGCCTTTGCCTGCTTCGACTTAACCGCCCAGTGCAGCCGCTTATTTGGGTTCAGGCCACTTGGCGGGTATGGTAAAACCAGTTGTTGCTTGCTCATGCCGCCACCCCCATCTCCAAAGACTCACGACCCGCCGCATTGATTCGGTGCTTGCGCATGTAGTCTCTGCCTGCCTGTGTGATCTTTAAATGCCAAATTGATGAACCGTTTTCAATCAGTCCGCAACGCTTCAAATCCATAATTAAAGGTGATCCACCAAACCGCTCAAAGTACCCAGATGATCGCTCCTTGAAGTAAACGCCCGCAATGGCCTGTAATCGTTTATAAATGACATTGGCTGAATTTAGCTGCATGTTTGTTGATTCAAACCAATCTCCGCTGTGTTTGCTCGACGAAACAGCATCAATATCGACAGGCTTTGCGTACATCGTCATTAAAATTGCGTTCATACCATCTACCCCTCAATCTCGTTCAATTTCCGCTTCAATCTCGCCGTGACAATTGCACGCAAAACCAAGGCGGCCACCACACCAATAAACCCTCCAACAATTAAACTACACGCTGTGCAACACATCGACACTTTCCTCTCCGCCGCTTTTAATACCATTCAAGTGATTAATTATCGTCATTCCAGCCCTTACTTGCGTCCAATAGTCCGATGAAAACAATGCATCCTCAACCGTTTCCTTAAAAGCTCTTGCTGCCATTTTCATAAGCTCAGTCATTTTTTATCTCCAATTTGTTTTTCACACTTAATTGATGATACAAAACCAAAAAAACAGAGCGCAAACATGAAAATGCAAAAAATGACCCCAGCTGTGTTGCCATCACGTGCAAACTCCATCCCATCAACGTTTATCGCTACAGCCGAGGCCAAAAAAAAGCCCTGAAAAACCCAATAAAACCATCTCATCACAACCCCCATTCTTTCGCCGTTATGGCTAAAATTAAATCAATCAATTTAAACTCCTAAAATCACATCGCCAACTTAAAAATCCCTGCGGCCTTGTCTTTGATCATTTGTGCCCCCTGCTCCGACAATGTAATCACACGCAAGCTTGACCCGTCACTACCGTTTGAAAGCACCGCTATTGCCCTGTCAGGATCACCAACAAGCCTAGGCTGCGCCAACTTAAACCCATTCATTGCATTTTGCTGATTCGATATGCCCATTAATCGCCTTGGATAATCAGCAACATCGCCGCGCTTTCGAATTGTTTTATAAGACTCGATAAATCGAAGCCTCTTGAATTCAAAATCCTTTTCTTCACCCTTGCAAAAATTCACCCAACCCCCCATTCCCTCGATAACAACATGGATAAAGTGGAACGGCACATAATTTGATACACTGTAAGCATTTGATTTAAAACAAATATCAAATTAAGCTGTATCAAATTAAAAATGTAAGCTTTTGATTTTAAAGGTAGCGCTTGTATCAAATTATGTGCCGCGCTACTAGAACTCTATCGTTTTCAACTTTGCATTTCATGATTCGCTCATTGGATATTCGCTGTACTCAACGCCATCGAGAAATCGACCTGCGGTTTTTTTGCCAATTCTGCAAACGGATGAGTCTGGGTCAAAGGTATGCCAAAGTTTGCCTACACATTCTGAGTTAGAAGCTTGTAAATCGTGGCGTTGAATCCACTCACCCCATTGCTTAAAAAAGAATGGCACGCCAGCCTCTGCGCACTGGTCGCGCAAAGAGCGTACCCATTCAGAGTGCATCGGTCGCGCATCCTTCCCTGATTCGCCGCCGACTATGACCCAATCAATACCTCGCCCGCACCGTTCATCATGGTGGTGTTCACCGTTGGTCTTTCCATTGCATCCACGCTGTCCGCCAATCCATCGCGTACCGCCTAAAGACATATTGAGGTCAATTTGTCCGAGCAGCGGCTCAATGCTCAAAAATCGAACAGCGGCGGGCGTTTTGAGTAGTTTTGGAATGTCGCGGTCGGCTTCTTCCTGATTGCAGATTGTCGCCCCCAGCCAAATATTGGGGTATCTATCTACCCAGTTTCCCCAGCCGCTCGGAAAGTACTCATTAAGCATTTTTTGCGCGTTGCCAATGCGTTTAGTCAATAGCAACCAGTCAAGATGTGGTGTTGAGCCAATTAAATCGAACAAATCAGCACGCCAATCGCTCGGCACTTCGTTGTCGAATACATCCGCAAGACTCGCGCAAAACATACGCGGGCGCACTGGTTTGATAAAGCCGCGTTCAATCAGTTGTTCGTCGGTCAAACCAGGGTGTCGCCCCTTGAATTTTTCCCATGCGTTCTGTTTCAGTTCGGCTTGACGATTCCAGCGCAAAGGTTGGTTCCAGTTTGATTCGCTTGTGCGCTTGCGTGGTTTCCCCGAGCCCCATTCGATGCCAAAGCGGTTGCCAAAGCTTGCCGCATAACAGTTGTCGCATGCGGGCGACACTTTCGTGCAACCAATCCACGGATTAAAGGTGTGGTCGCACCATTCGATGTTAGAATTTTCAGCCATTATTCTTCTCCTTTCTTTGGCGGTGCGGGCAGGGGTTGCCAGTGGGTTGGATCACAACGAAAAAGATTTTCGCCATCATCATTCGATTTGCCCAGCATATCAAGCCATTCGTTTTTTTCAATGTTTCGAATTGCGACGGTTGTTTCATTGTTTTTCGTCCACACGATGCATAAATTATCAGTCGCACTCTCAATCGGCTTCCATTTCCGCGCCTCATGCGCCTCGATTACGGACTGTGCGATTGTCTCAAATGCTTGACGTTGATTCGGAAAAAGGTCGTGCCATACTTTAGTCTTTCCGATTTCATCCGCAAATTTTTCGTAGGCAATTTGCCCCAGTGTTTTGCTTTCCATTCTGAATCCCTTAATTTGTCAAAAAATAAATAATCAGCCGCACAACGGGCATTGCCATTAAGTTTATGCCAATGGCTCCAATGACGGAGCACGTGGATATTCCTACTCCCGTGTCCGATAGGTATGTGGCGGTAACAATTAGTAAAAAGCCAAGTAAAAACAGCAAAGAACCTGCGCAAATAAATTCAAACGCCATCACGCACCGCCTTTCATCGCCGCTCGGATTGCTTCGCGTGGGCTTGCACCTCTGGAAATTTCACAGCTATCGCCGATATATTGAGCACATCTGATTTCGGTATGCTCCGAGCCGTCTATTTCGCAAAAGTCATCATCAACATCAAGGTTGGTCGATACTCGCACGAAATCTGGTTGATTTATAAACCAATCCAGCCGCTCTTTATCCTCGCGTAACTCAGCCAGATCTTCAGCGCTCACAGGCCGCTCAATGTACTCTACGCCAGCGGCCTCACATTCTTCGCGTGTTGCCATGCGCAAACTCTCCACCGAAAAAACATCGATCGTCGAAAAAAACTTGTACGGCGCTAGCAAAATAACGCGCGCGTTTGCCCCATTTGGCCTGCTTTGCCCGGTTTGATCTTGATGCTCAGGGTGATTTCGCCACCTTTTTGCGTCTCGCTGCATGCGATCGTGAGGTCGTTGATCTTTTGGGTCAGCTCGTCTGATAATTGGCCAAAACGCACTTGGTCGATGATGTTGTGAAACTGCTGCATGGTGCTCTCCTATGGTAAGTTGCCGCGCTGCATGTGGTTCATCGGTGGCGCGGCGCACCGAGAATCGAATAAAAAACCCTACTGGCCGAAGCGGTCGGGAAACACTGGATGACCAGTGAAGGAGGTTGATCTGTACGCGAGAGCCCTAAGCTCTGCCTAAAACTCTTTTAAGTGACGGCTGTTTCCAACGTTGCGCGTGCCCCATGTACGCTCAACCCATCGATGGCGTCACTTAAAAAAGCCCTACGATGGCTCAAATCGTGCGGCTTCGATGATTTGGCGGCCTGTGATGAGGTGGGCGCGGTGCATGGCATCGATTGAGTTGAAAGCTTTGACTTGGATGTCACGGGTGACACCGCTTTCAAAGGTGGCTGCTTTGGGGATGTATGTGCAGCGGTAGCTGTGTAACTGGTTGGCTGTTCGGTTCATTTTGTTGTCATCTAAAAGTCATTGTTGAGAGCTGTTTTCCGTGGGACTATATGTCTCGCTTGTAATGTCGGCTATTGTTACCGTCATCATGACGATGCCGCCGCGTATAACATGCATCCATTGGTCGTACGACGCTGTTTGAAAAGCGAGATATGGTGCGCCTGAGTCAACCAACCATTTAGCAAGCTCTTCTCCTGTTTGAAAAGCGGGGCTGATGGGCGTGCCTTCCGATGTGTCTTCGTACATCATGTAGTGGTTTTTTTCGTTTTCATCCCACATTGGCATGTAGTCGTTTTTATCGGGCGGATTTCCATATTCGTCAAGTGCTGCCTGCAGCCCATTCTCACGGACTTCGGTCATCCATTCTTCTGCCGTCTCGCTGTAAAAATAGTTGTTTATCAATGGTTTGTAATTGCCTGTGCGCTCATTTTTTGGGTGCAGCCAGTCGGCAGGCACGCGCCTTACTTCTCGTCCCATTTTTCATCCTTCGGTTGCTTGCGGCATTTGGCGCTCAAAAGAGCCATTGAAAACAAAACATACGTCAACCCATCCGCGAGGCATTCAGCTTGGCTTTGCGGCGCTTCGTTCCACCCAAAGTAGCGGTTTTGATGTACGTACCATGACAGTGTGATTAAAAATAAAAATAGGGTCTTCATTTGCTGCTTGCAGTCAGCGTTTTCAGTCGCAATTGCTCCCGCGCGTCCTCTCGGTATGCCACCTGTACCGCGTGAGCGGGGGCGGCGGGAAAAAAAGCGGCGGGGCGGCGTTCTTTTTCGCTCATGTCGTTGTGATCGCATGACGTTGCACCAAGGGTCAGCCCAGTGATGAGCGCGACCAGCAAGGCTTCCTTTGCTTTTGTCATTTTTGCGGTGCTCATGCTGCCCCCGTTTCGCAAGGGTGATCGTAAGGTGTAGCGTCAGCAAAACCAGCGCGTTTCAATAGTTCGATGACTTGGCGGGGGCTGAGGTTGTTGTTGTGCTGTTCCAACAAAGAAAGCAGGTCTGAGCAGAGGCTCATGGCTGTGAGTGCGTCGTTAAAAATTTCGATTTTGTAGCCATCAAGATAGCTGGGCCATGTGATTGTGAACTCGCCGATGAGACGGGCTGATTTAACGACTTGGATTAGGATTTCGTCCGCTTTGTTGTTCGGCATGGCTGCTGTACCGTACCACGCTTTTGATGTGTGGATGTAGCTGCGTAGGGTTGGCTTTGCGCCCGTTGCAATGCATGCGGCTTGTACGAGTTGGGTTGCTGTGTTCATTTTTTCGCTCCTTGTTGTAACTATTTGTTGTAATCATTATTACAAATAATTGTTGTAACGTCAAGCTGAAAATAATAAATTGTTATATTTTTTGTTGTAGCTTTTTTGGCGAAGGGGTGTTTTTTCTTGCAGATTTAATTCTGTTATATTAAAAATATGTGCAAAAAACCACCCTAGGGTGGTTTTAAGTTTCGCAATTTATTGATTTAAATAATTTATTCATGACAGAGGGACGCTAATGTCACTCTGTGATGGGCGTGGTTTGTTTATTTTTTAGCTTCCGCCATTCCCATGGTGCGACAGCTGGTAAATCAGGCCGATATCCCCAGAGCCCCAAAGTGGCTGCCTTCGCCTGCTGTTGAATCGGGTATAAAAACTCATGTCCTGAGCTGTATTTGTCATACACCCACGCCATGCCTTTACCGACCATATACGCGCCCGCGTCAATGCCGCCACACGCGACATCTGCAACGGTGCGCCCGTATCGATCGGTGTCTATGTATTTTATTTCGACGGTCTTGTCAAAGCACAGATCAGATAGTGTTTTTTTTGCATCTTGACCAAACGCCTGTTTTTTCTCAGGTGAATCGATCGCGCTGATTCGTATTTTTTTTTGGACATTCGCAATTTGATCGTACACGGTTAAGGTGTCGCCGTCTGTAATGCCAACTACACGTATTTGGGAAAAACAAGGCGTGGGCAGCAAAAATACAATGCTTAGTGCTAGTTTTGCTGCCCTGTTTAATTTTTTAAAAATCACAACCAAACCCGCTTCTGTAACGAACTCTGCCGATTATTTTCAGTTCGGCATTTTGCGCTTTTTCTTCTGTCAGTTCAATTGCCAGCCCTTCGGCTGGGTTGTCGCTAGCGATGCGTACCCCGCCGCCAAGGGTTTTAAAGACGCGCTTAACCATCCATTCGCCTTCGAGTGTCAGGGCAAAAACGCCGCCATGCAGCGTTGGTGCGCGGTCTCCTTGATCGATTAATACGGTGTCTCCGTCGTGCAGGATAGGCTCCATGCTTCGGCCGATGACTTTCATTGCTAGTGCGTTTTCAGGGGCTATTTTATTCGCTTTGATTGACTCGGTTTGGAATGGTAGGGGGCGTTTAAAGTCGATCACGGGATTATCTCGTCCATGTCCTGCGGATAGTTTTGCGTCAAGGACGGGGATATTTACAAACTCGTTGTCCGGCAGCTCACTGTAATGCTCAAATGTGCGAATCGCGCGGATAGATTCGACATTGCTTGTCTTCATGCCGAGGCCGTCTCCCCAGTAATTTTCGGGTAGCCCAAGTTTGGCAACGATGCGGTCTTTTAAATCTTGGCTGGGGGAGTGATAAAAATAACTCATGTCTTCTTCGCCGTTTTCAATTTGCTCAGCGATTTCGGGCAGCCCGATTTTTTCGCAGAACGCTTTGATGCTCATGCTTCCGATTGCTTGGCCGATTAATTTAATTATGGTGTTTTCTGCCTCTTCCAGTGAGCGGCTCACTCCGTAGTATTCGTCAGAGTGCTGCAATGCTTCGATTTGATCTGGTTTTTGGCCATAAAGAAGGTAGGCTGGGGTCGTATCAAAGTATGCGGCAAGCGCGTCAACTTGTTTGTCGCGCGGCTTTGTCCTGCCTGCAAGCCATGATTGCACGGCTTGGGGTGAGACGGTTACAGCCCTCGCGAGTGCGGATTGGTTTCCACCATTTTTTTCTTCAAGGAGGGTGGCGAGGCGATCTTTAAATTCTGGTTCGAGTGTGTTGTTCATAATCTTTATTTTACAAATAAGCGTTGTAAAAAGCATTTCAATTGTTTGTTGTAATTGCGCTTGTTTTGCTGTAATATTACGTTGTAATTAGGAGCTGATATGACTACAAATGTTAAAAATGAGTCTGGTATCCAACAAGCCGTTGTAATTGCGGGCAGTCAATCCGAATTGGCACGCAAGGTTAATGTTGTCCCTCAGACGGTTCAAAAGTGGGTGGAGAGTGGTCATGTTTCACCTGCGAAGGTCAAGGCGGTTGAAAAGGAGACGGGAGTTCCACGCGAAAAACTTTGTCGTTGCTGCCTTTGAATCTTTGTTGGTGCTATTTAATCACTTACGCTAAAAAATAAATACGTGAGAAAAGTAATGGAAGAGTACAGGGTGGCGATATGACGGCTCGGCGATTTGCGATGGAAGTGTTGGATGTTACGGCGGATATGGTGTCGTCGTTTCGTGGGGGCTTTGCTGCTGTGGCGGCGATGTTGGGTGGGCGGTCTGAAAAGGTTTTGCGTAATAAGTTGTCGAAATACAACGATACGCACCATTTGACTTTGCAAGATTTTATCGACATCAATCGATTGCTTGTGGATGAGCCGTTCGGTGATCGGGCGTTGCAGGCGTTGTGTTTTGAGTTCGGCGGGGTTTTTATGCCGCTGCCAACGCTGTCTGCGGGGGTGATGCAGGCGGATGATGTGACGGCTTTGTTGCGCTCGGTTAAAGAGCACGGTGAGGCGATGGCGGTTTGCGGCTCGGTGTTGATGGGTGGTGCGCGTTTGAGTGAGGCGCAGTATCAGGAGGCTGAGCGTGAGTGTTTGGAGGCTTTGGCGGCGTTGCGCGAGTTGATGGTTCGGTTGCGTGAGCGTTGCGCTTGAGTTGCGTGGTTTTAATGTCTTATGTTTTTTTGTTTTTGTTTTTGTATTTTATTTTGTGTTTTAAGCAGCGGTGATGCCGCCGCGCCCAGCCACCGATGGCGCGTACTTGAAACAAAGTAATCGTGGCAGTTTGAGCGGTGGGTCTCGCCCGATTTTGCGAGTGAAATATCTTCCTCGCTGGCTCAAGCCGATGAAACCCGTAAGGTTAGCCCCGTGATTGATTTGCGGGCGATTTTTTATGCTCTGGAGGCGGTCTTGGTTTTTGCTCACTTTTACGCGGGGATGTCATTGTACAAACGCGCGTCGGCGATGCTGGCGGTGGATGGGTGGGTGCGGGCTGCGGCGGTTGATGGTGGGCGGTTTTTTGTTACGTTGTCTCCTTTGGGGGTTTTGCAGGTGGTGACGAGGCGCGGCGCAAGAGAGGGGACGTATTTGCGCCTTGAGCGGCGCGCTTGTGAGGGTGGTTGTTTGGTTGGTGTTTATCGGGGTGTGGGGGAGTCGGTTGGCGGGGTTGGGGTGTCTGATGTGATGGATGATGTGTCCGATGCTTTGATTCGTGCGGGGCTTTGATTTTGGTTTTTTTGTAAAGAGGTGGCGGGATGGCTGGTTATTTTTTTGTGGGTTTTTTTGCGGGCATTGCTTTTATATGCCTTTTGGCTTTGCTTGATGCGGGGCGTGGCGGCGATGGTGATATTGAGGGATGGCAGGTTTGATATGTCTGATTTTATCGATGAGACTGATGCGCGTGAGCAGTTTGTTTTAAATGCTTCGATTCAAAATGCGCGGGACAGGGCGGCTGCGGTTGGACAGAAGTGGTTTAAGTCTTGCCAGTTGTGCAGTGATCCGACGGTGGATGGTGCGGCTTATTGTGACGATGATTGTTTGATTGAGGCGCGGCGTGAGCGGGCAGTACGGGACAAGCAGTTTGCGCAGCGGCGTTGATTAAGTTTTAAGGGATGTTTATGTGGTGGTTTTATTCGCGTCGCAAATTGGCGGCGATTCGGGCTAAAAAAGAAGAAATGGTGCGCAATGAGAAAGAAAAGTAGTCGAAAGGTGGTTGTGATTCGGGGGGTGTTCGCACCGCGCATGCCCAAAAAGCAATGTGATGAGTTGGCGTTGTCGTATCACTCGGCTTTGTTTCGTTTGAGCCAAGGGCTGGGCGATGAAAAGGATTTGTGGGCACTGTCAGCGATGATGGAGATGGTGGCGATTGGTTTGGAGATGTCGCGATTGAGTCAGGCGCTTAAAGATCAGGGGCTTGCCACTTTGAGGGATACGATCAGCGGTTTGATGCGTGCGGTGTGGCGTGGTCATGATGGTAAGAGCTGGGGGCTGGATGGTGATACGTTGCAACTCATGCGTGACATCGTGACCGAGCATGACAAGCAGGTGGCCTCGGCGGCACATGCGGAGGTTGAGGTTTGGGTTAGTGAGGCGTATAGACGGGCATCGGGTAAGGGTGTGTTTGCGATAGATGTGGATGGCGATGTGCGTAATATTTTGGATGTGCCTGCGGATTCTGTTTTTTTAACGGCGCTCAAAAATAATAAAAACAACGTGAGAGTGGATGGGGTGCGGGCATGAGCCACTTTGAAAACGAGCCGATTAATTTTAAAGGCATTGCTCGCGCGGCGTTAAATCAGGCTGAATCGTTGCTGCGCCAATGGTTGCCGTCGGGTGTGGTCAATGGTGGCGAATACAAGTCAACCAACCCGACTCGCTCGGATCGGTCTCCCAATTCTTTTTCGGTCAATTTGCATTCGGGGCTGTGGGCTGATTTTGCGACGGGTGACAAGGGCTGTGATTTGATCGATTTGTATGCTTATCTCAACAGTGTCAACAACGGCAAGGCGGCGGTTGATGTGGCTAAATTGGTCGGTTTTACGATGGGTAGCCAACGATCATCGCACGCCAAGGCTGCGCCCGCGCAAGCAGTGTCAGGGGGGCAAAACGCTGTTGAGCCAAAGCGGCGCGGTAAATGGTCGGCGGTTGTGCCTGTGCCTGATTTTGCGCTGCGTGGTGTGCCTCAGCGTCATTTCGAGCGTGGGGAGCCTGATGTCCGTTGGGCGTATCGCGATGAGGCAGGTGATTTGTTGGGCTTTGTGTGTCGGTTTACGACCAGCGGTGGGGGTAAAGAGGTGTTGCCGTTGGTGTTTGCGCGCAATGTTGATACGGCGGAGCAAAAGTGGACGTGGGTGCAGTGGGTTGAGCCGCGTCCTTTGTATTTGGCGGGTTTAAATTTGAGGGCGCCGGTTTCGCTGGATTTAGCGCGCACGTTGCTGGTGGTTGAGGGCGAAAAATGTGCGGATGCGGCGGCGCGCTATTTTGCAGATCGTGGTGTCGATGCCTACGACGTGGTGAGCTGGTCAGGTGGCGGCAATGCGGTCAAAAAGGCAAACTGGGCTCAGGTTGCGGGTTATGTCAAAGTGGTTTTATGGGCAGATCGTGATTTAAAACATGATAAAGAGGGTGTGTTGCTCAAGGCGCATTTGCAGCCTGGATTTAAAGCCATGCTGGACGTGGGGCAGGCTTTGATGTCGGTAGCTGGCGCTTGTGCCGCTGTTGGCGGCATCAGCATGGTGGATGTGAGTGGTTTTGCCCCTGATGTAGATGGTTATGATGTGTTTGACGCAATTCAGGACGGGATGGATGTTCGCCAAATATTGGGGGTGACCGTGCCGCTTGCTGAGGCTTTGAGCCTTGGGCAGGGTCAGCGTGATAAGGCTCCAAAAAAGGGGGGGGCTTCCGTTGGCGCGGCTGACGCGGGTGATGGTGATGGTGATGGTGATGTGAGTGCTGAGTGTCGTAAATTGCAGCGGCAATTGATTTTGAGTGATAAAGGCAATCCCCGCGCGGTGCGTGAAAATGTTTTTTATTGCCTGTCGAAGTTGAGCGATTGGCGCGGCGTGGTGGTGTTTGATGAGTTTAGCAATCGCGTTATGAAAACCAAGCCCACACCGTTTGGTACAAAGGCGGGGGAGTGGACGGGGGCGGATGATTTGCAGCTGGGCTTGTGGCTTGCTGAAAATATGAATTTAGTGGTGCCAAGCGGTCAGGTGTTGGTTGAGGGTGTGTCTTTGACCGCAAACAAGAATCGAATTCACCCACCGCGCGATTATTTAAATGGCTTGAAATGGGACGGTTTGCCGCGTTTGGATGTGTGGTTGATGGGTGCGTTTGGTGCGCGTGAGTTGACACGCACAGACGGCGAGTATTTGCGGTTGGTGGGGCGTAAGTTTATGGTGGCGGCGGTGGCTCGTATTTATGAGCCCGGCTGTCAGGTGGACAATATGATTGTGTTGGAGGGTGAGCAGGGGCGCGGTAAATCGACGGCGATTCGCATCTTATTTGGCGATTGGTTTGCGGATACCCATCTTGACCTCAACAACAAAGATGCAATGGCTCAGTTGGATGGTGTGTGGGGCTATGAGATCGGCGAAATGGATGCGTTTTCTCGGGCTGAAGCAACCAAGGTTAAAGGGTTTATTACGTCACGCGTGGATCGTTATCGTGCGGCCTTTGAGCGGCGTACTGAGGCACATGCGCGGTCTACGGTGTTTATCGGTACGACCAACCAAGATGAGTACCTCAAGGACCCAACGGGGGCGCGGCGGTTTTGGCCTGTGCGCGTCAATGATCACATTGATTTCGACTGGCTGCGCTCTGAGCGCGACCAGTTGTGGGCTGAGGCGGTGACGCATTTTAAATCGGGCGAGGCTTGGCATGTGACGGCTGAGGAGCAGCGTGATGTCTTTACGCCTGAGCAGGCGGCGCGTGAGGTGCAGGACATTTGGTTGGAGATGGTGGCTAAATGGCTGTCCAGCGACGAAATGGCTTACAAGACGTCGGCTGGCTTTACGGTTAGCGATGTGCTCAAGGGGGCGATTAACTATCCGCCTGACAAGCTGGGTAATGCCAAGC
This sequence comes from Ephemeroptericola cinctiostellae, assembly GCF_003339525.1. GTDB lineage: Bacteria > Pseudomonadota > Gammaproteobacteria > Burkholderiales > Burkholderiaceae > Hydromonas > Hydromonas cinctiostellae. Next base: position 2,616,725 of record NZ_CP031124.1, on the reverse strand, counting down.
AGGAGTCCACTCGCATTGTGGCGATTTTAAAGTCTTTGGGCTTTATTAAAAAACGTGTGTCTACGGGCGATGAAAATGGTTACCGAGGGTATTTATATTTAAAACCGGCTTAATTGCGGCACGCGCAAGCTGTGTGTGGGGTCGGTTTGGTGTTTTGGTTTTAAGTTGTGCGTTTGATTCAGAGATGGGTGCTTGTTTAATTGGCTGGGCGGGGAGTTTGGTCAAGGCGGCAAGTGTCCCGAAAAGATGATGGTGCTCAATTATTGGAGTAAGCGTCCAGTCATGTCCAAATCTTTTTTACGAGATTTGGACATGAGAAACGCCGTATTTACGGGCTTTGCAGCGGTGCTGTCCAAATGTCCAAGCGTTTTGCCATGCGTACACATGTGCGTGTGCGTGCATGCGCGTGTGTGCGAGGCGGTTTTATTTTTTTAACATTTATTGATTTTGTTATGGACATTTGGACAATGGTTTTTGAGAGCACTGTTTATGCGGGTTTAGCTTGTCCGACTGGGTCTGGTCATGGTTGAGACGTTGGACGTGACGTTGTACACCAATAGTGAGGCCTGGCGGTTTGAGTGTGAGTGCCGCCATGTGTTGGGCATCAAAGGGCGTGAGGCGCGGCGGAATTATTTGGATGAGGTCAAAAGGGTGCGCGGTGTGGCGGCTGCGTTGAGGTTGGAGGATGGGGTGCGGTTGATGTGGAGTGCGCGTGGCTCGGAAAGCTTGGGGTGATTTGTGGGACGTACGGCGATGACGGTGTTGGATAGTTTGGCTTCGTTGATTGGTTTCAGCGAGACGTGCGTACTTGCTGCGGTCTACGGGGGGCGGTCTTTGTCTGTGCCTAAAAAACTGAATTATTCACACCCTCTGGCTTTGTTGATTGGGCTGGAGGCGGCTAAGGTTTTGGCATCGGAGTTTGGCGGGGGCTCGATAAAAATATCACCCCTGATTGTTTACGACCGATATGCCAATTTGGTGCGTGCGAACCAGCTGGCGTCATCAGGTTTGAGCGTTGCAATGATAAGTCGAGAGCTGAGGGTGTCTTTGAGGACTGTGCATGGTTATTTGAGGGACGCGAAGTCTTTAAAAGTCCAGGTTTTTAGCCTTAATATGAAAAATAAAAAACATCAAAAAATGAAAAGGATAGGGTCCCTACCCCTCCCTTCCCCCTGCGAGTCGTCAGACCCGCGGGGAAGCGGTCAGTTTGAATTGTTTTAATATGGTTTAGTTTAGTTTTGTCAATATAATCAATGATTTATGTTTTTTTTGTGTGTGTTTTAAAGGGTTTTTGCTATGCTTAAAAGCGTCGAGGATTTGGCTGATATTGAGGTCGGGGTTAAGGTGTTGGAGGTCGTTTTAGGCGTATCTGAGCAGTATATTGGGCGATTGGTTAAAGATGGTGTTTTGCCAAAATCAGGGCGCGGCGCTTACCCGTTGACCGCATGTATCCGCGCGTTTGTAGACAATTTGCGTGACAAGCAAAAATCAGCGAGTACAAATGAGGATGGGTCGGTTAAAGTCAATGCAGCCTACGAATTGGCTGTGTTGCGGCAAAAGCAAGGCACGTTGGTCGACATCCGCATCCAAACCGAATTGGCGCAACTGGTGCGCACCGATGAAGCGGAGCGCATTTTTGCGGAGGTCATAGCCGATGCAAAGACACAATTTCAGGCTTTGCCTGTGAAAATGGCCACGAAACTTGAGGGTTTGCCCGCGAATGACATTTACATTGCGTTGCACGAATACGCACATGAAACGCTCAAACGCCTGAGCGTGCCTGTGCAAGTGATTGACCAAGAACTACTGGATCAAGTATTGCGCTTGGAACAATCGACGCAAGCCGAAATTGAAGAATTGGAACAAAACGATGAGTGATATTTTTGCGTTGTTGGCTAAAAATGCAGAAATGCTCAAACAACGTCTATATGCCGTGTTTGCGCCGCCGCCCAACATCAAGACCAGCGACTGGGCGCAGCAAAACCTTTATTTGTCAAAAGAAGAAGGCCCCGAACCAGGTTTGTACTCATGCAAGGACGTGCCATGGCAAGCTGAAGTGATGGATGCGCTCGACGGCATCGAAGTCGACACCCTCGTCATCATGGCGGCATCACAAGTCGGTAAAACCACGATTCAGAAAGCGATCACAGGCAAGCGCATCGACATCGACCCATGCCCGATCCTCAACGTGCAGGCCACCGAATTGATGGCCAAAGAGTACAGCAACACCCGTCTCGCCCCGATGTTACGCGACTGCCCCGTATTTAAAAACAAACTGATCCGTGACGACACCTACGTCAAGGGCTTCGTCGGCGGCTACGTGGCCATGGCATGGTCACAATCACCCGCGACCCTCGCCAGTCGAAGCATTGCACTCGCCAATGGTGATGAAATCGACCGCTGGCCCGTGTCATCGGGCAACGAGGGTGATCCGCTCGAGATCATGAAAGCCCGTACAGCCAACTATCCAAACGCAAAACACGTTTTCGCCAGCTCCCCCACCACCAAAGACGGGCGCATCTTTGTTGAATTTGAGCACACCGACCAGCGGCACTTCCACGTGCGATGTCCTGATTGCGAGCATGAGCACGAGATGAATTTCATAGAGCAACTGCGCATGGTGGACAACAACCCCGACACCGCCATGCTGGCTTGCCCGTCCTGTGGCAGCCTCTACGGCGATGCCGCGTTGCCGCGAATGGTCAAGGCAGGGCGGTTTATTGCAAAGCATCTTGAGCGTAAAAGAAAGCGCGGCTACACCATCTCGCGCCTCATGACCCCCAACTGGACAAAGCTTGGCAAATTGGCGGAGCAATACAACAAAGCCAAAGACAAACCCGAATTACTTCAAGTATTCATTAACACGCAGCTCGGCTGGGTCTACGAAGACAAACAAGGTCAAATCAGCACCGCCGCCGCCCTTGCCGCACGGCGTGAAAATTACGACCACAACCGCCTGCCCGCATCCGTACTGTTTTTGACAGCAGGAGTGGACACCCAAGACGACCGCTTGGAAATCGAAGTGCTCGGGCACGGTCTGAACGAAGACACATGGGGCGTACAATACCTTGTGATTTACGGTGACCCCTCCGCGCCCACGGTTTGGCAAGAACTCGACCGCATTTTGCTGGGCGGATACGCCACCGCCGACGGGCGCAACCTGCGCATCGCCGCGACCTGTGTGGACTCGGGCGGTCACCACGTGCAACGTGTGTACGAGTTTTGCAACAAACGCAACAAGCGCAATGTATGGGCAGTCAAAGGCCGCTACGGCCCCTCACCCATTTGGCCAGTGCGCATTTCGCGCAGTAAAAAATACCAAGGCTTTCACCTGCGCATGATCGGCGTGGACACCATCAAAGACACCCTGTCCGCACGACTGCGAACAGCAGAAGGGCAGGCAGGCTACTGCCATTTTCCGTACACTTACGACGAATTGGAGGACGAAAAACTGGTGTACTTTAACCAACTCACCGCCGAACGTCGCGTGGTCGAATGGGACAAAAAAGGCCGCCAAATACACACATGGAAATGCGACAAACACAAACGCAACGAAGCGCTCGACTGTCGAGCATATGCATGGGCGGCCTACGTTGGATTGGTGCAAGAAAAACGCCTCAACGTCGAACAACTGGCGCAAATGCAGCAATTCGCACTGTTCGAAGGAGACCCGTTGACCAGCGGGCAGAACCAAACCAACGAAGTGGAGCCAGCCCCCGCCCCAGGCCAAAATAAACCCGCTGCGCCACCCAGAGCAAAACCGCCATCACAAGGACGGCGGCGGGTGAGTCAGAGCAGCTATGTGCGGCGGTGATTAAAGTTTTTTGCAAAAATTCGGCGCGTCTTTTTCGCCTTTGTCGTTTTTACAGAAATCATTGGTTATATTCATGCCAACTGGATGATAAATGCGCACATCGGCGGCTAAATTTAAAATGTCACGCTCGTACATGTTTTTTAAATTGGCTTTTTTCAAGTCATCCGACCGCCAAGCCACTGCGTAAATTTTCTTTTTGGACTCGTTGCCATATTTGTCCTGCAATTTCGCATCCGCAAAAACCCACACTTCTGAATATTGGTCTAAAATTTCGGGGCGGTCATTTTTTAATTGATCCAACGTCAGCATAAAACGATTGGACAGCATAAACACCCGATCCAAGCCGTCAATGTGCAAAACAAGGGCTTTGGGATTTGAAATGTCGGAGCGGTCGTTGACGGAATCGACGTACCCCGATTTAAGAAAGGTTTCAGCTGGAATAGACTTGTCTACTGCGACAGGTTCACTTTTTCCGCATGCGGTGATGGTCAATGCTGTTGATATAAAAAGAGCAGAAATTTTCATAAAGCCCCCTTATTTTTTATGATTTGGACATTTTCGACCAGAGCCGCCAGGCAAACAATCGCATGCAGATCCATCGCCATCGCGGTCTAAACTTTTGGCTTTATGGGTTTCATAGTATTTTTGCGCCTCTGCATGTGTTTTAAAGCTTTTGCAGGACTTGGCGTTTGCAGTGCCGCAAAATAAAGAAAGGGCTGAAATTGATAGGATTAAAAATTTCATGATAACTCCTTGATTTTTTGTAAAAATAGTTTTATGATTGGCGCAAGTGCTCAAAACACAAATCTCGAAGCGGATAGCCCCGCGCCCGTCAGACGTGGTTTTTTTACGCCTATACCTAACGATTTTACTCCAAGTTCGCTCCTTGTTGTTTCTTTTCGTCTATGGTCGAGTGTGTGGCTAATACAACACCAGCCTTGGCTGGGAATATGCCCGCCGTCTTCGAGCGGTTTTGAGCACTCGACCGCCTTACTCAAAATAAGGCATTCCTCAAAAAAATCTCGAAGGAGTTCATCATGAATGCTCAATCTCAATTGTTACCCATCCAGTTTGCAGGCGCAACGCTTTACATCATCAATCAAAACGACCAGCCATTTGTACCCATGCGCCCCGTAGTTGAGGGCATGGGTTTGGATTGGAAGTCTCAATTTGACAAATTAAAACAAAGGTTTGCGACCTCCGTGGTGGAAATCACCACGCAGATGTCTGGCGATAATCAACGCCGCCAATTTGTTTGCCTCCCTCTTGCCAAACTCGCAGGCTGGTTGTATTCCATCAGTCCCAATAAAGTCAAACCCGAGTTGCGCGACAAGGTGATGCAGTATCAAAACGAATGCGATCAAGTGTTGTTTGATTATTGGACCAAAGGATTGGCGGTGCGACCGCTGGCCACGGGTGACGGTGCGGGAGAATTTACGCCACGGTTTGACCCATGGTTTGCATTGGTGTCGGATTGGTTGGCATCGGACGAATGCGCCAAGGTCAGTGTGTTTCACATGAGCGACATTTTGCAGGGTGCGTTACACTACAAACCGACCCATGAGCCGCAGCATTGGCAGATGGTGCGTGTGGGCAACATCATGAGCAAACTCGGTTTTGTCAAACGGCGAGAATCGACGGGTGCGCATCGCCGCTGGTATTATGAGCGTGGTGAGCGCGGTCAGGCGCATGATGTGGCGGGCGTAGATGCTTTGAGTGTGCCTGAGGGCGGATTTGATGTGGCGGTGATGGCGCGAGCGCATCAAGCATTGATCGAGGCCACTTGGAATAAAGGTGGGGTCAATGTGGACTGGGACAGTATCATCCCAACGGAGCAAGCGACCATGGGCTTGTTGGCTGCGGTGCTGTGCGATAACCGCTGGGTGCTGTCGTTTGATCGGTCAATGCGCCCGCGCCTCGAACCCATCGGGCGCGATGAGCAACTGATTTCGTCCGCGAACTTGTCGAACAGGGTGAGCACAGGCGCGTTGCATTTGTCGGTGAATCAATTGGTGGAGACGATGCACGCTTGTGTCGCTAAAATTGGCTGTCGAGTGGGGCGTGTGGGTGGTGATGCTTCAAGCCAATAAATAAATCGTGGGCTTAATTTTGATCAAAAAATATAAAGTTAAAATGGGTTTGCATGTCGCTATGTAAAAAATCATTTTTATATTGATTCGCAAATCACCCTATAAGGAGCGGCAAAATGACCGTTAAAAAATACCTCGTGATCCCAGGAAGCGTTATAAGCCAAAACGATACAGACATCCACCATATTTAGCCGAGTCAGCTCATTCAATTGTACGGGGTTGATCCTCGTGAGTGCTTAATTTACGATATTGAGCGTTCTCGAATTGACGGTGAAAGGTATGATCGTCAAAACAAAGAGCTTTTTGATGGTTTAATCAAGCTGACCCCACGGGTGGACGGAAACTACCGTTTAACTTGATTCTTACCGCTGTTTTCTGCAAATTTTTGCGCAAAATAGCGGCAGGATAATTTAAGCGTGGTGCGTTACATTCGCACCATGCTGACAACCACTTCACTTCCCCTTATTTTCACCGATGCCGATGTGCAATCGGTGGCGCGCGCACACGCCAACAACACCGCCGATGTCAAATTCGGTGGTGCTTCTGTTGTTTTTCGGTCGGTCGATGATTTGCCACGTGTGCAGGTGATCGTGGCGAATTTGGCGGCGTTGGATGTGGCCAGTTCAAGCGGCGTGCTTGAGGTTGAGTTTCGCGATCGGCGCACGCGTTTTGTCTCGGGTGATGAGCTGCGTGCTGAGCGCGCCAAGCAGTTGTCGGCATTGACGGCTTATCGTGCTGCGGTAGAGGGTGCGACAGCGAGCCGTCGCAGCTCGATCAAAGTCCGTTACGTCAATTACAAGCGGGGCTATTAATGAGCCGCCGCAAAATCAATCCTAAAAGTGCGCGTCATGCGCACGCCATCCAAGCGAATAGCCAGTACGTCGAGCCGCCTGCGCCTGCACACGATGCGAGTAAGTCGGGTCGTCGTTTGTTTAATTGGCGATTGGGTTCGTCAAGTGCGATCACCGAGCTGTCCGCCATTGGCGTGGCGCGTGTCCGTGCCCGTGATGCCTACCTCAACAACCCGATCGCCCGCGCCGTGATTGATTTTATGGTCAGTAATTTGATCGGCAATGGCATCTCGCCCATGCCCGATTTTAAAGACGTGACTTTGCGCAAAAAAGTGATTGCGGTGTTTGAATCGTGGTCTCTTGATGCGGATTTAATCAATGGTTTGGACTTTTACGGCATGCAAACCTTGATCGCGCGCACTTTTTTGGTCGCTGGCGAATGCTTCATCATTCACCGGTTGGTGGAGACCGACTCGGGCGTGACGTATCGGGTACAGGCGGTCGAGCCTGAGCAAGTGCCTTTTGAAACTCGTGATCTAGAGAATGGGCACAGCATCGTGCAAGGAGTGGAGTTTGATGCCAGCGGCGTTCGTGTGGCGTACTGGGTGCGCGAAAACTTGCATGACATGAGTGCGACCACGAAACGCATTGAAGCGCGATTTGTCTCGCACGTGTTTAAACCGATGCGACCCAGCCAAGTGCGCGGCGTGCCATTTTTGGCGAATGCGCTGGTGCGCTTAAAACAAGTGGATGATTTTGACGATGCGGTGCTTGAGCGCATGAAAATCGCGAATTTGTTTGTGGGCGCGATTCGCCGCCCTGACAACTATGATGAGCCCGCACAAACCCAAATGCAGCCTGATGCTGAATACCCTATGGATGACGGCGATTTGCCGCCGCTGGAGATGTCCCCAGGTGCCATGCTGGAGCTGGGTTTTGGCGAATCGATTGATTTTTCAAATCCGCCTGATGCGGGCATGAACTACACCGAATACATGCGCTGGCAGTACCGCACGATTTGCGCCGCGTTTGGCGTGCCGTACCAAGTTGTAATGAACGACTATGCAGACACCAATGACCGTGTGATGCGGGTTGCTTTAAATGAGCTGTCACGCAGCCTCACGCAGTTAACTGAAAACATCCTCGTGCAAAAAATGTGCCGACCGATTCGCCGCTGGTTCTTCGATCAGGCGATTTTGGCGGGGCTGTTGCCAAGCAATAAAGTGGAGATGCGAGCTACGCGATGGATTCCACAGCGCAAGCCGTACATTCATCCCGTGCAGGACGTGCAGTCCTTGCGCTTACAAAATGAGCTGGGGATTTTGCCGCGCTCTGAAATCTCTTTGCAAAACGGCCGTGATGCCGATTCTGTTGATGCGCAGTACAAACAAGACCTTGAGCGTGAGCAGTCTTTGGGGTTGAATTTTTCAAGCGCGCATGCGCTGCTGCCATCGGTTGATCCTGGGTCGAACAATTCGACTGCGCAAAATAGCGGCAGGACTTTTTTTAAGGCGCGAGGAATAATGCCAAAAACAAGGAGCAAGAAATGAAAAGTTGGTTTTCAATCGCGGCACAGGCGGCCTCGACCGAGGTCGCGCCCGTCTATGCCATTTCGATTCACGATGAAATAGGCGGTTGGGGCGTGTCGGCGGCGGATTTTTTGTATGAGTTAAGTCAAATCCCTCGCGACGCAAAGATTGAGTTGTCAATCAATTCGCCCGGCGGCAGTGTGTTTGAGGGTTTGGCGATTTACAACGTGCTCAAAGCGCGACGTACGCATATCGAAGCACATGTGGTGGGCGTGGCATGCAGCATGGCGTCGATCATTTTCATGGCCGCGGGCAAGCGCGTTGTGCCTGAGAATGCTTACCTCATGGTGCATGGTGTTTCGGGCGCGTGTTACGGCTCATACGCTGACATGCGTGAGCAGGCGGCGGTCATGGAGGCTGTTGAAAGCACGATGGCCTCCATGTATATGGAGGCCACGGGGCAGGACGAAGCCACGGTCAAAGGCTGGATGTCGAAAGACACATGGTTTGATGGCAAGCAAGCCCTTGAAGCGGGCTTGTGCGATGAAGTGGTGGTCACGTTGCAGTTGGCGGCATGCGCCTCGGCCTCAGCCCTCAAGCGTTACGACACCGCACCCGAGGCAGTCAAGCAATTGTTTGCAGTCAAAGCGGTCAGCACAGCGAATGACGATGAAGGTGGTGATGGTGTGGCGGTTGCCGCCGCACCCGCGGTCACGGTTGAGACGCCTACGGCATCGTCCGTACAGCCTGAAGTGGGTGCGGGCGAAGCCGATGCTGTCGCACGGCTCGCAGCGGTCAGCCGTTGCTTGGCGGCAAATGAGCCTTTGTTGGCGCAGATGTTATCAAGTCACACATTGGCTGTGGGCGATTTGGATGCACGCATCGAGCGCGCGGCGGGCGTTCGGGCGTTGGCGGTAATTGCGGGCTACCCGACGGCCGATGAGCTGGTTGCCAACAACAGCACAGTGGCCGAAGCGCAGGCTTTAATGAGTTTGTACGCCAAAAGCCAAGCGCCTGCGGTTCGAAGCGTGCAGGCGTCAAGCAGCGACATCCGCTTGCCGTCTGATAAGCCCGTGCAAAAAACGGTGGCTGAGGCCATCAACGTTTCGGCGGTTTATGCCAGCCGCAAGCCCAATCAAAACCCCAATCACAACAGTAAATAAGGACCCATCATGGCTGATTTAGCATTGTTTCAAGACAATTTCCACTTAACAACGTTGACGCAAGCAATTAATAACGTTGCTGTGCCGTCTAAATTTTTATCAGGGCTCGGATTGTTTGAGGAGTCCCCTATTGACACAACGACCGTTGCGGTCGAAATCCAGGACGGCGAAATCGTTTTGGTCGCGAACAAGCCGCGCGGTGCAGATGGCACGGCGGTGGGTGGCTCATTGCGTGGCGCGCCGATCATTTTGACCGCCTCGCATTTACCTGCGACAGCAGACATCTTGGCGGATGTGATCCAAAATATTCGCGAATTTGGCACTGGCTCTGCATTAGAGTCGTTGCAAACCAAGGTGGATGAAAAGCTTAAATATTTACGCAAAAGTATCGATGCCACGCTTGAATACCACCGCTGGGGTGCGCTGAACGGCAAAGTATTGGATGCCGACGGCACCACTGTGTTGCGTGATTTGTTTAACGTGTTTGGTTTGACGCGGCCAAGTGACATCACGATCAATTTTGGTGCGGCGGATGTGGACAAGCAGTTCATGACGGCGACGGACGTCGTTGACGAAGCGCTGAATGGCGCGGGTCGCAATGGTTTTATTGTGTTGTGTGGTAAAAACTTTAACAAAGAGTTTCATGGCTCAAAAGCACTCAAAGACGATGTGCGTTTGTGTAAAGAAGGCGAACAGGCACGCAACGACTTGCGCGAATCCTACGAATACAAAAACATTCGTTTTTACCGTTGCGTTGAAAAACTCGCGGGACATTTGATGGTGCCTGACAATGAAGCGATCATGATTCCGACGGGTGTGGATGCTTTGTTGCAAATGCGCTTTGCGCCTGCGAATTATAACGAAACCGTGAATACCAACGGCTTGCCATATTACGTCAATACCGAACCTAAAAAGTTCAACAAAGGGTTCGATTTTGAAGCGCAAAGCAACCCGTTGACGTACTGCTCTCGCCCGCACGTGATCCGTCGCCTCAAGCTGGCGGGGGCTTAACAGTTGATCTAAAAAGCCCGCACTCCAGCGGGTTTTTTTTGGTTGGATTGTTTTAAAAGGGGGGTCTTATGAATTGGCTTTTGAAATACGTGGACAAGATTAACGCCCGCATCTTGGGCGATGATTTGGTGGTGGACGGTGTGGTGATTAAAGGCTATTTTTACAAGTCGGTCAGCGCGCCAGAATACGGCTTGCAGCCCACTGAATTGGTCGAGTTTTATTGCGACGTTTTTAAGCGAGATGTATCGGGTTTGCCTTGTCAGGGTGTGACTTATGACGGGTCGTGCTTTGATGTGGTGCGTCAAGGCGAGGCCGATGAATTGACGATGCTGCGCTTGCATCTGTCACCCGCCCAACTCAAGCAAGCACACAAATCGGCGGGCATATGAGCGTTGATTTAGAGGTCAAGATCAATGAGGCCGATCTCGCAGATTTGATGCGCACGCTGTCCAGCATGCCACATGCGTGTGAGCGTGCGGCGCGGCGCGCCATGTTGCGATGCGCGCGAAAAATGAGCAGTGAAACCACTAAAAATATGTCGCAAAGTTTAAAAATTGCGCGTGCCGTCATGCGCTCTCGTTTGCGGATTTACCGTAAAAACGAGGGCATGGCGCAAAAAGTGTGGCTGGGCATGAATGCCATCGCGGTCAGTCGATTGGGCAAGGCCACCCAGCAACGCAACGGCGTGCAGGTGGGTGGTGAGTTTTACCCCAAGGCTTTTATGATCAAAAAGCGCGGGCAGGCGGTGTACATCCGCCATGGGCAAGGTCGGTGGAACTTTGGCTATTTGGTCAAAGAAATCAGCGAAGAAGCTGAGGATGCCTTGATGCGTGCTTATGGGCAGGCGGATCAGTGGTTGATGGATATTTTGGCACATGAAATTGAATTTGAATTGGGTAAATTATGACACTTGAAAACATGCACGTGGCGTTGGTCGGTGCGATCAAACAAATGGATTGGACGCTGGGGCAGGTTTACACATACGAGGCCATGCGCGAGGCAGAACCCTCGCCATCGGTGCGTCTTGAATTGACCGAGGGTGATGATGCCAGCATGGTCGGTGGAGGCGATGCGCTGGACGTGTCGCTGCGCTGGGTGGCGCGGGTGTTGATCAGTGCGGCGGCCGAAAACGCCGAATTGTTGGTGCGGCAGTATGCTTTCGCCACTGCGCGCCAACTCAAGCGAGTGGGCAGCATTGGCGCGGGGATCATCCGCATTGTCCGAGTGGCGCCCGATGAATTTAAAGAGCCGTTGAACGGCTACTTGACGTGGATGGTTGAGTTTGAGTTTGATGCACCGCTGGGTGAAACCATTGAAGCCGATGAGCCTGTGATAAACCCCATGAACCTGACCATGGTCAAGCATTGCTGTACGGGTGACACCGAGGTTTTTGAAGTTTTTGGCGATCAAGACCCCTTTCCTGTGGAGGAGGTGATTGGCGGGCATGGGGTCGCGTAATGAGTGACGATCTGGGGCGTATCGATGCGCTCGAGCGGGCAGTGGCGAACATGATCCGCGTGGGCGTGGTCAAGTCGGTGGAGGGCATTCACGCCATCGTTGCGCTCGGAGATAACGACAGCGCGCCGATGCAATGGGCGGTGCGACGCGCGCACAACGACAGCGATGGATGGTCTCCAGCTGTCGGTGAACAGGTGATCGTGCTGGCACCGGGTGGGGTGTTGGAGGATGCGTTCATTGATGGTGCACTGTACCGCGATCAATACCCCCCTGCAACGGTCAATCCCGATGAACATGTGACGCGCTACGCCAATGGTGCACGGCTCGTGCACAACAATTCAACGGGCGATTTGACCTTTGAAATCAAAGGTACTTTCAGGGTGGTCGCCCCCACTGGTGTTGATTTTAAATCTCCAACTTTTAAGCAGAGCGGTGGTGCAGACATCGGGCAAGACATTGCCGTTGGTGGTGACGGTCGATTTGGCGGTAAGGTGACCGACTCCGATGGCAATAACGGTGCGTAATCGGCGCAAATTTACGCGCAAAATAGCGGCAGGACATTTGCGGCGGTGGTCAATATAGTACGGGTACACACATTTATAGGAGTGTATCTGATGTCAACAGAAGAATTTTTACACGGGATTGAGGTCGTGCAGCTCAATGACGGCATCCGCCCGATTAAGACGCGCCGTTCTGCCGTCATCGGGGTGATTGGCACCGCCCCAGGTGCTGACAATGCCGTTTTTCCACTTAACGTGCCCGTGTTGGTTTTGGCTGACCGAGTTAAAGCCGCCAAATTGGGCTTGACGGGGACACTGCCTCTGGCCATGAAAGGCATCTTTGATCAGGTTGGCGCTGTTGTGGTGGTGCTGCGCGTTGCTGCGTCAGATGATGTGGGCACAGCCTTGGCCAATGTGATTGGCGGGGTGTCGACCACCACGGGTAAGCGCACAGGGCTGCCGGCCTTTTTTGAATCGCAAGCGCGGTTGGGTGTGTCGCCCAAGATTTTGATCGCCCCAGGCTTCACGCAAAATAAGGCCATTGTCGATTATATGGCGGTGATCGCCAACCGATTGCGCGCCATGGTCATCAAAGATGGTCCATCAACCACCGATTCGGCGGCCATTGCCGCGCGCAATCAGTACGGATCAAAACGCGTCGTGATGTACGACCCCGATATTTACAGTTTTGACACCGTCATCGGCGGTGACATTTCTTCGCCGTCGTCTGCGCACATTGCAGGCGCGTGGGCGCGCAATGACGCCGAACGTGGTTTTCATTTCAGCCCGTCAAACTTTGAGGTGTTTGGCATCACGGGTTTTGATCGCTCAATTGACTATCAATTTGGCGAGCGCGATTGTTCTGCAAACTTTCTCAACTCAAATTGTGTCAACACGATCATTAAAGACCAAGGCAATCGCTTATGGGGCAACAGTACGTGCTCAGGCGATCCTCTTTGGCAGCCCATTAAACGGGTTCGCGTTTCCGACATGATCAATGAATCAATCCAGTACGCGCATAAATGGGCAGTCGATCAAAACGTCACGAAAAACTTTGTGGAAGCCGTGGTCGAGGGTGTGAATTTATACCTGCGTCACCTGTCATCCCCACATGTTGGCGTATTGATGCCGGGTGCCAAGTGCTGGGCGGATAAGTATTACAACACCTACGATCAATTGGCGCAAGGCAATGTGCGTTTTGACTTTGATTGGTGCGAGCCTGCAACGGCCGAACACATCACCATGGCCAGCCATTGGAATGGCACTTTACTTGAGGAGGCATTTGCATGAGCCGTAATATTTTAACTGGTTTTTCGGTCTTCGTTGAGGGGCGTGGTCATGCAGGGGACATCAGTAAGATTGATTTGCCTGATTTTGCGCTGAAAGTCGAAGAGTTTTCTGCGGGCGGATTCACGGGGTCAATTGAGGTGTTGATGGGCCGGCTTGAAAAAGCCATGGAAATCGAAATGACTTACAACACCTACACGCCCGACATCATGAAGCAGGTCGGGCACAAGCCCAGCGTCAGCTTTGCTTACAAAATCAAGGGGATGTACGTCAAGCAGGACGGCACCGCAGCCAAGCGTGAGATCACGGTTCGCGCCTTTGCCAAAAATGTTAAAGAAGAGCCGTGGGAGCCCAATAAAAAGGTCAGCATGACGACCAAGTTGTCAGTGCTCTACTACCGTGATGAATGGGACGGTCAGGTGCTGTATGAGGTTGATCCAGAGGCCGCTATCTTGATCGTTGACGGTGTGGACTACGGCTCAACATTCCGTGACGTTTTGGGTTTGTCTTAATCCGTTTTGGTTCTCGGTTTTATTTTTAATATTTTTAATGTTTTGTTTTTAAAGGAAATAACATGGCTCAGCCAACAGTTAATTTAGATCAGCACACTTATGTGTGCACAGCAGAATGCATCTACCGCGACCAACCATTTGGGGTTGGCGATGAGCTCAAAATGAGCGAGCGCGAAGCGGGTTTTTTGGTCAGCAAGGGTAAATTTGCACTGAAAACGGAATCCGCAGCGGTGGAGGCGGTGGTAACGGAGGCCTCGTTGTCGGCGGCCTCAGAAAGCACTGCTTCGTTGTCCACGGCAATGCCTGTTAAGTCAAGCGGTAAGGAGGTGACCAAATGATGACCTCAACCCAAGCAGCCGTTGTACTGGCCCTTGATTACCCCGTTAATGTGGGCGGGCTGAGCTACACCGAAGTGACGGTGCGTCGTCCAAAGGGGCGTGACAGCATCATCGCCAGCAAAGCCCCAGGAAATGACATCGAGCAGGCTTTTTTTATGTTGGCCAATCTGTGTGAGGTCACGCCTGAAGTGATTGCTGAAATGGATGACGCTGACATCATGCGCATCAATGAGGTTTTGGTCGGTTTTAAGAAACAGCCCTCGACGAAGTCAGCTTAAGGCGCGTGGTCTTGACAGTTGCGACGCAAACGGGCTGGTCAAGGGAGTCTTTGCTTGACATGCCCGTCTCCGAGTTGATGGATCATTACGATGATTTATTTGAGTTGGGTCTGTTGGAGCGCAAAAGCTCGTCCTGAGGGGGATAAAAAGCCGCGATTATTTTGCGGCTTTTTTACTTGAATTGGCGAAGACGTTGAGGGCCAGCACAATCAAACCGCCTAAAGGTGTGGCGATGATGGCAAAAACGGGCAGTGTGAGAAAGCAAAGAAAGGCCGCACCGACCCAAGAATTGGCGGTGAAGTGCAGGCAGCCTGCAAACCACATGGTCAATAACAAGCCCATGGTGGCGTAAATATCGAATCGAGAATTATCCATGAGTAAAACTTTAGCGTTGGGTGTTGTTTTAGGGGCCACGTTATCGGGCACATTTAGCGGTGTTGTTGGTTCTGCCAAAAACACACTGAACTCACTGGGCTCAACGGTCAAACTGTTGGAGCGCGATTTCAAATCGCTCAAAAAAGAGCAGGTCGCGTTTGATAAAGGCAGCTTTGCAGGCCCTGTCAGACAGATAGCCAATTATAAACAATTGTCGGTCGCTTTGCTTGACGCAAAAAAAAACAGTGAGGCACTGACCAAATCGCTGCGAGCACACCAAGAAGCCAAGGTCTACCGCCAGAGCATCGTCAATGATGTGCGCAAAACCGCCATGACGGGGGCGGCGGTGGCTGCGCCCGTCATTGGGTCGGTCAAGGCCTTTATGGACCAAGAAGAAGCCAGTACAAACATGAAAATGGCCTATATGAAGGCGGGCGGTGGCGTCTCTGAGGCTTTTGAAGGCATCCGATTGAAGGCCCTTGAGCTGGGCAATGCCCTGCCTGGCACGACGACCGATTTTATGAACCTTGGGCGCGTGCTCAAAGAGCAGGGGCTTGCCGATGATGTTATTAAAAATGGCGCGCTGGAATCTGCCGCGAAGTTAAATGTATTGCTGGGCACAAGCCAGGAATTTGGCGGTGAGTTTATTGCTAAGTTGATGGAGGCGCGCGGCATCAATGACAAAGAGTTGGGCGCTGCGGCCGATTTGGTGCAGCGGGCACGATATGCCTTTGGCATGAAGCCGCAAGATATGATGGATAGCATGAGGTATGACGCCCCCATCGCCAATGTGCTCAACATCGCGGGCTTGGACAAAACCAAAGAAATGCTCGCTTTACAGGGCATGGGGGCGACCAAAGGGCTTGAGGGGGCACAGTGGGGTACTAATTTACGCGCATTGATGCAGCGCATGGGTGAGGGTGTCGATGGCGTGAAAACGGCAACCAAGGGCAACAAAGCCGTCGCGCGCGGCCAAATGGAGGAGTCGGGCGTTGATTTTCAGTTTTATGACAAAAACGGGAAATACAAAGGCCCAGAGGCCATGGTCGCTGAACTTGAAAAGCTCAAAATCATTAAAGACAAGTTGGGCGAAAAAGCAGCAATCAACGTTGCTGGCGAAGTGTTTGGCACGGAGGCCGCAGGTGCGGCCATGATCATCGCTGAAAAAGGGACAAAAGGCCTGGCTGAAAACAAGCAAAGAATGGATGAGCAGGCCAGCATGCAAGAGCGCATGGCTGAGCAGAGTAAATCGCTCAAAACCATTTGGGAGAGCTTAACAGGCACGGCGCTCAATTTGGCGGCTTCTTTGGGGTCGGTTTTTGGCGATGATTTAAAAGAGGGCTTTAAGTCAGCGAATGATTTTGTCGGTAATACACTGATGCCTTGGGTCTCTGCAAACAAAGGTTTGATTAAGTCGGTTGTATCGATCGGGGCTGGTTTTTTGGGAATGAAGATGGCAATGGGTGGTGTCAAGTTGATCTTTAGTTCCACGGTGGGTGAGGGTATTCGGTTTTTTAGTACGGTAAAGGACGGGTACAAGGTATTTAAATCCTTGAGCGATGTTAATAAATTGATGGGCAAGAGCAAGTGGTTTACTTTTTTTCAGGCGCTTAAAGTACCGACGGGCTTGCTGGACTTTGGCCAAAGCCTTGGCTCTGGTATTAAAAAATGGGGCGGCAAGGGTTTGGACTGGGCGCAGGTAATCAGTCTCAAATCATACCAAAGTGCTAAAAATAAGCTTGGTAGTGGGTTTGACTGGGTAAAAGCAAGTGGCCTCAAATCGTACCAAACGGCAAAAAATGGTTTGGGCAAAGGGCTGGCTTTGGGTAAGTCATTTGGGCTCAAAGGTTTTAATTTTGCAAAAACGTTGGGACTTAAAGCCGTCAATGTGGGTAAGTTTTTGGTGTTTAAAGGGGCTTCGGGTTTGATGTCGGGGTTGCGCTTGGCGGGGCGGGGTTTGGGCGCAGTGACGCAGCTTGGTGGATCTTTGGCTCGCGTGATGGGTGGTGCGTTGTTTCGCGGTTTGGGTTTGGCTGGGCGTGCGGTGATGTTTTTGGGGCGCGCCCTGCTGATGAATCCGATCGGCCTTGCGGTGATGGTGATTGCAGGTGGTGCGTATTTGATTTGGCGAAATTGGAGCAAAATCAAGCCGTGGTTTTTGAATTTGTGGTCATCGATTAAATCAAATATGGCTTCAGCATGGGAGGGTATCAAGGCGGTTTGGTCGAACGTTGGGGCGTTTTTCTCGGGCAAAGTGGCGCAAATCAAATCGTTTTTTTCAAATTTACCTTCAGCATTTGCTGAGTTTGGGCGCAACATCATTCAGGGCTTGATTGACGGCGTGTCGCAGAAGTGGGAGGCGCTAAAGTCAAAGTTTAGCGAGCTGGCAGGTATGGTGACGGGGACGGTTAAAGGTGGGTTTGGTATTAACTCACCTTCAAAAGTGTTTGCAAAAATTGGCGGCGGTGTGATGTCGGGTTTGGGGCTTGGCGTTGCTCGCAACGTACCGCCCATGCTTCGCCAGATGGGGGGTGTGGCGCGTTCAGTTGCGGCGGCTTTTGCGCCAAAATTAGCGGGCATTGTGTTGCCTGGCCTGGTGCAGCCCAACGCCCATACGGTGACCAGAGGGCCTTTATTCGCTCGTGGCTATTTTCCGATCCACGATGCGGTTGCGTCGCCGTTAAAAATGCTCGGTTCAATGTTGCAAAAATTGCCTTTGTTTGGCCAATTTGGCCGTGATTTGGCTGCGGTTTTGCCCAAGCCTGTGATGGTGCAAGCTGCGGTGGCTGTTCCCCCTGCGCGCGTGGTGCGGCGAAGCAATGAGCCAAGCGTGGCTAGGCGTTCAGAAGCGGCTGCAGGCCATGCTGTCAATCCTGCGGGGGATGTACATCACTGGCACATCACGCAGCAGGCAGGGGAGTCCAGCGAGGCGCTGGTGCAAAAAATCATGCGTGCGATTGAGGTTAAAACAACAGCGAAAAAACGCAGCTATTTGGGAGACATTGGATGACACAATATTGGGACTGGATTGAGGCGGCGGCCGATGGTGCTGGATATGGCGGCCTGTACGATTCTTCGGCGAATGTGTTGGCCAAATTGGGCATTGGGTCGGGCCATGTGTTGCTGAGGCTTGGGGATTTTTCATTCACCGTCACCGCCGCGGTACATCAAGAGCTGTCACGCCAGACGGATTTTGATTGGCAAGTGCAGCGGCGATTGATGCGCGCGCCTGCGCGTCAATTTGTGGGCATGGGTGATGATGCTTTTACGTTGCCGGGTGTGATTTACCCTGAGTACATGGGTGGCGTGGCGCAAATGGACAAGATTCGGGCGATGGGCAGGGATGGCGTACCTTATTTGTTGGTCAATGGGATGGGGCAAGTGCTGGGTGAGTTTTGTATTTTGTCCGTCTCGGAAACTCATACGGCATTTGATGCGTTTGGGCGACCGAAAAAGATTGACTTTAGCATCAGCATCGCCGCCTACGGTAATGATTACGGTGATAGCGATTTAACCGAGGTGGATGTGGTGGATTTGTTGAAAGGGTTGTTTTAATGGCTTACACGTACCGAACAAAAGAGGGGGATGTGCTGGATGTGCTGTGCGCCAAGGTCTATCGCCGCGATGACATGATTGAGGCTGTTGTTTTGGCCAACCCGCATGTGTTGGATTATCCCGCGATTTTGCCGCGCGGGATTGATTTGGTTTTTCCCGATGCACCTGTCGCTACGGCGGTGAGTCCATCATCAGTTGCGCGCGGTGGATTGTGGGGTGATGTATGAAACCTATTGTTGAAATCAAGGTCAATGGATCGCCCGCGTCGGCGTTGTTCAATGATCGCATTTTATCAGTTGACGTGACCGATGAGGCGGGCATCCATGCGGACTCGTGCACATTGACGCTGGACAATCGGGACCACATGCTGGATGAGCCGCCCGCAGATGTGGAGCTTGAGGTGTTTATGGGTTATGCGGGGCAGCCCCTACAACGCATGGGCTTGTTTAGCGTGGATGAGGATAGCCTGTCGGGCGGCGGTACCATGACGGTGTCGGGCAAAAGTGCCGATATGGTCAAAACACTCAAGTCCCAGCGCAATCAAAGTTGGAAAAAAACCGAGCTCGGTAAAATTTTGACCGAAATTGCCGAGCGCAACGGTCTGAAGCCGGCCATTGCAGAAAAATTTAAAAAAATTGTCATTGAGCAATTGGATCAATCGTTTGAGTCTGACCTGACCCTCATGACCCGACTGGCGGATCAATACGGGGCGTTGGCGAAGCCTGCCAGCGGCTATTTGGTGTTTGTTGAGCGGGGAGCGTCGGTGAGCGCGACGGGTGAGCCGTTGACCGTGATCGATGTGGATGTGGTCGCGAACTCGGTACAGCCCGATTGGTCGTACACAAAGCAGCGCCGCGAGGTGTACGCCAGCGTGGTGGCCTACTGGTCAGATAAAAAAAACGCCAAGCAGCAGGAGGTCAAAGTGGGCAATGGTGATCCAGTGTATCGGATTAAAAAGCCATTTAAAAACCATGCTGAGGCGCAAGCGGCTGCGCAGGCCAAATATGATGTGCGTCTGCTGGGGCAGTATGAACTGAGCTTTGAGATGGTCGCAGACTTACGCATGATGGCTGAATCACCGATCAATGCCAGCGGTTTTCCCGCCCGTGTCAACGGCCTCTGGGTCGTTAAAAGTGTATCCACGTCGTTTAGCGACTCTGGTTTTAGCCAAAAAGTGAAGGCCTGTCGCAAGACCGATTTTGACGCCAAAGAATCAGACGAGTCATCGTCATGACAGGCATGCGATCCCTCAGAGGTCAATGCAAAGCCCGCGCAAAATAGCGGCAGGACTTTTTGAGCCATGCCCATCATAATCGCCCCATGATGATGGATAAATACACAGGGCGCGCCCTCACTCCTTTGCGGCACTTGAGTCAATCGATTGTGGTCATTTTGACCACGCCCATTGGCTCGCGTGTCATGCGCCGTGACTTTGGCTCTATGTTGCCGCGGCTGGTTGACCGACCTGTCAATTTGCGTTTTCGCACGGATGTGTACTACGCCGTTGCGGAAGCCCTGAAACGCTGGGAACCTCGCGTTAAAGTCAAAAGCGTGGCTTTGCGCTTGATCTCCGACGGTAAGGTGCGCATTGATTTGTGGTTGGATGTGTTGCTCAGCAGTGGTCGGCGCGTGCCGTTTACGCTTGATTTTGAGCTGGGGCGCGCCGCATGACGTACACCCTCACCACGAGCACCGCCTCCACGCTGGCAGCTGTCGATTTGTCCAAACTTGCCATGCCTGATTTACTCAAAGTGGGCAGTTACGAGGATGTATTGGCGGAAATGATCGCTGGTGTCAATGCATTTTTTATCAAAAAAACGGGCGAAACATACATTGTGCACGAGGCCGATCCAGTTTATGTCGCGGTGGAAGCGATGGCGTACCGTCGATGGCTCGACCTGCAAAATTATGCCAGCCAGACCCGTCAAAACCTGCTGGCTTACGCGGTAGGGGCTATGCTGGACCACATCGGTGCGCACCCTCGGGTGCAAACGGCTCGACTGGTTATTGTCCCTGCTGATTTGAGGACGGCGCCTGTCACACCTGCAGTTATGGAGTCTGATGACGATTATCGCTTACGCCTGACACTGCGCGTCGAGGGCTATACCACAGCAGGCAGCGCGGGATCTTATTTGTATCATGCCCTGTCAGTTAGCGGCAATATTCGTGACGCGTCGGTTTACAGTCCAAGTCGCACGGGTGATGTGCGTTTGACGGTTTTGACTCGAGATAACAACGGCGTGGCCTCGCCAAGCCTGTGCGCGGCAGTTGAGGCTTATTTATCAATCGATACCTTACGCCCCATTGGGGATGTGGTCAGCTGCTCGCCTGCGACTGTCGTTGAGTATCAGGTTGCGGTGGATTTGACCATTTACAAAGGTGGGGACAAGATCGCGGTTAGGGCTGCGGCATTGGCGGCGTTGGCTGCGTACACAGAGGCTCATTTTAAGTTGGAGCATGACATCACTGTCAGCGGCTTGATTGCGGCCGCGCACGTGTATGGGGTGCAAAAAACAGACCTTATTTTTACTGACATTGAGTGTGGGGTGACCCAAGCGGCGCGCTGTACGGGGATTGCAGTGTCGATTGTGGGAGAGGATTTATGACGACGGCTCGCGACCTTTTGATGCGGCCCGAGCGCACTTTGCACACGCTGCTGCCGAGTGGGTCATCAACCCTCGAAAAAGCAATGGTAGATGCTTATGATGCGCAGCCGTTGCCGCGCATCATCCCAACCCTTTATGACGCTGATGCTTGCCCTGTTGAGCTGCTTGAGCATTTGGCTTATGCGCTCAATGTGGATGTGTGGGATACAAACTGGGATGAGGCGCGCAAGCGCGCGGTGCTGCGCACAACAGAAAACGTGCAGGCGCACAAAGGCACGCCACATGCAGTGGTCAATATGTTGGCGGCTCTGGGGTATCCAGGGGCAAAATTATACGAGCGCGTGTGCGGTCGCAAAATTGGCGATCAATCGATCATCGGCAGTGATCCTGTCAAAACGCGCTGGTTTTTGGGCGATGAGTGGGCCACTTTTGGCGTTGAGTTAGCGTATCCACTTGCGCCGCGCATGGTGTCTCGTGTGGTTTCGGCGATTAACGCTACAAAACGCGCCAGCCAACACCTTGTGCGCATTTGGTATCGCAGCCCTTTGCACATCGGCCAGTCTTGGCAGGTGGGCGATGGTCATTTAATCAATCAAGATGATTTAACGCTGGAGTTGAGCTGATGGTTTTAGGTATAGCAATTGAGCAGGTGAGCGCACCATCATTCGTTGATTTCATTGATGGCGTTAAAAATGGAGAGTCTCCTTCAGAGGGGGTGCTCAACCGACCAACGCGCCAACTTGCAGAGCGCACGGAATATTTAAAAGAGCAGGTTGAGCTTTTGGGTGGCATCATCGAAGATCTCAATGGTCAGCAGTACAGTGACATCACCCGCAGTTTGGTCGCAACATTGATGTCGTTTTGCACCACCAACCGATTGATTTTAATTAATTTTCATTTTTAGAATAGGATTGATATGTCCACAATAGATCAATTGTTGACTCAGGCGATTGAGGCACAGAACAACTTGACAGCGGTGGTCGCTACAAAAATGGCCAGCATTAATGCCTCGGTCGCTGCGGCCATTGCAGCGGTGCCCGCGCTTGAAAAAACTTGCTTCCTCGATGAAATTGCAGGGTCGGATACAAATGATGGGCTGACGGCTGGCACCGCATTCGCAACTATGACCAAATGCGCCACCTTGTCCCAGATCGGCGGCATTTTGACGATTAAAATTGTTGGCGACTACACGCTTAAAGCCCCAGAGGTCACATTTAAAAAAAACAGTGTAACGTTTATCACGTCGGCGGCACGTAAAACTGATGGCAGCATCTACAGCCTAAATCTGGCTTTGTTTGATGATGGTGTCACCGCTGGATCAAAAGTGGTCAGCAGCCTTGCGTCGTTGCATGGGTACAACTCGATCAGCACAGATCAGCTCAATGTCGTGTTTCCGCTTAATCCCACAAACGCCCCGATCACTCAGCCCGAATTTTTACGAGTCCGCGGGCTCGGAGATCTGTCTATCCGATCTAATATTTTTTCAGGTGCAATCACTTCTGCGGGTCGCGTGGGCTGCTGGATGAAGTCGCGCGGTCAGGGGCGTGTTGAGTTGTATCTCTACTCGACGACATACACGTCAGATATGGCTGGCCGCTGGCTCAATGGCATGGCTGCGGCTGCGGATCCCAAGTCATACACCGACGTGTTGACAAACTTAACATCACTCTAAGGCGTTAAAAAAATGAAACTCTACACAATCCAGCATGATGGCAAAATTTTTGCCAATTTCACCCGCCTTGAGCTGGTGCAGGCGGGCATTGCTGAACAAGTCATTGATGCCGATGACATTGCCGATTTTAAAACAGAAATCGATGTCGCGGCAGAAAAGACGTACGCGGTTGCCTCTCGTTTTGGCGATGAGTATAAGGCCAAAGCTGCGGCCGCTTTGGCGTTTAAAGACGCGGGCTACAAAGGCACTCCTGCGAATCAAGTCAGTGATTTTGCCGTTGCGGCGGGTTTGAGCGTTGAGGATGCGGCCAATGTGATTTTGGCTCAATCAGATCAATTCAATGCAGCCTTAAATGAGGTGTCGCGACTGCGCATGCAAAAATTTACGCTTGGAAGCTTGAGTGTGGTGGCGGCGCAGGTAAAAACAGCAGACCTCTGTGCTCAAATTGCGATGATTGGTTCTCAATTGTAAGCCAATTACAGACAAACATCGAGCCAAACCATGCTTAAACAGCCCAATACTCCTGTTTTGTACACCGGATTGCCAATAGCCCTCGCCTATCAGTTCGCTTCAGCCGTAGGCGGACTCCCTGTGGATATGTCAAATTGCACGGGTATTGAGCTGTGGGCGGCCAGTGGTGCGCACGTCCGTCAATTTGATGTGCGTGCAGTCAATGCGGAGCAGGGGCTTTTTACGGCCATTATTACGGATACCTCAAGCCTCCCCGCGGGCTGTTATGTGGTTCAGGGGCGATACATTGACAGCTCGGGGCGGCACGTTCCCACCGTGAAAGCGTCGATCACCTTAGAAAAAGGACTTTGGGATGTCTGATCCAGCCTGCTGTAGTGCTCTTTTAACTTTTGTGCCAACAGCGCAGCTTGTTGCGGCCCAGCAAAATAATACTACTTCAGCTGAGCTGCACGCGCAGGCGGCTGCAAGGCTGGGTTTTGTGAGTAAAGACAGCACTGTGGTGTTGAGCCTTGTGCCTTTTTTGAGGGGTGAAAAAGGTGAGGCTGGTGGCGTAAAGACTGCTGTTGCATCGCACGCTCTGTCAGGTCATGTTGCTGCCGTGTATGCCGCCAATGGGTCGGTTGCTGAGATTGATCTGATGGATTCAGCGCACGCTCACTCATTGGCTGGTATCACATTAAATGCCTCATCCGTTGGGGGCGTGGTTGAGTTGATTGAGGCGGGCTATTTGACCCACAACGGGTGGGATTTTCAAGCGGGGAAGCCTGTTTTTATTGGCATTGGCGGGGTTTTGACGCAAACACCAGTTTACCCCCCTGCCGCCATCTGGCGTAGGCGGATTGGCACTGCGTTGAGTGCTGAGACTTTGGCGGTTGATTTTCAGTCCGCCTTATTTTACGGAGAGTTTTAATTATGGGTACGCAAAGCACCACAAAGTTTATCAAGGACATTTTAGGCCAGCAAACCGAAGAGGCTGCGTTAACAACGAGCGCGGGTTCGATAGATGCGCAGAAACTTGTTGCGCTCGGAGCGGGTGGTTTTTTAGACCCGTCCATTTTGAATGCAAAAGTCGTCAGTTCGGGCGCGACGGACGCTAGTAAAGTTGTATTGCTTGACCCTTCCGGAAAAATTGACCTCACCGTTTTACCCGTGGGCGTCGGTGCGGATGTGGGTAGCATCATTGCCAGCGAGGCCTTGGCGGCGGGTGATTTTGTCAATGTTTGGAACAGCGGCGGTGCAAAAGTGCGCAAGGCTGATGCAACGGTGGCAGGCAAAGAGGCTCATGGATTTGTCCTATCGTCTTGCGCCAGCGGGTCTTCAGCGTCGGTTTATTTTGAGGGCACCAACACGGCAGTGACAGGGCAAACAGCGGGCAAAGTCTTTTTATCGACAACGGCTGGCTTGGCAGCGAGTGCCGCTCCAGCGTCGTCAGGCAACTTGGTGCAAGTCATCGGATTTGCGACATCGGCGTCGTCCATTAATTTTCAAAGCGGACCAACGCTGGTTAAGGCTTAACCTATGTCCGTGCGCATTCCGCTCGTTGATGTTAGCGGGCAGACTCAAGAGTTATCAGCCTTTGACGTCATTGAGGTGCCGATGTTGTTGCCAGTCGTTTATGCGCAGCCTGTGGCGGGTAGCGCGACGGTGACGGTCTCGGGCTGTACGGTGACGGCCGTTGGGACGGCCACTGCTGCGAGCCTTTCTGCAGCCAGTGAGCACACATCCATTCGGCGGATTGATTACCTCGTGACCACAGCGGCCACCAATGCCATTGCCAGCGTGCGCACCACAACAGCACAGTGTTTTCGTGGCGCGGGGACGGTGGGTGGATTTGATTTTAGCGTGATTGCAAGCGTCGCAACGGGTGCGTCAACAAGCACAACGCGTGGCTTTTTTGGTTTGACCAACGCCACGGCGGCCTTGACCGATGTTAACCCGTCCACGCTGGTCAATATGATTGGTGTGGGCTGGGATGCGGGCGATGCCAATCTCAGCGTCATGAGCAATGCGGGCTTGGTGGCCGCGGCAAAGGTCGGGCTTGGCGCGGCGTTTCCAAGGCCGTCGGTTGATCGAGCCGATGCGTATAAAGTCCGTTTGTTTTGCGTGGCTGGCGCTGCAGGCATCAGCTACGAGGTGACCAATTTAACCAGCATGACGGCGGTGACGGGCACATTGACCGCCAACATCCCAGTAGCAAGCACCACATTATCCGTCAATAGTTATGTGAGCGTGGGCGGGACATCAAGCGTGATTGGGCTGATGTTTGGTGGGTTTGTTTTAAAACATTGATATGGATAGGGGGAGCCATGCTCGAAAAAGAAGTAGCAGCAAGCGCGGCGGCCGCTGCCGCAACGTTGTCAAGCGTTATGTTGTCATGGGTCGGTGTTGATCACAAGAGTCTTTTTTTTGGTTTTGTGGGGGCTTTTATTACTTATGCGCTGCGGGAGACCTCCGAGCACAGTAGGCTCAAGTCAGTTCTTTTTATTTTTTCATCGGCCTTTTTTGGGGGCGTGTTTGGCATGGCTTTTGGCGATGGGGCTCAGCCACCTGCGGCAATGACTTTGTATTTGTGCGTGGTTGGCGGTTCTGGGACGGCAATCATTTTAACTGCGGGCACCACAAAATCGGCAATTTTAAAAAAGATTCGTGACGTTTTAAGCAATGGAGGTGGGCAATGATCATCACATTTGAAAGCTTGGCATGGGCGGTTGTGTGCGCTTTTGTCATCTCGGCGTGCATTTGTCGTGTGCGCTCGCTGAGCATGATGCGCGGTGCGCACTGGATTGTACTGCATACGCTACTCGCTGTGGCGGCCGCGCATGTGCAGCTTGAGCTGTTGTTTAGCCCAATGGGTGCGCCCTTGAGTTTGATGGTGATTGTGGTCTTATCTGTGTTGTATTTGGTCGTAAGCCTTAAAAAAACAAGGGCGCGGCTGGCCAGCATGGTGTCGTATTTTGGCATGTTTTGCAACGTCGAAGCCTTATTTGTTGTGATGTCGTTGCTGTTTGGTTTTTTTGCAATTTATCTTGCCTTGAAAGGGTATAAATGAGCAAGTTTGATGAGTTTTTTGAGCGGTTGATTGGCCACGAGGGCGGTTATGTCAATGATTCGCGGGATCCGGGTGGTGAGACTAACTGGGGCGTGACGAAGCGAACTGCCTTGGCGCACGGCTATAACGGATCAATGCGCCAACTGTCGCGCGATCAAGCCAAGGACATTTATTACAAAGCATTTTGGCTGCGCGCCAGCGCGGATAAATACGATGAATCGATTGGTTTTCAATTGTTTGATGCGGCGGTCAATCATGGTATTGGCAATGCGATCCGAATGTTGCAACGCGCGGTTGGCGTGGTGGATGATGGGTCGATTGGGGCTTTGACGTTGGCAGCGATTGCGTCAAAAGATCGAAACGATGTGCTTCTAGCGTTTAATGCAGAACGACTGGTTTTTTACACTAATCTAAGCACTTTTACAACGTTTGGCAAAGGTTGGGTGCGTCGTGTGGCTGCAAACATGACGTACGCGGCGACTGACAACTAACAATTAATTATTAAACAGAGGTGGTGCAGTGTTGTTGTAGCAACACTGCACCAATCTCCCTCGTGATTTACGCACAAGCTCGAACGAAGCCCCTGATCCCACATGCAGGACGGGCATTATCGTCGAGTCATTTACTTTTGTAAAGGCAAAAATCACATGCAAGCACAACCGATCATCCCGTGGATGGGTGGCAAACGCCGCCTCGCCGATGTTTTATTGTCCCGATTCCCAGCGCACAACTGCTATGTTGAGCTGTTCGCGGGCGGCGCAGCCCTGTATTTTATGCGGCAAATGCCTGCTAAAGTCGAGGTTATTAACGATGTTAACGGCGATGTTGTCAATTTATACCGAGTTGTACAAAACCACCTCGAAGAGTTTGTCAGGCAGTTCAAATATTCTATTTCAAGCCGCCAAATTTTTGAATGGCTCAAAGAAACCCCATCGCGCACGTTAACCGACATTCAGCGCGCCGCGCGGTTTTTCTACCTGCAATCCCACTGCTTTGGCGCAAAAGTGGACGGCCAGCATTGGGGCTTCGCCCCGTCCGCGCCGCCTGTTAATTTGCTGCGCATCGAAGAAAAGCTTTCGGCCGCGCATTTGCGGCTGTGCACCACATACATTGAAAATGATGACTGGTCAAAAGTGTTTAAGCGTTTCGACCGCCCCGATACCCTGTTTTATTTCGACCCGCCCTACTGGGAAACCGAGGGGTATGGCGTGGATTTTGCGTGGGACGAGTACGTCAAAATCGCTGAAGCGATGAAAACCATGCAAGGCAAAGGCATCGTCAGCCACAAAGACCATCCCGCCATTCGCGAACTGTTTGCAGGATTTGAAATTGAAGAAGTGCCGTTTGAATACTGCTTGCCAAGTGGTGATAAAACTCAAAAAGTCACAGAGTTGATTATTTACTCGTGGGATCGCTCGAAAGAGCCTGTGGGGTTGTTTTAATGCGCCTGCATGCCGCTTAATTGACTTTGGTTTAGTAGCTCGCTACAATGATGCTTCTTTAAGTGGTTTTGGGTTTTATGTAATTACTAAGGGCTTTGGGGTGTTTTTTGGGGTTTATTGATTAATGTGGTTTAAATAACACCTTTAAAATCATCTGCTTAATTTGTTTTTATTTAACCAATATCGCCTACCAAATTTATACAAAGCCCCGAATGTCTGACATTTGGGGCTTTGTTGCGTTTACATCCAATTTTCATCATTTAAACATTGCTAAGCATTGCAAAGGCGTGTGTTCTTCTTTGCGATGTGCATGCTTGCATACGGGCTTTTGTCATGAACGTTTTACCTGTTGCTGCTTTTCAAGCATCCACGCCGCTTGCTGTTGCACGCCGTTTTTCTGTTGCGCCGATGCTGGATTGGACAGATCGGCATTGCCGTTATTTTCACCGTGTGCTCAGTAAAAACGCTTTGTTGTACACCGAAATGGTCAATGTGAATGCCATCATTCACGGCGATACGGTGCGTCATTTGGATTTTGATGTAAGTGAGCATCCACTTGCATTGCAAGTCGGCGGCAGTGATGTGGATGCGCTGGCGAAGTGTGCCAAGATCGCGGAAGGCTGGGGCTACGATGAAATCAACATCAATTGTGGCTGCCCATCGGAGCGCGTACAAAGCGGTTCGTTTGGTGCGTGCTTGATGAATGAGCCTGCTTTGGTGGCGGATGGTGTCAAAGCGATGCGGGATGCGTGTGGCATTGATGTGACGGTGAAGCATCGGATTGGTTTGGACAAACATGAAGACTATGGGTTTGTCCGTGATTTTGTGGGTGCGGTCAGCGAGGCGGGTTGCACGACGTTTATTGTGCATGCACGTAATGCATGGTTGAAGGGTTTGTCGCCGAAAGAGAATCGCGATATTCCGCCGTTGCGTTATGAGGTGGTGCATCAGTTGAAACGCGATTTTCCGCAGTTGAATATTTTAATCAATGGCGGCATCGCTGATTTTGAGACCATTGCAGAACAGTTGCAGCATGTCGATGGTGTGATGGTCGGGCGGCAGGCGTATCACGATCCGTATTGGCTGGCGAAAGTGGACGCGCAGGTGTTTGGTGTGGCTTCTGAGCCGCCCAGCCGTCGAGCGATTTTGGATCAGTTGATGGTGTACGCCGAAGCGCAGATGAGCCAGGGCGTGCCTTTGCGCAATATGGCGCGCCATTGGTTGAATTTATATCATGGTGTGGCGGGTGCGCGTGCATGGCGGCGTAATCTGTCGGATGCAAAATTGTTGAATACGCAGGATGTGCGTGTGTTGTTGATGGATGTGCCGTACGAGGCATAACCATTCACTTTATTTGCTTTGTTTTTTCTCAATGTTTTAAATATAAAAAAGGTCGATTTTTATATGTCTCAAAGTGGTCAAAATCCTTTAAATGCGTTTTCCACAGCTTTGCCCGATGATTGGGCAAAGTTGACGCTGGCGCATTTTAATTATGAATTGCCTGATGCGTTGATTGCGCAGATGCCTGCTGCCGAGCGCAGCGCGAGCCGTTTGTTGATGGTGAGTGACGGTGAATTGGCGGATGGGCATTTCAGCGACATCATCGCCCATTTGCATCAAGGCGATGTGTTGGTCATGAACAACACCAAAGTCATCAAGGCGCGGTTGTTTGGGCAAAAAGCCAGTGGTGGTAAGGTTGAGGTGATGCTGGATCGCATCACGGCGAGCAATGAATGCATTGCGCAAATTCGTGCGTCAAAAACGCCTGCGATTGGCTCGGCATTGAACATCAATGGTGCATTTCATTTCACGGTGCTGGCGAAAAATGATCGTTTTTATCAATTGCGCAGCGATGCGCCGTTGCTTGAGATGTTGGATGCGCACGGGCATTTGCCCTTGCCACCATACATCGATCACGCGGCGGATGATTTTGATGAAACGCGTTATCAAACGGTGTTTGCTGAACATGCGGGTGCGGTGGCTGCGCCGACAGCGGGTCTGCATTTTGATGAGGTCATTTTAAAAGCTTTGCAGGACAAAGGTGTGCGGCTGGCGTATGTGACTTTGCATGTGGGCGCGGGCACGTTTTTGCCTGTTCAAACCGATGACCTTGATGCGCATGTGATGCATCAGGAATGGTTTGAGGTTCCCGAGGAAACCGCCGCGCTCATCAATCAAGCGCGTGCCCAAGGCGGGCGCGTGGTTGCAGTGGGCACCACCAGTTTACGGGCGTTGGAGTCGGCGGCGGCTTTGCAAAATCCTGAACATGAGGCGGCGTGGCAGTTGGCTGCGCAAAGCGCAGACACGCGTTTATTCATCCGTCCACCGTATCGTTTTCGGCTGGTGGACGTGCTGATTACAAATTTTCACTTACCCCAATCGACTTTGCTGATGTTGGTTTCAGCGTTCAGTGGGGTGCACACGATGCGTGGCGCGTATAATCATGCGATTGCCAACGATTACCGATTTTTTAGCTATGGCGATGCCATGTTGCTGACACGACAAGATACTTTATGAGCTTAACTTTTAAATTACACAAAACCAGCGGCAAAGCGCGTCGCGGCACGATGACCCTCAATCATGGTGAAGTGCAAACACCGATTTTTATGCCCGTGGGCACGTATGGTGCGGTCAAAGGCATGAACCCTGACATGCTGGGTGACATTAATGCGCAAATCATTTTGGGCAATACGTTTCATTTGTGGCTTCGCCCTGGTTTGGATGTGATCAAAACCCACGGTGGTTTGCATCAATTCATGAATTGGCACAAACCGATTTTGACCGATTCGGGTGGTTTTCAGGTGTTTTCTCTTGGCGACATGCGCAAAATTTCAGAAGAGGGCGTGATGTTCAGTTCGCCCGTGAATGGCGATAAATTATTCCTCACGCCCGAAGTCTCGATGCAAATTCAAACCGTGTTGAACAGTGACATTGTCATGCAATTCGATGAATGCACACCGTATCCAGCCGATGAAAAAACCGCACGGTTGTCGATGGAAATGTCTTTGCGTTGGGCGAAGCGTTCGATGGATGAGTTCAATGCTCAGGAAAACCCGAATGCCTTGTTTGGCATTGTGCAAGGCGGCATGCATGAGCACCTGCGCGAAGTGTCATTGGCGGGCTTGAATGAATTGGATTTTCATGGCACCGCGATTGGTGGCTTGTCGGTGGGTGAGCCCAAAGAAGAGTTTCACCGCATTTTAGAACACATTGGTCATCAATTGCCAGCAGATAAGCCCCGTTACCTCATGGGGGTGGGTACGCCTGAGGATTTGGTCTATGGCGTTCAGCAGGGCATTGACATGTTTGATTGCGTCATGCCGACGCGCAATGCACGCAATGGTTGGTTGTTCACACGTTTCGGTGATGTGAAAATCAAAAACGCACGTTACAAACAAGACCTCGCACCCATTGATGACACGTGCACGTGTTACGCTTGTCAAAACTTCAGCCGTTCGTATCTGCACCATTTGCATAAAATGAACGAAATGTTGGGGGCGCAGCTCAACACCATCCATAACTTGCATTACTATTTGCAACTCATGCAAGAGCTGCGCGATGGACTGGATAATGATGATTTTGACGAGGTCGTTCGTCTGTTTCATGCCAATCGTGCGCGTGGCATTGCTTAAGTTGATTTTGAGGTGGGGCAACAAGGTTTAGCTGCGGGTTTATGTCTCAATGCATGAAGTGATGCTATAATCAACCGCGTTGTTTTTATTATTTTTATATATGGAGTTACTATGTTTTTTATCACTGATGCACACGCGCAAACAGCAGCTGACATGACATCGGGTGGTGCAATTGCCCAGTTTTTGCCATTCATTTTGATGTTCGTTTTGTTGTATTTTCTGATGATTCGTCCTCAAATGAAACGCCAAAAAGAAACCAAAAACATGCTCGCTGCATTGAAAAAAGGTGACGAAGTGGCTACCATTGGTGGTGTTGTGGGCAAAATCACCAAATCGGATGACAATTTCATCACTTTAGAAGTCTCTAAAGGCGTGGAAATGCAATTCCAACGCGGTGCAGTGCAATCGATTTTGCCAACGGGCTCAATCAAATAAAATCCGTTGTATGCGTAACGGTGTGAGTGACGGTATATGAGGTCGCTCACTCGCGTTGCTCAACAGCCGTTTTAAAATAAACCGCCATTGCCGCACTCGTGGTCATGGCGGTTTGTGGTTTATGAGGGAACAATGGGGTTGCTGAAAAGTCACCTCCTTGGGTTGCCTTAGATGATTAATTTTTACGTGAGTGATGGCATGAACCGTTATCCGTTTTGGAAGTATGCAGTAATTTTAGTGGCGTTGTTGTTCGGGCTGATTTACACCACACCCAATTTTTTTGGTGAAGCACCCGCAGTGCAGGTGTCTGCGGGTAAATCGACCGTAAAAGTGACGCAGCAAATGCAAAGTAAGATTGAGTCGGTGTTGACCGCACAAAATTTAACCAATTCGGGCATTTACTTCACCCAAAATGGCAATGTTGGTTCATTTCGCATTCGTTTTAAAGACACCGATAGCCAACTCAAAGCAAAAGAGGCTTTGAGCGCAGCGCTGAATCCAAATCCGCAAGAGCCTGAATACATCACGGCTTTGAATTTGATGTCCAATTCACCCGATTGGTTGAGTAAGTTGGGCGCACATCCGATGTCGCTTGGCTTGGATTTGCGTGGTGGCGTGCATTTTTTATTGCAAGTGGACATGAATGGCGCGATTCAAAAGCGTTTGGACAGTTTGCAAAATGAGCTGACGGCCTCTTTGAAAGAAAAAAACCTTGTTGTGGCGAACAGCGATAACAAAGACGGTCAGTTGGTTTTGATGTTTGATTCGCCTGAAACAGCGAATACTGCACGCAGTGAGATTTTGCAAAAACACACCGACCTCAATGTGACCGCCAATGCCAACAACCTGAACATCACGATGAATGACGCGGCGATCACAGAGGTTAAAACCAATGCCATCAAGCAAAACATCAGCACTTTGCACAACCGTGTGAATGAGCTGGGTGTGGCCGAGCCGATTGTGCAGCAGCAAGGCACAGATCGCATTGTGGTTGAGTTGCCTGGTGTGCAAGACACGGCGCGTGCCAAGGATTTGATTGGCCGCACCGCCACTTTGCAAATTCGTTTGGCTGAAACGGGCACAGGTTTTAACAATGAAAAATTCAAATATGGCACGGGCGAAGCGGCTGTGAAAAAGCAAGTGGTTGTTTCGGGTGATTCAATCACCAATGCCACTGTGTCGTTCACCCAAGAAAATCAACCTGCAGTGTCAGTGACTTTGGACAGTGCGGGTGGCAAAATCATGCGCCAAGTCACGCATGACAATGTTAAAAAGCCAATGGCGATGATTTTGTTTGAAAAAGGCAAAGGCGAAATCATTTCCCTGTCAACGATTCAAAGTGAGTTTGGCGAAAACTTCCAAATCACAGGTTCAAAATCGGCTGAAGAAGCGAATGATTTGGCGGTCTTGTTGCGTTCAGGCTCATTGGCGGCGCCAATGGACATCATCAATGAACGCACGGTTGGGCCTTCATTGGGCGCGGACAACATTGAAAAAGGCTTCAATTCGTTGTTGTATGGTTTCATCGCGATTTCGATTTTCATGGTCATTTATTACCGCATGTTTGGGATTTTCTCGGTGATTTCCTTGGGTATGAATTTGTTTTTGCTCATCGCCTTGCTGTCTTTGTTGGGTGCGACCATGACGTTGCCGGGGATTGCCGCAATTGCATTGACTTTGGGGATGGCGATTGACTCCAACGTATTGATTAACGAGCGCGTGCGAGAAGAGTTGCGCCATGGCGCCACGCCTGCAAATGCGATTAATTTGGGTTATAAGCATGCATTTGACACCATTTTGGACTCGAACATCACCACGTTGATCGCGGGTTTGGCGTTGTTGATTTTTGGCTCTGGGCCAATTAAAGGTTTTGCCGTGGTGCATTGTTTGGGGATTTTGACCTCGATGTTCTCATCGGTCTTCTTCTCGCGTGGTTTGGTGAATTTCTGGTATGGCCGTCGTCCGCGTCTGGCAAGCATTTCGATTGGTCAAGTGTGGCGTGGCGAAGTGGCGGATGCCATTTCAACTGACGTGACCAGTGGCGTCAAAACGCCTTCTAAAAAATAATTGACATCGGATAAGGGGTCTCAAAATGGAATTTTTCCGATTTAAAAAAGACATTAACTTCATGAAAAATGCGTTGATATTCAACGTGATTTCATTCGCCACTTTTGCTTTGGCGGTATTTTTCTTGTTTCATCGCGGTTTGCATTTCTCCATCGAGTTCACGGGGGGCACGTTGACCGAGGTGCAATACACGCAGGCTGCGAACGTCGATAGCATTCGTGACAGCTTGAGTAAAATTGGTTATGCCGATGCACAAGTGCAAAACTTTGGCAGCCCGCGCGATGTGTTGATTCGCTTGCCAATTAAAGAAGGTGTTGAGAGTAAAACCCAAAGTGAGCAGGTGTTGACCGCATTGCAAGCCCAAGATCCAACGGTTAAACTGCAACGCACGGAATTTGTGGGGCCGCAGATCGGTAAGGAGTTGGCCACCGATGGCGGTAAGGCGTTGTTGTTTGTGATCATTGGCATCGTGTTGTACCTTGCGTTTCGTTTTGAATTCAAATTTGCGCTGGCGGGCATCATTGCGAACTTGCATGACGTGGTGATTATTTTGGGCTTCTTTGCGTTCTTTCAGTGGGAGTTTTCATTGTCGGTACTGGCTGCGGTTTTGGCGATCTTGGGGTATTCGGTGAATGAATCGGTGGTGATTTTTGACCGAATCCGCGAGGTGTTCCGTGATCCCAAAGGCCGTGGCATGAGTGTCCCCGCTGTGATGAATCATGCGATCACATCGACCACCAGCCGAACCATCATCACCCACGGTTGTACGCAGTTGGTGGTGTTGGCGATGTTCTTCTTTGGTGGGCCGACGTTGCATTACTTTGCATTGGCTTTGACCATTGGCATTTGCTTTGGTATTTATTCATCGGTCTTTGTGGCCGCTGCGATTGCCATGTGGCTGGGTGTGACCAGCAAAGATTTGGCGATTCCTGATCATGAGTTGGGACGCGGTGAAATGGATCGACGTGACCCAAATTTTGGTGCACAAATATAGTGTTCAGGCTGGCTGTGATTAAAAAACTGTACATTCGACGATGTGCGGTTTTTTTATGGCAATGACAATGTTCAGCGTTGTTGTTTCATGCGCCAAAATGCTTCAAGAAACAAAATCACATTACATGAGACGACAATGAAGAAAGAAGCGGATAGGCTCCAATGGTGGGCGAGATAGCCCAATAATGCGGGGCCACCCAGTAAGCTGGCATAACCCATGCCTGCCACATAAGCCACGCCGCGAGCGGAAGGCACACCCTCAATGTGCCCTGCTCGCACAAACAGCAGCGGCACAATGTTTGCACTGCACACGCCAGCAACAGCGAGGCTCAACAAGGCAAGCGGTGCATTGGGGGATGCAATAAAAGCCAGGGTCGCTAAAGCCGCACCGCCACAACTGGCTCGCAGCAACGGTAGAATTGAAAATCGTGCACGCCAAGCATCACCTCGAAACCGTGCAAAGGTCATTCCAATAGAAAATGCTGCCAGCGACAGCGCCGTTTGGGTGGGCGACGCGAATTTGTCATCGCGCAAAAATAAGCCCGCCCAATCCGAAATGGCGCCTTCAGTGAAAAAGCTTAAAGCCGTCATGATGGCAATGACAATTAAAGTGAATGGTAAGCGCGTGCTGTTGGTCAGTGCATCGGCCGTGTCTGAGGCTTGGAAATCGTGCGCATAGCACCATTGGCGAAGCGTCCACATGAGTGCCAAAGCCGCGATGCAGATGGCATACATGCTGCCCATGTAGGGCATGCTCAAATACAACACTGCCGCCACCGCTGCACTGCCGACAATGGTGCCCACACTCCAGCCTGCGTGAAGTAAAGACATGGTTGGTTTTTGTAAAAAATGTTCAACATTGAATGCGTGGCTGTTCATTGAAGCATCCATCGCCCCAAAGCCAAAGCCCACTGCGACATTGATGGGCAACAGCGTGCTCAAACTCGATGCGTCCAGCATCAATGGAAACGTCAGCCAAATGATGGTGGCGCTCACCATCATGACCCAGCGTGTGCTGTGGCGCAGGATGTATTTGGGCACCACAAAAGTCGCCAGCATTGCGCCCAATGCAAAGCAAAACATGCTTAAGCCCAGGATGTCTGCGGTCAAATTGAGGCGTTTTTGCAACAATGGGATCGACGCCGCCCACAAGCCATTCATCATGCCGAGCAATGCAAAGATGGTGAACAAAGTCTTTTGAGCCGCTTGAGCAGAAGGGCATTGTGCCATGGTGGTTCCAAAAGAAGGTGTTAAAAAACGCTGACGAGCTCGGCCAGCGTTTTATTGATCAGGTAAACATGCGGACGAGCGCAGAGAAGTGCCGAAGCACGCAGTGCATCCGTTTAAAACAAAGGTGTTTGCGGCACGCTCATGACCTCATCAATCGCATTGTTCATGGCATTGATGCGTTGTGCGGCCTCAATGCTCGCATGGTTGTGTAAATTGTGTTGCAGCAACTCGTGCGCAATTTGTAAGGCCGCAAACACCGCGATTTTATCGTGACCCGATAACCCCATTTGCTGGTTGATGGTTTGCATCTTTTGATCAACCAATGCCACAGACGCCAGTAACGATGCCTTTTCATCGGGTGAACAGAGCAATGTGTAGCTGCGTCCCAAGATAGAGACATTCAAAGTTTCTTTTTTCACAACAGTGTTCATCAATTGTTCCCTTCTGAAGGTGGCGCATCAACGCGTTGCTCAAGTGAGTGCAACAACAAGTCAAGGCGTTCTTGTGCTTGGCTCATGCGCTCAAGTAACTGTTGGTTCTGTAAATGCAAGGTGTAATTGTCTTGTCGCAAAACGAGGTTTTCGTTGCGGGTCTGTTTAACCGCTGTGATCAGCAGTTCCAGTTTTTGTTCAAGGGTTTTGAGTGGTGTGAGCATGGTATGGGCTTTTTCTGGCAGACAACGGTGTCATTGTCGAAAGGCCGCGTTGTTTTGTACAGTTTAGAACTAAATTGGCCATGCAGCGCGGTAATGTCGCTTATTTTACTCGAAATTACGGCTTACGCGCGTGAGAATGGCGTTGCTTTTTCATGATGCTTATCGTAAAGTGTGCGCACCCATCGGTGCTTGTCCTTTTTTTGTACAAAAAGGCGAGTGAAACGGGAAATCGGCGGTGGTGATGCACAACGCACACCCCTGACCATGCTGCACCCGCAACGGTATGCCCTGATTGCAGCGCATGAAACCTTATGTGCTTGAATCTGCGCGGAACGATAACCACTGTTTGAATCCATGTGTCACCTTGCTGTGACAACAACATTTAAATGGGAAGGTGTTCTGCGTCATGGGCCAGCCCGGAGACCGGCCGATGAATGGCGTGTGTTTTGACTTAAAATGCACGTTTTTCTTCTAACCCACACTTTGCGGGTCGCAAAGTCGAGGAATTCTGACATGACATTGTTCAATCACAGCACGCGCTCGGCGTGCAAAAAAAGCGTGCGCGCGCGCACTTTAACATTCAATTCTCACTCAGGCCATTCACCTTTAAACACACGCCTCATCGCCCATGCGGTCGCCAGCGCATGTGCCTTAATCGGTGGCATGAATGTGGCCTACGCTCAAACAACCGCAGAAGCATCTGAAGTGGTGGTCACTGCTGCGCGCAGTGAGCAAGTTGTCAGCGATGCCTTGCCCAGCACCACGGTCATTAGCCGTGCGGACATTGAAAAAGCGCCTGTATCGGATGTGGCGAGCTTGCTCAAAATGCAGGCAGGGGTGGTGGTTCGTCAATATGGCACGCAAGGAAAAACTGTTAGCGTCAATATCCGTGGCGGCGATCCGCGCCACACCTTGGTGTTGATTGATGGCGTGTCGATGAACAGCTTGTCATCGGGCACGGGCGCGTTGGAACAAATTCCTTTGGCGGCGATTGAGCGCATTGAAATTGTGCGTGGTAACGTGTCAGCATTGTATGGTTCACAAGCCACAGGTGGTGTTGTGCAAGTGTTCACACGCAAAGTGGGCAGCGGTCAGGATGCCACTATCCGCTTCGCGATCGGCAGCCACGGCCAACGTCAAGCTTCGGCTCAAGTGCGCGGCGGTAGCGACACGGTACAAGCCACTTTTGGTATTTCACATGATGAAGAGAAGTCGACCAGCGCACAGCATCCGACCAATGCTTACAGCAATGTGAACCCCGACAAAGACGGCTATAAAAACAACAGTGCAAACGGCAGTGTGCGCTATCGCCCGAATGCCAATAATGAGTTTGGCCTCAAGTTTTTTGACAGCCGTGGTAAAAACAACTACGACGATGCCTATGCATCCAGCACAACGGCGTTGCAAAACAATGAAACACGTGTTCAAAACATCAGCCTGTACGCCAACAACCGTTTGACCGACAACTGGAAAAGCAGTGTGCGTGTGTCACAATACACCGATCGCACCGATGATTACGACAGCGCACCGACATGGACCGATGGTCACAGCCTGTATAAAGCACGCAGCAAAGAAATTTCTTGGCAAAATGATGTGCACACCAACGCAGGCGACTTCATCGTTGGCATCTCACGCACACAGCAACGCTTGACCACCGACAGCCAATACAGCAACACTGGGCGCGGCACCACCAGCATTTGGGCGGGTTACATGCTTGACAAAGCACGCCATCACCTGCAATTGAATGCACGCACGGACAAATTGTCGAACATGAACCGTGAAAACACTGCTGCCATTAACTATGGTTTTGATTTGAACACCAATTGGCGCGTGTTGGCGGGTTACAGCAATGGTTTCTCCGCTCCGACTTTAAACGATTTGTACAGCGCATACGGCAACCCCAATTTGAAGGCTGAATATTCAAATTATGGCCAAATCGGCGTGCAATACAGCGACGACACTTACACCAGCCGTTTGACTGCATTTGAAAACCGTTATCGCAATAAAATTGCCTATGATGCAACCACTTGGACTGTGGGCAACATCGCCCGCGCTAAAGTGCGGGGTGTTGAATGGATCGGCTCATACAAACGCAATGGCTGGACAGCGGATGTGGGTTTGACCTATCAAGAGGTTAAAAACCGCGACACCGGCGCACGCTTGTTGCGTCAACCGCGTGTTTTGGCCAGCATTGGTTTGGGCAAAGCGTGGGGCAAATGGTCAACGCAGGTGAACTGGCAATCACAAGGCGACATGAAAGACATCAGCAGCAGCACCGTGAGCGGCTACGGCGTACTCAATGCTTCCGCTTTCTATGATGTTAGTAAAGAAGTCAAAGTGGGCTTGACCTTGGGCAACGTGTTTAACCGCAAGTACGAAACCTTGCATGGCTACAACTCAACGCCTCGTAATGTGTTGTTGTCTATGCAGTATCAACCAAAGTGGTAAATTGCCGATGGCTATGTGCATGACAATTGACTAATTGATTGATTGACTGATTGACTGCTGATTTGAGTGGTCTTTCCAAAAAAATGGATGAGATGCAAATCTCATCCATTTTTTATGATCAATGCTCACATGGCGTTGATCACAAAACAGGGGCATGCTGAGCGATCACATTGTGTTGATGTGTTTTTTTGTGCTCATTGCACGCCATCTGCGGGCATTTCCACGCCAAAATGCGCAAACGTCATCGGACTGGCGGTGCGACCACGCGGGGTGCGTTGTAAATACCCTTGTTGCATCAAATAC
The DNA here is from genome assembly GCF_003339525.1 of Ephemeroptericola cinctiostellae. Taxonomy (GTDB): domain Bacteria; phylum Pseudomonadota; class Gammaproteobacteria; order Burkholderiales; family Burkholderiaceae; genus Hydromonas; species Hydromonas cinctiostellae. Next base: position 2,577,021 of record NZ_CP031124.1, on the reverse strand, counting down.
GGCTCAATGATGTCCTCAATGGTGTCCTTGGATTCGCCGATGGACGCGGCCAGATTGTCCAAACCGACAGGGCCGCCGTTAAATCGGTACAAAATGGCCTCAAGCAACTTACGATCCATCATGTCCAAGCCCACAGGATCGACATCCAACATTTTTAGCGCCGCATCCGCCACCGCTTTGCTGATGACGCCATCCGCACGCACCTGAGCATAATCGCGTACGCGGCGCAGCAAACGGTTCGCGATGCGCGGTGTGCCACGCGAACGGCGAGCGATTTCAACCGCACCTTCTTCGTCCATCTCGCAATGCAGCAAGCCAGCCGAACGGCGAACAATGTGGGTCAACTCAGCGACATTATAAAACTCCAAACGACCGACAATGCCAAAACGATCGCGCAATGGATTGGTCAGCATCCCCGCCCGCGTGGTCGCCCCCACCAATGTGAAGGGCTGTAAATCCAACTTAACGCTGCGCGCCGCAGGGCCTTCACCAATCATGATGTCAATTTGGTAATCTTCCAATGCCGGGTATAAGATTTCCTCGACCACGGGTGATAAACGATGGATCTCATCAATGAACAACACATCATTTGCCTCCAAATTGGTCAGCAATGCAGCCAAATCGCCCGCCCGTTCAAGCACCGGCCCTGAGGTTTGCTTCAGGTTCACACCCATTTCACGGGCAATGATGTGCGCCAACGTGGTTTTACCCAAACCAGGCGGGCCGAACAGCAGGGTGTGGTCGAGCGCTTCATGGCGCGACTTCGCCGCACCGATGAAAATATCCAGCTGCTCTCGGATTTTTTGCTGCCCGACGTAATCGTCCAGTAACTTCGGGCGCAAGGCACGTTCAATCTGCTCTTCCTCCCGAGGTGGCTTGATGTCTGCCACACGGTTGGGAAAGTCTTCAGGGGAAAAGTCGTCGGTGACTATGGTGCTCATGGTGGTTTACTTTGTAAGGTGGTGAGCTTGTGCTGGATTTATGAGTTGGGTTTAATGGTTTGAGTCATTTGGTTTCATTGCCATTTCGGGCGATTGCCAGCCTTGTGTGGCCTGAATTTTTAACAACCACCGCTCAATGTTCGGATAATCCGTCACATCCAAGTCCACTTGGTTCAACCAAAACAAATATGCCGAGCAGCTGATGTCTGCAATTGTCAGGCCTGATGTGGTTAGAAATTCAGTGTCTTTTAAAAAGCGATCAAGGATTTTCAAGTCACTTAAAACACGCTCGCGTAAATAAGTCATGACCGCTTCGGGCTGCGGATTCCAGCGCATATTGAAACGCAAATTGGGCAAGGAGAAACCGATGCGGTTGGCTTCCCATGACAGCCATTCTGTGATGGTGTGCCATTCATTGGGTGTTCCACAGAACATGTGATGCTGTTGGGCAAGGTGCATCAAGATCGAATTTGATTGGCACAGTGTATGTGCCTCATCAATCAGCACGGGCACCTCACCAAATTTGCTGGTGGCTTGAAATTCTGCGGGGCGTTGTTTGCGCGGTAATGTGAGGTCTATCCAGCGGTACTCATGTGGGATGTTGGCCATGAGCAGAAAGGTGCGTATTTTATATGAATGACCTGATTCGTGATGGCCGTATAAAATCATCGTGGATACCTGTTATAAAAAGACCATGATAAAGACATCATGTGTCGGTTGATTTGTCCTCAAGCTCAGCTTTTAATCGTCCTTTTGGCCGTGCTCACGTGGCCTGTTGGCCTATTGTCATGACCGATTGAGGTCAGCGTTTTATTGCTTACTGTTAAGTTTTAAGCAAACATCACTTTGACAGCCAGCCCAATGCCGCCCGTATCCCGGCGCTCACACCCACATCTGTGGGAACGTGTTTGAGGGCGGCTTGTATGTCTTTGTCGGCGTAGCCCAGTGCGGCGAGGGCGAGGCTGATGTCATCGCGCTCAGAGTGCGGGGCGGTGGCGGCTTCGGTGAAATTGAAACTTGTGCCTTTGAGTTTGTCTTTCAGCTCAAGCACCAAGCGTTCGGCGGTTTTTTTGCCGATACCCGGAATGCTGCACAGGCGCGAGATGTCTTGCGCGAGGACGGCCTGTTGCAGGTCGTCAGAGGAGAGTCCCGATAAAATGCCAAGTGCCGTGCGTGCGCCGATGCCGCTGATTTTGATCAACATGCGAAAGCTGCTGCGCTCTGCGGCGGTGGCGAAGCCAAACAGTTGCTGCGCATCCTCTCGGATGGCGAAATGCAGAAACAGTGTGACTTTTTCACCTGCATTGGGCAGGGTATACAATGTGCTCATGGGCACGTCAATCTCGTAGGCGAGGCCATATGCCGTGTCGATGGTGACCTGCGGTGGTTTTTTTTCGAGGAGTGTGCCTGTGATTTTTGCGAGCATGGGAGCCAATGGATAGAATGAATGGGGTATTATCGCATAACTCGTGGGGATAAAGGATGGTTGCGCTGTGTTGAAACGATTATTGAAACTGCTCAAATGGTTGTGGGCTTTGCCTATCACCGTGTTTGGTTTGCTGGTGTTGCTGTTGGCTGTGCCCAGCCGACCGAAGGTGGCGTGGCTGCGCATCGGTTCAACGGGTGCGTTGTGTGCATGGGGTGGCTGGTTGGATGTGTGGTTGCAGCGGCATCCTTTGGGCAGCATGTATGCGGCGACGTTTGGGCATGTGGTGTTGGCGAGGGATTTGAAAAAAATGTGCTATTGTGGCGCGCATGAGTACGAGCATGTGCGGCAGACCGAGCGCTGGGGGATTTTTTTGCCGCTGGCGTATGTCTGCAACGGCGTGTGGCAAGTGCTGCATGGGCGGCGTTTTTATCGTGACAATGCGTTTGAAGTGGCGGCGTATTGTTTTGGGCCTGAGCGGTTTGAGCGGCGATGATGTTTTGATTGTTCAAGGTCGAATGAATTTGGCTTTGAATGTTTCTGCGACATGCTTGTAAATGAATGATAAATTGATGAATGGATAGGGGTTTTATTTTGATTTTAAATATCAACGGGTTGCATGCCCGTTCTGTGGTGAAATGGGTTGTAGTTTTGGCGATGCCTGTTGCGTTGTCTGCTTGTGCGGTGATTGCTGTTGCGGATGCCGCAGTGTCTGTGGCTGCAACGGCTGTGAAAACCACAGTTAAAGTCGGTGCGGCTGCGGTCAGCGCGGTGGTTCCTGATGGAAAATCGGACGATGAAAAGGCTTCAGACCATTCGAGTGCGCCAAAACCGGTTGAATGATTTTTGAATTTTTTGAGCGTTTCATTGTTGTGCTGTGCGCGCTTTATGGCATGAAACATTTGATTGGCATTTGAGATTCGCTATCACGGCTATTTTCACGTAAAATAGCCGTTTTCCTATTTACCGATTGATCCCCATGTCCGCAGATTTAAACCGCATTCGCCACGAAGTCGAGCATCGCCGTACTTTCGCCATTATTTCCCATCCTGACGCGGGTAAAACCACGTTGACCGAAAAACTGTTGTTGTTTTCTGGTGCGATTCAACAGGCGGGTACCGTTAAAGGCAAAAAAACGGGTAAATTTGCCACCTCGGATTGGATGGACATTGAGAAGCAACGCGGTATTTCTGTGGCTTCATCGGTCATGCAGTTTGAGTACAAAGACCACACGGTCAATTTGCTCGATACCCCAGGTCACCAAGATTTCTCCGAGGACACTTACCGTGTGCTGACCGCTGTCGACTCAGGTTTGATGGTGATTGATGCGGCCAAAGGGGTGGAAACGCAGACCATCAAGCTGTTGGATGTGTGTCGTTTGCGCCACACGCCGATTGTGACGTTCATGAATAAATGCGATCGTGAAGTGCGTGATTCATTGGACTTGCTCGATGAGGTCGAGTCGGTGTTGAAAATCAATTGTGCGCCGATCACGTGGCCGATTGGCATGGGACGCAGCTTCAAAGGGGTGTATCACTTGTTGCGCGACGAAGTGTTTTTGTTCGAAGCGGGTGGTGAAAAAATCAACTTGGATGTGGAAATCATCAAAGGTTTGGACAATCCGCGACTGGATGAGTTGTTTGCCGACGAGGCGGCGCAATTGCGCATGGACATTGAGTTGGTCAAAGGTGCGTCACATGAGTTCGATTTGAAAGAGTTTCTTGCAGGGCGATTGACGCCAGTTTTCTTTGGCTCCGCAATTAATAATTTTGGTGTGCGCGAAATTTTGGATGCGCTGATCGACTGGGCGCCTGCACCTGCATCGCGCGATGCGACTGTGCGCGAAGTGGTGCCGACCGAAGAAAAATTTTCTGGTTTTATCTTTAAAATTCAAGCCAATATGGATCCGAAACACCGCGATCGCATTGCGTTTTTACGGGTGTGTTCAGGGCAGTTTGAGCGCGGCATGAAAATGAAGCATTTGCGCTTGAACCGTGACATGGCGGCGAATTCAGTTGTCACATTCATGTCACATGACCGTGAGATCATTGAAGAGGCGTTTGCTGGCGACATCATTGGCATCCCGAATCACGGCAATATTCAAATTGGTGACACGTTTTCAGAAGGCGAGCAGTTGGCTTTTACGGGCATTCCCTTTTTTGCACCAGAGCTGTTTCGCGTTGCGAGGATTAAAAACCCTTTGAAAATCAAACAATTGCAAAAAGGCTTGCAGCAGCTGGGTGAGGAGGGCGCGGTACAAGTGTTCAAACCGCTCAATGGGGGGGACATGGTGCTCGGCGCGGTGGGTGTGCTTCAGTTTGAAGTGGTGGCACATCGCTTGATGAGTGAATACGGCGTGGACTGTGTGTTTGAATCACCCTCAACCAACATTGCGCGTTGGGTGAGTTGTGAGAATAAGGTTAAATTGGCTGAGTTTGAAAAGTCGCAAGTGAATAACCTTGCCGAAGATGCGGCGGGCAATTTGACTTATTTGGCCAATCACCGTGTGAATTTGGACATCATGCGTGAGCGCCATCCCGACATCGTGTTTCATGAGACGCGGGAACATGCCATTAATTTGAGTGCATAAAGACGGCGGTGGTTGCAGCGTTTGTCGCATGTGCACGCGCAGGCTGCCACGGCCAAACTCTTAATAGGATCACATGCCGCAGAATTCACCCATGCACACCCATTGGCCTCGGATCGCTTTGCTGTGGTTGTGTGGCCTCGCCGCTGCCATGCAGTTTGCGAAAGTGTCGCTTGGGTTTGATGATCTGCTGGCTTTTTATGCGGTGACACCCGCTCAGTTGGGTTGGAGTTTGTCCATTGTGGGCATGAGCGGGCTGCTGTTTGGTGTGACGGCGGGCTTATTTGCTCATGCGGTTGGCTTTCGCCGTTTGCTCTTGATGGGGCTGGGTTTGGGGGCGGTGCTGTCCTTGCTGCAAACCTTAATGTTGCCTTATCCCCTGTTTTTTATCACACGTTTGCTTGAAGGTGTATCCCATTTGGTCATCATCGTGATTGCCCCAATTTTAATCACGGCGAACAGCGCCCCCCAACATCGATCCATCACCATTGGCTTGTGGAGCACATTTTTTGGTGCGGCTTTTGCATTAACTTCCTTGTGTGCGCCGTCGATTGTGGCTCATTTTGGTGTGCGCGGTCTGTTGGTGGCGCAGGCAATGTTCATTTCAATGATGTGGCTGCTGGTGAGGCTCACTTTGAAAACCGATGGGCATGAGCAGGACACGTGCCATTTGCCTAAAATATCAACGTTGTTTCGTCAAAACATTGAGGTGTATCAGCAATTTAAAGCGATTTTGCCTGGTTTGAGCTTCATGTGTTATACCGCGACTTCGGTGTCATTGATGACGTTTATTCCCAAGTTTGTGGGGGATGATCGGGCGTGGTTGGCGCCTTTGCTGCCTGTGTTGAGCATCCTAGGGACTTTTTCTGCGGGCTGGTTGGCGCAGTCGTTGATCCCACCGTTTCGTTTGTTGGCGTCTGCTTTTTTTAGTGTGGCTGCCGCTGGTGTGGTCTTTTTCATGAGTGTACAGGCGGGGGTTGGCGTGTCTGCCGTGGCCTTGGTGTTGATGTTTTTGGGCGGTTTGTCGGGCGGCGCGTCTTTTGCCTTGATCCCTTATTTGAGCCATGATAAATGGTTTCAAGTGCGCGCCAATGGTGCTTTGGCACAGTTGGCTAATGTGGGCTCAACAGTCGGCCCGCCCTTGTTTGCAGGGGCTATTTCTCATTTTGGCGTGCAAGGTTTGGTTTTACCTTTGGTGTGTTTTGCCCTGTCGGGTGTGTGTGTGGTGCTGTGCGCTGTTCGATATTTGCATCGTCATGCGGAGTAACGAATATAAAAAAATGCCTCGATGATTCGAGGCGTTTTTTTATGCGGGTTGGACACATGAACGTTTGATTTATTGAGACAACACCCATTTCACCACTGTTTTCAGGTCGGCATCCGAGATGTCTGGGTAGGCGGGCATGGGTGCGCTGCCCCATACACCCACCGCACCTTTGCGCATGCGATCTGCTAATTTAATGTCCGCACCCGCTTGACCCGCATATTTTTGAGCAATGTCTTGATATGAGGGGCCGATGATTTTTTTGTCCAACGAGTGGCATGAAAAGCATTTGTTGGCTTTGGCGATGTCTGTTGGATTCGCATGTGCTAAACCTGTAAAGGTGCTGGCGGCGATGAGGCAGAGGGCGGTGAATTTGAGTTTCATGGTTGTCCTGCGGTTGTGTTTGACGGCGTTGGTATTATAAAGCTTGGGTTGGCGGTTTGGTTGACGGTGAGGCTCACATTTTGTTTTTATTGGGGGATGTTGGTTTGCGTTCATGGAGGTCATGGTCATTAAAACACACAACCGCCCATAAGTTGTGGGCGGTTGTATTGTATGTTTGATGCCTTCGACCGTTGGGTGAGAGCTAAAATCAACGGGTGGATCAATAATTGATTTCGGCGTCTAACACCGCACCTTTTGAGGCGGTTGAAGCGAGTTGACCAAATTTGGCTAAAATGCCTCGTGTGTAACGTGGTTTGGGTTGCACCCAGTTGGCACGGCGGGCGGCAATGGTGGCTTCGTCCACATTCAGTTGCAGGAGCAATTGGTGTGCGTCGATGGTGATGGCGTCGCCTTCTTCAATCAAGCCAATCAAGCCGCCCACATGAGCTTCAGGTGCGACGTGACCGACCACCATGCCCCATGTGCCACCTGAGAAGCGGCCGTCGGTGATTAAGCCAACCGATTCGCCTAAGCCTTTGCCAATCAGTGCGCCTGTTGGGGCGAGCATTTCAGGCATGCCTGGGCCGCCTTTGGGGCCGAGGTAGCGCAAGACCACCACATCACCTGCAACGATTTGATCGGAAAGGATGGCTTGCATGGCCGATTGCTCGTCGTTGAACACGCGGGCTGGGCCTGTGATGACTGGATTTTTCAATCCTGAAATTTTGGCCACTGCGCCTTCTGGGGCGAGGTTGCCTTTGAGAATCGCCAAATGACCCTCTGTATACAGTGGTTTGTCCAAAGGCAAAATCACGTCTTGATCTGCGGGTGGCATGTCGGGGACATTGGCCAAGTTTTCAGCGACTGTTTTGCCTGTAACGGTCATGCAATCACCGTGCAATAAACCCGCATTGAGTAACATTTTCATGACTTGTGGGATGCCACCAACGCGATGCAAATCGGTGGCGACGTATTCGCCCGATGGTTTGAGGTTGCAGAATACGGGGACTTTTTTGCGCATGCGTTCAAAGTCATCAATCGTCCAGTCGATGTTGGCGGCATGGGTGATGGCGAGGAAGTGCAGAACGGCATTGGTCGATCCGCCCGTGGCCATGATCACGGCGACAGCATTTTCAATGGCTTTCTTGGTCACGATGTCCGATGGACGCAGGTTATTGCGGATGCAATCCATCAAAGCGCGTGCTGAGTCTGCGGTTGAGTCGACTTTTTCTTGGTCTGGGTTGGCCATCATTGAAGAGTTGGGCAAACTCATACCCATGGCTTCAATTGCTGAACTCATCGTGTTGGCGGTGTACATGCCGCCGCACGAGCCTGATGTCGGGCAGGCGTGGCGTTCGATGCCGTCAAAATCTTCTTGGCTCATTTTGCCCGCAGTGAATTGACCAACGGCTTCAAATGCCGACACGATGGTCAAATCTTTGCCTTTGTGGTGGCCCGGGCGAATCGTGCCGCCGTAAACGTAAACCGCGGGGACATTGGTGCGCAGAATTGCCATCATGCCGCCTGGCATGTTTTTATCGCAGCCGCCGATGACCAAAACACCATCCATCCATTGGCCATTGACGCAGGTTTCGATGCAGTCAGCAATCACTTCGCGCGAGGCGAGCGAGTATTTCATGCCTTCAGTGCCCATGCTCATGCCGTCGGAAATGGTGGGTGTACCGAATGTCTGTGGGTTGCCACCTGCGGCTTTGATCGCGTCCACCGCAGCGTCACAGAGCTTTTGCAAACCTGAATTGCACGGTGTGATGGTCGAGTGACCATTGGCAATGCCCACCATTGGGTTTTTAAAGTCGCTTTCTTGGTAGCCCATTGCGTAATACATGGCACGGTTTGGGCTGCGTGCAACACCTTGTGTCACGTGGGATGAGCGTTCTGTGCCGGGGTTTTTTTGGTCTGACATTTTAATCTTTCGTCTTTTAGTATGTGAAACGGCTGAAAAAATGGGGCGACATCGGTACAATGTCTTAGCTGTGTTATTTTACCGTAAAGCCCATGTTTTGGACAGGGTTCAATGGTACGTTTTCTTTTTAAGGATTGATATGCCCCTGATGCACCCTCAGTTTAGCCCTGTGGCTTTTGAAGTGTTTGGTTGGCCTGTTCATTGGTATGGTTTGACTTACCTTGCGGCTTTTATGATGTTTTTAATGCTGGGCAAATACCGTGCGCGCAAAATGCCATTGCTTGGCTTTAAGCCTTTGGAGTTGGATGACATCTTATTTTACGGCGTGTTGGGTGTGGTGCTGGGTGGCCGATTGGGTTATGTGATTTTTTACAAACCTGATTATTATTTGGCGAATCCGCAAGATGTTTTAAAAGTCTGGCAAGGTGGCATGTCGTTTCATGGTGGTTTCTTGGGTGTGATGGCTGCAATGGCGGTGTATGCACACAATACCAAGCGCAAGTTTTGGGAGGTGGTCGATTTTATCGTGCCGCTCGTGCCCTTGGGCTTGGCTTCTGGGCGCATTGGTAATTTCATCAATGGTGAGTTGTGGGGGCGCGTATCAGATAAAGCTTACTCATGGTTGATGATGTTTCCACACGCACAAAGCGCAGATCAAGATTACTTGGCCAAAAATCCACAGGCTTTGGATAACGTGAATTTGGCCAAGGCGTTTGAGCAATTTGGTTTGCTGCCACGCCACCCTTCACAGTTGTATCAATTCGCAGGCGAAGGTTTGTTGTTGTTTGTGATCCTGTGGTTTTATGCGCGCAAAATTCGCCCGATGATGGCGGTGTCGGCGGTGTTTTTGGTGGGGTATGGCATGTTGCGTTTTCTGGCTGAGTTTGCACGTGAGCCCGATGATTATTTGGGTTTGTTGACGTTCAATTTGTCGATGGGGCAATTGTTGTCCTTGCCGATGATTGTGGCGGGTCTGGTTTTGCTGGTGTTGGCGTACAAGCGTGATCGGAACAAGTAAGAATACACGGAAAAAACAAGCCTTCATTTTTGCCGGATCGACCTTAAAATGTTTGCAGGCTTAATTGGCTTTGTGCGATGTTTAAAAAATGGCTCATGATGAGCCGTTTTTTTATGGTGCGGTGTTGCTTTTTGGTGTGGCGTTTATCTCTGGGGGCGTGCTCAAATGACTGGATTCGGTTTCAACACCGTTTCGGTAATTGTTGTCAAAATAAACCTCGCCTTTTGTGGTGTAGCCTTTGACATTGCCCTCGAACATCAAGTCGTTGTTGTACCAGCTGTTCAATAGCCCCGTTTCCGAACGTGCGAAGTAGACATTGGTTTGTTTTTGCCCTGATGCGTAAAAGTCTTGGCCGATGTACAGGTTGTTATTTTTACCGTACAACACGCGGTAATGTACAGCATGGGTGTGCGTGTTGATTTTTTGGTCTTTTTTGTCAAAAAAGGCAATCACACATTGATCGTCACGTTTGAATTTTGTGCAGCTTGTGCCCAGCATATACGCTGCAAAATCGGCATCAAAGGCTTCATCGGCGCTGTTCGCAATGACCGTCGGTGGCGCACTGGCGGATTGCTGGATTTGGGCATGTGCTGGGTGGATGGGTAGTGCGTTGAATAATAAAGCGACAATGGTCACACAATGTCTCATAAAGGCTCCATATAATTGTTTTTTAACGGGCTCATGACACCTTACTTTCGATGTTCATGATTGGTTCGTTGTGTATAATTATAGTTTGTAACTTTATGTTTATGTTCACTGTTTTTAGCTTATTTTATTCATTTGTTTGTTCATTTGCTTTTACCGAACAATCCCAATCCAAGTCCTGCCAGGATAAATGCAGAGCCCGATGCACGGTTGAAGCGTCGCATGCGCAAGGGTGAGGCCAAGTATTTTGACAGTTGAGTGCCGCCCAATGCATAAACACACATCCATGAGACTTCAATGGTTGCAAACGTTGTGAGTAAAATGATGGCCTGTGGCAGCAAAGGTGCATCGGCGTTGATGAATTGAGGGAAAAATGCCAAGCCAAATAAAATGGCTTTTGGGTTGGACATTGCCACCGCCATGCCCGTACGGAATTGAACAATGATTGATGGTGCTTGAATGCTCACCGTGTGTGTTTCTTCTGGGGTGTTGCTCATCGAGTCGCTGGTGCGCCACATGTGAATGCCCAAATAGATCAAGTATGCGGCACCCACCCATTTCACCACCGCAAACAATTGCTCTGAAGCTTTCAAAATTGCGCCCAGCCCGCTCATGGACATGCACAGAATAACCAACACGCCGCACACCGCGCCCAATAACGTGGGCCAGATGGGGCGTAAGCCAAAACGAATGCCTTGGGTCATGGCAAGCAGCATGTTTGGCCCTGGCGTGCCTGAAATGATGAGTACGGCTGCAACATAAGTCAGCCAAAGTGAAAATGAGATGCTCATAGTTTGGGTCTTTCAGTCTTTTTTTAGGGGGTGTGCTTGAGGGGATATTGCCACGCATATTTGTTCGTGGTGAAGGGGGATTTGGAGGTGATTGAAAAATTACCACAAACAGGTTTATATTACCCCAATCCCTTGAATGCATCTGTTAAAATGATGGGGTTTTGTTAATTTTATGAGAGTGCAAACTATGTCAGCCAATACCAAACAAATGGCCAATGCCATTCGCGCCTTGTCGATGGACGCCGTTCAACAAGCCAATTCAGGTCATCCTGGCATGCCGATGGGCATGGCCGACATCGCGACAGCGTTGTGGAGCCCAGAAAATGGTTTCTTCAAGCACAACCCTGCGGATTCAAAGTGGGCGGATCGCGATCGTTTTGTGCTCTCGAATGGTCATGGCTCGATGTTGCTCTATTCTTTGTTGCATTTGACGGGCTACAGTCTGTCAATGGCCGACATTAAAAATTTCCGCCAACTGCATTCAAAAACAGCGGGGCATCCTGAATATGGATTTGCCGATGGCATTGAAACCACAACGGGCCCTCTTGGCCAAGGCATTGCCAATGCAGTCGGTATGGCACTGAGCGAAAAACTGCTGGCCCAAGAATTTAATAAAAAAGGCCACACCATCGTTGACCACAAAACGTTTGTGTTTCTTGGTGATGGCTGCATGATGGAAGGCATCAACCATGAAGTGGCATCGTTGGCAGGTGTGTGGCGTTTGTCTAAATTAATCGCATTGTACGATGACAACAGCATCTCGATTGATGGTCGCGTGACCCCGTGGTTCCACGACAACACGCCTGAACGTTTTGAAGCCTATGGCTGGAATGTCATCCGTGCGGTTGATGGTCATGATGCCGCATCGGTGGCCAAAGCCATTGAGCAAGCCAATGCCAACGCCGCAGCGGACAAAGGTCCAACCTTGATTTGCTGTAAAACCCGCATCGGTGAAGGCTCACCAAATTTTGCGGATACCGATAAAGTTCACGGCGCACCTTTGGGCGCAGCCGAAATCGCCGCCACCCGTGCTGCCATTGGTTGGGCGTACGAGCCCTTTGTTGTACCGCAAGACGTGTACGATGATTGGAACAGTAAAGACACAGGCGCAGCGGCACAAGCCAAATGGCAAAAAGCATTTGATGCCTATGCCAAAAAATTCCCAACTGAAGCCTCTGAGTTCACGCGCCGCATGAAAGGTGAGTTGCCTGCTGATTTTGATGCCGTCATGGGAGCCTACCTCAAGCAATGCGTAGAAAAGGCCGAAACCATCGCCACTCGCAAAGCCAGTCAAAATGCCATCACGGCATATGCCAAAGCCTTACCAGAATTTTTGGGCGGCTCTGCTGACTTGACAGGTTCAAACTTGACGAATTGGCCTGAATGCAAGCCTGTGCGTGCGGACAGCTGGGGCAATCACATCAATTACGGTGTGCGTGAATTCGGCATGAGCGCGATCATGAACGGCATTACCCTGCACGGTGGTTATTTGCCTTTTGGCGCCACGTTCTTGACGTTCTCAGACTACTCGCGCAATGCCTTGCGCATGGCTGCACTGATGAAAATTCGCACTTTGTTTGTGTTCACGCATGACTCCATTGGTCTGGGCGAAGATGGCCCCACACACCAACCCGTTGAACAGGTTGCTTCATTGCGTTTGATTCCAAACCTTGACGTGTGGCGTCCTTGCGATACAACTGAATCAGGCGCCGCTTGGGGCGAAGCGATTAAACGCGCAGATGGTCCCGCCGCTTTGATTTTCAGCCGACAAAATTTACAGTTCATGAAACGCAACGCCACGCAAACCAAAAACATCGCCAAAGGCGGTTATGTCTTGCGCGATGTGAAAGCGGATGAAGAGGTTGCACAAATCGTCTTGATGGCCACTGGCTCTGAAGTGGACTTGATCGTTAAAGCGGCAGACGTTTTGGCCAGCAAAGGTGTGTCAACCCGTGTCGTTTCTGTGCCTTGCGCAGATGTGTTTTTCCGCCAGTCGGCCGCTTACAAGCGAAGTGTTTTGACCGAAGGTGTGGCTCGTGTGGCCGTTGAGGCGGGTGTGACGGACACATGGTGGCGCTACCACTGCAACGCCGTGATTGGTTTGGAACGTTTTGGCGAATCTGCACCAGCGGGTGAGTTGTTCAAATTGTTTGGCTTCACTGTCGACAATGTGGTCAACACCGCTTTGTCTGTGTTGCAAAAGTAACTTCAAAAGCAGCATGCAGCGGTTTCAATGCATTGTGTGAAACATCACGCACAACGGCTACAACTGCTGCACCACTTTTGAAGCAACGCGGGGGTGACGCGGCATGATTCACCCACATAAAAAAGAGGGCACATTTTTTTAATTTAGGAGAAAAGCATGACAATCAAAGTTGCAATTAACGGCTATGGCCGCATCGGTCGCAATGTTTTACGCGCTCATTACGAAGGTGGCAAGAAGCATGACATCGAAATCGTGGCGATCAACGACCTCGGCGATGCCACCATCAACGCACATTTGACACAATACGACACAGCGCATGGCAAATTCCCTGGCACTGTAACCGTTGACGGCGATTACATCGTGGTCAATGGCGACAAAATCAAAGTATTGGCTGAGCGTGATCCCGCCAAATTGCCTTGGGCAGAGTTGGGTGTGGACGTTGTGATGGAGTGCACAGGTTTTTTCACTACTAAAGAAGCCGCTAGCAAACATTTGATCGGTGGCGCGAAAAAAGTCATCATCTCTGCACCTGGTGGCAAAGACGTTGACGCAACGATTGTCTATGGTGTGAATCAAGGCATTTTGAAATCAACTGACACAGTGATTTCAAACGCATCATGCACCACCAACTGCTTGGCTCCTTTGGTTAAGCCATTGAATGACACCATCGGTTTGGTTTCTGGCCTGATGACCACCATTCACGCTTACACCAATGACCAACGTTTGACCGACGTGTACCATGAAGACATCCGCCGTGCACGCTCAGCCACCATGAGCATGATCCCTGCAAAAACAGGTGCAGCCGCAGCGGTTGGCCTCGTGTTGCCAGAATTGAACGGCAAATTGGATGGTTACGCGATTCGTGTACCGACCATCAATGTCTCTTTGGTTGACTTGAGCTTCATCGCCGCGCGTGACACCAGTGTCGAAGAAATCAACAGCATCATGAAAGCCGCTGCCTCAGAAGGCCCGTTAAAAGGCATTTTGCAGTACACCGATGCACCATTGGTTTCTGTTGACTTCAACCACGATCCCGCATCGTCTTCATACGACTCAAGCCTGACCAAAGTGTCGGGTCGCTTGGTTAAAGTGGGCAGCTGGTACGACAACGAATGGGGTTTCTCTAACCGCATGTTGGACACGACTGTTGCATTGATGACTGCGAAGTAATTTTTTCAGTTGTCTGTTGGAAAAAGGTGTTCATCGAATTGGCGAAGAACACCTTTTTAAATTCACACTGCGGTTGGCCAATGAGGTGTTTTAGCCAGCCTATGTCACGGTGATTGATTTATGGTTTTTCAATGAAAAACCAAAACTGAATGACTGTAAAACATGACTGTAAAATGATAGAACAAAGAAAGTTTGCAATGACAACCCAAGATTTATTGATTGAACTCCTCACTGAAGAACTTCCTCCTAAAGCTTTGGAAAAGCTCTCCACTGCATTCTCGAATGGTGTGCACGATGCATTGGTGAAGCTCGGTTTGGTGGATAAAGACGCGAAAAAGCATGCGTATGCAACCCCACGCCGTTTGGCGGTACTGATTTCTGGCGTGGTGGCACAGGCGGCCGATTCAATGAAAAAAGATAAAATCTTGCCGGTCTCTGTGGGCTTGGACAAAGAAGGCAATGCCTCTGCATCTTTGATTAAAAAGCTGACGGCCATGGGTTTTGCGGATAAAACGCCTGCGGATTTGGCGATTGAAAATGATGGCAAGCAAGACGTATTTTTCATCAGCTACACACAACAAGGTGCTGTGTTGCATGAGGCATTGCAAGCCATTTTGACCGAAGTGGCTGCGAAATTACCCATTCCCAAGGTCATGACCTATCAAATCCATGCGGGTACGACCGCCGAGCAGGATGTCTCATTTGTGCGCCCAGTGAAGCGTGCATTGGTGTTGTTTGGTGCGGATGTGTTGCCTTTGACTGTGTTTGGCGTCAAATCCGATCGTGTGACCGATGGTCATCGCTTCATGGGTGAAAAGAACCTCAATGTGCCAAATGCACATGAATACGCCCATGTGTTGCGCACACAAGGCATGGTGGAGCCTGATTTTCAGGTGCGCCGTGAAAGCATTTATGAACAGTTAAAAAACAAAGCAGGTGCACATCAGGTGATTATGCCCGAGGCTTTGCTCGACGAAGTGACCGCGCTGACCGAGTATCCTGTGGTTTATAAGGCGTCTTTTGAGCAAGGTTTTTTGGCAGTGCCACAAGAATGCTTGATTCTGACCATGCAAACCAATCAAAAATACTTTGCCATGACAGATGCCAACGGTGCGTTGGTGAATGAATTTTTGGTGGTCTCAAATATTTTGACAGACAGCCCCGAGCAGATCATTGAAGGCAACGCACGCGTGGTGCGTCCGCGTTTGGCCGATGCACAATTCTTCTTTGAACAAGACAAAAAACGCAGTTTGGATGACATGGTGGGCAAGCTGCAAACGGTGGTCTACCACAATAAGCTTGGCTCACAGGGTGAGCGCGTGGCGCGCGTGCAAGCCGTGGCCGCTTACTTGGCTGAGGCGTTGAATGCCGATGTGAACGATGCCAAGCGTGCGGCTTATATTGCCAAGGCCGATTTGGTCAGCGACATGGTGGGTGAGTTCCCTGAGCTGCAAGGTATCATGGGGCGTTATTATGCAACACACCATGGTGAAAAAGCCGATGTGGCTGCGGCATGTGCGGAGCACTATCAGCCACGTTTTGCAGGCGATGCTTTGCCTGAAACGCAAATCGGCTTGATCACCGCTTTGGCTGATAAACTCGAAACCTTGGTCGGTATTTGGGGCATTGGTTTGCAACCGACAGGTGAAAAAGATCCATTTGCGTTGCGCCGTCATGCTTTGGGCGTGGTGCGCATGATTTTAGAGAAAAAATTGCCTTTGTCTTTGACCGACACTTTGAATGCGGTGCAAGCTCAGTTTGATGGCAATGCACAGGTTAAACACAGTGTTGTTGCGGTCAAAAATTTCATGGTTGATCGCTTAAAAGGCCTCCTGAAAGATCAAGGTTATGCGCCTGCACAGATTGAAGCGGTGTTGTCGAACAATCCAGATCGTTTGGATGAGGTGATGGAGAAATTGGCGGCGGTTCAAGCATTTGCGGTGCTGCCAGAGGCGCAAAATCTGGCCGCGGCGAATAAGCGCTGTGTGAATATTTTACGCAAAGCAGCTGAAAAAGAAGAGGCCATTGCTGAGGGTGTCAATGATGCGCTGTTGAGCGAAGCGCCTGAGCAAGCCTTGGCACAGGCCTTGACCGCTGTGCGACCCACGGTACACGAGGCCTTGGCGCAACGTGAATACCAAACGGCGCTGACTGCATTGGCCAGCTTGCGTGAGCCTGTGGATGCCTTTTTTGCCGACGTGATGGTGATGGCCGATGACCCCGCAGTGCGAGCCAATCGCTTGAAGCTGTTGCATGATTTGGCTCAATTGATGAATGGCGTGGCTGATATTTCATGTTTGGCTGTTTGACCGTGACATGAGGCGTGAGCCTGATGTTAAAAGCGGGCATTGATTGCTTAATTAATTGCACTTATGTGGTAGGCGTTGTTGATTGTGGTTGTTTTGTGTTCTAAGGGGCATGAAGTGGAAAAAACAGGCAATAAACTCATCATTTTATCTCGAGATGGTGTCATTAACGAAGAGCGCGGCGTGATCAGCACGCCCGATGAGTGGGTGGCGTTGTCCGGTAGTTTGGAGGCCATTGCGAGCCTGCATCGTGCGCACTTTCGAGTGATTGTGGCGACCAATCAACCCGGCATCATGCTGGGGCACTTGAGTGTTTCTGATTTGAACGCCATTCATCAAAAAATGCATGATGCAGTCAGTGCTTCTGGTGGAAAAATTGAAGCGATTTTCTTTTGTCCTCATACGGCGGATGCGGGGTGCTCCTGTCGCAAGCCATCACCCACGTTGTTGTTGGACATTGCAGAGCGCTTTGATACGCCATTAAATGAAATTGTGTATGTGGGTGATACGGTGAATGACATGATGGCTGCGCAAAGCGCAGGTTGTCAGCCTTTTCTTGTGTTGACAGGGAAAGGCGGTGAAGCCTTTGCGGCGGGCGTGGTGCCTGATTCGGCGCACGTGCGGGTCAATTTGGCGGCAGTGGTGCGTGAGTTGGTGGGGGCGGTTTAGGTTGAGTAGGGTGGTGTCATGAAAGTATTAATGGGTTGTATGCCCAAACACGATGTGTGGGCGGCGGGGCTTTGGTTGAAAGTTTTTTTGTTGATTGTGGTGCTGGGTGCTGGTGCGTTGTTGTATGAGCAACATGGTGCATTCGCGATTGGGGTGTTGCTTGTTGGTGGGGTTTTATGGGTGGCATTGTCCCCAAAAGCTGCGATTGATGTGCATGCGCGAAGGAATGACAACTTGATTGATTTTGCACGGCAGTTTGATGTGCGCGTGGTGAATGCATGGGTGGTTCGTTCCACTTATGAACAGTTGGAGTTGTGGCTTGGTTTTCCTGTTCACCCCAGTGATCGTTTGCGTTCGGATTTGAAGTTAAGTGCAGCAGATGTGGGGGAAATTGTGTTGCAAGTGCTTTTTCGGGTCGAACGCTTTCGCCCTGAGAGCTGGTTGATTGAGGCGAAAACGGTTCGTGAGTTGATTGTTTTTATCAACACACTGCCAAAAAGGAAGCCTTAAAGTGATGTTGAAATGCAAGTTGATTTAATGCATTCAAGGTGTTGATGTTAAACACTGTTTCTTGGATGCGCGTGGTGACAACCGCGGGTCGAAAAGCCCGCGGTTTTTACGTTTTTATGACGTTTTTCATGAGGGTGGCGTGCACATCCATTGATGAGGGTGATCAAATCCATGTTGAATTTTGACTGTATTTTGAGTGCGTTGTGAGTCTGTTTTAGCGGGTTCAGTCACATCAATATGGTTGTCTGTCGGATTGATTGTGCCATTGTGTGTGTCATTGCTTGTACTCGAGTCCATGCACTTTTGAACATATTGTTCTGTGTTAAAATATCGTTTTTTTATGGTGGGCTGTGTGCTACAGGCCTTTAATCATCGTAATCGCCTCAATGGCACCTCAGGAGTTGTATGAAGCCTCATCCCATTTTTCATTTACCGATTAAGCTTTATTTTGAAGACACCGATGCCTTGGGCATTGTGTATCACGCCAATTACCTCAAGTATTTTGAGCGTGCGCGTACCGAGTGGTTTCGTGAGGCGGGCTTGAATCACATGGAGTTGGCGCGCCAGACGGGCGTGGGTTTTGTGATTCGAAAGTGTGAAATGGAGTGGTTGTCTCCGTTGACATTGGATGATCAAGTGATCGCCACAGCGCAAGTCACCAAGATGGGCAATGCATCGGTGTATTTGGAGCAAACCATCGTGCGGGGTGAAGATGTGGTGTGCCGCGGCCATCTTTTGATGGTGTGTGTTGACTTTGAAACAAAAAAACCAAAAACGATTCCCGACGTTGTGCGTCATGTTTTTGATACTGTGAATGCTTAAATGAACACGATTTTTTATGAACAATCAGGCAAGTTGATTGCAGCGCAGGTCATGGAGCAAAAAGAGCACCACGTGCATGCGAAAGGTCAAGGCTCGTCACTATTGAAAATCAAGTTGAAAGACGTGTTGTTGCAAGGGGATGTGAGTGAGCCGTCGAGCCAAGCGATTGCGCTGAAAATTGACGACATGGTGGCACAAGCAGATTTGCCTTTTGTGTGGGAGTGCGCGCCCGAAGGCGTATTTGAGTTCGGCGAGTTGGCGCGTGAATATTTTGGCAGCAGTGCGAGTGTGTTGGAGCAAGCTGCGATGTGGCAAGTGTTGCATGGGGCGCCGATTTATTTTGGGAAAAAAGGCCGAGGCCAATTCACACGTCAGCCCGCAGAGCAAATTGAAGTGGCATTGGCGGCGGTGGCGAAAAAAGAGGAACGTTTGCGCATTCAGGCAGGGTGGGCGGATGAGTTGGTGGCAGGGCGTGCGCCCATTGAAGTGCTGCAGATGCGCGATGCCATTTTACAAAAGAAAAATGCCAATGACATCACCTACAAAGCCGTTTTGGCCGCTGCTGAGCACTTGAATTTGACCGTTCCGCAAACGCTGTTGCACGCAGGGGCATTCAAGAATGCATTTGAGCTGCACCGAGCGACATTTTTGGCTGAACATTATCCGCAAGGCATCGCGGCTGAGTTGCCGATGCCACAGTTTTCTGCCGATGATTTGCCTTTGAATGATGCACTGGATGTGTTTTCGATTGATGACAGCATGACCACCGAAATTGACGATGCGTTTTCGGTGCAGCTTTTGAATGATGGGCGTCATCGCATTGGTGTGCACATTGCCGCACCGTCATTGGCGGTCAAGCGCGATGATGTCGCGGATGTTCATGCATCGAATCGCATGTCCACCATGTACACGCCAGGTGAAAAAATCACCATGTTGCCAGATGCGTGGGTGCAATGCTTTAGTTTGGACGAAGGCACGATTAAACCCGTTGTGTCGATTTACGCGACTCTGGATGTGCATGCTGATGTGCCATTGAGTGAGGTTGAAAGCAAAGTGGAGCGCATCAAAATGGCCGCCAATTTGCGCCACGATGTGCCCGCAATGCAATTGACCAACGATGATTTGAATGGTGAACGCAGCGATTATGCCTATGCCAGTGCATTGAAAGTGTTGTGGCAGGGGGCTTTGAAACTCAGTGCGCAGCGCGATGCCATGCGCGGCAAACCTGAGAACAACAACCGTGCTGATTTTTCCTTCACGATCGATAAGTCCATCGAAGCCGTTCCTGTGGGTGATGAATTGGTCACTATCAGCCAACGCATGCGCGGTTCACCGATTGATAAAATTGTGTCGGAGTGGATGATTTTCGCCAATGTGAACTGGGCGCAGATGCTTGATGGTTTGCGTGTTCCCGCGCTGTTCCGCACACAAAGCAACATCGGTGTGCGCACCTCAACCCATGCCCAACCACATTTGGCAATGGGCGTGCCTGCCTACATGTGGTCGACCTCGCCTTTACGCCGTTATGCCGATTGGTTCAATCAAATGCAATTGTTGGCGGCGATTGAGTATGGCGTGACGGCACCGATGCAAGCACCGTTTAAAGCCAAAGAAATTGATTTGCTCAAGCGCATGAGTGCTTTTGATGAAAAATACAAAGCGTACAATGAGCAGCAAAACAAGATGGAAAAATATTGGTGCTTGCAGTGGGTCAATCAACACATGAACGATGGTGTGTATGAAGGCGAAGCGATTGTGGTCAAAGACGGCGTTCTGCGCTTGGCTCAAGTGCCATTGTACATTCCTTGTGCAACCCTCCCTGAGGGGCTGCCCATGCAGTCTCGGCTCAAGGTTCGCTTGTCTGGTGTGGACTGGGTGGCATTGACTGTGGGTGTGTCGGTTGTTGATGTTGTGGCACCACTGGTTTCTGCGACGGATGCGGTGTCCGTGCCTGTGGAAGATGAACTCAAGTCAAATGATTTGAGCGGGTTGAGTGAATCACATGAGTTGCCCGAAACCTCAACATCGGATAACGTTTCTGAGTTGGCTTCTGCGGCCATCAACGAAACAACTGAAACCCAATAAATCATGATACAGCCGATCGAACACTCGCGAGCAACGCGCACACAAAAAAGCTTTGCTGACAAAAGTGAAGCGCATGAACGCGCTCAGCGTGAAGCATGGTGGTTGAACCTGTGGCAAACCAGAAGCTGGCGCACCGCTTTATTGTGGCCGCTGTCATTGGTGTATGAGTGTGTTGTGATGATCCGTCGCTTGTCGTATCGCTTGGGCGTGTTGGACGTTTACCGTGCACCTGTGCCCGTGGTGGTGGTGGGTGGTATTTTGGTGGGCGGTGTCGGCAAGACCCCGGTGGTCGGTGTGCTGGTCAAAACCTTGCTTCGGGCGGGATACCATCCCGCCATTGTGGCGCGTGGTTACGGGGCATCATCGCCGGATGGCAAAGTGGCACCGACGGAGGTCACTCGCAACAGTTTGCCTTCTGAAGTGGGTGACGAGCCGTTACTGCACCTTGTCAGCAGCAACGCCCCCGTTTGGGTGGGTGCAGATCGGCCTGCGGTGATTCGTGCATTGTGTGAAAAGCACCCTGAGGTCGATGTGATTGTGTGCGACGATGGTTTGCAGCACTACCGCATGTCCCGTGACATTGAAGTGGTGGTAATGGATCGGCGCGGTAAAGGCAATGGCTGGTGTTTGCCTGCGGGTCCTTTGCGTGAACCCCCGTCGCGTTTGGCTGCTGCCGATGCGGTGGTCTGGCACCAGCGTTGTGAAAGCTTATCAGAAGTTCAGGCGGCGCGCCAAGAGGCCGTGTTCGACCCCAAGCAGCGCAATCATTTTTCGTTCAAAAGCTATATTTCTGACGCTTACAGTTTGTTTGATCCAAGCCACCGTTTGCCGCTGTCTTTTTTTGGCGGTAAAGACACATTGGCTTTGGCTGGTATTGCCCAGCCCGAAATGTTTTTTAAAATGTTGCAGGCACATAATGTTGTTGGGCACACCATGGCCTTGCCTGATCATTTTTCGTTTGATGCTGCATTTGTTAAACTCATGGATTCACGCCATGTGAAATATGTGCTGATGACTGAAAAAGACGCAGTGAAGTACCAACACGTGATACAAGACAATCCTGAATACCGTGACCGCCTGTGGGTGGTGCCTTTAGAGGTATTGAACACACCCGAACTGCAGCGTTTAGAAACATATTTGATTGATCGTTTACAAGGTGTTGAACATTCGGAGTGAGTCTATTGAGTTGATCGCATTGCGGTTGCACGCACAGCAAGCCGTGTGGCGTGTGACTCAAACCGTGTTTTTGCCTTGCACAAACCTCCGTGAATCCAAAGCACCCTGACAATCAAAGATCGGATGGTTTGTGATTTTGAATGTGTTCACGCGTTGTGAGTTGAATAAAAAAGCAGTTACAATCAATGAATGCGGAGAAAGCCAGCAAGCCGCATTGATTGGGCTCGTGATGACTTGATTGACTGTTCATCACAGTAAAAAATTTTTAACCCATTGGACACACACGTCCAATCCATCGAAAAATAGGAAATTTATGTCAAACCCATCATGGTTGAATGTGTTGCGTTGCCCTCAATGCAAAGGCGAATTGACGCAGGCAGAGCACGAAGGTGCAGCGGGTTTGAGCTGCACCGCAGATGCTTTGTTTTACCCGATTCGTGACGGCATGCCGATCATGTTGATCGAACAAGCCATCGCATTGAATGCTGTCGCCGATGTTGCTGCTGACGCATCATGAATCACGCATTTCACGTCGTCATCCCGGCTCGCATGGGCAGCACACGCTTTTTTGGCAAACCTTTGGTTGAAATTGCAGGGCGCGCCATGGTGTTGCGGGTTGTTGAGCAAGCCCTTGCGGCGGGGGCGGACAGCGTCATCGTCGCCACTGACCACGATGATATTTTTAAATGCGTGACCGATGCAGGCTATCTCGCCCACATGACCGATGCCGATCACCCGTCGGGCACTGATCGCATTGCGCAAGTGGCTGTCGAAAAAGGGTGGCATGACAATGACATCGTGGTCAATGTGCAAGGCGATGAACCTGCGATCGACCCCGCCTTGGTTGCGGCTGTGGCGGCTCGCCTACATGCCTCAAGCGACAGCGTCATGTCCACGGCCGCTCATGCCTTGAGCAGCGCCGCTGATTTTTTAAACCCCAATGTCGTTAAAGTTGTACTGGATGACGACAACCGCGCTTTGTATTTTTCACGTGCACCCATCCCCTATCCACGTGACGCCATGCGAGCAACAGGTGGTGAGCCATTGACCGCTTTACCCCACGATTTACCCGCCTTGCGCCACATGGGGATATATGCCTATCGGGTTGGCTTTTTGAAGCAATATGGTCAGTTGCCTGTCAGCATTTTGGAGCAATATGAGAGCCTTGAGCAGCTTCGCGTCTTGGCCAATGGCCACAGCATCGCTGTTCATGTCAGTGATGCCGCCGCTGCGCCAGGGGTCGATGAACCCACCGATGTGGCACTGGTCGAGGCTTATTTGCAAGTGCGAGGCGGTTGCTGACTTGACCCGCAGGCCAGACTGCGGTAAGGTTACGGGTTAAAGGGGCTGCAATGTTCATGCCCAACGTGCTGGAGACGCACGGTAAAAATTTATAAATTGTTGAGGACATCATGCGTATTATTCTTTTAGGGCCGCCTGGCGCAGGTAAAGGCACTCAAGCCACTTTCATCAAAGAAAACTTCAGTATCCCCCAAATTTCCACGGGCGACATGCTGCGTGCTGCAGTTAAAGCGGGTACACCGCTCGGCATCGAAGCAAAAAAAGTCATGGACGCAGGGCAGCTCGTTTCTGACGATCTGATCATCAACCTCGTTAAAGAGCGTTTAACCGAAAACGACTGTGCGCAAGGTTACTTGTTTGATGGCTTTCCACGCACCATTCCACAAGCCGACGCCATGAAAGATGCCCATGTTGCCATCGACTACGTGCTTGAAATTGATGTGCCTGCTGAAGAAATCATCCTGCGCATGAGCGGTCGCCGTGTGCATGAAGCTTCGGGTCGCACTTACCATATTGTGTTTAACCCACCGAAAGTTGAAGGCAAAGACGACGTGACCGGTGAAGACCTCATCATTCGTGCCGATGACGTGGAAGCCACCGTGCGCAAACGTTTGGATGTGTACCAAGAGCAAACGCGTCCATTGGTTGATTACTATGGCAAGTGGGCGGACAGTGGCGATGAAAAAGCCCCTCAATACCGAAAAGTGTCGGGTCTCGGTGCAGTTGAAGAGATTCGTGCCCGCATCATCGATGCTTTGAAATAATCTTTTTTCGCTGTCATTTGGCGAAACCAATCCCCCAGTCCGTGTGACTGGGGTTTT
The DNA here is from genome assembly GCF_003339525.1 of Ephemeroptericola cinctiostellae. GTDB lineage: Bacteria > Pseudomonadota > Gammaproteobacteria > Burkholderiales > Burkholderiaceae > Hydromonas > Hydromonas cinctiostellae. Next base: position 2,552,974 of record NZ_CP031124.1, on the reverse strand, counting down.
GCATTCAATGAACAGAAAAAACAGTTGATTCAAAGTCAATGGTTTGATTTTGTTTACATTTCTGATGTTTGTCCTGTTTCTGTGACATGGGTGCACTCGTTGAGCTCCTTTGCAAGGAAGTGGTTTGACTTTAAATGCAATCTACTCTAAACACAATCTATTTTCTCGCGTAAAATCTCAACCTAAATTTATTAAAAGTATATTTTGAGGGTCGCTGTCAGATCAATGCTGCGACATCAAGTCACATCAAATTAAACTCAAGCAAAAGCAAACCATGAACCACACCCACACAGACAACACCGATCAGAACACACAAATCCATCCAGACGCTCACACGGATGAGGCGACCCAAAGTCAAACGACAGAATCGGCCGAAGTAGGCTCTGCCGATACCCCCATTTATGGCCACATCAAAAGCTTTGTTCATCGAAAAGGGCACTTTTCAGAAGGTCAGCGCCGCGCTTATGAAACCATGTTGCCAAAATTTGGCATTCCCTACGATAAACTACTTAAAAGTGCAGCGGATTGGGCGGGGATTTTTGTCAATGATCACCCCATTGTGCTGGAAATTGGCTGCGGCATGGGTGAAACCACCGCAAAAATTGCCATGCAAAATCCAGATATTAATTACATCGGCGTAGAGGTTTTTACATCGGGTGTGGGCGCTTTACTTAAGCGCATTGAGGACAATAACATCACCAACTTGCGAGTGATGCAGCACGATGCAGTGGAAATTGTGCGCGACATGATCGCCCCCGAGACGCTTTCGGGTGTACACATTTATTTCCCAGATCCATGGCACAAGGCCCGCCATCACAAGCGTCGCCTTATTAAAGCCCCATTTGTGTATGAATTGGCCAAAAGATTGAAGTCACAAGGTTATATCCATTGTGCAACGGACTGGGAAAACTATGCAGAGCAAATGATGGAAGTTTTTAATTCCGTAGATTTGTTGACAAATTACAACAAAGAGGGTGGTTTTATCCCACGTCCTGACGCAAGACCACTGACAAAGTATGAAAATCGTGGAAATAAGCTCGGTCATGGCGTATGGGATGTACTTTTTTTAAAAAGTAAGATATAATTTTTACCAGTGTAACTATATCAAAGGTGGAGTTAATATGAACGGTCGTTTGCTGAATAAAAAATTACATAATCAATTGGGCTTTACCCTTTTGGAGTTGTTGGTGGTCATCGCCGTGATTGGCGTGTTGGCGAGTTTGGCTGTGCCGCGTTTGCAGACTCAGATTCAACGTGCACGTTTTGTTGAGGTGGTGAATGCAACATCGCCATATAAGACAGCGGTTGAGAGTTGTTTGCAGGTTCAAGGTGTTCTTGGCAATTGTAATGCGGCTACGAATGGTATTCCAGCAAATGCAGCGGCTAGTAATAATGTGGCGAGTGTGGTGGTTGTTAATGGTGTCATTACTGCCACGTCTCAAAATCAAGCGGGTGTGTTTACTTATACATTAACACCTGCGATTGTTGCTGCGGGTGCTGCTAATGGTGTGACATGGGTTGTTGGTGGGACGTGTCAGGCGCAAGGCATTTGCTAATATTAATGCACTTTATAAAAAATAGGCTCGTAAGAGCCTATTTTTTATATGTGAAGATTTTCATATTTATTTGAATACTTTCCTTGATCGCAATTTTACTTGCAATCAGAGCTTTAATCGTCCGACGCGTCAAGCACGGCATGACATGACAGGAGCGATTCATGCGTTTCACTTTAACGTATGATTTTTCCAGTGTGTGTATCAGCGCTCGACTTAATGGGATTATCTTACTGTCCTCTCAAAAGCCATTTTCGTGGCTTTTGTCGCATCTCCCTCATTTACTCCAAAATCTGAATCAATCCATCCAAACCCATGTGGTTAAAGCTGACCATGGCCTGCGCTTGCACGCGCGGTTTGGCGTGGTAGGCGACGGACAGGCCGCTGATGCCCATCATGGTCAAGTCATTGGCGCCATCGCCCATACAGATCGCGCTGCTGCTTGGGACATTGAGGGCGTCGCAGTGCGCTTGCACCGTTTCGGCTTTGATGTCGGCGTTGACGATGGTGCTGGTGACGCGGCCTGTGAGGGTGTGGTCGATGATTTCAAGTGCGTTTGAACGTGTGTGGGTGAGTTGGAGGCGTTTCTGTACGGCATCGGTGAAAAAGGTGAAGCCGCCTGAAACGAGCAGGGTTTGCAGGCCGTGCGCGTGGGCGGCGGCGACCAGTTGCTCTGCCCCAGGATTGAGTTGTAGGCGTTCGTCGAGGACGCGTTGCAGGATGCTGGCGTCTGTGCCCGCAAGGATGGCGAGACGGCGGCGCAGGCTGTCATTGAAATCGGTGATTTCACCGCGCATGGCGGCTTCGGTGATGGCGGCCACTTCGGCTTTTTTACCACACATGTCGGCCATTTCATCGATGCATTCGATGTTGATGACGGTGGAGTCCATGTCCATGGCGAGCAGTTTGAAGTCCGACCATGTGTAAGTGCGTTCGAGCAGTGCGATGTCGATGCCTGCTGTTTGCGCTTCAGCGGTGAGGCGTGCACGAATGGTGGGGTCGAACAGGGTGTTTTCTAGTTTGACGCAGTTCGGGCTGATGCGGCGCAATTCACCCGGAAGGGCATGGGTGAGTTGTGCGATGAGTGTGTCGGACAGTGGGTTGGGGTGTTGAAAAGTGATGTTCATGAGATAAAAAATGGAGTGGTTTCGGAATCGGGATTTAAAGTGGTTGCGGTGATTGTGTGTGGTCGGTGATGTGTGCGTTTGGTGGCATGGATGGCATGCGCTCAAATGCATTTACTGTTTTGTCATTTACTGTTTGTTTGACCGTCTGTTTGACCTTTTGTCGTGAAACTCGTCGATGTGTCAAGTTTAGGCTGTCGTTCGATTAACCCCACGTACTGTTGATCCGTGTGAGCCGATGGGTCGTCGCACCGCTTGCCAAAAGCTTTGATTGGCTGAGACGGTGCGAGTTCCCATTGTCGTGGGTTTATTGCAATGTGCTTGGCGATGGCGTGGGGCGTTTACCGCCCACGGTTTTTTGAGGCTCAGTTGTCGCCTTTGCTTCATCGCCTTCTCGTGTCCAATAAAAGCGATCGGGAATTTTTTTGCCCATGCCCATGTTGATGCCATGCTTTAATGTTTGCCACGTGAATTCCAAACCTTCACCGACAGCTTGTGGGGTGGGTTGGCCGTGGGCAATGAGCGCGGTAATCGCTGCCGATAATGTGCTGTTTGCACCCAAAAAAGAATCGGGCAAACGCACAAAAGCGTCTGAGCGCAACAGGCCGTCATCATGAAACAGTTGATGCACCACTTGTGGCTCGGGCGCAAAAGCATCGGTCAACAGCACGTATTCGCAACCCATGCCCAGAATGGCTTGCACATGAGCGCGCGCAAGTGCGGCGGGATCGTTTTTGGCGATGCTGGAAAAATCGTGTTTGATTTCAGCCAGCTGCGCCAGTAAGGATTTTTGTGCGATCAGCAAATGCGTGTTGGGCACAATCAGTTCATGAATGGCGCGAATGATGTCGTCGGCATCGTTGTCCTCGTCATCGTCTGCGACGAGGATGGAGGGGGCAAGAATGACGGGGACTTGTGGGTAATCTGAGATGATTTCGGCGATCACGCGCACCATGTTGAGGTCGGGCAACACGCCTATTTTTATGGCGTGAATCACAGAGTCTTCAAGCAGCGTGCGTGCTTGATCGTCGATCCATTCGGCATCCAAAGGGCAGACCGCATCCAATTGAGAAAAGTCACCCGTCAATAACGCGGTGGGCACAGTAAAAGCTGAGGCTTCTAAGCTGGCGCAGGTGAGTGCATCGGCAGCGATGCCAGCCCCGCCTGTGGGATCATGGGCGTTGAAGCTCAAAACAATGGGGTAGCTCATGGCGTTCTCTTTAGTGTTAAGTGCAAAGCAATAAACGCACTTTGTGCGTGTTAATATTGGGGGTTTGATTGAAAAGCTTGCACAAAATCTAGAAAAAACAAATCAAAATCAACTCGTCCATCGGATTGTGTGTAAGTTCAATCTAAACATTCAAAACTTGAAAATTACGGCAAAAGCCCTATTTAAACACGGTCATTCGATGGTAATATTGTACCCGTTTGTGATGCGATAATGCGCATTTGAATGGATTTGTAAAATAAAAAAGGAATAACATGAAAACGTGGATGTGCTTAATTTGCGGTTGGGTTTATGATGAAGAGCTGGGCTCTCCAGAGGATGACATTGCTCCAGGTACAAAGTGGGAAGACGTGCCGATGAATTGGACTTGTCCTGAGTGTGGTGCGCGCAAAGAAGATTTTGAGATGATGGAAATATAAGCGCGTTGGTCAAATAAGCATTGATGAATAAAGATGTTGAGGATTGGAAACGTAGACACTTTGGTAGTGAGTCGAAAAAAGTAAAAAGCTAGTTTCGATTCATTTGCTTGGATTGAGGTTGTCGGAAAAGCCCAACAAAAAAGGCGTTAAAACGCAAATCAATGCCGTCAAAAAATGCTAACAGATTGTTTTACTTGATTTCTTTAAGAAAACCTTATACAATTGACCCTCTTTTCGCAATGGTGCGTAAAGAGGGGTTTAAATTTAAGGAATATTCATGTACGCAGTCATAAAAACTGGTGGTAAGCAGTATCGCGTTATCGCTGGTCAAAAATTGAAAATAGAACAGATCACTGCTGACGTTGGACAACAAATTACCTTGAACGAAGTCTTGGCCGTGGGTTCTGGCGAAGGTTTGGTTGTGGGTACGCCGTTGGTGTCAGGTGCTTCTGTGGTAGCTAAGGTCTTGTCTCAAGGTCGTCACGACAAAGTTCGCATTTTTAAAATGCGCCGTCGTAAGCATTACCAAAAACGCCAAGGTCACCGTCAAAACTACACTGAAATCGTTATCGAAACAGTTAACGCTTAATCGGTTTTTGTCGGCAAGTTTGATTTAACGCTGATGTGCGAGAAGTGCATCGGGTTTGAAAATTATGTAAAGGATGTCATCATGGCACAAAAGAAGGGCGGCGGCTCGACGCGAAATGGTCGTGAATCGGAATCGAAACGCTTGGGCGTGAAAATGTATGGCGGCGAACACATCGTTCCTGGCAACATCATCATTCGCCAACGTGGTACTGAGTACCATGCAGGTGAAGGCGTGGGCATGGGTAAAGACCACACCTTGTTTGCTTTGGTTGAAGGCAAAGTGCAATTCGCAGTTAAAGGCGCACAAAAACGCCGCACTGTGAGCGTCGTGTCTTAATCGATTCGATTGCATTGCATAAAAAAGCCCCAGACATGGGGCTTTTTTTGTGGGTGAACGTTTGAGTGCGTTTATAATGGAACAGATGCGGGTATTTTTGTGAGTGATGTTGGGTGTATTTGAGTGAAGCTCATGCCAAATCATGGTGAAAAATGAATGATGTGGTTGGTTTTGAAGCGGGCCAGCATGCTGGTTCACTGGCTTTGTAGGGTGGGCATGAAGCTGAGACCGTCACCTTACATGGTTGCGTGGCGAAGTCAATGTGGTGATGCGCCATGCAATATCAGACATTCTTTATAAAAATACCCAGAAATAACCAAACATAACACAATAAATAGATTGGATTAAACAATGAAATTCATTGACGAAGCAAATATTGACGTCATCGCGGGCAATGGCGGCAAGGGCGTGGCGAGTTTTCGTCGGGAAAAAAATAAACCTGATGGTGGTCCTGATGGCGGAGATGGCGGCGTGGGCGGCAGTGTGTATGCGCAAGCGGATGATAACCTGAACACCTTGATTGACTATCGTTATACCAAGAAGTTTTTGGCGCAACAAGGTGAAGCGGGGCGTGGTTCGGATTGTTATGGCAAAGGTGGCGATGACATCACCCTGAAATTGCCTGTGGGCACGATGATTTACGATGGCGAATCGGGTGAGTTGTTGCATGATTTGGCGGTCAATGGCGAGCGTATTTTGTTGGCAAAGGGCGGTGAAGGTGGTTTGGGTAACATTCACTTTAAATCATCAACCAATCGCACGCCCCGCCAGTCAACGCCAGGTACGGCGGGTGAGCGTTTTTCTTTGCGCTTGGAATTGAAAGTTTTGGCGGATGTGGGTTTGCTGGGCATGCCAAATGCGGGTAAGTCAACCTTGATTACGGCGGTGTCGAATGCGAAACCGAAAATCGCGGATTATCCATTCACGACCCTGCACCCCAATCTGGGCGTGGTTCGTACAGGCATTGAGCGCAGTTTTGTGATTGCCGACATTCCCGGTGTGATTGAGGGTGCGGCCGATGGTGCGGGTTTGGGGCATCGTTTCCTGAAACATTTGCAGCGCACGCGCGTGTTGCTGCATTTGGTTGATTTGGCACCGATGGATGAGCACACCGATCCTGTGTATGAAGCTCGCGCGATTGTGGAAGAGTTGCGCAAATACGACCCTGCTTTGTATGATAAACCGCGCTGGTTGGTGTTGAATAAGCTGGATATGATTGCTGAAGATGAGCGCGCTGAACGTGTGGCGGCGTTTGTTGAGGCGTACGGTTGGACGGGGCGTGTGTTTCAAATTTCGGCGGCGACCCGTGAGGGAACGGAAGAGTTGATGCGCGAAGTACAAAATTTCGTCGATCAAGTGAAATTCGAAGAGGATCGCGCGAAACAAGAGCGCGAGCAGGTTGAAAAAGCAGCGAAAATCATTGCCGATCGCGAGGCGCAAGTGCGCATGGAGCAGATCCGTGCTGCAAAAGCGGCGGCGATTGAGGCGCGTTTGGATCGACAAGCTCATTTGGATGGAGACGTTGAGGGGCAGGCATGAGCGATTGGAATCTCGCTGCTGATTTAGCGACGGCTTCGGCTTTAAAATTGGCCAAGCGCGTGGTTGTGAAAGTGGGTAGCAGCCTTGTGACCAATGAAGGGCGCGGTGTTGATGCCGATGCAATTGCCAATTGGGCCGCGCAGATTTCGGCCTTGCGCGCATTGGGCAAAGAGGTCGTGCTGGTGTCCAGTGGTGCCATTGCTGAGGGCATGAAGCGATTGGGTTGGCACAAGCGTCCGACCAATATTGACGAGTTACAAGCGGCGGCGGCGGTGGGGCAAATGGGGTTGGTGCAGGTGTATGAAAGCAAGTTTGCAGCTCATGGCATCACGACCGCGCAGATTTTATTGACCCATGCCGATTTGGCTGATCGCGCACGCTATTTGAATGCACGCTCGGCGATGTTCACGTTGCTGCGCTTGGGTGTGGTGCCGATCATCAATGAAAATGACACCGTGATCACCGATGAAATTAAAGTGGGGGACAACGACACATTGGGTGCCTTGGTGGCGAATTTGATTGAGGCCGATGTCTTGGTTATTTTGACCGATCAAGCGGGTTTGTTCACCGCAGATCCACGCAAAAACCCTGCGGCTGAATTGATTCAAACGGCACCCGCAGGCTTGCTGACGTTGGAGCAAATGGCGGGCGGTGCGGGGAGCAACATTGGCACGGGCGGCATGTTGACCAAAGTGTTGGCGGCCAAGCGTGCCATGAGAAGTGGTGCGCACACAGTCATTGTCAGCGGTCGTGAGGCACATGTGTTGCCACGTTTGGCGAGTGGAGAACGGATTGGCACGGAGTTAACCGCCAGTGTGGCTTTGCTCACGGCACGCCAGCAATGGCTGGCCGATCATTTGCAATTGCGCGGTCAGGTGGTGCTGGATGCAGGGGCGGTGCGTGCCGTAAGAGAAAGTGGGAAGAGCGTCTTACCGATTGGTGTGCTGCAAGTGCGTGGTGTGTTTGAGCGTGGCGATGTGGTGGCCTGTGTCGATGAGGCGGGCATTGAAGTTGCTCGCGGCTTGGTGAATTACAGCAGTGGTGATGCCGTGCGCATTGCCCGTCATGCCAGTGATGCATTTGAACAATTGCTTGGCCGTGATGCGGATGAGGCAGAGTTGATTCATCGCAACAACTTGGTGCGGGTTTAACATGTCCAGTGGGATGCTTTCTTGGGGCTCTCCTGAGGAGCGCGATGCCTATTTTATGGGGCTTGCATTGGAGGCTGCGCGCTTGGCTTATGCTGCGGGTGAAGTGCCTGTGGGTGCTGTTGTGGTCTGCCATGATGTCGTGGTGGCAACAGGATTTAATCAACCCATCGGTTTACATGATGCAACGGCGCACGCTGAAATGCAGGCTTTGCGGGCGGCTGGTTTAATGTTAAACAATTACCGTTTGCCTGAGTGTGAATTGTTCGTGACTTTAGAGCCTTGCTTGATGTGTGCGGGTGCGATGATGCATGCACGCATCCGTCGGGTGGTGTTTGGTGCGTATGATCATAAAACAGGTGTGGCGGGGTCGGTGATGAATGTGTTTCAAAATGAACAAGTGAATCACCACACCCAACCGATCGGTGGGGTTTTGGCGGATGAGGCACGTGCGGTGTTGCAACAGTTTTTTAAAGAGCGGCGCGTGGCTAAAAAAGCACCAAAAGATCAGGTTGAGTTGTGACTGTGTGATGGGACTGTTGATGGGGTTGAGTGATAAGACTGAGTGATGGGTGCAGTTTTTGGTGTTGTGTGTGCTGTGTTCACCCCATCAACAAAGCAATAAAAAAAGCGAACCAACGGTTCGCTTTTTTTGCACTATGTTTTATGGTTTTACAGGTTGTGCAACCGGTGGCTTGTAGACAAAGGGTGCCAGAGGGTCTGGGCCTGCTGCTTTTGGTTTGGCCGCTTCTTTGACGTCTGCTTCATTGACCTTTTCTGCGGCTTGACGTGCTTCGCTGTTGGACGGTGGGACGGCATTGCTGTCGACATTGAGTTCTTCAGGGGCTTTGTTGGCGTGCCCGCCACCATTGCCCGTAGCGCCTGTGGACAGGTTGTTGCCGCTGTCAAAGCTGTCTGTGCGGTTTTCAATTTTTTGTTTATTCAATGCGACGCGCATGTAGTTCATCCAGATGGGCAGTGCCAATGTGCCGCCAAATTCGCTTTCACCCAAAGACTTTGGTTTGTCAAAGCCCATCCAAGCGATGCCCACCAGTTTGGGTTGATAACCATTGAACCATGCATCAATGGCATCGTTGGTGGTTCCTGTTTTACCTGCAATGTCTGAACGGCCAAGTGCCATCGCTGCGCGTGCTGTGCCATTGCGCACCACGCCTCGCATCAATGAGTCCGTCATGGCTGCATTTTTCTCAGTGATGATGCGGTTGGCGGGATCGCCTGCCTTTTTCGGTTGTGCTTGCAAAATCACAGCGCCATTGCGGTCAACCACTTTGCTGATAATGTAGGGGTTGACTTTGTAACCGCCATTGGCAAAGACACCGTATGCACCTGCCATTTGCCAGCTGGTGGTTTCAATTGCACCGAGCGCGACGGTTAAATATTGATCAATTCGGTTGGGTTCAAAACCAAAACGCGAAGCATATTGACGGAAGTAATCGTTACCCACACTTTGAAGCAGGCGGATGGACACCATGTTGCGTGAGCCAGCCAATGCTGTACTTAAAGGGATGGGGCCTAAAAAGCGACCATCCGAGTTTTGTGGCGTCCATGAACCCACTTTGATGGGGGTGTCATCAACAATTGAGTTGGGTGTGAGGCCGAGTTTTTCCATTGCGGATGAGTACACGAATGGTTTGATGCCTGAGCCTGGTTGACGGTAGGCTTGTGTGACATGGTTGAATTTGCTTAAGTTGAAATCAAAGCCACCAACCAGCGCGCGGATGGCGCCATCTGTGCTGGACATGGCGACGAATGAGGCTTGTACTTCAGGCACTTGGGCGATTCGCCATGTGGCGTCGTCTGTGGACTCAACCACTCGAATGACCGAACCCACTTTGATGGCAATTTTACTGGATGGGTTGAGCGCACCTCGAGCCAATCCCAAGCCTGAGCCTGTGATGCTGATGTTTTCGCCGTCGGCCAAGATGGCTTTAATCGCTGTGCCTGATACTGCTGTGACAACGGCTGCACGCATTTCATCAAAATCGTTGTGCTCATCAAAAATCTTGTCGAGCGCTTTGGTTTGCTCTTCAGGTTTGCTTGGTAAAGGGTAGGTGGCTTCTGGGCCATGATAACCTTTGCGTCGATCGTAACTGATCACGGCATTGCGAACGCCGTTGTAAGCAGCCGTTTGTTCCGTGCTGTTGATGGTGGTGTAGACTTTTAAACCTTCTGTGTAAGCTGCTTCTTTGTAACGGTCAAACATCAATTGGCGAGCCATTTCAGCAACGTATTCAGCATGCACCGCGTATTGTTGGTTGATTGAGGCGGCTTTGGTGTCTACAACACGGACGACCTCGGATTTTGCTTGCGTATATTCGGCGTCCGTGATCATGTTCAAGTCATGCATGCGTTGCAGGACGTATTGTTGGCGAGATTGTGCATTGGCACGGTTGCGAATTGGATTGTTTGCGCTGGGCGCTTGTGGCAGGGCAGCGAGCATGGCCGATTCAGCGATGGTGAGGTCTTTGAGTTCTTTGCCAAAGTAAATGTCTGCGGCGGCGGCAAAGCCGTATGCACGCTCACCCAGATAGATGTGATTCATGTAGCGTTCAAGAATTTCATCTTTGGTCAGGTTGTTTTCAATTTTGACCGCCATCATGGCCTCGTAGGCTTTACGAGACAGAGTGCGCTCATTGGTCAAAAAGAAGTTTTTAGCCAATTGTTGGGTGATGGTCGAGGCGCCTTGGGGTTCACCAGGATGCAGTATGTTGTTGATCACGGCACGGGCTAGGCCGTAGTAGTCGACACCGTGGTGTTCGTAGAAGCGTGCGTCTTCAATCGCCAAAATGGCATTTTTGAGATGGGTTGGGGTGTCTTTGAATGATGTGGGTTTACGCCGTTCGGCACCAAATTCGCCAATCAGTTGACCATCCTCGGTGTAGATTTCCATGGCCATGCGGGGTTTATAGTCTTTTAGCGTATCAACCGATGGCAGTGACGGCCAAGCCATGGCGATAAAAATGGCGGCAACGATGGGTAAAATGATGGCACCCAATACGCCCATCAACATCAAGCCCTTAAAAATACGCCATGGCAGAGCGCCTTTTTTCTTTGGCTGCTTTTCGCTGGGTTCGGGTGCATTTTGCACGGGTGTTGGGGTGTTTTCTATGCTCATTGTATGTGATTTTTATACTTAAAAGTTAGGTCAAGGCAACGCTGCTTATTGTATACTCGCACGGGTGCTTTGTGTCATAAAGCGACTAAAAAAGTAACAGAGGTGTTTTTGTGCCCTGTACCGTTTGAGCGACATCGTCGCACTAGAATCCAACTAAAGGTTAACTTTTGTTCAATTGGCGAATTTTTGATAAAAAACGCACCATTTTAGCCGTGCAGCTCATCGATAGCGATTTGCGGTATGTGTTTTGCCAAGGTGCGCGTGTTTTTCATTCAGGTTCAATGACACTTCCTACTGATGTGGTTGCAGGTGGTCGCTTGCTGTCTGCTGAGGGTTTGGCACCACTGGTGGCGCCTTGCCTTAAGGGGTATGCGGGACAAGTGGCCGTGATGCTGTCCTCGGATGTGGTGCATGCGCACATGTTGACCTTGCCCAATGGTTTGAACCAAGAAGAGTTGGATTATCAGGTCGCTCGCCACATTACACAGACATTGGGTTTGTCGATGTCTGATGTGTATTACGATTGGTCGCGATTGGGATTCAAAAAAACGGCCGCAGAGCAAAATGTATTGTTGGCTGTTGCGCGCCAGTCGGACATTGCGCCTTATGCTCATGTGTTTGGTGAAAATTGGCGCATCCGTTGGGTGTCACCAGAAAGTTTTGTGTGGGCGAATGCTTTTCCCGAAAATAAATCGCCATATGTTGTGTTGAGGGTTGAATATGCTCAGTTGTCCATGTGGCATGTGGATGGCACTGGGCAAGCGCATTATTTCAGCCGTCGGTTTGATGCCAACATGATGGCGCAAGCGGGGTTTGTGTACCAAACTGATGTGAATGGTGGGGCGGCAGCCGTGCGTTTGCCACTGCGCTTTGTCATTGAAGAGGTGTCTTCAGCCATGATGCGCTGGCTTGGCGGCGATGGATTGCGCCATGTGAGTGCTGTGTATGGCCTTGGTGGAGGGGTTGATTGGTCGTTGGCGCGTGCGCAATTACAACAGCGATTGGGTTTACCCGTGCGCGCAGTGACTGAAACCAAGATTGTCGGTTTTGACAAAGACGATGATGTGGATTGTTTTGGTGGTCTTTGGCATTTGACGCAACAGGTGCAATCATGAGTCAATATTTTTTAAATTTGTGGCCTGTGGATGCCCGAGAGCGGGTTGATTCTCGCCGACAATTGCTGTTGGAGTCCATTTTTGCTGGGTTGTTGGTGGTTTTATCCATTACGGCGATCAGTGTTTGGGTTACATGGCGCACGACGCAGGTTCGTGCAGTGAATGCCGAACTGAATCAAGCCCAACACCTTTTGCAAGGTAAAAGTGAGGTGGGGGATGTGGCTGGGGTGCATGATGCTGAAGTGGCTCGATTGCAGAATGAGTGGCGTGCACAGCGGTCCGGACAGTTGAATTGGCTGGTGGCTTTGGCCGAATCTTCGAGCAGTGATGTGAAGTTTATTTCAGTGAAACAGTCGAATGAGAAGTTAACGATCACGGGTCAAGCGAGTGATCCTGAGGTCATAAAAAACGCGATGAATTCATTTGCACTTAAAATGAGTCACTATAAGTTGTTGAAGCTCACCTTGCTTGAAAATAAAAAAGCAGGCCAAGAGGCGGTTAAAAATAAAACGGGGCAAAGCCAATGGTTGTTTGGTGCTGAGCTGGGTGTACCTGTGAGTGCGTCGGCCACTGCGACAGAGGGCCTTGCGAATGGTGTTGTGGGTGGTGCTGGTGAAGTTCCCGCACAGCCTGCACCTGCATCAAAGGATGCGAAATGAACATGCTTGGCTCCCCCCCCAATGCTTCGGGTCATCACTGGCGTGATTTGGATGTGGCACAAATTGTCCATTGGCCGGATGTGCCGCGGCGATTTTTTTTGGCTTTATGTGCGATGCTACTGACTGCTGGTTTGGCTTGGTTCTTGTTGATGCCAATGTATGACATGTTGAACATTGAAAAAAACAAAACAAAAGTATTGCAGCAACAATACATTCAAATGGTTCAACACGCCGCTAAAAATGATCGAGAAAAAGCGATGGCTCAATCGCATGGCATCAAAGCCATTCCAATTGCAGGCTTGCCTGCTTGGCTCAGTGAGTTTGCTAAAGTGACGCAAGCACAGCATTTCTCTGAAGTATCGGTGAAGCCCGTGTATGACACCCCCAGCAATCCCAGTGCGGGTGGTGACACAAGCGGTGAGAAAAAAAATCAGTTACTGAATAATCCAAATGTCGGATTTTTAGTGGTGAGTGGTGTGGGTCAATATGACGATGTATTGAATTGGGCTACGGTCATGTCTGTGCGTGAGGAAGTGTTAGGTGTGGATGAAATGACCTTGACTGGCGATACCGCTGGGCGGGTGCGTTGGCAAGCGCGCGTGTTTTTTGCGCAAGAGGTCAAACCATGAGACAAAGGGCGACTGCATTGACGTTGATGGGGCTTGCGTTGGGGCTGGTTTTGGTTGGCTTGTCTGCTTGTACGGGTAAACCCGTTGCAAGTGCTGATCCAGCCTTACCTGAATTGGTCGGATCGCTTGAAGAGGTGAGGGCATGGACCACTCAGGTGCGTGCCGATGCCCAAGCTCAAATTGGGCAAGCGCAAGTGGACGAGGACAGCCGATTGCTCAGTGTGTCGCTCAGCGCACCTGCGGGAGCGGTGTTTTTGGCACAAAAGCCAGAAAAAACAGCACTCAAAAATGTCAAAGTGGTCGTGGATGGCATGGTGAAAGAGTGGGTTAATGCTTTTGGAAATGTGGGGGCCAATCAAAATACTCAGACCGCAAGTGCAGTAAACTATGGTCGTGATGTGCTCAGTGCGCCGCAATCCATTGCACCTCCCAAAGTCTTGGATGTGTCGCAGGTTGGGCTGGATGGGTTTCGGTATGCGGGGTTGCTGACGCAGGATGAGGCATCGCTGGGTCTAATCAAAATTGAAGATCGCTTGTACCGCGTGCATGTTGGGGATGAGATCGGTCAGGGTCGTTGGCGCGTCGTTGCTTTGAATGCACAGACGATGCAATTGCAAGTGGCGGGTAAAGTGAAGCGCTATGATCGAAATTAAAATTAAAATCTTAAAAAAGGCTTCCGTCATGACTGGTGTGCATCATTCAAAAAAATGGCAATCGGTGCTTTTGCTCACCTTGTTGGGTTTGAGTTCTGCGGCATGGTCGCAAGCCGTCAATGTCCCCATAAGCAGTTTGAACGCGATTCAAAAACGCATGGCTTTTTCCTTTCAAGATGTCCCCGCCCGTGCCTTATTACAGGTGTTGGGTGAAACAGCAGGCGTTAATATTGTGGCGGATGACTCGGTCACGGGCAACATCACCTTGAATTTAAAAGATGCCACATGGCAAGAGGCCTTGGACGTGATCGCCCGTTCAAAACACTTGCGTGTGGAGCAAGATAAAAACACATACTTTGTGCGGGGTGAGGGTTTTGAGTTGGGCAATGGCTCGGGCGCGGCCAACACATCGGACGGCATTTATCGCAGTCCTGAGGTGATTGAGCTGCAATACCAAAAGGCCGAAGAGGTGGGCAAAATGATCAATACCGATGGCAAATCATTCCTATCCAATGGCGGAGCTGTGATTTGGGACAACCGCACCAATCAATTGGTGATGATGGACACCCCAGATCGTGTCAATCAAATGCGTCAAGTGATGCGTAAAATGGACATGCCGTCACGTCAAGTTTTGATAGAAGCACGCATTGTTGAAGCAGAAGACAGTTTTTCACGCAGCTTAGGTGTTAAGTTGGGGTTTAATAACGCCAGCCATTCTGGTTTCACCACCATCACCGATCCGTTGGATTCGAGCAAAACCATTTCTGTTCCCGTGCGTTCAGGTGTGACCGTCGGCAGCACCTTAAGCAATGTGCTGGGCGCGACGGGACAGACAAGCGACACCACTGTTGGTAATATGATTAATTTTCCAGCATTGTCCAACAGCTCGGGCACATCTGCAGCGAATTTTGCATTGAGTTTGTACAGCTCGGGTTTGAGTCAATTTGTCAACTTAGAGGTGAGTGCGCTTGAAACGGACGGCAAAGGTAAAATCATTTCCAGTCCTCGGGTGGTCACAAGCAACAACGTCGCCGCTGTGATCGAGCAAGGCACAGAAATCCCGTACCAGCAGCAGGCCAACAGCTCAGGTGCGACAACGGTGTCATTCCGCAAGGCCAGCCTGAAGCTGGAAGTCACCCCTCAAATCACCCCCAAAGGCGATGTGGTGATGGATGTGGATGTGGCCAAAGATTCCGTGGGCACATTGACTTCAGCGGGTTACACCATCAACACCAAACATGTTAAAACCAAAGTGAAAGTCGAAAACGGCGGCACAGTCGTTATTGGCGGTATTTATCAAGAGTCCACTGGTAATACCGTCGAAAAAGTACCTTTGCTCGGCGATCTCCCTTTGCTTGGCAATTTATTTAAAACCACCAATAAAAGCACCTCAAAAACTGAGTTGCTGATTTTTCTCACGCCTTACGTGCTCGATGAGCAAGGACACCCGTTAGCGGTGAGCAACACCACATTATTAGCACAACCTGAAAAATGAGTAAAAAACGCATTCATTCCAGTCTGCCCATCACGGCGGCTCAACAAGCACTGTTTGCTGATGTGCCCAACATCAGTCTTGTCGGCCTCATGGGGTCAGGTAAGTCAACCGTAGGCCGCATTTTGGCCAACACATTGAAACGCCCCTATTTTGATTCGGATGAAGAAATTGTCAGCCGCACCGGTGCATCTGTGCCCACTATTTTTGAAATTGAAGGTGAAGCAGGTTTTCGCGAGCGCGAAGCTAAAATGATCCGAGAACTCAGTGAAAAGCAGCAAGTGGTTATTTCCACTGGGGGCGGTGCGGTGTTGCGAGAAGATAACCGCGCTGCATTGAAAGCGGGCGGTTTGGTCGTGTATTTGTCGACCACACCCGAACGCTTGTTGGTGCGCACGCGTTATGACCGCAATCGCCCTTTATTGCAGAATCCAGATCCGCTTGGGACATTGAAAAAAATGCATGAATTTCGCCATCCGATTTACTCACAAATGGCTGACATCATTGTCACGACAGGGTCGGGTCAAGTGAGCCAAGTCGCGATGCACATCATTGAAGCCATTTCAAAAAAAATAGCCAAAGACCAAGGTTTGACTTAGTTGATGGCTGGTGTCGTCACCACCCGTCGCGCATGCTATAAGTCGCAGATTTAAATTGAAATAAACCAAATTGAAATAAACCAAACTCAGAAAAAGAAGCTTATCTTAAAAAAACGTGTCTTTTTTTGTGTTTTCCCAAAGGCCAATCCTCATGAAAATCATCAACGTCGAACTGGGTGATCGGGCTTATCCGATCGTCATCGGCAACCGTGCCATGCATTCAAAAGAACACCTTGAGCGCGCCATTAAAGGTCAATCGGTGCTCATCGTCACCAATGACATGGTGGGGCCCTTATACGCAGACCCACTGGTCGAAACGCTGAGTGCTTTAGGCAAAACCGTTCAAGTGCACATGCTGCCAACGGGCGAGCAATACAAAAATTTAGAAACCTTGAACAGTATTTTTGACGTTTTACTCGAAAATGAATTCGATCGTCGCACCACCATCGTTGCCCTTGGTGGCGGCGTCGTCGGTGATATGGCGGGTTTCGCCGCAGCCTCATACATGCGCGGAGTGCCGTTCATTCAAATACCGACCACATTGTTGTCGCAGGTGGACTCATCGGTGGGCGGTAAAACAGGCATCAACCACCCATTGGGTAAAAACATGATTGGTGCGTTTTACCAGCCACAGCTCGTATTGACAGATTTGAATGCATTCAAGACACTGCCACAAAAAGAACTGTCTGCGGGCATGGCCGAAGTCATCAAGCATGGCGCCATTTTTGATGCCGAGTATTTTGCATGGCTTGAAGGCAATATGGGCGCACTCATGGCCAAAGATGAAACCAGTTTAACCGATGCCATTGTTCGTTCGTGTGAAATCAAAGCCGAAGTGGTGGCTGGCGATGAACGTGAATCGGGTCAGCGAGCGATTCTAAATTTTGGCCACACCTTTGGTCACGCCATTGAAGCAGGCATGGGCTATGGCGCGTGGTTGCATGGTGAAGCGGTCGGGGTTGGCATGGTGTTGGCGGCTGATTTGTCGCAACGATTGGGCATGCTCAGTGCAGAAGAGGTGGCGCGTATTCGTTCAGTGGTTCAGGCCGCAGGTTTGCCGACAGCCCCGCCTCCATTGGGCATTGACAGAATGATTGAGATGATGAAGCTCGATAAGAAAGCAGAGGCAGGTCAAATTAAATTCGTTCTGTTGGATGGCATTGGCCGTGCGGTGATTCAGGCCGTACCAGAAGACGTACTGCGCGAAACTTTGCAAGTGTGCGCATAAACCCCCATCGGTGAACCCAAGCGGTGCCGTTTGTGACCGTTGATGATGAGCCATGTCACACAATGTATGAGCCCATACGAATCCATGCATCATCCGATGCTTGGCGTTCAGGGGCATTGGGTGCTTTTGGATGTGTGTGGGTTCAGTTGTATTTTGGCCGTTTAACCATAACGAAAGCGTTGACTTATGACATCCATGACTTGGTTGCAACAGGAACAACACCTGGCCCCTTATGCGGCTCAAGGGAAGACTTCACGTGGACGACGGCATGAAGAAACTAGTGATCCCGCGCGCAGTCCATATGCGCGTGATCGCGATCGCATTGTGCATGCAACGGCTTTTCGCCGACTGGAATACAAAACCCAAGTGTTTGTTAACCATGAAGGCGATTTGTTTCGCACGCGTTTGACCCACAGCATGGAAGTGGCGCAAATTTCGCGTGCTGTGGCGCGTAATTTACGTTTGAACGAAGATTTGATTGAGGCGATTGCCTTGTCACACGACCTTGGGCACACGCCGTTTGGTCATGCAGGGCAAGATGCCTTGCATGCGTGTATGGCGGATTTTGGTGGCTTTGAGCATAACCTGCAAAGTTTGCGCATTGTCGATGTGCTTGAGGAGCGCTATGGTGCATTTGATGGTTTAAATTTAACTTTCGAAACCCGCGAAGGCATTCTGAAACATTGTGCGCGCAATAAAGCCGAGCTGTTGGGCGACGTTGGGCAACGCTTTTTGGAGGGCACGCAGCCGAGCCTTGAAGCGCAGTTGACCAATATTGCCGATGCGATTGCGTACAGCAACCATGACATTGACGATGGCTTGCGCTCAGGGATTTTGAGCATCGACGGCATGAGGCAGATGGGCTTGTTTGCGGTTCACCATGATGACGTGCGTCAGCGGTTTCCTGATTTGCGTGGGCGACGCGAGGTGCTGGAAACGGTGCGGAGAATGATCAATGCGATGGTGGTTGACTTGACCACCACCACCGCGGCTCAGATGGCAGCTCATGGGGTGCAAACCATTGATGATGTGCGCGCCGCGCCGCGATTGGCGCAGTTTTCAGCAGAGATGCATCTTGAAATGCAACAATTGAAAAAATATTTGATGGATCATTTGTATCGTCATTATCAAGTGATGCGCAGCGGCACAAAAGCCAAGCGCATCGTGACCAATTTATTCGATGCTTTCATGGATGAGCCGCGCTTGTTGCCGCCTGATTATGTGGTGGATGACAGGGGGCCGTTGCAGGCCGTGCGCATTGCCGATTACATTGCGGGCATGACGGATCGGTATGCGATGAAAGAGCATGTGCGTTTATTTGCAGCCCACGAGGTGTGAGCCATCGGTGGCGTGATTTTCTGGTCAATGATTCGCCAATGATTCAAATGGATGGATGCCGTGTATAGCTGAAAAAAATAGCGGTTTGCTTTTTTTACTTTTAACCCAAAAAAATACCTCATGAACACACAACTGATTCAGATCGATGGCCATCATGTCCCCGTGCATGTATGGCTCACTCAACACAACACCGATTTGACACCCTTGCATTTTGCCCATGCCAATGGTTTCCCCGCAGGTTCGTATGACACATTGCTGAAATTGTTGGCACAAGAGCGCACGGTGTATGCGATGGATCATCGTGCGACATGGGACAGCAGCCCTTATCAGCCACCATCACAGTTTACTTGGCACAACGCGGCCGATGACTTGATTGCCGCCATTGAGCAGATTGCGCCGAAAGGTGTGATCGGTGTGGGGCATTCATTGGGCGCGGTGTCGACCTTGTTGGCCGCGATCAAGCGCCCAGATTTATTCAAGCAAATATTGTTGATTGAGCCCGTGATGTTCCCGACGCGGATGTTCGTGATGTTTTCTGGATTGCCCAAACCGTTGCGTGCAAAGGTGTTTGGTTTGGTGAAAAAAACCTTGCAGCGGCGTGAGCGTTGGGCCACGAGCGAAGAATTTACCACCGCATTGAGCGGTAAATCGCTGTTTAAAGGTTTTTCTGCGGCCGTGTTTCAAGATTATGCGACGCACGGCTTGCGTGAATCGAGTAAACGCGTGATGCCCCATGCGTCAAACGGGTCTTTGACATTGAACTTTCGCAAGACATGGGAGGCGCAAGTGTTCTTAACTCCACCGTATGTGTGGCGAAAAATCAAGCACTTACAAGTCCCATGCGTGGTGTGGCGTGGAGAAACAGGTGATGTGGTGCCCATCGACGCATGGCAAAAGTGGACAAAAATTCGTCCAGAAAGCCCTGTTCATGTGTTGTCTAAGTTGGGGCACATGGCGCCTTTGCAAGACCCTACTTTGATGGCAGATGAAATTCAAAAAAATCTTTTATCTATTTGATTTTAAATAAAATTAAAAAACGCCATGCATCTAAAATTCACTGTTTTTTGCCAGCAAAATGGTTAAAAATGGTATGATGTCGCCTTATTTTGTATGACAAATTAAGGTGCTTTGTGCGGCTGACTCAAATTAAACTGGCAGGATTCAAATCATTCGTTGACCCCGTGAGCTTTCACGTGCCGGGTCAACTCATTGCCGTGGTGGGGCCGAATGGCTGCGGTAAATCCAACATCATGGATGCCACGCGTTGGGTGCTCGGCGAATCTCGCGCCTCGGAGTTGCGCGGCGAATCCATGAGCGATGTGATTTTCAATGGCTCCAGTCACCGCAAGCCCGCTGCCCGTGCATCGGTTGAATTGGTCTTTGAAAACCATGAAGGCCGTGCCGCAGGACAATGGAGTCAATATGCCGAAATCGCTGTGCGTCGTGTGCTCACGCGCGATGGCGGTTCGAGCTACTACATCAACAACCAACAGGTGCGCCGCCGCGACGTGCAAGACATTTTTATGGGCACAGGGCTGGGCCCACGCGCCTATGCGATCATTGGGCAAGGCATGATTGCGCGCATCATTGAGGCCAAACCCGAAGAGCTGCGTGTGTTTCTTGAAGAAGCCGCGGGCGTGTCGAAATACAAAGAGCGCCGCCGCGAAACCGAAAACCGCTTGAACGACACGCGTGACAATTTGACCCGTGTTGAGGACATTTTGCGTGAGTTGAATGGTCAAGTGGAGCGCCTTGAAGCGCAGGCGCGGGTGGCGCAACAATACCGTGATTTACAAACTGCGGCACAAGACAAATTGCATTTCTTGTGGTTGTTGCGCTTGGACGAGGCGTTGGCCGAGCAAACCCAAATCACGGCTAAAATCAACTTGGCTCAAAATGAATTGGAGTCGTCCATCGCCACTTTGCGCCATGCGGAAAGTGAGCTGGAGACCAAACGTGCAGCGCATTATGATTTGTCTGATGCCATGCATGCGGCACAAGCGGCGTTGTATGAAGCCAACGCCGAAGTGTCGCGTTTTGAAGCCGAAATCAAATACATCATGGATGGTCGCTCGCGTGTCCAAGCGCAAATTGAGCAAACCAAAGTGCAGTTGGTGCAGTGGAATGACCGAAAAACTCAATTGGCCGATGATGTGGATCAGATGACCACGGAACGTGAAATGGCACTCGAAGAGCAAGCCATTCGCCAAGAACAGTTGGCCATCGCATCCGAAGACTTGCCACAACTTGAAACCCGTCATCGCGAAGCCTTGCACACCATGCAATCGACACACGCCGCACATGTGCAAGTGGAGCAAAAAGTCGCACGCGCTGCGGATGAGCAACGCAATGCGGATCGACAAATCGCCGCTTTGGTGTTGCGCCGTGATCGTTTATCACAAGAAAAAATCGCACCAGGTCAAGCCGATGCACGAGAATTGAATCAGTTGGAGCATCAACTGAACGATGAGATGGGGCGTCAAGAGACGGCGCAAGCGGCTCTGTTTGAAGTGGAAGACAGTTTACCGCACGCACAAGACGCGCTTAAAGCCGCGCGCGACCAAGCACAAACGGAGCAAGCACGCATTGCCCAATTGAATGCACGCCTCGATGTCCTGACCCAACTGCAAGATAAAGTTCAAAGCCAAGGTCAACTCACCCCGTGGTTGGAAAAGCACAACTTGACCACACGTCAACGGTTGTGGCAAAAAATTCACATCGAATCAGGATGGGAAAATGCACTGGAAGCGGTGTTGGCCGAGCGCATGGGTGGTTTGGAATTGTCGCGCATCGACTGGGTCAAAAACTTCTTCAACGATGTGCCGCCATCGAAACTCAGTTTTTATGCCAATGACAACAGTGCGCCTGCGCCTGCGGTTGAAGTTGTGGGCAGCTTGGTGCCTTTGATGCGCATGGTCAAGGTCAACGACCCAACGTTGAACAACCTCATGCCGAAATGGTTAAGCCATGTGTTCGTTGCCAAATCGCTTGAAGAGGCTTACAGCTTGCGTGAGCAACTGCCTGAACACGGCGTGTTGGTCACGCCAGAGGGTCATCAATTGGGGCGCAACACGTTGCGTTTTTATGTGGCGGACAGTGAACAAGCGGGCATGCTCGCGCGTGCACAGGAAATCGACAACATCCAAACTCAGCTGCGCGCGCAAGACATGTTGGCCGATGAGGCAGAAGAAGAATTGCGTCGTTTGCAGTACCGCGTCGATGCCTATGTACAGCAGCAAGCGGCGGCGCGTGCTCAGGTTCAGTCCACCACCGCGCATGTCCATGCGTTGCAAATGCAGGTGCAAAAAGTCAGTTTGGCCAGCCAGCAACTCATGGCGCGTCATGCCCAAATCGACGATGAATTGGCTGAAATCGTCATGCATGAAGAAGAATTGATGGCGCAGAAGCTCGAAGCACAGGCCTTGTTCGACGAAGGTGACGCCAACCTGATGGAGGCCGAAGCCAAATGGCAGGACGCACAAGCCGATTACAATGCGCTTGAAGATCAAGTCTCGACCATGCGCAATGGTTTGCGTGATGCTGAAAATCAAGTGCGTGATGCGCAATACCGCGTGCACAATTTGGCGCAACGCCTCAGTGACATTGAATACAACCAAACCGCATGCGATCAGCAAATTGAATTTTTGAACAGCAGCCATGAGGAACAACTCATGCAGCTGGAAGAGTTTCAAGACGTGACCAGCCACGATGGTTTGCAAGAGGCCTTGGGGCTTCGTGTTGAACGTGAAAATGCCCTCGCGCAAGCGCGCACCGATGCCGATGCGCTCACGCATGAGTTGCGTTTGGCCGAAGAATCTCGCATGAAATTAGAGCGTGAATTGGAGCCCAGTCGTGCGGCGATCATGCAATTGCAGTTGGCCGAACAAGCCGCGCGTTTGAATCAAGAGCAATACGCCAATCAGCTCAAAGAGGCGCAAGTGGATTTGACTGCTTTGCGTGCGAAACTGGCGGAAACGATGGACGACAGCACCAAGGCTTCGGCTTTGCAAGGCGAAATCACCCGTTTGAATAATCAAATCAATGCCTTGGGTGCGGTCAATTTGGCCGCTTTGGATGAGCTCAACGTGGCTGTGGAGCGGCAAAGTTTCCTGAATGCGCAAACCGCAGATTTGGTTGAGGCGATGACCACGCTCGAAGATGCGATCATGAAAATTGACAAAGAGTCACGTGATCTGTTGAAAGGCACGTTTGATGCGGTGAATAAAAATTTTGGCGAGCTGTTCCCTGAGTTGTTCGGTGGCGGCGAGGCGCGCTTGATCATGACGGGCGACGACATTCTTGATTCGGGTGTGCAGGTCATGGCGCAGCCACCAGGTAAACGCAATTCGACCATTCACTTGTTGTCAGGTGGCGAAAAAGCATTGACTGCGACCGCGCTGGTGTTTTCGTTGTTCCGTTTGAACCCTGCGCCATTTTGTTTGCTCGATGAAGTGGATGCGCCATTGGACGATGCAAACACCGAGCGTTTCTCGCAATTGGTCAAAAAAATGTCAGCGCAAACGCAATTTTTATTCATCTCACACAATAAGATCACCATGGAAATCGCCAATCAGCTGGTCGGCGTGACCATGCAGGAGCGCGGCGTGTCGCGCGTGGTGGCGGTGGACATGGAATCTGCTTTGGAGTTGGCTGGGGCGTGATGCGGGGGGTGTACGGGTGCGATGTTGTGATGGTGAGTGTGTCTGTGCTTGTGCCATGCCCTTAGGCTGGGTTCGCTTCAGTAAACCCAGCATGGACATGCATCAAATTTTAATCCGCATGAGCCATTGATTGAATGGGCAAGGTAGAATGGAGACAATGTGTGCTCTGCGTGCCGTATTTTTCCTTAAAACAAGAACATTGAAAGTTTAAAATGAGTGAGTTTGAACTCTCCACATTGGTGATGGTGGCGATGCTGCTGGGTGGCTTGGGTGGCTACAGCTATTGGCAGATTAGACGGGCACAAAGCCTGCAGCGCAAACCCATTGAAAGCGCACACGCTCACACTGGCGCTTATGGTGCTGGGTCGATGACCCACGATGCGGTTGGCGTGCACACACACACGGCATCAGACATACCCTTGCATCGCACATCTCCAGATGACATGCTGGCGTCTGCTGTTCAGTCGGCTCAAGATTCAAAACGGTATGAATCGGTGCAAAATGCCTATGTGCCTACGGGGGTGGGGTATGCACTACACAACGAATCGGATGACGAGGATGACGTGTATGTGCGCTCGACTGCACCCGTGATTTCACCCAGTCCGCCGGTGTATGGCTCAAAACATCAATCCGCCTATGATGTCAAACCCATTAAAGAGAATCACTACGCCTACACGCCTGAACTGCAAACCCGCGCACAAGATGAAGCTCAAGCATTCGCCCAAACCCATGCAGCGGCGCACAGCATTGAGCATGACATCATCAGCTACCATGACACGGTGACCCATGAGATCCCAGCGGTTGAACCCGTATTCACACCCCCATTCAAACCTTCTGTGGATGCAATTGTTGAAACTCCTGCAACGGCATCTACTGAGTTGACCGCGCATGCGCCAATGGGTTCGGCCACCACAGCATCAGGACATGCACCCGTTTACCCATCCACACAAACGCCCATTGAAACACCTGTTGAAACATCCATTCCAGCAACAACGTGGTTGAATGATCCACTGGACGTGCCTGTAGAAGACCTCATGTTGGCTGCGGATCCACAGTTTTTCAATCAACAAGATTTAACCGAACAAGCCACTTTCAGCGTGTTTGACCCCTTGATTCGTTTTTCATCATGGATTGAGAATGCCCGCCCATCGCCGATTCAAGCCATTGACGGCGTGCTTGACCTGATGGTCAGCCAACCCAAAAATGCACATGACATTGAACGCGCTTTGTATGATTTGCGCTTGGACACCGATTTACCATTGCGGCTATACGGCTTACGCGCAGGGCAAGTGGTGGCGCGACACAGCGAAGACACCAATGCCGCACGCCAATGGCAGCCGCTGGAGCAAGGCGTGCTGTACAGCGGTTTGCGACTGACTTTGCAGCTCGCGAATGCATCCAGCCACGCCAGCACACAGCTGATTCACGATTGGTTTGAATTGGCGCAACGTTTGGCACGCCGTTTGGCCGCGCACGTGAACGTGTGGCCCGACCCCGCAGCCTTGGCAAGCTATGCCGTCTATTTACACGACATCTCCAAACGTTTGGGCGCACCTTTGGTGGTTCAATTGCACAAACCGCAAGGCCTGTGGGCGGCTTACGAAGTGCATCAACAAATGACGCAATGGGGCTTGCAGCTGGATGCGAACGGTCAATACGTTGCCCGCAACCGCGACGGCCACGTGTTGTACCGCGTCCTCAATGATTTGAACAACCCCCGCGCACAAGATTTTTACCGCGACGCATTGGCGACCATGCACGTTCAAACCTTATCTTTCTGTTTAGACTTGGCGCGAGTGAAAGCCGAATATCACCCTCAAGAACGGCTCTGGCACGACATGAGCCAATTGGCACACGACTTGAAAGCGCAATGGTGCAACGGCATGGGGCAAAACATTGTCCCCGACATGCTGTTCAGCCACGCTGCCGAACACATCCCTGCTTATGTCCAGCAATTGGCCGCTTTGGGCGTGCCTGCGGGTTCACTGACGATGAAACGGTTATTAAAACAAAGGCCTTAGGAGGTTAGTGCATCACAATGTGCATTAACTTCTTGAGGGAAGTAAAAAGTTCTTACATGGGGTTTTTATATACTTTTACACATCACTTGACAGCATATCATGATGCTAATCTACTATAGCCCCGTAATTTATAGGTTAGGAAAAGGAGCGGTAAAGGTGGCTATGATTTTGATTGTCATTCAATGTGTTGCAATAGCAATATTGTTTTTTCTATTGTTGTTTTGCCATGGTCAATGATTTTATACGTATGGCTCGCTGAGAAAAGATTTTGGATATGGAGAGGGGTCGAGTCAAAGATTGGATATTGGTGTATTAATTTCAATTATTGGTGATGGTGTTTACATTTTTAACTTAAGAAAATTGGAAGTGAAATGAGCACGTTTCAAGTTGGCTTAATAAAGGTATGGCGGTTTCTAAAATTATTATTTTGGGAGGCTCCGTTTAAATTGGAACCTAGGAAAGCCTCACGCGACTGGACATGGATCTTATATTGTTTTGTGGTAGTGGGTACGATAGTTCCCTTTGTCATTGGCCAGCCTGACATATCAGAAGCTGAATATCCCACACTTATTCAAACAACGGTTGTAGAAGGTACTGTTATTCGAAGAGAGTCTGATAATAAAGTTGAATCCCGCCAGTACTTTGGCATTAGAACTCCCCATGGTGACGTATTTAAAAGATGCGAAACAATGACAGAAAAGTATTATGGTCCATCTGATTGTATTGTGCCTGATCAGTTGAGTTTATTGATTGGGGAAAAGGCAAAAATGTGGTACTGGGGTAATTGGCTCATTAAAATTCAGATGAATAATGGGGGCGAGGTTTCTACAAATTCAACATCCCCAAATGCTAAAAAATATACTTCTTATGAGGATGTGAAAATAATGCGCACTCATGGTGCTTTTGGATTTTGGAGTGTTTTCATATTACCAATCATTATTTGGACGCTTATCCGTATATTACGTAGATATTTGGTTTCGAGTTTTAAAACTGTTTTTTAGAAGGGTTGTTTTGATTGTTTGGTTTAAATTAACAGGAGTAACAAATGTCAGCAAACGCAGTAGTATTAGAGGCTGTAGAAAGTTTCGTTCAGTTTATGAATATTAATGCTGGTACACCTGCAACGGGTGTACTTGTTGCTCAAAACCTGAGTACACCAAGTTGATGGCCTGTTTTGGCTCTGCTGCTGCAATTGGTCAAATCGGGCATTCTTTGGCTGAATTTACTCAAATGACTGAATGGATTCCATCAGTGACCTCGACGGCAATGAATAAAGCGGGCTTGGCTGCGACAGCACTTGTTGCTGATGGCGTGCAAGCAGGGAACCAGTATTATAAAGACGGTAAACTCTCAGATGTCACCATCGCCAATCTCATAGTAGACATGGCAGGTATTGCAGCAGCAGGTATTGGGTTTGCTGCACTTAACAATTTAAAATAAAAACAGTATAAGAGCTGTCAGTTGTAAAAATCCTCACTTGCATGTTCTCGTTATTTTAATTTCAATGGTGGGCTTGAGTAAAAATGAGGTTATTATTCTTTTTCTTAGCGCAAATGCCTTGATTGCATTTTTATTGTTCAAGTTGTTCACGTGAACAACCACATCCATCATGTTGAACATATTTAATCCCTCCACCAGAATCCATGCAAACTACTTTTGATTTATTTTCCGAACCTGAGCACTCACCGAGTGAGGTTGACCGTGCACGCATGCTTGCTTTGAGCGAGTCGCTGACCCGTCACAATCAGGCGTATTATGTCCACGATGCGCCTGTCATCAGTGATGCCCAATACGATGCGTTGTTCAATGAGCTGTTGGCTTTAGAGCAGCAGTACCCACAGTGGCGCACGGTTGATTCGCCGACACAGCGCGTGGGTGCGGCACCGTTGGATGCTTTTAAAAAAGTGCAGCATGTGGTGCCGATGTTGTCGTTGGCGAATGCGTTTTCGAGTGAAGACATTGATGCTTTTGATGTGCGCATGCGTGATGAGTTGTGCGCTACGGGCTTGTTGACAAGCGATGCGCTGGTTGAGTATGCGGTTGAGGTTAAATTTGATGGTTTGGCGATTAATTTGCGTTATGAGCATGGGGTTTTGGTGCAGGCTGCGACCCGTGGCGATGGGCAAACGGGTGAGGAGGTGACTGAAAATGTGCGCACCATCCGTTCGATTCCTTTGCGTTTGCACACCGATGCGCCGCCTGCTGTGCTTGAGGTGCGTGGTGAGGTGTTGATGCAGCGCAAAGATTTTGAAAACCTCAATGCGTCGCAACTTGAAAAAGGTGAAAAGTTGTTTGCGAATCCACGCAATGCGGCGGCAGGCGGTTTGCGTCAGCTTGATTCATCCATCACCGCACAACGCAAATTGTCATTTTTTGCATACGGCGTTGGTTTGGTGGACGATCAAAATACACAGCCGTTTCCACAGGACAGTTTTCAGCGTGTGGTGATGCAACTTGCTGATTTTGGTTTGCCTGTTTACACCAAAGACAATGTGGTTCAAGGCGCGGCAGGTTTGCTGAATTTTTATACAAGCCTGCAGAGCCGCCGTGACGGTTTGCCTTTTGACATCGATGGTGTGGTGTATAAAGTCAACAATACCCTTCAGCAAGAAGCTTTGGGGTTTGTGTCACGTTCGCCGCGCTGGGCGATTGCCCATAAGTTCCCCGCTCAAGAAATGACCACGACGGTGCTCGACATCGATGTGCAAGTGGGGCGCACGGGGGCGATCACGCCTGTGGCGCGGCTTGCGCCTGTTGAGGTCGGTGGCGTGGTGGTCAGCAATGCGACGTTGCACAACATCGATGAGCTCATGCGCAAAGATGTGCGCATTGGCGACACGGTGGTGGTGCGTCGTGCGGGTGATGTGATTCCAGAGGTGGTCATGTGCATCATTGAACAACGTCCTGCGGATGCACGCATGTTCATCATGCCGACGGCTTGCCCTGAATGCGGTTCGCCGATTGTGCGTGAAGAGGGGGAGGCGATTTCGCGTTGTACAGGTGGATTGATTTGTCCCGCTCAAGTGAAGCAAAGTTTGATGCATTTTGCCCAACGTCGTGCGGTCAATGTCGATGGTTTGGGAGATAAACTCATTGAGCAATTGGTCGATGTGGGTTTGGTGAAAACCCCCGATGATCTGTATCAACTTTCGGTGGCGCAGTTGGCGGGTTTGGAGCGCATGGCGCAAAAATCTGCGCAGAATGTTCATGATGCGTTGCAGGTGTCAAAAAACACCACGTTGGCGCGTTTTATTTACGCATTGGGCATTCGCCATGTGGGCGAAGCCACTGCAAAATCCTTGGCACAGCATTTTGGCAGCTTGCCCAGCGTACAGCACGCGAGTTTTGAAGCGTTGTGCGAAGTGGCCGATGTGGGGCCTGTGGTTGCGCAGGCCATCGTCGCCTTTTTTGCCGATGCCCGTCATCAAGCTGTCATTGAGGCACTGATAGAATGCGGTATGCACTGGGATGATGTGCTGCCAAAAGCAGATGCAAGCAGTGCTGCGGGCATGTTTTTTGGTAAAACTGTGGTGCTCACGGGGACATTGCCGACTTTAGGGCGAGATGAGGCGAAAGCCTTGCTTGAGGCTGCGGGCGCAAAAGTGTCGGGCAGTGTGTCCAGCAAAACACATTTTGTGGTCGCGGGTGCAGAAGCAGGTTCAAAGCTGGAGAAAGCGCAGGCATTGGGTGTGACGGTCTTGGATGAAAGCGAGATGCTGGCTCATTTGAATGGGGGTTAGGCGACATTCAAATCTCGTTTGTGTGTTCGGTGGGTTGTTTTTTGTGAGAAAATGGATTGAGCGTTTTAGTGTGGGTTCATCTGTTCACAAACGGGCGAAGCCGCCCCAACCATGCGCCACAACATTCAGAAAAAATGAAGTGGATGCGCAAATCAAATCCATCGAATTGATCTCATTGATCAATTTATCAAATCATTGAATGAGTGAATCATCGGGGCATTTAATTGTCAATTGTGTTCGATGGGTCTCATTTTAAAAATTGAATTCTTCAATTTGTTCGCAAGGAGAACATGATGTTAGGTGTCATCGCAGGCAGCGGTTTGCAACGGCTTGCCCATTTGGAAAACATTCGCCGTGAAATCGTGCGCACACCTTTTGGTGAAACATCGTGCGCACTGACCATTGGTGAATTGTCAGGCGTCGAGGTGGTGTTTTTGAATCGCCACGGTTACGGCCACACACTCGCCCCGCACCAGATCAATTACCGCGCCAATGTGTGGGCATTGCAAAAAATGGGGGTGGACAACATCTGTGCGATTGGCAGCACGGGCAGTATGATGGCGGACATTCAGCCTGGTCAATTGGTGATCCCTGATGATGTGATTGATTACACGTCGGGGCGGGTGGGGACTTATTTTGAAGGCCCCGATCACCCGATTGTCTACACCGATTTGTCCGAGCCATTTGACCGAGCGTCTCGTGAGGTGTTGCTCAGTGCAGCCAACAGAGCGGGGGAAGCTGTGGTCAGCACGGCCACATACGCGTGCACCAATGGCCCGCGCCTCGAAACGCGTGCCGAGGTCAAGCGCATGGCGATGGATGGGGCGCATGTGGTTGGCATGACCTTAATGCCTGAGGCTGCGCTGGCCAAGGAACTTGATTTGCCATACGCTGCGATTGTGGTGTGCACCAATTATGCGGCGGGTGTGGGTGAACACATTGCGCATGATTTGAATCAATGGCGTGCTTTGCGTGAGCAGAGTTTGATTAAAGTTGAGAATGTGTTGTTGCAATGGGTGGCGTGCTCGGCATGATGTCATCATGCAAGTGCGGTGGCTTCTCTCGAAGCCACACTTTGATGGTGGGTTTATGCGACGGCCTTTTCAACTTGATTTAACCAGTTGTCGTATAACGCTTGTTCCATCTCGTGCAAATTTGCACTCATCTCACGCCATTGTGGGTTAAATTCATCTAATTGCGTCATCATGTTTTCAAGATGACCTTCTTCTTCTTTAATGATCGATTGCACATGGACGCGACTGCCTGCGTGGGTGAGCGCGTCTTGATACGTGTGATACAGCATCATGGCGCGCACTTCAATGAGGTAAGTCACGAGTAAATAGCAACCGTGTTTGAGCGATCGGCCTGTCGCGCCGCGTTCGCTGAGGTAGCGGGCGCAGCCCATGTCCAGTTTGTGCAAATAGCGAAAACTGGCGCGCGGGGCGAGCATGTATGCGCTGGTGTAGTCTGGGCAGTCGATGGCGAGTTTTTTGATTTGACGCTTGAGGAAATAGGCGTGGCGCGCTTCTTCAAAAGCGTGTTGCAAGGTGATGAGGTCAACATGCAGGGGGTGGACGTAAGCCGCAATTTTACGCGCACCAACCGATTCCATCATGGACAGGCTGTTCAGCCAGTGGGCGTGTGTGGTGTCGTTGCCGATGATGGTGGGCAACATGCGGGCGAGTTGTGGGCAGTGGGTTGAGTGCGGTGTGGTCATGTAGTCAGGCTTTCAAACTTTCAAACAATGGCCAGATCAGCGGTGCTGTCTTGGTCTAAAAAAGTACAAATCGTGTCGTAGATGTGTGTCAGTTGCGCATCGGTGATGCAGTAAGGTGGGATCAGATACAGCACATTGCCAATCGGGCGCAATAAAATCCCACGTTCTAAAAAATAATGATAAATGCGGTCGCGTTCACTCGACAAATAGGTGTTGCCTGTCACGGTGCGGACGGTCATGGCGAGGATGGTTCCACAGTGGCGCACGTTATCGATGCGCGGGTGGTTGGCGATGTGTGAAGCAAAATTGGCATGTGAGCAGCGAAGCTGTTCGCGTTGTGCATGACTTTCAGGCGTGAGCAACAGTTTCAAACTGGCGACGGCTGCGGCGCAGGCGATGGGGTTGGCGGTGTAGGAGTGCCCGTGGTAAAACGCGTGCGTCAGATCGTCACTGTAAAATGCATCGTAAACGCGTTGGGTGCATGCGGTGACGGCCAGTGGCAATGTGCCACCCGTGAGGCCTTTTGAAAGGCACATGAAATCTGGGGCTTCGGAGAGTTGCTCGCAGGCGAATAATGTGCCCGTGCGCCCAAAACCTGTCATCACCTCGTCGGCGATGACATATGCACCGTGGGCATGCGCTGCTTTGAATAGTGCATCCAATGCGCGGGCATCGTGCATTTGCATGCCTGCCGCGCCTTGCACGAGCGGTTCGACGATGAGCGCTGCGACATCGTTTTGATCTAAAATCTGTATGAGCGCATCCAAGCTGTGTTGCGCTTGATCGGCTGTGGGAACGGGGATGAACGCCACATCAAACAGCTTGTCGTTGAACGGCGCGGTGAACAGGCCGCGTTCGCTGGCGGCCATGGCACCAAAGGTGTCGCCGTGATAGCTGCCTTCAAGGGCAACGATGGTGCGGCGCGATTGACCTTGATTGTGAAACGCTTGTAATGCCATTTTGATGGCAATTTCAGTGGCACATGAACCGTTGTCTGAATAGAATATTTTGCTCATGTTGTTTGGTAAAACCGCCAGCAAATCTTCAGCCAATTGCACCGCAGGTTCATGCGTTAAACCTGCAAACATGCAGTGCGCCAGTGTGGTGGCTTGCGCATAAATGGCTTCGGCAATGACGGGATGCGCATGCCCATGCAAATTGACCCACCACGATGAGACCGCGTCAATATAGCTTTTGCCGTTTTCATCGAATAGCAATGCGCCTTCACCGCGCACCAAACCAATGGCGGTCGGACGCAGCTTCATCGGCGTGTAAGGGTGCCAAATGTGTTGTTGGTCGCGTTGGCTGAGGCTGAAGTTCATGTGTGGATCCAAGGTGTGAGTTCTGGGACGAGCTGCATGCGCAGATGTTCCGCTGTGTGGGCGATGCTGGCGCGATTTAATACCGCCAAGTGTGGGATTCGAGCGAGCACACGAACCTGTGCGTAATTGCAAATGAATTGTTCGCTGTCGCTGTTGCTTTCACCATTGATGATCAGGCCAAGCAGGTTCACGCCGCGTGAGCACAAAGCTTCAATCGCAGCGAGCGTGTGGCTGATGCTGCCAAGATAATGTTGGACAACCAGCACCGTCGCCCAGCCGTGATGCGCAATCACATCTGCAACCGTGTGCTGTGTTGTCATGGGCGACATTGCGCCGCCTGCGGTTTCGATGAGCAAATGCGCGCTGACGGGTGCGTTAAGATCATTTAAATCCATACTAACGCCATCGATCTGCGCCGCGACATGGGGAGAAGCTGCGGTGTTGAGGCGAAAGGCTTCGGGGTGAATGGTTGTGTGTGGGTTGGACAACAATTCGCGCACCACATTGCTGTCGCTGCGAGCCAAACCACCTGCCTGCACAGGTTTCCAATAATCGCAGCCCAGCGTTTCAGACAGCACCGCAGCCACAATGGTTTTACCAATGTCGGTGTGAATCCCTGTAAGGGCGAGAGGGGTCATTGAACGGCTTGGCATAATGTATTGATCAGTAAATTCAGCTCAGCTTCGGTGTTAAACGCATGTAAGCAAATGCGCAATCGCTCGCTGCCCGCAGGCACTGTTGGGGCAAATATTGGTCGCACATCAAGTTGTTGCGCGTGCAATGCAGCAATAATCGCATGCGTGCGCATCACATCGCCAATGACCAGACCTTGAGTGGGTGTGGTTGAATCAAGCCAAGTCACGCCGTACGGCGTCCAATCGTGCGCGGCAATTTTTGAGCGAAATGAGGCGATGGTGTCATGCAACGGTTCATTTGAAAAATCATCGCTTGCCAAAGCCGCGTAAGCCTGCTCAATGGCGGCGTAACTCGCGGGTGGTAACGCCGTGCTGTAAACAAAAGGGCGGGCGAAATTGATGAGCGTGTCAATTAGCAATTGCGAGCCGACAACGGCAGCCCCGTGACAGCCCAGACCTTTGCCATACGTGTGGATGCGGATGTCGATGTCATGGTGCAGGTTTAAGTGCTGCACCAATCCTTCGCCGTGTGTTCCAATCACACCCGTGCCATGCGCCTCGTCCACAACGATGCTCGCATGTGCTTTTTTCGCCAATGCAACAATGTCTTTTAAAGGCGCCACATCACCATCCATTGAATACACGCTTTCAACCACGATGCACAGCGGCGCACCCGCATGTTGCGTCAGCAGTTCATTTAAATGTGCAACATCATTGTGGCGAAATTTATAATTGTGGCGGCTCATGGACAGCCGCATGCCATCAATCAGACTCGCATGGCACAGCTCATCGTAAATGAACATTGTGTGCCGATCAGAGATTGCCGCCAGTGTCCCGATGTTGGCATCAAAACCTGAGTTGAACAACAGAGCGGCTTCGGTTTGATGGAAATGTGCAATCTGCGCTTCCAGCACACTGATCGCCTGCGCCTGACCTGACAACAAGCGCGAACCTGTCGCACCGTGTCGTTGAACATCAAACGAGGTCGTTTCATGCGCATGAAACGGCGCACGCGCCCAACCCAAATAATCATTTGAACAAAAATCAATGGCCAACGGCGCGCGCAAACGACGACGTTGTTGCGAGGCATCGCGTGCACTTAGGCGTTTTGCCCAAGCCGAGTGAAGAGGGGAAAGTGAAAAAGAAGAATCCATTCGCGCATTGTAGCAAGGTGAGCGATTGATGTGGGAGTGGTGCGTGGTGTGTGATTTTTGTTTTTTGATGGGAGTTGAATGATTTTGATGCTTTTTATGATAACAATTGTAAATGCTCTGACAAATTCATTACGCCATGCTTGATGTTGTACCTGCGACAGGAGGTTGCTGGTCAAGCCCGTAATGATGTACAGGATTGGTCACATTGTCACTGGAGGTGTTTTGTCCTAAGGTTTTAAAAATCTCGAATCCGTTGCGATCTTGTCTTTGTTCTGCTCGTACAGGTTGGCAACGCCTATGTTGTTCCGGGGATTGGCACGGACACCTCGGTTAATGCCTGCAATCGTTTGTGCGACGTTTGTCCTGTGGTGGCTTGTTGGGCTGTTTCGTTGGTGATCGTTACTGCACCTGCTGAGATGCCTGTATGGGTGGTGCTGTCGGTGCTGCCTTTGGCGTTCATGACCGAGGACTGGCCTGCGTTGTAGCCGTTGTAATCCGATTGATAACCTGCTGAGTGATCTGTGACGGCCTTACCGTCTTTGCCAGTGGCTTGACCATCTTTGGTGCTTGTGCCCACTTGGTCTGCAAACACGTCGCTGACCTGATTGAGTATTAGACTTGCTCAGTGTTTCCTTACATTGTATTATCACATAAGGTGTAGATTTGTTTTTGTACAGATAATTTAAAACTATAATTTAGGAGACTCAGATGCAAAAAGACTCAAATCGCTTTTGGCCAAATGGCTGGTGGAAAATCGTTGATTATCGGATTGGTATTATTCCATTGCCGATTTATATTCTTTTGTTGGTATTGACCGTTGGCTTTGTCATGACAAACAAAGTGCCAAGTGAAATATCCATGAGTATTGCAATACTAGCGGTTGGCGGATTTACCTGTGCAGAAATTGGCAAGTACATTCCTATTTTTAAAAATTTTGGTGCGGCGGCTATTTTGGCCACCTTTATTCCTTCATATTTAGCATTTAATCATATTTTGCCGCAAGGTTTGATTGATAACGTGACCAAGTTCACCACCGAAAGCAAGTTTTTATACCTGTTTATTTCATCGATTATTGTCGGCAGCATTTTGGGCATGGATCGCGAAGTGTTGATTAAAGGGTTTGTCAAAATTTTTATTCCACTTGCTGTTGGCTCTGTGTGTGCAATCGCTGTGGGCACTTTGGTCGGTATGGCTTTTGGCTTTGAGTTGCAACACACCTTGTTATACATTGTTTTGCCTGTGATGGCAGGCGGTGTTGGTGAAGGCGCCATTCCTTTATCAGTCGGGTATGCTGGGATTTTTAATCCAGGGGCGACAGCTGAAGTACTGGCAAAAGCACAAGGCGAGTATTTTGCCATGGTTTTACCGTCAATTATGATGGGCAGTTTGACGGCTATTTTATTGTCGGGCGTGTTGAATTATGTCGGTAAAGCCAAACCGAGTTGGACGGGTGAGGGACGCTTGCAGCCAGGTGAGCATGATATTGACATTGCTCATGTGGATGATGCTGATACTGTTCACGTTGATGTTGCAGGCATTGCAGCGGCAGGCATCACGTCGATTACTTTGTATTTGGGTGGTGTGTTATTACAAAAACTGACGGATTTACCCGCACCCGTGGCGATGTTATTCATTGCGGTTATTGTCAAATTGACGCAAGCAGTATCACCAAAATTGGAGCAAGGTGCATTTGTGGTGTATAAGTTTTTCTCAACAGCCGTTACTTACCCGCTGTTGTTTGCCATCGGCGTCTCCAGTACGCCTTGGGATAAACTCATGCAGGCATTTAATTTTCCGCAAATCATCACGATTGTTTCAACGGTGGTCACCATTATGACCGTCGGTTTTTTTGTCGGCAAATGGACAGGTCTGTATCCAATTGAAGCGGCCATCATCAATGCCACGCACAGCGGTCAAGGTGGAACGGGTGATGTGGCCATTTTAACAGCCGCCAATCGTATGCAATTAATGCCTTTTGCACAAATTGCCACCCGCATCGGCGGTGCGATTACGGTGACGTTGACATTAATTATTTTGGGGCGCATGGTGGGATAATTTTTTTGGTGGGGTCTGTATAATGGATGATATTTGGCTATCGTTATATCGTGAGGTCTTCATAGAAATTCTCCTTGTCTAAGTTTATGAGAAATTCCTACTTTTGAGTGATGCTCCTTTGTGGAGAGATTACCAGGTACTTGTGATGAGGAGGTTTTTTTGAGGGCATGGTGTTTAATTGATATTGAGGTCATTAGTCATGCTGGCAGGCTTTTGTCCTTTGTTATTCATCGGCTTTGTGAGCAAGCGATGAATGTGCTTCATAAGTTGAAACGATGGTGATGGCCTACGCGGTCATGATTGTTTGCTGTTGATCGCGAGGCCTTCAAATCATTTTGATGTTGCGAGTTAAACCTTATCTGCAATTTTAACAAATGCTTTCTTCGCGGCTTCGATGGTGGCGGCGATGTCATCATCGGTGTGCGCCGCTGACATGAAGCCCGCTTCAAACGCGCTGGGTGAGAGGTAAACGCCTTCGTCGAGCATGGCGTGGAAAAACGCAGGGAATAAATCGACGCGTGAGGCCATCACTTCTGCAAAGCTTTTCGGTGCGCTTTCGCTGAAGAACAAGCCAAACATGCCGCCTTCCATTTCTGTTGAAAAAGGCACGCCTGCGGCTTGTGCCGCTGCGGTGAAGCCCGCCAGCATGGTCGCTGTTTTTGCACGCAAGTTCTCATAAAAACCATCTTGGCGAACGATGTTCAGCGTCGCCATGCCCGCCGCCACCGCCACGGGATTGCCCGATAAGGTGCCCGCTTGATACACGCCGCCGAGTGGCGCCATGTGCGCCATGATGTCGGCTCGCCCGCCGAAAGCTGCCACCGGCATGCCGCCACCGATGACTTTACCGAGGGTGGTGATGTCCGCTGTCACGCCGTAAACGCCTTGTGCACACTGGGGCCCGACGCGGAAACCCGTCATCACCTCGT
The DNA here is from genome assembly GCF_003339525.1 of Ephemeroptericola cinctiostellae. Lineage (GTDB taxonomy): Bacteria > Pseudomonadota > Gammaproteobacteria > Burkholderiales > Burkholderiaceae > Hydromonas > Hydromonas cinctiostellae. The sequence continues at coordinate 2,515,955 of NZ_CP031124.1, read as the reverse complement.
CAATGATAAGCACCGCGCCGTATTGCGTGCATAAATCACGCAAAGCCTGCATGAATTCAGGTGTGGCGCGGACAAAATTCATATTGCCTGCGATCGGCTCAAGGATGATGGCCGCGAGTTCATTGCCTTTTTCTTTGAACAGCGTTTCGAGCGCGTCCACATCGTTGTATGGCAAAACCAAAGTGTCTTTGGACACGGCAACAGGCACGCCCGATGAACTTGGATTGCCCAAAGTCAGTAAACCTGAGCCTGCTTTGACCAACAAACTGTCCGAATGCCCGTGATAGCAGCCCTCAAATTTAACCAATAAGTCGCGCCCAGTGAAACCGCGTGCCAAACGAATCGCGCTCATGGTCGCTTCAGTGCCACTGGACACCAAACGCACTTGTTCTAAACCGGGCAGCATGTCGCACAGCAATTCGGCCATGTCCACTTCTGCGCGGGTCGGCGTGCCGAAACCGAGGCCATTGGCGGCGGCATCTTGTACCGCTTTCACCACGACGGGGTGGGCGTGACCGACGATGATCGGGCCCCAAGAGCCGATGTAGTCGATGTAACGCTGGTCGTTTTCATCCCAAAAATAAGCGTCTTTGGCGCGTTTAATGAAGCGCGGCGTGCCGCCCACAGAACGGAATGCGCGAACGGGTGAGTTGACGCCGCCCGGTGAGGTTTTACAAGCGCGGTCAAATAAAATATCATTTTGGTTCATGGTGTTGTCTTAATTTAATATGAATGGGTGGGTAATGTAAATTGGGTCAGCATCAAATAGATGCCTGAAAATGCCTGAGCCAGAAAGAATCGAAATCAGATTGCCCTTTTTGAAGTGCCAATTCAATCGCTAACACATCTAAAAACAGGCTTGCAACGGTTTGATTGTCTTGATGTGGGTATGGGAAATGTACTTTTACTTTTCGCATGCTTTTTTAGCGGTCAATTTTGATTTCTTGCAAAATTGTTGTGGCAATTTCTTCAATGGATTTGTGGGTCGATGACGATGAAGGAATGCCATTGCGTTTCATCATTTGTTCGACCTCGTTGACCTCATAACGGCAATTTTCAATCGAAGCGTATTTGCTGCCCGGACGGCGTTCGTTGCGAATTTCGGATAGCCGTTGCGCATCGATCGACAAGCCAAACAATTTACTGCGGTGTTCGACTAAATTCGAAGGCAAAGCGCGGCGTTCAAAATCCTCTGGAATCAATGGGCAGTTGGCGGCTTTGATGCCGTATTGCATGGCCAAATACAAGCTGGTCGGGGTTTTACCGCTGCGCGACACGCCTACCAAAATAACGTCGGCCTCTTTGAGGTTTTTGTATGTTTGGCCGTCATCATGCGCCAAAGCAAAATTAATCGCTTCGATGCGGTCACGGTAAGCGGTGGAGTCTGCATTGTGGTGCAAGCGGTTGATGCTGTGGTTTGATTTCAGCCCCAATTCTTGCTCCAACGGCGCGACAAATGTGGTGAATAAGTCGATGAAATAGGCTTGTTCGCACGCATGGAGTACGGCATTGATTTCAGAATTGACCAGCGTGGTGAACACCATGGGGCGGGCGATGGAATGGGCGGCAATGTCCTTGATTTTTTGAACCGCTTGATGGGCTTTATCAACAGAATCAATGAAAGGAATGCGGTGGTCTTTGATGTTGATTTCAAATTGCGCGAGCAGCGAATGGGCAAAGTTTTCAGCGGTGATGCCTGTGCCATCGGACACGATGATGACATTACGAAGGATATTACTCATGTATTTGCTTTCAAAAAGACTAAAAATAAAGGGGTGTCGTAAGTTCTGTTGCATTCCAAGACCCATATTTAAGCATTTTAAACTGATTTTTTGGACAGCCACAGCTAAATCTGAACCCATGTCTTTACAAACACAAGGGAAGGCTTGGTTGGTGCCGCTGTGTTTTTGCGGCACACCCTTGACTGGATTCCAAAAGCTTTCAGCCCCATCGACGTGCTTTTTGTGCGTTGTGTGGGCACGGCAATCGTACAAACCGTAACAATAATTACCCATCAAAATCGATAAAATTCAGCCTACAGAATAACTTCACCCAAGGTTGACCATGATTTTACGAGGCGATTCACGCCCTGACTTATTGCGCCACGAGGTTTTGGCCGATTTATTGCAACACACTGCGCACACGTTGCCCGAGCAAATCGCGCTGATTGACGGGCATGACGACAGCGACATGACCTATTTTGAACTCAACCGCCGCGCTGATGTGGTCGCGCATCATTTGATTGAGCGCGGGGTTAAAGTTGGCGACATGATTGGTTTGTGGTTGCCGCGCGGGATGGACTTGCTTGTCATGCAGGCGGGCATTGCCAAGGCAGGCGCGGCGTGGCTGCCGTTTGATGCCGATGTGCCAGTCGAGCGAATTGCGGTGTGTTTGGAAGATGCGAGTGCCGTCGGTTTAATCACCGCTGATGAATGGCTCACTCAGTTAAGCCATTTGACGCAAGCGGTTTGGACGGCGGATGCTTTGTCGATGCCGATTGTTGGCGATTTAAAATCGCAACGCGCCGCGCCGTCTGACCCTGCTTACGTGATTTACACCTCTGGCTCGACGGGCAAGCCCAAGGGCATCATGATCAACCAAGGCAGCATTTGCCACTTTTTGCGCAGCGAAAACAGCGTGCTCAATATTCACATGAGCGACCGCGTGTACCAAGGTTTTTCGGTGGCATTTGACATGTCGTTTGAAGAAATTTGGATCAGTTATCTCGTCGGCGCGACACTGTGGCTCGCGCCCAAAGACGTGGTGAGTGACCCCGATGCGATTGTCAACGCGCTGGAGGTCAATGAAATCAGCGTGTTGCACGCCGTGCCGACTTTGCTCGCGCTGCTGCCGCGCGACGTGGCGGATTTGCGTTTGATTAATTTGGGCGGCGAGATGTGCCCAGACTCGGTGGTCGAGCGTTGGGCGACACCGTATCGGCAATTGTTCAACACGTACGGCCCGACCGAGGCGACGGTGTCAGCGAGTTTGGCCGAGTTAAAGCGTGGCCAGCCTGTGACGATTGGCGAACCTTTGCCCAATTATGGTTTGTTGGTGGTGAGCGAAGCGTTAGACATGCTGCCCGTCGGCGAAGTGGGCGAATTGTGCATCACGGGCGTTGGCGTGGCGATAGGCTATTTGGGGCGAGATGATTTAACCGCTGAAAAATTTGTGCCCAATCCGTATGCGCAAAATGAATTAGAAAGCCGTTTGTACCGCACGGGCGATTTGGCACGGATTGATGAGCACGGCCAAATCCACTGTTTGGGACGCTCCGACGACCAAGTCAAAATCCGTGGTTTTCGGGTCGAGTTGGGCGAAATCGAGGCCGCGCTGTGCGAGCAGTCCGACATCGGTACGGCGGCAGTGATTGTCAAAAATGACACGGGTGTGGACCAGCTCATTGCTTTTGTGGTGATGGATGCAACGGCTAGTTTGGACACGCCAACCGTGCGCGGTGCGTTGCAAAAACAAATGCCCGCATATATGATTCCCGCGCAAATCATCGCACTTGACGAGATGCCGCGCTTGTTGTCGGGCAAAATTGACCGCAAAGCCTTGCATGTGATTGAAACCTTGCCCAGTAATGCACAAGATTCTGATACGCCACATTCAGCAGTAGAAATTGCGTTGTTTGATGCGCTCAAGCAAGCATTTCCGAATCAAGTAATTCAATTTCAATCTGATTTTTTCTGCGATTTGGGCGGCCACAGTTTGTTGGCGGCGCGAGTGGTGTCGAACTTGCGCCACACCGTGGGTTTAGAAAATTTAAGCGTGCAGGTGATTTATCAGCAACGCACCGTGGCGGCGATTGCGCAAGCATTGAGCGTGCAAGCCGCACAAATTCAAACCGTCGCCGAGCCGCTCGTACCGCCGAGCGCGAGTACTTTGCGTCGCCGTGTCATGTGTGGCGTGGCGCAGGCATTGACCTTGCCACCGTTGATTTGCCTGCGCATGGCGCAGTGGTTGATGCCATTTTTTACCTATCATTATTTGACGGGCGACGAAGACGACAGTTTGACTTTTGCCGTACTCGCTTCGTTGGGCGTGTTTTTATTGACCCACATCGTGACGTTTTTGTTGGTGATTGTGAGCAAGCGCGTTGTGTTTCATCGGGTTAAAGCGGGCAGTTATCGACTGTGGGGCACGACGTATTATCGCTGGTGGTTGTTTGAGCGATTGAGCGAAGTGCCTGCCATGTATTTGCTCGCCTCATCATCTTTGTACAATCTATTTTTGCGCGCACTCGGCGCGACCATCGGGCGTGATGTGATGATTGGCTCAGTCACTGTGCGCGTGCCGCATTTGTGCAGCATCGGCGCATATGCTGACATCGGCAATGGCGTGAACATCGAAAATGCGCACATCGAAGGCGAAAATTTAATCCTCGGCGAAGTGCGCATCGGTGCGCGGGCGTTTGTTGGCTCGTATGGCGTGTTGCAAAGCGATACCGTGATTGAAGATGATGGTTATTTGGAAGGGTTGTCCGCGCTCAATACAGGCAAAATCATCCCCGCCAATCAGCTGTGGAGCGGCAGTCCCGCCGAGCATGTGGGCGAACGCCCGAAACACCACCATGCGCCGCGCCCTGCGGTATCCAGCCTGCGCTTGCGTTTGGAGCCGCTGTATTATTTTGTCGGGGCGTGTTTGATTGCGGCGTTGTTTTTTATCCCCGTGTTTCCGAGTTTTATTTTGATTGATTATGCCGATGAAAACTGGTTTCATTTGACCAATGGCGATTATCATTTTTTAATCAGCGCGATGTTGAAGTATTTTTTACTCGGTCTGCCCGCCAGTTTGGTTTTGATTGTGGTCATGATGTTGATCGCCGCGCTGTTGCGCCGCATTCTGATGCCCAAGCGTATGGTTGCAGACACGCATCCTGTGCACAGCAATTTATATTATCGCAAATGGTTGACCAATCAGATTCAAGAAGCCAGTCTCAACGTGCTGCACGGCTTATACGCCACGGTTTACTCGGCTTCGTGGTTTCGTTTGCTCGGTGCGCGGATTGGTCGAGATGCTGAGATTTCCACCGCGATGGGCATCGTGCCCGACATGTTGACGCTGGGTGATGATTCGTTTATTGCCGACGGCGTGATGCTCGGCGACGAGCACATCGAGGGCGGCTGGCTGACGTTGCGCCCGACCATGATTGGCAACCGCAGTTTCATCGGTAATGGCGCATACGTGCCCGACGGGCGCATCGTGCCCGATGATGTCTTAATCGGCGTACAAACCCGTTGCCCACCCAACGCGCAATTGGCACAAGGACAAACCTGGATTGGCCTGCCGCCGATGATTTTACCCATGCGTGAAAAAGCGATTGAGTTTGATGACACTTTAACTTTCCGCCCGACGATTGCACGACGCATGGCGCGTGGGCTGATTGAAGCATTGCGGATTGTGTTGCCAATGTCATTGGTGATTACCACAGGCTATTTTACCGTGCTTGAAGTCGTGCCCTACACCGACGACGAACAGTGGTTTGCCGCTGGCTTGATGTTGGCGTTGTGCGGCATTGTGTTTGGTGTCGGCTCGTTTGTATTTGTTTGGCTGCTCAAATGGGCATTGATTGGTCGCTACAAACCGCACGCCGTGCCGATGTGGACGATGTTTGTTTGGTTGTCTGAAGCGGTCACCAATATGTATGAGTCCATCGCCGTACCGAGTTTTATGAACTTTTTGCGCGGCACACCGATGTTGCCTTGGGCTTTTAGGGCAATGGGGGTCAAAATCGGACGCGGTGTGTTTATGGACACCACCGACATCACCGAATACGATTGCGTCAGCATCGGCGATTATTCGATTTTAAACGCACGTTGCGGCCCGCAAACCCACTTGTTTGAAGACCGCATCATGAAAATTGGCCGAGTGGATATTGGCAATCACGTCACCGTATTACCGCGCAGCACCATTTTGTACGACACCGTCATAGGTGACGGCGTACACATCGGCGTGTTGTCATTGATTTTAAAAGGCGAACAACTGCCCGCGCAAACCCGCTGGGTCGGCACGCCAGCGCACAATGATTGAGGCGTATCCATACCCACCGTCGGTCGCATTTGAGCCGACGGCTGTTGCGCCATGGTTGTGTTATGTAATCTGCCCCAATACCAACCGCGACGAGATGCGGGCGCATGGTCGAGCGGCCTTACGGCAAATTTTGGGGCGTGATGTATTAGAGAGCAAACATGGCCCGACCGCATCCAACCTGCAATTGAGTATCAGTTATGCAGGCCATTTATGTTTACTCGGCGTAAGCCTTGGTGCTGCACAATTTGGCATTGACTTGGTTCAACTTGCGGCATTTGACGATTGGTCAATCAATGAGTTACACGACGTTGCGGCGGTTTATTTGCCACAAAAACCCAACAATGCCGTTGAGTTTGCCCAGCAATGGGCAATATTTGAAGCCAGCAACAAAGCACTCAAACGCGGTATTCAAGAAAACAGCACCACGCCCATATCACGCTCATGGGCAGTGAAGGGCTTGCCCGCGGGCTTTATTGGTTCGGTGGTTGTGGTTGACAACCCTCTTATTGATTAACCCGTCGTTTTTGTAGGGTGGGCACTGCCCACCATTTTATGCAATTGGCTTTCAAAGAGCGGTGGGCAGTGCCCACCCTACATTGGATAATTTACGATAAATCACGCCAAGCGTTCCTGAATATCCTTCAAACGCACCACTTGATTAATCAATTGCGGCACGCCATCCAAGCCATCCAAGTAGTCATACGCATACGATAAAATCGCAAAAATCGTCCCTGCGCTCGCGCTGTGTGCACCCAAAAAATTGAGCAAAATAAACAAAACCGCCAATAATGTGGCAAATTCGGTAAACACCCACGCGGTGTTTTCGGCATCCGACAGCGCGACTTTCCAGCGTCCGAGCAGGCGAAAATGTCGGTCAATCGCAAACGGCGAACCGCTTTGCAGCGTGCGCACTTCGCGCTCGACTTGATCGTTTAGCCCGCCGTTGAGGCGTTTGGATTTACGGGCATAAATCGCATTGCCAATCAGCAACGGTGCAAGCACGACGGTGGCAATCAAGCCCGCTTGCACGTCATAAACATACAGCATGACCAATGCGCCGATAATCGACAACATGGTGTGCACGACAAACGGCAATTCGTGTTCAAAAAAATCAACAATTTCACGTGCCAACTCGACCCGTGCGGCGATTTCGCTCAACTCTTCACCACGCTCTTTTTGCGTCAACACGACTTTGTTGGCGACAAACGCATAAATTTTGGTGAACGTTCGTGTGTCGTAACGTTGGCGAAAATACGCCACCAGCATGTGCGCCAACCACGTACCAATGAGCAAAATCAAGCCCGTGTAACTGTGCGACATCATGCCATCGACCGTCAACCCAGTCAGCGCGGGGTACGCGAGCAAGCAGGCTTTTTCAAAAAAAGTCAAACCGTAGGTCAGCGCAATCGCAGGGCGATACGGGGCAATGAGGTGTTTTAAATTCATAATATGATTTCCGTGTGTCTATACAGCGACGCTGACATTTTCAGGTCTAACAGATTGATCAGGTAATCGGCCACCCAAACCATCACTGTCCTGAGCAATGGCGCAGCACGTGAAACCAAATGGGCGCGTTGTGGAGGGTGATTGACCAACAATAGGGGGCTTGCCAGATTGAAACAGCTGTATGTATTGTACGGGTAAAATCAGTCTTTTGAGCATCATAAATGTTTATAAAACAGGTGCATTAACCTATTTAAAACGGTAGAATGGAGAGCATAGCAAACGCGAATATGCGTGTTTGTCCAAAGCATTGAGCAGTTAGGTGAGCGATTGAAAAATAAGGCCTTTTCCGAAGGCTCACCTAACTTTTTAACTTTTGGAGCTTTTATGATGAACCACAATGTATTGCCGTTTGAGCAATTGCGGAAAGAGGACGTCGACTCTGTTGGCGGTAAAAACTCGTCTTTGGGTGAGATGATTTCTCAGTTGGCTGGTGCTGGTGTGCGCGTGCCGACAGGCTTTGCAACCACTGCACAAGCTTTCCGTGATTTTCTGACCCACAATGATTTGACCAATAAAATCGCGGCGCGCCTCGAAGGTTTGGACATCGAGGACGTGCGTGCTTTGGCTGCAGCAGGTGCAGACATTCGCGGCTGGGTGGTTGATGCGCCATTTCAACCAACTTTGGAAGCGGACATCCGCGCTGCATTTGCTGATTTGAGCAAAGACGATGCCGCTGACGCATCATTTGCGGTGCGTTCATCGGCCACAGCAGAAGATTTGCCTGATGCATCATTCGCGGGTCAACAAGAAAGTTACCTCAACGTTGCAGGCATTGACGACGTGCTCGATAAAATCAAACACGTGTTTGCTTCTTTATACAATGACCGTGCGATTGCATATCGCGTGCACAAAGGCTTTACACACGCTGAAGTGGCTCTGTCTGCGGGCATTCAGCGCATGGTGCGTTCGGACGTGGGTTCATCGGGCGTGATGTTCACGATTGACACTGAATCAGGATTTGATCAAGTGGTGTTCATCACTTCAAGCTATGGCTTGGGTGAAACGGTGGTGCAAGGCGCGGTCAATCCTGACGAATTTTACGTGTTCAAACCCACTTTGGCTTTGGGTAAAGAGGCGATCATCCGCCGTTCTATCGGTTCAAAACTCATCAAAATGGAATTCACCAAAGAAGGCGAAGAAGGCCGAGTGAAAACAGTGGATGTTCCATTGGAGCAACGCAATCGCTACTCGATCACCGATGCAGATGTGAAACAGCTTGCTGAATACGCAGTTATCATTGAGAAACATTACGGTCGTCCAATGGACATCGAATGGGGCAAAGATGGCAACGATGGCAAAATTTATATTTTGCAAGCACGTCCAGAGACAGTGAAAAGCCAGCAAGGCGGCAAAGCTGAAATGAGTTACGCGCTCAAAGGCAGCGCCACAGTTTTGACGACAGGCCGTGCAATTGGCCAAAAAATTGGTACAGGCGCAGTGCGCGTGATCATGGATCCATCGGAAATGGAACGTGTGCAACCCGGTGATATCTTGGTTGCCGACATGACCGACCCGAACTGGGAACCCGTGATGAAACGTGCAGCAGCGATTGTCACTAACCGTGGCGGTCGTACGTGCCATGCGGCGATCATCGCACGTGAATTGGGTGTGCCTGCAGTGGTCGGTTGCTCTGATGCGACCGATGTGTTGAAAGATGGCATGCTTGTGACCGTGTCGTGCTCAGAAGGTGATGAGGGTAAGGTCTACGAAGGCATCCTTGACATGGAAGTGTCGGAGGTTGAGCGTGGCGAATTGCCAGAAATCGCCACCAAGATCATGATGAATGTGGGCAATCCACAGCTTGCTTTCAATTTCTGTCAGATTCCGAACAAAGGCGTGGGTTTGGCGCGTTTGGAATTTGTGATTAACAACAACATTGGCGTGCATCCAAAAGCCATTTTGGAATACCCGAACATTGACGCCGACTTGAAAAAAGCGGTTGAGTCGGTGGCACGTGGCTACGCGAACCCGCGTTCATTCTACGTTGATAAAGTCACAGAAGGCGTAGCGACCATTGGCGCGGCATTCTACCCAAAACCAGTGATTGTGCGTTTGTCTGATTTCAAATCAAACGAATACAAAAAACTCATCGGTGGCTCGCGTTATGAACCCGATGAAGAAAACCCGATGCTCGGTTTCCGTGGTGCGTCACGTTACATTTCAGAAGACTTTTCAGAAGCTTTTGCGATGGAGTGCGAAGCCATGAAGCGTGTGCGTGATGAAATGGGTTTGACCAATGTGGAAATCATGGTGCCGTTTGTGCGTACGCTCGAGCAAGGCCGTAAAGTGATTGAGTTGTTGGCTGAAAAAGGTCTGAAACAAGGCGAAAACGGCTTGCGCGTCATCATGATGTGCGAAGTGCCGTCGAATGCCATTTTGGCAGAGGAGTTCTTGGAGATTTTTGACGGTTTCTCGATTGGTTCAAATGACTTGACGCAATTGACTTTGGGCCTTGATCGTGACTCAGGCATGGAGTTGTTGGCAAAAGACTTTGATGAGCGCGATCCTGCGGTTAAATTTATGCTCAGCCGTGCCATCAGCACTGCCCGTCGCATGAATAAATACGTTGGTATTTGTGGTCAAGGCCCTTCGGATCATGAGGATTTTGCGAAGTGGTTGGTTGAAGAAGGCATTGAATCCATTTCTTTGAATCCTGACACCGTGATTAAAACGTGGAAAGCATTGGCTGAGTAATTCAGTTCTTTGTTCATGAGCGTTAAAAAGCCAGCCTGTTATCAGGCTGGCTTTTTTGTGTTTGACTGATACTTGTTTTGTGGGTTTTCGTTGCTGCGCAGGTGCTGTTTGTTTTGTGAGGCGATGTTCAAGGCGGCAAAATGCAAGCGCACTTCATTGTTTTAAATTTCAATCCGCACCAGTACTGGTGTTGCCCGTGGTGGGCGGTGTGTGTTGGGTCGCTATGGGGTGCGGAAATTGGTCATCGCCATACGTATGAATGATTTCAGAAATGATCACGCGATAACCATTTAACCACAAGTTTTGGGAGGCTTTGGCCTGTTTGTGTGTGGGGTGTTGCATGAGCTCATGCAAGGCCTCAAGCGATTCCCAATAATATACGTTTGAGATCAAACCCGTTTCAGGGTTTTCCCAGCTTTCCTCTCCCACATAGCCCTTGATGTTTCTTGCAATCTTTATGATGGCTTGATCGAGGCGATGAAATTCATCGTCAAACTGTTTCTTGGCAAAAATGAATGTTGAAGCATACATATTGAGTCTCACAAAAAATAGGTCTGTTTTAACGTTTATGGGATGCGTCTTCGTTGTCATCAAAAATGGATTGTCCATGTTTGTCCAGTTTGTCGAATTGATCCCGGTGAACCGCCCACCACAGACCGTAAATGATGAGAAAAACCAAAATGACGGACAGTGGGATGAGCAAATACAGGGTTTCCATGGTTATCCTATGGTGAAATTCGTAAATAATTCAATGTCTGGGTAACGCTTATTCTGTAAAACTGACTCGCGCTTCACTACAAACGGGGCGTGGGGCGCAGCACGCGCAAGGCATTGCCCACCACAATCAGGGAGCTGAATGCCATGCCGATGCTGGCAATCAATGGGTTGACGTGGTCGGTGGCGGCCAGTGGAATGGCAACTAAATTATACAGCAGTGCCCATGCGAGGTTTTGATGGATCAACATACGCGCACGTTTGGCGATGCTGTGGGCTGCATATACATCGTTTAAGTCGCCTGATTGAACGACAAGATCGGCTTGCATTTGCGTGAGGCTGCTGCCGTGTCCCATGGCGATGGCAACATCGGCTTGTTGCAAAACAGGGGCATCATTGATGCCATCGCCTGTCATGGCGACGGTTTTGCCGTTGCTTTGCCACGCTTGAACGCGTGCCAATTTGTCGGCTGGGGTGGCATTGGCAAAGGCTTGTGTGATGTGCAGCTCAGAGGCAAAAGGATGCACCACATCGCTTTTATCTCCGCTGATGAGCACCACTTCACGCTGGTCTTTTTGTAAAGCCTTGATCAAATCAGCCGCATGCGCGCGCGTGCGGTCGGCCAAGATGAACCATGCCAGCAGTTCACCGTCTGAACACAGTAATGCCACACTTTTACCCTCTATTTGCGCAGGGTGTTCGTGTACACCGAGCTCGCGTTCTGCGGCAAAATTGGGCTTGCCAATGCGGTAAGCATAGCCTGCGACACTGCCGATGACCCCTTGAGCAACAACCAGTTCAACAGCATCCACTTCGCTCATGCGTTCGGGTAATTTTAGATCTTGCAGTCCTTTGCGCAAGGCCAAGGCAATCGGGTGGCGCGATGCGGCTTCGAGTGTGGCGGCAATTTGTAAGGCGTCGTTTGTGGAAAAATCAATGGCGCGGGCTGCGTCGGTCAGTTCAATGTGCTCCAACGTTTGCACATCTTCAGTGAGGGTGCCTGTTTTGTCAAAGGCATACACGTCCACTGCGGCAAGGTTTTCTAGGGCTTGAGGTTGAATCACAAGCACGTGGTGTTTGGCCAATGCGCTGGTCGCTGCGGTGAGAACGGTGGGGACGGCCAAAGCCAAAGCACACGGGCAGGTGATGATGAGAATTGAGACGACCACGGGCACGATGCGGCTGCTGTCGTGCAGCGCCCAATATATGGCAGCAATGGCGCATACGGCCAATAAGCCATATAAAAAATAGCGAGCCATGCGTTCAGCAGCACGAGCCAGAGCGGGTTTGTGCATGGCCGATTGTTGGGCGAGGCGTTCAATGGTGTCGAGTTCACTGGCCCCACGGGCTGCCGTGATGCGAGTATAAATGCCTTGTTCGATGTTGGTTGCCCCTGCGAGCACCGCATCACCGACTGTTTTATGGATGGGTTGTGACTCACCTGTGAGTAAGGCTTGTGAGCACGTGGTTGTGCCTTCGATCAAGGTGGCATCGGCTGGAATGGTTTCACCGCTGGCGATGAAGACGACATCGTTCACTGCGAGCTCATCGGCGGGTGTGAGTTGTACGTTTTTATTGATCGGAAAATCAATGACTTTTTCAGCAAACATGCGCTTGTGTTGCAACACGGCGTTGAGGTAACTGGAGGCTTTATTCAGTGCGCGGAACTGGATGTAACGTGCGCTCAGCAACAAGCCCACAAACATGGTGATGGAGTCGAAATAAACGTGGCCAATGTTGGTCAAGGTGGCGTAGACACTGGCAATGAAGGCAACGATCAATGCGAGTGCCACGGGTGAATCCATGCCCAGCTGGCGCATGCGGATTTCTGCCCATGCGCCTTTAAAAATAGGAGTGGCACAATAAAATATGATGGGTAAAGTGAGCACCAGATTGGCCCATTTCATCAGTCGAGCCACGTCGGAGCCCATGTCCATGTCGGATGAGACGTAGAACGGGTACATGAACATCATGCTTTGCATCAACAACAACACTGCGACCAGCATGCGAAACAATTCGCTGCGTTGTTGTTTTTTCTCGGTGGCGCTGATGTCTTGGGTTTGCTCCTCAAAAGCGTGGTAGCCGAGTTTCTCGATGCGGGCAATGATGTCGGTGGCGGCAATTTTACTGGCATCAAGTTGAACAAAAGCACGGCGCAAGGTGTAGTTGGCTTGCGCGCTGTAAATGCCATCGACCTGTTGCAAGTCGCGTTCAATCAAGTCGGTGCAGGCGACACAGGCGACACCACCTAAGCGCAGGTGAATGTCGGTGAGGCGTGGGGTGTTGGGTGCAGTGGTCATGGTGTGTGCCGAAGGTTAATCATGTGTTGATGATAAACCCTGTGGTTTGATACGGAGTCAAGGCGTGTTTTGACATGGCCGCGTTAATTTGTTGCTATAACTGAATAACTGAAGCATTGTTGTTATGCTGAAACATTGATCAAATGATTGGATAAATTGACAAATTGCTCCAAAGACAGTTCTTCTGCGCGGGCGGTTTCTTTGATGTCGCAGGCGTGCATTTGTGCCACAGTGACCACGCCGCTTAATGTGTTGCGCAACATTTTTCGACGCTGACTGAAGGCTTGAGCGACCAGTTTGGACAAATGGTCTTCATCTTTTGCATGGCGGGCGCTGATGGGTTTGGGGTACATGCGAACGATGGCTGAGGTGACTTTGGGCGCAGGTGTAAACGCATGCGGCGGCACATCGAAGAGGTGTTCCATTTCATAGCGGTACTGCAACATCACCGACAGTCGGCCATAGGCTTTGTCCTTTGGTGCGGCGACCATGCGTTCGATGACTTCTTTTTGCAGCATAAACACTTGCACATCAATGTGTGGGGCAAAGGTCACGAGGTGAAACAGCAATGGACTGGAGATGTTGTACGGTAAATTGCCCACCACTTTGCGTAGGGATTTTTCACCTGCTGGAATGCTGAGAAAATCAAAATTCAATGCATCGGTGCTATGAATGGTTAACTGTTCAGGCTTGAAACGTTTTTCCAAGCGGGCAACAAGGTCTCGATCCAGTTCGACCGCATGCATGTGGGGGATGTATTCCAATAGGGGTTCGGTCAAGGCCGCCAAGCCGGGGCCAATTTCAATTAAACAGTCGCCTTCTTTGGGGGCAATTGCGCGGATGATGTCATTGATGACGCCATGATCGTGCAAAAAATTTTGACCAAAGCGTTTACGGGCGATGTGAGCAGACATTTAAATTTTCCTTGTTGAAACGTTTGTTTGGGTGTTCACTGCGGCATTCATGTGACTGGCATGCACCATGTCATGTGCGCATTGAATGGCGGCGAACATGCTGCCGGCATCGGCGGTGTTTTTCCCAGCCAAATCAATGGCGGTGCCATGATCGACGGATGTGCGAATGATGGGCAGACCGAGTGTGATGTTGACGCCATGACCGAAGCTGGCGTACTTGAGCACCGGCAAGCCTTGGTCGTGGTACATCGCCAACACCGCATCGGCATCATTTAAGTAATGGGGTTGAAACAGTGTGTCGGCGGGATAAGGGCCGCGCACATCATGGCCGCGTTGCTGGAACGACTGAATCACGGGTGTGATGACGTCGATTTCCTCCATGCCCATGTGACCGCCTTCACCTGCGTGCGGGTTCAGACCCGTGACCAGCACCCGTGGTTGAGCGATGTTGAATTTGACTGTTAAATCATGCAGCAAAATGTCCAGTGTGCGTGTCAGCGAAGGGATGGTGATCGCATCTGAAATGAGTTTTAGCGGCACATGGGTGGTTGCCAAAGCCACGCGCATGCCACCGCCGGCGAGCATCATCACCACTTGATCGGTTTGGGTTTTATCTGCCAGATATTCCGTGTGCCCTGTGAAGGCGATGCCTGCATCATTGATGATGCCTTTATGGACTGGGGCAGTGACCATGCCTGAAAACTGTTGTGAGGCAATGCCATTCAATGCGGTGTCCAGCAGCTCAAGCACATGGGGTGCATTGGCTGTACTCAGTTGACCTGCGGTTGCTGGTGCACGCAGGGGCACATGAGCGACTTGAATGATTTGGGTCGCATCTTGTGTGTGGGTGAACGGCGCATTGGCGTCGTAATGGCGAAATTGCACATCAAGCGCCATGTTGCGAGCAGTGGCGATCAAAAAATCATAATCCCCCATAAGGACAAGAGGGGTTAAAGACGGGGTTTGGTTTTGCCATTGCAATGCGGCGCGCAAACTGACTTCAGCACCGATGCCTGCGGGTTCACCCGTGGTCAGTGCGAGGGGAAGGGGGGTATTGGAATCCATGCGCCCATTTTACCACCTGCGATCCGATTTCAGGCCATTGAATTGTGGGCAAATGGTTGAAAAAAAAGCCGCACGGTGTGCGGCTTTTCTCTATGGACAGCGTTTCGATCGTAGACCCAGCAAAACAAAAGTTGAAAGCTTGGGTGGGAGTGAACTTGGCTGTTATTTAATCACAACCAAGGATTGACCCGATTCCATCAAGTTTTTCAACCATGTGTTATACGCTTCGGGCATTTTTTGCTCCATTAAGGCGGCCTTGGCATTTTTTACTTGTTCATCCAAGCCAAATTCGATTTCAGTTTTCTTTTCAACTTTGATGATGTGCAAACCGTTCTTTGTTGTGATGATGCTGCTGGTTGCGCCATCGGCTAAGCCTTCAATTGCTTTCGTGATTGCAGGGTCGGCTGAGTTGTCGAATGCAATGAATGGTACTTTACCGCCATTTTGCGCTGTTTCTGGGTTTTCTGAAGTGCTGCGGGCAACGGCGTCAAATGCTTCATTGGCATCCAAACGTGCTTTGGCGGCGGTGATTTTATCCTTGGCTTTTTTATCAGTGCCTGCAACAAAAATATCACTGGCGAGAACGCCTTTGGTTTTCGGAATTGGATTGTTTTTGCCCAATTTACGCTCTGCTAAAAAAGCATCGACTTCATCGGATGAGACTTTGACCTTGTCTTCCACTTCATGTTTGATGAGGGCATTCTTAATTAAATCCATGCGCAAATCACGGTTCAATGCCGCCCAACCTTTTTCGCCGCCTTGTTTGATCACATTTTGTTTAAATTGCTCAACGCTGATGTTTTGGCTTTGCGCAATGTTGTTCAATGCTTGAGTGGCGTCATTGTCGGAAACGCCAATGTTGAGGTTTTTGGCTTTATTCAACATCAAGCGATTGCTGATGATTTCATTGAAGGCACTCTGTTTGACATCGTTTTTTTGTGCTTCGGTCAAATTCAGTTTTTTACCATTGGCTTCTGCTTCTTGAGCGGCCACCGCCACATTGATGCTGATTTGTTCTTGAACTTCTTGGGCGGTGACGGGTTCGCCTGCAACCGTTGCGACCACTTTGTCTAAATTCACCTGCGCCATGGCCAATGTGGGTACGGCCAAAGCGACCATTAATAATTTTTTCAAAAGCTTGCTCATTGTGGTACATCCTTTTAGATAAATTGGGGTGACTTGTGTTGCATTATAAATCAAGTCAGTGTCTAAAACACCCCATACTGTTGTTTGGTTGACGCATCATGTTTCGTCGGATTGTGCGCATAATTTATGATTTTTTTGTGTAAGTCAAAATAAAATGTGCCGCACAGCCCAATACAATGCCCCAAAATGCGCTGCCCAAATCAAACAGCGTCACACCCGAGGCGCATGTCATGAATGTCACCAAAGCGGCTTCACGTTCGGCGGGTTTGTGGCTGTTTGAACTGAAATTGGTCAATCCGTTTAGAATCGCGCCGAGCAAGGCGAGACCCGCGAGTACAGTGATGAGAATTTTTGGCAAGCCCAAGAAAAATGTCACCAGCACCCCTGCAATTAACCCCAAGAATATGCTGAAAATGCCGCACCATAAGCCTGCGATGTAACGCTTGGCTGGATCGGCGTGACTTTCTTTCTCAGTGCAAATCGCGGCGGTGATGGCGGCGAGGTTGATGCCAAAGTTGCCGAATGGTGCGGTGATAAGGGATAGGAACGAGGTCAATGAAATCAATGGTTTGGCTGGGGCTTGCATGGCATTGTAACCTGAAGCACGCAATACGGCGATGCCTGTCATCTGTTGCCCCGTGAGGGTGATGAGTGCGAGTGGCAGGCCAATGTTGACGATGCCTTTGAATGTGAATTCTGGCGTTGTCCATACGGGGGTGGCCAGATGCAGGGGCACATGAGGGATGGCTGCACCTTTAAAACCAAAGACATAGACGCAGCCCGTGATGAGCACGGCGAGCACGGCGTAGCGTGCAAAAAAACGTTTGCCAATCAAGTAAGTGAACAGCATGAGCAGCATCAGTGCAGTGTCTGAGCCCAGTGTGGTGAAGGTGTTGATGCCAAATTTGAACAAAATCCCTGCCAGTAAAGCCGCCGCAATGGTTTTGGGGATGCGGTTCATCACGGTGTCAAAAGCACCTGAAATGCCGATCAAAAAGATCACCGCACCCGCCACCACAAACCCAGCAATGGCTTCTGCATAGGGCACTGTGGGTAATGCAGTGATGAGGAATACCGCACCCGGCGTGGACCATGCGGTGATGATGGGCACGCGAGTCAGATAACTCAAGAGCAAGCCAGCCAAGCCGAAAGTGAAACACAATGACCACAGCATGGAGGTCGTTTGTGCCTCGGTCAGGTTACCTGCTTGTGCCGCTTGGATGACAATGGCCAAAGGCCCACCATAGCCTGCCAGAATGGCGACCAATGCCGCAGCCAAAGCGGTGGAGGATTGGTCTTTTTTAATTTGAGAGAGACTGAGGTAGTTGGATTGGGGATTTTGCATTGCTGATCTGAATGAGGATTGAAAATAAAACCGCCATTGGGCTTGCATAATTAACGGCTGTTAATGACGGTTGACGACGGTGAAGGGGCGGTGCGCCATTTCACCGTCTAGGGCAGCACTAATTGCCCCGTTGCAAACGGCATGACGCGCCCACCGACTTGAATATCACCCGCCGCATTGACATTTAAATACAAATGGTTGGGACGATTGATCGAAGCGGCTTGGGTGATGTGCCAACTCAACGGAGCCTGTCCTGACTCGTGTGCCCATGCGCCGAGGTTGCAGCAGGCCCCGCCTGTGCCAGGGTCTTCGAGTACCGCTTGACCCATGTTGAAAAAATAACGCGAGGTGACTTCATTGTTGATCACGTGGCACAGATAGACGTTGAGGTGTGCGGCATCGACGCTCGGATCAAGCAGGGCGGCGAGGTTGGGTTGAGCCCGATTCACAGCGGCAGCACTGTTCAACGGCACGATCAATTGCCATGTGCCTGCGTTCATCCAGCGGGCTGGCGCGGCGAAATCATTTGCGTGCAAATGAAGCGCATCGGCCAAATGTTCGTTTGAAAAAGAACAGTCTTGTGAGGCGTAGCCTGAGATGGCCAACCGATAAATGCCTTCGTTGTGGCGTATGGTCACCGTTTTGGCGTTGGTTTGCAGGGTGAATGTGTCGGGTAAATTCAAATGTTGATGCAGCCACGATGATGCACCGATGGTCGGATGACCTGCAAACGGCAGTTCATGGTCGGGGGTGAAAATGCGCAGGCGCGCGGCGTGTTCGGAGCCTTGGTCTGGACTGCAAATGAACACCGTTTCGGACAAATTGAATTGGCGTGCGATCAACTGCATGGTGGTGCTGTCGAGTGTGTCGGCATCGGGCACAATCGCCAGTGGATTGCCGCCCCAAGAGGTTTCGGCGAACACATTGACCACCGCATAATGAAGTTCTTTAGACATTATATTTCCTTGTGTTGTAATGCGTCACGGGCATCGGCAATGAAATCTTTGACCTTGTCCAGCGGTGTCGCCCACGAGGTCACGAGGCGAATCATTTGACGGCCTTCATCGTATTTTTTCCACACATGAAAACCATAGCGCGCTTGCAATGCCGTGATGGCGTCATTCGGCAGAATGGGGAATATTTGGTTGGTGCTGGAGAGGCTTTCAAATTCAACACCCAAAGCCAGCAGGCCATTTTGTAACGCAAGGGCGCATTGGTTGGCATGGGTGGCGAGTGCTTGGAATAAACCATTGCTGAGTAACGCCAAAAATTGACTGCCAATCACACGCCCTTTGGCGAGCAAGGCGCCGCGCTGCTTGAGGTGATAGCGAAAATCAGTTTGTAAACTTGTGTTCACAATCACCACGGCTTCGCCGAGCAAAGCGCCATTTTTTGTCCCGCCAATATAAAACACATCGGCAAGCGCCGCGATGTCTGCCAGTGTCCAATCGGCTTCGGTGCTCACCAAGGCTGAGCCCAAACGTGCACCGTCAATGAAAAAATACAAATTCAATTCAGTGCACACCTCGCGCAAAGCACGCAATTCGGTCAGGTTGTACACCGTACCGATTTCGGTGGATTGCGAAATATACACCACGCGCGGGCGCACGCCATGCTCCCACGGATGCGCTGCCACCACTGCGCGCACATCGGCTGGCGTGAGCTTGCCTTGCGTGACAGTCATGGAGATGACCTTGTGTCCTGTTGCTTCGATCGCACCCGTTTCATTGGCAAAAATATGCCCCGTGTGTGCAGAAATCACCGCTTCAAAAGGGCGCAGCATGGATGAAATCACCGTTAAATTGGCTTGCGTGCCACCGCTGAGGAAATGCACCGCCGCTTCAGGTGCGTGGCAGATGGTGCGAATGGCCTCGGCTGCTTGTGCGCTGATGGTGTCCATGCCATAGCCTGCTTCTTGTCGCATCGGTTCATGTGCAATCGCCGCTAAACAAGCGGGATGGGCGGTTTCAGAATAGTCGTTATAAAACTGGTGGTGCATTTTTTTAAGGCTTTCTCAAGTGGTCAACAGCGTCATCGTTCATGTGTTCCAATGGTAACATCGGCGGTGACAGCAGGTGTTGATGGCTGTCGCTTCCGTGTTTTTTGAGTGTGCTATTGGCTGGTGATGGGGTCAATCAACAATGAACAAGGTCGCCCCAGAGGGTGTGGAGGAGCGGTGCGCCTCGGCATGATCTGCCACTTGATAACTCATGCCCGCTGTTAATGTAAACGTACGGCCATCGTCCAGCTCAGTGTGCAATTCACCGCTCAGACAGAGTAAAACATGCCCTTTGCTGCACCAGTGATCGGCCACATAACCCGCGCTGTACTCGACCATGCGCACACGAATCACGTCAAATTGCTGGGTGCGCCAATGTGCCACGCCTGTGTCGCCTGTGTGCTCTGTGACGGGAATCGTCGACCAGTCCGTTGTGCCGAAGGGGATGTTGTTTAAATTCATGGTTTGCTTTCTGTAAAATCACCTGTTGTCATGGGGTGATTTAGGTTCTTTTGCATCCATCCACCCATTCATTGTAATTGAGCGCGGCCATGCCATAAAAGTGGCTGATTGAATCTACGGTGAAGCTTCAATTTCAATGATGGAGGTGAGTGCAAGTGAGTGCAGGTCGGTGGAGTGTGGTAAAACACCCAACCCCACCGCAGGCGGTGCTGATTTATTGCCAATCCAAAATCACTTTACCGCTTTGCCCTGAATTCATTGCATTAAATCCCTGTTCGAAATCGTCGATTTTGAAGTGGTGGGTGATTAATGCACTGATGTCCAGCCCCGATTGAATCAAAGCCACCATTTTGTACCACGTTTCAAACATTTCACGACCGTATACGCCTTTGATCTCCAGCCCTTTGAAAATCACTTGATTCCAGTCAATGGCGGTATTCGATGGCGGAATGCCCAGTAACGCAATTTTGCCACCGTGGTTCATTTGTTCAAGCATTTGGCGGAAAGCGGAAGGGTTGCCTGACATTTCCAGTCCGACGTCAAAGCCCTCGTGCATGTTCAACTCGGCCATCACGGTTTTCAAATCTTGATTGAGCACATTGACAGCGCGCGTTGCACCCATTTGTCGTGCCAAATCAAGACGGTAATCGTTGACATCGGTGATGACGACGTGGCGTGCACCCACGTGTTTGGCAATCGCCACCGCCATGATGCCAATCGGCCCCGCGCCCGTAATCAGGACATCTTCGCCAATCAGGTTGAAGGACAAAGCCGTGTGCACCGCATTGCCAAAGGGGTCAAAAATGGCTGCCAAATCATCGGAGATTTCATCGGGAATCGGAAATGCATTAAAAGCAGGAATCACCAAATATTCGGCAAAAGCCCCTGCACGATTCACGCCCACGCCCACCGTATTGCGGCACAGGTGTCGTCGTCCCGCACGGCAATTGCGGCAATAGCCGCATGTGATATGGCCTTCTCCTGAAACCCGTTGACCGATGGTGAAACCTTGTACTTCTTGTCCCATTGACGCCACCGTGCCAATGTATTCATGGCCGACTTGCATGGGGACGGGAATGGTCTTTTGCGCCCACTCATCCCAATTCCAGATGTGCATGTCTGTGCCACAAATGGCGGTTTTGGTGATTTTGATGAGCAAGTCGTTGTGACCGACTTCGGGCATGGGTAAGTCGGTGAGGGTGAGGCCTGTGTCTCGGGTGAGTTTTGCGAGGGCTTTCATGGTATGTCCTTATTCATTGTGTAAACGTTGTCAATTTTTTATTTGGTTTTTTGGCCATTGGGTGAAGGGTGTAGGCCGATCAGGGTGTAAGGGTTTAATTTGTGGTGTTTCATTAAAATAAGGTAATGGTATTGATGGGGTGGGCCTTGATTTTTAAATTAAAAAAGAAATGCCCGCCACCATCAGTAATGCACCAATAATGCGGCTCATGGGTTGTTTCTCTTTCAGCAGCCAAGCCCCCAACAGCATGGCAAACAGCATCGAGACCTCGCGCAATGGGGCGACGAACGACACGGGTGCACGTTGTGCCGCGAGCAAAGCCAGCCAATACGCCAGCGGCGAAAGGAGGCCAACGACGACAATGCTGCGGCGATAAGGGGCTGCCCATGTGAGCGCGATGATGTGCCGCCATAAAGACAGCCCCTTCGGATGCCGCAAAGCCCACGGGCTGATCAACAGCGTGCGCACCAAAATGCCACTCCAATAGTAGGTCAAAGCAGGTAAAGCCAAGCGTTTGACCGCAAAACCATCCACCACGGTATACAAAGCGATCAAGCCACCAATGGCCACGCCGTAACGCAAACCGCTGAACAAACGTGCATCTTTTGTGGGTTGGCTCATGGCTTGTAGCAAGGAGCGCATCCCCGCCACCACAAAAATTCCTGTGATGATCAGCCCCAACCCCAGCCATTGACGCGCCTGAGGCCACTCGGACAGCAGCACAATGGCCAATAAACTGGCGAACAGTGCACCCGAGCCCCGAGCCAATGGATACACCACACCATAATCCGCATGACGATAGCCCTGTTGCAGTAAAACCGAGTACAGCTGATGCAATGTTGCGGACAGTGTGATCAAACACCACACCCATGGCGACCATGTGTGCGCATCATGCCACAGGCTGTGCACAGCCAAAGGGGCAAAAACAATTAAACTCACCACATTGCCTGCCCAAATGAACGCTGTCGGTGAAACGTCTTTGGTCGCTGCGCGTTTGGAGTAGACGTTCCAAGTGGCATGGCACAGCGCGCCAAGAAGAATCAATAACAAAGCATTCAGAGGTAAATTCATGGGCGGTTTTCTAAAAAAGTGCTCAATGGTTGATTAAAGCATGCAAATTCAACGACATGGGGATAAAAGCAATGCCTTTCATTTGAACCCGTGGTGCTGTTGCACAAAAGCCAAAATGTTCATACATCGATTGAGCGTAAGGTGTTGAATTGACTGTAAATACCCCTTGGTTGCCTTGTTGAGTGGCGGTTTGCTGCATGTGTTGCCACAGTTGTCTGGCAATGCCTTTTTTTTGAAAGGCGGGTGAAACAAACAGGTGATACAGGTGGGCGTTGTCCTTCATCGCCGCCGCACCCGCCAGCACACCATCCACATGAGCCACACAGTATAAAAAATGATCGGCCTCAATCAGTTTAAGGATCGCATCGGGTTGAAGGTTGTTTAAAAACACCTCCGCCCCATGCCCTTGTGGGTGAAGTGTAAAAAAATGGGCAACACTGAGGATGAGCGAGCTGATGGCAGCTGCATCCTTTGCTGTGGCGTGGCGAATGATGGTTTGAATGTTGGGCATAAAGCTGTTTTCTAAACGGGGTCGGTCAATGTTGAATCACCCCCAGTTTTTGTCCTATTTTAATGAACGCATCAACCGCCTTTTTCACATCCTCGTGTGTGTGCGCCGCCGACATCTGCGTGCGAATCCGTGCTCGGCCTTTGGGCACAACAGGGAAAGAAAAGCCAATCACATACACGCCTTCATTGAGCAGCTCGGCCGCCATGTCCGCGGCCAGTTTGGCATCGCCGAGCATGACGGGGATGATCGGGTGCTCACCTGGCAGAAGTTCGAAGCCCGCAGCGGTCATGGCGGTGCGAAATTGTTCCGCATTGCGTTTGAGTTGCGCGCGCAGGGCTGCGCCTTCGTCTGAACCTAAAATACCCAGCACTTTTAAGCTCGCTGCGGCAATCGCGGGCACCAGTGAATTTGAAAATAAATACGGGCGTGAACGTTGGCGCAACAGCTGCACAATCGGCGCTTTGGCTGAGACGTAGCCGCCTGATGCGCCACCAAGGGCTTTACCGAGCGTGCCCGTGTAAATGTCAACTTTGTCCGATACGCCGCAGTGTTCAGGCGTGCCTGCACCCGCTGCGCCGATGAAGCCCACGGCGTGTGAATCATCGACCATCAGCAGCGCACCGTATTGTGTGGTCAATGCCGCAATGCCTTGCAAATTGGCGATTGTGCCGTCCATCGAGAACACGCCGTCGGTGACGACCAATGTGAAGCGCGCGCCTGCGGCTTGAGCGGCCTTGAGCTGCACTTCTAAATCCGCCAAGTCATTGTTTTTATAACGATAACGTGCGGCTTTGCACAGACGGACACCATCGATGATCGAAGCGTGATTGAGCTCATCCGAAATCACGGCATCTTGCTCGCCCAATAGCGTTTCAAACACGCCGCCGTTGGCATCAAAGCAACTTGAGTACAAAATGGTCTCTTCTGTGCTTAAATGTTTTGAAATGGCTGCTTCAAGTTGCTTATGAATGGATTGTGTGCCGCAAATGAAGCGCACTGAAGCGCAGCCATAGCCGTAATCGTCCATTCCTTGTTTGGCTGCGGCAATCAAGCGGGCGTCGTCGGCCAAACCAAGGTAGTTGTTGGCGCAGAAATTAAGCACTTCCCGACCGTCTGCGAGGCGCACATGCGCGCTTTGTGGTGTGGCAATGACACGCTCAGGTTTTTCAAAACCATCGGCGCGGATGTGTTCGAGGGTTTCATTGATGTGTTGGATGTAGTTTGAGTTCATGGTGGTCTCTGATGGGGTTTTGGTGAATCAATGGTAATTTTTAGTTCAAATGGTGAAGATAGGATACGCTTTTTTTACGATGGTGAAAGGACGATGAATGGGCCTGTTGGATGGCGCAAGTCAATTGACATCGTTCTGTTAAATGATTCAAATGATTCAATGTCGCCACCAGACCTAGCCACCTTTCGTTAAAGTGAGGTTAGAGCCACACCGCAGCGGCACAGTACACCGTCATGGCCACAATGATCCAATTGATCCATTGTGCCAATTTGGGTTTATGCATGAGTTTTTGTAGCGTCACGCCCCCTTGCACCCATGTACCGCAACACACCAAGTTAATGGCGGTGAAAAACACGGTGGCAACCAAGGTGTTGACCAAAATAGACCCATCGTTGGGCAAATACGCTGCGGGCACGGTCAAGCCCATCACCCATGCTTTTGGATTGACATATTGAAACAATGCAGCTTGCATGAAAGTGAAAGGCTTGGCTGCGCCTTTGTTTTTTGAATCGGGTAATTCGCCATTCGTGGGCAAGGCACCATGTTTCCATAGTTTATAAGCAAGCCACAGCATGTATGCGCAGCCTGCAATTTTTAAAGCATCTTGTGCATGAGGAATTTGCCAAAACACCGCTGCCACACCCAAACAGCACAAGGCCAGCATAAAACCAAAACCCAGACTGACCCCCAGTAAGTGTGGCAAGCTGCGGTTGAAACCAAAGCGTGCGCCCGAATACAGCAACATCAAATTATTCGGTCCTGGCGTGATGGATGACACGAATGCGAAAATGAGCAAGGCTGATAAACTGGCCAAAGTGAAATGAAACCAAGCGGTCATGTGTGTTCTCTCGTTCTGTTTTTATAAAAAATGTGTGATGTGTCGGGTGATTAAGCGACCTGCTTTGATTCCAGCTTAAAACCACGATACAGCAAGACCATGGCGATTAATGTGGCTGGCATCATCAGCGCATTCAGCACAGCCCAACCCAAGGTGTTCTGCCAATAACCTGCACATAAACTGGCCAACGCAGAAAAAGAGAAGATCAGAAAATCATTGATGCCTTGTACCTTGGCTTTTTCAGCGGGGCGATAGGTTCGGGTCAATAATGTGGTTGCACCGATGAATGTGAAATTCCAGCCCACACCCAAGGCGATTAAGGCCGTTGTGAAATGCATGTAGCTGTGACCCATTTGGTTCACACCTTGGCACGCCAACAGCAACATGCAGCCGATCAAAATGATCGTGCGTTCGCCATAACGTGCGATCAGTTTGCCCGTGAAAAATGACGGCACAAACATGCCCAACACATGCCATTGAATGACATGCGCCGAGTGTGAGAACTCAAAGTTGGCGGTCATCATGGCCAACGGTGTGGCGGTCATGATCAATACCATGACCGCATAGCCAATGGTGCCCGAGACGATCGCAGCGCTTAACAAGGGCTGTTTAAACAGCTCCACATACGAGCGCACGTCACCTGTTTGCTCCGACACACTGGGGGTTTTAATCGGCAACAGCGCAACCACAACCAAAGTCAATGCATACAAACCCAATAAGATCAAAAAGGCAGTGAGGTACTGTTGTCCCGCTGCGTCATTTTTTGCCCAAATGGCCAAGTTGGGCCCCAAAATGGCCGCTAAAACCCCGCCTGCCATGACCAAACTGACCGCGTTGGCCTGTTGACCGGACCCTGCATTTTCGACGGCGGCAAAGCGGTACTGTTGCCCCACGCCAATCGCCATGCCCAGCAAAAAAGTACCCGCACAAAACCATGTGAATTGCATATGAAGCAAAGCCCAATAGGCAACGGCGGCGCCCAATACGCCCGTCAGATTGCCAATTAAAAATACTTTTTTACGGCCAACACGCCGCACCAAATGGGCCGCTGGTAAGGTCACCCCCATCAAGCCCAAAAACTGAAGTGCAACAGGTAGTGTGATCCATGCCGCATCTGGTGCCAACTGTTTACCGATCAAAGCAGATACGGAGACCAATAAAATATTGCCCGTGATGAGCAAGGCTTGCCCCAAAGACAGCCCCCAAACCACCCGTGGCATGGTGCGTTGCTGCTGTGTTGTCATTAAAGGCCTCCTGTTTTGAGCGAGGTTTTGGTGGGTTGGGTTTGTGTGGGCATTTTTTTACCGACATAAGCCACTGCCACAACGGCCAAAGCGAAGCCAATGGTCAGTCCATCCAGTGGTTCACCGAGCAATGGCACCGCAAATAATATGGATAAAAAAACTTGCAGCAATTGCACCTGCGACACCCGCACCGCGCCACCGAGATTCAATGCGTAGTACCACACCATCATGCCAAACCACATGGACACGGAGGACAAATAGAAAAAGCCCAGCCAAGCCGTCGTGCTCACTGACTCACTTGGAAAAGTCAGCGCACTGGCGGGTAGCGTCATGGGCAAAGACAACACCAGCATCCAACACAAGGCTTGTGGTGCGGGCATTTCCAAAGACAGTTTGGCACCAAAAGCATAACCTGCGGCACAAAAAAACACCGCGATAAAAATCAAAATATCACCCCAGTGCAAACTGAGTGAACCCGTGCGCACCAAAGAAAATGCAATCACCATCATCCCACCCAACACCGCACACAGCCAAAAAGCCCGTGATGGCTTTTGTCGAAATAAGAAGGCCGACATCACCGCCGTCAACAGCGGCAACAGGCCATTGAACACCGCCGCATGTGCCGACGAGACGTACAGCAACCCCAGTCCTTGAAAAATCGGAAAGCCAAACACATTGCCCGCTGACATGGCCATGAGGGTCAACCACTGCTTGCCTTTTGGCCAAGCGGCTTTGTGTGTGTACAGATAAGCGGCAGACAATATGCCCGCCACAGCGGCACGCCCAAAGGCAATGAACCATGGCGACAGGCCATTCACAAAATGCGCGCCTGTCATGGCGTTTGCACCCATGGCCAACTTGGTCATGGGCAAAGTCAAGGCAAATAAGGTGACGGCGAAAAAGCCGAGCCAAAGGCTTTTGGTTTCAGTGTGAGGCATTCTCACCCCCTTCTGGGCCGTAAAAAAGAACCCATGTCGAAAAATCGTCGCTGAACGTTTCAAAACGATGCTCAGTGCCCGCAGCCACAAACATAAAATCCCCTGCAACGAATGGGTGCTGTGTGCCACCGTTGTTGAACATGCCATGCCCAGAAATGACGATATAAGCCTCATCGCGGCTGTGTGGTTGCTGTAAATCCTCACCGACGGGTTTGTAAATCTCGACAGATAAACTGCCGTGCTCAAATAAGACTGCAAATGGTGCTCTGCTGAGTTTGAGGGTGTCGAGGGCGTTTTTAGTTTCAAGGTGCATGATGATGGGCTCTGTTCCGTGGGGTGTGGTTTGTCTCAAACCACCATTGTTTAAATCAAGGCGTGTCGTTGGACTAAATGACTTCAGGTGTATTGAGCATCAAAGCCACATCTGCCAATGCCCGCGCATGCAACGCCGCTGTGTCAAACATCGGCAAGCTAACATCCTCAGCACTCAACAATAGTGTGATTTCTGTGCAACCCAGTACCACCGCTTGTGCGCCTTGCGCAGCCAATGACGCGATGATGGTTTGGTACTGCTTGCGTGAAGTGTCGTTGACGACGCCTTGACACAATTCATTGAAAATCACGTGGTGCACCACATCACGTTCACTCGCATTGGGCACGAGCACATCCACGCCCGCTGTGCGATAGACTTGGGTCAAAAAATCCTGCTCCATGCTGTAACGCGTGCCGAGAAAGGCGATGCGTGTGATGCCCGCGTTGCGCAATTGGGCGATTGTGGGTGTGGCAATGTGCAGCACTGGCACGTTGACCGCTGCGGCGATGTGCGCATACACTTTGTGCATGGTGTTGGTGGCGATCGCAATGCAGTGTGCGCCTGCACCTTCAAGTGCTTGCGCACGCTGGCTCAAGTGATGTGCTATGTGCTCCCACGCTCCCATGCGAAGCCAAGCATCCATCTGTGCAAAATTAACGCTGTCCAAAACGATCGGAGCCGAATATAAGCCGCCGAGGGTGTTGCGCACATGTTGATTGATATCGCGATAATACAAAGCCGATGATTCCCAGCTCATGCCGCCCAGCAAGCCGATGGTGCGCAGTGGAATGATGTCGCTCATGTTTCATCCTTGAATCGTGCGTGCACGCAGGCCGCCATGGCCATGTCACCTTCTGCTTGCAGGTGACTGTGAACGGTGCGTTGATTGCCTGCGGGTTGGTTTTGGCTGACTTTCCATTTGCCAGTCAAACGGTTAATTTTCAGCTCAATGCCAACAATCACACGCATGTTTTGCGCCACATAATCTTCGGGCGCATCGCTCACTTGCCATGGATTGGTAAAGCGCGCCTCTTGGCTGTTGGTTAGGGCATTGATTTGCGCCCACACCCAAGCGGCATCGTCGTGCACGGTCAACGTGCCATACGCTTGCACCGTGACGTAGTTGTAGGTCGGTACAACTTTGTGGGTTTCTGCTTTGGTGGCATACCATGACGGTGAAATATAGGCCGTCGGTCCTTGGAAGACCGCCAAGGTGTCGATGTCTTTAGAGAAATGTTGCCACAATGGATTGGCGCGAGCGACGTGTCCTCGCAGCGCACCATGTTCAGAGCCATCATCGAACCAGATCAAAGGAATGAGATTGGCATTAAGGCCTTCTGTGTCAAGGGTGATCAATGTCGACAGTGGGTGTTCGGCGATGAGGTCGCGCAACGTCTGTGGGTCGGATTCATGAAAGTTTTGAACGTGGTACATGGCGCCTCCTTGATGTTTTTTATGTGTTTGTTGTGTTTTTTGTTTGTGTGTCTTTTAAAAGACGCCTTATACATAAGGCAAAATATTTGACATGGCGCGCGCCACGTAGTCGTCTTTTTCGCCCACAGGCGCAAGGTAATGCAGTACATCACGCGCCGCTTGTTCACCCTCTAAGCGCAATCGCACCCATGCACCCAAGTACGCTGAGGCGAAGCAGCCGCCTGCGGTGGCCACATGGCCTTGTGCAAAAAAAGCTTGATTGAGCACATCAATGCCCGCTTCGATGACCCAAGGTTTGGTGATGGTGTCGGTGCAGGCAGGGATGTTGTTGAGCAACCCCAGTTTCGCTAAAATCAATGCGCCTGAGCACTGTGCGCCAATGAGTTGGCGTGTGGGATCAAGTGTTTTGAGCTGCGCCATGATGGCTGGATCTTGAATGATGTCACGGGTTTTCATGCCACTGCCAATGATGACGGCATCAGCCGTGCAGGCCTCGGCCAAATCAACATGCGCATGAATCGTCACGCCGTTCATCGAAATGACGGTGGGCGTGGGGGCTGCGATGCTGATGCGCCAGCCCTCAGGTCGACTGCGGTTGAGCACGCCCAGAGCGATCAGCGAATCGAGTTCATTGTAGCCGTCAAAGGTGAGGATGGCGATGTGCATGGTGGTGTCCAGTGGGCGCTTGGGTGAGTCGTTTTGTGAAAAAGTGTATGCTGCTTTTTGTATGATGTGGACTGTACTTTACTCCAAATATACAGTACAGTACCGATACAATCATTCGAACAATTTAAGAACTGTACTGAAATGAACAACGATACAATTTACAACGAAATCGCCAGCACACAAGAGGTGTCTCTTGGTGTGCACGGTGGCACCAATCCGATGGGCAAAGGACTGGATGCCCGCTTGAATAAAGTGGACCAAGTGGTGGCATGGATGGGTGAGCGCATTGACATGCGTTTTTATGCCCCAGGCGCACGCGTACCATCGGTGCGTCAGCTGGCAGAGCGTTTGGATGTCAGCCGTTTCACGATCGTCCATGCGTATGACAAACTGGTTGCTGCGGGTGTTTTGGCTTCGCGCGCAGGTTCTGGTTTCTATGTGGCTTCATCGGTGGGTGAGAAAATAATTGCTGCGCCCAAAGCGGATGCCTTGAATGAGCAGGCCAATGTCAATGCGTTGGACACAACTTGGCTGATGCGCCACATCTTTTCCGATGTTGCTGAAGATCGGTCGCCAGGCAGTGGTTTGTTGCCTAAATCATGGTTGGAGAATGAGCGAGTGGGTGTGGCGGCACGTGCGGTGGTGCGCTTATGCGATGAGCACATTTATGATTACGGCAATGTGCAAGGATATGCGCCTTTGCGTGAACAGATGGTGGTGCAATTACACAAAATTGGCATGGCGGCACGACCTGAGCACATGGTGACCACGCAAGGGGTTTCTGCCGCGATTGATTTGGTCGCTCGTTATTTTTTACGACCTGGTGATGCGGTGTTGGTTGATGACCCCAGTTGGTTTTGGTTGTACGGCAGTTTGCGTGCTCAAGGTTTGCGTGTCATTGGCGTGCCACGTGATCCAGATGGCCCTGACATTGAAGTCATGACGCGCATCATGCAGCATGACAAGCCAAAGCTTTATGTCACCAACAGCGTCCTGCACAATCCGACGTCATGGGGGGTGACGCCTGCGCGGGCTTATCAAGTGCTGCGTTTGATGGATGAGCACGACGCTTATGTTCTAGAGGATGACATTTACGGTGATTTTCATGCGGGTGCCGCCAAAGGTGCACCTGCATTGCGCTATGCCGCATTGGATCAATTCAAACGGGTGTTTTATATCGCAGGTTTTGCAAAGAGCTTGGCGGCCGATTTACGCGTCGCGGTGCTGTGTTGTCCAGCCGAGCACATTCAAGGCATCACGGGACGAAAGATGTTGTGCAATATGGTCAGCCCTGAGTTGAATGAGCGGATTGTTCATCGATTGCTTGCGGATGGTCAGCATCGACGTCACCTTGAACGTTTGCGTCAACGCATTGCCAATGCACATGCCCGTTTGCGTGAAAATTTACCAAAAATTGGTTTGGTGTATCCGCCATTGACGCAAGATGGTTTGTTCATTTGGCTGGATACTGGGGTGGACACCAATGCCCTTGCGATTGCGGCCATGAATGATGGTTGGTTGATTGCACCCGGGGGGTTATTTTCACCCAATCAAGGCGTTTCAACGTTCATGCGTTTGAATGTGGCGCGGACTTCGAGTGAATTTTTGGCGTGGTTAAAGATCTATTTATCTGAAATTGAACCAAAGTAGTTAATTATATCTTTTGATTTTTCAGTGAGCCCTTTTTGAGGGCTCATTTTTTTTGTGGGTTGTTATTGATTCTGGTCTTAATTTATTGTTTTGTATGTATTTTATTGTTTTTTTAGCAGGCGCATTCGATGGTTTTGTGCAGAAGGTTTGATTTTTATTTTCTTGATTTTATATATAAATATAAATACTTCTTTTTCGTGATTTTTTTGTGATATAGTAAAATCACATCCAGTGTCGTGCTTTTAATGGGTGTGAATATTTGACTTTTCAGGAGGTTATCATGGCAACAGGACTTGTGTTGATTGGTACATCCCTCTATGACACATTGAGCGGTTTGGCTGGCGACGACACCATATTTGGTTTTGAGGGCAATGATTATTTATCGGGTGGTTCTGGCGATGATGTGATTTGGGGCGGCGACGGCAATGATTCTTTGATTGGGGGTGTGGGTTTAGACGTGTTGTATGGCGGTGCAGGTGACGATTCTCTGAATGGAGGCCTAGGCAATGACTTTCTTTACGGTGATGAGGGTCGAGATTCACTGTATGGTGGTGCTGGTGATGATCTGTTGGATGGTGGCGATGACATCGACTACCTTAGTGCAGGTGCTGGCAATGACACCTTGATGGGGGGGCTAGGGGCGGATTCATTGTATGGTGGTGATGGTGATGATGTCATGGATGGTGGCGATGGGGCTGATTACTTAAGGGCAGGTTTGGGCAATGATGTGGTGTATGGTGGATTGGGAAATGACACCATATATGGCAATGAAGGAGACAACTTTATTGATGGTGGTGAGGGCAATGATGTGCTCCATGCAGGGATTGGCTTTAGCGAAACCGTGATGGGCGGGGATGGAAATGACACAATATACAGTGAAAGTGGCACTGGATATAATGGTTATGGCATTGTGATGGTTGATGGTGGACAAGGCAATGATCGTTTGATTGGCTCCAGTGTTGAGCGTGATGTGTTTTTATTTAATGGTGATTTTGGTCTCGATACGATTGTAGGGGCTGCAAATAATCCTGTGGGCTCTGTCAATGATTACCTTGGTTTTGATGTTGATTATACTCAGCTGTGGTTTGCTAAAAGTGGCAATGCTTTGAAGATCTCCGTCATTGGTACAAGCAATCAAGTGTCTGTTGCAAATTGGTATGTTGGAACGGGTGGGCAGGCTGATGTTGGGGTGAGTTCAATAACGGGTTCTTCGTTTTTAGGTGCGGCCAATGTGGATGCTTTGGTGGTTGCGATGTCGTCACTGAGTCCGCCACCTATGGGGCAGACAACATTAACCCAAGCTTATATGGATGTGTTGGGTGTGACTTTAAACAGTTTGTGGGGGGCACCAGGAGGAGGGGCTTCTTAACGATTTCAGTTGTTCAGTTAATCAGGTTAATTGAAAAAAGTTATTAAGTTGTTGTTTTGCGTTTTTTGGAATAAAGGTTTGTGGGGGCTGAGCAAATGTGAGCCTCAGATAAAAAAAACCGAACACCATACATCGGATAAAGCCATGCGTTTTACCATCAAAAGAGCCGCTTGTGTTGACATCAAGCGGCTCTTTTGGATTTAACGGTTTTTTAAATGCACATTTTAATTTGTGTTTATAACGCTTTGGCTCGATCGGCTGCCCGCTGGGCTTTTTTTGCATCATGCCGTTCCGCTGCAATCTTTTTCACATCACCGCCAATGTGTGATTCGCCACGTTCAGCTGCGAGGCGGACTTGTTTGCCGCGTTCGAGGAGGCGGGCTTTTTTATCTTCGTCGAGTGAGTCAAAGCAATGTGGACAACTGACTTGGTACTGGAATTTGGGGCTGTTTTTGTCGGCTTCTGTGATGGGGTAGCGGCAGGCATGGCATTGGTCGTATTGCCCTTTTTCAAGTTGGTGGTTGACCGCGACGCGTTCATCGAATACAAAACATTCGCCTTCCCATAAGCTGTCGGCTTCTGGCACTTCTTCGAGGTATTTGAGGATGCCGCCTTGCAGGTGGTAGACCTCGTCAAAACCTTGCTCTTTCAAATAAGCCGTTGATTTTTCGCAGCGGATACCGCCCGTGCAAAACATGGCGACTTTTTTGTGTTTGCTTGGGTCAAGGTGTTCTTTCACATAGGCTGGAAATTCACGGAATGATTCAGTGTGCGGGTTTAGGGCGCGTTTGAATGTGCCGATTTCAAATTCATAGTCGTTGCGGGTGTCAACCACAACCACATCTGGATCGGCAATCAGGGCATTCCAGTCTTTGGGTTGTACGTAGGTGCCAACGACGCGACGCGGGTCAATGCCTTCAATGCCCATGGTGACGATTTCTTTTTTCAGTTTCACTTTGCTGCGGTTGAAAGGCATGTCATCGTGGTATGAAAATTTGCAGACGATGTGGTCCAGCCCTGATTGTTCGTTGAGCCATGTACGCAACTCGTCG
The DNA here is from genome assembly GCF_003339525.1 of Ephemeroptericola cinctiostellae. GTDB lineage: Bacteria > Pseudomonadota > Gammaproteobacteria > Burkholderiales > Burkholderiaceae > Hydromonas > Hydromonas cinctiostellae. The sequence goes on along the minus strand of NZ_CP031124.1, from coordinate 2,482,217 downwards.
ATTGCTGTTTGTGTGCCTGCGACGGTGCCATTGATGCCTTCTTTGGCGAGTAACAGCGTGCCGCGAATGTGATGGGTTTCCATGACGTCGAGCAGGGGTTGGCGCAGGTCTTCAAATTGAGGTAAATCAACAAACTTATACAAGGCGCAGACGACGATTTGAGACATGGGTGTTCCTAATGCATTAAAAATAAAGGGAAATTATACTGTTTTTTTGGATAAATAGCGAGACTGGCGGTGCTTAGGCTGGGGTGATGTGCCCCAAAATTCGCTCTCCGCGCGCGCCTGTGACGGCGGGCAAGTTGCCGCTCAAATGGTTCATGGTGCGATACGCCAGCCAAGCAAAGGCCGCGCCCTCCAAGTGCATCGGATCAATGCCCAAAGTGCCGCTGTTGGTGACTGGGCAGTGGCAAAGCATTTGCAGTTCAAGCATCAACGCACGGTTCAATGCACCGCCGCCAGCGACAACGATGTCATGACACTCAGGACTGGCTTTGTGGATGTCTTGCGCGATGCTGTGCGCCGTCAACGCGAGCAGGGTGGCTTGCACATCAATCGCACTCACTTTCGGATGGTGGGTGCACTGGTCATTTAACCAATTCCAGTTGAAATAATCTCGCCCTGTGCTTTTGGGGGCGGGTTGCTGAAAATAAGGATCGGCCAACATGCGGGTGAGCAATGGCGCATCGATTTGCCCCTGTGCAGCCCAAGCCCCATTGGCATCATAAGTAAGTCCTTGGTGATGGGCGACCCATAAATCCATCAATACATTGCCAGGGCCGGTGTCAAAACCGAATGTCGCTTGATGCACATTGAGCACGCTGATGTTGGCAAAGCCGCCAATATTAACCACTACTCGATTTTTGTCGGTCAGTCGCCACAACGCATCGTGAAAAGCAGGCACCAGCGGCGCTCCGTGACCGCCAGCAGCCAAATCGCGAGCACGAAAATCGGACACCACGGTTAAACCCGTTTGCTCCGCGATGCGTGCCGGCTGATTCAGTTGTACGGTGTAACTCAGCTCAGGGCGGTGACGAATGGTCTGACCATGCACGCCAACGGCTTTAACCTCAGCAGGCGTGAGTTCTAGATCGGCCATCAATGCGTTGATCGTTTGGCTGTACAGATCCGCCAGTTGATTGGCGACGAGCTGGGCAGTATGAATTTCATCTGCCTGTGCGCTTTGTAAATGCAAGCACGACGCGCGTAAGCTTTCATTAAAAGGGGTGGAAAATGCACCAATGACTTCAAAATGGCCATCAGCGACTTCAAGTGCGACAACATCTGCACCGTCAAGGCTGGTACCCGACATCACGCCGAGGTAAATGTGAGGTTGATTGTTCATGCTGTTTTATTGAATACCTGTGTGTGACCTTCGCTCAAACTTAGTGCGTACACGCCGTGCGGCGCGGGTGAGTTGATGAGGGTGGTGTCGTGCAACACGTCGTCGCGCAGAAAATGCGCCGTGACTTGTGCACCGATATTGATTCGGGCAAGAACATCATCGGGCGCGGCGTTGAGGCGAATGCGATCAAATGTCAGCAACACATCATCGGGCGCGAGGCCTGCATTTTGTGCCGCACTGTTGTTGAGGACACGCTGGATTTGCCAACCGCCATCGACTTTTTTTGAAGTCGCACCGAGCTGTGCGACACTGTTTTTCGGTTCGGACAGGGTCACGCCGAGCTTGCCAAGGGCTTCGCGTAAAGGCAAAGCATCAGTGCTGTGCAGTGCTTGATTGAAAAAATCACGTGAATCCGTGCCTGCAAAATGTGACACCGAGGCCACGATGTCTGCTTCTGTTACGCCGCGTGCCAAGCCCTGTGGGTACAGCGCATAAAAATCACGGCCAAACCATGTCCACAGATCGCGCATCACATCGTCGAGTGAAAAACGTCCCGCGCTGTGTTCGCGGATGAACAGATCCATCGCCAAAGCAATCAACGCCCCTTTGCTGTAGTAGCTCACCACCGCATTGGGCGTGTTGGGCGACACTTGATAGTATTTTGTCCAAGCGTACCAGCCGCTCTCATGCGCCGTTTGCACGTTGACGCCATCGTGCTGCACCACCGCGTTGTAGCAGTTTTCAAGTTTTTTCAGGTACTGCGTTTCATCCAAAAGCCCCGTGCGGTACATGATTAAATCATCGTAATAACTGGTCACGCCCTCAAAAAACCACAACAGTGACGTATCGATGACTTGCGAAAAATCGTAGTACACAAAAGTTGCAGGCTTGATGCGTTTGACATTCCAAGTATGAAAATACTCATGGCTGCATAAACCAAGAAACACAATGTACGCATCGCTGCGCGGCTGTTCTGATTGTGCCAGCATCGGCAGATCGGCACGCTCGCACAATAAGGCCGTGCTGTCGCGATGCTCCAAGCCACCGTAGCCGCTTGCCCGCACATCGACCATAAATAAATACCGTTTGAACGGTGCGCGTGCAGGCTGGTCGGGCTCAAACAAAGCCAATTGCGCCTCGCAAATGCGTTGTACATCGGCGGACAAACGCGGCACATCCAAATAAGGTAGATGCCCTGCCAAAGCAACCTCATGCAATACACCATGCGCGTGAAAACTCAACCACGTCAGCTCACCAAAACGAATCGGGTGATCCGCCAATTCATCGTAATTGGCGGCGACAAAATCACCAAAATCATGAGAAAAACAACCGTCCACACGCGGTAACGTGGTCGCCACCTGCCAGTTTGTATTGCCTTCAGGCGCATTCAATGTCAGATGATGCGCCACCATGTTCAAGCCCTGAACTTGCAAGCACAAAGATGTGGCATTGAAAAAACCACCGTCGCCATCCAAAAAAGCCGTGCGCACCGACGTGTCATGCGCAAACACCTCATACACCACCGTCAACGCCCCCGCACAAGGTGCCGACTGCCAAGAGTATTGACTCAATGGTGTGAGCGCAACTGCTTCTCCGTGTTCATCGCTTGCACCAATGCGTACAATGTGTCGTGCGAAATCGCGAATCATATAGCTGCCTGCGATCCAATTGGGCAATTGCAAAATCAATCCCGTTGTTTCTGATGCAGGGTTTAAAGGGATGTGTAAGCGCACTTGAAAAATATGGCGCAGGGGGACTGGAGTGACTGAGTAATGAAGGTTCGTTGGCATGAGCATCGATCTATTTAAAAAATGTCATTTACGCGTAAAATGCAAGGGTTACACTTTTTAATTTGAAAGGGAAAATGATGGAAAATTTAACCACGATTGTACTGGAAACTTTTGGTGCGGTGGCGCGCATCACCTTAAATCGCCCTCAACAGCTCAATGCACTGAACGATGTGTTGATGGATGAGCTGGGCGCCACATTAACATCGTTGGATGCCGACCCCGCAATTGCCGCCATCATCATCACCGGCTCAGAAAAAGCCTTTGCCGCAGGTGCTGACATCAAAGTCATGGCAACCTTGGATTTTGAAACCGCCTACACGCAAAATTTCATCACACGCAACTGGGACACGATTCGCACCATTCGCAAACCCATCATTGCAGCGGTTGCAGGCTTTGCACTCGGCGGTGGCTGCGAACTGGCATTGGCATGCGACACCATCGTCGCAGCGGACAACGCGCAATTCGGTCAACCTGAAATCAAACTTGGCATCATCCCAGGTGCAGGCGGCACGCAGCGTTTGACCCGAGCGATCGGTAAAGCCAAGGCGATGGACATGATCCTCACGGGTCGCATGATGGGCGCAGCTGAAGCCGAGCAATCAGGCTTGGTGGCGCGGGTCGTGCCGTTCGCTGAATTGAACGACACCGCGATGAGAATGGCGAACACGATTGCAAGCTACGGTCGTTTGTCGGCCTTGATGGCGAAAGAAGCGGTGAACGTGGCAGAAGAGCAATCGCTGTCGGATGGTTTGTTGTTTGAGCGCCGTGGTTTCCACAGTTTGTTTGCCACCAGCGACCAAAAAGAAGGCATGGCGGCGTTCATTGAAAAGCGTAAAGCAAACTTCAAAGCCTAACAAAGCCTAATCTAGGGATTGTTCACGCTAATCAAGGCAACTCATTGATTTAATCAAAGGCGAAGCATTTGTTTCACCTTTGCTAATCAAATATTTAAGGCGTGCTCTGCACCCCACTGGATTCCCGCTAACCTCATGCGGGAATGACGACACGGGTCATTTGAAATGAATGGATGAGGCTGAAAATTGTTTTTAAAGGTCGTCATCATTGGGTGGGATGAGGGGTGACGTATTTGACAGAAATAGTTTATGCCCTTAGAGTGATGTTGTGAGTTGAATATGCGTGACACTTTTCCTGTGTCAATAGGCATAATAAACCACAAAGAGCTTAAATTGGCTTGTTTTTTCTTTTAAAACAGTCAGTTATGGTTTTTATTAATCAGGATATGCGGCGAAATGAAAACAGAATAACAGTGTTTTTTGACGTATGACCTACGTTAGGCAAATCACTTAATGGAGCTCGCATGAAAGCAAAAACAAAATTATTCTTATGGTCTTTTTCTCAGCTGATGTTCACTGTGTTTGTACTTTTTTTCTTACTGTTGGTTTAGGCAAAACATTAGCAGATCTGATCGTGTACATGAACGATACAAAAACTCAGAAAAGCGTGGGTGAGTGGGTTGTTTTTGCTATTGGAGCGTTACTTGCCACAACGATCTGGTGCTTTCTTTGGCTTTGGTTTAAAAAAGCCGAGAAACAGTGCATCGAGTGCTGGACAAATAAATGCCTATGACCAACAACTCCATCAACTGAACCGTCAAAAAGCTACACTTTTTGCCATTCAATTATGCCCAATGTTAGGTCCCCATTTAGATGAGTCCATTGTATGAAATAAAGCTGCTAATTGAAAGCTCTCAATTTTTGTCAGCCTACAACGCTCTAGCCTCCGAGCTAAGTCAAGCCCCATCATCAAAAGAGCTTCTTAATGTTTCTCACTTGCTTTCGAGGAAAATTCGCTCAAAGTGCATGGATCTGGCATGCAACAAGGCTACTGACGGTTCGCGAGAAGCAATGGAGTTAGAGTCCCTTCTTCAAAAAGTTATTAAGCTCAACGGAGAGGGCATTTATGGTTAAAGCAGGTTCACGATCGTGCCTATCAAATCGGTGGGCAAATCAATCTGCCATCTGACGCCTAACTGGCTCTACGTTAGATTTCATAAACCCGCAATGAGCCACTCCAATTTTCATGGATATCCGAAAAATGTTATCCCGCAGGGTTTCAATGATGGATTTTGAGAGCTACAAACAAGGGGCTGTCCACGTGATCGAAGGTAACTTATTGATTCAAATGTAAAATGCAAAGTTTTTTTACCTTCGTCAAAAAAACTCATATTTCTCAATATCATCAATTGACTACAGAGCCAGTGTTAATACGCCCTAATAAAAAAGTGGTGTGAAAGCGTGTGTTAAGCAATACGAGCGAGTACAAATTACAACATCGTGCATAAAAACTTGACCTTATCTGATTTAATCGGTAAGGTTGAGGTTTGTGATTTTTGACATCGGGCGCTATCCGCATCCTTTGCTCTAAAAATTAATTCTTGTTTGTGAGTCGGCAACACAATTGCTGCATTCACATCCAATCAATCTCAAAAATCCTTGGCCATTTGGATGACGTGATGGGTTTGTTGTGGGGGTGTTTTTGATGTGCATTGTTACAGGGTGCATCAAGGCAACAAACAGCAAAATAGCGTGCATCTGCGGACAAGGCTGGAATTTGACCTTGAAAGGACTATTCTTATGTCAAATGAAATGACAGGCTCGGAAATTCTCGTTAAGAGTTTGGAAGCTGAAGGTGTTAAACACATTTTTGGTTATCCCGGTGGTTCCGTACTTTATATTTACGATGCGATTTACCAACAAAATGCGATTGAGCACATTCTTGTGCGTCATGAGCAGGCGGCTGTCCATGCGGCGGATGCATACGCGCGCACCAGTCACGAGGTGGGTGTGGCTTTGGTCACCAGCGGCCCCGGTTTGACCAATGCGGTCACAGGCATTGCGACAGCGTATTACGATTCAATCCCGATGGTGATTATTTCTGGCCAAGTGCCCACAGGCATGATTGGTCAAGATGCGTTTCAAGAGTCGGATGCGGTTGGCATCACGCGCCCATGTGTGAAACACAATTTCCTCGTTAAAGATGTGCGCCAACTGGCGACAACGATTAAAAAGGCATTTCATATTGCCCGCACAGGCCGTCCAGGCCCGGTGTTGATTGACATCCCAAAAGATGTATCCAATATGAAATGCAAGTTTGACTATCCCGAAACCGTTGAAATGCGCTCGTATAACCCAGTGACCAAAGGTCATTCGGGTCAAATTCGCAAAGCATTGCAATACTTGATTAACGCAGAGCGCCCGATCATTTATACGGGCGGTGGTGTGATTTTGGCGAATGCAGCCCCAGAGCTGAATGCGTTTGTGAACACTTTGGGTTATCCATGTGTGAACACCTTGATGGGCTTGGGTGGTTGCCGTGCGGATAATCCGAACTACCTCGGCATGCCTGGCATGCATGGCATGTACGAAGCCAATATGGCGATGCAAAATTCCGATGTGATCATTGCGATTGGTGCGCGTTTTGACGATCGCGTGATCGGCAATCCGAAACACTTTGGTTCGGTACACCGTAAGATCATTCACATTGATATTGATCCATCATCCATTTCTAAACGCGTGCGTGCCGATGTACCCATTGTGGGCGATGTCAAAGAAGTTTTGACCGACATGTTGGCACAGCTGGCTGAAATCAAAGAACGCGCCGATGCGACTAAAATCGCCAAGTGGTGGGCGCAGATTAACGAGTGGAAATCAATTGATTGTTTGGCTTACGATCGCGAAAGCGAATTGGTCAAGCCGCAATACGTGATTGAAACCTTGCATCGCTTGACGCATGGTGACGCATTCATCACTTCAGACGTGGGTCAGCATCAAATGTGGGCTGCTCAGTTTTACAAATTCAATGATCCGCGCAAGTGGGTGAACTCGGGTGGCTTGGGCACAATGGGTGTGGGTATTCCGTACGCCATGGGTGTGAAAAAGCTGTACCCAGACGCAGAAGTTTGCTGCATCACAGGCGAAGGCTCGGTGCAAATGTGCATCCAAGAGCTGTCTACGTGTAAACAGTATGATTTGCCAATTAAAGTTTTGAGTCTGAACAACCGTTACCTCGGTATGGTGCGTCAGTGGCAAGAATTGGATTACGAAAAACGTTATTCACATTCTTATATGGATGCCTTGCCTGACTTCGTTAAACTCGCAGAGGCTTTTGGGCATGTGGGTATGCGGATTGAGAAAAAGTCAGATGTTGAAGGTGCAATTCGTGAAGCTTTGGCTTTGAAAGATCGTTTGGTGTTCATGGATTTCCAAACCGATCAAACGGAAAATGTATACCCAATGGTGCAGGCTGGCAAAGGTTTGTCCGAAATGTTGTTGCGCCCCGCACACCCAACGCTTGAAGAAGCCATGAAGATAGGAGAGTAATATGCGACGCATTATTTCAGTATTGCTCGAAAATGAACCGGGCGCATTGTCGCGCGTGGTCGGCTTGTTTTCAGCACGTGGTTACAACATTGAAGCCTTGTCTGTTGCACCGACCGAAGACGTGTCTTTGTCGCGCATGACCATTGTCACATCGGGCTCGGATGATGTGTTGGAGCAAATCACCAAGCAATTGAATCGCTTGATTGAAGTGGTGAAAGTCAATGACTTGACCGATGGTGCACACATTGAACGCGAGTTGATGATGGTTAAAGTGCGTGCGGTGGGCAAAGACCGTGAAGAAATTAAACGTGTGGCGGATATTTTCCGTGGTCAGATCGTTGATGTGACCGAAAAATCGTACACGATCGAGTTAACGGGTGATTCTGCTAAGTTGAGCGCATTCATTCAATCGATTGATCGTGCGTTGATTTTGGAAACTGTGCGCACAGGTGCTTCGGGCATTGGGCGTGGTGAACGGATGATGCGCATTTAAACAGCAAAAAGTAAACATACTTTTTGTTGGGTTTAAGCTGGTTTAAGCTGGGTTTAAGTGAGGCGTTTTTTACGGGCAAAGCCTGTAAAAAATTAAGTCAAAAGCAGAAAACCCAAACACAGCGCTCGTTTTTTGTTAAGTTGGATTGATTTTTTTATAAAAACCCATCATGGGAAAAGGAAGAAAAATGAAAGTTTTTTACGATAAAGATTGTGATTTGTCTTTGATCAAAGGTAAAGCAGTGACCATCATCGGTTACGGCTCACAAGGTCACGCACACGCGTTGAACATGTCTGAAAGTGGTTGCAACATCACTGTGGGCTTGCGTAAAGGCGGCGCCTCTTGGAATAAAGTTGTTAACGCAGGCTTGAACGTTAAAGAAGTGGCTGAAGCGGTTAAAGGCGCGGACGTTGTCATGATGTTGTTGCCAGACGAACAAATCGCTGACGTGTACAACACTGAAGTGGCACCGAACATCAAAGATGGCGCAACATTGGCCTTCGCCCATGGTTTCAACATCATTTACAACCAAGTCGTACCACGCGCTGACTTGGACGTGATCATGGTTGCGCCAAAAGCACCTGGTCACACAGTGCGCGGTACTTACGCACAAGGTGGCGGTGTTCCTCATTTGGTCGCGATTTATCAAGACAAATCAGGCTCAGCCCGTGATGTGGCTTTGTCATACGCTTGCGCCAATGGCGGCGGTCGTGCGGGCATCATCGAAACCACTTTCCGCGAAGAAACAGAAACTGACTTGTTCGGCGAACAAGCGGTGTTGTGCGGTGGTGCAGTTGAGCTCGTGAAAATGGGCTTTGAAACATTGACTGAAGCGGGTTACGCGCCTGAAATGGCTTACTTCGAATGCTTGCACGAATTGAAACTCATCGTTGACTTGATCTATGAAGGTGGCATCGGCAACATGAACTACTCGATTTCAAATAACGCTGAATACGGTGAATACGTGACAGGTCCACGCGTGATCAACGAAGAATCTCGTAAAGCCATGCGTCAATGTTTGAAAGACATCCAAACTGGTGAATACGCGAAGAGCTTCATCCTCGAAAACAAAGCCGGTGCACCGACTTTGGTGTCACGTCGTCATTTGACAGCACAACACCCGATCGAACAAGTTGGTGAACAATTGCGTTCAATGATGCCTTGGATCAAAGCCAATAAACTGGTTGATCAAACTAAAAACTAATCAAATCCTTGATGATGTTTTAAGTTCGATGTTTTAAGTCGTCAACGAATCGGTTGATTGATGCCTTAAAAGCAGGTACGCTATACAAAGCGTACCTGCTTTTTTGTTGCCCATTGTTTTGTATCGTGTTGTATCGTTAATATCAAAGTAAAACCCTATCTTGTGATGATTTGAATTTAGAAATGCTCAACGGATAACCTGCGCAAGACCCATGGGCCTCAAAAAAATGCAAAACAACACCGCTGGTTTTTTGTGGACTTCACTATACAATTTGCGACAAAACAACCCCAATGATTAAAGGAAAAAAAACATGCACCCAATTTTAAAAAACTGCTTACTGGCCTTGCCTTTTGCAGGTTTGTTTGTTCAAGCGGGCACAGCGAATGCCCAAACGCTCAACAACATCAATCAAAATGGTACATTGGTTGAATTGTGCGCATCAGCACAGCAAGACATCATGCAAGATTCAGCCAATGTCAACGTGTCCTATAAAGCGGAAAACCGCGACAAACGCATTGCTGCTGACGAAGTGAATAAAAAAATGACCGAAGCGATTCGTCTTGTCAAAGCCAACTATCCAAAAGTTGACATCAGCAACCAAAATTACAACACCTATCAATCGTATACACCCAAAGGGCAAAGCAAAGATTGGACGGTTGAACAATCTTTCCTGCTGGAAAGCAAAAATCCATCCGAAGTTCCCGCTTTGGTCAGTCTGTTGCAGGAGTCAGGCGTGACGATCAATGGCATGAACACCTTCCTCAGCCCAGAAGCGGCCAAGGCTGCCCAGCAAAAGCTGTACAGCCAAGCGTTTGATGATGTGCAAATGCGTTTGCGCTCGATTTCTGAAGCCATGGGTAAACCGAATGCATGGCAGATCACGCACATTGACATGACGGGCAGCCGTGGTTGCGGCGGCGGTGGTGGTGGCATGGAATTCATGCGTGCCAAAAGTATGCTTGCTGCAGCACCCGCGGCAATGGATGTTGCGGAGCCGACCGTAGAACCCAGCAAACAGACCATACAGTTAAGTCTTTGGATTGCTGCGAAAATGAAGTAAAATGATGGCTTAGGCGGTGATGATGCATGTTTGAAATTGAATTTTCAATGGGCACATCACCGTTTCGACTATTCTTATTACAATTTTTGTGAGCACATTATGTCTGGTAACTCAAACTATCCGCATCCACTCTTGGCCCGTGAGGGCTGGCTATTCATTGGTATTGCGGTGTTTTTAGCATTGTTGATTCATTTCTTGGGTGGCTTTGGTTGGGCACTGCCGTTTTACATCATTGCCGCTTTTGTTGTGCAGTTTTTCCGTGATCCCGCACGTGACATCCCACAACAAGCTGGAGCGGTGCTCTCGCCCGCCGATGGCCGCGTGATTGTGGTTGAGAAAACCCGCGACATTTACGCCGATCGTGATGCATTGAAAATTTCAGTGTTCATGAACGTTTTCAATGTGCATTCAAACCGCATGCCTGTTGATGGTGAAGTGGTGAAAGCCCATTATTTTCCAGGTCAATTTTTCAATGCCGACTTGGCCAAAGCATCAGAGCAAAACGAACGCAACGCTTTGGTGATTAAAACCAAAGACAACCAAACCGTTACCAGCGTACAAGTTGCAGGTTTGATTGCCCGTCGTATTTTGTGCTACGTGGGCGTGGGACATCAAGCCAGGCGCGGTGAGCGTTATGGTTTTATCCGCTTCGGTTCGCGTGTGGACGTGTATTTGCCATTGGATGCCATACCACGCGTGAGCATTGGTGACACGGTCTCGGCCTCAACCACTGTGTTGGCTCAATTGGCGCAAGCTGACCTTGTTGAGCCTACTGTGGCGGCATCCATTGAAACCCACTGATTTGAAACTGTGGGTTAACAACTTGTTGCATAAGCCATCAAAAGATCATCAAATGGGGAGTCGAATGGATCAACGTGAAAAACCAAGCCATTTGCGTGTTGTGAGCGAAGACGACGATGTGCAGGATCCCATTGTTCGTGCGCATCGTCATAAAAGCATCTACCTGCTGCCCAATGCCTTCACGACGGCGGCGTTATTTTGTGCTTTTTTTGCCATCATCAAAGCCATGAATGGTGAGTTCAGTGATGCCGCAATTGCTATTTTTTGTTCAATGGTGCTCGATGGCATGGATGGCCGCGTGGCGCGTTTGACCAACACCCAAAGCGCGTTTGGCGAACAATACGACAGCTTGGCGGACATGGTCTCATTTGGCGTTGCACCAGCCTTGATCGTCTACGAATGGCAGCTCAAAGGACTCGGGTTGGGGCGCTTGGGTTTAATCGTCGCCTTTATTTATTGCGTGTGCGCGGCACTGCGTTTGGCTCGATTCAATGCCAACATTGGTGTCGTCGACAAACGTTATTTTCAAGGTTTACCCAGCCCATCTGCGGCTGCTTTGGTCGCGGGTTTTGTGTGGCTGGTGTCTGAAGAGAGGGTGTTCATTGAAGGCGCATATTTACCATATTGCGCACTGGCGATCACGTTGTTTGCGGGCATATCGATGATTACGAATTTACCTTATTACAGCGGTAAAGCCATGGACATTCGCCACTCGGTGACGTTTCCAAAGTTGCTCTTGTTTGTTGGTATCATGCTGGCGGTCACCATGAAACCATCATTGATGCTGTTTGCTTTGTTTGTGGCTTATGCTTTGTCTGGTTATGTATTGGGTGCTATGCACAAATTACATCGACAGCCATAAAGCAGGCAACCACCATTGCTCATGATTTGTTGCACACGCGCCTAAAGGCATTTAATATTCAAGCTCGTAAAAAAGTGAAAGCGCAGGCTTTCACTTTTTTATTTTTGTGTTATGCTCATATCGCAGTTCACGATTGAGCTGCAAGGACTGTCGCATGCGACAATTTGAAGAATTTATTATCAGGAGTTCATTATGGGTATGTTCAGTTTCTTAAAAGAAGCCGGTCAAAAATTGTTTGGCAGCAAACATGAAGAAGAGCAAGCTGCAGATCCAGCCGCCGCGAATCAAAGTGCTTCACAAGCGATTCTTGATTACATCAGCTCAATGGGTTTGGGCGCAAGTAATTTGGCAGTGGCTTTTGATGGTGCAACTTCAACCGTGACTGTATCGGGCGATGCTGCGACACAAGAAGACAAAGAGAAAATTTTGTTATGCGCAGGCAACGTCAGCGGCGTTTCATGTGTGAATGACAACATGACAGCACCTGCAGCTGAAGAGCCACAGTTCCACACCGTTCAATCGGGCGACACATTGTCACACATTTCCAAAGAAGTGTACGGCGATGCAAACAAATACAATGTGATTTTTGAAGCCAACAAACCAATGTTGAGCTCACCAGACAAAATCTACCCAGGTCAAAACTTGCGCATTCCAAAACTGTAATGTGCCATGTTAAAAAAACCAGCTTCAGCTGGTTTTTTTTATGGCGCTCCGTTTCGCACATAAGGATACACAGCACACCGTGAAAAAGAGAGCAGATCACTGTCCACAAAAATTGTGGATAAGCATGTGGGTTACGTTGTATAAAACATCAAAACACCATGAAAAACAAGTGGTTAACTTGATTTGTGTAAAATATAAGCAACACGTTTATTTAAGGTGAAAAATGATTGAAACGGCAATGCATTGTCACTTCATGACCTTTTTGCAGTCACTTTGCGACCATTTACTGTGTTTTTTATGTTTTTTAAGCGCATTGTCCACAAAAGCTGTGGATAAGCGTGTGGGTTGTGCTGTATAAAATATGAAAAAATGATGAAAAACAAGTGGTTAGCCTGATTTGTATAAAATGTAAGCAACACGCTTATTTATGGTGAAAAATGGTTGAAGCAGCAATGTCTCATCATTTTATGACTATTTTGCAGTCACTTCGTGATTGTTTACCATATTTTTCAATGGTTTTTAAGTGCATTGTCCACAAAAGCTGTGGATAAGCGTGTGGGTTGTGCTGTATAAAATATGAAAAAATGATGAAAAACAAGTGGTTAGCCTGATTTGTATAAAATGTAAGCAACACGCTTATTTATGGTGAAAAATGGTTGAAACAGCAATGTCTCATCACTTCATGACTATGAAGCAGTCACTTTGCAGTCATTTACCGTATTTTTTGATGGTTTTTTAAGTGCATTGTCCACAAAAGCTGTGGATAAGCGTGTGGGTTGTGCTGTATAAAACATGAAAATATAATAAAAAACAATTGGTTAGCCTGATTTGTATAAAATGTAAGCAACACGCTTATTTATGGTGAAAAATGGTTGAAACAGCAATGTCTCATCACTTCATGACCATTTTGCAGTCACTTTGCAGTCATTTACCGTATTTTTTGATGGTTTTTAAGTGCATTGTCCACAAAAGCTGTGGATAAGCGTGTGGGTTGTGTTGTATAAAAGACTGAAAGTTTATTAAAAACAAATGGTTGTACTGGTTTGATTGTTTTTTAAGCAAATCATTGACGTTGCAATGAAAACACCATGAATACCGCTGTTTTACTGACAGACATGCATTCTGGCTCCATATCATGCGAACCATGATAAAAAATAAAAGAGAAGCCAGCATGGATGTGAAACAAATGGGCTTTGAGGAAGTCAACCATCCTTAATCGAAACAGGCAAGCCTTATAAAATTTAAGACAACTTTTAGATGACTACGCATAACAGCAGTTCTTCGATGTACTGAACTGCAAACCAGCCGCTGCTTTTTTAACAGCTTTTGTTTTCAAGTATCATTTTTTGGCTGTTGTCATAGATGACAGCGACTTATAATGGCCAAATCACTGTTACAACACTGATAAAAACAGAATGGTTAAATAATAACGGGTCTTAGGAAGCAGAATTCAATAACGGCTCATCTCGCAGCATGTTAAGAAGCACTTTATACAAGTCGCTTTTGCGATGGTTAAACCTAAATTCAGTTTCCTTCAAATGCAGTAAAAATGTGTTTTTCGGAACGCCGTTAAACTGAACCAAACGACGTTTAGCATAGCTCCAGAATGATTCTATCCCATTCACATGATTAGAACCATTTACAAACTCATCGGCACCATGATTCACCCGGAAGTGTTTATCAAACCCGATGTCCACCAAGCCATTATAGCCGCGCCAACCATCGGTATGGATAACGCTGTTAATGTCTGCTTTCCCACGAATAATGGCTTGCAGGCTGGCTTTGGAAGCATCAGGCACAATCTCAGTGTAGATATTGCCATCACGTTTGAGTAAACCAAACACGATGGTTTTACCTGAAGCACCACGTCCGCGTTTACCTCGAACACGATGCGGACCAAAATATGATTCGTCGGCTTCCAACTCTCCTTTGAGTGGTGAGCCTTGGAGACAAACAATCACCAAACGACGACGAATCTTGAGGTAAATGGTGTTGATTGAACGAACGGATATGCCGCTTAACGCAGCACATTCCGTTGCCGTTAAATCAAGGGCAAAATACCGTAAAATTTGGCGAAACTTCGCTTCGCTAATTTTTGAATGTTTGAAGTACTTGTTTTTCATTTGGTCTCAAGAGCTTAGCGCATATTTTAATGCGTTTGCTTCCTAAGACCCTACTATATTTGGTCGGAACGGTGGGATTCGAACTCACGACCCCTTGCACCCCATGCAAGTGCGCTACCAGGCTGCGCTACGCCCCGAGAGCGCACATTATAGCGTTTTTTTGACTTAAAGCAAGTCCAATAATGCTCAAACTCATTATAATGTGGTCTAATCAAGTCCATGGTTTAGATCGTGGATATACTTTGAGGTGAATAAGGGGCAATGGCAACAATGGCAAGAATTTTAATCAGCAATGACGATGGCTATCATGCACCTGGGATTGAGGCGTTGTATCACGCGTTGAAAGATTTGGGTGATGTGACGGTGATGGCGCCCGATCAAAATCGCAGTGGTGCGTCGAATTCATTGACGTTGGATCGTCCGTTGAATGTGCGTCAAACGGACAATGGTTTTTATACGGTGAATGGGACGCCGACGGATTGTGTGCATTTGGCGAGCACGGGTTTTTTTGAGCACCGTCCAGATATCGTGGTGTCGGGTATCAATAACGGTCAAAACATGGGTGATGACACTTTGTATTCTGGGACTGTGGCTGCGGCAATGGAGGGGTTTTTGTCGGGTGTGCCGTCGTTGGCTTTTTCTCAGGTGAATCGAGGTTGGGGTGAGATTGAGGCGGCTGCGCAGGTGGCGCGTCAGTTTGTGCAGATGTTTTTAGAAAAAAATATTCGCACGGCTTTGTTGTGGAACATCAACATTCCAAATGTGCCGTTGGCTGAGTTAAAAGGTTTTGAAGTGACACGTTTGGGGCGTCGCCATACGGCTCAAAATGTGCATGTGATGAGCAATCACCGTGGTGAGGCGCATTATTGGATTGGTGCGGCGGGTGAGGTGAAAGATGGGGCGGATGGCACTGATTTTCATGCAACGGCGCAGGGGCGTGTGTCCGTGACACCGTTGCAAGTGGATTTGACGGGGTATGCGTCGATGGCGGATACGGCATCTTTGGTCAACGGTTTGTTGTGATGAATCATTGGAATCATTAGAAAAAATATGGCACATTCGCCTCCTAAAAAACCAAAGTTTGAGCCGTTGACTGAAGTTCAACGGGCTTGGTTACGTGCGCAGATGGAGCGTGAGGCGAGGCCGTTGGTGTCCAAATCATTTGCGCCGACGCCTGCGTCGTCGTTGTATTCGATCATGCAGGAGCATACTTTGCGCAACACGTCGAGCGATTGGCGTGAGCATCCTGAGGTGTTGACCAAGGCGCGTGTGTTGATGGTGGATGCTTTGCGTGGTGCGGGCGTGACGGATGAGGTGGTGTTGATGGCGATGGGGCGTTTGCCGCGCCATGTGTTTGTTGATGAGGCCTTTTATTTGCGGGCGTACCATGACGATGCTTTGCCAATTGGCCATGGCCAGACGATTTCTCATCCTTCGACGGTGGCGCGCATGACGGCTTTGCTGCGGGTCGGTGGTGGTGTGAATAAAGTATTGGAAATTGGCACGGGCTGCGGTTATCAAGCGGCGGTGTTGGCGTTGTGTGCGCACGATGTGTATTCGATAGAGCGCATTGCGCCGCTGTATAATTTGGCCGCGTTTAATTTGAATCAAGTGCAGGCTGTGTTGCCGAGTGTGCCGCACTTGCGTTTTGGCGATGGCATGTTGGGTTGGCCTGATGCGGCACCATTTGATGGAATCATGTTGGCGGCGGCGGGTTTGGCGATTCCTCAGGTGCTTTTAGAGCAGTTGCGCATTGGTGGTGTGTTGGTGGCGCCCGTGGTGGTGGATGCCAACGCGCAACAGCATTTGGTGCGAATCACGCGGACTGCGTTGAATGAGTGGCGGCGGGAGGTGCTTGATCCTGTGCGGTTTGTGCCGCTTTTGGGTGGTGTTCAGGATTGATGCACAGGTGTTTTGTGTGACGATAAAGGCAGGGATGATATGAAAAATTGGCAAAAAGGTTTCATCAAGGCATTAACTGTGGTGGGGCTTGGTTTGACTTTGGTTGCGTGTGGTACGAGCAGCGGTGGTGGTGCGAGTGGTCAGAGCCGCCGTGCCGACAGCAATGGCATGTACCGCGTGAAGTCGGGTGATACGCTGGTGTTGATTGCTCGTGCGAATGGGGTGAGTTATCAAGACATCATGCGTTGGAATGGTTTGACCAACCCGAATCAGCTCGAGGTGGGTTGGAAATTGCGTGTGCGTTCGAATGCTTCGGGTGCTGCGGTGGTTTATCCTTCAGCCAATACGTCACCGCCTGTGATCAGCAATGGGGTGTCGGTGACTCGAACCAATCCACCTGCTGCGGCCAACAGTGAATTGGCCAACAGCCCCGAGATCACCAATAATTTACGTTGGATGTGGCCGGTTCCTGGTTCTGTGTTGAAGCGCTTTGATGGGATGAGCAATAAAGGGATTGTGTTGGCTGGTAATGTAAGTGATCCTGTGTTGGCCGCTTCGGGTGGTGAAGTGATTTATGCGGGCAACAGCTTGCGTGGCTATGGCAACATGGTGGTGATTAAGCACAACGATGTGTGGAGCACAGTATATGCCAACAACAGCACGTTGTCGGTACAGCAAGGCGATCACGTGGTGGCGGGACAGACCATCGCTCGCATGGGCAGCACCGATGCGCCGCGTGTGCAGCTGTATTTTGAAGTGCGTTGGAATGCAAAACAGATTGACCCGCTCAAAGTGTTGCCTGCACGTCCGATGTAATGGTTTTTAGTCAACATTGAGTCCGCATGTGCGGTGAAGTGTGTGTATAGTGGCTGCGCAGAAGCAGTGAATGTAAAGAGTAAAGAAAGTAGAATTTCCCGATGGGTAGACGTAGAAAAGAGCAACGAGTGCCAAGGGTGTTTCCCGTGGTTCAATTAACGATTGAGTCGCTGGACATGGAGGGGCGCGGCATTGCGCATCATGATGGCAAAGTGGTGTTTGTCGAAGGTGCTTTGCCTTTCGAAGAGGTTCGGGCCGACGTGATTCGAGAAAAATCGAATTACAATCAAGCGCGTACAACTGAAGTATTGAAAGCTTCCAGCGAGCGTGTTGAGCCAAAATGTGCCGCTTTTGGCATGTGTGGTGGCTGTGCGATGCAGCACATCAATCCGCGTGCGCAAATTGCGGCGAAGCAACGTGTGTTGGAGGACAATTTGCAGCGCATCGGTCAGGTCAAGCCTGAAGTCATTTTGCGCCCGATTGCAGGTCCGACCTGGGGTTATCGTTATCGTGCGCGTTTGTCGGTGCGCAATGTGCATAAAAAAGGTGAAGTGCTGGTTGGTTTCCGTGAAAAAAATGGCAGCTATGTGGCGAATATGACCGCATGTGAGGTGTTACCGAAACACATTTCAGATTTATTGCCCAAACTGCGAGAGTTGATTGGTTTGACCAGTATTGCCGACCACATCCCTCAGATTGAAGTGGCTGTGGGGCAGGCAAACAGTGTGCTGGTGTTCCGTAACCTATTGCCGTTGACGCCGCACGATGAACATTTGTTCCGTGCGTTTGGCGATGCCCATGGTGTGGACATGTGGTTGCAACCACAAGGCTTGGACAGTGTGCACGCTTTTCATCCACAAGACAGCACGCTGTTTTATGATTTGCCCGAATTTGGCATTCGCATGCCGTATCGTCCGACCGATTTCACTCAAGTGAATTTCCACATTAACCGCGTGTTGGTCACGCGTGCCGTGCGCATGTTGGAGATCAAGCCTGAAGAGCGTGTGGCTGATTTTTTCTGCGGCTTGGGCAATTTCACCTTGCCGTTGGCAACGCAAGCCACCCATGTGGTGGGCATCGAAGGTTCAACCCAGTTGACCGAGCGTGCTTTGCAAAACGCCAAAGCAAACGGTGTTGAGGACAAAACAGAGTTTTATTGCCGTAATTTGTTTGAGGTCACGGCAGATGAGTTGCGTGGCTTGGGTCGATTGGACAAATATTTGGTCGATCCACCACGGGATGGCGCGGATGCCTTGTGCAAAGCTTTGGCGCAACTGGAACGACATGAAAAGCCCAGTAAAATCGTGTATGTGTCATGCAATCCTTCAACACTGGCGCGTGACGCGAACACCCTTGTACACCAAGCGGGTTATCGCATTGCCTCTGCGGGGGTGGTCAATATGTTCCCGCATACGGCGCACGTCGAATCAATGGCTGCATTTGAATTGATTTAAATATTGCGTGGAATGGTTGCATCACAGGAGGATGGAATGGCAGCACATCGTTTAAATGTTTGGTATCGAATGAATGTGCTGCGCTGTGCGGGGTTGGCTGTTGTGTTGTTCGCCCCACTTGCTGTGTGCGCCAAAACACCCATGATCCTTGAGTCAAAGGCAGTGCCACCGCTGCATTCACAAGGCCAATCTGTGAATGCAGCTCAAACCCATCTAATGGTGCTGAGTCATCGTTCAGAAAAAAAAGCCACCATCCACACCCGTTCACATGCTGCGCAAAACAGCACAATCCCTCAAAACACTCAAACGGTTAAAACAGCCAAAATAGTTAAAACAAAAACAGTTAAAACCATTGAAGTGGTTCAAGCAGATGCAAAAATAAACAACAGCAACATCAAAAAATCATCTGAGCCAACATCCGCGCAAACACCAAAACACACATTCAATATGGCATCACGTGATGCTCATCCTATCAATGCATTAAGTACGGGCATCGCCCGACGAGTTGAGCCCGTACTTGAAAACACGTTGATCGCCAAGCGCACCATGCCCATCGCCATACCCATGGTAACGCCTGTCGCGCCTGTCGCTTTTGTTGCAAGCAGTCCAACTGGATACGATGTCATCAATGACATCAATCAGCATTTCTCAGCTGTTCCCATCAAATATTGTCCGCGCACGTCCAATGGTTATGGTTTTGAAATGCGTTACCCCACAGCAGGTGTGGATGGGGTAAGTCTTGCCGACAATGACCCAAATGGGGTTGCATCGATTGCCGTTGCGCCTGTGGTGACCAAGGTGTACGGGCGTGCCTATGCCGCTGGCTTGCAGGAAAATGCACAGTTGCTGGCCATCAACGGTCAAGCCATACATTCGCAACGCGAATTCAATGCTTTAATTTATGATGGTCAAACAGCCGCAGCGGACCATTTGATCCCTCGAGTTCAATTGACCGTGCTGCAAAAGGGCGTACAACAGGACATCCCTTTGGTCAAAGGCGATTATTGCTTGTCGAATCTAGCGATAGAATCAGAAAAAAATATTCTGCGCTTGAATCAAGAGACCAAGGGCAGTGGTTATTCAGTGACCGCAGAAACCACGGCATTTGTTGATGCGGATTTCTTAACCAAACTCAGTCCCACCGATCGCCTGACTTTGGCCGCAGTAGCCGCAGGTGAGCAATATCGATATGGCTTAAAGATCAAGCGCGGCAAAACGGGCATGATTTTTGGTCAAATTTTTGGCACCATCATCACCTTCACCACGGGCATTCCGATCACCGAAGTCACCACCTCAAGTTCCGCTGCGATTGGCATGAAAGAGGACGGTGAAGGGGCGTTGCGTCCTGCCGCTGCTTACGGGTATTATCTCGGTTTGGCGCCCAATGACATGCGCGCCAGTTTAGAAACATTGGCTGCATTCAAGGAAAGCTATCGTGCTCAAGGCAAACGATACGACTGGTTTGTGCGCAGTGACTTGAGGGAATTTGATGTTGCGGTGCAAGAGATCAATGCATTGGCAGCTCAAGGAGCTAAAAACATCATGCTCAAGCCCCAATTGTTTGCCAACAAAAAAGAAGGGCGTGGCGAAGGAGAGCAGCAAACCAATCAACGGATGGGTGAGGCAGAAAATGGTGTGGGCAGCTATTAAAGACACGCGACATGGGAATTTTGGCTGCAGGTGAAAATCAAGCGCAATCGCATCATCAAATGGTTGAGAGCAAATGGTTCTTAATCATCGTTTGTTTTTGATCTTTGTATTCAATGATGTGGATGTGTTCCCTTGTCCTTAATCCCATATTCACTTGATCCAGCGGCCACTGAAAATACCACTTATGTATCCATTAAGCCATTTAAAAGCCATGTTGATGGAGGCTAAATGTAGTAAAATCAAAGGGTTGTTTCAGCGGTTTTTTTGAACCGTTTGATCCCAGTTCTATCACCCATCGAGTCAAAAAAAGGAAGACCAGAATGAATGTTAAAACTTTAAGTCAGCTCGTCGCAGCAGACGAACTCAAAGGCAAGCGTGTTTTTATCCGCTCTGATTTGAACGTGCCGCTTGATGACACCAATCGCATCACCGATGACACGCGCATCCGCGCATCGATTCCTGCGATTCAAATGGCACTTGGTGCTGGCGCAGCGGTCATGGTCACCTCACATTTGGGACGTCCAACTGAAGGCACGCTTGAAACGCGTGACTCCCTCGCGCCCGTTGCTGCACGCATTGCTGAACTGCTTGGCAAAGACGTGAAAGTCAACTTGGTTCAGAACTGGGTGGATGGTGTTGATGCACAGGTCGGTGAAGTCGCCGTGCTCGAAAATTGCCGCGTGAACCCAGGTGAAAAGAAAAACAACGAAGAGCTGTCTCGTAAAATGGCCGCATTGTGCGACATCTATGTGAACGATGCTTTTGGCACCGCACACCGTGCTGAAGCGACCACTTACGGCATCGCCCAATTTGCCCCAGTTGCTGTTGCGGGACCTTTGCTCGAGGCGGAGTTGGATGCGCTCGGTAAAGCCTTGCTCGCCCCCAAAGCACCGATGGCAGCCATTGTGGCAGGTTCAAAAGTATCGACCAAATTGACCATTTTGAAAAGTTTGGCTGACAAAGTCGATCAACTCATCGTCGGTGGCGGCATCGCCAATACCTTTATGGCCGCTGTGGGTTTGCCGATTGGTAAATCATTGGCTGAAGCCGACTTGGTCAGTGAAGCAAAAGCCATCATTGATAAAATGGCGGCGCGCGGCGCGAGCGTGCCAATCCCAACGGATGTGGTGTGTGCCAAAGAGTTCTCAAAGGATGCTGTGGCGACTGTGAAAAAAGCCACTGAAGTTGAAGCCGATGACATGATCCTCGACATTGGCCCTGACACGGCTGCCGCAATTGCAGGTCAATTGTTGACGGCTGGCACGATTGTCTGGAACGGTCCGATGGGTGTGTTTGAATTTGATCAGTTTGGCAATGGCACGCGCGTATTGGCACAAGCAATTGCCCGCTCATCGGCTTTTTCGATTGCGGGCGGTGGCGATACATTGGCGGCGATTGCAAAATACAACATCGCCGATGAAGTCAGCTATATTTCGACGGGTGGCGGGGCATTTTTGGAATTTTTGGAAGGCAAAGAATTGCCCGCCGTCGCGATTTTGGAAGCGCGTGCGCAAGGTTAAGAAACGGTTAAGAAATGTGAAACAGGTCTGTTTTTTTGCAAATTGACCTCATGGGGGAAGTCCACAAGTCGCAGGGGATGAGCTTTGAGCTCATTTGATTTTTGTCAGTTTCCCTGATGAGCATTTGGCCTAACGTTGGGAGAAAACAGGTTTTTACTCTTTTCGTATTGCTTTAATTTAATTGAACTTGTGTAATGAGCTTGTGTATTTACCCCATGGTTTTGCGGGGTAAACGCACAGCGATTGATCAGTGGGTTTACTTGAGAATGTAAATGGGTGGGCTTATTTTGTGCCAATGAATGAGCCCACACATGTACTTTTTTAATCTTTAGGAGTCTTTCATGACTAAAATTTTTGACCACGTCCAAGCGGGCGTATTGACAGGTGATGATGTTCAGAAGGTGTTTGAATTGGCGAAAGCGGGCAACTTTGCTTTGCCAGCGGTGAATGTCGTTAACAGCGACACCATCAATGCCAGCCTTGAAGCCGCAGCAAAAGCCAAAGCACCCATCATCATTCAGTTTTCAAATGGTGGTGCAGGGTTTATGGTTGGTAAAGGTTTGAAATTAGAAGGCCAAGGCGCAGCGGTATTGGGCGCAGTGGCGGGTGCGCGTTATGTGCATCAAGTGGCTGCTGCTTATGGTGTGCCCGTGATGTTGCACACCGATCATGCTGCAAAAAAATTGTTGCCGTGGATTGATGCGTTGTTGGATGAAGGCGAAAAGTTTTTTGCTGAAACGGGTAAACCACTGTTTTCATCGCACATGCTCGATTTGTCAGAAGAGCCTTTGCAGGAAAACATCGAAATTTGCGCCGAGTACCTCAAGCGCATGGACAAAATCGGCATGACCCTTGAAATTGAATTGGGTTGCACGGGCGGTGAAGAGGATGGTGTGGACAACACGGGCATGGATGCTTCAGCCTTGTACACTCAGCCTGAAGACGTGGCGTACGCTTATGAAGTGTTGAGTCAAATCAGCCCGCGTTTCACCATTGCCGCTTCATTTGGTAACGTACATGGTGTGTACAAACCAGGCAATGTGAAATTGACACCACAAATTTTGGACAACTCACAAAAATATGTGTCTGAGAAATTTGGTTTACCCGCAAAATCATTGAACTTTGTGTTCCATGGTGGTTCAGGTTCTAGCGATGCTGAAATCAAAGAGTCTGTTGGTTATGGTGTTGTGAAAATGAACATTGACACCGATACGCAGTGGGCGAATTGGGAAGGCGTGTTGAACTACTACAATGACAAAAAAGACTATTTGCAAGGTCAACTGGGCAATCCCGATGGTCCAGATGCTCCAAATAAAAAGCATTATGACCCCCGCGTGTGGTTACGCAAGGCGGAAGAGTCTATGGTTAAACGTTTGATTCAAGCGTTTACCGAGTTGAATGCTTTGGACGTACTGTAGTCCGTATTCTCGTCATTTGCGTTTATCGTGTTGCATGCATGCGTTGCCTGCGGGTTTTTGTCCACAAGTCTTTGAATAAAAGCCCCAATCCACACGATTCGCGGTAAAATATCGACCAATTGGTTCGCCCAATGAGCACACTACTCATTGGGCGTTTTATATTTCATGCAATGAAAGCACGTTTATTTATGTCAGCCCCTGCATCAGCCCTTTATGCGACTTCCATCCATTCGTTACCACTGCTTGCCAAAGGTAAAGTCCGCGACACTTACATCATTGATGACAAACACCTGTTGATGATTACCACCGATCGTTTATCGGCATTTGATGTGGTCATGAGTGAGCCGATCCCAGACAAAGGCCGTGTATTGAATCAAATGTCGAATTTTTGGTTTGAACAATTGGATGGCATCGTGCCCAATCATTTGACCGGCATTGATCCAACCTCCGTTGTGGCAGCGGATGAAGTCGAGCAGGTTAAAGGGCGCAGCGTTGTGGTCAAACGTTTAAAACCGATTTTGGTTGAAGCCGTCGTGCGCGGCTACATCATTGGTACGGGTTGGAAGGATTACTTGGCCACGGGTGAAGTGTGTGGCATCCAACTGCCCGAAAACCTGAAACTCGCTGAAAAACTCCCCGAGTTGCTGTTCACACCTGCGGCGAAAGCCGATGTGGGCATGCACGATGAAAACATTTCATTTGAAGAAGTGAAACAACGCATTGGTGTTGAACTGGCAGAGCAGATGCGTGACATCAGTTTTAAATTGTATCAACGTGCGGCCGATTATGCGGCTGAGCGTGGCATCATCATTGCCGACACGAAATTTGAGTTTGGTTTGGACAATGACGGCGTGCTGCATGTGATGGATGAGGTGTTGACGGCAGATTCATCTCGCTACTGGCCCGCTGATGAATATCAAGTCGGTATCAGCCCGCCAAGCTTTGATAAACAGTATGTACGAGATTACCTTGAAAGTTTGGATTGGGCCAAAACGCCCCCCGCACCCGCGTTACCACAAGAGGTGATCGAAGCCACCGCAGCTAAATACCGTGAAGCCTTACAGCGCATCACAGGTCAAACTTTACAGGAACAATCATGAGTGCAAAACAGCCCGTAGTGGGTATCTTGATGGGGTCGTCTTCGGACTGGGACGTCATGAAAAATGCGGTGGACATGTTGACTTTGTTTGAAATTCCACACGAAGCCCGTGTGGTTTCTGCGCATCGCATGCCCGATGACATGTTTGACTATGCGGAGTCTGCGCACGGTCGCGGCATTCGTGCGATTATTGCGGGTGCAGGTGGCGCGGCACATTTGCCAGGCATGTTGGCTGCAAAAACCATTGTGCCCGTGTTTGGCGTACCCGTGCCTTCAAAATACCTACGTGGTGAAGACTCATTGTATTCAATTGTACAAATGCCCAAAGGCGTTCCTGTGGCGACGTTTGCAATTGGTGAAGCCGGCGCAGCCAATGCCGCCTTGCATGTGATCGCCAATATCGCCATGACCGATGCTGCTTTAGCTGAGAAATTAAAAGCGTTTCGTGTCAAGCAATATGAACATGCCGTTGGCATGACTTTGGGTTGAAGCACAGAAAGCCCATTGTCAAAGACCGTTTCATCTGTTTGTTGTGAACCCTGATTGTTGTCAATAATGATAAAGGAAAACGTAATGGAATCAAGCCACATCCCCACACCTGCTGATCAAGTTGAAGATGGTTACTCATGGAACACTTATGACGATGTGTTCAGAACCATTGTGGCTGGATTGAATCCTAAAACGGTGATGGACATCGGTGCAGGCAGCGGTAAATACGGTAAATTGACGCGTAAAATTGCGCCCGATGCCAAAATCACTGCTGTGGAAATTGATGTGGAAGGTACCATTCGGCACAAGCTTGATCAGACCTATGATCAGGTTGTGACGGTGCAGGCAGCCGAGTTCTTGATGAACAATCCAAACGAAAATTTTGACTTGGTCATCATTGGTGATTGCATTGAACACATGCCGAAAAGCGTTGGCATTGATTTGCTCAATTATTTAAATTATCGGGCTGCATATGTGTTCATCATCACCCCCGATGGCATGGTGATGAACAAAGACCCGTATTACCTCGGTCATATTTCCAATTGGACTGAGCGTGACTTCATGTGGCATGACAATTTTGGTTATGAACGTGTGGGCGTGATGCAGTTGTTTCTTATGCGTGGCTTGCTTCGCCCTGAGTTGCCGGACATGGGTTCGATGAATGAGCACATCAAAGCACAAGCATTGCCGTTGCATCTTGACAATGGTCAATTTTATAAACATGCGGAATTCACCTTGGTGAATCACATGTTTAAATGGCAAAATCCAAATGGATCATGGGGCGCTTATCGACCCTTTTAAAGAAAGGTGGAAAAATAAAATTTACTTTTCCACGTCGTTTTAAAATTGGGAAAAGTGAGGGTTTATTTTTTTCACATCCCTTAAATAGAAATTATTAACATGTCTTTACAGCAGCTTTCAATGCCCATTTTGCCGCCTGCCACACTCGGTGTGATCGGAGGCGGTCAATTGGGGCGTATGTTTGCCCAGTCCGCTCAAGCGATGGGCTATGCCGTGTGGGTACTTGAACCCGATGCCCATTGCCCTGCGGGGCAAATTGCCAATCACCACATTTGTGCGGCCTATGACGATCCCACAGCATTGCAGCAGATGGCGGATCACTGTGCTGCGGTGACGACCGAGTTCGAAAATGTACCTGCTGATGTCTTGCGCTGGCTCGGTGAGCGTGCACCTGTTGCACCATCGGCCGATGCAGTGGCGATTGCGCAGAATCGCATTGTTGAAAAAACTTTCATTGAGCAGGGCGGCGTCGCTGTCGCACCGTATGCAGTGATTCGTGATCAAGCCGAGCTTGATGCGGCTGCGGCGCGCGTTGAGTTGTTCCCTGCCATTTTGAAAACGGCACGCATGGGTTACGATGGCAAAGGCCAAGCATCTGTGAAAACAGCACATGACTTGTTGGCGGCTTGGGATGCGCTTGGTCGGGTTGAGTGCGTGCTTGAGCAACGCTTACCGCTTAAATTTGAGGTTTCAGCTTTACTGGCTCGTGCTTGGAATGGCGCTGTCGCGCATTATGCTTTGGCGCAAAATGTGCACCGCGATGGCATTTTACACACCTCCAGTGCACCAGCACCCAGTGCGGATGAGGCTTTAACAACACGTGCGCAAGCGGCCGCAGCTAAAATTGCCGAGGCGATGGGCTATGTGGGTGTGCTTTGCGTGGAGTTTTTCATCCTTGAGGATGGTTCTTTGGTGGCCAACGAAATGGCACCGCGTCCGCATAATTCAGGCCACTATACGCAAAATGCCTGCCTCACCAGCCAGTTTGAGCAGCAAGTTCGCGCGCTCACAGGGCTTCCTTTGGGGGCCACACACCAGACCAGCCCTGCGGTGATGTTGAATATTTTAGGCGACGTGTGGTTCGCCGCTGATGGCGTGCAACGAGACCCTGATTGGGCTGGCGTATTGTCTCAGGCTGACAGTTTCTTGCATTTGTATGGCAAAGCAGAGCCCCGTATGGCGCGCAAAATGGGGCATGTGAATTTTGTCGGTAAACACCTGCACAAGGCCGCACTGCGTTGCGAAGCTGCAATGGCCACTTTGGATTTAAGCGGTGGCGTGAATGATTGATGTTTTTGCTTCGGCTGATGTTGTGCTGGCAGCACAAAAAATAGCTGCGGGCGAAGTGATTGGTTTACCCACCGAAACGGTGTATGGCTTGGCCGCTGACGCGCAGAATCCACAAGCGGTTGCACGCATTTTTGCTTTGAAACATCGCCCCGCAAGCCACCCTTTGATCACGCACATTGCTGCAGAGGCGAACATTCATTATTGGCTGGATGAGGCGCGCATGACGGCGGACATGACCGACATCATGAACACACTCATCGATGCCTTTTGGCCCGGCCCATTGACTTTGGTTCTGCCCAAATCGCCCGCAATCAACGATGCGGTGACGGGTGGACAAGACACCATCGCTTTACGTTGCCCTGATCATGCGCTTGCGCAGTCTGTGCTGCATGCATTGTCGCAATTGCACAATACGCCACATGTTGGCATTGCCGCGCCTTCTGCGAATCGATTTGGTCGCGTCAGCCCGACCCATGCACAACACGTGCGTGACGAATTCAATGGTCAGGTTTGGGTGCTTGATGGCGATGCCTCTGTGATTGGTATTGAATCAACCATCATTGACTTGACCCGCGGTGCACCGGTGCTGTTGCGTCACGGGCACATCACGCCCGATGATATTTTTGATGTCACGGGCTTGCAGCCCTTGCCCAATGATACCCATTCGCCTCGCGCTTCTGGCACGCTGCTGGCGCATTATGCCCCTGCAACACCATTGGTCTGGGCAAGCGCAGCTACAGCATTGGCGGATGCAGGCTGTTTGTGCTTTTCAAATGAATTCGATGTCACCCCTTTCAAACAAGTGATTCAATTGGACGATCAACCCAAAAATTACGCACGCGGTTTGTACCACGCCTTGCGTGAATTGGACAGGGCTGCGCATGCGCAGATTGTGGTTGAAGATTTACCTGTAGATTCAGCATGGGACGCAGTGCGTGATCGATTAAAACGAGCCATTGTTGGTTCAAACGAAGGAAAATAACATGAGTGAAGTGACTGCTGAAACTGAAACAATGGTTGAAGCCGCACATGATGTGGCGGGCGATGTGATGGTTTGGGACGATGAAATGGTCTTGGGCAACACCGCTTTGGATCAAACCCATCAAGAGTTTGTTGATATTTTGAATCGTTTGGCAAAAACACCCGAAGTAGATTTGGTGTCTGTTTTGGATGAGGCCATTGCCCATACACAAGCACATTTTGACCTTGAAGAAGGTTGGATGGCGCGCTTAAGTTTTCCTGCGGCGGGTTGTCACGTGAGTGAGCACACACAAGTGATCGGGGTCATGCGCATGGTGCGTGAGCGCGTGGCCGCAGGTGAAACACATTTCGCTTATGTGTTGGCGACCGAGTTGTCTGCATGGTTGCGCATTCACGCGACAACGATGGATTATGCTTTGACGTATTTTATTGAGTCGACGCATGCGGATTTGAGCACATCCAGTCAGGGTGATGCAAAGCCTGTGGGGAGTGGTTGCGGTTGTGGTTGAGTCGATGATTTGACTGTGGGTGCTAAACAATCGACAGCACTGGATTTTAAAAAATAAAATGGCAACAATCTGTTGATCTAACCAAGCAACCAAGCAACCAAGCAACCAAGCAACCAAGCAACCAAGCAACCAAGCAACCAAGCAACCAAGCAACCAAGCAACCAAGCAACCAAGCAACAATGAACACCGTCTTCAACGGCGTTTCCTCAATTGTTTTGGCAAGTACGGTGTGACGCTAGAAGGCTTAGCGACATGATTAAAGACCTGTGGCACGTCTTTAATCATGAACAAAGGTGTGCCGTTCGTAATCACACCAACCTCTATTTAATGGTGCCCATCTTCCTCATCATGTTCATGCTTGAGCCAAGTGCAGAGTTCTGCGGGTAAAAGTTGTTCGTAAATGCTTTCATCCTCTAAAAATTGAGCTAAATTTTTAACTGGGACAAAGCCAACGTTGGGGAAACGCTCAGCCATCTGCCGTAAAAATTCGTATTTGGCATGACCCACGCCAATTAATAGATAATAAATTTGTGCATCGGTTTCTTCAATATGTTCGAACAATGTTTGGGTTGCTTGTGGGTCTGTGTTTTCGCCATCCGTTAAAAAATAGTTGATCACAGGCAATGATTGTTCTTCTTCATTATGGCCTTTAAACAGTTTACGAAAAAAATTAAGCACAGGTGAGTGGGGCTCGCTGTAGTATTTTAGATTGGCTTGAATGACAGGGGCATATTGTGTCCCTTCCCACAGGATGTGATCTAAATCACCATCCATCATTTCTTGGTTCACAATGTTTTTGTAATTTTCACGTGTGGCCACACAAGCGAGGGCTGTGCGGCTCGAAAACCCCCAAACATCGATTTCACCATCGTCGTCGCAAGCCAAGCCGAGCGGTAGAATGCGCTCGACCACTCGTTGCACGACACCCTGTTTATACAGTTCAACCATGGAGCCTGAGACATCAAGGTTAATCCCAACGCGAGCGCGCACGACATGGTCAATGCCATTTTTTTCGAGGACAAAGCGAACTTTTTCGACTTCTTTTTCAATTTCAAAAATACTCATATTTTTTCTCCGTTTAAATGCTCAATCAGTTTTAAATAAATTCGACGCAGCGACATGCGTGAATTTTGGTTTGGTTTAGCCATTAATGCAGCGGTGTAAGCGGTATAAAACACAGGCAAATCTTGATGCAATACAGTGCTGATCGTGGTGTTGAGCGCATGTAAATGTTCAGTCAATACATCATGGGTGGTCTGGCTCATATGCAATGCAGTTTGGGTCTCCAAAAGGCTGTTGGCTCGATGTTCCAAGGCATTGGCTTGGGCGTTGTAGTGCTCGGTGCGATTCAGTTGGTTTTGACGGATGTATTGAACTGTAAAATTGGCGGCGATGATATAACAGACCATCTGATGCAAGAGCTTTGTATGGCGTGACTTCAGTTTGGATAATGTCGTATCCAGTTCAATCAAGGTTTGTTCACGTTGCTTCACTTGTTCTATGCAGGCCATCAATTGAGGATAGTACACATCAAATACTTGGCGTGGTGTTGCTTTCGGCACGATCAAGTTTGTCAATTTTCGTACCGTCGATGGTTGCTTATTAGCAAACACTTGCTCTGGATCAAGGTGCTTGATGATGCCGAACAATTGATTTAAAACCGTTTGTACCTGTGTCACATGCTCGTTGTTGGCGATGTTGAGTGCAGTCTCGGTCATTTGACCATGCTCAATTTGTAAATCCTCACCAAAACGCACAATGTCTTCGAAGTGCGGGTCATCTAAATTGATGCTGTGAATAATGCGCAGTGCTGCGGCCAAGGTGTCGGCCTCGGCTGAAGGGTTCAATTTTTGTAAATCGTCTATGCTGCACGGTAGGCGCTGACGCAACACGCCACCTGTCAGAATTTTAGGGGCGGTGCTTTTGGGCAACAACGCTTGTGCTGTGCCAAACAACACACTGGGTTTCTTTGTGGGCTGTGTGACCGAGGCTTGCGTGTGATCAAAAAGCACTTTGGGCTTGCTTGACATTGTTATTGATACGCTTCGATGATGTCAGCCAACCCTGTTTTTGAGCCTGCGCCAATGGCGGTGAATGCCCATGAGCCATCTGATTTTTTCATCAGAGACCCAACTTGCAGGGCGGTAAAGCCTGCAAACTCACCTGAAGGGTGGTAGCGGCACAGCTCATTTCCATAAGCGTCGCACACTTCGACAAACAGGCCTTTGATTTGGCTGAAATCCAGTTTGCGCTCAACGGCTTTATGGATGGTCAACCAAACTGCAATTTCAACACCTTTGGCTGGCAAGCGAGAAAGGTGAATCATCATTTCTTCGCTTAAATCCTCTTCATGGCTGTCGCCATGTGCCCCATGTTTCAACTCGGCCGCTCCACCTGTACGGTTGTCTGAAGAATGCCACATGGATGAATCAACCGTTTGAAAGCCAATCACATCGCCATCTTCATCTTCAGCGGGCGTGAGTGTTTTATTGGCATAAGTCAAAAAATGTGAGCCTGCGCCATACATGGCGGGTGCATTGGCATCGCCACCGCGATGAATCAGCAATACCGCGTGTGAGTCAACATCGTGCGCCACACTGCTTTTTGCAGGATCCCAATAAGTGCCGATGTGTAAGGAAGTGAGGGCTTTGTCGACCTCAAAAATATCGCCTTTTTCCAGTACAAAAACACCTGCGCCGTCAATGCTTGTCATTTGAGCGTCCTTAAATAGTAATGAATACGGAAATTAATACAATCAATTAATAGGTTTAATAGGTCAAAAATTATGGGTTTAGCGTTGCCACCGTTTGTTGAACTTGCTTGAGCAAGGCGCGCGTGCTGGCGATTTTGCTTACATTTTTTTGCCGCTCTGCGTCCACTTTGTTTGAAATATTGCCCAATGTTGTCGCCACGCCGAGCAGCAGTTGGGCATTTTCAAGTTGGGCGTCAGCCGCTGAACGTGTGGCATCAACAGCAACGGTTTCAAGTTGTTGCAGTGAGTATTTTTGTAGATCAGCACGTAATTCACGGCGCATGGTGTTGAGCTGTTGCAATGAACGAATTTGGAACGTGGCATTCAAGCGCAATAACGCAGATTTAATGTCGTTGAACTCAACCTGTGAAGAGCTGATTGTGTCGGCTAACGTCATTAAGCCCGCACTTTGTGCAATACCAATGGACTCTAAGTCAACGGGTGCTTTGGCATACGCGGATTCAAGTGTCAATATGCGATTTTCAAACAGCTCCACTTTGGTGCGAAAGTCTTTTGCGTCACGCACCTGCATGGGGTCTTGTGAGGCATGGGCTTGCGCTTCAATATGAGTCAGCTGTGTGTGCGCGTCATGCAAAATTTCACGCCCAGCCGCCACATACACGCCCAGATTCAAAATGCTGTTGCGATAACCTGCTGCTTGCTGAGCCAGACGATTGACCTCGCCAATCAGTTTGTTGCTTTCAATGGAAACCTGTGTTTCCATGGGGCGAATTAAATCGAGTAAAGAAGAGGCTTTGGATTTTAGCAGGCCACGCACTTCATCAGCCGCAGATTCGAGTCGCCCCGCTTGACTGCCCAGCCCAATTATTCTGGCCATGCGTGACAACCAACCACCTTCCAATTTTTTACGGATTTCTGTTTCAAGTGAAGGCAAGTCCATGTCTTTCACACCTTTGCTCACCTGACGAAACAGCTCAAACAATACAGGCGAGTCGGCCTTGGTGATTTGCTCGAGCATGTCATCCAAGTGGCGGCTAAATTCATTGACAGGCTCTTGGCCAAAAGTCACAATTTGTGTGCCCACAAGGCTGGGTATATTGAATTTTTGTACCACTTCAGGTATTTTTTGTGCCCATTCTACGGGCAAATGGACAGCGACTGAGGTCGGTGTTTGTGTGGTTGAAACTGTAGATTCAGTGGGTTTTAAGGCTGCTTCTTGTTCCATCTTTAGTATCCTTCCGTTTGGATCGATTGTATCAGGATCGATTGGAAAAATCCCCAACTAAATGAGGGGTTCATGTTCCAATGCCCATGCTTATGACACTACATCAGCGATAAAAAGGTGCTTACATTGGGTTGCTCACATTTAACATTGAGGTCAATATGCGGCGACAATCATTCATTTTGTAGGGGTATTCAATAGCAATGGTTTGTGATCATGTGCGGGTTAGTCAAACGTCATGCGTTGGATTCGCATGGCGTTCAAAATCGCCAACAACGCGACACCCACATCGGCAAACACCGCTTCCCACATGGTGGCCAGACCACCCGCACCGAGCAGCAGAACGATGGCTTTGACGGAGAATGCCAGGCCGATATTTTGCCAAACAATGTGTTTGGTGGCTTTACTGATTTTGATGGCTGTGGCGATTTTGCTCGGTTGATCGGTCTGGATCACCACATCGGCGGTTTCAATCGCTGCATCTGAACCCATGCCGCCCATTGCAATGCCCACATCGCTCAACGCCAGCACGGGCGCATCGTTCACACCGTCACCGACGAATGCCACAACTTTGGAGGGGTCTGTTTTGATTTTTTCGACATGGGCGACTTTGTCTTCGGGCAGTAAATCGCCATACGCGGTGTCGATGCCAATGGATTGTGCGACTTTTTGCGTAATGGCCGATTTGTCACCGCTGAGCATGATGGTTTGATTCACACCGTTGTCGTGCATGGCCTTAACTGCGGCTTGCGCGTCGGTTTTAATTTGGTCTGCAATGGTGACATGGCCTGTGTAGGCGCCATTGATGGCGACCACCACAATGGTTTCGACAATGCTGTCGATTGTTGCATCGTAAGCGATGTCGAATTTACGCAGCAATTTGGTATTGCCCGCTAATACGGTGGCGCCGTTAACGGTGCCTTTTAAGCCATGCCCTGATATTTCTTCAACATCCGTTGCTTCAAGGGCTTGGGGATTGTCTATCACAAATTGGGTCACGGCCTTGGCGATCGGATGGGTGGATTTTTGCTCTAAAGCGATCAACGTGCGCATGAATTCGGTCTTGTCCATGCCTGTGGTCTGCACATCCTGCACTTCAAATACGCCTTCAGTCAACGTACCTGTTTTATCCATCACCACCGTGTTGACCTTGGCCATCACATCGAGGTAGTTGCCGCCTTTGAATAAAATCCCGTTGCGCGAAGCCGCACCGATGCCACCGAAGTAACCGAGTGGGATGGAAATAACCAAAGCGCATGGGCAAGAAATGACGAGAAAGACCAATGCGCGGTAGAGCCACTCTCGGAACACATAGTGTTCAACGATGACATACGGTAACACCACCAATGCCATAGCCAAAAAGAACACAATCGGCGTGTAAACTTGGGCGAAACGACGAATCATCAATTCAGTTTTGGCTTTGCGAGAACTGGCGTTCTGCACGAGATCGAGAATCCGCGCCAGTGATGAATCGGCAAATTTTCGACTGACTTTGAGTTCAATGACTTTATCAAGATTGACCATGCCCGCCAGCACCGTTTCGCCTTGGTTGATGTTTTTGGGTTTGCTTTCACCCGTCAAAGCAGATGTGTTGAAACTGCTGCCGTTGCTTAACATTTCACCATCCAATGGGGCTTTTTCGCCTGAACGGATTTGGATGGTTTCACCGATGTCCACCGATTCGGGGGCGACGGTTTGGTACGTACCCTCACGTAACACGGCCGCTGTATGGGGACGCACGTCGAGCAAAGCCTTGATGTTGCCTTTGGCGCGGTTGACGGCTGCACTTTGGAACAATTCACCCACCGCATAGAATAGCATCACGGCCACACCTTCTGGATATTCGCCAATTGAAAAGGCACCCAGCATCGCCAAAGCCATGAGTGAAAACTCGGTGAAAAACTGTTTGGATTTGAAGCCTTCCAGCGTTTCTTTGATGACTGGCCAGCCAACAGGCATATAGGACAGCGCATACCAAACAAAACGCACCCAGCCTGTGAAAAAACTGGATTTGAAAAAGTGATCGAAGCCAATGCCCATCAACAGTAATAATAAGCTGGTGATGGCGGGAACATAAGTTCTAAAACTCGATGGATCGCCATGGTCATGGTCGTGATCAGCATGGTCATCATCATGATCATTGTGCCCCTCGTCGTGATTGTGGCCTTTGTGTGTGTCGTGACCATGAGCGTGACCTTTGTGATCATGGTCATGATCTGTATGGTCTTTGGTGGTGGCAGGGGCTTTGGGCTTTTCGTCGTGGTCGCAGCAAGAGGCTGACATGATTTTCTCCATGGGAATGAATGAACCCTGTCATTAAAAACCCTCATGTCACTTCAAGGTCAAGCGATTTCGCTTAAAATGGCACATCCAATGGAGAATCCTATGAAAATCAGTCAACTTGCCGCCGCCACAGGCGTTGCCGTCGAAACCATCCGCTACTATGAGCAGCAAAACCTATTGCCACTTCCTGAACGGCAGGACAATGGCTATCGCACCTATTCCAATAAACATGTTGAACAGTTGGCATTCATCAAACACTGCCGTTCGCTGGACATGTCGATTGCCGACACAGGGCAATTGCTTGCTTTTACCCTTGAGCCGCAAGCCGATTGCACCCAAATCAATCTCTTGGTTGAACAGCAATTGCTTAAAATCCGTGCTCGACTGGTCAGTTTGACTGCGCTGGAGAAGCAACTCGACCGCTTGCAACACCAATGTTCACAAGTCAATTCGAGTGAGCGCTGCGGAATTTTGCACGAGCTTGTTGCTGCTGCGCATGGTGAGGCGTGTGCATGTCATGGGCTCAATTAGTAGTTTTTTAATCGGTTGAGGCGTTCGAATGGTGTTGCTCTCTGTTATTGAAGCACTACCGAACAACATCCAGTTTTTCAATCGGTTGAAGTGTTCGAATGGGGTTACTGCGAGTTTCACCTTCTGAAGATTGCTTTTGCCCAACAATTGAAGCGTTTCGGGTTGATCCAGCGCTTCACGTTTATTGGGGTGATGTCACGTCGAACGCGATCAGGATCATGTGATCGGCAACTTCGTCCCACTTTTGACTTCATCCATCACCGCATACGTGCGTGTTTCACGCAAGCCTTTGAGCTGTGTCAGCGTCTTGCCATGAAACTCACGGTAAGCATTCATGTCTTTCACACGAATTTTCAATAAATAATCAAATCCCCCTGCAACCATGTGACACTCCATGATTTCGGGGATTTTTTGCGCACTGCGTTTGAAGTCATCGAACACTTCGGGGGTGGTGCGATCGAGTAAGACCTCAATGAATACCATCAATGACACGTTGAGCATCTCAGGGTTGAGCAAGGCTGTGTAGCCGACGATGTAACCCATGTCGGTCAAGCGGCGCACCCGCTCCAAACAGGCGGCGGGCGACAGGTTGGCTTTGGTGGCGAGATCAACATTGGTGATGCGGCCATCTTCTTGTAAAGCGGCAAGGATTTTTTTATTGATTTTGTCGAGCATGGCGTACTCCTTCAAAAATTTAATTTGGTTAAATTGTAATTCTAAAAATAAAATATTGATACAAGTATTAACAAACAGGTTTAATGTTGGGCTAAAACCCATAAAATCGAATCAAATTAATGAGGTCAAAATGGGTGTTCATCCACTCAATTTATGATCAAAAAAATGAAACCGATTCACATTCAGCCATGCCTTAAATGCTGCATTTAAGCATGTATTTTCAATTTATTAAATCAAAAGAGATTCCATGACCACCACACCTTTCGCCGCCTTTATTGATGATGTTTTGCCCACACCTTCTGTGACCCGAGCGGCCATTACCGCTGCTTATCGCCGTGATGAGGCGGAAGCGGTGACGTGGTTGTTGGCTCAAGTCAAACACAATGCCGATGAGCAAATCACCGCACAAAATTTGGCGGCGAAGCTCGTGACCAATGTGCGCACGCAGCGCACGCGTGCTTCGGGCGTGGATGCGTTGATGCATGAGTTTTCATTGTCATCGGAGGAGGGTGTGGCTTTGATGTGTTTGGCGGAGGCTTTGTTGCGTATTCCAGACAGTGCGACGGCGGATCGTTTGATTGCCGACAAAATCAGCCGTGGTGATTGGCGCAAACATTTGGGTGAATCGCCGTCGATGTTTGTCAATGCCGCGACTTGGGGGTTGTTGATCACGGGTAAATTGGTCAGCACCTCAAGTGAAAAAGGTTTAAGTGCTGCGCTGGGCAAACTCATTACCAAAGGCGGTGAACCATTGATTCGCAAAGGTGTGGATGTGGCGATGCGCATGCTGGGCAAGCAGTTTGTGACGGGACAAACGATTGACGAGGCGATTCAAAACAGCTTGGACAACGAGAAGCGTGGTTATCAATATTCATACGACATGTTGGGTGAAGCGGCGTTGACGATGGAAGATGCCGCTTATTATTACGCATCCTATGAGGCGGCGATCCATGCGATTGGCAAGGCTTCGAATGGTCGTGGCATCAAAAATGGCCCTGGCATTTCGGTGAAATTGTCAGCCTTGCATCCCCGTTATTCGCGTGCCCAGCGCGATCGCGTCATGGGTGAATTGTTGCCGAGTTTGAAGCAGTTGTTGATGTTGGCGAAAAGTTACAACATTGGTTTGAATATCGATGCAGAAGAAACCGATCGCTTGGAGCTGTCTTTGGATTTGATGGAGGCTTTGGCGTTTGACCCTGATTTGGCGGGTTTTGAAGGCATTGGTTTTGTGGTGCAGGCTTATCAGAAACGTTGCCCGTTTGTGCTCGATTACTTGATTGATTTGGCACGTCGTTCGGGGCGAAAATTCATGGTGCGTTTGGTTAAAGGGGCGTATTGGGATGCGGAAATCAAACGTGCGCAAGTCGATGGCATGGATGGTTATCCTGTTTATACGCGCAAAGTGTACACTGACGTGTCGTATTTGACTTGTGCACAGAAATTGCTGGGCGCAACCGATGTGATTTATGCGCAATTTGCCACGCACAATGCGCACACCGTCGCCACCATTCATACGTGGGCGACGGCGCGTAATGTGAGCAATTATGAGTTTCAATGTTTGCATGGTATGGGCGAAACCTTGTATGACCAAGTGGTGGGTGCGAATAATTTGGGTAAAATTTGCCGCATTTATGCACCCGTGGGTTCGCATGTGACCTTACTCGCCTACCTTGTGCGTCGCTTGTTGGAAAATGGCGCCAACTCATCGTTTGTGAATCAGATCGTTGATGAAAATGTGTCGATCGACAGCTTGATTGCTGACCCGATTGACACC
This sequence comes from Ephemeroptericola cinctiostellae, assembly GCF_003339525.1. Taxonomy (GTDB): domain Bacteria; phylum Pseudomonadota; class Gammaproteobacteria; order Burkholderiales; family Burkholderiaceae; genus Hydromonas; species Hydromonas cinctiostellae. Next base: position 2,444,410 of record NZ_CP031124.1, on the reverse strand, counting down.
GCACGCATGCTGGGCGGTGCACCCAATGCCCACATTGCATTGCCACGTGATTTGTTTGGTGCTGAGCGCAATAACTCAATGGGCATGGATTTTTCCAACGAAAATACCTTACGCGCGCTCAGTGTCAATTTTGCCCACAATGCACAGCAACAATGGCAAGCCGCCCCCGTCTTGGGCGATGATTCCGTCAGCACAGGTCAGGCCGTGGTGATTAAAAATCCAGCCGATCATGCGGATGTGGTGGGGCAAGTGGTTGAAGCGACACATGCCGATGTCGCTATGGCACTGGCCATTGCCGATGGTGCGGCCATTGAGTGGCGCAACACCGCACCTGCGGAGCGTGCGGCGGCATTGCAACGTGCGGCCGATGCGTTGGAAACACATCATGTTGAGCTCATGACCCTCGCGGTGCGTGAAGCGGGTAAATCCCTGCCGAATGCGGTGGCTGAGATTCGTGAAGCGGTTGATTTTTTACGTTATTACAGTGCACAAGTGCAAGCGGATGTGCACAGCCACACTTTGGGTGCGGTGGTCTGCATTGCCCCGTGGAACTTTCCTTTGGCGATTTTCATTGGTGAAATTGCCGCGTCTTTGGCTGCGGGCAACAGTGTTTTGGCTAAACCCGCTGAGCAGACACCGTTGATCGCGCACCGTGCGGTGCAGTTGTTGCACGAAGCGGGTGTGCCGCGTCAAGTGCTTCAGTTTTTACCGGGACGCGGTGAGGTGGTGGGTGCCACTTTGGTCAATGACCCGCGTGTGAAAGGCGTGATTTTCACGGGTTCAACCGAAGTGGCGCAAATCATTCACCGCAATTTAACCACACGCGCGCAGCAAGAAGGCGCTGAAATTGCCTTGATTGCTGAAACAGGCGGGCAAAATGCCTTGATCATGGACAGCTCGGCATTACCTGAACAGGTGGTGACCGATGTACTGGTGTCTGCATTTGACTCTGCTGGGCAGCGGTGCTCGGCCTTGCGCGTCTTGTGTTTGCAAAAAGACATTGCCGATAAAACAGTGACCATGCTGCATGGCGCATTGCAAGAATTGCGCATTGGCTCACCCGATCGCTTGGCGACCGATGTCGGGCCCGTGATTGATGTTGAAGCGCAAGGCAATTTGCTGCGCCACATCGAGCAGATGCGTGCCAAAGGGCATGCCGTGACGCAATTGCCTTTGCCTCATGAGTGTGAAAACGGCACATTTGTACCCCCCACCATCATTGAAATTAAGGCCTTGTCCGATTTGAGTCGTGAAGTATTTGGCCCTGTGTTGCATGTTTTGCGTTATTCACGTGATGAGTTGCCGCAGTTGATTAAAGATTTAAACGCAACGGGTTACGGTTTAACCCTCGGTGTGCACACGCGCATTGATGAAACGCGTGACTTTGTGACCGACCATGCACGCGTTGGTAATGTGTACATCAACCGCAACATTGTCGGTGCGGTGGTCGGTGTGCAGCCTTTTGGTGGTGAAGGCAAATCGGGCACAGGGCCGAAAGCAGGCGGGCCACTGTATGTGCGCCGTTTGCAGGGCGCGATTGATGTGTCGCCTGCTGTGTTGGGCGCGAGCAAAGACAAACGAAACAACCCCGTGTTGGCAACTTTCTTGGATTGGGCAAGCACGCATGGTCATGACGGGTTGGCGCAAAAAGGCGATGCCTATGCTCGCAGCAGCTTGAATGGTGCGAGCCTTGAGTTGCCAGGGCCGACAGGTGAACGCAATGCCTTGTCATTCTCACCAAGAGGACATGTGTTGTGCAGTGCCGTCACGGTAGATGGCGCGTTACATCAACTGGCCGCTATTTTCGCCACAGGCAATGTGCCCGTGATGTTGCCCGACAGGCTGGCTGTGTTGCCTAAAGGCTTGCCCACAGCGGTTCGTAATGCCATTCAATTATTGGATGAGCAGGACATTCTCAGTGCACACCTTGATATGGCATTGTTGGATGCGGACAGTGCAGGCGCGTTGCGTCCACAATTGGCGGCACGTCCGAGCGATGCTGGTGGTTTGGTGCAAGTGATTGAAACCCGTGATGATGCGCTGATTCCTGTATGGCGTTTGGTCGCTGAGCACGCGTTGTGCATCAACACCACCGCTGCGGGCGGCAATGCCAGTTTGATGGCGATGGCGGGGTGATTGAGGCATTTTGCCGAGTTTAGAATAAAAGAACGTGAAGGCGATGTTATGTTGAATGTTTATTTTTCGCTTAGCTTGATATAGGCGCTCTTGTGAGATTGTAATGGATTATTAATAAAGCATTTTTTTAATTTTTCGATTAAAGATATGAGATCTTTAGCGAAAGAATAATTAGGGTCGGTTAATGATGCAGGTTGGTTTTAAAGGGCGGCGCGATTTGTATTTTACCCAGTTTCTACGTTTTTTCGTCTGAGAGCTTATTCTCGTCCTATGTATTGAGTTGAATGAGTAAGATCACACCCCGCCCTATGGTGGGGTGTTGTCATTTTTGAGTTGATTGAAATATGAAAGAAAAAAATAAAAAAGAGTTGCACAATAAAATTGCTCAGTATTTATTATGGTGCATGCGTTTACGTTTTGTGGGTAGTGATTTATTTTTGTGCACGTGTGATTGTCAAAAAGTTTGGGGTATTGTTCAAAAAGCTATAAATTTTTTCACATTGCACCATTTGATGTGATGATTGTTGTTTACATCGTTGCAAGATTTTCGGGTTGAGGTTGTGTTTTATACTCATCAGATTAGCCGCTTAAACGGTCTGCCAAATCGAGGGTAGATCAATTCTCGTCGACGATGTATTGACCCTCAACAAAGCAAATAATTTGCGAATGATTGCGCTTAAATAGTTATACTGACATGTACATATTTTTGATCGAAACCAAGGATTTGCAAGGATTCAATTGAGCCTGTGTGTTGTATGTTTTTAAAATACCTCATTCGTAAATATTGAACTGAGTATTTACTCAAAATACTGATTTGAATGTTTAAGAATCAAGATGAACTTTAAAGGGGAAATGGCATGGCATTTATAAATGAAATGATTTCTGAAGAGAATATTGAGAAGCATCACATCAAAGAAATAGACAAAGAGTTTCTCATGGGGCAAACCAATTCAGAACAATGGACGATTGATTATGATCGAGGCATGTATTTACGGTGCGTTGCGCGTGGTCGATTTGAATACCGCCATCAAACCACATGGACATTTTATTGGCATGGTGTTTTATTGGTGTTGAGGCTTGACCTTTGGGGCGGTGGTGGAGACCCAGGGCAGCCTGGTTGGTCACGTTGGGTGGTTAAAACCATCAGTTACAACAAAACCCAAGATGTGCTCACACCAGAGCTTGAAGCGCAGCGTCCTAAAATATTACTGGATTTGAAAGAGGCCTTGCTTGCTTATAAAGATTTTGGCATTTATTCCACCAACACCGACTACGAAGTCATTTTAGAATCATAATCCACAGGGAGAATTTAACATGGCCTTAACATCAGCTCAGGCAATCAATTTAATCAACACCAACCCCAGTGCATACGCGACGGCGGATGCATTGCGTGCATTGGCAGCGCAGGTGGACACGTATGCATCGGGTACAACGACTGTTTTATACGGTGGTGGCGTGGGCAATGTCGACACCAATGGACTGGCACAAGCCGTGGGGCAAAGCTCCCCCAGCGTGCGCATCATTGACAACACCGAAGCGGCAAAGTTCTTGCAGTCAGAGGCTTTTCTAACCAAAGTTGCGAGTGTTTATGGTGTTGCACCACGCGGAATCATTGATGGCACCTACAGCGGCCCCGCCACTAATTGGCTGTACGATGCGAACCAAGGACCATGGGCGGATTCATCCAGTCGCTTTGCCGCTGACAGCACGGGTGATGTGCGCACCATCACACCGTTTGCTCCCGACAACAGAATTTTTGCACAAACAGAATTGCCTAAATTAATGCAAAACGCTGCTGTGACCCATGTAAATGGTGTACCGAAGGAGGTATTGCAAGCCATTTACACCAAAACAGGTTCATGGGCTGAGGTCAATAAGGCGGCTTCTGCCAGCTCAGCCGCATTGCTGAGCGATGTGAAGGTCAATACGGATGCCAATGGTAAAATCACGGGTGTTGATTTAAGCCGTTTCTTTCAGGGTACAGGGGTCATACCAGCCAATACTCTTAATGGAAATGCAGCAAATAATAGCCTCAAAGTCAGCATGATCCAAGGCATGAGCGCAGACCAAGCTAAAATCTGGGGCGAAGGCTGGAGTAACTTGAGCGTGGGTGAAAAATGGGTTAAAACCACCACTGGCGTCTCCAAAGGCTTGGGAATCATTGGTGTGGGAGCCACCGCCCTGGAAATAAAAGACATTGCCGACCGTGCCAATGCCGCCTATGCCGCAGGTGATGTCAATGGTGCGAGTAAAATCATTGCCGATGGCACTGTCACACTGGCTGGGGGCTGGGCTGCGGGTATGGCCGCAGGTGAATTTGCGGCGGGATTCTTTGCACCGCTGGTCGGTGGTGGCCCTGTGGGGCAATTGGTCTATGCCGTCGCAGTCGGTGCTTCCGCAGGTGCAGGTGCTTATTTTGGAACAGAAGCCATTAAATCGTTTTTGGGGAGCTCATCTGGCACAACAGGCGCATCTTATCGAATTGAAGTGACTGACGACTTTGGATTCGTCGGAGTCGGTATTGGGCAATCTCCCACAGAATACTACTGGGGGCCCGTCTATCCTCTTTTAGGAAATGCAAAGGCCATACAAAAGATATCCGTATTTGGTTCGTCAGGAGAAATGCCTGATTTTGATTACTACGTGCTCAATGATGGTCGCGTTATTAAAGAGACGTTAGCAACAGGTCAAGCAAGTTTTACCTCTCTCTCTCAAAGCACAGAGGAAATTAATCTATTCAAAAGTAACTCGGTTTTACAATCGACAACGCAAGAATATGACTCATCTCGTAACATAGCATCTATTAATCAAACTTTCATCTCATCTGATGGTACTTTAACCACCTATAAAAACAACAGCGACGGCACAATCACCAAGACAACGAGTAATAAGTTCGTCCAATCAACTCAGCTCATTGGTTTCCAAGCCAACGGCAGTGAAACGAACACTGTAGACACCCAAGTCGCGAACAGCAGCCCCTCCAGCATAGACCACAGCCAAGGCGGCCTGATAGACAGCGCCAACACCAACGTCCAAGTCGCCCCCAGCATGGTCGACTTCGCGGGCAACAACAACGCAGCAACCTACACTGCCAACAGCAACGCCACTCGCAACGTCACCAACGACCACCGACCTTACGACGGCAACATCGCCAACGCCATCCTACCCACCACCCAACAAGCCCAAACCGTCATCAACCTCGCCAACATGACGCCTGCAGCAGAGCAACAAGCCATTCAAAACATCCAAACTGCCACCGCCAACTTCCTCAACAACGGCAGCACGAACTCCTCCAGCTACCACCAAATGACCGACCCACTGATTTTAGATTTGAACGGTGACGGCGTTAAACTGACCCAATTCCTTGATGACCCCGTCATGTTCGACATCGACAATGACGGTGGTAGCCTTGAACAAACAGGCTGGGTCTCCACCCAAGACGGCATCGTCGTCGTTGACCGCAACGCCAACGGCAAGATCGACAACATCAGCGAAACCCTATCCGAATACTACGGTGGTGCAGTTGGCACCGAAGGCAGCGCAGGAACAAAGCCGTTTAAAGACGGCTTTGCTGCACTTAAGAGCCTCGACTCCAACAACGACAACCTCTTCAACAACAACGACGCCACATGGGGCACTGTTAAAGTTTGGGTCGACGATAACCACGACGGCAAAAGCTGGAAAGACCTCAACGGCAACGGCATTGTCGACGCAGGCGAAGCCAGTGAACTTAAAACCCTCACCGCCCTCGGCATCAGCCAAATCAACCTCATCAATCAAGCACAAAGTGGTGAAGTCCGCGACGGCAACGAAGTCCTTGCCCGTGGCACATTCACCCAAAATGGCACGAGCAAAGAAGCCCTCGCCGTCAACTTCCTCGCCAACCCCAATGGCGGCACCACCACCGCCTCAGGCACAGGCGGCATCACCAGCACCCAAACAGGCACAGGCAACGCCACCATCAAAGCTTACACCACCACCAGCCTCGTCGGAGAAAACATCAACGTCACCAGCAAAGGCGTGACCAACGCCGCAGGCGGACGCGGCAACGACACATTGACGGGCGACGCCAACAACAACTGGCTGGCAGGCGGCATGGGCAGCGACGTATTCAACGCAGGCGCAGGCAATGATGTCCTCTTGATTGATGCCGATGACTTACAAGCCAACATCAACGCAGGTGCAGGCGATGACATCGTTCAAGTCGTTGGCGACCGAGGCATCACATTGAACATGGCACAAGCCGAAGTCGAACAAGTTCAAGGCGGGCGTGGTGCGGATGTCATCATCGGTGGTGGTCGCAGCACTGTCTTTGTCCGCGGTGGCGACGGCAACGACATGATGATAGGCGGCTCCGCCAACGACGTCCTCAATGGCGAAAACGGCGACGACCTCATCAACGGTGGTGACGGCAACGACCTCCTGCGTGGACACCGAAACAACGACATCCTCATGGGCGGCGCAGGCAACGACATCCTCGATGGCGGTCTGGATGACGACAAAATGATGGGTGGTGCAGGAGAAGATGACCTCACCGCCAGCGCAGGCGACGACACCATGGACGGTGGCGCAGGTGTGGACGCCGTCACCTTCCGAGGTCAAGTCAGCGACTACCGCTTCATGGTCGCCGATGGCGGCGTGTGGGTCAGTGACCGTGTGGCAGGGCGCGACGGCACAGACTTCATTCGCAATGTCGAGAAAGCCAACTTCAGCAACATCAAGCTCGTCGACATCCCCAACGAAACCAGTGCAGGCTTTGCAGCCCCTTTACTCGCCGACGATGTACTGACCCTCAACAAAGCAGGTGTTGCCCTTAACCGCACCCAAGCCCAAGTGATCGGCAAAGCCCAATTGATTGGCAACGATGTGAACTGGCGCAACTACCCCCTGTCCTTATTGGAACTGTTTGACGTCAAGGGTGGCACCGCCAGCATCAATGCCGATGGCGACGTGCTGTTCACACCCGATGCAAGCTACACAGGGTTTATGGGCTTCAAGTATCGGCTTAAAAATGACTCGGGCAACGGCAGCATGTTGGTCATCGACGGCGTCCCTGTGAGTGCTGAAGTGAAATTGCAAACTGCTGACTTGCCACAAGACACTTTGTTGACCAAGCAAACCTACTTGACCGACGCCAATGTGTTGCCTGTTTGGCAACACTACACAGGCAAAGGCGTACAAGTCGGGATATTTGAAGTGGCGGGTGGCTTCGCCAACACCACACAAATCTTCAACTACACCCATGCAGATCTGATGGGCAATTTGGATAAGAAATGGTTGGCCAATCCAACGGTGGGAGATCGTGCGGGTGAAGGCGATGCAGGCAACTACAACCGCCACTCAACGATGGTGGCGGGTGTCATTGCCAGTTCACGTAACAACGATGGCAATGTGGGCGTGGCCTACAATGCCAGCCTTGCAGGGCACTGGCTGGGTGGGCTGGGTGGGGATTTAAGCACATACAAGTTCTTAAAAAACTACGACGTCATCAACCAAAGCTGGAAAGCGAATACCGATTTATCTCAGTTAATGAGTTTGAATGGCATCACTCCTGAATATTGGGAGGCATTAAGCTCTGGACGCGGTGGTTTGGGTTCCGTCTTTGTGAATGCAGCAGGTAATGATCGAGCAGCAGGCGCAAACACAAGCGACTCTTGGCTGACCAATAACCGTTATACCGTTGTGGTGGCAGGTGTGAATTTAGATCACAGCAAAGCTGGATTAACCGCCAGTAGTGACACAAAGTTCTCTACAGCGGGTGCCAATCTATTGGTGTCTGCTTCAGGACAAGACCTGTCAACCACAGGCTTACAGGTTGAGAACAGCAATGGTTCCACCTTTGGTGATGAAACGGCACTGGCCTCAGGCACCAGCTTCTCTGCACCCACTGTCAGTGGCATCATTGCATTGATGTTGGAAGCCAATCCAAATTTGGGTTATCGAGATGTGCAAGACATTCTCGCCGCATCCGCTAGACAAATCATTGATCCCAACACAGTGTGGCAAACCAATGGTGCTCGTAATTGGAATGGTGGTGGCATGCATGTGAGCCATGATTATGGTTACGGGATGATTGATGCACGGGCTGCGGTGCGCTTGGCGGAAACATGGGCTAAACAAGAAACAGATCAAAATAATAAAAGCGGTATAGTGAATGATTTTAGTGTCTTAAATATGGCCATTCCTGATAACGATGGTAATCTTATCGTATCCAGCATTAACGTAGCTGATCAGGATATAAATATTGAACATGTAACGGTCGAAGTGCACTTAACTCATGCCAACGCAGGTGATTTGATCATTAAATTGGTTTCACCATCAGGGACTGAATCCATACTGATGAATCGTAAAGGCGTGACAGCCAGTAATGCCACAGGGCAAAAGTTTTTTGATGGCATTAATGGCTCGAATTCTTCATCCAATGATTTAAATTACACATTCAATACAGCACTGCTACGTGGCGAGTCTTTTGCTGGCGATTGGAAGTTGGTGGTTCAAGATGCAGCAACAGGTGGTACAGGGATATTGAAAAGTTGGCGTTTTGCAGCCTTTGGAGCACAAGGTAAAATCAACGACCAATACATTTACACCAACGAATTTGGTCAGTTGGGCGCAGGCGCACGTGCCACTTTAAATGATACGGATGGTGGTCGAGACACGATTAATGTGGCCGCGGTTTCAAGCGCAAGCACGGTTAATTTGACTTCAGGAGCCGCAACGATTGTAGGCAAAGGCTTAACCATCAGCAACCCCTCTTTGATTGAAAACATCCTTGGTGGCGAGTTTAATGACACTTTGGTCGGCAATGCCGCTCAAAACCTACTGATCGGCGGGCGTGGTAACGATGTTTTGAACGGTCAAGCAGGCAACGACACATTCGATGCTTACTGGGGCAACGACGCACTCACCGGTGGTGCGGGCAATGATGTGTTCATCATACGTAAAGACCTCAACAGCCAAGACATCATCGTTGACTTTGAAGTGAGCAATGCCAATGAAGTCATTGCATTCGTTGGCTTTAGCTCAACGGGCATCATCACCTCTCAGGTGGGTGCCGATGTTAAACTGGATTTAGAAAACAACCAAAGCCTACTTTTAAAGAACCGAACGTTGTCACAAATCAATGCCTCACAACTGTTGTTCTTTGCCAATCAAAGTGAACTGCAAACATGGCAAATGGTCAATGCGAGTGTGACAGGGGCACCCATAACGGCACTCACCACATTTGCATCCAAAAAAGCCACAGACCCTGTGGTGAGGGGAACAGCCGCTGCGGACGCCATCACAGGTAACGCAGGGGGCAATACTCTGGATGGTTTGGCGGGTGCTGACACCATGGTTGGACGCACAGGCAATGACACTTATATCGTTGACAATGTTGGCGATGTCATTGTTGAAATTGATGGCGGTGGATTTGATTCTGTTAAATCAAGCGTGACTTATAAACTGTCCAATGAAGTGGAAAACATCGAGTTAACAGGCTCTGCGTCAGTGAATGCAACAGCCAATCATTTGGCCAATCGACTGGTGGGCAACACGGGGAACAATGTCCTTGATGGTGGCACAGGCAAAGACACCCTGAGCGGAGGTTTGGGTAACGACACTTACATGGTTGACGATTCAGCTGACGCCATCACGGAACTAGAGGGCCAAGGTACAGATAAAGTCAATGCTTCAGCTTCTTTTACTTTAGGGGATAATTTAGAAAACCTTACCCTCACGGGTATGAATGATATTTCAGGTACAGGCAATGATTTAAATAATACCTTGGCAGGTAATACAGGCGGTAACCGCATCATTGGTTGGGCTGGTAACGACACCATTGTGGCGGGTAAAGGCAATGATGATGTTTATGATAGTCTAGGCGATGAGTTATACGTCTTTGGTCTTGGCGATGGCTTGGACAGTATCACAGACCTTGCGGGCACTGATGTGCTGCAATTGGGCATGGCCAATACAGCGATTCGTTCGATCAAGAAGGTCAACAATGATTTGGTTATTGCTTATGGAGCCAGCGATGAGTTGACGCTCAAGAATCACTTCACTGTGGGAGCTATGGAGCAAATCAAGTTCAATGACAATGTGATGCGAACCTTACGTGTGGGTAGCGATGCCAATGATGCATACAGTTTGATGTCCGGTGCTTGGGATGAAAGTGTTCTGGTGGGCTTGTCTGGGGATGACACGTATGCTGTGGACAGTCTGGGTGATGTGGTTGTTGAAAACGCCAATGCAGGTAATGACACGGTGCTGTTAATGAATGGCAATATCGTCAATTACACCGCATCAGCCAATGTTGAAAACATTGATACCCGCAATAAAACAGATGCCGCGGTCAACGTCACGGGCAACGCCTTGAACAACAGCATCGATGGCAATAACCACAACAATGTCCTGATTGGTCAAGCGGGAAATGATGTACTCAGTGGTATGGGTGGAGATGATACTTATGCGTTCTCCGTTGGTGATGGCACGGATACGGTCTCTGACTCTGCAGGAGCGGATACATTGCAATTCAACTTTGCCAGCACCTCAATACGTTCGGCCTCAAAGTCAGGAAATCACCTTGTGGTTGCTTATGGCGTATCAGATCAGGTGAGTGTCTCGGATTACTTTGCTGGGCAATTGATTGAGCAAGTCAAGTTCAGTGATAATGTGGTGCGAACTTTGCGTGTGGGTAGCGATGCCAATGATGCATACAGTTTGATGTACGGTGCTTGGGACGAAAGTGTTTTGATGGGGTTGTCGGGTGATGACACGTATGCTGTGGACACACTGGGTGATGTGGTTATTGAAGGGGTTGACTCAGGGAGTGACACGGTGCTGTTAATGAATGGCAATATCATTAATTATGTGGCATCGGCCAATGTTGAAAACATTGATGCAAGTAACAAAACAGATGCAACAGTTAATATCACAGGTAATGCCTTAAATAATAACCTCTATGGAAATGCCTTAGGCAACCTATTACAAGGTAAAGATGGTGATGACTCCATTTATGGTTTCGCTGGAAATGACAATCTCTTTGGTGGCTTGGGTAATGATTTTCTGGATGGCGGTGCAGGCAATGATTGGCTGAACTATGGTGATATGACCGCCAGTGTGACCGTTGATTTGAGCGTCACATCACAGCAAAACACAGTGGGTGCTGGGCTGGACACAATATTGAACTTGGAGCATGCCAATGGTGGCAGTGGGAACGATGTGTTGAAAGGCAATAACCTAAACAACGTTCTAAACGGCAATGACGGCAGTGACAACCTGTCTGGTGGTGTGGGCAATGACAATCTGAGAGGAGGCAAAGGCGTTGATGTGCTGATGGGCGGTTTGGGCAATGATACGATTGATGGTGGAGACGACATGGACTGGGTTGATTACCGTGACATGACCGCATCGGTGACCGTAGACTTGGCATTAAGCACCGCTCAAATGGCTCAAACAGCGGGAACTGACACCATCCTCAATGTTGAGAGAATCCTTGGTGGTAGAGGCAATGATACACTATATGGAAATGAACTGAGCAATACCATTCGGGCTGGTTTGGGTAATGATGTCATGGATGGACGAGCAGGAGTTGATACTGTCGACTACAGTGATTTTAGTGTTGCCATCACCGCTGATCTATCGGTGACAACAAGCCAAGTGACAGGTGGTGGTCAAGATACTTTTATTAATTTTGAAAACATCATTGGTGGCTCAGGTGCTGATGTCTTGTCGGGTGATGCGACAAATAATCAGCTTTTTGGCAATGCGGGCAACGACACATTGACAGGTGCATTGGGTGCAGACACTCTTCTAGGTGGTACTGGTAACGACACTTATAAGTTTACCCGCACTGAAGGACAAGATGTCATCAACGATACCGATGCAACGACAAGCAATGCGGATGTATTGGCTTTCCAAACTGGCATTGTTAAAGAGCAGTTGTGGTTCACGCACACGAACAATGACTTGGTTGTAAGTGTGATCGGTACGACGGATCAAGTAACCATTAAAGACTGGTATGTCGCTGGTGGCAATAACATCAAGACCTCATCCGTCATTGAGAAAATCACAGCAGGTACAGCCAGCCTGGCTTATACCGATGTCAATGCGTTGGTTCAAGCCATGGCGGCTTATGCTCCACCGGCTGCTGGAGTGACTGTTTTGCCAACAGGCTATGCCGCTAATGTCAGTTTGGTAATGGCTGCAAATTGGCATTAACCTAGCTCCTTTAATTTATGAAAAGCCCTATTTTTAGGGCTTTTTTTGCGAGAGAATACCCTTGCTCTCTTAAAAAATAAAAAACACAGCCTGTCCTGCGGTAGACTGTGTTTTATACATCACATTGATAACAAGGAGGGGGTATGTTTTTAGGATTGGATTATGGCACATCAGAGGTCAAAGCGATTTTGATGTCAACAGATGGCCGTATTGTGGGCAGTCGTGGTGCAGGTTTAACGGTTTCGCGTCCACAGCCTATGCACTCTGAGCAGAATCCAGCCGATTGGTGGGATGCAACACTGACGGTGTTGGCGGCTTTACGTGTTGACCATGTTGCTGAGTTTGCTCAAGTCAAAGCCATTGGTTTATCGGGTCAAATGCATGGTGCGGTGTTGTTGGATGAGGCGAATCAGGTCATTCGCCCCGCCATTTTGTGGAATGACATGCGCAGCCATGTGGAGTGCGATGAACTGACGGCAAAAGTCCCCAATTTATATGCATTGGCGGGTAATTTGGCGATGCCTGGTTTTACCGCACCCAAGTTGTTGTGGGTGGCCAAGCACGAACCCGAGCATTTCAAGGCCACGCGCAAAGTGCTGTTGCCCAAAGATTACATTCGATTTTTACTCACAGGTGAAATGGTGTCGGACATGTCGGATGCGTCAGGTACGTTGTGGTTGGATGTGGGACAACGCGATTGGTCCGATGAGTTGTTGGCGGCGTGCGATTTGAATCGTTCACACATGCCGAGTTTGATCGAGGGCAGTGCGGTTTCGGGCGCTTTGCGCGCTGAGGTGGCGACGCAACTTGGTCTTTCAAATGATGTGTTGGTTGCAGGCGGTGGGGGTGACAATGCGGTGAGTGCGGTGGGCATTGGTGCCGTGCACAACGGTGATGGTTTTATTTCACTGGGGACGTCGGGTGTGATGTTTGTGGTCAATGATGCGTATTGCCCGAATGCTGAAGCGGCTGTGCATGCGTTTTGCCATGCGTTGCCGAACCGCTGGCATCAGATGAGCGTGATGTTATCCGCGGCGAGTTGCTTGCGTTGGGTGTGTCAATTGACGCATGCGGCGAATGAACTTGAATTGTTGGCTGAGGTTGAAGCCTTGGCAGAGCCCACTCGCAGCGCCCCGATTTTTTTGCCTTATTTGTCTGGTGAACGCACCCCCCATAATGATGCACATGCGCAGGGCGTGTTTTTTGGCTTGACGCATGATGCAACGCGTGCACAACTGGGTTATGCCGTCTTGGAGGGCGTGACGTTTGGTCTGAAAGATGGCTTGTGCGCTTTGCAGGCCGCAGGCACACAAGTGTCTTCTTTGTTTTTGGTGGGCGGGGGGTCACGCAGTGCGTATTGGGCGCAACTGTTGGCGGACATATTGCAGGTGAGTATTTGCACGCATGTCGGTTCAGAGGCGGGGGGCGCTCTGGGTGCGGCGCGCTTGGGTGCGTTGGCGTATGGTTTGAGCGAGGATGAGGTGTGTGCCAAACCACCTGTGTTACAAACGTATGTCCCACAAGCAAAAAATGCCATTTTGGAGGCGCGTTACCAGCAGTTTAAAGCGGTGTATTCGGCGTTAAAACCGATGTTCCCTTGCGCCTGATCTGACTTATGCGCAGAGGGTGGGCTATTTGAAAGGCGGCTGTTCTGATGAGTGGCCGCTTTTTTATTTTCGCAAGAGCCCTTGGTGGCTGAAATGCACAGGGATGCCGTTGGGTTCGAGGTGCTTGATCAAGATGGCGGCGGCTGCCCCCAATGAGGAGGCCAATAGACCAAACTCACACAAACGGATATTGGGCAGAATCAAATTGCCTTTGCTGTGTGCTTGAAAACTGGCAATGGCTGGTTTCATCAATGCGTCTTCAAATTGGCTCATGGGGCCGCCAATGACAATGCTTTCTGGGTTTAAATAGTTGGCCACATTGCGCAGCACAATGCCCAGATAGTAACCGACCTCATCCAACCCCGCTTTCACCGCGACATCGCCTTGTGCCAATCGACGTTGCATGTGTTCAACAGACAGCAATGCACTGTCTGAGGTGAGTGCGCGGCTCAGGGCGCGCTGCGACACCAAGGTTTCGACACAACCATACTGACCACAGGCACAAGGCAATCCGTTGATCGGTTGCAGCACCGAGTGCCCAATTTCACCCGCCCATCCATTGGTGCCTCGGTATAAACCATTTTCACTGGTGATGCCTGCACCGACCCCGACCCCCACCGTAATGTGCACCAAAGGGTTGCGATTGAATTGGCTGCGTCCAAACACAAATTCAGATAAAGCAGCGGCGTTGGCATCATTGACAATCGTGATTGGGAACAGCGGCAACTGTTGCATCGTGAAGCGTGCGCGCATCAATTCAATCAGATTGAAATTTTGCCAACCCAAGTTGGGCAAAACCGCCACATGCTCATTGGGCATATTGACCATGCCTGGCACAGAGATTCCCAGCCCCAAAACGTGATGGTTCATGCTGTGCATCATGTGCCAAACATGGGTCAAGAGATCGGCCAATTGATCCAACGATGACTCAAGTTGATTGTGCTGATAGGGCAAATTAGAATGGAAGCGCACTTCACCTGTGATGGAGCAGGCAATCACCGTGATGAAGTCCACACCGATTTCAGCACCCAACAGCGTCAATGTGCGGTTGTCTAAAGTCAAGCCTGTTGGGCGCCGCCCAGCGCCTTCGAGCAAAGTGGGTGCATCTTCCTCTTGCAACCAGTGCTCATCGATCAGTTCTTGTACGATTTTACCGATGGTGGACTTGGTCAATCCCGTGTGCTTGGCAATGTCTGCCCGTGATAAGCTGGGTTGCTTTTTAATGAGATTTATGACTGCTAAACGGTTGATTTGTTTAAGATCGCTGTGGCTGCTGGTGAAGGTCATGATGTTTTTTTAAATGCTTTTTTAATGGAAATAATAAAGTGTTATATCGAAAATATCATCGGAATTGTGTGTTGATTGTAAGCGAACAACACCATTTGATAAAATAATTATGCGGCTTTAAAAAAAATCTATACAAACTTATTTTTTTAGATATAATAGCTCGAATTAGTATTTTAAAAATACTAATTAGCTTGGATTTTATCAGAGGCATGCATTTTTTCGAGAATACTGCCAGACAATCGAAGCGGTGGGATTTATTGACAGCGTTTGAGGCAAATGAGTCAGGGCTTGTTGTGCATTTTTCATGTGAAAGCGCCTTTTGCTTTTTATGTTGAAGAAACAATAAATTATTGGCTTTTTTGAAAAACTTAGGTTTACAATGGCTGAAGTTGTTGGTGTTGTTTTAGCTGCGCTGGCAATCTAAAGTTATAAAAAATCATCACTTTTAACAACGTTCATCTAAGAATGAACAAAAAACCACGTAAAAAACTGGAGACGAGCATGAAAAAAATCTTAACAATGGGTTTGGCTGTAGCAAGTGCAATGACAATTATGGCATGCGGCAAAGCACCTGAACAAAAACCAGCAGCACCTGCGGCAGGCGCAGCACCTGCAGCCGCAGCACCCGCAGCGGGCCTGCCTTTGGTCGGTGTGACTGTTTATAAATACGATGACAACTTCATGTCTTTTGTTCGCCGTGCGATTGAAGGCGCAGCAGGTGGCAAAGCTGAATTGTCTATGCAGGATTCTCAAAATGACCAAGGCAAACAAAATGGCCAAATCGATGCTTTGATCGCTAAAGGCGCAAAAGTATTGGCGATTAACTTGGTGGATCCACAAGCAGCATCAACCATTGTCAGCAAAGCTGCAGCAGCAAAAATCCCAGTTGTGTTCTTCAACAAAGAACCCATGGCAGACGTATTGAAAGCTTGTGAAAAATGCTGGTATGTGGGCACATCGTCACCAGAAGCGGGCGTCATGCAAGGTAAATTGATTGCTGATTCTTGGAAAGCACATCCAGAATGGGACAAAAACAAAGACGGTAAAATCCAATTTGTCTTGTTGAAAGGCGAACCTGGTCACCCCGATGCAGAAGCACGTACAAAATTTGCGATTGAAGAGTTGAACAAAGATGGCGTTCAAACCGAACAACTCGAATTGCAAACAGGCATGTGGGACACCGCTAAAGCGAACAATTTGATGGATGCTTGGTTGGCTAAACATGGCGACAAAATTGAATACGTGATTGCCAATAATGACGGCATGGCTTTGGGTGCAATCAATGCATTGCAAGGCAAAGGCTACTTCAAAGATCCTAAAAAATTCATGCCAGTGGTCGGCGTGGACGCGATTCCTGATGCTTTGGCGAAAATCAAAGAAGGCGTGATGGTCGGTTCGGTATTGAATGATGCGAAAAACCAAGGTTTGGCAACATTGCAATTGGCTGTGAACGCAGCAAACGGCAAAGACCCAGTGGATGGCACGACTTGGAAGCTTGATGATAAAAAAGCGGTTCGCGTACCTTATGTCAACATCAATAAAGACAACTTGAAAGTTGCTGAAGACGCATACAAGTAATACGTGCTAAATCAAGAGGGTGCGAGCGTTTTGCCGCATCCTCTTTTTTTTAAGTATTGCTTCAGTATTACAATGTGCAGCCGATTTGGGGTGTGCATTGTGGTTGTCATTAATCTGCGCACCCCATTTTGATGCAAAATATGGGGCATGTGCGCAGGTGATAGGAGGGTATGATGAGCCAAGCCATAAGCCAGCACTCTGGCAATAAAAAAGCGCATTTGCTCGAAATGCGTAACATTTCAAAATCATTTCCTGGTGTTAAAGCCTTAGACAAAGTCAGTCTCACTGTTCGTGCCGGCACTGTGCATGCACTGATGGGCGAGAATGGCGCTGGGAAATCCACCTTGATGAAAAGCCTGTTTGGGATGTACAACCCCGACGAAGGCGAAATTTTCCTTGAAGGCCAGCCAATCAAATTCACCACTGCCAAACAAGCACTCGAACAGGGTGTGGCCATGGTGCATCAAGAGCTGAATCAAGTTCGACAAGCGAGTATTTTGGATAATATTTGGTTGGGACGGTTTCCAAAAAAAGGCTTATTCACAGATGAAGTGAAGGCGTATAACGACACAAAGAAAATTTTTGAGTCACTTGACATCAACATCGATCCGCGCACCAAAGTTGAAAAATTATCGGTGTCTGAAATGCAGATGGTCGAGATTGCCAAGGCGGTGTCGTACAATTCTAAAGTCCTTGTGATGGATGAGCCAACGTCCTCTTTGACTGAAAAAGAAGTGAATCACCTGTTTAAAATCATCGACACGCTCAAAGCGCGTGGTGTGGGCGTGATCTACATTTCTCATAAAATGGAAGAGATTCTAAAAATCTCCGACGATGTGACCGTCATGCGCGATGGGCAGTGGGTGGCGACAGAGCCAGCCAAAGATTTAACCATGGATCGCATCATCAATTTGATGGTGGGACGCGACTTGACCGATCGTTATCCGCCAAAAAACAATGAAATTGGCGAGTCCATCATGGAAGTCAAAGGCTTGACGGCAACACATCAGCCATCGATTCAAGATGTCTCGTTCAATTTGCACAAAGGTGAAATTTTAGGCATCGCCGGTTTGGTCGGGTCAAAGCGCACAGAAATCGTTGAAACCTTGTTTGGTTTACGCCCTTATGCGTCAGGTGAAATTAAGGTGCATGGTCGGGTTGTGGGCAACCGCAGTTCACGCGAGGCCATCAGTCATGGCTTTGCCTTGGTGACAGAGGAGCGTCGTCAAACGGGTATTTTTAGCATTTTGGACATCAACTTCAATGCAACCATTGCCAATATTGGTGCTTATCGCGCAGGTTTTGGCTTGTTGAATGATGCGCAGCGTACAAAAGACACGAAATGGGTGATTGACTCGATGCGCGTTAAAACACCCACCCAAAAAACATCGATTGGTTCGTTGTCAGGTGGCAATCAGCAAAAGGTGATTTTGGGTCGTTGGTTGCTGACCAAGCCTGAGGTCTTGATGTTGGACGAGCCAACGCGTGGGATTGATGTGGGTGCAAAATATGAGATTTATCAATTGATGAACGATTTGGCCAGCACGGGCAAAGGCATCATCATGATTTCATCTGAAATGCCTGAGTTGATTGGCACGACAGACCGTATTTTGGTGATGAGCAATGGCCGCGTGGCGGGCATTGTTGAAACAGCAAAAACCAACCAAGAAGAAATCATGGCGTTGTCAGCCAAGTACTTATAAGAAGATTAGGAGAGCGAAATGAGTAAAGATTTAACACGAAAAAGTACGGGGCAGTTGTTGATGGACAATGCCATCATCATTGTTTTATTGTTTTTATTGATTGGTTTTGTGATCAAGGATCCTGCGTTTTTGTCGTTGACCAATGTCAGTAATATTTTGTCGCAGGCATCGACCAACATCATCATCGCGCTGGGTGTGGCGGGTTTGATTGTGACCCAAGGCACTGATTTATCTGCGGGTCGTCAAGTCGGTTTGGCTGCTGTGATTTCAGCATCGTTGCTGCAATCACCTGAGAATGTCAGCCGTATGTATCAAGCTTTGCCGCCTGTTTTGTCGAGCCAGTTCATCATTGTGGCTTTGATCATTGCGTGTATCGCATGTGGTTTCTTGGGCTTTTTGAATGGCGTGGTGATCGCACACTTGAAAGTGACGCCATTCATTACGACCTTGGGATCGATGATCATCATTTATGGTTTGTCGTCAACTTATGTTGACCGTGAGCCGAATGGTGCGCAGCCCATTGGTGGTTTTACCGCCAACTTCACTGAGTTTGCTCAGGGTGGCTTTGATATTGGCAGTTTCCGCTTGCCTTACCTTGTGATTTACGCTGCCATCACCACGGTTTTCATGTGGGTGTTGTGGAACAAAACACGTTTTGGTAAAAACATGTTTGCGGTCGGTGGCAATCCAGAAGCAGCGGTTGTGTCTGGTGTGAACATCAAAAAAACCTTGATCAGCGTGTACACATTGGCGGGTGTGTTGTATGGTTTGGCTGGGACGTTGGAAGCGGCTCGTATTGGCACGGCAACCAACAACACGGGCAACATGTATGAGTTGGACGCGATTGCGGCCTGTGTGGTGGGCGGCGTGTCGTTCACGGGCGGTATTGGTAAAATTGGTGGTGTGATCATTGGCGTGTTGATGTTCCAAATCATCAGCTACGGCTTGAACTTCTCCAGCGTCAGCCCATACTGGCAATACATCATCAAGGGGTTGATCATCATCGCTGCGGTTGCGATTGATACACGCAAATACTTGAAGAAAAACTAAAGCTTCTTGGCTAAAATGAGGCGTTGATGCACATGGCATCAGCGCCTTTATTTTTATGTGAAATGATGTCGGGTGAAACCCATACATAGTTCATTGTGTCCTGCTTGGTGTCGCATCTCTTGAATGGGGGTGGTTGCCGATCAAGTCCCAATGGTGCTTCGGGTGTTTTAATGTTTTGATTATAAAAAATGGGGTTACAGTGAGTTCAGAGCAATTTTTAAAAGCATTAAACGATGATTTTTTGACACAATTTAAATCACCTGCGACCGATGTGTTTTTTGCGCCAGGTCGGGTTAATTTGATTGGCGAGCACATCGATTACAATGGTGGCCATGTCTTTCCTTGTGCTTTGGATGTCGGCACGTATGCCCTGATGCGTCGTCGTGATGATCGATTGTTGCGTTTGTTTTCGAATAATTTTGCGGACAAAGGCATTGTGGAGTTGTCTCTCGATGCGATGGCTTATGATGCGGTCAACGATTGGGCGAACTACCCTGCGGGGGTGTTTAAAATCATGCAGGACAAAGGTGCGAGCATGGGGCATGGTGCAGACATTTTGTTTTTTGGCAACATTCCAAATGGTGCCGGCCTGTCTTCATCGGCTTCGATTGAGTTGGCCACGGCGGTGTTGGTCAATCATGTGTTTGCATTGAACTGGCCTCAAATTGAATTGGTTAAAGTTGGCCAACAGGCAGAAAATCAATTCAATGGCATGAATTGCGGCATCATGGATCAATTTGCCAGTGGCATGGGTTGTGCCGCACACGCGATGCTGCTCAACACGAACAGTTTGGCTTATCAACATGTGCCTCTGGATTTGGGCGATGACCATGTGTTGTTGATTGCGAACACGAATAAACGCCGAGAGCTCAGTGATTCGAAATACAACGAACGTCGTGCAGAGTGTGAGGCGGCCTTGTTGGCTTTGAAAAGTGCTTTACCCATCAGTGCGTTGTGCGAATTGAGCTTGGCGCAGTTTCACGCACATGCCCACCTGATTGAAAATGCCACTCAGCGTCAGCGTGCATGGCATGCGGTGAGCGAAAACCAGCGCACGTTGGAGGCGGTGAATGTTTTGCAGCAAGGTGATTTAAAGGCTTTTGGTGATTTGATGAATGCGTCGCATGTGTCTTTACGTGACGATTATGCGGTGACGGGGGAGCACTTGGATGCTTTGGTCGATGCCGCATGGCGGCACGGTGCGGTGGGTGCACGCATGACGGGTGCAGGTTTTGGGGGCTGTACGGTGATGCTCGTGTCCGCGGATCAAGTGGATGCGTTTAAAGCCAAAGTCAGCGCAGATTACACTGCAGCAACAGGCTTTGTGGCCACATTTTATGATGTGCGCATCGGTGATGGTGCACGTTATTTGGGGGCAGCATGAGGGTGTGTACTGCGATTGCTCGCCTTGTCGAGTATGGCATTGAGCAGCAACTGTGTTTGCCCAGCGATGCGATGTATGTACGCCATCGTTTGATGGCGTTGTTGAAACAAGACTCATGGTTTGAGCCAAATGCGGGGTTGGTTGCACCTGCATTTGGTGGCGTGCAAGGGCTGCTGGATGAATTGTTGGCTTGTGCGTTGGAGCGCAATCTGTTGCCGAACGATGGCATCACGCAAAAGGATTTGTTTGATACGGCCTTGATGGATTGTTTATTGCCGCCACCATCGGTGGCGCAGCGTGCTTTTGCAGATGATTTTGCTCAGTCACCTGTGCAAGCCACAGATGCGTATTACCACCAATCACGCGCCAGCAATTATGTGCGTGTGGCACGGATTGCGAAAAATTTAACATGGGTGTATGACAGTCCTTTTGGTGTTTTGGATGTCACAGTGAATCTGTCTAAGCCCGAGAAAGACCCTAAGGCCATCATTGCGGAGGGTGCAAGTAAAAGTGAAGCATATCCACTGTGTTTGCTGTGTCGAGAAAATGAGGGGTATGCGGGGCGAGTCAATCATCCTGCGCGGCAGAACCTGCGCTTGATGCCTTTGAATTTGTGCGATGAGCCTTGGTTTTTGCAGTATTCACCTTATGAATACTATACGGAACATTGCATCGTCTTGAAAGCGACACATGAGCCGATGTCGATTTCAAAACAAACGTTTGCCCGTTTGCTGTCGTTTGTTGAGCAGTTTCCACATTATTTTGTGGGTTCAAATGCCGATTTGCCGATTGTCGGTGGTTCTATTTTGAGTCACGATCATTTTCAGGGTGGGCGTTATGAATTTGCGATGGCGAATGCGCAGCCTTTGCACTCACAAGTGTCCAGTCAGCAACCCGACGTGACCATGCACCTTTTGCATTGGCCCATGTCGGTGGTGCGTTTGGTTGGTGAGCATGCGGCAAGTGTGCTGTCGGTTGCCGATGATGTGCTGCGTCGTTGGCGCGCGTATAGCGATGCTTCGGTGGAGGTGTTGGCTTTTTCGGGCGAAGAGCACACGCCGCATAACACCATCACGCCGATAGCTCGCCAGCGCAATGGTCTGTTTGAATTGGATTTGGTGTTGCGCAATAACCGCACATCGGCTGAACACCCGCTTGGGATTTTTCATCCGCATGAAGAGTTGCATCACATTAAAAAAGAAAACATTGGTTTGATTGAGGTGATGGGGTTGGCGGTATTGCCTGATCGTTTGGCTGCATCGATGGCAATCATGCAGCGTTGCCTTGAGGGGCAAGCACAGTTCAATGATTATCCAGAATTGAGCGCACATGCCGCATGGTTTGCAGCTGTGGCGAAAGAATACGATGGCCACAGCGATGCTCAAACATTTGTGCGTGCTCAAGTGGGGCGCGTGTTTGAGCAGGTACTGGTTCACGCGGGCGTGTTTAAACAAACGGATGCAGGCATTACAGCATTTAAACAGTTTCTAAGTGATTTTTAAGGGCTGTTTTAAACAGAGATACGAAGCAAATGCATTAAATACAGAAATGAAAAAATGCATTTGTGCATTTAAAAACAACGTTTAATTGAGTAACGTTGAAGTGACGTTTATTTTGGTCACGTTTTACTAACAAGGTCGATATGGGTATTGTTCAGACACAGATTCAGCTCGGTGATCGGGGTGTACAGCATTTTACTTTAACCAATCGCCGTGGCATGGTGGTTGAGTTGATGAATTGGGGCGCAACCTTGGTTGATGTGTGCACTGCAGACCGTGATGGGGTGGTTGAAAGTGTCACGCTGGCGCATGAGGACATGGGGACTTATTTGGAGAATGGCCCTTATTTTGGTTGCATCGTGGGGCGTGTTGCGGGGCGGATTGCCCATGGGCGGTTTCATTTGGATGGCACAGATTATCAATTACCGAACAATCAAGGTGAGCACCATCTGCATGGTGGTGCGGCTGCGATGAGTCACCAAGTGTGGCAAGTGGGTGACGTGAGTGAATCGGAATTGGGTTTGAGCGTGGCCTTTCATTACCGCAGCGAGGCGGATGAAAATGCTTACCCTGGCATATTGGATGTCACAGTCATTTACACTTTAAATGACGACAATCAACTCAGTGTGGATTATCAAGCGAATACCGATGCACCGACACTCTGCAATTTGACCCACCACGCCTATTTTAATTTATCGGGTCGCACACGGCGCACGGTGCACGACCATGTGTTGCAAGTGCAGGCGGCCACCGTGTGTGAAATGGATGCTGATTTGTTGGTCACGGGGGGCGAGTGGTCGGTGGCGAACAGTGACTTTGAGTTTCGTACTTTGCGTCCTTTGGATGCCACATTGTGCAGCGCCGATGTGCGCTTGGCTTTGGCGCGTGGGATTGACCATTATTTTGTATTGGCGGATGTGATTGCAAATCAGGCTCGGGCTCAAGCTCAAGTGGTATTACAAGATGAGCTCAGTGGCCGCCGTTTACAGGTATTTACGGATCAGCCATGTGTTGTGCTGTACGCACACAATTACGCTGGGCATGAAGCTTTACGCCACGGTGTGGTGGGGCAAGCACACGATGCTTTGTGTATTGAAACACAAAAATTACCACACCGATCCGCGTCAAATGGCGACCATGCCGCGGCACTGTATCCCAATCAAACATACCGTCAGCACACACGGTTTTGCTTCGATACGGTGTGACGTGAGCTTCAGTGCAGGCTGGGCGCAGTTGGGTGTTTAATAAAAACACAAAATGGATTTTTATTTTGTGATGAATTGAAGGTGACACAATGTATTTAGGCGTGGATTATTACCCTGAGCAATGGATGCAATTGGGTGCAGCGATGGTGGATGAGGACATGGCGCGCATGCGTGATTCTGGTATGAACATCATTCGCATCGGTGAATTTGCTTGGCACATGATGGAGCCCACGGAAGGGAAATTTAATTTTTCATTCTTTGATGAGGTGATTGAAAAAGCCAAGCATCACGGCTTGAATGTCATGTTTGGCACGCCCACGGCGACCTTTCCTGCGTGGTTGGCAAAAGCGCACCCATCGATTTTGTCACACAATGCACAGGGGCAAGCCCACGCATTTGGCGGCCGACGCGAGTATTGTTTTAACTCTCCTGTGTACCGTGAATATGCCCGTCGCATTGTGAAAAAATTGGTTCAACATTACGCCGATGAGCCCGCCATCATTGCGTGGCAGATTGACAATGAATTTGGTCATGAGGGTTCAGATCAATGCTATTGCGATCAATGTCACCATGCTTTTCAAGCATTTTTGCGCGATAAATTCAATGACAATATTCGAACCCTGAATGAGGCTTATGGCACCATTTTTTGGGGACAAACCTACAATGATTTCATTGAAATCCCCATACCCACGCCGACGATCACCACGCATAATCCTGCTTTACGTTTGGATTGGGCACGCTTTCGTTCGCACACCATTAATGAGTTCGCCAACATCCAAATCAGTGCAGTGAAAGCCTTGTGTGGTTCACATCAGCAGATCACGCATAATTTATTTGGTGGTTTTTTTAATGTGGCCTGCGATCAAAATGAATTGGTCAAGGATTTGGATTTTGTCTCATACGACAATTATCCTGTATGGGGTGGTTTGACGGCACCGATTTCACCTGCACAAATCGCCATGACGCTGGACTATATCCGTGGTTTGAAGCAAAAGAATTTTTGGATTGTTGAAGAGCTCATGGGGGCGCAAGGCCACAACCAGATCGGCTATTTACCAAGACCAAATCAAGCCAAACTGTGGGCGCACCAAGCGATGGCGCGTGGCTGTGAGCACATGTTGTTTTTTCGTTGGCGTGGTATGGATCGTGGTGCGGAGCAATTTTGTTTGGGCATTCTCGATGTCGACAACCAAGACAATCGAAAATTGGCTGAAGTGCAAACATTCATCCGTGACATCACACCACATGAAACCGCCCTGAACAGTGACATTCATGCAGAGGTGGCGGTGCTGTACGATTATGACAACATTCAATCGTGGGCGATTCAACAGCAGTCAGCGAGTTTTGATTTCACCACAGAGTTCATGCGTTTGTACACACCTTTTCATGCACACAACATCATGACCGATGTATTGAGCGTCCATAAAGACTTTTCAAATTATAAGGTTGTGGTCATGCCCGCCATGCAAATCATGGATGAATCGCTGGCGGCTCGATTGACTGATTTTGTTGCCAAAGGCGGCACGCTGATCACTGGTTTTAGAACCGCCATTAAAAACCGTGACAATAATTTACACCTATTGAAAAATGCCCCCGCGCTCATCGGTGACGTATTGGGTGTTGTTGTGCGTGAAGGTGAAGCGCTGGTGAATGAACACGTGGTGATTGTCGGAGAGGGCGGTTATTCTGGTCAAATGGGGACTGCAACGGTATGGCGCGACATGATTGAGCTGACCACAGCAGAGTCGTTGTACCGCTACGATGATGCGTTTTATCAGGACAAGACCTGCGTCTCACGCAATGCGTATGGCGAAGGCTTGGCCTATGTGATTGGTGCAGGCGTTGAGGCTTCGGTGCTGTTGCGTGTGGTGGGTCAAATTGCGGCAGAGCAAAAGTTGCCTGTTGTGCTGACATCCGATGGCATTGAATGCGTTGTTCGTGCGGGTGGGGCATGCGAGGTGTTACTCAATCATTCCCCTCAAGTACACACAGTCAATGGATTGGATTTAAAACCATTTGAAGTGGTGCATGTGACGCATTCATCGCTGTAACGATAAGGGTTAGTGAAAAGCCGTGTTGTCTACGTGTAAACAAGTGAGTTTTTGGAACAATTGGCAAAACGTTTATGGTCAAAATACAGGTGTTCCGTCATGCCATACTCGATACGATACCGCCCCAAACTGGGGTTTGTGGTCAAACCTGCAATGACGCATCGAATGATTTTTTGACTAGAAATAAAACGAATGCCCATCATTGCCGTCGCGCACGGGCTCTTGCCAACGCAGCAGCAACAATGGCCTGCTTTTTGCTGGTGTCGTCGGTCTCATGGTGATTTTGATCGTGCTGTAATTGATGTTTGGCATGCGATTTTTCAAGGCGATGAGCGTTCAATTCATTTTTTTCGCGAACCAAGCGCATGGTTCGGAACTCAAATTGTATTCTAGCGTGTTGGGCTTGTGTGGCTGACCAACCCGTGTCTTGTGCCAAAGGCATTTCGATGCAGTCCACAGGGCATGGTGGAACGCACAGGCCACAGCCCGTGCAAAGGTCTGTCAGCACGGTGTGCATGTGCTTGGACGTGCCCATGATGGCATCCACTGGACACGCTTGAATGCATTTGGTGCAGCCAATGCAATCGGCCTCGATGATTTTGGCCTCATGCCGAGGCATTTCAAAGCCATTGTCTGGATTGAGGGGTAGGATCGGGCGTGCTGTGATGCTGGACAGCAGTGCAATGCCTGCGGCACCACCAGGAGGGCACTGATTGATGTCCACATGATCAAAAACGATGGCGCGCGCATAAGGCGCACAACCTGTGTAGCCACACTGTGTGCACTGCGTTTGTGGTAACACATCGTTGATGCGGTTGGCCAGTTGCTCAAGCGTCAAGGTGGGTTCGTTGTGGTTGTCGGGCATGATGGCGGTCTTGTTTTGATTCATAGGGTCAATCGTAAAAGTAAAGTTTTACATTTGCAATGCTTTAATTCAAAGAGGGTTTTTAAGAGGCATCCGCAAACATCCAGGAAAAAATCACACGCCCTTTATAAACACCTTTTCTAAACATCGAAAGCTTGGCTGGCCTGTGAGTTTCATGATGATTTTAAAAATACAAATCCGCACGTGATGAACGTGCGGATTGTTTTTTTACCTGTAAAAAAAGTTTATTTTTTTACTTCGTTGTCTTTTTTGACATTGGCCATGCCCGCATAGTCAATTTTAACAGCCGCTTGTTTTGCGGAGGTTTCTGTTTTAATCTCAGCGGCTGTGCGTGATGGCTTCACCACATCAGCTGTTTTGATTTCAACGGTTTTTGCTTCGGCAGCGGCAGCAGCAGGTAATGCGGCTTTCACAGGTGTTGCGACTTTAATTGGCTTGGCCTTGGCTTCGGTTTTCCCCGCTGTTTGAGCCACTGCAGCTGCTTTGCTTTCAATCACTGCTTTGGGTCGTGCTGCTTTTGCAACAGGTTGTATTGCCGTTTCCTTCGTTTTAACGTCTGTTGTTGGCTTTGCCATCACCGTTTTGCTTTGGGTTGGGGTGGCCTCAACCTTAACGTCAGGTGCTGCAGCAGTGGTTTTAGCCGTCACTTGGGGCACGGATGGATGGATTGCTACCGCAGGGTTTTTTTTCTCGCTCTGCACGGCATTGGTTTTCGTTTTGGCTTCAACAGTTTTGGTTTGTACGTTGGGCACTGCTGATTTTTTTTCAAATGATGCAATAAAATCACGCACTTCTGGGTACACCAACTCACGCCAACGACGGCCAGAGAAAATACCGTAGTGACCTGCGCCGATGGCCGTGTAGTGTTTTTTATCTGTATTTGGAATGCCTGAGCATAAATCCAATGCCGCTTTGGTTTGGCCAGGACCTGAAATATCGTCTAATTCACCTTCAATTGTTAATAAACCCGTGTTTTTGATGTCTTCTGGGGCAACACGATGACCGTTCACATGCCATGTGCCACGAGGTAAGGCGTGCTCTTGGAATACGATTTGGATGGTGTCGAGGTAGAATTCAGCAGGTAAATCCAACACCGCATTGTATTCGTCATAGAATTGACGGTGTTGCTCAGTGTCCTCATCATCGCCTTTGAGCAAATTGAGATAATAGTCCCAATGTGAGCTGGCATGACGACCTGGATTCATCGCGACGAATCCTGCATGTTGCAAGAAACCTGGATAAACGTGGCGCATATAGCCAGGGTATTTCGTGGGGACTGTGTAAATCACATTGGTTTGAAACCACGACAAAGGGCGTTCAGTGGCCAAATCATTGACCTCGGTGGGGCTTTGACGCGTATCGATTGGACCGCCCATCATGGTCATGGATAAGGGCAACGGCTCGCCCGCACTGGCCATCAATGAGACTGCTGCCAAAACGGGTACTGTGGGTTGACAGACCGAAAGCAGGTGCACTTTGCCGCCCAGTTGGCGAATGAAATCTTGGATGTAATGAATGTAATCGTTGAGGCCAAATGAGCCTTCAGACAGTGGCACCATGCGCGCGTCCACCCAGTCGGTGATGAAGACATTGTGGTCTTGCAATAAGGTGCGTACTGTGTCGCGCAACAAGGTGGAATGATGACCTGATAAAGGCGCGCACACCATGACGGTTGGGCTGTTTTTGGCCACATCGGCAGGGACATCACGAACAAACTCGATTAAATTACAAAATGCGTGTTTGATGGCTGTGCGCTCGGTAATGGCTGTTTCTTTACCATTGACTTGAACAGAGTTGATGTTAAAAGCGGGTTTTTCGTATTCTTTGCCCAAACGGTGCAGGAGTTCAAAGCCTGCATACATGTGCTGACCTGCTGTGGTATAAGCCCATGGGTTCATTGGGCTTGAAGCAATTTGCGCGACATGATGTGCGGCGTTGGTCAGGGGTTTCAATAAGGCACGTTGCCATTCACGAACTTGATAGAGCATAGTTTTCCAATCGGGTCTTAATTGAATCAGGTGTATGAGAAATCTACGGATTTAGTCATTCTATTGTCATAAAAGGATGGCTTATTATGCCGTTTTTATCGCACCAATGCACATAAAAATACGGTTTTGCGCATTTTTAGCTCAAAAGAACGGCTGAAATTCCAAGAACGGCAGGAACTGTTTGAATATAAAGGATTTTTTTTGCGGCTGTCAGCGCCCCGTAAACACCTGCGATGGCGACACAGCATAAGAAAAACAACGCAATTTGTTTGGCAAATGCGGGGTTTGGGTGCAACAAAGACCAAAACAGTCCTGCGGCCAGAAAACCATTGTATAGGCCTTGATTGGCCGCCAGTGCTGTGGTTTGAGCTGTGAATTCAGGTGTGAGTTTGAATGCCTTCTGCCCTTTGGGGGTGTTCCACCAAAACATTTCTAAAACAAGAATGTACAGATGTAAACAAGCAATGAATGCAATAAATACGTAAGCGATGGTTGACATATACATGTTCCGCAAGGTTAATCACAAAGTAGAACCCCATTTTGCGATTGTTTAAGAGAAATGGTTTGAGTGGATAATAGACACAGTATTAAAAATATTAAACACAGTCATTGAGATTGAAACCGCATAAAACATAAGAAAATCACATGAGCCACGCACAGCATGGCGGGCGATTGATGACGGACATTATAAATTTTTTTAAAAAGCGACTGCATTGCAGTCGCTTTTAATTTTTTGATTATATGCCATAAACACATGTGATGCGGGTTGATTCGTCATGCATCAGCGTTTTGCTTTATGTCCAAATCGGCGCGCAATTTTTTCAACGCGTGTCAAGGTGCGCAGGTTCTTAAAGACTTGTGCCAAATGCACACGATCGGTGACATCGATGACGATGTCGACGTGTACATGGTTGTGCAATACTTGAGAGTGAACCACTTCGATGTTGGCACCTGCTTCACTGATTTTACTGGCCACTTTTGCCAATAAACCGCGCTCATCACCTGCGATGATTTGCAATGCAACGGGGAATGGGTCGGCCAATTCGGCTTGTAAGTCCCATTCAAGCGAGATCCAACGCAGGTTGTCTTGCGCACGTTGTGAGCGAGCGTTCGGGCAGTCAGCGGTGTGCACCACCAAGCCTTGTCGGCGCATGAGGTGACCGATGATGGCGTCTCCTCGGATGGGATGGCAGCATTTTGATAAGGTGATGGTATTGGCTTCATCGCCTCGAATGACCAAACGTTCTATGCCTGTGCTGACCAGCGATTGTTCTGATGTGCGAACGATGTTTGATGCATTGTTGGGCATCACCATCAACAAGCGTTGAGCGGTGATGTTGGCTGGACGAATGCCCAGCCCTATTTCAGAAAATAACTCTTCTTTGGTTTTACAGCCTGAGTCTGCGAGCAGTTTGTCCCAAATGTCCTTTTCAGCTTCATCTGGGTATGGCAGGTGAATGGTGTCTAAAGCTTGGCGGAACAGTTGTTCGCCCAAATGCGCGGATTCGGAGACGCGTTGAGATTTTAAATAATGGCGTAACTCTGATCGGGCTTTGCCTGTTTTGACCCATTTCAGCCATGAAGGATGAGGGGCGGCGGTGGGGTTGGTGATGATTTCAATTCGATCTCCGTTACGCAGCTCTGTTGATAGACCTGCTTCCACACCATTGATGCGGCCTGAAACCGCGTGTGAGCCGACATCGGTGTGAATGCTATAAGCGAAGTCAAGTACGGTCGCGTGACGTGGCAGGGTCAAAATGCGAGATTTTGGCGTAAACACATAAATTGCATCGGGCGATAAGTCCACTTTAATGTGCTCAAGAAATTCAATGGAATCATTGGTTTTTTGTTGAATATGAAACAACGATTGCAATGTCGTGTGTGATTGTTTTTGCACTTCAGAGAAGCTCACGTCATTGTCTTTGTACAGCCAATGCGTGGCAATGCCTGACTCTGCGATTCGATGCATGTCATATGTGCGAATTTGAAATTCGACGGGCGTGCCATAAGGACCAAGCACGGTGGTGTGCAGTGACTGATAACCGTTTTTCTTGGTGAGAGAAATGTAATCTTTAAAGCGACCCGGCACGAAGTTAAATAAACCATGCAAAATTCCCAGTGCGAGGTAGCAGTCGTTGCGCATCGGTACGATGATGCGGAACGCATACACATCCAAGACTTTGGATAAACTCAGTTTTTTAGACTTCATTTTATGATAAATGCTGGCGAGATTTTTTTCACGGCCAGACAGGTCTGCATCCAGATTGGACTGGGCAAAAGCGTCCTGGACTTGGTCGACGATTTTGGTGAACAATTCGCGCTTTTGTTGGCGTCGGCGTTTGAGCGCCTTTTCAATCACAGCCGCACGCATGGGGTGAATTTGTTGAAAGCATAAATCTTGTAATTGTCGATAAATGCCGTCCAAACCCAAACGGTGTGCAATCGGTGCATAAATGTCAAGGGTCTCTTGTGCAATGCGACGGCGCTTGGCCCATTGCAATGTTTCCATGGTCGACAAATTGTGTAGGCGATCAGCCAATTTCACTAAAATCACCCGCACATCATCTGCCATCGCCAGCAGCATTTTACGGAAGCTTTCGGCCTGTTGAGTTTCTTTGCTGTCAAAATGCAGTTTGTCAAGTTTGGATAAACCATCCACCAGATTGGCGACGGGTGCGCCAAATTCATGCGCCAAAGTGATTTTATCGGTGCCGGTGTCTTCCAATACATCGTGCAGCAAAGCGGCCATGATGGATTGGGTGTCCAGTTTCCATGTGGCGCACAAAGTCGCCACTGCAACGGGGTGTGTGATGTACGGTTCACCTGTTTGTCGATACTGGCCGAGGTGGGCGGCATCGGCCACTAGAAATGCAGCGCGCACGCGCGCGCAGTCGGCCTCTGACAAGTAAGTCGATAACTGAGTGAATAGGTTTTCTAAACCCACTTTGATTAAATCTGCATGGTGTTGCTTGTGCGCCATTGAGCTTGCCATGATGGTGCTCGCCGCAAAGGTGTCTGGCGTGTGTGGTGGCGAAGGAGGGCGTTTGGGCATTGATTAAATCACTTGTAAGGTTTTAAAAAAGAAAGAACGTTCAGTTTAAAATACATTGTTGCAAAAACAATGTGCACTGCAATATGAGTGAGCACAAACGTTTTTAGAAGTGTCTATAACCATCACCAGACATTCGATTGGAACCCGCTGGATACGATGCATTGATGAATCAGCAAATTTTAGCGTTAAAAAAAGCCATTGTGCTGAGGCAATGGCTTTTACGGTGGTGAGCCGACGCTTAGTTAGTTCGGTACTTTCAGAAGCATTTCAATACCGACGACGCCTTCAGCGATTTCTTTTAAAGCAATCACAGTCGGCTTGTCGTTGGCCGTACCCAATACTTTTGGGGTGTGGCCTTGCGCCAATTGACGTGCGCGGTAGGTTGCTGACAAAGTCATTTCAAAACGGTTCGGGATTTGCTTTAAGCAATCTTCAACGGTGATGCGAGCCATGGATTTTCCTTCAATTATTTGGCGTGAATGCCTAAATCATAAAATAAATTGGGCTGGCGCGAAAATTGCTGATTAAAGCGTAAACGCGCCGCAGCGACAATGTGCATCAAATTGCGCAATGCACTGTCCAAATTTTCGTTAATGATAACATATTCAAACTCAGGTGCGTGCGCCATTTCGCCACCCGCAGCAAGCAAGCGACGGGTAATCACGTCCTCAGTGTCTGTACCGCGCTTGTGTAAACGCTCTTGCAGTGCCATCAGTGAGGGCGGCAAAATGAAAATGCCAACCATGTGTGGGAAATGTGCGCGCACCTGTTGCGCACCTTGCCAATCAATTTCCAGCAACACATCGCGCCCACTGGCAAGTGCTTGATTGATCCACGCTTTCGACGTGCCGTAGTAATTGCCATGAACCTCAGCGGATTCGATGAACTCATCCTTGGTTTGGCGTTCCAAGAAGTCCTCGACTGTGGTGAAATGATACGATTGTCCATCGATTTCGCCCACGCGAGGTGCGCGCGTGGTGTAGGACACAGACAGTTGGATGTTGTCTTCCTTGGACAGCAAAGCGTTAACCAAAGTGGATTTGCCTGCGCCGCTCGGTGCGGCGACGACGAATAATGTACCTGGGAGATGGGGTTTATTGACGGGCATGGTGCAGTCCTGTGCGCGATTAAAGGTGTTAGTAAGAAATAAGGGTGATGTCGTTTTTACTGAAAAAATACAGCAACAATCATTAAAACAAGTCCGATCCAGATGATCAAACCAAACAGGGCAACGAAGTTTGATTGAGAGATGGACAGCTTTGAATAATCCAGTTTAATTTGACCAAAACTCAGCAGGCGCAACGCCAGTGCGCCCGTGTTGTAAAAAACAAGTTCGGCCAGCACAGAAAGAAGCCAGTTAATCATGCTGTCCATTGTGTTGCCATTTATTCGATATTCTGTACTTGCTCGCGCATTTGTTCAATGATGAGTTTCAAGTCCATTGAGGCTTGGGTTTGCAGCAGGCTGGCCGATTTTGAGCCCAATGTATTGGCTTCGCGGTTGAATTCTTGCATGAGGAAGTCAAGCTTTTTACCGATGCTGCCGCCGTTTTTGAGTGTTTTACGGGCGTTGGCGATGTGACCGTCGAGTCGATCGAGTTCTTCGGCGACGTCGATGCGGATGGCGGTCAGGCTGGCTTCTTGGCGAATGCGTTCAATGAGCTCTTCAGTGGGGATTGCGCTGGTGGCGATGGCGACATCGCCTTTGGCGGCATCGACGGCTTTGAGTAGGCGTTCGGCGAGTCGGGCTTCTTGGTGAGCGAGCAATTCAGGGAGCTGGATGCGCAGGCTGTCAACAATCGTTGCGATGGCGTTGAGGCGGTCGTTCAGTGTTTGCGCCAAATGTGCGCCTTCACCTGCACGGCTGGCAAGAAACGCGGTGATGGCATCGTTAATCAGGGCATCGATTTCGGTTGCTTGCACTTGTGTGAGGGCGGAGGGTGCGCCACTGCTACTGGGCAGTACGCCTGGCCAGTTGAGCAGGGTGTGGACGGTCATCGGTTGCGCGGTTGCGCTGTGATTGAGAATTTGCTGCTGCAAGTCGAGCACCTGTTGCAGGGTTTCAGCATGGATGGTGGTGTGTGTGTCTGTGAGGGTGCTTGTATTTTGCCAGCCAATTTTACATTCAATTTTACCGCGTTTGATGCGGGCAAAAATGGCGTCGCGAATCAGGCCTTCGTGGGAGCTCAGTTCTTCTGGTGTTTTGAATGACAAGTCCAAGTAACGGCTGTTGACGCTTTTGAGTTGCAGGGTCAGTTTGCACGCGCTGCTGTTGATTTCGGCATTGCCAAAGCCAGTCATGCTGTAAACGTTTAAATCGGTGGGGTGGCTCATGTATAATGTTTTTCTTTGGAATATATGAAAAAGTGGAAACGTGCTTTAGAAGTACATGTGTTTCGTGCTTTAAATTTTTGATGAGGTTATATGATACACCGAGGACAGGGGCGTGCGCCCGACCAATTGCGTGATGTGACGATTGAGCGCGGCTATACAAAGCATGCGGAAGGTTCTGTTTTGATTTCATTTGGTGAAACCAAAGTGTTGTGCACCGCGAGTGTGTTGGCCAAAGTGCCGCCGCACAAAAAAGGCAGTGGTGAGGGTTGGGTGACGGCGGAATATGGCATGTTGCCGCGCGCGACACACACACGCAGCGACCGTGAGGCGGCGCGTGGCAAGCAGACCGGACGGACGCAAGAGATTCAACGTTTGATTGGTCGTGCTTTGCGTGCGGTGGTTGATTTGAAAGCATTGGGCGAGTACACGATTCATGTTGATTGTGATGTGATTCAAGCGGATGGCGGCACGCGCACGGCGAGCATCACGGGTGCGTATGTCGCGGTATCCGATGCGGTGGCGTGGTTGGTGCGTGAAGGGAAAATTGCGCAGAGCCCGATTCGCGAGGCGATTGCGGCGATTTCGGTCGGCGTGGTCAACGGTGTGCCGATGTTGGATTTGGATTACAACGAGGATTCGGGTTGTGATACCGATATGAATGTGGTGATGACGGGCGCGGGTGGTTTTGTTGAAATTCAAGGTACAGCAGAAGGTGCACCATTCAGCGGCACGGATTTGACCGCATTGTTGGCTTTGGCGCAAAAAGGCATTGGTGAGTTGGTTGAGGCTCAGAAACTGGCGTTGACGGCATGATTTTAGAAAATGAATGGTTGTTTTACGTGATGGCGATTGCCTTTGCTGTGGGCAGTCTTTTTTTATTGTTGGGCTACATGTTCGGCTTGGTGGTCATTCCAAGTTTGGTAAGCAGTTCTAAGTGGAAGTATGTGGCGTTGATTTCATCCATTTTGGTGCCGCCTTTGGTGGCGGTGATTTGTTTGATGAATTACAAGAGAACGGCGTATGCCAGTCGTTTTATTCTTCTGGGTGTGCTGGCGATGGTTCTGGGTGTTTTGTGCATGTACTATTTGGGGGGCACGTTGGGGTTGCCGAAGCCGATTGGTGTGGCGTGAGGTCATGTGTTTTGATTTTGTGAGCATCCATTGATTTTGTGAGCATCCACGTTTTGAGTGAAAATGGCGCGTCATGCGCCATTTTTTTGTCGATTAATGTGTGACGATGTGCTTGTCTAATTCCGCACGCCACCATGCCCATGTGCGCACCCACCATTTTTTCGCCAAGCGAATGCTGAAAAAACTGGCCAAAATCATGCCAAGAGACAGCAATAAACGCTCAAATGGGCTGATTGTGTGCAAACGGCTGATTTGTAAGTGTTCCTCTCCTTTTTTGACATCCAGTGTTTTGATTGAGCCATCGGCATTTTTGATGAGTGTGAGCTCGCCATTGCGGTCACGTGCGTGCAGGGTGACGCCGCCATCGGGTTGATGTTCGATTTTAAATGCTTGATTGTCTTTACCCATGATGTCAATGGCGGGTGCATTCATGTCGCTGTCTGTCATCACAAACCAAGGGCCAATGCCGCTGTCGTTGAGTATGAACTGATTGGGTGCAGGCCAGCTAAAAAATATTTGGCTGAGGCTTAAGCACAACCACAATATGCCTGTGATGAAGACAATGTAGCTGATCAGGCTCAAAAGTGCACTGCCGATGACGCCCAGTAGGAATGGCAATGACAGGCCGAAACGAATGGCTCCCAAACGAAAACTGGAGGTCAGCACAGAAATGAAATTGTTGGGCGTTTTGTGGGCTTCCCATGCGTCCAATTGATGCTGTGCAAAAAGTTCACGCGCCAGTTGTTGCGGGGTGCCCAGTTGGGCGATGACATCTGTTTCGTTACGGCCTGCAGTCATGGCATCGTCAAAATACTGTGCGTAGTCGCTGATGATGTCGTCGCGTTGAGCGGTTGGCAGTTGATTCAACTGTGCTTTGAGTGCGGCTAAAAAGGCATCGCGGTTCATGATATGTCCTCCTGTTGAGTGGTTAAAGCCAATGACAAAACGCTGTTGACTTCATTTGAAAATTCTTGCCATTGAAACAGCATGTCTTTGAGTTGGTGCTGACCCGTCTTGGTGAGGCGGTAGTATTTTCGTGCGGGGCCTGCTTGTGATTCTTGTAGGTAGGTTTCGACCAGATTGTCATTTTGCAGGCGGCGCATGATTGGGTAAATGGTTCCTTCACTGATCGCCATGTGTGTGCTGAGCAGTTGCACAAGCTCGTAGGTGTAGCTGTCGGCTTGTTTGAGCGTTGCTAAGATGCACATTTCCAGTACGCCTTTTCTGAGTTGTGTTTTCATATTTGCCTTTCGTTTGCCTTGTAATGCAAGGTATGTAAAGTATATCGCCAGCTACTTTGTAATGCAAGGTATTTTTTTGATGCTTTTTCTGAACCGCTATTGATGAAGCGTTGTGTGCTTCAAGTGTTACAATTTGATTGTTTTTTTGCTGCTTTTAAAAGGGTGGGCTTTATCAATTGCCTGTGATCACGTTATGACCGAATTGTTTTACAAAATTATTGCCATCGTTTTGCCCGTGCTCAGTGTGATTGTGTGCGGTTATGTGTATGGTCGCTTGCGACCCATCAAGGCGCGTGCTCAAATGGCTGAATTGAATCCTTTGGTCATGGATTTTTTTACTCCGATGATGTTTTTGGGCGCCTTGAGTCAGAAGGGTTTTGATATTTACGCGAATGGTGCGTTGTTGATGGCGGGCTTTGTGGTGGTGACGGGTGGGGCGTTGCTGGGGTATGGGGTGGCGCGTTTGTGTGGGGTGGATGTCAAGACCTTGGTGCCGACGTTGATTTATAACAATTGCGGTAACATGGGTTTGCCTTTGGCGATATTGGCTTTTGGAGGTGCTGGTTTTGCGCCTGCGGCGGTGTTGTTTGTGATGTGCAATTTATTGTATTTTTCGGTTGGGGTGTTGATTTTAACTGGCGGACATTTGAGCTTGAAACCGTTTAATACCCCCATCATTTGGGCGATTGCCGCCAGTTTGGCAATTGCTTTGTTGCGCATTCCTGTGCATCCTGTGTTGCAGCAAACATTTTTATTTTTTACACAGGCTGCGATCACTTTGATGATGTTCTCGTTGGGTGTGCGTTTGTTGGACATTGACTGGAAAGAGTTTAAGATTGGAATACTCGGTGGTGTCTTGTGCCCTGTGGGCAGCTTGTTGTTTGCTGTTGGTTTGCAGCGTTTTAATGTGCTGGATTTGAATGCTGGGCAGATGGCGCAAGTGTATCTGTTCGCGAGTTTGCCACCTGCCGTGTCGTGTTTTATGATGGCGGATTATTATAAGCAAGAGCCGTCCAAAGTGGCGGCGATTGTGTTGATTGGTAATGTGCTGTCGGTGGTGTTTGTGCCAATTGGGTTGGTGTTGGCGTTTAATTCTCAATGAAAAAATATATGAAAAAACAAGCCCTTATTTTGCGTGCACCCAATTGGATTGGCGACACCATTTACTGTCTCCCCGTTTGGATGCGTCTGTCCGAGCACTATCATTTGCATATTGTTGGTAAAGGTTGGCTTAAAGATCTGCTCAGTGGATACCCTGAGTGGCAGACGTACAAATTACCTGCCAAAGTTTTTGAGCGTCGTGCGCAGTATTTAACGATTAAAAATCAGCTTCAGGCTGAAAATCAATTGCCTAATGGCATCAATGCCATTGTCTTTCCAACGTCATTTGGATCGGTTTTTGAACCTTTTCTTGCAGGCTTGCATGTGTTGGCGCATGCGCATGAGGGGCGAGCTTTGTTTCTGAAACAAAAAGTGAAGATGCCGAACAAGGCGAGCAGTATTTATAAGCGCTATTGGGATTTAGGGAATGCCTTTTTTAATGAAACACAACCAGCGCCCAAAAGTATAGACTTTAAAATCAATCCAGAAGTAGAGCATTCGATTGCGCATGATTATTTGAAAGAGCATGGTTTGAGCCAAGGGGAATACATTGTTCTGTGCCCATTTGCAGCAGGAAACTTTGAGGGGCAAGACAAAAAATGGCCAGAGTTTGGTTCATTTGCAAATCATCTTGTGAAAATAGGCTGGCCTGTGGTGTGTTGCCCAGCACCTAACGAAGAAGAAACATGGCAAAGTCAATACAGCAATATTCCTGCATTGAAAAATCTGAGTTTGTCTGAATATGCAGCGGTTTTAAAATACGCCAAGTGCGTTGTCGCAAACGATACTGGACCTGGGCATCTGGCGGCTGGTGTGGGTGTGAAAACGATCAGCGTCCTCAATCGCACGAAGTTTGAAACATATGGCGCAGTGGGCGATCATGTCAGCTATGTCAAACATGAGCCCAGTTGGCCATCTGTTGAAGCTGTGATGCAACATGTGCAGCTTCGATTGAGTCATGATTGAGCTATGATTGAATTGGGCTGGGTATGTAGGGGTTTTTAAGTCGTTGGCTTTTGTATTTGCATCACTTTTATGGCGAACCATAAAGTAAAGCCCAGTTAGTAAAGCCCAGCTTGGAAATGCCATACAATAAAAAAGCGAGTGATTTCACTCGCTTTTTTAAGGTTTAACTTTATGATTGAAATGCCTTGCTGAAGTCTTACTGCGGTGCGGGCACTTCCACTTGCGCTTTTTTACGGTCACTGCGCATGCCGAGCAGTTGCAGCCATGATTTGCTGGTGCGTTTGAGTTTCATGGTGCTGTTTGGGTAGTTTTTCTTCAAAACGCTGATGGTGTCATCGCGCATGTCATTCATCTGCATGCCATCGTATGATTTGGCCATGATGATGAGGGCATCTTCAGTGGCGGGTGTGCCGTCGTAGTTGCGCAGGACCTCTTGCGAGCGGTTAATGGCGGCGACGTAGGCATCGCGTTCAAGATAATATTGAGCAACGGCTGCTTCGTGTTGTGCCATGGTGTTGACGAGGTAACGCATACGTTCGCGCGAATCTTTGGCGTAACGGCTGTTTGGAAATTTTTCGACCAGGGTTTTGAATGCATCAAATGAGTCTTTGGCTGCTTTCGGATCACGATCGTTGAGTTTTTCGCCCGTTAAGGTGGCCAAGTAGCTGACGTTTTGATTGAAGTTAATCAATCCTTTGAGGTAATAAACGTAATCAATTTTTGGGTGTGAGCCATTGAGTGCAATGAAACGATCTGCTGCAGCCAGTGCTTTTGCGCGCTCATCGTCTTTCCAAAACACGTAAGGCAACTCAAGCTGTGCCTGTACAGATTCTGCGCTGAATGGATATTGTGCAATCGTTGCTTCTAATAACTCGCTGGCACGTTTATAATCCTTATTGGTCATTTCGTCGCGGGCATTGTTGTAAATTTTATCAACACTCCAGCCTGCAAACTCATTGACTTCTTTTTTCTTGCCAAATACGCTGCAACCCGCCAGCAGGCTGATGGATACAAGTGCAATAGCACTTAAACGCGCGGTTCTTTTAAGGATATTTAAAGCCATGACGGTAACCTCTTGGGATGAAAATGATAACGATTATAACGCATGGGATGAAGAAGTGGCGGTAAATGCTCAAATTCTTGAACCCATGACGATAGAAATTCCTGAAGGCGTGAGCGGTAAACGCTTGGATGCAGCTTTGGCGATTGTTTTACCTGATTTCTCACGTTCTCGCCTGCAAAAGTGGCTGAAAGAAGGGGCTGTGATGTGTAATGGTGAGGTTGAAACCAGCCCAAAACGTGTGGTGTATGCTTATGAAACATTGGTGGTGACGCCTCAGCCTTCGGATGAAATGAAGGCGTATACGCCTCAGCAAATGGACTTGGACATTGTTTACGAAGACAATGACATTCTGGTGGTCAACAAACCTGCAGGTTTGGTGGTGCATCCTGCCAGTGGAAATTGGGATGGTACATTGCTCAATGGTTTGCTGCATGCGTATCCGGACATTGGTCAAGTGCCTCGTGCAGGGATTGTGCATCGTTTGGATAAAGACACTTCGGGTTTGATGGTGGTGGCAAAAACGGTCATCGCACAAACCGACCTTGTCCGCCAATTGCAAGCGCGCACAGTGAAGCGCCGCTACATTGCGATTGTGCAGGGTGAAATTGATGCAGACGGTGTGATTGATGCGAACGTTGGTCGTAACCCGCAAGATCGTTTAAAAATGGCGGTTGTGGTGGGTAAAGGGGGCAAGTCTGCACGCACTTTTTATCAAAGCCTTGGTTTTTGGAGTTACAACGATAAACCGTATTCGATTGTGGTGTGCCAATTGGAGTCTGGACGCACGCATCAGATTCGAGTGCACATGCAACATCGTGGTTACCCGTTGGTTGGCGACCCATTGTATGGCGATAAAAAGGGTGTGCGCAGCTCGGTTGTCACTGCGATCCCTGACTTTAAACGACAGGCTTTGCATGCTTACCAATTGGGTTTGATTCACCCACGCACTGGTGATTACATGAGCTGGCAAGTGCCTTTATCGAAGGACATGACTGATTTGCTTGTGGCCATGGGTGTGCCACATTTTGAGTTGCCTGAGCCTGACTTCATTATGGATGCTTTTGAATATGATGCATAAACGATGGGGAATGACATGAGCCTTCAATTCATCACGCCAACTTGGCATGTGCCCCCGCATGTTCACGCTTGCATGACCACGCGCATTGCGGGTGTGAGTTCAGGTGCGTATGGTCAGGTTGATGGTGCACATGGTTTAAACCTTGCCACGCATGTGGGTGATGAACATGCGCATGTCATGGCAAACCGTGAGCTGTTGTGCGCAGCAGTGCATTTTCCCAATGAGCCTTTGTGGTTGAATCAAACCCACAGTACGATTGTTCATTTGCAAACAAACAATGAATATCAACGCAATGCGCCACCGCCCGAAGCCGATGCCGTGGTGCTGACTCAGGGTGGGCAAGTGGGTGTGGTGATGACGGCGGATTGTTTGCCCGTGCTGTTTGCCAGTGCCGATGGGCGGGTTGTGGGTGCTGCGCATGCAGGTTGGCGCGGTTTGGTTGATGGTGTGTTGGAAGAAACCGTGCGTGTCATGCGGGAGCAAGGTGCGCATCAGATTCATACATGGTTGGGTGCCGCGATTGGTGCAGCGCAGTTTGAAGTGGGGGCGGATGTTTTGGCTGAGTTTTTGCTTAAAACCCCTTCAGCTGCGGGCGATGTGCGGATGCATTTTAAACCGCATCCAGAGCATGACAATAAGTACCTCGCAGACATATACGGTTTGGCGCGTGATCGTTTGCAGGCTTCAGGTGTTGTGGCGGTCTCGGGGGGCGAACATTGTACGGTGACAGAGGCGAACCATTTTTATTCGTATCGCCGTGACCGCACCACGGGACGGATGGCGACGTTGATTTGGATGGATGAGCCGCATTGCGCTGAATCGTAAATTTATTTGGGATTAAAGTTGTTTTTATATTGAAGTTTGCTGTCATTTCTTTTATTTCTGTCTTGACAGAAATAAAAGAAATGAATACACTGAGACCATGAAACTGACACCAATCGCACAACGCTTTATTCTTCATTGGGGTGAAATGGGCTCGAAATGGGGCGTCAATCGCACCGTCGCGCAAATTCACGCTTTGCTGTATTTTTACGGCAAACCGATGCACGCCGAAGAGATCACCGAGACCTTAAACGTGGCGCGCTCAAATGCCAGCAACAGCTTAAAAGAGCTGCAAAGCTGGAATTTGATTCGAGTCGTACACGTCATGGGTGATCGACGCGATCATTTTGAAACATCCACCGATGTGTGGGAATTGATGCGCACGGTTTTGCGTGAGCGTAAAAACCGCGAGTTCAACCCGACGGTGACGGTGCTGCAAGAATGTTTGAACAGTCCTGATTTGAATTTGGAGTCGGCCGATGCGAAAAAACGCATTGAAGACACCTTGAATTTAATGCAAACCTTGGGTGCATGGGGGGATGAAATGTTGAAAATGAACCCTGAGACTTTGATTAAAGTCATGAAGCTGGGGGCGAAAATTCAAAAATTGATTCGTGGTGGTGCAAACGATGGTGTGGGTTGAGTTTTTTCTTTTGGGTTGAAAATAAAAGCGAACTTTTCGCTTTTTTAAAAGGCTCTAGTTTCTGTTTTGACAGAAATTAGAGAAATAAAGCAAGGTTGAATATGAACAACATGGTTAAAAAAACCGCTGTCGTCATGGTGGTGTTTGCCCTTTTAGGCTCACCTTTTGGTGCGCTGCTCTTATGGTTGCCCACACTGCTTTGGGCAGTTTTCAATCAGTCTTCTGATGTCCTGA
This sequence comes from Ephemeroptericola cinctiostellae, assembly GCF_003339525.1. Classification (GTDB taxonomy): domain Bacteria; phylum Pseudomonadota; class Gammaproteobacteria; order Burkholderiales; family Burkholderiaceae; genus Hydromonas; species Hydromonas cinctiostellae. The sequence goes on along the minus strand of NZ_CP031124.1, from coordinate 2,402,170 downwards.
ATATCCTTGGTTCGGCTCCTGCCATTCTATTTGTGGCTTTATTTTCGTATTTTGTTGGACTTATTCCTGCGCTGTTTGCTGGTTTGTTGTTTGCTGTTTGGTATGTCAGGCAAGTTGGTTTGCCATCTCCGTGGAAAATGGTTTTGATTGGTTCTATGTGTGGAGGAGCAGTTGCACTGGTGTTGCAACTAAATGTCTTTGTTATACAGTCGATTGATTGGTTTGCTCAATCATTTATGTGGTTTTTTACGTGTACAGCTGCTGGTGCTTTGTGTGCTTGGACGGTTGATTTGTTCCAAATAAATGATTAAGGGGGCTGAGATGGTAGGTGTGGATTACTTTTTCCCACTGACGATTTTTTACGATGCCCATTGTACATATTGTGTCGCGGAGAAAACGTTCTTGTTGAGTAAGGATCAACAGGTACGGTTGTTATTTGTCGATTGTGCATCGGCTGATTTTTCACCTGAAATGCATGGCTTGAATGGCTTGACGCAAAAAGACCTTTTGGCGGCGATTTATGCGCGCAGTGCGGATGGGCAGGTGTTTTCTGGTTTGGCTGTGTTTCGATGGGCGTATCGTGCTGTGGGTTATGGGCGGGTGTGGGCTTGGACGCAATGGCCGTTGATTAAGCCGTGCATGGATGGGGTGTATCGCCTGTTTGCGCGTTATCGTCATCTATTGCCTCAAGCACCTGCGTTGTGGGTCGTGCGGTGGTTGAAGCGGCGCGATGTTGAACAGGTGGCAGAGGCCGCATTATTGCGCAGTCGTATGTGCCGTGATGGGCAGTGCGAGTGGCGTGCAACAGATCGGGAGAAATAACATGCGAATTTTATTATTGGGTGCATCGGGTTTCATCGGTCGTCACCTTGAGACGGCGTTGGTTGATACTGGTTATGCCGTTGTTCGTGCAAGCCGAAATGCGCAAGGTCAAGGCGATGTTCAAGTGGATTATGTCCATGACACCGCAGCTGCCGTTTGGTTGCCGCGTTTGAAGGGCATTGATGTGGTGGTGAATGCCGTCGGTGTGTTGCGCGATACGGTTAAAACACCGATGCAAGCGATTCATGCGGATGCGCCAAAGGCTTTGTTTGAGGCGTGTGTGCAATCGAATGTCCAGCGTGTGATTCAGATTTCGGCATTGGGCGCGGGTGGGCGTGATGATTTGGCCTACATGCGCACCAAAGGTGAAGCGGATGCGCATTTACTAAGTTTGCCATTGAACGGTTGTATTTTCCGCCCGTCGGTGGTGTATGGGCATGATGGCGAATCGGCGACGACGTTTCGTCGATTGGCGGCGTTGCCTATTTTAGTGGTACCAGGGCGAGGTGAGGCGATGTTGCAACCTGTGCACATTGATGATCTGTGTGCTGCGGTGATGCGAGCGGTGGCGGGTGAGGCGAGTCATGGCATCGTTCATGCGGTTGGACCTCAGGCGATGACTTATCGCGACATGATCGCGTGCTATCGTGCGCAGGGACATTCGCGTGCGGCTTGGGTGGTGCCCATGCCGTGGGTGCTGATGGGTTGTGTGGCAGCGATTGCACAATATGTCCCGAGCAGCCCATTGGAGCCCGATACATTGACGATGTTACGAGCGGGTAGCGTGGCTGATGCCGCGCCTTTTGAGCGACTTGTTGGGCGTGCTTTGCGACATCCAAATACTTTTTTAATGGGGTAATGGTCTTATGAGTACAGCATTTTGGGTGTTACGTGGGGCAATGGCATTGCTTTGGTTGGTCAGTGCTGTTTTACCTGTATTGCCCAGCGGACAAGAGCGAAGCTTGAGTGAGTTGATGCGTTTTGATTTTCAGCCTGAGGTTTTGATGCCCTTGATGTATTTGGCCATGTTGTTGGATGTGCTTTGCGCTTATCTTGCATTGTGTGTGCCTCGTGCATGGGCGTGGTTGCTGCAAATTATACTGGTCTTGGCTTATAGCGTATTGCTCAGCATCGGTCACGCAGAATTGTGGTGCGATCCATTTGGGGTTTTGCTAAAAAACATACCCATCATGGCTGCGATGGGGGTGATGATAGCTCATGACTCGGGCAAATTTAAAGGGGAATGTTAATGAGTGCCTACTTGATCATCAAAACCATCCATATTTTATCCAGCGTGCTGTTGGTGGGTACAGGTTTTGGCAGTGCTTTTTATTTATTTTTTGCCAATCGCAGCAATAACCTCGCTGCGCAAGCGATTGTTGCGCGCTTGGTGGTGCGAGCTGATTGGTGGTTTACCACACCGACTGTCATTGTTCAGCCGATTTCAGGTTTTGTGCTGGCTTATTTGGCTGGCTTTCCCTTGAGCAGCTTTTGGATTTTGGGGGCATTATTGATGTACGTCGTGGCGGGGGTGTGCTGGTTGCCTGTGGTTTGGTTGCAAATTCAAATGGAAAAAATGCTTCAGTACGCAGTGCAAACCGATACACCGCTGCCTAAAAAATATTGGGTTTATGCACAGCGTTGGGAGCTGTTGGGTTACCCCGCTTTTGTGGCGATGTTGGCGGTTTTTTATTTGATGGTGGCCAAGCCGATGTGAAGGCTCGGTTATTCATAAAGATTTAAGCATGGTCGTTCGAAAGAAAAAATTAATGCACCCTTGACACCATGCACAGCGTTAAGCACAATGTGGCATAAATATTTTACCAACAGGAGAGCATCATGGCGACAAAAGGGCAGGCGAGCGGTTCCGCCAAGAAGGTGACAACCCCAACTCAAGCAGCTGATGAACCGGGAGGGCAAACGGTAAAAGCATCCGCTGTTGCACCAAAGAAAGTCGCTTCAGCCAAAGTTGCGCCTGTTGTGAAAAGTATCTCTCCAAAAAAACCTGCAGTGACCAAACCATCAACAGCTAAAGCAGTCACTCCATCCACTGCTGTGGCCAAGCCAGTTGCAGCCAAACCAGTTGCAGCCAAACCAGTCGCAGCCAAACCAGTTGCAGCCAAACCAGTCGCAGCCAAACCAGTCGCAGCCAAACCAGTCGCAGCCAAACCAGCAGCAGCCAAACCAGCAGCAGCCAAGCCAACGGCACGTGTCGAATCACGTGCTCATGTCGCTTCAGAGCAATCGACGACAGCTCAAGCCGCATCGCCTTTGGAGGAGATGCAGTCGATGTTTAAGGAGTTCTCTCAGTCAAACCAATTGATGGGGGTGTGGCAGCAATTTACGGATAAATTAGCCAACATGAGCGGTCTGGGTATGGGTTTGCCTGGAGGGAACCCCTCGCCTAATTTATTTGGCAACATGGGCGGTCAGGCCGCTGATTTCGCCAAAATGGTCAGTCCAGAAGATTTGCAGCGTTTGCAATCGGAATACATGCGTGAAATGGCGACTTTATGGCAAAGCTACATTCAACAGCAAGGTTTTGAGATCACAGACAAACGTTTTTCTTCTGCGGCATGGCGCAGCAATGCGTGGGCCAATTATTTGGCACAAAGTTATTTAATCAATGCGCGCTTGATGTTGGAGATGGCCGAATGCGTGAATGCTGATGCAAAAACCAAGACACGTGTGCGCTTTGCCATCATGCAATGGGTCGATTCTTTAGCACCTTCAAATTTCTTCGTGACCAATCCCGATGCTCAACAAAAGTTGATTGATACCCAAGGCGAAAGCTTGAAAATGGGCATCAATAACTTTTTGACTGATTTACAAAAAGGCCGAATTTCTCAAACCGATGAAACGGCATTTGAAATTGGGGTGAATGTTGCACGCTCGGATGGTGCGGTTATTTTTGAAAACGAGTATTTTCAATTGTTGCAATACACGCCATTGACGGAGCAAGTCAGCGAACGTCCTTTGTTGATCGTTCCGCCATGTATCAATAAATATTACATCATGGATTTACAGCCTGACAACTCACTCGTGCGCCATGCGGTTGAAGCGGGCAATACCGTGTATTTGGTGAGTTGGCGCAATGCAGATGAGTCGATGGCACAGATCACATGGGATGATTATGTTGAAGACGTGGTGATCCGAGCCATTCATGTGGTTCAGGATGCCAGCGGACAAGAACAAATCAATGTGCTGGGATTCTGCGTTGGTGGCACTTTGTTGAGCACCGCATTGGCGGTATTGAAAGCCCGTGGCGAGTCCTGTGTGGCCAGCTTGACTTTACTCACCGCTTTATTGGATTTTTCTGATAACGGCGTGCTCGATGCGTATGTGGACGAGCAGCAAGTCGCCATGCGTGAGCAAAGCATGGCCAAGGGTGGGGTTGTGCAAGGTAAAGAATTGGCCAATGCTTTCGCAACCTTGCGTCCAAATGACTTGGTGTGGAATTACGTGGTCAGCAACTACCTCAAAGGTGAGCAACCGACGGCTTTTGATCTGCTGTATTGGAATTCAGACTCAACCAATTTACCTGGCCCCATGTTCTGCTGGTATTTACGCAACACCTACCTCGAAAACCGTTTGGTCAATAAAGGCGATGTGATTTGCTGTGGTGAAAAAATTGATTTATCGAGCATCGATGTGCCAACATATATTTTGTCTTGCCGTGAAGATCACATCGTGCCGTGGACCGCAGCGTTTCGTTCACAACAAGCATTGTCAGGTAACAAACGGTTTGTTTTGGCGGCCTCAGGGCACATTGCAGGTGTCATCAATTCAGCGAAAAAGAACAAACGCAATTTTTGGATCAACCCAACAGCCGATTTAGCAGGCAGTTCAGAGACTTGGTTGGAGTCGGCTGAGGAACGCCCAGGCAGTTGGTGGAATGATTGGACTGCGTGGTTGAAGGCGAATGCAGGGGCTGATGTGAAGGCACCCAATAAACTCGGTACAAGCAAGTACAAGCCGATTGAAGTTGCACCTGGTCGATACGTTAAAGCACGAGCAGCTTAAAGCTAAGCGCATAAATGTACCTAATTTTTAAATATTTACTCACAGCGGGCATTGTTGTGTTGGTTTCAGAGATAGCCCGCCGCAGCGATCGCTTGGGGGCTTTGGTTGCCTCATTGCCTCTGGTTACGATTTTGACTTTGATTTGGTTGCATGTGGAACGTCAGCCATTGATTAAGTTGAGCAACCACATGGCTTATACTTTTTGGTATGTGTTGCCAACCTTACCCATGTTTTTATTGTTCCCGTGGTTGTTGGAGCGGTTTGGTTTTTGGATGGCGCTCGTGTTGTGGATCATGGGCACGGCGGTTGTTTTTCTACTGTATGCGTTGCTCATGAAGTATTTTGGAATTGAATTGTTGTAGAAACACAGGCGGTATTAACAGTTGCGCTGTGTCATTCATCGGGCGACTGGCAGAATTTATTTTATATAATAAAAAAGTAATGTTACTTTTAAACTCAAGGAGATAGTAATGACTAATGTTGTCATCGTGGCTGCAGTACGGACTGCTGTGGGTAAATTTGGTGGTTCTTTGGCAAAAGTGTCTGCGCCTGAATTGGGTGCAACTGTGATCAAAGCCTTGCTCGAAAAAACGGGTGTCTCCGGTGATGCGATCAGTGAAGTGATTTTAGGTCAAGTGCTGACGGCAGGCAGTGGTCAAAATCCTGCGCGCCAATCGGTCATCAAAGCGGGTTTACCTAATCATGTGGCCGCCATGACCATCAACAAAGTGTGTGGCTCAGGTTTGAAAGCAGTGATGTTGGCAGCTCAAGCCGTTGCTTGCGGTGATGCTGAAATCGTGATTGCGGGTGGTCAAGAAAACATGAGTGCGTCTCCTCATGTTTTACCCAATTCACGCGATGGTTTCCGCATGGGCAACACCCAATTGGTCGATACCATGATCAACGATGGCCTGTGGGATGCGTATAACAACTACCACATGGGCATCACGGCTGAAAATGTCGCTAAAGAATTCAACATCAGTCGTGATGCGCAAGATGCTTTTGCCTTGGCTTCACAGCAAAAAGCCATTGCTGCGATTGATGCAGGTAAATTCAAGGACGAAATCGCACCCGTGGTCATTCCGCAACGCAAAGGTGATCCTGTTGTGTTTGACACCGATGAGTTCCCAAATCGTAAATCAAGTGCCGAAGGTTTGGCCGGTTTGCGCCCTGCATTTGACAAGGCTGGCTCTGTGACCGCTGGCAATGCTTCAGGCATCAATGACGGCGCAGCGGCGGTGATGGTCATGAGTGCTGAAAAGGCAGCTGAATTGGGCTTGACCCCTTTGGCGACCATTAAAGCTTTTGCCAGCACAGGCATTGACCCCACCATCATGGGCATGGGTCCTGTCAGTGCATCACGTCGTGCTTTAGAAAAAGCAGGTTGGTCTGCTGCTGATTTGGACTTGATGGAAATCAATGAAGCGTTTGCTGCACAAGCATGTGCGGTGAATCAAGAAATGGGTTGGGATACCTCTAAAATCAATGTCAATGGTGGGGCGATTGCTTTGGGTCACCCCATTGGTGCATCGGGTTGCCGTGTGCTCGTGAGTTTGTTGCACGAAATGGTGAAACGCGATGCGAAAAAAGGTTTGACCTCATTGTGCATCGGTGGTGGCATGGGTGTGGCATTGGCAGTAGAGCGATAACATGGGTGTAGAGTTAAGCACTAATGATTTGAATGATTCAAATTTGGACAAGGCCAAAGCCGTATTGAAAAGCATGATCGCATCGTGCAACATGTCGGCCTATGATTCAGATCAGATCGTGACGGTGTCGATTGAACGCATCATCATGCAAAAATTCATCACTTCTTATCTTTGGGATGAGGTGAATGAAGACTTAACCGATGCTGCGTTCGATGCACTGAAAGATGAAGGTTTACTGCAACTTAATGTGTTTTCAGAGTATGCATTGACCCGTGTTGGCATTAACGCATTAATCAAGTAAAGCCATGGGGGCAAGAAATTGTCTCCAAGTGGTTTAACTTAACGAAGGTTTTTTACCCAGACGAAGCGGTTCAGTCCGCTCATCGTTAAATAATTTATAACATAACAGGAGATCAATATGACTCAAAAAGTAGCTTACGTTACAGGCGGTATGGGTGGCATTGGAACGGCAATTTGCCAACGTTTGCACAAAGATGGTTTTAAAGTCATCGCGGGCTGTGGCCCAACGCGCGATGCGCAAAAATGGTTGGATGAGCAAGCTGCGCTTGGTTACACATTTTATGCATCTGCGGGCAATGTGGGTGATTGGGAGTCGACTGTTGAAGCCTTTGATAAAGTCAAAGCAGAGCATGGCACCATCAGCGTGCTTGTGAACAATGCAGGCATCACACGCGATGGCCAATTTCGAAAAATGGATTTCAAAGCATGGGATGAAGTGATTAAAACCAATTTGTACTCGATGTTCAATGTCACGAAACAAGTGATTGATGGCATGGTTGAGCAAGGCTTTGGTCGTGTCATTAATATTTCATCGGTGAATGGTCAAAAAGGTCAGTTTGGTCAAACCAACTACTCGACTGCAAAAGCAGGTTTGCATGGTTTCACGATGGCTTTGGCGCAAGAAGTAGCCGCCAAAGGTGTGACGGTGAATACTGTATCACCAGGCTATGTGGCGACTGAAATGGTCACGGCCATTCGTGAGGATGTCTTGGAAAAAATCATTGCGACTGTACCCGTCAAACGTTTGGGTCTGCCTTCTGAAATCGCTTCAATGATTGCTTGGTTGGCATCCGATGAGGGTGGTTACAGCACAGGTGCAGATTTCTCTGTGAATGGCGGTTTACACATGGGGTGATCTCTCCATCTGTTGTTAAAAAAACCCATCGTTTCGATGGGTTTTTTTTGTGCTTAAAGAAGCAGTTGTTAAAAAATGGCTTTTCTTTATGTTTCGATGTGTGTCAGAAGATCTATTTTTTATTTATCTATTTTAATCTTAAGTTTAATTTTAAATTTATTAATTTAAATTTTTTGACTTAATGCTTTTTGTGAATTTCAAATGTTTAAAATGAGTCAATTGTCGTTAAAATGCTTTAATTCAATGAATTTTATTTAAAATGATGGTGGATATATAGGTCGTTTTAATGTGTTTTTGATTTAGAATTTACTGCTTTCAATTAAAAACCATCATCTGGATTTACAGTTCAATGTTTATACCTTACAATATATACTGCTGATGAGCGATTGTCAGTGTTGGATGTGTTAAACATGTTGTCTTAAATCTAAAAAATAAATAATTAGGAAATTAAGTGGTCATTGTCGCGGTTGCTGCTGTGCTGGGCAATCTTGCTTTGGTTGTTGTTTTCTAGGGAGGTTGTGATGGAAGTTAAAATTGGTGTGGTGGGTTTGGGTTATGTTGGGTTGCCGTTGGCTGTACATTTGGCGGAGCACTTTGATGTTACGGGCTTTGATATCAATTCAAATCGCGTGAAAAGTTTACAAAATGGGATTGATTTTACCAATGAGGTGGGCAGTGCAGCGCTTGCCAGCAGTGATTTGAAAATCACGCACCTGCTCAGTGAGATTGCTTCTTGTAATTTCTACATTGTGACGGTTCCAACCCCAACCGATCACGCAAATGTACCTGATTTGGGGCCTGTGATTAAGGCGTCGGAATCGGTGGCATCGGTTTTAAAAAAAGGTGACATCGTGGTGTATGAGTCGACGGTTTATCCTGGCGTGACAGAGGAAACGTGTGTGCCCATTCTAGAGGCATTTTCTACGGGCTTAAAGCATTTGGTTGACTTCAATGTGGGGTATTCACCCGAGCGCATCAATCCAGGTGATCGGGTCAATACCTTGGCAACGGTGATGAAAATTGTTTCAGGCGATACCGCTGAGTCGCTTGACATCATTGCCGATGTGTATGCAAAAATTGTCGATGCAGGCATCTATCGTGCCCCGACAATCAAGGTGGCTGAGGCGGCCAAGGTGATTGAAAACACCCAGCGGGATGTGAACATTGCCTTGATGAATGAATTATCAGAATTGTTCAATCGCATTGGCATTGACACCCATGAGGTGCTGAAGGCTGCGGGTTCAAAATACAATTTCTTGAAGTTTTCTCCTGGTTTGGTGGGTGGGCATTGCATCGGTGTGGATCCCTATTACCTGTCGCATAAGGCAGAAATTCATGGCTATAAGTCAAACTTGATTTTGATGTCACGTCAAATCAACAACAGCATGCCGCGTTTTATTGCCCAACAAACAATACACAGCATGGTCAGTAGCAATTTACTGAATTCAGATTCACGCGTGTTGGTATTGGGGGTGACGTTCAAAGAAAATGTGCCTGATGTGCGCAATTCCAAAGTGTTTGATTTGATCAAATTGCTTGAAGAGTATCAAATCAACGTGGATTTGGCTGATCCATACGCCGATGAGGAAGAGACAGCGCTTGAATACAATGTGAAGTTATCCAAGCACCTTGAGAATGGCACGTACGATTGTGTGATTTTGGCTGTGGCGCACGATGAGTACGTGTTGGGTTCATGGGCGATGACGTCGGGCTATCTCAAGCCTGGCAAAGGCTTGGTCATGGACATCAAAGCGTTTTTGCCTCCTGAGCAAAAACCCGCACACATCAACCTATGGCGCCCATAAATCATGATCATCGAAAAACTCATTTTTATTTTTGCCCTGATGGTGGCGTGCTACGCCGTATTCATGTACACATCGGGTTTTATTATTAATTTATATTTCAAGCGTTTTGATGTCAAACGCGATTACACGTACCAACCCAAAGTCAGTGTGATTTTGTCGTGTTTTAACGAGAGTGAAGTGGTCTACCGCACCATCAAAAGCATGCGTGAGTCGAATTATCCTGTTGAAAAATTGGAAATTTTGGCTTTTGATGATTGTTCAAAAGACGACAGTTTTGAATGGATTCAAAAGGCCGCACATGATTTTCCAAATGTGGTTGCCCGCTTGAATGCGAAAAATCAAGGTAAAGCGCATACCGTGCTGGATGCCGTGGACATTTCGACGGGCGACATCATCGTTGGCGTGGATTCAGACTGTATTTTTGATCCGAATGCGATTCGTGAGCTCATGGCGTGCTTTACTGAGGAAAAAATCGCTGCGGTGGGTGGTCGTGTGGGCGTGTCGAATGCGGATGAAACATGGTTGACCCGTTGTCAGGCAGTGTTTTACGCGATGTCTTTTTTGATCATCAAGTCATCTGAAAACGTCTTTCGTAAAATTCAATGTTTGAGCGGCCCTTTGGTGGCCATTCGAAGAGAATGTTTTGATGAGGTGCGTGACCAGATTGAGAAGCGTTCTTTCTTGGGTGTGAAAGTGACCAATGGTGAGGACCGCGCCTTGACTCAAATGTTGTTGCGTCAAGGTTATGACACCTATGTCAATTGCGATTCGATGTGCTGGACGACGGTGCCCACACATTTTTCCCAATATGCCAAGCAACAGCTGCGCTGGCGGCGTTCTGCGGTTGGCCAATGGCTGGATGCCTTGGTGAAGCTGCCGATCATGTTGCGCAACAATTCGGTGTTGTCGGCCATTTTTAGCTTGATGCCCATCACGGTGATGTTGAGCTGGAATTTGTTGATCATCACTTCGTGGATGTCAGGTAATTTGATGGAAGTCATGGGCAAAATGATTTTTTTGCACATGTTCCTCGCACCCGTCATTGCGATTGGTTTCAACTACTTTACCAGCCGACATTTGACCACGGATGCCATTAAAGGCACTGCAAAACTGACGCTCAGTTTGATGCTGTCCAGTTTGTGGTTTCCTTTCAGTGGGCTGTTTATCACATTGTTTGCCTCATCCACATTGGATGATGGTGGCTGGGTGACGCGAGCCAATGGGGCACAAACTTAGACAAGCTTAGATAAATGCGGAAAAAGTACCATTCCTTTTTCCGTGTTTCATCAGCCTCAAATTTATTCTCTTTTTCCATTTTAAAACATCAACAGTCATGGCGAACCATGGCTGTTGATGTCAGTGCGGTCTTTGTGACCACCGCCTGATCATGTTTTCGGAACCCATATGAAATTACAAAATATTTATTTGCACCTCTATCGCATCATTGGCTTTATCTTTTTGGCTGGTTTGGTTTGCGCCATATTATGGTACGCCTTGTCGGTGTTGTTCTTCAGCAGCAACTCGAATTGGTCGATCCCTCTGGTGTTGTCGCCGACCCAAGACAAAGTGATTGGCCATTTGTCTCAAGTGTCCTCTTTTGAGCAAAACTTAAGCAAGCAAAAAATTGAGTTGATGACCAATGCGGAAGAGCTCAAAAGCAAACAAGCCCTCTTGGAAAGCACGATAGGTTTGAATGAACGCTTATCACAGAGTATGAATGCTCAAGCGCAGCGCTATGCACATGCGGGCAAAGACATGGCCGCAGTGGTGAATGAAAAACAACATGCCTTTTTGAGCAATAAAGGCAATCTCGATGCGGCTCAGGCCAGCTTGAAAAGCATCGACCGAGAGCTTCGATTGGGGTTAATCACCAAGCAACAAGCGGCCAGTCAACGTTTGTCTTTGTATGCACTCAGTTCAACGATGATCAATGACAAAGCGCAAATTCAGCAGTTGAAAAGTCAAACAGGTGAAATGGCAAGTGCCGCCAACACCTTAAGTGGCGGTGACAGCAATTTGGCTGCGATTGTATCGGTCAGTCAAGGGGCCGAGTTGAACATCAAGCTTGTTCAATTGAAAAATGACATTTTGAAGTTGAAGGCAAGCAATGCGGATTTGGAAAAGAACATCGCCAGCAGTGATAAGACGTTGGAAGGCCTAAAGGACAGTCCATACCTTTTGGCGATCCGTCACCCAACCAATGTGATTTTTGTGCCCTATGAAAACATGGGGGGTGTGCATGAAGGGGCACCGATTTACACCTGTTACTTAAAAATGATTTTCTGCGCCCAATCGGGTCAAATCACCAGGGTCTATGAGGCGGAAGAGTATGCGCGCCACCCGATGTTTAAAACCGATCTCAAGGGGCGGTTTGTGGGGGTCAATTTTGAGGAAGAAAAAGATGCTCAAAAGGACATCGCTTTCATCGATCACCGCCCATTGTTGTTTTAAGGAGCAGGCATGAAAAAGAAATCATTTGGCCTGACCTTTGGAGTGGTATTGGCATTGGTGGGGGTGTTTCATGCACCTCATGCATGGGCGCAAGGGGCTGATGCGGCCGATGAGGCGGTTGATGCACAAGCGTATTGCACATACATCATGCAAAAAGCCAAGGCTCAAATCATCACCTTGCGTTCACCCGATTTGAACATTCGAGTGGACAACAACAGCACTGAAAATAAAAAAAGCCAGACCAAAATGGTGGTCAGTTTATCAAAAGATTTGGTTGATTTAAATAAAAGCCGTTATGTGCGTCGTCTGGCGGACAACGAATGCGAGGTGTATCGCTTGAGTCTACAAATGCAAAACGTTGTCCAGTATGCACTTGCAGGCCTCGACGAGCAAGCATTGACGTACAAGTTGGGCTTGTTTGATCAAGCGAGCAATCAGATGCAGCCGATCATGGATAAGCTGAAACAACAGGTGCGGACTCAGAATGCAACAGTGATCGATTTGTACAATGCACAAACCTTGGTGCGAAAAGTGGAAACGATGGCGCAGCAAACCAAGCGTGAGTTGGCCGCAGTGCGTCGAACCAGTCAGTGGCGCAAAGGGGTTTCCCTCAATGACCTGTTAAAGAACATGTGGCAAGCAGAAGCGGGGCGTCAAGCCAATTTAACTCAGTTGGAAAAGCAAGGCAATTGGGGGTTGGAAGTGCAAGCGGGGCTTAAAAAAACCCTCAGCAACACAAACAATACCAGTAATAACAGTGACAGCAATCAAGTGGATCCTTATTTCTCAGTCAATGCACGTTATAACCTCGGTGCTGTGGTCAGCAATCGATTGCTGGATGCATCGCGCGACAGTTATATGAAATGGAAGGGCAATCAGGTCAATGGCATGCCAAAGGAGCTGGCCAATATGATTGCAAGTGCGGTTAAGTTGAGAAATGCAGAAAAAGAACGGCTTGCACAACTGTCTGGTTATTTGGGCAGTGATGGCACATTGGTTCAATTGATGGGCGATTTGGACAGTCCAGAGGCCTTAAATTTTAAAACGGTGCTCAAGGGTAATCAATTGTTGAATGCCATTGAGCAAGCCTATGCCCAACGGCGGGTCGACTTGTTGACACAATTTCTCAAAGAGGCTGGCTTGTGAATTTATATATTTAAAAATAGATTGTCAAATATGTTGTTTTTTATTTTTTAATAAACACTATCTCAATAGTGAATAATAGGTTTGTTCTTTTTACAGAAAATAATTTTATTGTAAATAAATCAAATAGTTATTAAGTGAATTGAAATTTATTTCTTAGGTTTAATCTCAATTTGAGCCAAAATTCAATGATTTTCCATATGATTAAAATATTTGTTGAAAATCTATAAAAAACAATTATTTTGTATATTTTGGAGTATATTATATGTGTGGGTGTTGTTGATTCTTTTGACTGACTTCACAAGCCCACTGTGAATCGATTGACAATTTTTTGTGATGTTTTAAATTTAACTGGGAGGTTAATATCATGGCAACAATTATTGATGGTACATCTGGCAACGACACATTGATGGCTGGTTCTGGTGACACACAGCTGATTGGTCGCGCAGGGAGTGACAGCATCACAGGTGGTGCGGGTGACGACACGGTGAACGGCAATCAAGGGGCGGATGCCATTAAAGGTGGTGCAGGTGACGATGTCCTAAAAGGGGATGCTGGCGCCGATGTCATTAGCGGCGGTGCAGGCGACGATTACTTGATGGGTGGTAATGGGGCCGATTCATTGAATGGTGGAGCGGGCGATGATACTTTGTCTGGCGCCAAAGGCGATGACACGCTTGTCGGTCTTTCTGGCGATGATGTACTCCGCGGCGGTGCTGGCAATGATGTGATGAATGGCAATGCTGGTAATGACACCATGGCGGGTGGTACGGGCGATGATTTCATCAAAGGTGATTTGGGGGATGACAGCTTGGATGGTGGTTTGGGCAATGACACTTTGCAAGGGGGCGCTGGCAGTGACTTCCTGAATGGTGGGGCTGGTGATGATGTCTTGAGTGGCGGCGATGGCGCTGACGTGCTGTACGGCGGCACAGGGGATGATGTTGTTTCTGGCGGTAATGGTGCCGATGTGATTTATGGTGGTGCAGGCAACGATTGGCTGGATGGTGGGGCTGGTGACGACACTTACAAATTCTTGGGTTCTTTTGGTAGCGATACGGTCAAAGGCACATCTTTCAGTGACGTTGATGCGAGTGTGTTCAGTGTCAGTGCCAGTCAGTTGTGGTTCAGCCATGCGGCTGGGAGCACCAGTTTGGTGGTTGGTGTGATCGGCACGAGCAATCAAGTGACGTATACCCGTTGGTATGAAAATACCTTGTTTCAAGGTGATTTCATGGATGTCAATGGCAAATCGTTAGACAACAGCAAAGTGGAGTCTTTGGTGTCGGCAATGGCTGCATTTACGCCGCCTGCCGCAGGCCAAACCAGCTTGCCCACTGCCTATAACACGGCTTTGAGTCCAGTGATTGCAGCCAACTGGATGTAAATGGGTATAAAAATTGAGAACTGCGCGGCGGTCAATGCTGCTTGGTGGCAACAGCACAAGTTATTGTGGTGTTGCTTTTTTGCTTGTTAAGGAAATGTGGGAAAGACCTTTATTGGAATGACACTTCGCATCTCTTTTGTGATTTGTGATTTAAGTTGAATTTTTGATGAGGAAAACCCTCAGGAAAATTAAATAAAATCATGCGATTCAGGTGAATGTTTGCGAGGTTCTCTGCTTGTTTTTATGTTGCAGAAGCATTTCAGGCGGGCTCATTTTGCATTTCCTTAACTTTAATTTTAATTTGACTTTAATCAAAGGGATAATCATGGCTATAACAGACTCAACAAATGAGCTGACATTGGGTGCTGAAGACTCACTGGAAAACATCATCAATTACAGCATCTTGACTGCAACAGCTGCCAGTGTTATCGATGGCACGGCTGCTGCCGATATTTTGACTGCCTTGGCCGAGGGCAGTCAACTGATTGGTCGAGCGGGCGACGACATCCTTGTGGGGAAAGCAGGCAACGACACCATGAATGGCAACCAAGGTGCCGATACACTGATCGGCGCGGCAGGTGATGATGTGCTGAAAGGCGACGATGGCAATGACATTTTAATGGGTGGAGACGGGGCAAACTATTTGATGGGCGGTAATGGCACCGATTTTCTCATCGGTGGTTCGGGCAATGAAACCCTATCGGGTGGTGCAGACAACGATGTGATGTATGGTTTTGCTGGTAATGATTTGCTCAAAGGCGGTTCAGGCGACGATCAGATCAATGGCAATGCGGGTGATGACACATTGACGGGCGGTGACGGTGATGACCTTCTCAAAGGGGATGCGGGCAATGACCGTATAGACGGTGGTTTGGGTAACGACACCTTACAAGGCGGCCTTGGCGATGACTACCTGAATGGTGGCTACGGCAACGATGTGTTGAGTGGTGGCGATGGTGCCGACGTGCTGTTCGGCGGCATTGGCAACGACACGGTCTCTGGTGGCATTGGTGATGACTCGCTTACGGGTGGAGCTGGCAACGACTGGTTGGATGCTGGTGATGGCAACGACACTTATAATTTCTTGGGTTCATTTGGCAATGACACGGTCAAGGGCACATCGTATGCAGACAATGACGTCAGCGTGTTCAGTGTGAAATCAAGTCAATTGTGGTTCAGCCATGCATCGGGCAGCACCGATTTGGTTGTGGGTGTGATCGGCACCAGCAACCAAGTGACTTACACCCGTTGGTATGAAAATGCAGCATTCCAAAGTGATTTTAAGGATGTCAATGGCAATACCTTAGACAACAGCAATGTCGAGGCTTTGGTATCGGCCATGTCGGCATTTTCACCGCCTGCATCGGGTCAAACCAGTTTGCCAACGGCATACAGCACCACATTGTCACCTGTGATTGCAGCAAGCTGGAGCAGTGCGGGTTAATCGATTGATTGACCGAATGCCATGCGTATTATTTATGTGTTCTTTTGAAGCCCATCGATGATGGGTTTTTTTCTGACTAAATAAAGCCAAAATATAAAACAATCCATCCATCCGTTTATATCCAGTGAAACCGCTGTAAACAGATGTATAAAATGATGTGACTGAGTTAATTTAGATTGATTTAAATGATTTTTAACTATTTCCAATTACTAAAAAAGCCATCGATGATCGATGGCTTTTTTGATGAACAACGGCGATGACATTATGCCAACAAGGTGACGCCTGTTTTACTTTGTAACTCTTCAAAAGTCACGTCAGGCGCAAGTTCAATCACTTTCATTCCCGCGTCAGTGACATCCAACACACCCAAGTCGGTGATGATGCGGTCCACCACGCCCACGCCCGTCAAGGGCAATGTGCACGTCGGTAAAATTTTGAAGTCCTCGCCAGAACCATCTTTGCGTTTGGCCGTGTGTTCCATGAGGATAATGACACGCTTCACCCCAGCGACCAAATCCATCGCACCGCCCATGCCTTTGACCATTTTGCCTGGAATCATCCAGTTGGCCAGGTCTCCTTTTTCGGACACTTGCATCGCACCCAAAATTGATAAATTCACATGGCCGCCACGGATCATGGCGAATGAATCGCTGGATGAAAAGACCGATGAGCCAGGTAAAGTGGTGATGGTTTGTTTGCCCGCATTGATCAAATCGGCATCGACTTCTGCTTCAGTTGGAAATGGGCCAATGCCAAGCAAGCCATTTTCGGATTGCAGCCAGACTTCTTTGTCTTCATCGACAAAATTTGCAACCAAGGTCGGCAAGCCAATGCCGAGGTTGACATAAAAACCATCTTCAAGCTCTTGTGCCGCACGTGCGGCCATTTGTTGTTTGTTCCAAGCCATGGGTGACTCCAATAAATCGGGTGTTGATGAAAGTTAGGCGCTTAATGTGCGTTGTTCGATTCGTTTTTCAGGCGTTGCATTGAGCACAATGCGCTGCACAAAAATCCCCGGCGTGTGCACGGCATCGGGATCGAACGTGCCATTTTCAACAATTTCCTCAACCTCAACCACGGTGATTCGACCTGCTGTGGCCACCATCGGATTGAAATTGCGTGCTGTACGACGGAAAATTAAGTTGCCTGATTTGTCCGCTTTCCATGCTTTGACCAGCGCGATGTCTGCGGTGAGCGCTTGCTCCATGATGTATTGTTCGCCATTGAATTCACGCACTTCTTTACCTTCTGCAACCAAAGTGCCCACACCCGTTTTGGTGAAAAATGCAGGAATGCCTGCACCGCCAGCACGTAATTTCTCTGCCAAGGTCCCTTGTGGTGTGAATTCGAGCTCCAGTTCATCCGCCAAGTATTGGCGTTCAAATTCTTTATTTTCGCCCACATACGATGAAATCATTTTCTTGATTTGGCGGGTTTCGAGCAGCAAGCCCAAGCCAAAACCATCCACACCTGCATTGTTGGAAATGCATGTCAAATTTTTTACGCCCGTGTCGCGCAGTGCGGCAATTAGCGCTTCTGGAATCCCGCACAGGCCGAAACCACCGACAGCAAGGGTTTGCCCATCTTGTACGATGTCCGCCAATGCGGCTTGGGCACTTGAAAACACTTTATTGGCCATTCAAATCTCCTTAATTGTTGCGCTGCATAAAAAATTGATAATGGCATATTAACTTAAAAAGTGGCATGGATAAACATTTTTAAACAAAGCTTTGGCTGGCAGCTCAATGAAGGTGTTGCATCCATTCAACAAGTGTATATTTAAATAAAAGAACGATCGTTCTTTTTTGTTTGCGTATGATGCCATATATGGTAATATCCTACAACTTTACTAAATTATTCTTTCGGAGCACACATGGACACCACAATCGAACGCGACATCATGGAATATGACGTTCTCATCGTCGGCGGCGGCCCTGCTGGGTTGGCGAGCGCGATTCACCTGAAACAGCTGAATGCAGATTTGAACGTGTGTCTGATTGATAAAGGTTCTGAAATCGGCGCACACGTTTTGTCGGGTGCGGTGATGGATCCGATTGCCATGAATGAATTGTTTCCGAACTGGAAAGAGCTGGGTGCACCGCTGAATGTTGAAGTGACCGAAGATCAATTTTTGTTTTTAAGTGAAACGGGCGCAAAATCGACCCCCAGTTGGCTGCTGCCTGATTGCTTTCAAAATCACGGCAACTACATTGTCAGTCTCGCCAATGTCGCCCGTTGGATGGGTGAGCAAGCGGATGCGTTGGGTGTGGAAATTTACCCTGGATTTTCAGCCGCTGAGATTTTGTACGACGACAATGGCGCGGTTAAAGGCGTGGTCACGGGCGATATGGGCATTGGCAAAGACGGTGAGCCGACCGATCAGTATCAACCAGGGATGGAATTGCATGCCAAATACACGGTGTTTGCTGAAGGCGCGCGTGGGCATTTGGGTAAACGATTGATGCAAAAGTTTGATTTGAACAAAGGCCGTGATCCGCAGGCGTATGGCATTGGCATTAAAGAAATTTGGCAGGTGCCTGCTGAGCAACATAAACAGGGTTTGGTGGTGCACACGGCGGGCTGGCCGTTGGACAGCGACACTTACGGCGGTTCATTCTTATATCATTTGGACAACAATCAAATCGCCTTGGGTTTGGTGGTGGGCTTGGATTATCAAAATCCATATTTGTCACCGTTTGAAGAATTTCAACGCTACAAAACCCATCCTGAAATCGCCAAATTCCTCAAAGGCGGCAAACGCCTGAGTTATGGCGCACGTGCGATCACGGCAGGTGGCGTCTTGTCGTTGCCGCAACTGTACTTTAAAGGTGGCGTATTGGTGGGCTGTGAAGCGGGCTTTTTGAATGCCTCACGCATCAAAGGTTCACACGCCGCGATTAAGACGGGCATGATGGCGGCGCAAGCGATTGCCGATGCCATTAAAAATGGGCGAGAGCGCGATGAGCTGCCTGAATACGAAGCGGCATTTGATGCATCATGGTTGAAAGAAGAATTGTGGAAAGCGCGTAATTTTAAACAATGGTTCAAAAAAGGCCGTACCGCTGCGATTGTGATGACCGGCATCGAGCAAAAACTCCTGGGCGGCAAGTTTCCGTGGACGATACACCGCACCAAAGCCGACCATGAATGCCTGTTGCCTGCCGCGCAATGCACACCAATCAATTATCCAAAACCAGACAATGTCTTGACCTTTGATCGTTTGTCATCGGTGTTCGTGTCCAACACAAACCATGAGGAAAACCAACCTGCGCATTTGACTTTAAAAGACGCATCCGTTCCTGTGAATGTGAATTTGGCGATGTACGCGGGGCCTGAGTCACGTTATTGCCCAGCAGGCGTGTACGAGTTTGTCGATGATGCCAACAACGCAGGCCAGCAACGCTTGCAAATCAATGCGCAGAACTGCGTGCATTGCA
Organism: Ephemeroptericola cinctiostellae; assembly: GCF_003339525.1. GTDB lineage: Bacteria > Pseudomonadota > Gammaproteobacteria > Burkholderiales > Burkholderiaceae > Hydromonas > Hydromonas cinctiostellae. The sequence goes on along the minus strand of NZ_CP031124.1, from coordinate 2,382,853 downwards.
AAACGTGTGATATCAAGGACCCGACACAAAACATCGTGTGGGTCACACCCGAAGGTTCGGGTGGGCCGAATTACACCAATATGTGATGGTGTTTCAGAGAGCGGGTTCGCAATGAGCGTCACGGGGTGGCGCTCATTTTTTATGGATGATCAGATGCTTTTTGTTTGTTTTTTTAAGCTGTCAAGTAGCTTATTTAAAAAATCAGACCCATACGATTTTGATAAGGATTGATCAATTAATTTGTGATCTGCATTCGGATAAATATTAATCTCAATATTGTGTTTATCTTGATTTTCCAAATTGTTTTTAAGATTTTTGAGTGATTCAATCGGTACGCTCTTGTCTTTCTCTCCCATCGCAATAACAACAGGAATATTTAAAGAGTAAACCAAGTCGCCAACATTAACGTCCAAAATTGAATTCCAATATTTATAGCTATGTCCCCAAATTGTCTTGTCGATGGATTCTTTGTTTGCCTCAATCTCTTTAAACTTACCATCAGGGTTTCTAAATAAAAAACTTTCTTTTGAGAGTAAGCGTAGATTGTTCCTCAACGAGTCGCCGCCGCTGCCGATTAAACCGAGATTGGTGATGCTGTTGTTCATGTTCGCAATTTTTGCAGCCACCACAGCCCCTTCAGATGCTCCAACCAATACCACATGTTTGGGCTTTATTGGTAAAGCCGACAACATTGATTTAATAAAGAGATTTTGTTCTTTGACGACCTCGTCAAAAAAGTCATTTTCTATAAATTCTTTTGAGCAAGTGCTGTCATCACTGTCTTGATTGACGCCTATTTTTTGTAAGCTGTAAAGCACCCCATCGAATTTATTGTGTATCGGTTTAAAGTAATCATAAAGTTTATTTTTGATGTTTTGGCAACCCGAACCACTGATGAAGAAAATGACATTGTTAGCAGAAGGCGCATCACTTAAATTAATTTCATAATATTGAGTATCTTGACGATTCACTTTAAAAGGAATGGTATTCACATTTTGCGCCTGTGCAAATGCTGCGGTTGAAGTGACGGCCATGGTTAGTAATATTAGGTTACAGCGACGATTCCGTAAATTATTTAATAGTTTGTTGTGCTTCAAGTGGGGGGCTTGATAGATTGATACAAAATGAATTGGGGTAAATTTAGCCCGAAAATGCCCAATAAATAAGGCTTTACAGGGTTTTTAAACGTATTTTAAAAAGCATTTAATTTGATACAAATCTAACGCCAAATTGATAGGATATTGATGAAGTATTGATATTTAATTGATGAGAAATTGCCATTAAATTGACAACATATTGATAGAAAAATAGCAATTAAACTTGACCGAAGCTAAAAACAGGATTAAACTGCATTCGTGATTCGTAACCGTAGAATTGGATCGGAGACGTCGGATTTATCCCTCGTTATACGTTGGGCATACCTCCCAACCGAATCAAAGCCAGTATTTATTACTGGCTTTTTTATTTTATAGACAGACTACCGTCCAAAATAATGAAGCGTGGTTCATTGAGGGTCTGCAATGGTTTTGTATTGAGAGACTTAACCCAGTTTGAAACAAGCATTTTCTTTTTAGATTGGTTAATATTAACGTAGGCAGTTGCATATCGCCCATCCTTGTGAGCTTTAGTCACATACACCAACGCCTGAGCATCTGTGTCGTATAAAACCGCCTGATAATCATGCAGCAAAGACGGTAACGAATCAATCCATTCTGCGTTCCATTGAGATGATGAGCCAGCCTTGTGTATGCCTTCTAAATGGTCAACTTTAAAATCAGGTGCAACCATCGCTAAACTCTCGGGGTTAAGGTCTGGATGTTTGAGTTGAGGCAAATTGTTCACTGGACTTGCGGCGCGCTTTGCATTTATTTCCGCTGTTTTGGCCATGATTGTTTCGGCTTTATCTGTTAAAGCAGCTTGAACTTTGTGATTGCCCAAACCGACGAACTGGATCGCATTGGTGGCATGGGTTGATTTAACATTGCTTCTGAATGCACGCCACGACTTATCTACAGACTTTAAAAAGCCATCACTTACTTGATTTTGATACGCTGAACCAGCCAACTCACGGGGCAATCTGGCCAATTTTTTACCCAAAGACACATCAGGCGCAATCCATGCTTGCCCAACATTGTAATCCCATCCTGGCGAGATGCCGTGAGGGACGTTATGATAGACCTCGCCAGTACTCGGATTGAGAACGTCCCGTGTGCTGACATTTGGCGACGAGTCTACGGCTTTACCTTCTCGTTTCAACGATGCGGCACTCAATTGCCGCACTGTGGCTCGGCATCCCCAGTGGTTTGGCGGATAGAGTGTGCTCCAAAACTCATCATCAACAGACAATATTAAATTGTCCCATGCTTTGCAATTTTTAGTCGTCCTACCGTCCAAAACAGAGAGATACTCAAGGAATGGCGCAATATCTTTGTTATCTTGAATTGTGCGCCACTTTGCCGCCATGCGAGCCGACCGCATATTGGTCTGATAAATGACCCGAGTACGCCAACCGCGCTCGCCTTTATATGACCAGCCGTACTTCTTCACAATGGCATCGAATGTCTTGCGAAAATCTGCAATCGTCAACCCTTGCTCAATATTGCCAACCAACGCCGCTTGCATATCCTTGACAAAATCAACGCTCGGTGCGCCAGCGATGGTAAAACTATGTGCGTGGCTGGGCGCAACCCAATCATCCCAGTGCTTGGTCACTTCAGGCAATTTTTTCTTGAGAAAATCAATCGCAGCTTGATTTTTGAGTGGCTCAAACGTCACGCCACGATCAGAAGCAGAGTGATTATTTGGCATTGAGCACCTCGTCTGCGGCCAATTGCTCTGTATGATCAACCATCTCGTTCAACGCCGATAAAATCAATGCTTGTTCAGTTAAAACACGGACGTTTTCAGTATCAACACCGCCCAAAAATGCCCCCAAACTCTCTTGGAACTCTGCCAAAGTCTTGCCCGCTGCGGCAAACTCATCAAGCATGTCAGCAAACGGTTGGATCACATCCGCTTCAAACTGCGCATCGACCGCATCAATCACCGCATTTTCAAGGTCAAGCTCAGCCTTGGCGGCAGCGATGGTCTTGCTATCGGCCTGCGAAAAGGTTAGATCGTCGTTTAAGCTTTGATTAAACTGGGTTTGAACAGCGTTTTTATCGGTTATATTTGGTGCGGAAGTGGAAACGCTGGGTAAAATCGCATCATTATCATCCACCGCATCAGGGATATTGAGCTCTTCAAGCATGGCGCGACGACTTGGACGCAAACCCATATCAGCCGCTATTTTATAAGTCTCAGCGCGCTCTTTGCTCGCTGCGCTGTCTTTGTAAAATTCGAGCACAGGCGGTGCAACTGAATCGCCAAAGTTAAACAGAGTAATCCACTTAAAAATCTCACTCATTGAGCCTGCGGCAATGTCACGGTCAGCGTCGTTGACCGACAACTGACGCTCGGCGGCCGTTTCGCTCGCAGCACGTGCACCCACATTTTGCAGCTCAGCCGTCATTGCCTGACTGGTCAGTGCCTTGCTCATTTCGCGGTTACATAGATTGATGAGTGATTCTTGCGGCAATGTAGAGCCACTGCCAGTAGGCGTGAGCAACTCCAGTTTTGAACCGTCGGGCGCGAGGATATAGCTGTTGTTAATGAACCCCGCGAGAGAGTCCTCAAACGCGTCGATTTCCTTTGGTGATGCACCTTGAGGGTATTGCCCAAACGGCACTGGCACACCAAACTTCTCACAATACTGCATGAAGTATTTGAATCCACCTGTCTTGAACGTCCACGGCCAAAAACAACGACTCAGCAGAGCCTCGCCGTAAGGATTGTCACACGTTGCCATGTGACGGCTCACCACAAACTGCCACGGTTCGACGGCTACGCCCTGTGGGTTGTCAGGTTTTATAAGCAGTAAATCACCGTTGACGTCGAATCGAAAACGATTATTGGCACGGTCTTTGACCAACACTGGCAGTAGCTTGCCCTCACGGTAATTCCAAACGACCTCATGGACTTTATATCCCGTGAAAATAGCCGAGCACTGTTGCCACATCACCTCCAGCCAGTCTTGTGCCACTGAATTTGGCTTGATGTGCTCCAACCAATACTCACACAACTCTCGCGCATCTTGTGCTCGTGAATCGCTCTCATCACCAGCAAGCACACGGTAACTGTGCGAGCGAAACGAGCCACGAATCGAGCGCACATCGCCAGTGACATGGCCATCGGCCATGATGCTGTTGTACACCTCAGCTGATTTACCAATGCGGCGTAAAATCGGGTCAGGGTTTGGTAATGCCGATAGTTTGTTGAAAAAGCTCCAATCGTTGCCAGTTGACGCGATTTCTTGACCAAGCATTTCTTTGGTTGGCTTTGTAAATTTGTTATCAGCCATCAATCATCTCCATCCGATTTATTTGCCAAATGTATTAAAAAAACAAGAAAGAAAATAACTGGTAAAAAAGGGGTAGCAACCATAACGATTGTGAAAAATATAAAATCAAACATGCCAGATATTTGCAATAAAAACTGTAGTAAGTCATTCATCTTTAGTGTCCATAATCAATATCTTTACGACTCGCACGCATCCTACCCGTGCGAATACCTTTCAATGCACGCATATTTTGTCGCGCGATGCTCCAGAGCATTTCCAAAGCATCAGGTCCATCATCATGTGCTGATTCTGGATAATGTTTTAATTGTTCAAGCAATGTAAGTAAATTTTGAGAAAATAAAATCTGGCCTTTTTCAACGTAGGGTTGAATGCTTAGTATCCTCAAATCCTTATCTGTTTTAGGTGTAATTGGTGTAATTGGTACGTGTTGATGTTGTTGCGCGCTCTTTTCGACCAATGTGTCAGCAAAGAATTCTTGAAATTGGATTGTCTCCATAGCCCATGTCAAGCATTGATATTCGTCTTGCAAGGCAATTAGCTGGACAATTTGAATATGTGGTTTAATGCGTGCGATCTTTGCTTCAACTACACATAACTTACCTGACTCACGGTCATAACCTCCGACAAGTGAAGCCGATGGGTCACTCTTTTTATTGTTCTTGCCAAGCGATGGATCGTGTGAACCAAAAAATACCCAGTCACGACTTGGTTGCACCCAAAATTGAATATTGCTAAACGGTGCAAACTCCGTACTTTCAGGATCGTTTTGATACTCGCAGCTGAACGCCTCGTGGTCAGCAGCGCGTAACTCCATCAATCCGATGAGTGTACGCATGGCTGACCAGCTGAGTTTCGCGCCTGCGTCCATTAATTTTTTGTTACTTAGATAAAATTCTCGCCCCGCATCTTCACCTTCGGCGAGATAGATTTTTTCCCACTCATCCCATAAATCCATACGGTCAGGCCAGCGCATGATTGCGCTAAAACGGACGGATTTCCATGCGGGATTATTTTGCAAACGACTGGCAACAGAGTCGTGATGCAAAATGGTATTGATGGCGATAATCTGTACGGATAAATCAGGTGGGCCCAGGTTGACTACCGCCTTGGTGACGTATTTGTAGGTTTTGTCACGCTGCTCTTTGGAAAGGACGTTTTCATCATTCTCGATGTCATCCAAAATAATCAATTTTGGGCGATGTGCGCCGTGACGTAAGCCACGGATTTTTTTACCACAACCAAAGGCTTGAATCTTGATATTGTTGGCGGTCAAAATCACGCCTACATTCCACACTCGACCTGCACCACATACCTTGGCGAAGTCGCTTTTTAATCGAGGATTGCTCTCAAATTCAGCCTTGATAGAAGCGAGCATGGTTTGTGCTTGCTCGGTGCTGTCCATGACAATCGGAATGATTTTGTATGGACTCTTGTTGCTAAGTAGATAAGAATCGCGCACAACCAGCCAAATCGGCAATATCTGCGTGACCAAAGTTGACTTTGCTTCACCACGAGGTGCCGCCCATTGTTCTTTACAGCCTTTTGGAGAACTGACAATTTCGCAGATACGTTTTGACGCGAAATTATGAAATTCGGATGGTTTAGACTGGATGTAGTGAGGGAAATAAGTTTCTGCGAAGTAATAAAAATCAATCAAGGCGCGTTCAGATCGTGCGCGTTTCGCATCTATACCAGGCGCAAACGATGGGCACTCTTCCTCAATGAGGTCACGAACCTCATTGGTATAGTCTTCGAGCTCTTGCAGGAAATCTTCTGATCCATAGCGTCCTGATAATTTTTTACGAGCCATCACTGTACCCCAAGCAAACGCGGCAACTCAATACCAAACTCACTCATCATGTCGACGAACGGCAAACGCATCTCAGGATGATGCTCTGCGATATACTCGTTTTGTAGGCGAATCACTTTCATCGCAGTTGCCAACTCATTGACTTCGGGCGATACCAGCCCTGCGAGTTTGGCTGCTTTGGATAAACCATCCACCATCTTGACCAACAACTCGCCACGAACTGCAGGGGACATCTTTTCATCCTTTTTGACCAAATCAAGTGCGGAAATATACTGCGCACCCACCTCTTCAAGAATTTGGCCAAACATCTCCTGCGCACCTGCACCCGCCATTTGTCGTGCACGTCGGGCGGTGTCCCAATCATCCCCACGCTCTTTGTCAGCGCGTTTCCACGACACAGCGGTGGCGTACGGCACACCATGACCAGCGGCAACGATGGTCAAGTCAGTGCCTTGTACATAGCCAGCGCGTACCTTTGTGCGCATTTCGGCACGGTCTGGCTTTTGAGGTGTTTTATCGGCTTTGCTCATATTATTTGGTCGAGTTTTGCAAAAGTTGAACCACGCCAGCGACCAGCGCACCACCAAGGCTTGACCAACTGGCGATTTTCCAAATCATCGATTTTTGCTCTTGTTCAACATGCTCTACACGGCTTTCGAGGGCATCGAAACGTTGATTATTCGACTTTTGAATTTCATCGAGTCGCTGATTGACGGCCGTATGGTTGGCAGACATATTTTTTTCCATGCCGTCCAACTTGCCCGATATTTGACCGAGCATGTGCATGATTTGGGTGGTATCGTCCATGATTATTCCTATTTAAAACGTTCAAAAACTTGCTGGCAATACACGCATCGCGTCGCATTTGGCATGGCTTTACGTCGTGCCATAGGGATTAACGTGCCACAATCTCCACACGCATCCGATCCTTCGCCTTGTAAAGCTTGTTGTGCTAGATACACCGCTTCATCACGCACCGCATCGGTCAACTGCTCCGACTGCTCTAACATTTTTTCTGTGGTCACTTTGCACTCACACTGTCAATCAAAGCCCGATGTCGAGCGCGGCACTCATGGTACAGACCAGCCACCTCAATGTGGTTCACCAGCAAATCATCAATGCTTGCACTTTCGGCAACCATTGGCAAATCAGGGCACAGCAGCGTTGCGTTCGGCGGTAATTGAGGATGGAGAGTCAACTGCGCTGTGGGCGGTGTTCGCATCGTTCCACAGGCGCACACGCTCACTGCCAATGCGGCAATCGTTGCTAATTGGATGAACTTTTTCATTTTTATAAACCTCTTTAATCAGTGTCTGAGTGCGCACTTGGACTGCTTGTTCAGTCGTGGCGAGCCGTTCGCCTGCTGCGTTTGATTGAGTAGATTGGGCTTGAACCGCTTGCAAATTAGACTGCGCCAGCTCGGTTTGGTTTTGTGCTGTGGCTAAATCAGCATGACTCATACCCGCTGATTTACCAGTGAAGTAACCCCACATAAAAGTGAATGGGATGGCTACAAGAGCAAAACCGAGCGCATACTCAATGATTTTTGTTCGGATTGTGTTATCGAGCATGACATGCCCCCACACCCCAACCAGCACGCACATACATCGGCTCAAACTGCTTGAGGATTAACTTTGGATAATTGGCGTTTTCACGTTGATTCGATGCGGTGATGCCAGGATTGATGTCACATGTCTCCCCAAAACACACGTTGGGGGTGCTTGAACGTGCTTTGCGTTTATTCACCCAGCCCAGTCCGCCGTTGTAAGCGGACATAGCAAAAGCCAAACGCTCGCAGGGATTGATACCTGCGACCTTGTCATATAGAAATTTGTCATACACCGCCAATGCACGCATTGCCCAGCGGGGGTTGTACACATCAACTGGGGCAAGCTGCGTATCATACGTACCTATCCAGCGCGCTGTCGCAGGCATGAACTGAGTCAGCCCAACAGCCCCAACAGGGCTGTGTGCCGTGGCGTTCCATCGGCTCTCTTGGTGAATTTGTGCCGCAAACGAAGCCACAGGCGCACCCAACCCCCACACGTTGCGCGACTGTTGGATCAGCACATGCTTATACGGACCTGCGCGTGGGTGAGGTTCGTTCGCAGACTTCGCAACAAGTGACTCCGTCACTTCAGGCGTAACGGCTGTAATAGGTGTTTCAGGGAGCTGGGCTTGTACGGCTTGTGTCGGCAATACATCGGCGCTTAACACCACAGCATCATTAACCAATGCAGATTCAGCAGGCTCAACAGATTCAGAAACAGGCGTGATATTGGCTGGTTGCGAAGTTGGCTGCGCGACAGTAGCGGTCTCCACAGGTGTTGGTGTACATCCTGCAAAATTCAACGCCGCCATCAAAGCACACGCCAGCACCACAGCGCGTACTTCAGCAAATAGATGAGTGGCTGTGCGCATGGTTATGCCCCTAAACCCACACAAATCATGCAAGCAGCCATGATGACAGCGCGTCGGAGCATCGTTTGGCCGTATAACGGACTGTACAAAGAAGCACCAACGATCAAACCTTCGTGCTCATCTTCAGTAGTAGGAATAGGCTCACTAAAATCGACATGCTCTTCAGCAACCTTATCAGGACGCGCGTACGGAAATGTCACACGGTCAATCCAATAGCCAGCGGATGCTGAAGCAAACACCAAGCCCAACTTATAAACAGTCACACCAAACAATTGAGGCTCAGCCAGTAAAGCCACACCCAACAAAAATACAGCCAAAACTAAAAAAGAAATCGTACGGTGGAATAATGTATCGCGCATGGTATGCCCCTATAAACTTTGATTAAACAGGCTTTAAACAATGTTAAAGCCCTAGAAATATGCATCACTAACGACTTCAGTTTATAGAGCACAGACGAAAAAAAAGACCTGCAATTTTGCAGGTCTTCAATTGAAATTTTATTTAAGTTCAGCTAATCGCTCTTTACGCTCAGCCTCTTCTCGTTCATTTTGTTTTATAGTAGAACATACCCTTCGAATTTCTTCCTGCTCTTTTAGTAAGCGCATTAAAATGAAAAAAGCAATGCCAAACGCAATGTAAGAAAAATAAACTTGCTGACTGCTGTAAACACAATCAACAATACAATTATCGCCGTCAGCCTCTTTAGCAATTGAAGGGAACATTGCAACCAATCCTAACAGTCCAATTGAAAATGCTTTTAACCAAAAATGCTTTAAGCGACTATGGATAGTATCCTCAAGACTTTCGTGCTGTCGACTTGAAAGCCCCGATAAATCCGTTAATTCAAACAACTTATTATATACATGGATTGCAAAGCCCCAAACAACACCAATTAAAACACAAGCTGTTTTTAAAAGTTCCGCTTGAATTGTTGGGTAATAACGATTTAAATAATATCCGCTCACACCAAATACACAGCCAAATATAGCTGCGTAAAATATGTTTTGTGCATTAGTTAGAGGGGCATTTTTAAATGGGTTCATTTTGCTTTAATTGTTCCTGACTCAATTAAATGTTTAAAATATTTGCGAATGGCTTCAAAAGCTTTTTCCTGCTCAGGTATACCATCACGCCCTTTAATTGTAGTCGCTTTTTTGAGTTTTAACTCATCACCTTTAATTCTGCCTCCGCCTTTCAAGCCAAGCTCTACTTCGTCGTCAACATTGCGCAAAGCGACTGCTAATCCTGATATAACTTTATCTTGTTTTATTGTTCGTTTTGAAGAGAACTTAATAGTTAAGGCAACAGCAACTTCCTCATTTAATGCCTCAGACAGTCCTAATTTTTCAAAATTATCACCGATTAACCCTGAAAAAAATTCTTTAAGCCAACCATTTTTTTCATTAATCACTATTTGATCTACTTGCTTAATCTGTTCTTGCACCATAGGTGTGGAACCTGCAACTACATTTGTACTAAGTGCGGTATCACCCAATGAAATTGAAGTTAAAGGCGTTTTTTTCAGGGTGTCGCTTAAGTCTTTAGTAATATGCTCCGCCAAATAGAGTTTGTTTTCACCAGTAATTTGTTCGGCCTGAGTAATCAACCAATTCAAGTGAGCCTCTAAGTCTTTTGCCTTTAATGTGCGGGAAGGTATTACGATAACATCGTTTTTTGATACTCCAAAAAAACAGATGCCCTCTAAAACTTCTTGACGCTTATCACCTTTTTTGGGAACTTCAACACGATTAATAGTAACTTCAGTGTCTGTGTCGTTTTCAACAATCGCGGCTATAGCAGTACCTTTTTCATAACTCGCAAACACGCCACACAAAACCCCTTCAGAATCATTGAAACAAAGAATTACTTTGTTATAGCGACCATTTTCATCACTATTTTGCCGTCTATCTTTAGCAAATTTAAACTCTTTAGCTGCGGCAGACAACATTGAGCTCAAGACTAACTTCCCATTGTCTTTAAAGAATGTAGCTTTTTTGAAATAGAGTGTTTTGGGTATTGATGAAGACGTCATTTTAAACCTTTACAATAAAAAATAGAGATGCAAAATTGCAGGCGTATCTAATGTTAAGCTATTTGATTTTATTAATTTCTTGCAAAACTGTCTTGAAGTCACCAACAGCAAGGCTCAAATCAGTTTTATTGATTGAAGTTCTGTCTTTGAGTAAACGATGCAGAGGTTTGCCGTATTCGCCACGCGCATTGAAGTCTTCTCCGCGCACATCGCTACCAGCCGTTAAAATTTGAGTTAATTTTTTATATCGAGCATCAAGTTCAGCAAAAGTTTCTCACGTCGTACATTTGTTAAAATCACCATTTAGATTCCGATCTATTTTTTAACCCGCGTGACTGTATTTGGGACGCTCATTGCAATTATTTTGCCAATTGCTCTCTGCAATTTTTACCAGCTTCAGTCGTTTTTTTTTGCCCACTTAATACTATCTTTTTCTTTCATAGTGCCGTTGTGCCTCGGTATGGATTTTCCTTAAACAATTCTTCTATGTCCGAGTAGTCAGGTCGTGAGCGATAGTTAAGCACAACCAACCGATAGCCTAATTTTTTACACAAAGCTTTTTTCTTCCTGTCATTGGCTTTACGGGTTTTCAGCCCCTCATCTCCGCCCCAATGTGCGACGGTTTTATAGTGTTGTTCGCCGTTGTACTCAATCCCTAACATTCTATCGGGTATCCAAAAATCCAGCTCTAATCCATCCAACTCTCTGCCTCGGTAGCGATGTATTACGTCGGATGGTGCCGCGAGTTTTCGAATAATTTTCAACAAATAATATTCATAAAACGGACGAGGGCTGGGCGGGTAGCCCACAACCTTACGAATGTAGTTTTGGATTTTTAGTTCGCGTTCTCTTTGCTTGCGGTCGGCGTTTTGAGGATCAGGAAAATCAGAAAAGTCATCGTACCAACGCCGTGCGTACAGAGTGTAGTATGGCAGATACATATTCACAAGCTGATTAAAATAAATCGAGTACATATCTCTTGGTATATGGGCATTGGGTATAGAGCACATCGCACACAAATAAGGGCGAAACTGCATGGACTGAACCCTCGCATAATCCTTTGAAAAACTGCCACCTAAGTGCCTAACAATATCATCATAAGAAAAATAACTTTTAAAACAATTACACACCCACAAACTTCGACAATCCAAGCATTCAAACATCAATGGAAAATGGATATATCTATCCAGCCACGTCTCCTCCAGTCGATGTGTAGGACAATTGCAAATCGTCATATGAGCCCTTTAGTAATTAAGCTTTCTTTTTACCTGCTGCTTTCGCCGCAGATTGCGCTGCAAAGAATGCAGTTTGCTCAATTATTTTTTGACCTTCTTCATTGGTATTGCGGTAGTGCTCAAGTGTTGCACGCTCGCCGCGCGTTAATGTGCTTTCTTCAGGCAAAACCTGTATGCGAACACCAGTCAATATGTAAGCTACATCTGCGCCTGCATTGGCAATTCCTGCTAAATATTCTGCGCTCGGACTTCTTTTGTCTTTTTCATATTGAAATTGTGCATTTTTTTTCACACCACCAATTAAGCCAAAGTCCTCTTGGTTAAAACCAAGCCTATCGCGCTCTTCAGTAATTCTTTCACCGATACTCATTTAAATCCCGTTAAAAATAATTCATACGAATTACAAATAATTCTTGACAGTAATTCAAATGAATTACATAATACCACTCATGTAGTAATTAAAACCTTTTTAATTAGCAACTAAGCCAAACCCAAGGAGCATGTTATGTCTTACCAAAAGGGTACTCAAGCCCCTGCATATACTTTACGTCCTCACCCTCACAATTCGAGTCTTGTACAAAAGGCCAAGATGCTTCTGGTATTTTTTCAGCGACATAACGAGTTACATCGTCTATACCCAAAATCATACCCTCAACATCTCCCTTCTCAAAACTCATGCCAAATGCCGCCATCCACCACAGGTACGAGTACGCACGCCGTGCATACCAGTACGCTTGAGTCACAGCCTGCGCCCGAAGTAAAGGAATGTCAGCAACGGGCAACAGTGTCTTCTTCCAATGCCGCGGTGCGGTATGAATTAATTCAGTCGCAAGCGGCTCTAATATTGCGAGCTCTTTGCGCCATTTCGCCCGCCCGATTTGATGCGCGTGCTTTGCGATCAGATCCCTGTCTGATTGGTTTAGTAAGTCAAGAAGTGCTGCCGCTATCGCTTTCGCGCTGCGTGCGTTTGGGTATGAAATATTCATCTATGTCTTTGTCCAAATAAAGGAGTTCCCCATGAAAACCACCGACCAACAATACGCCCAAGCCCGCGAAGCGGCCAAAGCCCGCATCATCTCGCAGGGCAAAACGTATGAGCAAGTCGCTGATGAAATTGGTCACCCGCGTTGGCTGGTCAACCAAGTGCTCAACGGCATCAGTAAAGCCAAATATGGCAAGGCGCACGCTTGTGCTGTGGCGCTCGGCATCAAAGCCGAACAACGCACCGAAGCTGCTTGATTTCTCTTTAATTCATACCAAAACACTACCAAAACAATACACCGAAAGAGGTAAAAATGCAAACCGAAAAAAACAATGTATTTGCAGCGATAGACGATGAACCTAATGATGCGGCAGGTGTATTGGCGGTTCAAGAAGTAAAGCCTGCACGATTTGAACTCACTGAATTAGAGACCTCATTGGCACAAGAAATGGATTTGGATTTGTCAGGTGATGTGCACCACCTTGTTCACATAGCTACCCAAGCCACCAATCAAGCGTTGACATTGGTGGTTGAATCAGGGTTGTTGTTGATTGCTGCGCATAGCAAATTAACCGATGCCGAACGTTCGGCATCGGGGAAATTTACAACAAACGGTTTGCGTGAATTGCTGGACGAAGCAGGCTTGCCTCACCAACGCGCCTACGAAGCCATGAGCATGGCGAAGTATGCAGCATCTTTGCCTCCCGAACAGCGTGCTGAAATGCTCGCCTTGCCAAAAACCAAGGTCATGCTACTGGCACAAGCCGATCCTGAAGTGGTTGCTGATTTGTTCGGTGATGAGGATATGGACATCACCGCTATTTCGGTGCGCGAATTGAAGCAACGCATCCGCGAAGAAAAAGCGGCACGCGCCCAGTCAACGGTTGAGCTCAAAAAAGCCGAAAGCGAAAACGAAAAACTCCAGCGTCAACTTGATGCAGCCACCAAATCACGTGCTGATAGTAGCGACATTGTACCGCCGCACGTTTCGGACATTCGCCTCGAGACTGCTGCGCTGTATAAAAAAGCTGAATTGTCCATCAATGGGATTGCGCAACTGACGCCTGATATCCACCTGTTGGATGGCGAATGGGCATTGTCCTCGGCACGCAGCGCATTCGCAGCGTTGCAAGGATTGATTGCCCAAGCCAAAGGCGCAGCAGCAGAACTGCATCGTGCATACGGCGCAGACCTCGATGGTGATCACAGCACACTCGAGCGCCTCACTCAAAAAGAATTGTTTAAGTGCGCGACTGAGTACAAAGAATTGATTGGTGAGCATGAGCACGAAGCGGCTCTGCGCGAATATGAGCGCGATTTAGATAAACCAAAGGGCAAAGGCCGTCCAAAGGCTGCACCTACTAAAGATTGAGGGATAAAAATGTCAAACGAGTTTGCTAAATTATTTAACGTGTCTCGCCATGGTGAAAATTATCAAGTCCTTGTAACCAAGGGGTTTGACCAAGAAAGCGATGATGAAACGCTGACTTTTCAGGTACAAGCTTACGGGGTCATGTTAGAGCGTACTCTTTTTTTTAGTAAGTCAAACGAGTGCCAAAGAATGTTTGATGACATTGCAATTAAGGATGCCGAAGAGTTGATCAACGGCCCATTTAATGGTGAACATTTTGGCGTAATGATTGACAGCATTAAAGAATGTCAGGAGTAAAAAAATGAAATTCAAATGACACTAAAAGAACGCTCGACAGGCTACACATGGGTCAAAGAAGTCGATCACCCACAGGTCGTGAGTAAATTCAGCGCGTGAGCTCGTCAGTATTGAGTTTACTCGCGAACAACCAACCAAAGACTGAGGTAAATGATGGGATACGCAATGGTTAAGCACAGCGATAACGGGTTGGCCAAACCAACACCAATGAATGCCAACACTGCACTCGCCAAATTGCACGCACAGAATAACATCGACCCATGGGCGCAAGCAACTGAAGCAAAACGCCGTATGGCAGATGCCCGTATGGCTGTGCTCGGTGTAGCAGCGCAGTGGGTACGTGATGGAGCAAAGGTCAATTCAGCAGCAGAGGCTTTGTTTGATCAGTTGTCTTACCAAATGACACCAACACAAGTGATGGCGATTCAAACCATCGACAGTCAATGCAAGACGCCGAGCCTGCCCACACTAAAACGCTGGCTGGCTGCTTACAAAAAGCAAGGCAAAGTCGGACTGCTGCCAAACCACACGGGACGAGTGCGTCAGGATTATGGCTGGGAAGCGCGTGCCGTTGAGTTGTTCAACATACCAAGCAAGCCTGGTTATGAAGATGTGGCGCACCGTTTGATCGGTGAAGGATATGACGATGTGACCTTTGACCGAGTGCGCGGCTATTTAAAGTCAATGCCTGCAACGCTTGGCAAAGAAAGTGCGAAACGCATCGGCAAAAAACTGCACAAACTGACGCACAAAAATTACACGGAGCGGCGCATGGATGACCTACACGTCGGCGATTGCTACGCGGCGGATGGTCACACCGCTGACTGCTATGTGGCACATCCTGAGACAGGTGGTCCATTCCGCCCAGAGTTGACCGCATTTCTCGACCTCAAATCACGCGCACTTGCGGGCTGGTGGATTAGCGAATCTGAGTCCACCACGACTACTTTATTTGCGTTGAGCAACGCGCTGACCACACACAATCATAATCCGTTGTTCATCTACGTGGACGTTGGGTCAGGTTACAAGTCAAAGATTATGACTGATGAAGTCGTAGGGTTTTATACCAAGTTTGATATTGAAGCGATATTCGCCCTCCCTGGTAACCCTCACGGCAAAGGCTGGGTGGAACGGTGGTTCAAGACGGTGCGTAACCGCCACGATAAGTTTTTCGCGGATGGCACAGTGTATTGCGGTGATGATGCCGCACCTGAGACCAATCGACGCATGAGCTCTGAAGTGAAGGCTGGCAAACGGGTATTGCCCAGCCTTGCGGAATACATCGACTCACTTAAACAGTTTTTTGGCCAATACATGAACACACCCATGCCCGTCGCACTCGGCGGCATGACGCCCGCACAGGTATGGGCGCAACTCGAACGAGTAGAGCTTGCCATGCCGCTCGAAGCGGTGGCACGTCCGAGTGTGGTGCGTGTGGCGCGTCGTCAGAGTGTGACGCTTGACAGCCGTCGTTACTTTGCGCTTGAGCTCGCACTGTATGACGGCAAAGAGGTCAAGGTCGAGTACGACCTACATGACGATGCGCACGCATGGATAAGTACGCTCGACGGTCGCCACATCTGCACCGCCACCATCACCGAACGCAAAGGCGTCATCAGCACCAGCCGTATCGAAGACCGACGTGCCAAACGCCTCACAGGGCAAGTAAAACGTTTACAAAAACACATCGACGAAAAGACGCAGCGTGCTACATCAACGATTGACATGACGACAGTCGCTGATCGTTTAGAGATGCCAAGAACCGATTTGCTCGACCCTGTTGATGTCAGAAGCAAGCGTGTGATGGACAGGATTAACAGCAAACGCATCATTGATATTACTGATTAAAGCAGTTTTAAAAACATATTAAAAAACGATTTAAAACTTGGAGAGCAACATGACACAAACCACTGAACGCAACAACCATGACAACGAGCTAGATGCATTTGGCCAGCCGATACACTTATTACCGCATTACACCGATGTTCACCGTGAACAAATAGCTGAGATTGTCGATTGGATGACTGATAAAAACAAAGGTGTGACCGATAAAAAACAACTCAAAACGCAAACGTGGGTTGCACGCAATGCACGCCTCAAACCAGCAGCGGTCAACCAAGTGTTGCGCGGTAAGTACGCCAGCCCACCTGACGCACAGCTGCGTGCCATGCTCGATGCCATCCATGATTATGATCGTCGCCAAGAATACAGCGGCTCTAATGTGTACGTAAAAACAGACATCTACCGCATCATCAGCAGTGTGTGTAACCGCGCCAAAGCTGTTGGCAGCTTCGGGGTTGTGTCTGGTTACGTTGGCGTGGGTAAAACAGCGGCGTTGAAAGAGTATGTCTCAACCAATTCAAATGCTTATTTGATTGAAGCCGCACCCAGCATGACGATTGGTGTATTGCTTGATGCGATCATGAACCGTTTAAAATATCGGTCAATGAACGCTTTGGCAAGAGCAAAAGTAACGCTTCACGGTTTGCATCTATCGTTGAGTGGCTCAAAGAAACATCGGGCGGATTGTTGATCATCGATGAAGCGGAAACCATGAGCCATCGTTGCTTGCATGAATTGCGCCGCATTCGTGACATGGCTGGTGTGGGTATTGTATTGGCGGGTACTGAGAAACTGAGCGCGCTGATCATGCCAGAACATGGCGAATTTGACCAGATTCGCAGCCGCGTGTGCTTATGGCCAAAGACGATCACAGCGATCAGCCGTGAGGATGCCGATGCCTTGGCGCAAAGCTCACTGGATGAGCAAGGTGAGCTTGATAAGCCTGTGCTCGATGCACTCTGGTCGTACAGCAAAGGTTCTGCGCGGATGTTGATGGAGAACTTGATACCTGCCATCAAGGACTACGGCATCAATAAAGGCGAAGCACTGGACGAAAGCTTGGTGCATGACATTGCAAAGCAAGTGCTGAACTTGCGTGCAGCTTAATGGAGAGCAATATGAAAGACTACTTCACACCATTCCAGCTAAAAATATTTGAAATTGCACGCAATTGGCTGATTGCTATCGTCGCAGGTTTAGCGTTCTGCATCGCTACTGTAGATGATATGCATGATGCAGAGTTGACGCAACAGCAGCTGCAACAGCTCACAGTTAACGCTAAACGCCAAGCCATGATTAATGCTAAAGCGGATGAAATCGCCGTGCAAATGTTGGCAAGTCAAGAAGCAAAGGGAGCGCACGATGGCAAATGATACTTTTGCAGGCGTTGTTTACCCAGATACATACGAGGGCTTATTGGCGATGACGCAATCAGTACAGCTCATCAATCGACGTTTGGCAGCAATGGTTGGCAATATGGACTTTGCATTGAACAGCATTGTCTCAGCATATAAGGATGAGGATGCATTAAAGCTGCATTCCTTGCTGGATCAATATATTGCTGCACAAAAAGCCTCGGCTGCCATGCAAAAAGCGCAAGTCAATGCTGGTATCAATGTTGCGTTTCCAACGATTCAGTGAGTGAGCCATGCCATTACCTCAAGTTAAATGCCCCGTTTGCAACTGCATAATGAGTTTGGACGTGTTGCTGGCTGACGATGCGCCGCGTGAAGCACTGCTCGCAATCATTGATGCACACCCACAGGGTACGACGTTCATCAAGCCGCTGCTGCATTACGTCGGCTTGTTTGCACCGAGTAAGTCACAGATGAGCCACAGCCGTATTGCGTCACTGATTAACGAACTCACACCGATGTTTAAGGCTGGACGCATCGAACGCAACGGCATGATTCACATCGCGCCGCTTGATTACTGGGTCGATGCGCTCAATGCAGTGCTCGCAGCGCGCACGGCTGGCACGTTGACATTGCCGCTCAAGTCTCATGGTTACTTGCTCGAAATCATTGCGAATCGCTCCAATGCAGCAAAGGCAAAGAAAGAGCAGCTGGCGCATGACAATGCCCGCAAAGGCGTTGACCGGCGCAGTGAGGTGCATAACCTGCAAGTCGAGCACACGCAAGCACAAGAAGCTAAAAAAGAAACCAATCCGCAGATCAAGAAAGTGACGAGTGATGCCGAATCCAGACGGCGCATTGAGCAGATTCAACAAAAAATTGGCAAAAAACAAAGTGGCGTGTTCACTATGACTGACCTCGCCCATTATTTAAAACCCGCAACCACGAAGGAAAGACAATGAACACAACTGAAGAACAACCACAATTCATGCTCGATGCACAAGGTAATCAAATACGCATCAGTAATATCAAGCCGATTGATTTGGCACGTGATGCGCTGGTGCGTGAGCTGATACTCAAGGCGAAATTTGCATCATCAATAATAAAAGATTTTCGTTCAGGTGCATTCGCAGACATCGCAGCGTTTCAGGAGCTATCGGCTGAGGAATATGGTGTCACTGTCGGTGGCAAGAAAGGCAATATCACGCTGTATTCATTTGACGGTCGCTACAAAATCCAACGCGCACACGCTGAACACATTACGTTTGATGAGCGTTTGCAGGCAGCGAAAGCGTTGATTTATGAGGGTCTCAACGAATGGATACAAGGTGCAAATAAAAACCTGCAAGTCATTGTTGACAACGTTTTTGAGGTGGACAGCAATGGCAATTTAAGCACAGGCAGAGTCCTTTCGTTACGCAGGTACAAAATCGAAGATAAACGGTGGGTTTTAGCGATGAACATCATTGCTGATTCAATCCAGGTTATCGGCTCAAAAGCTTATGTGCGTGTGTATGAGCGTGTCGGTGATTCGGACGAATACGCGCCGATTAGCCTTGATGTTGCGAGCGTGTGAGATGGGGATTAAAACATATACGTTAAGGCTTGCAGGCTTGTTTGACGTGACTTTTGAAGTTAATCATGAAGTGATGACTGACGAGCGTTTTCATGAGGTTAATAATTTTTGGTCAAACAGTGATGGAAGGCTTGAAGAAAATAACGGCGACATTTGCAAAACAGTTCTGAAACTATACGCAAGGACATTTTTTGAATGCACGCATTATTTTTCACCTGTTGAGGCATTCAATCAAGAAGAAGGCTTTTACAACCTTAGTGATAAAAGCGGAATTAAGGTTTTAGATTATGACCGTGTAGAGCTTTGTGAGTTTGATTTGGATTTTGTCAAGGTCGAGCAAATTTTTTCACCATGTTAATTAAAACGCCAATTTTGGCAAAACCGTAGGGTGAGAATCGCTCACCCTACACAACAAAGGAGCAATACCATGAACAAAGCAGAACTCATCAACCAACTCGCAACCGAAGCAGGCGTGACTAAAAAAGACGCTGAAGCGGTGTTGAACGCATTCACCAGCACCGTCACCGCTGAGCTCAAACTCGGCAATGAAGTTGCACTGGTTGGTTTTGGCACATTCAAAGTGTCACCCCGCGCGGCACGCCAAGGCCGAAACCCATCGACGGGCGAAGCGATTGACATTGCAGCATCTAACAGCGTCAGTTTCAAGGCGGGTAAAACCCTGAAATCAGCCGTTAACTAAGTCATTTACTCAAGCCCACTCTGTGGGCTTGAACGATAACCGAAGGAGATTAGAAATGAAACGCAGGGTATGGTCAAACGAAGACGTTGAGTACATTATGGTCAATTACGCCACGACACCAAATGTTGATATAGCTGAACATCTTGGGTTGGATGCCAAGGTTGTCGCAAAAAAAACTTTTGATTTGGGCTTGAAAAAAACCGTTCGAATCTATAAAAACAATTGGGCATCAAAGACACCAGCAGTGGAGCCAGCATCTCAAACGCCAAAGTCGCAACCCAAGCAAGATGTTTCCGCTGAATCTTCGTCGATAGCGGCGACAACTACCACAGGCGTTTTACCGTCCAATGAATTCAAAATGGTTCGTCAATATGTGCTTGTGGCCATGCACGGTTTGGTTAATGGTCAGCTGAGTTCAAAAAGCGCACGTTTATCTTTGGATATGGCGCGATTCATTGTTGAGAGTGGCGACGTTGAGCTTGCTCATCAAGAGAAAGCACAGGTTTTGTTTAATGCCTTTGTAAAAATGGATGAGCCTGCACCTATAGCAGAACCAAAGCAGATTATACAACCCACGCCTACGAAGGTTGCAGATGTGCATCCGTGGCGTGAATTGGATAAACAGTCCAGCAAAACACCAAGTGCAATTGAGCGCTTGGTCAACGTGCCGACTTCTGTTGAGCCGCCAAATATTGGCGTAGCACACCAACATTTTATTAAAGCCTAGGACTGGCATGAAAACCAACCACAACCTCCGCCGCAGCACCACTGCTGCTGTCCACGTCATTAAAGCCAAGCTGGGCATGGATGAAGACGCTTACCGCAATGCGATGGCGATGAACTTTAACGGTAAACGTTCGGCAGCTCAGCTTGATGATCAAGAATTGAAGCACTGGTTGCTACACCTCAAATCATTGCAAAAGCGTGCGGGTCTCAATACTGAAGGCGTGCGCAATGAAGCGATGATTAAAAAGTGTGAGGCGTTATGGGTGGAGCTGCGCAAGGCGGGCAAGGTACAAAACGGCTCAATGGAAGCATTGCAGAAGTTTGTACAGAACCAAACAGGTGCAGCTGCTCTGCGTATGGCGAACAGCAAGCAGCTGTACCAAGCCATTGAAGCACTCAAAAAATGGTTGGCGCGCGCGCCAACAAAGACATAGTTCACAGGAGCCCGTCATGGAGTTTATCGACCGCAAACGTTTGTCATTTTTCGCCCAAGAATTTATCTCAAATGTGGGCGATGCGGTGGCGTACCGCATTATGCGTGCGGTTGGAGGGCTGTGGGTCATGGTGCCTGAGCATGCCGATAAAAGCAGTTATTTATCGAAGCACATCGACAATGCAGACTTAACCATACTGTGCCAACACTATGCAAAAGAAAAAATCTACGTCCCGAAGTATGACCGTATCGCAAAGCAGGTGCGCAATGCAAAAATCCGTGCATTACGGCGTGATGATGGTTGGGAAATCAAACGGCTTGCTCTGCACTTTGCCATTTCTGAGCGATTGGTGTTTTACATCATCGGCGAGTCGCCCAATCCGCCCGCAAATTTTGATTTGTTTGACCACTTGCCGCCGTGATAGCGTGCCTCAAGTAAAACCCCATTTAAAACCCGTTTAAAATTGCGTATAACGCGTCGTAAGCGAATGTTCAAGCAAAGACGCAAACCAAATAAAGAATCGCTTAAAACACCCTTAATCCAACCTGTTTAAAACCTCATTCAGACCTGCAAAATTGCAGGTCTTTTTTTTGTTTCAAAGTCCATACACTGTGTCATCAATATGATTTTAACCACAGCAATCGAGGCACACATGGGACAGCAAGCAGAATTCAAAGGTTTTGACGACTACATCGAAGTCTTTCGTGCGGGAACGCACACCGATAGTAAAGGCATCACGCACAGCTTTACTGTTGCTGACCTCGATCAAATGGCCAAAAACACCACACCATCGACTGCACCCATTGTCATTGGTCATCCAAAAACAGATGCGCCCGCATACGGCTGGGCTTCTGAGTTCAAACGCGATGGTGATTCGTTGTTCGCTAAGTTTGACCAAGTGAATGCTGATTTTGTCAATGCCGTTGAATCGGGTTCGTACAAAAAACGCTCAATCAGTACTGCTAAAAATGCGGACGGAGAGCTTTACATCAAGCATGTTGGCTGGCTCGGTGCAGCAGCACCTGCGATTAAAGGCTTGGCAGATGTGCATTTCGCAGCCTCTGATGACGACGTGGTGATGGAATTCGCAGAGTTTGGCGAAGCAGAGGCACTGCGTGAAGTCGGCTGGCTTATCAATACAGTGGGCAATGTCTTGCGTGGTTTGCGCGAAAAAATCATCGCCGATAACGGCATCGAAACGGCCGACAAGTTTATCCCCGATTGGGAAATCAATGGTCTAAGCAATGCATCCGAAACCATCGCTGCGCGTCTTGAGCAGAACCCAAGCAACTTTACAGACGGCTGGGATGGTGCAGAGCTGGTCGATTTAATGGCTGGCACAGTGCAAGCGCGCATCAATGAATCAAGCGAAGCATCAAAGCAAGCCAATACTCAAACAGCCGAGTTTTCTGAACGCGAAGCAGCCCTGCAATCACGCATCACTGAGCTTGAAACCAAAGCCACTCGCCAAGAGTGCCAAGCAGCTGTGGACGGCTGGATGGCGGCTGGCAAGCTGACGCCTGCTCTTGCAGCGGGCGCAGTCGACTTTATGGTGGGACTGCGCACGTCTGATATGACGTTTGAATTTGCCGAAGGCGATGCCACCCAATCATTGACCCAGAGCCAATGGCTGGCACATTTTGTCGAAAAGTTACACCCAATTCAATTGGGTAAGGAACAAGGCGGTGGTGATGCCTTGCCTACCGTCAATGGTGATGCAGAGTCACTCAAAACAGCAGCCCAAGAATACCAGGCGGCGCAGAACGAACACGGCATCAACGTGTCTTGGGCTGACGCAGTGACGCATGTCGCCCAAATGGCCAAGCCACAACCGTAATCTATTTAATCAACCTTATCAACCCCAAGGAGTGAACAAGTGAAACACAACATCCCTATCAATATCTTACCTTACGTCGCTGGCGTGGTGATTATCAGCCGCCGATTCGTCAGCATTGCAACAGAAGGTGTGACTCATGCCAATACCCACATGCCTATCGTGGGCGTATCAGGTCGATTCGATGTGGGTGTGGGCCAAACAGTGGACATCGTGACGGCGGGTTTTATGCCCGTTGAGTACGGTGCATCGATCAAACGAGGTGTACTCGTTGATTCGAATGCTGACGGCAAAGCAGTGCCATCAGCCACGGGTCGATTCGTCGCGCTTGAAGATGGCGACGTCGGCAGCATCGGTTCGGTCATAGCGGCACTGTCACAACCAATAAATCAAAGCGCTGCGTGATTTTAAAACTGACTGCGTTTTGAAGTGTTAAATCGTATTAACTTGAATAATTAAAGGAAATGAAATGAGAGAAGCATATCCACGCGACGAAGCCCTGACCGCAATTATTTTGGGCTTTCAGAACAAAGCCATGATCGCGGATCAAGTGATGCCACGCACATCACCCTTGGACAGCCCGCGTTATAAATATCAATACTACGCGCCAGGTCAATTTGCTTATGTACCTGACACGCGTGTTGGTCGTCGTACCAAAGTCAATGAGGTGGAGTTTAAAGGTGAGTCCCGCCACGGTGAGACCCAAGAATATGCGTTAAAGCATGCCTTTGTGCCGCGTGATTTTGATGGGGTGAAAAACCCTGCAGCAAAACGCGCGTCAGCCACCGAGGCATTATCTAATTTGTTGGAATTGAGTCGTGAAGTCCGTGTTGCAGACATGGTGCTCAATCCAGCTAACTATGGCAATAACGCCATTGCTTTGTCCGCAAACGACAAACTTGATGATGATGCGACAGATCCTGTGAAGCTCATTCGTGAAGCGTTGAAAGCGTGCCGTATTCGCCCGAATATTGCTGTGATGGGCACCAATGAATGGGATGCATTGGCAGCGCATCCACGCATCCTTGCGGCTGTTGTGCGTGCTGCGGGTGTGGTCGGTTCGATTGGTGCTGCGGGCATTGCCACTCGTGAAGAAGTCGCCCGCTTGTTTGGTTTACAAGAAATCATTGTGGGTGAAGCATTGGTGTCTAGCAGCTATGCGGACAACGCTGTGTTTAAAGCCACATGGTCTGGTGGCATCGCTTTTCACCGCCGTGACACGAGTGCCATCAGTGGTGTAACGGCTGGTATGAACAACGGCATGACGTGGGGCTTCACTGCACATTTTGAAAAGTTTGCAAACAAGTATAACGACGATACCGAAGGCACGCGTGGTGTGGAATATGTGCGCGTGGTGGACGACTGTGAAGAAGCCGTTGTCAGCACCGATTGCGGTGTGTTGTTGACTGAAGTGTTGTCAGCGTAGCCAACGCATTTACGGGTCAAAAAGCTTTGACCCACCACCACTACATTAAATTAAATGAGGAGCCTACCGTGGCAAAGACACCAACCCCCGAAGAACTCAAGGCCAAAGCAGAGGCAGAAGCTCAAGCTGCTGCTGATAAAACCAAAGCAGAAGCCGAGGAAAAAGCTGCTGCCGACAAAGCCAAAGCAGATGCAGAAGCCCAAACTGCTGCTGATAAAGCCAAAGCAGAGGCCGAGACTCAGTCCAAGCAGTACCGCATTAAAAACTCAATCGCACACAAGGGCAAAATTTACAAGTCGGGTCAGTCCTATCCTCTGTCCGATGAGGATGCGACGGCATTGGCTAAATTTATCGAAACCAAATAAACAAAAACCATGACAACCCCAATCACATCCTACTGCACAGCTGCTCAATACCTCGACCAATATGGTGCGAGTGAGGCAACCATGCTGCTGCAAGACGAACAGCACACACTTGAGCAAACGTGGCTGGTGGCGTTGGTCAGTGGCGATGGTGATGCATTGGCTGATTTGGCTTTGGATGGTACACAATTGGCCGTGACGGACAGCGCGTTGGCCAGGCTTAATTGCGCGCTTCGCGAAACAAAAAATTTAATGGATGGCTATTTACGCAGTGCTGGCGTGAGCTTGCCATTGTCGGATGAGCAGATTGCTCAAACGCCGTTGAAAACATGCAACGCCTCATTGGCACGCTGTTGGTTACGTGATGACGACGAAAACGCCACTGATTTAGGCAGTAACAATTGCAAGAGTTGGCGGGCGTGGCTGCGTGATATTGCTGCGAAAAAAGTATCTTTGTTCGCCAATGATGTCGCCAGTACCGTGGCGACCACTGTGGGTGAAGTGCGGCATGGTCGGGGTCGTACTGGATTTGATGACCAATGGCGAGGCTATCCATGAGCGTCAGCATGAACTTTGACATCAGCGCGTTGACCAAGGTCATTGGTGATTTGATGGCGAAAGAACCATTATTGCTTGACCGTGCAGGCCGCGCGATTGCTGTGTACATGGGGGGCGAGTTGACGAGACATTTCACCAGTCAGACACTGTGGGATGACTCGGCAATGCCACCATCAAAAGCCGCGCAAGGTAATAAACAACAAACCACTTATCGCACATCACGCACGGGGCGTGTGCATAAGTCCATCAAGAAACGTCGCGCAGGTCGCGCCACGTTGATTGACACGGGCGTGCTCATGGACTCCTACCGAGCCGAGTATGACGGCGTGGCAAGTGTGGTGATGGGCTCTGATGCAGATCATGCGATTTTTCATGATCAAGGGACAAAGTATATTGAAGCTCGTCCTGTGCTGGGCATCAATCCACGCAACATTCGTGATATGTGTGATGAAGTCGCGGCTGTTTTAGCGCAAGGATTTGCCTCATGAAAAGTTTAATCGAAACGCTGCGCGATGACATCGAGGCGAAATTCGGCCGCAAAGGGACAGGCGAGCGGATTTTAAACGTTGTCAGCATCTATGGTGGCGAACTCAACTCAACAGAACTTGGCAAGCACAGTACCGCATCGCCCGCCTGTGTGTTGACTTGTCTGGGTTGGTCTCCGTCTGGCGAGGGTGCGCGAATCAGTAACGCGAGAAAAATCCAATTCGCTTTTTTTATCCTTACTCGATCAAGTGACCGCGCTGGGCGCATGATGCAGGCGATTGGCATTGCTGAACGATTGTGTGGGTTTTTGCAAGACTGGAAGCTCGCCCATCCTGTCGCGAATGGCTGTGTGGGCAAATTTACGGACATACATGCCGAGAACCTATATGGGCGATCGACCGATGCAGCGGGTTTGGGATTGTGGCTTGTGCGTGCATCCATCAATGTGAGCTACTGCGGCTTGCGTGAGCCTGCCGTGAGTCACGGCGGCAGCATTGAAGCGTATATGCAGACACTTGTTGCGCCAAGGGTAGAGATTTTAACCGATGGACTCAGTCGAACCGATGTGCAAACGAATCCAACTGAAGCGTCAGCAGAACTGACGCAAAACGTGAACTTAAATCACAACGACATAGGAGTAGATGATGACTGATACAACTCAAACGCTTGGCGATGAAGCCATTGCACCGAACGCAAACCCTCAGTACGCCACGATTGGTGACTCAGTGATTCCACAGCTTAATACGGTTGCTCGCGTGGTCGCTGCGGGTGGACTGAGCCTGCGCAAGACGGGTGGTGGGTACTACAGTGAAACAGAGCCAACCGAAGTCACAGTGACCCCGCACATTTATCAACTGTTGGTGGACGGTGATTTGATTTTGATTCAACAATAAATCCAGTCATCAAGCAACGAATACACTCATCTTAATAAGAGGTTGACATGAACAAAACTGCCATTGCTGAAATCATCAGCACTCAATACCTGATACCAGGTGTTTTTAATAAATTTGACCCATCAAGTGCGATGCGCGGTCCACGTGAGATGCCACGTTCAATTGCGCTGTTTGGTCCGATTAATAATCCCCTGTTTAACCCCGCCAACTTTGACCACGCCATCACCCTCACCACTGATGCAGCAGCACGCGGCATGCTCGGTGCAGCATCGATTGGCTATCAGATGTGGAAAGCGGCGAAGGCCAATGCCATTAAAGGGCTGCCCATCCGATTCGTCGCGCAGCGCGACGATGCAACGGCCGTGGCGCGAGTCGTGACCATCACCATCTCTGTTGGCGCACCAGCGAGCCGTCAAAATGGTGAGCAAGCGATTTACATCGGCGGCGAACGTTACAGCGTGGGTATCTTGTCAACCGATAGTGCCGCTGCAATTGCTGAAAAATTCGCCGCAAAACTCAATACGGCCAACAACTTATTCAGCGTCCTGCTCGTGGGCAATGTCATGACGTTGAAGGCCAAAACCAAAGGTCAACTGGCCAATTTGATTGATTTTCGCACGCGTTACTATCGCACTGACGAGCTGGTCAGCGGTGTGACCGTCTCGATGAAAACCACAGTCAATGGCGCGGTCAACCCGAGCATCAGTGCAGCCATTGCCAATTTAGCCAAGACCCGCGACACCGAGTGGGTCATCCCCTACACCGATGGGGCAAACATGGGCATCCTCGAGGCAGAATTGATGCGCCGTTGGGGTCAGGAAGTACAGTCCGACGTGCAGGCCATCGTGGCCATGCGCGGCACCGAAGGTGCACATACGACTTGGCTCAAGTCGCGCAACTGCCCACTGGTGCACAGTATCCACACCAATAAAGACATGTCGAGTCCTTGGGAGTTGGCATCGATGGCGGGCGCAACGATTGAATCAATGGCGATGCTTGACCCAGCAACACCGCATACAGGTGCGGCTTTGGTCGGCTACAAACCTGCTGCGACAGGCGAATCTCTCAACGAAGATCAAATCAACAATATTATGCTCGAAGGTGGCTCGTCAGTCAGTGTCCATGCGGACAATACAGCCACCCTCATGCGCATGGTGACCAATTACACAACGCATAACACGGGTGCGTATGACACCTCAATGCGAGAACTGAACTGGATTAAAACATTGTCATGGTTTCGTTGGTATCGCAACGCCGAGTTCTCGATTAAAACCCAAGGCTTCAAAATGGGTGAGTATGCCGAGGCAATACCAGGGCAAAAAATCATGACCTACGATGTCGCGCAGGACATGCTGCTCGGTATTTATGACAATGCGATCGGCATCGGTCGCATGCAAAACCCAGAGTATTACAAGGACACTTTGCTGATCCAAATCGATGGACCGCAAGGTCGTTTGAAAATCCGGGACGAGCCCGTGATCATGAACCAACTCTATCAAACGGCCATTACATCACAGTGGGTCGCTGGGCACGTTTAAACAGGCTAAGCAATAAACACCAAAAAACAACAGGAGTAAGCAATGAACCAGTGTAAACAACTCAACATCAACGACATCAAAATCGATGGTGTCATGATCGCCATCGATGACGGCTCTGCGACCATTGAAGATTACCAAGGTCGCGAAAATGAAGCCGTCCCTTCAGCGTCAGGCGACCACTCGTTTAAATCCAAACGCGTCACGCCAAAATTGAAATTCAAACGCCAAACCAGTGGTGTGTATGACCCATCACAAAACACCGATAATGAAAACCACGAAATATCATTTCGAGACAGTGATACGGGTCGCCGTGGACGTGTGACCCGTGCAGTGGTGGGCACAGGCGGCACCATCGGTAACGGTGACTCAGCTGAAGAGACATGGTTATTGTTGTCAAAGATTCAATGGCTTTAAGCCAAGAAGTGTCTCCAGTCGTGCCTGAGCGCATGACATTGCACCTGCAATATTGCAGGTCTTTTTTTTGCCTACCTCGCAGTACCATGAAGCCTCTAAATACACATTTAAAATAATTTTAAAGAGGCTTTAAATGACTCCGACGACCCAGCCCAGTGATATTGGTACAGCCATTCTAGCGGATGGTTATAAAACGGACATTGACGGTAAACAAGTGCCTTATACCATCGTAAAACTTCGCCCTGCCACGGTTGGCATGGATTTGGATGCGATTCGTTTGGCAGAACGGGTGGTCTATATCAACGGCAAGCCTGCGCTGATGCTGTCGGATGCCGTGTATCGCATTGCCATCACGATGCTGCGCATTGACCGTCTCGAATGTACCGACAGTAATGTGAAAGCGATTGGTCACAGTTTGATGGACATGGATATGATGGCGCGATTGACCCCACATGACTTGAATATCGTCGAAGAGCGCATTGCCCTTTACGACCTTGCCGAACAAGTGCGTTACGGCAACATATCGCAAGCGGATTTTGATGCGATTTTTAACCCATCAACCGCAGACGCTGCCAAGCAAACAACCCCACAGCCAACGGGCGAGACTGGAGCGATGGATGAGCCATCTGACCAGCCTCGCCCGTTTGCTGGGCGGCTCGATGCCTGAGTGGCTCGCCACACCAAAAGCGCAAGTGCGCATGCACATCCGCCATATCAATAAATCCATTGAGCAACCGCGAGGACAGTGATGAGCAATAGAGATGTACAAATCCGTCTGCACATGATTTCGGACATGGCCAAGAAGTTCGCCGAGGAAGCCGAACGGGTCAAGGACACAAACAAGCGATTGTCGCAAGACTTACTCAAACAAGCCTATGAGACTCAACAAGTGGGTAAACGCTTGGCAAAAACACTGGCCAAAGAAAATCCAATTGAAGCACTCAATGCAGGTGGCGGTGCGCGCTTTGCTCGGTTTTTTTCAGATTCATTGGCGAAAATGAAAAAAATACGCAGTGAAGCTGAATTGTTCAAAAAAGCAATGACCTTGGGGGCGGGCGCTGTGAAAGGTGGATTTGCCATCACGGGTGCTGCCGTTGCAGGTGCTGCCGTGCTTCGCCCACAGGCTGAATTTGACCGTGAGTTGTCACGTAATGCACAAATTATGTTCGGTAACAAAGATGACCAGGGCAATGTGTATACCCGAGAGCAAGCCCTCGCCCAGAAGGTACGGCTGGGCAGTCAAATTGACCAATCGGTAGTGGGCGGGGTTGCCTCGCGTGACGAAGCCCTCAATGCGCAAAAAGAATTATTGGCCAGTGGCAAATTCAATGGCGAGGATGGTTTAAAACGGATTGATGCGATGCTGCCGCAAATCATGAAGACAGTCTCTGTAACGGGTATGGATGCGGCATCAGCGGCGCAAATGGCAGTGGCCTTTGTAAATAAGGGATTGAATGACCAACAAGTCAATGCGGCAATGGGTAAGTCGATTGTCTCGGACAATGCGGGTAGTTTCAGCGCGGCAACAATGGCGAAGTGGTTGCCTAAATGGTTGGCAGGCGCAGGCAAAGCATTACAAGGAGAGCATTCAGCAGACGCACTGTTCACACATGCCCAAACGGCGCGAAAAACCGCAGGTACGGATGATGAGGCTGGGACAAATCTTGAAAATTTAATAGGCTTTGCCACATCAAATAAAGGTGATAAAGATTTAGCAGGCTACGGCATCAATCGTAAAAAATCGGTCGACAAATACATGAACCAAGGCGATGATTTTTTAACGGCATATGCCCGCACTGTTCAAGATGCGGCCAAAAGAGACCCTGAGTTCGTCAAGAAAATGGCAGATATTCGTGCCACGAAGGGCGACGACGAGCGCAAACAAAAAATGGAGGAGCTTGCTGGTTACACCGAGCAAGGCGTGGTCGGCAATGTTGTCTCAGACTTACAGGCAAGAAAAGCATTGATTGCCGAAATGTACGATATGGATACGACGGAGTTGAAAAAACGTTCAGAAGCAATCAAAGCTGAAGACGGCTCAACGGTTGGTCTGTCGTACGATCAGCGGGTGACTGGGGATGCAAAAACATCGTATGAAAAGGTGGGTAATGCTGTCGAGCAAGGCTTAAGTAATATATTAAGCTACATCGCGCCTACCGCCGATACCGTGACGGATAAGATGGCAGAACACCCGACTGCTGCGGGTGGTGCAACATTGGCTACCGGTGTTGGTTTGGGTGGCGGTGGAATTTTATATGCACTAAAAAAGCTTTTGGGCAATGGTGCAACCTCAGCGGCCACCGAAGTCGCCACCACTGTCGCTGCCGAAACGGCTGTTGCAGGTGCGGGGGCAGAAACGGCAGCAGCGGGTGCAAGCGCAGCGGCTGGCTCGGGTGTCGGCACGTCAATGATGGCTGCATTGGCACCTTTATCGATGGCGTTGGCACCATTGGCTGCGATGTTTGGTGCAACGCAATGGGCTGGCAAGGAAGATCACAGTACAGAAATCAGTTGGACAACGGGCATCAGCGACATGCTTGGCAAGTTGATCGGGCAAGAACGATTGTCACCGCAAGATGCTGCCAGCCGTTCGCGCTTTGATCGAGGCGAAATCGATGCGGGCGAGTATCAGCGTCAACTCAATGTCAACAAGTCCAACAGCCAAAGATTGTACGGTAATGATGCGGGTAATAACGGCAGCCCTGTGACCGCAACTCAAATGCTTGCCCAATTGACGGGGATGCTGAACCCGCTCGCTTCAGTTGCTATCCCATTTCGAGGCGAGACCGATGTGAATGAGTATCAGCGTCAACTCAATGTCAACAAGTCCAATAGCCAAAGATTGTACGGTAATGATGCGGGTAATAACGGCAGCCCTGTGACCGCAACTCAAATGCTTGCCCAATTGACGGGGATGCTGAACCCGCTCGCTTCAGTTGCTATCCCATTTCGAGGCGAGACCGATGTGAATGAGTATCAGCGTCAACTCAATGTCAACAAGTCCAATAGCCAAAGATTGTACGGTAATGATGCGGGTAATAACGGCAGCCCTGTGACCGCAACTCAAATACTTGCCCAATTGACGGGAATGCTGAACCCGTTGACTGCGATTACTGCTCCATTGATGAGCGCGGCGGAGCGGTTCAATGCACCGCCTACAACCCAAGCGCCCCCTCAAAAACAAGACGTCAACCTAAACGTGCAAGACGGCTCGCTCAAAATCCAAGTGCAAGTGTCGCCGACGTCAGAGCTCATCAGTGCCACGGCACAAGTGCCACAAACCATTCCATTGAAGCTCGCGGATGGCGGCTCGACCAACCCTGGTGGTTATCGAGGTGTTCGATGAGCTGGCTGAATCAATTACAGCCCGCATCGTTTAGAGGTGTGGCTTTCGAGGTCGATACGAGCACGCGCAGTGAGGGCAACAACACAGTGCTGCGTGAATATCCGTTTCAGGACTTGCCAACCTTATTTAGCATGGGGCAAGCTGCGGGCGAAATCAAGTTCTCGGCCTATGTCATCGGCGGCGATTACATGGACAAAGCCAACGCGCTCGAGCAGGCATTGTTGGTGCAGGAATCGGGGGTGCTGATACATCCAACCATTGGCTCTGTGCGCGTGTGGCACCATGGCAAGTTCAGCATTGCTGAAGCCTATGCATCCGAAGGTGGCATGGCCAAGTTTGACCTGTCGTTTGTGCGTGCCGAAGCGCGGCGTTATCCAATGCAGGCTGAAAACACGGGGCTATCCGCATTCGCAGCTGCCGTGGCGGCCAAGGTCGCCATTGTGCAAGACTTCATGGCGCGCTACAGCCTCGAGGGTGCTGCTGGTTGGGTGCGCGAAAATATCTTTAATCATTTATTGGTGTTGCACGGTGCCGTGTTTGACGTGCTGTACGCGATCAAGCAAGGTACAGATGGCTTTGCGGATATTGCCAACATGGGCATTGGCGCAGAGTCTTTGCTCAAAGACATGCTGTTAATGCCGCAAGACTTGGGCGCGCGATTCACCCAATTGTTTGACTTGCCCAAGAATATCAGTGCAGAACAGGCCGCGTATGTTGTGGCGCAACTGTTACCCACAGACACGGTGACCAATGAGGTGCTATTGCCCACGCTGCTACCCGTGCGCAATCCAAGTTTAACCAACCTGCTTGATGTGGCCGTTGCCCCTGTTTATTCACCTTACCTCACCCCATCACGCCAAGTCGAGGCATATGCCTGTGCCGCGTTGCAGTCGCTGTGCCAGCAATTGAGTTGGGCAACATTGGTGCAAGCATCCGCATTGATGGAGGTGTCTAATTACGATGTGGCATTGGCCATTCGACAGGTCATTCACTCGCGTTACGAGCAGCATGTGCGTGACTTGAGCACGTCAAGTCATTTCGCTGATCCTGTTAATTCTACGTCGACTGCGCCCGTTGTGGTCGTGGGCGTAGTGAATGCTTCTCATGTGGGTATTTACGATGCGCTCAGTGCCGCCCATGCGGCTGCACTCACACATCTACACGTCTCATCAGTCGCTTTATCGCGCATGATTCAATACACCCCGCAAGCAGACGATTCAATCTATGCGCTGAGTTATCAAATGTACGGCTCAACGCGCTATGCGGATGAGATTTGGGCAATGAACCCACACATCACCAACCCGTTACTCGTACCAGCGGGCGTTGCATTGAGATTGGTTGATCATGGTTGAGCAACATTACACCGAGCGCCTGCCAAAAGAAAAAGCGATCATCACCATCACCACAGAAGATGGCAAAGAATACAGTCACTGGCTGTCCGCATCAATCTCTATCAATATTGAAAAACTCGGCCGTGTGGCAACGATTCCTGTGGCACTGATTCCTGGTCATCCACCCGAAATATTTAGGCAAGATATTGTTACCGTAAAAGTGGGCAATACACAATTGATGCGGGGCATTGTGTTGGCGGCTGCGCCGTTTTACCGTAAAGATGATGCGGGCTACAAGGTGACCATTCGCTCGCTTACGGGTGATTTGTGCCTTGCTGCTGCCATGCACAAAGGCGGGCAGTGGCGCAATGCCAAAGTTGACACCATCATCGGCGATTTAATCAAACCATTTAAACTTGCCCTGCGTGTGCTTGATGACGTGGGTGAGCCATTGAAAGAGTTCAAACTTGAGCAAGGTGAAACCGTGCTTGCTGCTGCGAGTCGTGCCGCCAAAAAACGCGGCTTACTGGTCACCGACAATGCTGAAGGCGAAGTGGTGTTGTGCAAAGCAGGTAAAACCAAAGCCAGCGGTGCGATTGTTCGCGGGGAAAATGTGATCGAAATGGAGGACATCGGTACGGATGAGGAACGCGGCTCTGAATACATCGCATATGGCCAATCCGAAGTGGCGGATGATTTCGAGAGTGCACGGCAAAAAAAAGCCAAGACGGTGGACAAAGAGCTCAAACGCTATTTGCCCGTGATGGTGCAAGCCGATAGCAAAGTGTCAACTGCGGATTTACAAAAGCTCACCGATCATCAAATGCGCGTGCGCCGTGGCCATGCGTATGGTCTTAATTACAAAGTCGAGGGCTGGGTCACGTTGGGCAAAGGATGGGACGCCAATCAGATCATCCCTATTTACGATGACATCGCGGGCTTGGAGGGTGAAGAATGGTTGATTGCCAGCATTGATTACAACGTCGACGTACAAGATGGTGACGTGCGTACCGTGACCGTGCGCCCAGCGGAAGCCTACGAACCCGAGCCTGAGATTGAGCGCCACGAATCGGGCAAACGCAAAAAAGGCGGCCGAAACAGCCAAGGCAAAGCCACTGGCACAGATGGCAAACAGTTGACAAAAAAGGTGGTGTGAGATGGCATTGAGTGAACTGATACGCAAAGCAAAAATGGTCTTTACCAGTGTGGCACTGGTGCAAAAGTATAAAATCAGCGTTTTTGAAACCAAAGACGCTGAGGAGTCCGAGCGCTTTCAGGATTACGGTTTCGCTGCACAACCGTCTGAAGGCGAAGGTTTGGTCATCGATGCGGGTGGTGTACAGATGGTATTGCGCATCGACCGCCTCAAAGATCGGCCAAAACTGTCCGCAGATGACGTGGCCGTGTGGCACAAAGAGGGGCACTCTATTTGGCTCAAAGCAGGCAAGATTATTGATGTGGACTGCGCCGTCTTGAATATTAAAGCCAGCACAAGCGTCAATTTCACCACGCCAAAAATAACCAACTCGGGTGAGTATTCGGGGGCTGGCGATGTGGTGTCCGCTGCCCAAGTGTCCGACAGCGCTGGCTCGATGCAGTCGATGCGGGACACGCACAACGAGCATGACCACAATGAGACGGATAATGTGACGGGCAAGCCAAACCAACCCATGTAGCCAATTTGGTTTAATGCCTCAAGGTCAAGACCTGCAAAATTGCAGGTCTTTTTTTATGCGCCATGACTTTACACTGTGTTCATTACTTGGAGTACACCGTGATCGACATCGCCACCATTGCCACAAATCCCGCAACCACAAGCTTGTCCATGCCCTTTGATTGGGCATTGATGGCGGACGCGAGTGCGGTGGACATGCCTTGGATCGACGCAGGCAACTTGTGCGCTGGGCTCATCAGTCGTATGCAGCAAATGCCCAAGACTTATGCCTTTGCGCTTGAGTGTGGACTGCACACGGCAGTGATTCATTCGCTGTACACCGACGCACGTGCGGGGCGAGATGATGGTTTGCCGTACAACAGCACAGATAAACGTGGCTGGCTTGGTGCTGAATTCATCCCGCGCACGGTCGGCAATGGCCGTGGTGAGTATGGCTCGCGTCTGTGGCTCAATTATTACAAGCCCGCACGCAATTCAGGTCACAAAAAATCAGCTCTAGAAGCCCAACGCTTCGCCGCGCAAGAAGCACTCGCCTGGTTGATTGATGATGGTGTGATTGACAGCATGATCATAAACGCTGATTACCGCCACAAAGATGGTGTCGAACTGCTTGCCATCGGTATTGTGATGTATCGCGACAATGACAATATGCCCATCTATGACGCCGTGTGGGGCTCGACCATCGCCCATGAGGAGGGCTATTATGCTTCGACCTAACACGCCAATACCGAGTGTTCAGGATTTAACCAACAACCATGCGCGCAGCTTGCAGGAGGCCTTGGCTCAAGCGGCAATATCAGCGGGTGTCGTCTCACCACAAATGGCGAGCGATTTGGTGCTGGCTCGCTCAAACATCAACGTGCAGTCGGTGGTCTCTGCGATCGGGATGCATGGCTTGTATCAATGGCTGTCTAAATACATCGCCCGACAAGCTGTGCCCATTTGGGCAACGGGCGTGTTTTTGGATGGTTGGCTCGAAACATACGGTATGACCCGCAAACAAGCCACACCTGCGCGTGGTGTGGTGACGGGCACAGGCACAGCAGGGGCATGGCTCACGGCGGGCACTCACTTGCAAACCACATCGGGTGTGCAGTATCAAGTCGACGCAGATGTACAGGTGGATACAAATGGTGCATTCAGTGCAGCCGTGACAGCGGTTGGTTCAGGGTTGGCTGGCAACACATTAAGCAATGTCGTGCTCACGTTGACCAGCAGCGTCACAGGCATCAACGCGACATGTCAATCAATCGCAGGCATCAGTGGTGGCACGGATACCGAGACCGACGCACAGGCGTTGTATCGATTGGTTCAACGCCTGTCCTACGAGCCGATGGGTGGTGCGCCACATGACTACGCACGCTGGGCAATGGCGGTGGCAGGTGTGACGCGTGCTTGGGGTTTGCGTAATCCTGCTGGGGCGACCAGTGCGGGTGTGATGATTGTGTGTGATGGTAATCCCAATGGTTTACCCAGCCCCCAGCAAATTCAGGACGTCTATAACTATATCCGTGACCCTAAACGCGGTCCACCCGATGAGCTGTTTGTATTTGCGCCGACGCTCAAACCCATCAATCCAGTGATTGACCTAACGCCCGACAGTACAGCCACGCGAGCCGCAGCTTTGGTTGAGCTGCAAGACTTATTTTTCCGTGAATCGCAACCAGGGTATGCACTGCCTCACTCACACCTGATTGAGGCAGTGAGCATGGCAACAGGTGAGCACACCCATAAATATATGTCGCCAACGCTGACCAGCGGTGAATACTTCGCCGCCACCGAGTTTGAACTGGTCACTTTGGGTGAGGTGACGTTTGTATGAGCACTTTCGATATTAATCACATCGAGGGCTATCGTACCAGTCTGTCACGGTTGATGCCGAGTGGTTTCGCGTGGAGTAAGGATAAGGGCTCGGCACAATATGCTTGGTTAACTGCCAAGGCGATAGAGTTCAACGACTTTGAACAATACACCTACCGAACTGTTGAACAGTTTTACCCACACTCAACATGCAACCGATTTGCGGAATGGAAACGCGCTGTTGGCTTACCCGATGCATGTTTTGCTGAGTCGAGTGAAATTTCACTGCGAACACAGATGCTCACGCGTCTGCGTGGCTTGAGTGGTTTGGCGTATGACGACTCGTCACCTGCGGCACCTGAATCAATTAAGTCCATGTGCGCAGTGATTGGCTACGACGTCGATGTATGGTACAGCACGCCATTTCGTGTTGGTCGCGACGCGGTCGGTGATCATTTGGGCGCACTTGACGGAGTGCTCAATGTACAGATCAATCGGGTTTGCGAGCCGTTTCGTGCTGGTGCAAATCGGGTCGGCGATCGATTGGAAATGTGTACTCAAACGGGATTAGAGTTGGTGTGCTACCTCACGCGCATCGTGCCCGCACGCTTCACCATCAACACCATTTTTTAAGAACTTTGATAAATTTAGACGTTTAGGACAGCCTCATGGACTACACCAAGAGCAGCAGCTACAGTACGGATACCGCCACAGGCAATCGCATGCACGATTCGGGCAAGGCCATCCCCACCGAAGTCTCAAGTGCCGACATGAACGGCATGATGTGGGAGGTGATGAGCGTGATCAAATACGCAGGCATCACACCCAAATCATTTAATGTCGCCGACGAATCAAGCTACACCCAGCTGCTCGCATCCATGAAAAAATTGGCGTGGGGCAGCAGCACTGCATCCTCTGCGGCTGACAATGCGGCCTATGTCAAGCAAGGTGGCGGTGTCGGCCAATCGACCAACAAGGTCATGATTGGCTGGACAGGCAGCAAGCTAAAAGCCACAGTTGACGTTTCAGACCAAGGCAATTTTGTATTCGATAAAGATTTGGACTTGTACGCTGAAACAACGGGTAACCCAATACATAAAAATGGTGTGATCGTTTATGACAATCCCACA
This sequence comes from Ephemeroptericola cinctiostellae, assembly GCF_003339525.1. Classification (GTDB taxonomy): domain Bacteria; phylum Pseudomonadota; class Gammaproteobacteria; order Burkholderiales; family Burkholderiaceae; genus Hydromonas; species Hydromonas cinctiostellae. Next base: position 2,344,879 of record NZ_CP031124.1, on the reverse strand, counting down.
AGTATTAACGGCGCAACGTTGCAGCTGCACAGCAACGGCGCGGAAGCCAATGTGATGAGTGCCCAACAAGGTCTGCGCATGTTCCGCGATGGTGTCTTGGTTGCTGCGATCAAATCAGTGAAAACTGCGGCCGCAGACAGCGGCACGCATCTTGCACTCGACTTTATCAAGGACGGTGATGCCTCCACGTTGTCTCGCCACACCACGTTTGGTTCCGACGGCAAAATAACCTGCCCCTACTCCTACGGAGAGCTTGGAGCTGCCTTTGGCCGACGGGCAGGCGATGTGGGATTGTCGATGGCGACAACCCCGCCAAAGAATTGCATATTTTGGACCTCATCGATGATTTCAGTGTCGGCGTATCCCGATCTGTTTGCTTTGTTTGGCTTCACGTATGGTGGTGACAATTCGACTTTATTCAAATTGCCAACTTTAAACGAAGGCGATGCGCTGGTCGCAACGCTGGCACAGGCCAATGTGGGTGGCAGCACCATCGGCGAAAACTTGAGCCATACACACACGCTTGACCGTCCCTTGCTGGGTGCGGACACCGATCGGGGCGCAAGCGGATACGCCAGCAACTTTTCGCTCGACAACACCCAAACCGCGACCACATCGGCCAGCGGAGGCACGCGTAACTTGGCTGCTGGTCTAAAGGTACGTGTGTTTATTTGTTACAAGGCGTTTTAAAATACTTTTAAAAACTTTTTAAAAAAAAAGGACTCAACATGTACCCCAATCACCCTCAATTTAAGCTGGCCTACGAATTTGATGCCGAATACCGATACCTCAATGTGACCTTGGCGCACATCTCACCTGCTGAATCTGCGGGTGAAACAGCCGTTTACCTGCTTGATGAGCATTGCACATTTGATCCTGTCCCGTACCTCGCACCCGAGGGCAAGGACTGGTTTCGCTCGGGTGGTCAACAAGGCCAGTGGCTGCTGGTGGGTGCAGTTGATGGTGCGGTTTACTATGACACCGCCACGGGTCAACAGGTCGCTGCACCAGCCTTTGGTCAGCCCGTGCCCAACAACCTCACGACCCTTGCGCCAGAACCTGCACAAGGGCAAACGGTGGATGCATGGGATGAGCATAAACAGGCGTGGACGTATCGCGCAGACCTTGCGGGTGTGGTGGCATACAGCACCAAAGACGCAAGTACCACCACGCTTACCAGTACAGACCGCAGCGTCCCAGATGGGTACACAACTAAAATACCCAACAGCGCAGCGGATGAATGGAATGGCACAGATTGGATCGTGAGTGCTAAAAAACAAGCAGCAATAAACGAAGCTGCACGCAAAGCAGCGATACCGCAGGTAGTGACGATGCGTCAAGCGAAGTTGGCTTTATTACAAGCAGGTTATTTGGATAATGTGGATGCGGCAATTTCTGCCGATGGAACACCGAGAACCTTAAAAATAGAGTGGGAATATGCATCGGAAGTTCAACGTGTGTGGGTTGAGGGCTCAGGGCTGGCTGAAATGTTGAAATTAACAGATGGGCAGTTGGATGACTTATTTATTTTGGCCGCAAGTTTGTGAGCCGTCATGAGCCAATTCACATCACCTGCCGTTTTAGAGCTGCTCGACAATTACCGTTGGCGGTTGGTTGAGCCGTTTGAATATTGGACGAACCATGTCTCTCCAACTTCAGTTGGCATATTGATCGGACTGGATGATTGGTCGTTGGTGGTCGATAAAATTCAAGTGCCAGCGGGCTACGTCACCGATTTAACCAGTGTACCGCGTGCGCTTTGGTCAATCTTTCCACCGCATGGTAAATACGCCAAAGCCGCCATTGTGCACGACTATCTGTACACCAACGCGATAGGCTCAAAAAAATGGGCAGATGAGGTGTTTTGTGAAGCGATGGGCGTGTTGGGTGTACCGCGCTGGCGCAAGTGGTTGATGTACTGCTCGGTGCGCTTATTTGGGCGAGGGGCATACCGATGATGTGCGGATATTGCCATGGCCGTGTGGTGTGGCACTATAAGTTGACGCACACCGTTTGCCAAAAATGTGGCCGCCGCAACTGCGAAGTCGCAGACTACTATATAGAAGATGACGATTTGGGTGGTGACAATATCGATAATGATGTAAACGAGCAATAAAAAAAGAGACGGCGACGGCAGAGTTGTTGGAAGCAACCCCACCGCCCCGTTTTAGCTGAACAGACCAGCACCAACGGCAAGGCACGCCCCACCTGTACAGGCGACGTTATTGTAACCTTGTCATGACTTATGGTGCTAAAAATGCAAGGACGAGAATATCGTTGCTATCAATGCAACAGAAAATTGGGCTTCGGCCAAGTAGTAGAGTTTCAAATCAAATGCACAAAATGTAAGTGCATCAACCAACTGAGTGCCACATCGAGCACCGCCAAACCATCGGAGGTATCTCATGGCACACAACCAAACCCGCCCAAAATCCCCAATTAGTTGGGTCGGAGGCAAGTCTAAACTGACTGCCACCATCATCCCACTCATCCCACCGCACCACTGCTATGTCGAAGTGTTCGCAGGTGCAGCATGGGTGTTATTTCGTAAGCCACCGTCAAAAGTTGAAGTAATTAACGACATCAACAGCGACTTGACCAATATGTACAAAGTCATTCAGCATCATCACGCTGCATTTATTGATGCGTTTGAGCAAGTGTTGGTCAGTCGTGACCAGTTTGATACGTTTATGGCAACACCTACACGCATCTTGACCGATATTCAACGGGCTGTGCGCTTCTATTACATGCTGCGCACATCTTATGCAGCCAAGATTGTCGGGCAATGTTTTAGCGTTGGCGCAGCGCGTGGCTCACGTCTCAACTTAACTCTGCTCGAGCAAGATATCAAAGATGCGCACGAACGACTGAAACGCGTGTGGATTGAGAACCGATCATTCGCCAAATTGATTCCAAGTTTAGACAAGCCCAATACATTCTTCTACATCGATCCGCCATATTGGGACTGTGAGAATGTCTATGGAAAAGGCATATTCGGTAAGGATGACTTCGCTGTACTGCGTGACCTATTGCTTCAGGTCAAAGGCAAATTTATTATGAGCATTAACGATACGCCGCAAATACGCGAGCTATTCGCCGACTTCCACATCAAAGAGGTCGCGACGCAGTACAGCATTTGCAGAGACAGCATCAACGACGTGGTCGAGTTGCTGATTAGTAACTATGTTTTACCCGTAGCTGATAAATAGTGCTGTTAAATAGGTAATTAAAACCCGTTTAACAGGGCTTTAATTGAGGGTATAAGTTGATAGTGTCAGATAGTAGCGACTGATGGATAAAGCACTCGACTTCCGACTGTTGGAGCGCGACACTGGTGTCATCAAAACAAAGGAGCGTTAAAATGGACATCAAACAACACCCACAATACAATGCCAACGACTTTAAATATTTGCAAGCAAAGGGTTGGACTACTCAAGAAATCATCCAACGCTGGGATGAAGAGAACAAGATGGGCAAGCCTCCGTGTACTTGGGACACTACGTTTGCTCAAGCCAAATTACAACGTACTTGCAAATAATCGGCTTTAATAAAAAACCTCACTGAAATTGGTGAGGTTTTTTATTAAAAAATGACATATCAAAATATGCTCACTTAAGCCATAATTGAGTGTATCAAATTAAATTAAAATTTATATCAAATTAAAATCCGCGCTACTCTTCATATGAAACTCCCTTTAAAAATATAATATACAAGTTGTTTAAAAATAAGCGTTAACATTCAAAGTTAAAAAACACCTATTTGTTACCCATTTTTGATGAGGTCTTGCCTTAGTGAATGCGCATATTTTATCCCCCTTGTGATGTTTAAATAAGCCTCCATATTGTTTTTCATGTGTTGGATTGATTTTGATTGAAGGAGTAGACATGCATGTTGTTCTAAAAAATGTAAACCGCGCCATTGCCTTGACATTGACGGCAGGCATTTTGTTGGGCTGCTCGGGGCAAAAGAAAGAGGCCAAAGCCCCCGCGCCTGAATCCAGCATTGCCACACCAGCGAAAACACCTGCTGCGCCGTTGGTGACGGGTTTGCCTGATTTTACGCCGCTGGTGGATAAAATTGCGCCCGCGGTCGTTAACATCAGCACTGCGGAAAAGGTGCAATCTCAATCACGCGCTGGGTTCGATCCGATTTGTCAAATGTGGCCTGATTTCCCCATGTGTGCACAGAGAAATACACAACCTCAAGGCGAAGGCCGTGAGCAGCCTCGTGGTGTGGGGTCAGGTTTCATCGTGTCCGAAGATGGCTATATTTTAACCAATCACCATGTGGTGGATGGCGCGAGCAGCATCGTTGTGTCGCTCAACGACAAGCGCGAATTCAAAGCCAAAGTCATTGGCAGCGATGAACGCAGCGATGTCGCCGTGTTGAAAATTGAAGGCGAACATTTACCTTTTCTCAACACCGCCAATTCGGATGAGATCAAAGTGGGGCAATGGGTGATGGCGGCAGGCTCGCCTTTTGGCCTGAAAAATACGGTCACAGCGGGCATTGTCAGTGCGATTAAACGCGATACGGGCGAATATGAATCGTTTATCCAAACCGACGCCGCCGTTAATCCTGGTAATTCGGGCGGGCCTTTGGTGAACATGTCGGGTGAAGTGGTGGGCATCAACAGCCAAATTTTATCAAACAGTGGTTCATTCGCGGGCATTGCGTTGGCGATTCCAATCAATGAGGCGTTAAAAGTTGCGGATCAAATTCGCGCCACAGGTAAAGTCAATCGAGGTCGAATCGGCGTGGCGATTGGCAATGTGGACGAAGACATTGCCAAAGCATTGGGTTTGTCCAAAGCATCGGGTGCCATGATTAAAACGGTGGAGGCAGGTTCATCGGCCGCCAATGCAGGATTGCGGGCGGGTGATGTGGTGCTTAAAGTGGATGGTCATGAGGTGGACAACAGCGCTGATTTTGCTCGTGTGATCGGCAACAGCACACCAGGTACAGCATTTAAATTTGAAGTGTGGCGACAAGGTCAGGCCGTTGACTTGAATGTGACGGTCGGTTCGGATGTGTCAAAAAAAGTGAGTGAAGCCTCGGTGGATAAAAGCAATTCGAGTGGCTCAGGCGGTTCAGACAGTACACTTTCGCGTGTCGATCGATTGGGTTTGACGGTTGAGCCATTGTCCAGCAGCGAACTCAAGCAAGCACAACTTGAAGCGGGTGTGCGCATTGCCAAGGTTGAAGGCTTGGCGGCGGGCGCAGGCTTGCGTGAAGGCGATGTGATTGTGCAGGTGAACAATGCAGCAGCGAATACCCCGAGTGAGTTCAATCGGATCGTGGGGGCGGGTACTGGGCGTGTGCTGTTGCTGGTGCAACGTGATGGGGTGACGCAATACGTCATATTGAGCCCGTGATGTGAGCTGTGATGGTTCATGAACAGATGGACACAAACATAAGAACATGAAGGGTTTGGGCTTTGCTCAAGCCCTTTTGCTCGTTTGTGTGTTGTGAAGGGCTGGCATTGATCGCCTGATGTGGGCTGTTGATTTTGAGTGCATGAGCAAAGTACTGTGTTTTCTTTTTGGCAGAAGCTTAAAAGCCATCCTAGAAATCGTTATAATTGACCGATCATTTGTTCAGGGGGCAAAAAGCCCATCGTTTATTGTTTTGAGTCCCCTGAATTTTTAACGGACACACCATGAGCACAGTTCTTATCCTGCCGGGGCACGGCAATTCTGGCGCAGGCCATTGGCAAACTGAATGGGAGCGTTTGCACCCAGAATGCACGCGGGTCATGCAAGTCGATTGGGAGTCGCCTGATTGCATTGACTGGTTTGAATGTTTAGAAAAAGCCGTGTCGAGCCAACAGGGGGATGTGGTGTTTGCGGCGCACAGCTTGGGGTGTTTATTGGTGGCGCATTGGGCGGAACGCACCGAGCACACCATTAAAGGTGCTGTGTTGGTCGCACCTCCAGATCCTCAAAGTGTGGCATTCCCAAGCCAGAGTGTGAATTTTTCAGCCCTTACTTCGCGTCCTTTTGCTTTTCCGAGTGTGGTGGTGGCGAGTACGAACGATGTGTATGGTTCTTTTGAGTTTGCAACGCAGTGTGCAACAACATGGGGCAGTGCGTTGGTCAATTTGGGTGATCGTGGCCACATCAATTCGGACAGTGGTTTGGGGGCGTGGCCTGAGGGCTGGGCATTATTGGCGGGTTGGTTGTGAGGTCTGTTATGGGTTTTAGGGCAGTAAAAATTGTATGAGCAAGCGGTCTTTGGATGTCCTTTGACATTCAATTGCTTGTTTTTTAAAAAATGAATTAGAAAAGAATTTGAGTAAAGCGTGAAATTGAATATAAAACACATGGGATGGTATGCACTGGCTGCAGTGTTGGGGATGGTACAGGCGTTGGGTTTTGCGCCACAGCCCTTGGGCATCGTGCAAATCGGCAGTTTGGCGGGAATGCTGTTGCTGTTGCCTTATGTGACACGTCCTGCGCGAGTTGCCTTTGTGTTTGGTTTGGCATGGTTTTGTGCGGGTCTGTATTGGTTGCATTTCAGCATGCACGGTGTCGGCGGTTTGCCAACGTGGATGTCTGCATTGGCGATCACCGCTTTGTCATCGTATTTGGCGGTGTATTACATGCTGGCTTTGGGTGTTTGGCGGCGTTTTTTTGCTGAGTTGCGCGTGTCCAGCTACCTTGTGGCTTTTCCTGCATTGTGGTTGGTGGCAGAATTGGCACGGGGCTATGTGTTTGGTGGTTTTCCATGGTTGGCTTCTGGGTATGCACACATTGACAATCCACTGCTCAAGGGCTGGTTTGCCATTTTTGGCGTGTATGGGGTGGGTTTTGCAGCAGCGATGTGTGCGGGTGCGCTGGCTTTCGTCGGGCGTTGTGCGATTGAGCGGCGGCGTGAGGTCAAAGGTTTGGCTTTGACGGCTGCGAGCATGGCGGTGTGGGCGGTGGTTGGTCTGATTGTGCAAGGGTTAAATTGGGGCGAAAAAGCGGGTGCACCGATCAGTGTGAACATTGTTCAGCCGAATGTGGCACAGACCAATAAATTTGATGAGCAGGTGATGTTGAGCAACACATTGTTGTTTATTCGGCACGCCACGCAATCGTCCGCGCAATTGACTGTGTTCCCTGAAACCGCTTTGCCGTACCCGTGGACGCAAGTGCCAATAGAGCCTTTGGAGGCTTTGCACACGCGTTTGAGTGGCCGAGCGGTGCTGATGGGCGGTGTTGGCATTGATGAGGCGAAGCATGAGTTTTACAACAGTGCCATGTGGTTGTCTGAAAAAGATGACCCCCTTGATCCACCGCGCTATGACAAAATTCACCTGTTGCCGTTTGGTGAAATGATTCCGTGGGGATTTCAGTGGTTCGTTGATGCGATGAAAATTCCACTCGGCGGTTACGGCTACGGTCAATCGCAAAAGCCATTTGAGTTGAATGTGGCAGGGCAAACCACCCGCATCGGTGTGAACATTTGCTATGAAAATGAGTTTGGTGAAGAGCTGATTCAAGCATGGGGCAATGGCGATGCTGCGGCACCCAATGTGTGGGTGAACATGAGCAATCTGGGCTGGTTTGGCACGGTCAGTCACAGCACGGCACAAGAGCAACACCTGTACATGTCTCGCGCACGTGCGTTGGAAATGGCGCGTCCGGTGATTGTTGCGACCAACACAGGACTGTCGGCGTACATTGATGCATCGGGTGTGGTGGCGCAGCAATTGCGCCCTGATGCGGCAGTCAGCGCGACAGTGCAAGTGCAGGGCATGCAAGGCTTGACACCGTACATCGGCTGGGGCAATGCACCCATGCTGGGCTTGGCAAGTTTATTGTTTGGTCTGTCGGTGTTTTTACGCCACCGCGTCATGGCGTTGGATTAATGGGTGGATGGGGCTGAGCTCATGCATGCCACGTGCGCAGGGTGTGTTTGTTTTTTGGCTCGTACCAAGCATCAAAAAGCGTGAGGGCAAGCAAGGCTCAATTGGCCAATTCCTTTCATCGCGCTTTTTTTATTAATGTTGATCATTTGGAATAAACATGAGTTCAGCTGACACACACCACACCGTTCGCCGCTGGGCTTTGGCCTTGTTGCTGTTTAACCTCCTGTTGTGGTTGCTCATGTTGTTTCTACAAAAACAGCACCCCGAGTGGTTGGCTTTGGGGTACATCAAAGCATTTGCCGAAGCCGCCTGCATTGGCGCGCTCGCCGACTGGTTCGCTGTTGTTGCACTGTTTCGCCACCCGCTTGGCATTCCATTGCCGCACACCGCCATTTTGCCCGCCAAACAAGCGCAGCTCGCCCAAGGCGTGGCAAAATTCATTGGCACACATTTCCTTGACCCCGCCGTCATCAGTGAGCAACTCGTGCGTTTGAAAATGGGCGAACGACTCAACGCTTACGCCCAACAGCATTTAACCAATGCCGTGATTGCCAAACGCCTGCCCAAAGTCTTACAAGCGATGATGCGCCGCGTCCCAGTGGACGCACCAGAGCGGCTGATCGGCTGGAGTCAAGAGGCCATGACGCGTTATTTGAGTGGTGATCGTTTGGGGCGATCAACTGCACGCCTGATGGACATTGCCCGCGCACAAGGTTTGGATGAAAAACTGGTCAATGCGATGGCGCAATCGCTGCACGAATTTGTCACCGCCGAAGACGTGAAAGAACGCGTTCGTCCGTGGCTGACAGAGCTGGCCACTGCCGCACAAAAAGCCGAAGTCGTCGATGCATCATGGTGGGGCAAAATGAAAAATCAACTCACAGGACAAGCCATTGAATGGGCTGACGACTGGATCATCGATAAAGCTTTGGCATGGGTGGCAGACTTCACCGAAAAAGTACAAACAGATGACAAGCACCCTGTGCATGTTTGGGTTGCCAAACATGCCGACGGCTGGCGCGATAAATTGTACAACGATGCCACTTGGCACGATTGGCTCGCTTACCATGTGCACGACTGGTTGCGCACGCCCACTGCTGAAGAGCTGGTCAAAACCATTTGGGACAAAAGCCGCACATGGCTCGACAACGCCACAACAAATGATTCCCCATTCATTGAACCGCTCGCTGATAAAATCCGTGATGTCGTGCTAAATTACATCAATGACCCCATTCAGCAAAGTCGCCTCACTGAAAAAACCGCTCAACTCGCCGCAGTTGGTTTGACCGAATACCAAGATGACATACGTGAATGGCTCACCGCACAGATGAATGCATGGAGCAAAGAACGGCTCAACAGCGCACTCGAAAATGCCATCGGCAATGATTTGCAATACATCCGCATCAACGGCACGCTGATTGGCGGGTTGATTGGATTGGTGCTGTTTACGGTGGGGCAGTGGATTTAGAAAGGAAAATTCATGAATCAATTGGATAAGGCGCTTTCTTTTAAAAATTTACATCAAGGGTTACAGCCATTTGTTATGCCGAATCCGTGGGATGCTGGCACAGCACGCGTCTTGGCTGGCATGGGGTTCAAAGCTTTGGCCACGACAAGCGCAGGTTTGGCTTTTGCTTTGGGCCGGAAGGATGCTGAGAACGCGCTGTCCCGCGATGAAATTTTGCGCAATGCACATGACATTGTTGACGCCTCTGATTTGCCTGTGTCTGCGGATTTGGAAAATGGTTTTGGTGACACACCTGATGCAGTGGCCGAAACGATCCGAATGGCTGTGGCAATAGGTCTGGTTGGAGGTTCAATTGAAGATGCCACAGGACGGCAAGAATCGCCTATTTATGATTTCGACCACGCTGTAGAGCGGATTGCTGCGGCCGCAGAGGTGGTGCGCAGCTTGCCTTTTCCATTTATGTTGACCGCACGTGCAGAGAATTTTTTAAATGGGCGATTTGATTTGGATGATACGATTCGACGATTGCAAGCATTTGAAGCGGCAGGTGCGGATGTGTTATTTGCCCCAGGTTTGCCTGATGCAGAAGCCATACGATTGGTGTGTGCTTCTGTGAGTAAACCTGTGAGTGTTGTCATGGGCTTGAAAGGCACGACCTACAGCGTTTCCCAGTTGGGGGACTTAGGTGTGCATCGAATCAGTTTAGGTTCTTCATTGAGTCGAGCGGCTTGGGGGGCTTTTATGCGTGCAGCGCAAGAGGTTCAAACTACGGGTACATTTGCTTTTTCAGATCAAGCGATACCCTTTGATATTGTCAATGGCATGATGATTAAAAATTAAAAAAGTGATTTGGGTAGCCTTTCTTGTAACTCGCAGCAGTAACACCTCCTCACATCATTCCAGACACACCCACAATGGGCCGCGGATGTGTCAGGTATTCGAGGCTCATCACCAAATGCCAGTTTTACTTTACATCGAGGGTGCATGCTTTACAAAAGAGCGCTATAAGGTTAAGGTCTTAAAGACATAAAGCAGCACTCAGTACTGCTTTATGTAAACGGTTTAAACCTATAATCTTAATGGCCTTTATTTCATTTCTGATGCCACACGATTAAACACTTTAATACCAGAAAATTGCAAAACCGCGCGGGTCAGTAGACCAAACACAAGCCCCCAAAATGGTGAACCCAGCCCCCACAATACCATGCCTGATGCCGTAACCAAGAATGTGATCAGTGCACTTTCTCGCTCACTGTCGTCTTGCATGGCGCCCGCCAAGCTGTTCATTAAGGCACCGACCAAAGCCAATCCTGCAATCGTCGAGACCAATACTTTGGGCAAAGCCGTGAATGCAAGCACCAATGTCCCACCAAACAAACCAATGACAATGTATGCCAATCCGCAGACAATCCCAGCGACGTATCGTTTTGAAGGGTCTTCGTGCGACTCGCGTCCCGTGCAGATTGCGGCCGTAATTGCGGCGAGGTTAATGCCATGCGAGCCAAAGGGTGCCAAAATGGCCGAAAAAATGGTGGTTAATAAAACCATTGGTTTCGATGGTGTGTTGTACCCCGCATTGCGCATCACCGCGATACCCGGCACAAATTGTCCAGACATGGTGACCAAAGCCAATGGCAGGCCGATCGTGAAGATTGCACTTAACGAAAAAGTGGGTGTTGTCCAAAGTGGTTGTGCCAAACTGAATTCAATGTTCTCAAAATGAAACAACCCTTGACCAATCGCAATCAAAATCCCAACCAATAATGTCCCCAGTATGGCGTAACGGGGTTGAAATTTTCGCAAAATAATGAAACCCGCAAACATGGGCACCGCCAGCATCGCTTGTTTGGGCATGGCTGAAAACACATCCGAGGCAAAATGAAACAAAATGCCCGCCAACATGGCCGCTGCAATTTGCTTAGGGATTTTTTTCATTAGAGAGTCAAACAATCCACTCCAAGCCAAAAAAATAATCAGCACAGCTGCAAATAAGTAAGCACCAATGGCATCCGAAAAACTGAAAGCAGGTAAGCTCCCAAGCAGCAGTGCTGCGCCTGGTGTGGACCAAGCTGTAATCACGGGTGCTTTAAATTTCAAACTGAGCAGCAAACCTGAAATGCCGCTGCCAATGGACACAGCCCAAATCCATGAACTTGTGTGGGCAAAATCAAGGTGCGCCAAATCAGCTGCTTGAAAAATAATCAACGATGGCCCTGCAAATGAGATTGCCACCGCAATGAGTCCAGCAATGACTGCTGATATTGAAAAATCTTTAAACATAATGTGCCTTTTTATATGAAGCGTTTATTTCCAAAACCATGATGATCCAACGACCACTTCACTCATCTTTGGACTGAAATCATCGTGCGCATGTGCCATTTTCTGAAGTTAAAAACAGTTAAATCCTCGGGAAAAATATTGCTTTTTTAACCAGAGCTCCCAAATCTTTGTTTTTACGAACAATGAGCGCATGAGCAATTGAGCAAATGAATAATTGACCAATCACAACTGGATTTTAGAGTGATGTGGATATAATGGACAGACACAGATCAGCCGTTAATAGAAGATACAGAAGATACAGAAATCATATGATGAAGAAACACGAAAGGCTGACCATTGACCTTCAAGCGCTTATTCAAAACGCGCCTTACCGTACTGGCGAGCCTTTTTTGTCCATTAGGGAAGTGGCTTCAATGTATCAAGTGGGCATCAATACCGCTTACAAGGCATTGCAAACCCTAGAAGATTTGGGCGTCATTTTTGCCGAACAAAAAAGTGGGTATGTTGTTTGTCACCCCAAAGCCTCCACACATTCAAATGCAGGGACCTTCAGCTTTAGCCATGATAAAGAGTTGACGCAGCGTGCAACGATCATACGACGTTGGGCTGAAAATTCTAAGCAGGCAAAGGTTCGAATGGATTTAGCAACAGGTGAGCCAGAGCTGTATCCAACCCGTGAGCTTCAAGCCGCCAGCTACAAAGTCATACGATCAAATCCGAGTGTGTTAACTAAATATGCTTTAGGAGCAGGTCTTTTTGAATTGCGGAAAAAAATTGCCAGCCGCTACAATAAACTAGGTTGTCAATTAAAGGCTGAGGACATCCTCATGACCAATGGGGCGACACATGCGCTTACATTGGCACTACAAGCCACAACCACAAGTGGTGACTGGGTTTTGGTTGAATCACCGACCTATTTTGGTTTTTTGCAAATATTAGAAAGTTTAAAACTGAATGTCGTTTCTATTGCCATTGATCCCAATCATGGCCTAGAGCATGAACACCTCGTGTCAGTCATTGAGCAGTCAATGTCTGAGAACATCGTCATTAAAGCCTGCTTGTTGCAAGCCAATTTTCAAAATCCAACAGGTTGCTCAATTAAGCCAAGCGAACGCTCTAAAATACTTGAAACGTTTTATCAAAACCAAATCGTTGTTGTCGAAGACGACACCTTTGGAGAGTTGCCGCATGATTCGCCGCATGATTTAATGGATTGCCGCCCACCCCCATTAAAGGCCAAGGACACACACAACAACGTGATTTTGTGCAGCTCTTTGTCCAAGTTGATTTCTCCTGGTTTGCGCATCGGATTCATCAATGGTGCCGCTGTGCATGAGCAGATTAAAACCTTACACCACGCCACATCCATTGGTTGTACTGAGCTCACCCAACGCATCATTTCTCAAATTTACCCAAGGAAATTTAATACCACACTTGGTCAATTGCGTGAATACTATAAAGACTGCTCCAATGTGGTCAGAGCCTTGATTCTGAAGCACTTTCCTTCAGGCACAAGCGTCACCCTTTTTAAAGGTGGGTACTTGTTGTGGGTCACATTGCCTGAAGACATTGACACCAATCGGCTGTTTGATCGTGCGCTTGCAGAACACGGCATCTCTTTTGCTCCAGGTTCTATCTTTTCGTTAAAGCAAACCCATCAACATGCGCTGCGCATCAATTGTTCTTCATTCGGCAAGGCGTTTAATGAAACAGACATTGAACATTTGGGGGCATTGGCGCATTCTTTTCAAGAATCAAAATGAATGTTTGCCCTTTGTCTTTGCCCTTTGTTGTTCACTGTTTACGTGTGGTGATTTTTTGATCTGAATTGAAGTTGTTTAAGTTGCTTGGGAGTGTTTGAGTCATGTCAAACATGGTGGCATCACACGGAAAGCCGACGCATTGAAATGATGGTCTGTGGTGTCCATTGATGGTCATTTTTTCATTACGCACTGATGGATTCCGAGAGCGAAACCTGTCACCTAGCCCCTGATACAAGCCATGCCGCAGGTTGTCCAAGGTGATGCCCACTTCAATTGTCCACTGCTGTTGACGGCATGCTGAAACACAGAACCACTTCGAACGTCTTAGCTTTTTTCAATCACCCGCGGTAACATGGCCTCGCACAATTCCAGCCATACCCGCAATGGGCGGCTGATGTGACGGGTGTTTGACCAGACCATCGCCAAATGCCAATTTTGCTCCACATCAAGGATGCGCGCTTTGTGAAAAACAGCGTCATCCAGTTCATTGGCCATGGTGGTTGGGAGCACGGTGCAGCGGTCACTGGCTTCGACCAAAGACACCAAGAATTTCCAATGGGCGCTGCGTTCGTTGAATTTCAGCGTTTGTTGACGCATGGCGAAACCGTGAATCAGGCGTTGGGTGATGCTGAAGCTTTCACTGAACAGCACAAATTCAGCATCACGAATGTCGGTCAAATACACTTCTGAGAACTGTTGCCACACCGACGGTTTGCGCGAAACAAAATACAAGTCATCGTAAATAAAAGCCCGCGTCGCCAGTTCAGTGGTGACGGGCAGCATGGACACGCCGACATCCAGTTTGCCTGACAGCACCATCGGTGCGACCACTTCGGAGCCATCTTCAATGAGCTGTATTTGGATGCGCGGATAACGTGCATGAAATGTGCTCAAAATCTCATTAAAAAAGAAACTGCCCACTGTGGCCGGCATGCCCAGTTTCAAAATACCTGTTTCTTGTGTGTGAAACTCATTGACGGCTTCGTTTAAGTGTTTCATCTGTTTGAGGATGGACGAGCCTTGGTCAAACACCAGCTGCCCAGCGGGTGTGAGTTCAAATTTATGCCCATGCCGAATCATTAAAGGTAAATTCAATTCCAATTCAAGCTGTTTGACCAGTTTACTGATCGTGGGCTGGGTCACGCACAGGGCATTGGCGGCTTCAGTGACGCTTTTTTGTTTGACCAACTCGACAAACGCACGCATGGCTCGGATGTTCATAATTATTCCAAAATAGAATGTTTTCTATGATTTTATATCATTTTTATGCAAATTTGGCGGGCATATAATGCGACAGCTTCAATTCATATATAAAACACAGGAGACAAACCATGACCCCATGGATCCAATCGTATGACCCCCTCAATAACTTGTGGCTGTCCTCGCTCGTTGCAGCCATTCCGATCATTTTTTTCTTTTTGGCTTTGGCGGTATTTCGTCTAAAAGGTTACGTCGCAGGCACGCTGACCGTCACCATCGCGCTGGTGATTGCTTTGTTCTTTTATAAAATGCCAGTGAACATGGCGTTCGCCGCAGCAGGTTATGGTTTTGCTTATGGTTTGTGGCCGATTGCGTGGATCATCATTGCCGCAGTGTTTTTGTACAAAATCACGGTGAAAACGGGTCAGTTTGATGTGATTCGCTCGTCCATTTTGTCCGTCACTGAAGATCAGCGTTTACAAATGATTTTGGTCGGCTTTTGCTTCGGTGCTTTCCTTGAAGGTGCAGCGGGCTTTGGTGCACCCGTGGCGATTACTGCAGCCTTGTTGGTTGGTTTGGGCTTTAATCCTTTGTACGCAGCAGGCTTGTGCTTGATTGCCAACACCGCACCTGTGGCCTTCGGTGCGATGGGTGTACCCATCATCACGGCGGGTAAAATCACCAACATCGATCCTGTTGAAATTGGTAAGGTCGTTGGTTTGCAATTGCCGATTTTGGCCACAATCGTGCCTTTTTGGTTGATTGCAATGATGGATGGCATCAAAGGCATTCGTGAAACTTGGCCAGCGTTGTTGGTGGCGGGCATTTCATTTGCAGTCACACAGTATTTCACTTCGCATTTGCTTGGCCCTGAGTTACCAGACATCACCTCGGCTTTGGTCAGCTTGATTTGTTTGACTGTGTTCTTGAAATTTTGGCAGCCTAAAAATATTTTCCGTTTTGAAAATGTTGAAAAAACCGCTGTTGATGCCCACCGCCATACTGCTGGTGAAGTGGTTAAAGCGTGGATGCCTTTTGTCATTTTGACTGTTATGGTGAGCATTTGGACATTGAAACCATTCAAAGCCATGTTTGCCAAAGGCGGTGCGCTGTATGACACCGTGATTCAGTATGAAATCCCAGGTTTGCATAAAATGGTTGCCACCGCTGCGCCGATCACCAACCCAGCAGAGCCTGTTTACAATGCGATTTTGAAATTTGATGTGTTGTCTGCGACGGGTACGGCGATTTTTATTGCGGCGTTATTGAGCATGTTGCTGTTGAAAATGAAAGCCCGTGATGGTGTGCAATTGCTCGGTGAAACGGTGGGCGAGTTGAAGAAACCGATTTTATCGATTGGCATGGTGTTGGCTTTTGCTTTCGTGGCGAAGTATTCGGGTTTGTCATCGACTTTGGCATTGTTGTTGGCGGGTACGGGTAAAATGTTCCCCTTCTTTTCGCCGTTCATTGGTTGGCTGGGCGTGTTCTTGACGGGTTCGGACACCTCATCGAATGCATTGTTCAGTTCTTTACAGCAAACCACAGCGCATCAAATCGGTGTCAATGACACGCTGTTGGTGGCAGCCAATACCACAGGCGGTGTGACGGGCAAAATGATTTCACCACAATCCATTGCCATTGCCGCAGCGGCAGTTGGTTTGGCGGGACGTGAATCAGATTTGTTCCGCTTTACGGTGAAACACAGTTTAATTTTTGCAACGTTTATTGGTATCATGACTTATGTGATGGCTTATTATTTTTAAGGGAAAAAGGAAAAAGTGAGGTTTTACTTTTTCCAGATGATTTTTCCAGAATGATGTTTCGATTTGAATGAGGCTTTGTGTTGTTAGATCAATGCCCTCACTTCAAATCGATGAACGAATATTTAAAAAAAGCATTGAATTGCTTTTTTTTAGCATGATTAAAGGGTGCACCATGAACACCGATGTGACCTCTTCTGCGCTGTCTTCTTTGTTGCGAGCACTTGCACCGCACATGCCCAGTGCGAACATCATCAGTCAAAATGACCGCATGCGACCGTTTGAAGCGGATGCGCTGACGATGTTTAAACAATTGCCACTGTGTGTGGTCTTACCTGAAAATGAAACACAATTAAAAGCGTTGCTGTGCGCATGCTCTGCGCTGAACATCGGCGTGGTCACGCGCGGTGCAGGCACTGGGCTGTCGGGCGGAGCGACGCCGAGCGCGGGCGCGGTGCTGTTGGTGATGAGCAAATTCAACTGCATCATTGAGGTGGATGGTGACAATGGCGTGGCGTGTGTGCAAGCGGGTGTGCGCAATGCGGCGATTTCTGAGGCGGCAGCCGTACATGGTTTGTATTACGCCCCCGATCCATCATCACAAATTGCCTGTTCAATTGGTGGCAATGTCGCAGAAAACTCGGGTGGTGTGCATTGTTTGAAATACGGCTTGACCGTGCACAATGTCCTCAAAGTTCGCGTCATGTTGATGAGTGGTGAGGTGATTGAGTTGGGTGGACTGGCGCCTGATGCCGTGGGTTTGGATTTGTTGCCCGTGTTCATCGGTTCAGAGGGCATGCTTGGCGTGGTGACGACGGTGTGGGTGAAACTTGTACCGAAGCCACGCCACGCAGAGGTGATTTTGGCGTCGTTCCCCACCGTGCAATCGGCGGCGGATGCGGTGGCGAATGTGATTGCAGCGGGTTTGATTCCCGCAGGCTTAGAAATGATGGATGCGGCGAGCACGGCGGCGGTCGAGGCGTATTTGCACGCGGGTTATGATTTGGAAGCGGCGGCCTTGTTGTTGTGTGAGTCCGATGGTGAGCCCGATGTGGTGGCGCAAGAGATTGCGGCGATGAGTCAAATATTGCGAGAAGCGGGCGCCACGCGCTTGCAGGTCTCGCAAAATGAAGCCGAGCGGTTGAAGTTCTGGGCAGGGCGGAAATCGGCATTTCCTGCTGCCGCACGGCTGGCGCCTGATTATTACTGCATGGATGGAACGATTCCGCGTAAAAGTTTGGGGCGGATTTTAACGGCAATTGCCGCGATGGAGCAAGAATTTGGTTTGCAATGCTTGAATGTGTTTCACGCGGGCGATGGCAACATGCACCCGATGATTTTGTTCAATGGTGCAGATCCCGATGAAGTGGAGCGAGCGGAACATTTCGGTGCGAAAATTTTAGAAGCGTCGATTGCTTTGGGCGGCACGATCACGGGTGAGCACGGTGTGGGGTTGGAGAAAATTGGCCACATGTGCATGCAGTTTACAGATGAGGAGCGCGGTGCGATGTGGGCGGTGAAGGCGGCGTTTGATCCCCCTGGTTTGCTCAATGCAGATAAAGCGATTCCGACTTTGCACCGCTGTGCTGAATTTGGCCGCATGCATGTGCACCATGGCGAGATGCCTTTTCCTGATTTACCGAGGTTCTAAATGAATGTTGAGATGAGCGACACAGTGAGCGCGTGGCAAATGCGGATTCATGAGGCGCAGGCCAGTGGAACGCCGTTGCGCATACGCGGCGCGGGGACGAAAGATTTTTACGGCACGTGTGTGGGCGATGTTTTGGACACCCGTGCACACACGGGCATTGTCAGCTACGAACCCACCGAATTGGTGGTGACGGTTCGGGCGGGCACACCGTGGGCGGAGTTGGTGCGTGCATTGGATGAGCGACAACAATGTTTACCTTTTGAGCCCCCTTTCGTGGCACAGGGGGCAACGGTGGGCGGCGTGGTCAATGCAGGTTTGACGGGCGCGGCGCGTTTGTATGTCGGCGGCATTCGGGATTATGTGCTCGGCGCACACCTGTTGAATGCGCAAGGCGAGTTGCTTAAGTTGGGTGGGCAGGTCATGAAAAATGTGGCGGGCTATGATTTGTCTCGCCTGTTGGTGGGCAGCAGAGGAACTTTGGGTTTGATGACGCAGGTGTCGCTGAAGGTCTTGCCTCAGCCGAAGGCGGTGTTGACCCTGCGTTTGAGCTGTGATTTTCGTTCAGCGCAAGTGTTGTGTCGCCGCTTTTTGGTGAAACCGATTGCGGTCACAGGTTCGGCGTGGCTGAATGGGGTTTTAACGGTGCGTTTGGCGGGCATGGCGGCTGCAGTCAGTGCGGGTGTCGTGATGTTGGATGGCTGGGCATATGAGTGCGTGGGTGGTTCATTTGCTCGTGTTGACGAGGCTGAGGCGGTGGCTTTTTGGGGGGCGTTGCAGGAGCAGTCCCTGCCATATTTTAGTGCCCGCCCAAGCGATGAACATGCCTTGTGGCGTGCCGTGTTGCCCACAGCCGTGGATGGTCTGACGGTGCATGCAGACACAGGCTTGGCAATGTGGGGTGGGGCGTTGCGCTGGTTGTGGGCGGTGGAGGATTTGTCCATGCCATTCAAAGCAGCGGGCGGTCATGCCACGTGCTACCGTACTCCCCTTTCGGGGCGTGTGTACCCGACAGCATTGGCAGCGTCCAATGAGCAGCGTGTGCAAGCCGCGCTGAAGATGCAATTTGACCCGAAACATATTTTTAATCGACATCGCTTTGACACTGTAACTCATGCGGGTCATGCGACCGTGGAGATGCACCATGTACCTTAATTTAACCGATGCGTTGAAAAACGATGCGGCGGCGTTGGATGCCCGTGACATCATCAAAGATTGTGTGCATTGCGGCATGTGTTTGGGCACGTGCCCGACGTATGGGGTGTTGGGTGATGAGCAAGACAGTCCGCGTGGTCGGATTTATCAGATTAAAAACATGCTCGAAGGTCAAGCCGATTTGGCTTCGGTGCAACAGCATCTGGATCGTTGTTTAACCTGTCGTTCGTGTGAAACCACGTGTCCATCGGGGGTGCAGTATGGTCATTTATTGGAATGGGGGCGAGATCATTTGAGCCAACATCACACGCGGGCGTGGGCTGAACGCAGTAAACTCGGGGTGCTGCGTCATGTGTTGACGCGTCCTGCCTTATTTGGTGTGTTATGGCGCGCGGCTTCTGTGGTGAAAAAAGCATTGCCTGCAACGTATGCGGCCAAATTGAAACCTGCGGCATGGTCGGCATCAACCGTGTCTGCACCGTTGGCTCTTGAGCCCATTGATTTAACCGTGGTTGTTCACCAAGGGTGTGTGCAAAACACCATGTCGCCGAACATCAATCGGGCGACCATGCGATTGTTGACGGCGTGGGGTGTGACGGTGCAGACGGTGCAAGATGGCTGTTGCGGTGCGATTGCGGCGCACACCGACGATGCGGCGGGCGCACGGGCGATGGCGGCGCGAAACATTCAAATGTGGGGTGAGTTTTTATCCAAGCAGCCGAATGCTTTGGTGGTGTCGAATGCTTCAGGTTGTGGCGTGCAATTAAAAGAGTACGGTCATTTGTTCAAACACGATGAAGCGCAGGCCGCATCTGCACAAAAGGTCAGTACTGCTGTGCGCGATGTTTCAGAGGTGGTTCAGTTGATTTTGACTCAATACCCTGCTGTGCGAGATGCTTTGCAAATAAAAATTGAAGCCTTGCCTGATGCAGCGAAATACGTGGCCTACCATGAGCCGTGCACTTTGCAACATGGCCAAAAGCTCAAAGGCAGTGTGAGCGGTTTGTTGACTGAGATCGGCGTGCGCCTTGCGCCGAGCATCAACCCCCACCTGTGTTGTGGCTCTGCTGGGACGTATTCAATCACACAGCCTGAGCTGTCAAAACAGTTGTTAAACAATAAAATCAATGACTTGAAACTGGATAAAGTTGCATTCGTGTTGAGCAGTAACATCGGTTGCATCGGTCAAATCGCCAGTGCCGCTAATGTGCCTGTGTTGCATTGGGTTGAATGGTTGGATGCGGTTTGGTCAGAAGATGCACGGGTTAAATCACAACAGTAATCACTTACTTTATGGTGTTTCAGTTGGTGATTTTGAGCAAAAAGCCCGCACAAAATCGAGCTGTGACCATAAAATAAAGCATCAAAAAATAAAGTATCAAAAAACATTAAGCTTTTTTTGATGAATTTAAAATAACAAGGAAATCACATGAAAGTCGCTTTATTTATTTCATGCTATGTCAATGAGTTGTATCCCGATGTGGCGATGGCGAGTTTGGAATTGCTCGAAGGTTACGGTATTGAAGTCGAATACCCACTCGCACAAACCTGCTGCGGTCAGCCGTTGGTGAACAATGGCGATTTAAAAGGGGCGTGTCAAGCCGAAGCGCATTTTGCGAACGTATTTAAGGGCTACGATTACATCGTTGCACCGTCGGGCAGCTGTGTGGCGCACATCAAAAAATACGCCACAAAAGCATCAAAGCTTGATCCAAATTACGTGGCTGTGGCAGTGAAGACCTATGAAATCATTGAGTTTCTGCAAGAGGTTTTAAACGTCACGCGCTTACCGAAAGCAGTGTCTTTTCCGCACACCGTGTCGATTCATCAAAGCTGTCATGGTTTACGCGCTTTGCACCATGCGATGCCATCTGAACTGCAACTGCCGTATCACTCGCGCTTGGCTTCGATTTTAACTTTGGTGGATGGCATCGTGGTCAAAACGCCCGAACGCGTTGATGAGTGTTGCGGTTTCGGCGGCACGTTTTGCATGGATGAGCCCGCCGTGTCGGTGGCGATGGGGCAAGACCGCGTGGCGCAACACCAAGCCACAGGGGCAACATACATCGTGGGTGCAGACTCATCGTGCTTGATGCACATGGGTGCGATCGCCAAAGCACAAAACACACCGATGCGTGCGCGTCATATTGTCGAAATCTTAACGGGACGGGGAGAGTGACATGCATGACGATGACATCAAGCACCCACAAGCCGCCGCTGAGTTTTTGCAAGACCGCCCACACGCCCGTTGGCATGATTCGGCCGTGTGGTGGGTGCGCAAAAAACGTGATGCGCAAGCGGAAAAATTACCTGAATGGGAACAGCTGCGTGCCTTGGCGGATCAGATCAAAGCACACACATTGTCGCGTTTGGATGAATACCTTGCTGAATTTGCCAATAAAGCCAAAAGCAATGGCGTAACCGTGCATTTTGCCCAAGATGCACAGGAGCACAACACCATCGTGCATGGCATTTTGGCCGCAGCACATGTGAAAAAATTGGTCAAATCCAAATCCATGTTGACCGAAGAGTGCGGCCTCAATCCTTACCTTGAAGCGCGTGGCATAGAGGTCATCGACACCGATTTGGGCGAACGGATTGTGCAGCTGCGCCACGAACGACCCAGCCACATTGTCATGCCTGCGATTCATTTGAAAAAAGAGCAAATCGGTGAGTTGTTTGAAAAAGAAATGGGCACGGAGCATGGCAACAGCGATCCGACTTACCTCACGCACGCTGCCCGCGCCAATTTACGTGAACATTTCTTGACCGCAGATGCAGGCATGACGGGTGTGAACTTCGCCATTGCTGAGACCGGTGGCGTGGTGGTCTGTACGAATGAGGGCAATGCCGACCTTGGCGTGAGCTTGCCACCGATTCATATTTCCAGCATGGGCATTGAAAAAATCATTCCTAAAATGGAGCACTTGGGCATTTTTACACGTTTATTGGCACGCTCTGCCATTGGTTCGCCGATCACCACATACACCTCACATTTTCACCAAGCACGGCAGGGCGGTGAGATGCACATCGTGATTGTCGACAACGGCCGCAGTGCGATTTTGGGCAGCAGCGAGTTTCGCAAAAGCTTGCAATGCATTCGCTGCGGCGCGTGCATGAACACTTGCCCTGTCTATCGCCGTTCATCGGGCATGAGCTACAGCTACATCATTCCAGGCCCGATCGGTTCGACCCTTGGACCTTCGCGCGACATCAAAAAACACGCCAGCATGGCTTTCGCCTGTACCACCTGTGGCTCATGCAGCAATGTATGCCCTGTGAAAATCAACCTGCATGAGCAACTTGTTGGCCAGCGCGCCAAAGCATTCGATGCCAATGCTGTGCCAAGGCTCAAAAAATGGGCGATTCAAACGGCAGGTTTCATGATGAAACACCCCGCATTGTTTGATTTTGCAGGCAAAGTTCAGCGCACCATCATTCCGATTGTGCCCGAAGCCTTACTGAAAAACTCAGCGTGGCACAAATACGGTCGTGCCACGCCCGACATGCCCAAAGACAGCTTCAAAGACATCATGCGGAAAAGAGTGCAGGGAGATAAAAAATGAGCAGTCGTGAACAGATTTTAAACACCATTCGTGCCAATCGCCCCGCCCCTGTTGAATTGCCAGATATTCATGCGCCAGTCTTTGTGCACTACGATGACCCACATCAGCAATTTTCGACCTTGGTTGAAACACTGGGTGGCTGCGCCGTGTATGTGAATGAAGGTCAAAGTGTATTGGATGCGGTGAAAGCACATTGGCCTGATGCAGGGCAAGGGCGGATTGTGAATTTGCTGGAGGGCAACAACGCTGGACAATCACACACTGAACTGCAAGCTCAATCGCAAAGTCCTCATGACCATCAAAATGTCGATATCGCCATTGTTGCCGGTCAATTGGCGGTCGCCGAAAATGCCTCGGTCTGGGTCAGCAACGCGAACCTTGATTGCCGTTCTTTGTACTTTTTATGCCAACGTTTGGTCATGGTCGTTCCGCGTGAGCGCATGGTGCACACCATGCGCGATGCCTATGCACAGATAAAAATTGAAGAACGCGGTTTCGGCAGCTTCATCGCAGGTTCATCGCGCACAGCAGACATCGAGCAAAGCTTGGTCATGGGTGCGCATGGTGCGATGGCCGCGTTGGTGGTGTTCGTGTGATGTGATGCCATTGCGTTGATGCCCTCTTTTTTAAGAGGATGTCCGCAACACTTGGGTTTTACCGCTGGAAACGGTACAATACGATTTTATTTGACACCCTGCGAAAGACCCTTATGTCAACGGCTTTAACATTTCAAGAAACTATTTTAGCTTTACAAAATTATTGGAGCGCACAAGGTTGCGCTTTGTTGCAGCCATACGACTTGGAGGTTGGGGCGGGCACGAGTCACACAGCAACCTTCTTGCGTGCGATTGGCCCTGAGCATTGGCGCGCCGCGTATGTGCAGCCTTCACGCCGTCCAAAGGATGGTCGTTATGGTGAAAACCCGAATCGGATGCAGCATTATTACCAATATCAAGTGGTGCTCAAACCCGCCCCTGAAAATATTTTGGAACTGTATTTGGGTTCTTTGAAAGCTTTGGGCTTGGACTTGGAAACCAACGACGTGCGTTTCGTTGAAGATGACTGGGAAAATCCGACGCTCGGCGCGTGGGGCTTGGGTTGGGAAGTGTGGTTGAACGGCATGGAAGTGACGCAATTTACCTATTTTCAACAGGTCGGCGGCATTGATTGCAAGCCTGTTTTGGGTGAAATCACCTATGGCATTGAGCGGCTGGCGATGTACTTGCAGCAGGTTGAAAACGTGTATGACCTCGTTTGGACGCGCTGGGAAGAAAACGGTGTGACGCGCGAATTGACCTACGGCGATGTGTTTCATCAAAATGAAGTGGAGCAGTCGACATACAACTTTGAAATGTCAAATGCCGAAGTGCTGTTTCGTCATTTTGCCGAGTACGAGCGCGAGGCGAAAGTGTTGATGGGAACGAACCCCGGTACAAATGAGGCGATTGAAGGTGCGCGTAAATTGGCTTTGCCTGCGTATGAGCAAGTATTGAAAGCGGCACACACATTCAATCTGCTGGATGCGCGTGGTGCGATTTCGGTGACGGAGCGAGCCGCTTATATTGGCCGCATTCGCAATCTATCGCGCTCAGTGGCGCAGGCGTACTATGAGTCGCGCGAGGCATTGGGCTTCCCAATGATTCCAGCACCGATTGAAAAAATCGCCTAAATATTCACCTTGTTTTTAACATCATCACCTTAATTTTTGCGCGGCTTTCCGCGCAAAAATGCTTTTGGTGACATCACTTGCCATGACAAGCACTAAAAAAAATGTGTTTTTTACAATTTTATAGTCAATTGCAAAGTAAAACCTTATTTTTCGCTTGTTGGGATTTGGAAACTTTGAGTACCGCCCCATGCCGTGCCTTTGCCCTACGCAAAACCAATAAAAATCAACATGAAACCATAAGCCAGAAACATTGGATTGTTTACAAACTCCACAATATAAACCATGACCCTTCAAAATAAAAACCTCCGCTTGGCCTTATGGGCTTTGGTGTTGCCACCGCTGTTTTGGTCGGGTAACACCGTGTTGGGCAAGTTGACCGTGACCCATGTGCCGCCTTTGTTGCTCAATGCATTGCGTTGGGCACTGGCAGCGATGCTGTTTGCACCTTTTGCATGGGGGCATTTGAAACGAGATTGGCCGATTTTGTGGGCACAACGCTGGCGGGTACTGGGTTTTGGGCTGACGGGGGCGATGGGTTACAATTCTTTTCTTTACCTTGGTTTACGCAGCACGTCAATTGTCAATGCTGCTTTGATTAACGCAACCACACCTGCTGTGCTGGGTGTGTTGTCCGCAGTGTTGTTGCATGAGCGCATCACCCGTTGGCAGTGGTTGGGTGCGTTGCTGTCGATGTTGGGTGTGCTGCAAATTGCCTTGCGTGGTGATTGGGGGGCGTTGAGCCATTTGGCTTTACACATGGGCGATGTGTATGTGTTTGCGGGCGTGGTCTCTTATTCGCTGTACACGGTGTTTTTACGTTTTATACCGAAAGCGCATCCTTTTGCTTTCATGCAAGTGTTTTTTATCTTGGGAGCCGTGTGCACGAGCGTGTGGTTGGGTTTAAATGTGTTGGCGGGCGGTTCGACCGCTGTTGATGTGCCGTGGTCCGAAGTGTTTTGGCAAATTGTATACATGTCGGTGTTTGCATCGATTGCGGCGACATTCTTTTGGAATTATGGGGTGAAAAACGCAGGCGCGATTCGCGCGGGATATTTCATTAACCTCATTCCAGTGTTCAGTATTGTGTGGGCTTTGGTTTTGGTGGGTGAGCATGTGCAGGTTTATCAATGGTTCGGTATGGCTACTGTTTGCTTGGGTTTGGTTTTGGCTTTGATCAAGAAATAATTTTTAAGTGTCATTTTGGTGTGCATATACTGGCTTTTTTGACAAAAGTTGCGGCATAATGCAGCTTATATGTGTGAATTAAGCACATGTGCTGGCTTTGTGTTTTTTTTGGTAAAAATGGGGATGGATTATGTTGGTGGTGGATGCGGCTGTGTTGGTGGTGTTGGATGGAATCGTCGCGCATACTGAAGATGTGCGTGGTATGAATTGCCCCTTGCCCATTTTGCGTACAAAAAAAGCATTGGCTAAAATGACGGGTGGGCAGTTGCTGAAAGTGCTCACAACAGACAAGGCCGCAGTGACCGATTTGGCTCTTTTCGCTCAACAAACGGGTCACGCGCTTAAAGCGCAAATACAAGAAGATGGCCACATCGCGCATTATATTGTGCGACGTGAGGATCAATAGTTTAACGATAACATGCTTTTACACAAGGGGTGAGTGATGAAAACGAAAAAAATGATGTTGTGGGGAAAAGTGGTTGTGACGTCTTTGGCGGTCATGGCTTTGTCTGCGTGTATTGAAATTAAATCGGACACCAAAGTCAGCAGCGAGGCAAAAGTTGCATTCAGCACCACTTATGACATGACCAAAGTTTTACCCACTTTACAGCAGATGAGCAAAGATGGTGGCGACATAGCCAAAAGCTTGAGCTGCGATAAAATGAATGAAAAACTCACCAAAGAGCTCAAATGCAAAGATGTTTCTCCAGGTAAATTCATTGTGTCAGGTGAGTTCATGGGTGATGCCAGCAATGGCGTGATTTTGGATAAAGATAAAAACCAAGTGTCTGTTGATGCCATTCAATTGTTCAAAACAGTGGCTGATTTGAACCCAACGAAAAATGATGCCGCAGCGACTGACCCAGCCAGCATGATGTTGCAAAAAGGCTTGGTGCCCGTTGCCGTTGATCAAGCCGCAACTTATAAGCAAATGGGCATGGCTTTGTCGATGAACTTGACTTTGCCTGCTGAAGTGTTGACGGTCGATGGTGTTGCTGCAAAAGACGTCAAAGACAATACAGTGAGTGTGAATTTCATCGACATCGCAGGTAAAGACACGTATGTGATCACCAGCAAAGTGAGCAAAAGCCGTTTGTTGTGGAAAATCTTATTTATCTTACTCGCCATTGGTTTGATTGCTGCTGCGGTGCTGTACTTGATGAAGCGCAATAAATCCAGCAAAAATACGCCGCCGACTTCACCGATTGTGGCACCTGTGGCTGCTGAAAGTGCAACCGATGTTGACTCAACATCGTTTAAAGAAGCCTCTGAAAAAGTGGTTGAGGTGAAAGATGGTGTGATTGATTCGATTGAAAAAACAACGTCAGATGTAATTGAAACCGCCAAGGAGGAAGCATCTGATGTCACTGAATCTGTTAAAGAGGTCACATCCGATGTGGTTCATGATGTGAAAGAGGCTGCTGAAGATGCGGTCAAAAAAGTGGATGATGTTGTCGACGGTGACGAGCCCGCATCACACACACCAAAAGCTTAATATTTTCACTGTGTTTGTGTCCGCTCATGGCTGTTGTGTGCTGTGGGCGGATTTTTCATTGAGGGGCATATGCCAGCCTGGTTAAATCAAGAAGTGTTGTATCAATACAGCGTGCCATTTTTTGCCGCGATCATCATTGCCGAATTGCTGTATTCGAGCATCGGGCAGCTGAGTTTGTATCGCACCAGCGATTCTTTTGCGAGTGCAACATTTGCTTTGACCAATTTCTCACTTGATCTGTTGATGAAAGGGGTCTCATTTTGGGTGTTGACGTGGGCGTATGCGCATCGCATCACCGAAATAAGCAACCCTTGGTTGTATTGGGTTGCGCTTGTGCTGTTGCAAGACTTTGCCTATTATGTGCAGCATTACATGGATCATCGTGTGCGTCTTTTATGGGCTGTGCATGTCACACACCACAACTCACTGTACTTTAACCTGACCACAGGTTTTCGTTCATCGGTGTTTCAGCCACTGTACCGCTACGTGTACTTCATTCCGATTGCCATGCTGGGCTTTACACCTTTGCACATCATGTTCGCTTATGCGGCGACACAAATTTATGGCAATGTGATTCATACGCGAGCAGTGGATCGTTTGGGGTTCTTGGAAAAAATTCTGGTCACACCTTCACATCACCGTGTCCACCATGCATCGAATGTACCCTATTTGGATAAAAATATGGGCATGTTATTGATTTTTTGGGATAAATTGTTTGGTACCTTTGCGCCTGAAGGTGTGGATCCGAATCCGATTCATTACGGTTTGGTGACCGATGTGGACAATCGCAACGTTCCCAATCTCATCACACATGAGTTTCAAGCCATTTGGCAGGATGCGACCATGCCAAATTTAACAATCAAACAACGTTTGAGCTATGTCTTTGCCCCACCAGGTTGGAGCCATGATGGGCATAAGCAAACCAGCAAGCAATTGCAGGCAAAGTGGGTTGCGGGCGCATAAAGCGCTATTTTGGCACTATTCTGTTATACTAACTGCCTTGGCGCTTGATTCAGTCCCCGCGCCAACCTCTTTTTCCAGTAACACCTCTTTGCCCGCGACTGACGTACACGACACGGCGAGCGAATTCCAATAAAGAATACAATGAAATTTACAGAACTCGGCCTCGCCGATACCATCGTGCGCGCCATCACTGAGCATGGCTACGACACGCCAACACCGATTCAAGCTCAAGCCATTCCAGCGGTGCTCGCGGGTGGTGACTTGCTTGCAGGTGCACAAACAGGCACAGGTAAAACGGCAGGTTTTGTCCTGCCTGTGTTGCAAAAGCTTTCTACGACCATCAGTGGTAAAAGCGCCAAACCACGTGCTTTGATCCTCACGCCGACGCGTGAATTGGCCGCTCAAGTGGCTGAAAGCGTTGACATTTATGGTAAATATTTACCGTTGAAGTCCATGGTCATGTTTGGTGGTGTCAACATCAATCCGCAAGTGCGTCAAATCCAAAAAGGCATCGACATTTTGGTCGCCACGCCAGGCCGTTTGCTTGACCATCATCAGCAGGGCAACATTGACTTGTCGAAAGTTGAAATCCTCGTGCTTGATGAAGCCGATCGCATGCTTGACATGGGCTTTATCCATGACATCAAACGCATTTTAAAAGTGTTGCCAAAGCAACGTCAAAACCTGTTGTTCTCAGCGACTTTTTCGGATGAAATTAAAACCCTTGCCGATGGCTTGTTGAATAACCCCGCCATGATTGAAGTGGCGCGTCGCAATTCAACCGTTGAAGTGATTGCACAAACCATTTACCCTGTCGACCGTGATAAAAAACGCCAAGTGCTGGAGCACTTGATCAAGACCAACAACTGGTTTCAAGTGCTTGTGTTCACACGCACCAAGCATGGTGCCAACCGTTTGGCTGAACAATTGACCACCAGTGGCATCAGTGCCATGGCGATTCATGGCAACAAAAGCCAAGGTGCACGCACCAAAGCCTTGAGTGAGTTCAAAGACAGCAAATTACAAGTCCTCGTGGCCACTGACATCGCTGCACGCGGCATTGACATTGATCAATTGCCACACGTGGTCAATTACGACCTGCCCAATGTCCCAGAAGATTACGTTCATCGCATCGGCCGTACAGGTCGTGCAGGTGCAACGGGTGAAGCCATTTCACTGGTATGCGTGGATGAGTTGAAATTGCTCAAAGACATTGAAAAATTGATTAAACGTGAATTACCACGTCAGGTCATCGCAGGTTTTGAGCCTGATTTAACAGTTAAGCCCGAGCCTCTGCAAAAACCACGCCAAGGCCGTGGCGGTCAGTCAAATGGTGGTCGAAATGTCGTTGCCCCGCGTCCAGCAGGCAATGCAGGCCCCCAAGCACGCCGCCCCAATGGTGGTGGATTTGCGGGGCAACGCAGTGGTGGTGCGGGTGGCGCGAAGCCCGCCGTACGTCGTTCTGGTGGTCGTGGTGGATGATGCCTCGGCATTTTAAGTTTAAGCCGTTAATAAACGAAACAGCCATATAAAAATCCCGCTCAATGTGATTGAGCGGGATTTTTTGTTTGGAATGTTGAATTGGTATCGCAATTCATCGAGTGTCTGCGCTGGATTGGTTACTTTTTTGACTTCTTTAGCACACCTGTTATTTTTCTCAGCTCTTCCACGATTGGATCGTGTTGGATTGTTGTGTTTATGTAAGGTCTTAAATCTATTGACGATATTTCAGTTATTTTTTCTAAGTCACCACAAGAGTATATGGCAGAAACTTTGAATGTGAGGGGGGAGCTATTTTCTTGATGGGGATTGTTTATTTCTTTGTATATTGAAGCGGCATCTCCGAGTATAAATGAGAGCTTGCTATTTGGGGGCAGGCTGTCAATTTCATTTTGAAATGCGGCAGCGCCCCTAATATTATTTGATTCAGTACGGTTATCACCAAACTTATAAAAATCTTTATCTATTGATAGTTTCAGTTTAGTTGCAGCAGTTTTTCCAGTATTTTGAATTGTTAAATACATTAAATGATTACTTGCGCTTATATATATTGAAACTTCTATATAAGCTCGTATTAGTATGTCTTGTTGGGCTTTCATACTTAAAACCATTACTTCGTTTACATGTAATATCTTGTATGTTATCCACGCATATATTCCTGTTATTACAGCCAAAACTAGCGTGATTATAGTTGTGGCTAATGTAAGTTGTTCTGTAATTGTCATTTTATTAGTTTTTAAGTCTTGGTTAAAGGTTTGTTGAATGAGTTACCGCGCCGCGTGCTCAAGCATTTCAACAAATAAACCCGCCACATCAAATCCCGTTTGATTGAAAATTTCTTGAAAACCCGTTGGGCTGGTGACGTTGATTTCGGTGATGCAGTCGCCGATGACGTCTAAGCCTGTCAATAAAATCCCGCGTGACCACAATAGTGGGGCGATGGCATTGGCAATGCGCCAGTCGGATTCGCTTAAGGGCTGGGCGACGGCTTTGCCGCCGACCGCCATGTTGCCACGGACTTCGCCATTTTGTGGGATGCGGGCGAGGGCGTAGGGCACGACTTGACCACCGATGAGCAGGATGCGTTTGTCACCTTCGGCAATCGAAGGCAAAAACCGTTGCGCCATGATGGGGCGCGTGCCATTTTCAGTCAGCATTTCAATCACACTGCCTAAATTCATGCCGTCGTTGGTGATGCGAAAAATACCTGAGCCGCCCATGCCGTCGAGTGGTTTAAAAATAACATCGTTGTGCTCGGTGTGAAAGGCGGTCAGTGTGGTTTTGTCGCTGCTGATCAGCGTGGGGGCGGTGAGCTCTGGAAATTCTAAAATGGAAACTTTTTCGGAGTGATTGCGGATCGCTGTGGGGGCATTGAATACGACCGCACCTTGGCGCACGGCGGCATCCAGCAGCCATGTGTCCGTGACGTAATTGACATCAAAAGGTGGGTCTTTGCGCATGACGATGGCATCGAAGCTGTGTAGTGCTTTGGTTTCAGATTGGATGACATCGAACCAGTGTGTTGGTTCTGCATGTTCGAGCAGTTGAATGTGTTGGGCGTTGGCTTGAACATCGCCTTTTGCAAAAAGGGCGTTGGATGTGCAAGCCCATATGTTGTGACCACGCATTTGTGCGGCGCGCATCATGGCATAAGTGGTTTCTTTGTGAATTTTGAATGTGTTCAGCGGATCTGCAATGAATAGAATGTGCATGACGGGCTTTCAATGTGTTGAATGAGGGGGCAATATTTTCCTCACATCAGCCTTCTGTTGGCGAGGATGGCTTTGTTTGAGTGATTTGATTAACCAATTTGATTTTCAGGATTTGGATCTGTTTTTTCCAGCTCAATTGAAGCTGCGAGCATGGCCAAGCGCCCAACGACACCGTATGGGTAGAATCGATTGTGCAATAAGCCCAAATCATCTGCGCGTCGTTCGGATTCTTTAATGAATGGCATGGTTTCAAAATGCATGCCCGCGGAGTTTAAATTTTCATCCACACCACGCTCGCCATTGATGCGATAGAAGCCACCCACCACATAGCGATCAATCATGTAGACCACAGGCTCAGCGGTGCTGTTGTGCAGCGTTTCGATGGTCGGTACACCTTCTTGGATGAGCACATCATGCACTTCAAGCCCATCTTTGACCACGGCCATTTTGTTACGTTGCTTGCGATTCAAGTCTTTCACATCGTCTGGGCTGCGAACGGTCATGATGCCCATGCCATAAGTACCTGCATCGGCTTTGACGATTAAAAATGGCTTGTCGGTGATGCCATATTCTTTGTATTTTTTTGTGATTTTCTTGAGCAGCACTTCCACAGTGTGTGCGAGTTCATCTTCACCCGTGCGTTCGTTGAAATTGATGTTGCTCGCATGTGCGTGATACGGATTGATTAACCACGGGTCTGTGCCCAATGCTTTCGAGAATTTTTTGGCCACATCGTCGTAGGCTTTGAAATGTGTCGATTTACGGCGCACTGTCCAGCCTGCATGGAGTGGGGGCAGCAGGAATTGCTCTTTGATGTTTTCAAGAATGGTGGGCTGTCCTGCGGACAAATCGTTGTTCAATAAAATGGTACAGGGGTCAAAGCGACCGCCGTCTAACGTCAATCGGCGTCCATTGCGTTCGAGTGGCTCAAGCGTCAAAGTCTCGCCATTGGGTAAGTTAATGGCTGTTGGTGTCGTGATGTCTTTCGAGAGCGAGCCCAAGCGCACATTCAAACCCGTCAAGCGCATGATTTTTGACAGCTGCGCCACATTTTGCAGGTAAAACGGGTTGCGTGTGTGCAGCTCAGGGATGATCAGTAAATTTCTGGCATCTGGGCAGTATTTTTCAATGGCCGCCATTGCCGCTTGGGTGGCCAGGGGGAACATTTCCTCGGCTAAATTATTGAAACCGCCAGGAAACAAATTGGTGTCCACGGGCGCCAGTTTAAAGCCTGCATTGCGCAAGTCGACCGAGCTGTAAAAAGGTGGGGTGTGTTCCTGCCATTCCATGCGAAACCACCGTTCAATCATGGGTGTTGCGGCCAGCATTTTGTGTTCGATGTCAGACAAAGCCCCTGTAAGGGCGGTGCGCAAGTGGGGAACCATGTTTTTTCCTAGTTGTGATTATTGTGTTTTGGACGTCAGTGTATCACGTCTTATGGCGCAGTTTATCTTAAGGACATGGGGCGAAATGCGCATTTTTCAAGGGCACTTCGGTCGACTTTTTACAGGTGCTTCATTCACGTGCTGTTGATCGAGTTCCTTACTCGGCGTCGCTTGGCGCATGAATGCGATGCTGCTCTATCCAACCTGCAATCACTTCAGTTGCCTCTTCGAGACCAACACGATTGGTGGATGAAAACAATTGAACAGTGCCCCATTCGCCCGTCATCATTTTGAGTTGCTTTTCAACAGCAAACAGCATTTGTTTGGCTGCATTTTTAGACAGTTTGTCGCATTTGGTCAGCAAAACGTGAATGGGTTTCG
Organism: Ephemeroptericola cinctiostellae; assembly: GCF_003339525.1. GTDB lineage: Bacteria > Pseudomonadota > Gammaproteobacteria > Burkholderiales > Burkholderiaceae > Hydromonas > Hydromonas cinctiostellae. The sequence continues at coordinate 2,311,894 of NZ_CP031124.1, read as the reverse complement.
CCAAAGGTGAAAACCAATTGATCATTTCAACATCCAAATCGGTGAAGCCACGGCGAATGTCGCACATCAACACCATGCCTTTGAGTTGATCGCGTTCTTGCATGTAAATGCCAAGCAGCTCATTCCAATGGTTTTTGACATCCATTGGCGTTTTGGCATAACCATAGCCAGGTAAGTCGACCAAGTAGCCAAATGTTTCACCGCGGCGGCCGACCGTGAAATAGTTGATGTGTTGCGTGCGCCCTGGTGTATTACTTGAAAAAGCCAAGCGCTTTTCATTGCACAGCACATTGATGGCACTGGATTTACCCGCATTCGAGCGGCCTGCAAAAGCAATTTCAGGGTGATTGCTTTTGGGCAGATCTTTGATGTGGTTGACGGTGGTGAAAAATGTGCTGTGATGCAGGATGGACATAAAAACTTTCAATAAACTTGCAAGATACATAAAAAATGCACAAAGCATTTGATAAATTTGACCTGTATTACCCTTGGTTTTAACATGGTCTTGAGGTACAATGATACCTGTTTATGAAGGCTTTTTGCCAGTTAAGTTGCCCAAAAGGGTGGACTGCGGTTAAAAACCCGAATATAAGACACATTACACCGAAGACATAAAACGGGAATACCCTATGAAACGTTCTTACGCTTATTTACTCGCCGCTGTTGGCATCGTTGCCGCTATTTCAGGTGTTGCCATTGCGCAGCAAAAAGACGCGCCGGCCGTGGCCAAGGCAGAAGCGACTACCGCAGCACCTGTTGCTGCGACGGCTGTTGCTGCCCCTGTTGCCGCCACTTTTGACATCAAATCTGTTCAAGGCATGCCTGTTGGTGTGGAACGTGGTCAAGCGATTGCTGTGGGCATTTGTGCATCATGCCACAATGCCGATGGCAACAGCACTGTGCCTTTGCAGCCGAAATTGGCGGGGCAACATGAAGCGTATTTACTGAAACAATTGCACGACTTTAAAGCCGTTGAAGGTGCGACTGAAGCTGCACGTGCCAACATGGTTGATGGTGCAACGGGTCAAATCAAAGTATCCACCATGGGCGGGCAAGTGGCTGCTCTGTCTGATGATGACATGAAAAGCTTGTCTGCGTGGTTCTCTGCTCAGAAATTGACGCCTGATGTGGCAAAACAGGATGATCCAGTGTTGTCGAAATTGGGTGAAAAAATCTACCGTGGTGGTGTGGTCAGTAAGAGTTTACCAGCTTGTGCTGGTTGCCATGGCCCTACAGGTGCAGGCATCATGGCAAAATACCCACGTGTGGGTGGCCAGTATTCTGATTATCTCGTGGTGCAGTTGAAGGCATTCCGTGAAGATGCGCGCAAAAACAGTGCGCCGATGCAAGACATTGCGAAACGCATGACGGATACAGAGATTGCCGCCGTTGCGGATTACATGGCTGGCTTACGTTAATTTCGGTTTAACCTATTGCACTGCAATAGCGGTTATAATAATGGGCGGTGATTTTTCACCGCCCATTATTTTATGCAAAAAAGCCTTTTATTATTTACCGTCGGATGAGGTTGCATTTAAAAAGCAAAGGTGTAGTGGTTAAATCGATAAAACCTCAAAACCTTTGATTTATGGATGTATTTTATATGTTTCTAGTGGGCGCTGAATTAAGACTTGACAGCCCCATGGGCTGTTTTTTTGGCCGTTTATCACCAATATCGACAACTTTAGTTTGATTTTAATGACTCAAAACAATTCCTCCACAGCCTCAATGCGCGCCCGTTTGTGGGATTTTCTTGGATCCATGCGCTTGGCCATCAGTTTGCTCAGCATTTTGGCGATTGCCAGTGCCATTGGTACACTGGTCAAGCAAAATGAACCGATGGTGAATTACATCACCCAGTTTGGTTTGTTTTGGGCACAGTGGTTTGCCATGTTGGGTATTTTTGATGTGTATAACCAAGCATGGTTTTTGATTATCTTGGTTTTTTTGCTGATTTCCACCAGTGTGTGTTTGATTCGAAATACGCCTAAAATGTTGCAAGACATGCGTACATTTAAGCACCACACGCGCACCAATAGTTTGCGCCATTTGCCCGAGCACAGCGATTGGACAAGCAATGAATCGCTTGATGTTTTGACTCAACGCAATGTGCGTGCATTGCAAAAACACGGTTATCAGGTGCGTGCCCAAGAAAATGAGGCGGGTGTTTATATTGCTGCCAAACGAGGGCGTTTTAACCGCATCGGTTATATTTTGACCCATCTGGCGATCATTGTGATTTGTATTGGCGGTTTGATGGATAGCGAGTTGTCGATTCGTGCTCAAGTTCATTTGTTCGGCAAACAACCTCAAGCCAATGCCTTGTCTTTTGCTCAAGTGCCAACGGATGGTGTGTTATCAACCCATACGTTAAGTTACCGTGGTGATGTTAAAATCCCTGAAGGTGCGGTGACCGATGTGGTGTCGTTGGCCTATGATCAGGACCATTACTTGTTGCAGGATTTGCCATTTGTGCTGCGCTTGAATAAATTCATGGTGGATTATTACAGCACGGGCATGCCCAAACGGTTTGCCAGTGAAGTGACCGTTCAGGATAAAAGCACTGGTGAAAGTTTTAATCAAACAATTGAGGTGAATCACCCATTGCGTTATAAAGGCGTTGCCGTGTATCAAGCTGGTTTTGATGATGGTGGTTCACGTTTGCAATTGGCGGTCTATCCTCTGAGTGGCACTGTTGCACAGCCTGCCAACATTGATGCGACCATGTATAAAAACCAGCCGATCAGTTTTGCGGGTGAGCCCTATACGATTGAATGGCGCCAGTTTAAGCCGATCAATGTGGAGAATTTGGCAGAAGCTTCTGGTGCGCCGATTGATACAACGAGTGCTTTTGCACATGCCATGAGTCCAGCCAGTAAGGTGAAAACATTAAAAAATGTGGGGCCTGTGATTCAGTTTGTGTTATTGGATAAGGCTGGGCAAGCGACGGAGTTTCGTAACTACATGGTGCCTGTGACCTTGGATGGGGCTTCCGTGTTTTTGAGTGGCGTGCGCACCGATCCGAATAAAGATTTCTTATACTTGCGAATTCCTGCCGATGCGGAGCAAAGCATGGGCGATTTCATGCGGTTGCGGGCTGCTTTGGCGAACACGGACATGCGCACAAAGGCCATTCAGTTGTATGCCAAACGCATGCGTGAAACCCAGCAAAATAACCCATTAAAAGGCGATGAGCTGGAGAAAAGTTTAACTGAGATTTTAAATTTATTTGCTCAAGGCGGCTTGCAAACGGTGGGTGAGTCTTTACAAACCAAAGTACCCGCAGATCAACGGGATGCTGTGGCGCAAACCGTGACACGTTTACTTGAAGGCAGTTTGTGGGAGTTGTTGCAAACAGCACGTCAGGCCGATGGCTTGCCTGTTTTGGTGGACAATCCTGATACGGGTAAGTTCATGCGTTTGGCCGTGGTCGGTTTGTCCGATGCGTTTGCTTACGGTTCACCTGTGTTTGTTCAGCTCAAAGGCTTTGATCAGGTGCAAGCCTCTGTTTTACAAATGACACGTTCCCCAGGACAGTTTTGGGTTTACAGTGGTTCATTGATGCTTGTGTTGGGGACTTTGGCCATGACCTTTATCCGTGAGCGTCGTGTGTGGTTGCACATCAAGCCGAATGGTGCTGTTCAGCATTTAACTTTGGCGATGAGCAGCACACGCCGCACATTTGATTATCAACACGCTTGGAAAACATTGTGTCATGCGATCAATCCAAACATGAAACATTCAGAGCGCACAAGCGAATACATGCCCACGAAAGGCGATCACGAGGACGATCATGCATAAAACCAATACCACCACACCCATTGATTTAAGTCGATATACCGCTGATGCTCCACCCGCATGGTGGCGGCATTTGAACGCAATGGATGTGCTGTATGCCTTGGCCACCTTGGGCTTATTCGCTTATGGCGGCATGAAAAATCGTGACCTCATGGATTATTATGAGGTGATCATCTTGATGGGTGGTGCATTGACTGCGGTTGCCATTGGCTGGTTTTGGCGGCCGTTGCAAATTGTATTTGCGTGTGTGGCCGTTTTGAGTTTGTCTGCAGTTGCCCTGTATCAAGGTGACTTGGCGCGTGGTGAAGCTGTATTCGGCCTGAAATACATGCTGGCCTCGCAGCCCGCTGTGATGTGGATGAGTGTGCTCTTTGTGTTGGCGACGGTGATGTATTGGGTCAATGTGTTTTTTGATAAGCCCACTTTGGGCTGGATGGCTTCACGTTTGGCGTACGCTGCTTTGGTGTTGGGTTCAACCGCATTGATGGTGCGTTGGCATGAAAGTTATTTGATTGCAGCAGACGTCGGCCACATCCCCGTCTCCAATCTTTATGAAGTGTTTATTTTGTTTTCATTGTTGACCACGGCTTTTTATTTGTATTATGAAAACCATTATCAAACGAAACAGCTCGGCCCTTATGTGTTGCTGGTGGTCTGTATGTCCGTTGGATTTTTGTTGTGGTATAGCGTGGCGCGTGGCGCGCATGAGATCAAGCCGTTGATTCCTGCTTTGCAGTCATGGTGGATGAAAATCCATGTGCCCGCCAATTTCATTGGTTACGGTACCTTCTCATTGGCGGCGATGGTCGCGTTTGCCTATTTGATTAAATACGTGGGCACGCCGTATGATGCATTGCCAAAAGCTTTTCGTGTGAGCAACACAAACGAGTCCTCGACAGAAGACTTGATGTCTCAATATGCACGTAAAACCCGTGTGGCGACGGTTGTGCTGTGGGTGTTGGGGGCGCTGTTGTTTGCAGAACCCCTGATGTTCCGTGGGGTACAGTTCATGGCAACTTACTGGGCGATTTACTTTGCTGTGGGTTTGGTCATCATCGGAGCCATTTTAATGGCACGTCGTCATTTGGCCAGTAAGTTGCCCGATTTTGAGGTGCTGGATGACATCATGTACAAGTCCATCGCCGTTGGTTTCGTGTTTTTCACCATTGCCACCATTTTGGGCGCATTGTGGGCGGCCGATGCATGGGGGAAATATTGGAGCTGGGACCCAAAAGAAACTTGGGCATTGGTGGTTTGGCTGAACTATGCGGCATGGTTGCATTTGCGTTTGGTGGCTGGTTTGCGTGGTGTGTTCAGCGCCTACTGGGCGCTCATTGGTTTGGTGATCACAGGTTTTGCATTTTTGGGGGTTAACATATTTTTATCTGGCCTACATTCATACGGTGGTTTGTGATTTTTTAAAATAAATGATGAAAAATGATAAAAAGGGGTTGACGTAAAATCATAATCACCCTATAATTTCACTTCTGTTTTGAAGCGCGGGAATAGCTCAGCTGGTAGAGCGCAACCTTGCCAAGGTTGAGGTCGCGAGTTCGAGTCTCGTTTCCCGCTCCAGCTTTTAAATAGAAATCACATTGTGCGGGAATAGCTCAGCTGGTAGAGCGCAACCTTGCCAAGGTTGAGGTCGCGAGTTCGAGTCTCGTTTCCCGCTCCAAATTTCCAAAGGGAAGTTAACGTATATCGTCAAACTTCCCTTTGTAGTTTTAGATGTTAAAAAGTCACATACAAGCTGGTGTGTGACACGCCAAACAAGCATTGGCGGGGTGGCAGAGTGGTCATGCAGCGGCCTGCAAAGCCGTGTACGCCGGTTCGATTCCGACCCCCGCCTCCAATGCGACAGAATGGCGCCCGGGTGGTGAAACTGGTAGACACAGCGGACTTAAAATCCGCCGCTTACCTGAATAAGGGGCGTGCCGGTTCGATTCCGGCCCCGGGCACCAAATTTTAATTTAATGACTGTGCTGGTAAGTCCAGCATAGTCCATTAAAGACCTAAATTGATAATAATAACAATAAGTTAATTGCAGTAATCTCACTTTTTGAAGTCCAGTAACTTAAAATACCGTCCATTGACCTCCAGCAAACAACGGGGCACAATTCGGGTGTTAGATTCAAGTTTTCGGGGCAACTCTATAATTTCCCGTTTTTAGTGCCTTGGTTTAATCTTTGCAGCCCGTTAGTCTTTACTGTTTAAAGAGGTACAAACAGCCCACTCGTGGATTGATTCACGTTAATGTTGTTTTTTAGTAACGGCAAAATGAAAACCTTACTATCTCATAGATAGTAGCCGACTAATAGCATCTTATAAGTTCCGAATAAGTCTTGTAAGAGTAAGTTTGTAAAGTAACAAAAAGAAAACAAAATATATAGATACTAAAAAATACATCTATTGATTTTTATGGGGTTTTACACTATAATCTTAGCTGTTGATAATGAGTTTTGGAGCAATTCCGAAATGCAGTTTATTATCAATTTCTAATTTTAATTTCCCTTTGTTTCCTTTACATACTTACCAATAATGGAGGTTTCCCCATGCCTAAAACAAACATGCTCAACGCTCGCGCCTGTGATAACTTAAAGCCACTACCCAATAAGTCTTACCGAAAGTTTGACGGCGGCGGGCTTTACTTGGAAGTAATGTCCAGCGGTGCAAAATACTGGCGTTTCAAGTACTCATATCTTAAAACTGAAAAACGCATCTCGTTTGGTGTTTACCCTGAAGTTTCATTAGCCAAAGCACGCGAGTTACGCGATGCAGCACGCTTGCAAGTTAAAGACGGGAAAGACCCCAGCGTAGTTAAACAGGAAAACAAACGTATTGCGGTACTAAATGCCTCAAATACCTTTAAGGTATTAGCTTTGGAGTGGCATACCACAAAACTATCAGGATGGACGGCATATACAGCCAAAAGGCAATTAAACATACTTGAGAAAGAGTTGTTTCCAACTTTAGCCAATCGTCCAATAACTGATATTACTACACCAGAACTAAAAGCTGTTATTCGTAAAGTCGAAGCAAGAGACGCGTTAGAAATTGCAAAGCGAACTCTACAAGTATGTAACCAAGTATTTTTGTTTGCTGCTCAATCAGGGATCAGTGAAACCAACCCAGCCGCAAATCTAAAAGGTGCATTAAAAACAAGAAAGGTACAGCACTATAAGTATCTACGTGATGATGCCTTACCCGAATTTGTCGAAAAGTTAGAAACCAATAGCGCAGACCTTGAACCTACTACATTGCTTGCGATGAAGTTACTTGCTTTAACCTTTGTGCGTACGGTTGAGTTACGCGGTGCGAAGTGGAGCGAATTTAACTTTGATAAAAACGAGTGGCGCATACCTGCTGAACGCATGAAAATGAAAGTTGAGCACATTGTGCCACTATCTACTCAAGCATTAGAGGTCATCGCTAAACTTAAAACATTGAACGGCAACCGTGAATATCTATTTCCGAACGTTAAAAGTCCACGCCGAATGATGAGCGAAAACACCATTTTATATGCGCTGTATCGCATGGGTTATCATGGTAGAGCGACAGGGCATGGTTTCCGTGCAACTGCAAGTACCATCTTAAACGAGCAAGGTTATAACCGTGACCACATCGAACGCCAGTTAGCACATGGTGAGGGTGACGCAGTTAGAGCCGCATACAATCATGCTCAATACTTACCCGAAAGACGAAAGATGATGCAAGACTGGGCGGATTACTTTATGGGTGCACGATGTCGATTTACTAAAATCAGAGTTGCGCCACTCCCAGTTACTAAACCCGAATTGAAAACCGCTTAATTAGCGGTTTTTTCTATTTTAAAACCGAAAAAATATCAAATTTAACGAGTTACTAACTCAAATAAAAGGGCAAATTATGTTTACTAACGAACCAACCACGCAAAATCAAGAATTGCGCTTACTTAGCCTAAAAGATGTGTTAGCCCGTACCGCATTAAGCAAGTCAACGATTTATCAGTTGATTAAAGATAATGCGTTTCCAAAACCAATCAATATCACTACTCGACGTGTTGCTTGGGTGGAGCATGAGTTTGATTATTGGGTATCAGAACGAATCAATGCACGTCGCTAAGTTCAATTAAACAAGGAGAAACTAAAATGAGACATTCGACATCACCTAAATATATTGGTGCTACATCAATGCTAATGCACGGAGAACTAAAAATATATCCAAATGAAAGAGTGCCACGCTATGCAAAAAATTGTTTATTGCCTGCTACTAACAAAGAAGCAAGTAAGGCACAAGCTAATAGTATTGCAAGTTCTTTGGGAAGGCAGGTTAGAGAGTTGAATGACTTACTTAAACAAGGTAAGCCCGCAAATAAAGCGCGTCGCATTTCAATTTGTAAAGAATACTTGACAGAAGAGAAGGCTCTAAAACTTGATGAGGCAAGATATCACACAATCTGGGGTGTAGCAGGTTGGTATTTTTGGATGCAGGATACGCCCTCCCAAGATGAGTATTTTGATTTGCAGTACCAAGAGAAAATCGCAGTAAATGAGCAAGCACCGTAAATGTAATAATCTCAAAAACTTTAGAAATTTTTTCATGGTGCTATATAGCCCATAGCCCACTCCAGTTTCTAAAAAAGTCTATCCCCCTATAGATAGTAGGGTTGAGTTAGTATGATGTTGGCTGGTTGAGTTAGTAGATAGGTTTATTGGCAGGGTGGATATAACAACGGCGGCATGGTTGGCAATGGTTGGCACAATAACAAAATGGTTGGTAGTTTATTGTAGTTTATTGTAGTTTATTGTAGTTTATTGTAGTTTATTGATAGTTTAATTTAAGTAATAAATGGTGCATTGCAGCATAAAAAAGTGAAGGGCAAAAGGTAGATAAAGCACTAAGTATTGGTAGTTGAGGTATGGCACGTAGTGCCATTGATAATGAGTGTTATTGTTAGTTAGCAATTGAGGATAAATCATTGCGGCGTTAATCTTTAGTTGTACCCCCTCCCCCATATATGCCCCCCTGTTGGTGTCTCATTTTTACCACATGTTACTACTGGGGTATTGGGTATTATCTGTTAGTAGTATGGTACTGGGGTATGTGTATTAGTTAGTGCTATCCTATATACCCCTCTCCACTACTAAGGGGTACTATTTTTTTTCTAATTTTTTTAGAGAGTATAGATATGTAAGGTAAGACAAATAGAGGATAGTAGTTACTAATAATATGGAGGAAGAATAGTTGTTAGTAACTACTTGAGAATATGGCAAGAGGGGGGGGATTAGGGGGGAGGGGGGACGATTAAAGATTAGCGATTGAATGATTTGGCACTATGTGCCAAGTAATTTATTTATATTATTTTTATTTATTGCTAAAAAACAGTTGACAACATAAAAAAGGAAACTTTTTACTTACCACCCTCTTTGATTATTTTTGCAATTTCGTCTTGTACTTGCATTGTTTTTGAGAGTACCGCAGCCCGTTCTGAATTGGCTTGACTGTCACACTCTAAAAGTTTAATTTCCGCTGCCAATTCATCGGGCGTTAGATTATCAATTGACTTATTTTTTACAACTTTACCGCAAAAATTTTGCTTTGACTTAATCCATGCGCGTTGTAATTTAAGTATGTCTCTCTTTTGATTATCGGTCAAGGTTTGGATTAAGTCCTCCCACGTCTTATTGATATATTGCCGTGAGGTTTCATTGTCAATTTTTGCCGTTTGATAGGCTTGCAATAACTCATTACTTACAGTTTCTATTTTGGAGTTATTAGCAGTATTCGTGCTTATTGTTTGAGTAAGTTTTTTTGCATCATCTAAACAAAATTCATAGAGTTTACTGTAGTCCTCGCGTTGTTCTTGATAGGTTAAAGTGGGTTCTTTCCGTTTGTTTGCCGTGGCGTAACTATCGCATTGCTGCATCAACGCAGGATTAACTGGGGCTTCTGTGACTGGCGTAACTAATACCTGATTAGGTGCTGTAGTGTTTGGGTTGTTGACATTAGTTTTAGTATCATAACTTGATGGAATATAGTTAATCGCGGGTTTTGTTTTATTACTATCCATCATAGCGACAAATAACATACCTACAACCAACACGCCAATAATCACGCCCATAACACGCGCATAGTTATTCGTTGTGTTTGGTAAGTTAAGTTTTGGCTTGCCATCAAAAGACCCATGCAAAAGAGGGTCGTAACTTTTCAATGATTGCGTGTCTTGATTATCTAAATCAGTTTCTAATTTTTCCCAGCCGCCTGTTTCTTGGTTAAAACGTTCAACCTTTTCGCTGTGATTGGCGGGGCTAACATTTTGCTCATTGGTTCGTTTGGTTGTTTGTTGGGCTGATTTATTAGATGGGTTTGGCTGATTCGCATTTCCTTTCAACGCCCTAAAAATACCAACAACTAACGCAAATGCAGCGGCTATCATTATTCCAATAGGGATAAAACCCAACCAATAAAGCAAGCCCCCTGCAACGATAGCAATAGTAGCAGCAATAGGCGGCTTACGAAACTCATCATCCGCCGCAACTAAAAGAAAGACAAATAACAAACCTGCACAAATAATAGAAGTTATCGCTAATGTTGAATTATCAACGGGCATACTAACCATAGTCATGCGTTACCTCACTTATTTTTAGTCATGGAAGCAACACAGGCTTTCATGTATTTTATGTATTCGGCATGGTTGATAACCCTCTCATATTCAGGCTCACACACAGTATTCGAGTTGACGTTTCCATAAAGCGTATCGTTAGGATTCGGGCTACGGTTAATAATAACACCACCAGTAGTTTTACAAATAGTACGCCCCGTTTTCTGCTCCCAACTTTTCACTCCGCCACCATCTTTTGCTTTAATATCGCAAGCAATTCGAGCACCAAATTGTGTCGCACAGCCTGATAAAACAAGCGTACTTATCAACAACAAATTTGCTATAATAAGCCTTTGCCGCATACTGCCTCCTTTATTAAGTCCGATAAAATCCATAGTGGTTTTATGAAGTATAAAGGGGGTTGCAAAAGTAACACGGGGCATAAATCGGGGCATCGAGAAATATTATTGCATTTATTTTTGTTATATATCAATGTGTTACGGGCTTAGTGTGAAGCTGGCCCCGTTTTTAAGAATGTAAAATCCCTGTGACACAAATGTGAACAGGGATTTTTTTGTGGTTTTGCTCAAAGTCGGTTGAGAGCTTGTCTCTCAGAGGCAATGCCTGTGACTAAAATCTACCCTTCAGGATGAGCGCATTATGACGCATACATCACCCATCTGGACCCCTCATGCCACTGTTGCGGCGCTCATCGAGCGTGATGGTGCTTTTCTCATGGTGCGCGAGCACACACGCCATGGCGTTCGGATTAATCAGCCTGCGGGGCATTGGGAGGCGGGTGAAACCATGTTACATGCCGTCCAGCGCGAAGTGCTTGAGGAGTCCGGCTATGAATTCACGCCAACGGCATTGCTGGGCATTTATATTTCAGACAAAGACGATAAATCCGTGACTTACTTGCGTTTGACGTTCATTGGTAAGGTGGGTGATGAACCCATTCACAATGACTTGGACGATGGTATCATTGAAGCGCAGTGGTTGACTTTTGAAGAGATCATGGCGGAGCGTGACATTCATCGCAATCCAATTGTGGAACAATGTTTAAATGATTATTTGCTTGGGCAGTCTTTGGATTTGTCTTTGGTCAAAGATTTACGTGTTTTATAGGAGCTGTGATGTTTTTACCCAAAGTGATGCCAGAAGATAAGTGGTTGCCATTGCGTGAGCGCGGTATCATGTTTTTTATTACCCTGCATGGGGTGTTGAAGTGGGGTGTGACTACGGCGGCTTTGTGGTCGGGGGCGATGACGGTGTTGGTTTCTGATTTTAATGTGGCGCGTGATGTGCCACGGGCGTTCATGATTTTTCCTGCGGTTGGTATTTTGTGGGGCGCTGCGACGTGGTGGATGAATGAACGTTTTTATAAAAATACAATAAAATAAATGGCGTGATGCTGTGCTGTACAGCAGTGAATAATTTAGACGGAAATGAAATGTCAGTAAAAAAACGGGTGGTCGTCGGGATGTCGGGTGGCGTGGATTCATCGGTGAGTGCGTGGTTGCTAAAACAGCAAGGTTACGAGGTCATCGGTTTGTTCATGAAGAACTGGGAAGACGATGACGATTCAGAGTTTTGCTCTTCTCGTCAAGACTTGTTGGATGCCGTCAGTGTGGCTGATGCGGTGGGTGTTGAGATTGAAGCGGTTAATTTCGCTGCTGAGTACAAAGACCGCGTGTTTGCGGAATTTCTGCGTGAATACAGCGCGGGTCGTACGCCTAATCCAGATGTGTTGTGCAATGCTGAGATTAAATTCAAAGCTTTTCTTGACCATGCCATGAGTCTTGGTGCTGAATATATTGCCACGGGGCACTATGCTCGGGTGCGTGAGTTGAATGGTGAATTTCAGCTGCTCAAAGGCTTGGATGCAAGTAAAGATCAAAGTTATTTTTTACACCGCCTCAACCAAGCCCAATTGTCAAAAACACTGTTTCCCCTTGGTGAAATGCCCAAAACTCAGGTACGTGACATCGCCCATCAATTGGGCTTGTCAAATGCTGCGAAGAAGGATTCAACCGGCATTTGTTTCATTGGTGAGCGTCCTTTCCGTGATTTTCTGAATCGCTATTTACCGACCCATAAAGGGCCAATGAAAACATTGGATGGTCGGGTGGTCGGTGAGCACATTGGTTTATCTTTTTATACTTTGGGTCAACGCAAGGGCATTGGTTTGGGCGGTGATAAACAAGGCAGTGGCGAGCCGTGGTTTGCAGTGCACAAAGATATACAAAACAACACCCTCTACGTGGCGCAGGGGCATGACCATGCGGCATTGCGATCGACCACATTGTCGTTTGAAAATGTCAGCTGGGTGGCAGGTCATGCGCCCACACATCTTGATGTGGCAGCGAAGACCCGTTATCGTCAAAGCGATTCGACTTGCCGATTAATAGTTGAAAGAGATGACCTTTGCCAATTGGTTTTCTCTGAAGCCCAATGGGCGGTGACACCAGGTCAATCAGCCGTGTTATACGATGGGGATGTCTGTTTGGGTGGTGGAATCATTTATGGTGCGAATCCTAATTTGTCACCACTGAGTTAATATTCAAATGGCGGATGGTTTCACGGAGGAATGGCGATGGCGGTTTTAAAGTTTTGGCGTGATACTCAATTGCCTTTCATCGAGGCACGCACTGTGTCTGATGGGCGTGAGGTGCATTATGACAAGCACAGCCATGATGTGTTTTCGGTCGGAGCGATTACCTCAGGGTGTTGCATGTATTGGAATGAGCACCAAGAGCAGGAAGTCAGTGCGGGTGCTGTTGTCTTGATGAATGCAAAAGACGTTCATGCCTGTAATCCCGTCTATGACAGCCCGTGGTCTTACATCATGTTTTATGTAGATGTGGCATGGTTGATGCAGTTGCAAGCTGATTTGGGTTTGGATGTGGACTTGACCATGCCGCGATTTGAGACCGTGGTTAGCAAAAATCCTGAGCTATATCATGGGTTGATTGCATTGTACGAAACGTGTATTGACGAAAGTAATGATGTGTTGTTGAAGCAAACCATGGTTTTTGATTTCTTTATACAGCTCCATCAAATACTCAAAATCACGCCCGAACTGCGCCTAGAAAAAAATCTGAAAATTAAACAGGCCGCTGATTTCATTGCCCAGCACTGCACTGAAAATTTGAGTTTGGATGACATTTGTACGGCGTCAGGTTTAAGCTCATCTTATTTGGTCAGGGCATTTAAGGCGCAATACGGCATGACGCCGCATGCCCATTTGGTAAATCGGCGGATTTTATTTGCCCAGCAACAACTTAAAACGGGGCAAGCCATTGCTGATGTGGCTCTTGCCGCAGGTTTTTCTGATCAAGCCCATTTTCAGCGCACATTCAAGCGGCTGGTGGCCGCTACCCCTCGCCAATACAGTTCATATTAAAAATTTAATCAGTCGAAAACAATAAATACAACGCACTGGCGGCAAGTAACAAAGCCATTGCACGGTTGAATAAATGCAAATGGCGTGGTTCGGTGAAGTATCTGCGCAAAAATACACCTGCGTATGCCCAAACGGTCAAGGATGCATAACATACCACAAAGTAAATGGCTGCGAATTGTAATGTTAAACGCACATCGCCGTCAGCGGCATACGCTCCCATGCCTGCGATTGATGCAAGCCATGCCTTTGGATTGAGCCATTGCATGAGTGCGCCACGTAAGTAAGAGGGCTTCTTGTTGTCGTTAGAGGGGTTCAGCTCGCCATTGTCTCTTGCCAATTGAATGGCCATGTACAGTAAAAACACAACCCCGCCCCAACGAATGGATTGACTCAACCATGGACGCGTGTGCAACAGCTCATGCATGCCCAAACCGATGAGTAACAATAATAAAGTGAAACCGACTGTCGCGCCTGTGACGTGACGCATGGTGTTGCGAAAACCATGTTGCACACCTGAACTGAGGGACAAAATATTGACAGGGCCTGGCGTGATGGAGGCAACTAGTGCAAAGGCCAACATTGATAAAAATAAATTTAAACTCATGAACAACTCCTTTGATTCTTTAGCGATGATTAATGATTGATAGTTGAGTTCGCATCATACGGTTAGAAAGCTTGAAAAATATTGAACAAAATAACCTTTACCCATGGGTAAATATGCATGAACTGTCGCTGCGTGCATCTCCGTTACAGGTTAAAATACGCCATTCCAAAAATGCACTGCGCAAATGCGAAGTGCATTTTTTAACCCTTATGTTTGCTCTGCATGACCTCACACGCGTCCACCCAAAAAACAACTCAAAAAATGAAACTCAATCCCCAGCAGCAGCAAGCCGTCGATTACCTCGAAGGCCCATGCTTGGTGCTGGCGGGGGCGGGCAGTGGTAAAACGGGGGTGATTACACAAAAAATTGCACATCTGATCAATGATTGCGGTTATGAACCACGGCACATCGTGGCGATGACGTTCACCAATAAAGCCGCTAAAGAGATGCAAGAGCGCGTCACGAAAATCATGTCCAGTAACAGTCAAGTGAACCTCAAAGGTTTAACGATTTCGACATTTCACTCCTTTGGCGTGCATTTTTTACGTGCTGAAGCCAAGCATTTGGGATTGAAAGAAAAATTCTCGATCCTCGATCAAGACGATTGTTTTTCAATTTTGCAAGAGTTGTGTGCGACCACTGATAAAGCCTTGATCAAAACAATGCAAAGCACCATTTCGTTGTGGAAAAATGGTCAGATTACGCCAGAGCAGGCGCTTACGGATGCAAAAGATGAGCAAGAACTGCAATTTGCACGCGTGTACGCGAATTACAACGGCACAATCAAAGCCTATCAAGCGGTTGATTTTGACGATTTGATCCGTTTGCCTGTTGAGTTGTTGCAAAGCAATGAGGAGGTGTGCAATCGCTGGCAGGCCAAAATCCGCTACATGCTGGTGGATGAATACCAAGACACCAATGCCGTGCAATATCAGTTGCTGCGTTTGTTGTCGGGCATACGCGCCATGTTCACAGCGGTGGGTGACGATGACCAAGCGATTTACGCATGGCGTGGTGCGACATTGGACAACCTGAAACTGTTGCAAACCGATTACCCGCGTTTGAAACTCATCAAGCTTGAACAAAATTACCGCTCAACCGAGCGCATTCTCAATGCCGCCAATGCCGTGATTGCGCACAATCCAAAACTGTTTGATAAAAAACTGTGGAGTGAGTACGGTGAAGGCGATCCAATTCGTGTGATTCCGATGGCGAATGAGGACGAGGAAGCGGAGAGCGTGGTCATGCGCTTGCAAGCGCATAAAATTTCTCAGAATGCCCAGTTTTCAGATTATGCGATCTTGTACCGAGGCAATCACCAAGCCCGTGTGTTTGAACAAGCCTTGCGCAAAGAGCGCGTGCCCTATGTGCTGTCGGGAGGGCAATCATTTTTTGAGCGCGCTGAGATTCGTGACATCATGGCGTATTTTCGTTTGCTTAATAATATCAATGACGATCCAGCTTTTATCCGAGCGGTGACGACACCGAAACGAGGCATTGGTGCGGCGACATTGGAACATCTGGGGCAATACGCGGGGCGACGCGACACATCGTTGTTTGAAGCGGTGTTTGAAACCGGTTTTGAGTCGATTTCGACGCCGCGTCAGCTGGGCCCTTTGGTGGAATTTGTTGAATTCATTAACACGTTTGAAGAGCGTGCAGCACGCGATGAAGCACCTGAAGTGCTTGATGATTTGATCAAAGCGATTGGTTACGAAACGTATTTGTTTGACCAGTTTGATGAGCGACAAGCGCAAAACAAATGGAAGAATGTGGTTGACTTCATGGCGTGGATGAAACGTCGCGCCGAAGACGACAACAAAAAACTCTCAGAAGTGATTCAAAGCATGGTGTTGATTTCCATGCTGGACAAAGGTTCACAAGAAGAGAACGTGGTGCGCTTGTCGACATTGCACGCCTCAAAGGGTTTGGAATATCCGCATGTGTTTTTGGTTGGGGTGGAGGAGGGCTTACTGCCGCACATGTCGCGTGATGATGCCTTGGAAGACCCCAATCGCATTGAAGAAGAACGTCGTTTGATGTATGTTGGGATCACGCGTGCGCGGAAAAGTTTGCACATCACATGGTGTCAAAAACGCCGCCGTGGGCGGGATTTTGAAAACCGCGAGGCTTCGCGGTTCATCAAAGAAATGGCGCATGACAAAGATGCCAAGCGTGACAACCTCAAAGAGGTGCCTCAAATCACGCCAAAACAACGGATTGAGATGCTCAAAGCCATGTTGGCCAAACAAGCAGGGCAGCAGGAATTGCCTTTAAAAACGCCCGATGCACAGTGAAACAGGCTGGGTTTTTGATTTGAGTGAGAACATGTTCAGAAAACTCATAACCATCTCGATTTTTTGAAATAACGAAACAGCAGAATGTCCAAGATCACCATGGTCGACAGCGTCAAGGGAAAGCTCAGTGAAGATTTAAGCCCAGGGATGTCTTCAAAGTTCATGCCATACACACCCGCAATCATGGTTGGAATGGCAAATAAGGCGGCATAAGCCGCGAGCTTCTTGTTCACTTCAGATTCACTCAGTGCGATGAGCGATAAGTTCACCTGCATTGCGGTGGACAACATGTCGCGAATGCCATCGATCGATTTGCAAATGCGCAAAAGGTGGTCATTGACATCGCGGTAATAATCGCCCATGCCTGCACACAGCTGCGGCACACGACCACCGTATAGCTTACCCACCGTGTCGAGCAAGGGGGCGGCGGCGTGCTGAAGAACCAACAGCTTGCCTTTCAGATCATACAGCGCCTCAATGTCACCACGTGATGTATTGTGCCGCTTGAAAATACGGTCTTCCAATTGCTCTAATTCTGTTTCAAGTGCTTCAACGATTGGGAAATAGCGATCAACCACTGCATCGATCAGGGCATAGAGCACGAAGCCCGAACCGTGGCGCAACAAGTGGGGTTCTTTCTCGCAACGTCGGCGCACGTCCACAAAGTTTGCATTGGCTTTGTTGCGAACGGAGAGGACAAAATTTGAACCGACAAAAATACTCATTTCCCCCACACTGAGCGTTTGTGATGCTTGATCCAGTTCAACAATGTGCAAGACGCAAAATAAAGCGTTGCCATATTCTTCCAGTTTGGGTCGTTGGTGACCGTTTTGTGCATCTTCAATCGCCAAATCGGGCAAATCAAATTCCTTTTGCATGGACAGCAGCTCAGTTTTTTCTGCGTCACGCAATGCGACCCAAACAAAGCTGTTGGGTTGTGCCAAATAGGTTTTAATCTCACTCGCTTGAATGTCGGCAACCTTTTCGCCATCTCGATACACGACGCAATTGATCAGCATTGTTTAGCCTCTGAATTTTATTTTTAAAAACTGGCTGGCACCTTCCATTTAAATCTGATGCTGGCCAAACGCAGTACCACAATCAAGCCACTGGAAATGATGAGACTGAAAATATCGTTCATTTCTATTTTTTGTAAAATAATATAGACCCATGCACCCGCAAAAGCGCAACTGGCATAAGGGCGGCTGTCGGTCAACAGCAAAGGCGTATCGCCACACAGGATGTCGCGAATCACGCCACCAAAAGCGGCACCAATCACACCCAACATCGAAGCCACAAACACCGGCATGCCTGCATCCAGTGCCAATGCTGTGCTGGTGATGGTGAATAAACCGAGTCCCATGGCATCAGCAATCAGCATGGCGCGGCGCGGCAACACGCGGTGCATGAAGTCCATGATGGTGCCTGCAATGAGAGAGCATACAAAAATGGCAATCACATAGTTTTGATGTTGCACCCAATAAAACGGTCGTCGATCCAATAAAATATCGCGCAAAGTCCCACCGCCAAAAGCGGTCACGAAACCAATGATGAACACACCAATCGCATCAAATTTGCGCTGTTGTGCACTGATGAAACCTGACACGCAAAAAGCAATGATGCCAATGGCTTCGATGAATGGGAGGAGTTTGATGACGGTAGGGAACATGGTGGTGAAATATTGTAGCGTAAATTATCTCTTTGATAATTTACTTTTATTGAATGGTTTATACAATGCAGCATAAAAAGGTAAATCCACCTGCTGAGTCGAAGTAAAAGCAAAAAACAGAAGGTGGATGTTGAATGACATGGATGCTGCTGATGACATCAAAAAAAGCAGAGCGTTTACTTATTGTTTACTTATTGAAATCAGGCAAAAGCGGATTCTCGTTGTTTATAAAACTAGGCAGTTTTGGTGAGCCTGAATGATTGCATGATTAAGTGCGTTGAATGGCATCTGCTGTGCGGTGCATTAACACCAATACCGCGCCGTGCCCGCCCGCGTTAGCAGGAGCGGCGCAAAACGCCAGCACACTGTCATTTTGCACCAACCAATTGCGCACACTTTGCTTGAGCACAGCATGACCCGTTTGAGAACCAAAGCCTTGACCGTGAATGATCGACACCACCCGCGCCTGTTCGCTTTGCGCACGGTATAGAAAAGCACTGGTGGCAATGCGTGCTTCTTCACTGGTTTTACCGTGTAAATCCATGCGCAAGTCAATCGGCCAATCGCCTTTTTGTAATTTTTTCAATAAGGATTCTGGGATGCCCTTGCGCACATATGTGCCCAGTTCATCATCGCGCAAATGGCGTGCATCAAACCCATCGGACAATTTATCTTTATGTGGTTTTTTTGTCACCATGGCGGGCTTGATGTCAGGGAGTTTTAAATCACGCGGTGGGTGAATAAAGTGATTCTTGCTTTTTAAAGGAGTGACTTGCTTGACCGCCATTTTAAACTCGTTCGTCATTTGGTTTTGCGCCGCTGCTTGAGTTTTTTGAGCGAGTTGCTCGACTTCACGTGCTTTGGCTTCGTGCTTCAATGCTTTTTGCAATTGTGTTAAATCGGCCAGGCCGTAGGACTTTGCTTTCATACATCACTCTAAAAAAGTAAAACCCTACTTATACTCAAGTAGGGTCAGATAAAATAACGATGGCATCACCGTGGTGCAAAATTATCCGTGCAACGCTTCTAAATAGCGTTGTGCATCCAACGCGGCCATACAGCCGCTTGCCGCGCTGGTGATGGCTTGGCGATAAATGTGATCTTGTACATCGCCCGCTGCAAATACACCCGCAATGTTTGTTGCTGTTGCATTGCCGATCAAACCGCTTTGGGTCTTAATGTAACCATTTTCCATGTCAATTTGACCTGCAAAAATGTCGGTGTTTGGCTTGTGACCAATCGCAATGAACACGCCGTCCACTGTAATCTCTTTGGTTGAACCGTTGTTGAAATCTTTCAAACGCAAACCTGTTAAACCCGTATCGTCGCCCAAAGCTTCATCCAATGTGTGATTCCATTCAATTGTCACTTTGCCTTCAGCTGCTTTCGCCATCAAGCGATCAATCAAAATCGGCTCAGCACGGAATTTATCACGGCGGTGAACCACCGTCACGTGGCTGGCAATGTTTGATAAATACAATGCTTCTTCAACTGCTGTATTGCCACCGCCCACAACCGCAACCGGTTTGCCACGGTAAAAGAAACCATCACACGTTGCGCAAGCCGACACGCCACGACCCGCAAATGTTTCTTCTGATGGCAGGCCAAGGTATTGCGCCGAAGCACCTGTCGCAATGATCAATGCATCGCACGTGTATTCGCCCGCATCACCGACCAAACGCATTGGTTTTTCAGTTAAATAAGTGGTGTGGATCGTGTCGTAAATCATTTTTGTGTTGAAACGTTCCGCATGTGCTTGAAAACGGCTCATCAATTCGGGTCCCTGGACACCATCCGCATCCGCAGGCCAGTTTTCGACATCGGTTGTTGTCATCAGCTGACCGCCTTGTTCCAAACCCGTGATGAGCACAGGGTTCAAATTTGCACGTGCGGCGTAAACCGCTGCTGTATAACCCGCAGGGCCTGAGCCTAAAATCAATAATGGATGGTGTTGTGTTGTGACTGACATGTGTTTCCTTTGTTTCATCTAGGGGTTCAAATTATGCGTTATTATACGTCCTTTAAAATGAATGCGTCATGACCGTTGTCAATTGGGTCGATAGAGAGTCACTATGAAAAGCACAAAAAACAGTCCAAAAACCAAATATAAAAATGAACCCATTTCCTTTTCGGAGATTGGTGATGTCCGTTATCTGCACTTTGGCACCCCATGGGTGCAGGGTGCAATGAATTTGCGAAAACCTTTTAAACTCGAGCTTGAATACGCCCGCATGATGATGGCGTATATTTTGTTTCTTGAAGAGCCAAAGCATGTCGCCCAGCTTGGCATGGGGTGCGCTTCACTGACCAAATTCATTTGGAAATACATGCCAAACACCCACAGCACGGTGGTGGAGCTGAATTCAGATGTGGTCAATGCCGCCTATACCATGTTCAAATTGCCAAGTGCCGAAGAGCGCATTCAGGTCGTTGAGTCTGATGCAGCGGTGTGGGTTGCCGAACAGCAGGGTGGATTTGATGTGTTGCAAGTGGATTTGTACGATGCCACTGCGCGTGGCCCCGTATGCGACAGCGAAACTTTTTATCGCGACTGCTTCAACGCTTTGAATGACACCGGCATGTTGACCGTTAATTTATTTGGCGATCACCCCAGTTTTGAAAAAAACATGAAAAACCTCAACACCGCATTCGATGGGCGAGTGATCGCTTTACCTGAAATCCATGAGGGCAATCGCATCGCATTGGCATTCAAAGGAGCCGCATTGAGTGTTGAATGGGCTGATCTGTATGAACGAGCTGCCGTTGTTAAAGAGTTGTATGGCTTACCAGCCAAACGCTGGGTCAGTGCATTGAAACAAGCATCGACCCCTCAGTCGAGCGTGTTTTCTGTGTGATCAATTTAGAAAAAGATCCGTTGGGCGCATTGAAACAACCATCAATGAAGCAGAGACTGGGCAAACTTTTGTTTTTTTCGTGCTCACTTGAATATTCCGTTTAATAATTAAAGTAAACACTTGACGTGAATGTAAATGCGCATTTATAATGTTGGTCTCTCAAGTCCAAGTGATTGGGTTTGAGAAAGGAAGCGTGGCCGAGTGGTCGAAGGCACATCCCTGCTAAGGATGCATACGGCTTATACCTGTATCGAGGGTTCGAATCCCTCCGCTTCCGCCAAATATTATGCAATCAAGGTTAATGCTATATTTGCATTAACCTTTTTTGTATTTCTTGCTGTACTCGCACAGACGCGCGAGGCGGCTTTCATCCACAAGGAGTGAATATGCGTCATTATGAAATCGTATTGATCGTGCATCCTGACCAAAGCGAGCAAGTGCCTGCGATGGTTGAGCGTTATAAAGCACAAATCGAAGCCCAAGAAGGCAAAGTACACCGTTTTGAAGATTGGGGCCGTCGTCAATTGGCTTACCCAATCCAAAAACTCGTTAAAGCACATTATGTGTGCTGGAACATCGAATGCAACCAAGCCACTTTGGACGAGCTTGAGCACGCTTTCCGTTACAATGACGCAATTTTGCGCCATTTGACAGTGAAAATGGACAAAGCAGAAGTTGCGCCATCGATCATGATGAAAGCAGCAGAAAAAGAAGAAGCACGCAAATCTGCGGCACCTGCTGCTTCAGCTTAATCCGTTTTTAATGTGAGTACTCATGCTTCGGCTGTTGCAAATCGTTTGATTCTTGATGTGTGTCTGCTAGAAAAAGACACATTGCGCAACACTTTAGCAGGCGTGCCTGTCGTAGAAGCCGTATTTGCCCATGCGGGCGCTCAAACCGAAATCGGTGTTGAGCGACAAACGCAGTTTGAGTTGGCAGGTGTTGCGATGGGTGAGGTGGCCTCTGTTTTGGATGCAGCGCATGTTGGTTTGCATTACCGCGTGCAAGGTTTCTTAAATCGAAAAAGCCTCAAAAGCCTCAAGCTGAGATTGCATGTGACTCACATGACCCCCATCGTTGTTGATGTTCTTCATGACTCAACAACGGATTAAATGTTAAGAATTTAGAAAAGGAAATGCATCATGGCAGCTCCACGTAGCAAAACAGGTCGTCCAGAACGCCGTCCAGCACAAAACCCATTGTTCAAACGCAAACGCGTTTGCCGTTTCACTATGGCTAAAGTTGATCAAATCGACTACAAAGATGTTGATACATTAAAAGACTTTATCGCTGAAAATGGCAAAATCATCCCAGCACGTTTGACTGGTACACGCGCAATCTATCAACGTCAATTGAACACTTGCATCAAACGTGCACGTTTCTTGGCTTTGGTGCCTTACTGCGATAACCATTAATTTGAACATCGTGCATGAGCGGTGGTTCATCGCTCAATGACGACACAAGGATAGAAAATGCAAATCATTTTATTAGAAAAAGTATTGAACGTCGGTCAACTCGGCGAAGTGGTTAAAGTCAAAGACGGTTATGCACGTAACTTCTTGATCCCACAAGGTAAAGCTCGTCGCGCAACGGCAACTGCAATGGCTGAGTTTGAAGCGCGCCGTGCTGAGCTCGAAGCGGCTCAAGCTGGTAAATTGGCTGCGGCACAAGGTGTTGCAGAAAAAATGACAGGCTTGCAATTGACTCACGCTTCTAAAGCGGGCGTTGATGGTCGTTTGTTTGGTTCTGTGACCAACTCTGACATCGCTGAAGCATTGAAAACTCAAGGCTTTGAAGTGTCTAAATCACAAATCAAAATCGTTGATGGCAACATCAAAGCGATTGGTGAATACGCGGTTCAAGTGGCTTTGTTCACTGACGTGGCAGCTGACATCACGTTGTTGGTGACACCAGCGATCTAATCGCGGCGACATGAGTTGTACTAAAAAAAGCCAAGGCGTTGCCTTGGCTTTTTTGTGGCTGTTTTTTGGGCTGTTGAGCGGGCAATTTTTACTTCGTCTTTATCTTGCCGTTCATTCGTTGATTTATTAATTCGTTGGTTGTTTATTGCTGAGCACGGTGTGTTTAAATGGATTCGGGTGGTGTTTTTGCCCTCATTTAGGCACGTGCGAGCGTCATGAGTGTGATCTCACCTGAAATGTCAGTGGTGCGCAAAGCTGGGCCCCAATAGCCTGTGCCTGAGTTCACATACACCCAGCCCGCATTGTTTTTGTTCAAACCTCGTGCAAATTTATGAAAGTACTGTATCACCCAAGTGGCTGGGAAATATTGTCCAGCATGGGTGTGCCCAGACAGCTGGAGGTCAATGTTTAAGTTATTGGTCAACTCTGCGGTACCTGGATGGTGGGCGAGCAGTAAGGTAAAGGCGGCATCTGTGGGGGCATCACTCAGTGCTTTACTAGGGTTGCAGCTGTGGGCGATGATGTGTTGCTCGGCTTTGAGGTCGTGCACGCCTGCAACCACAACAGCATGGTTGGCGATGGTGAGTACATCGTGTTCATTTTCTAAAATACGCCAGCCAAAATTTTTGAAATGGTCGATCCACGCGGGTGCGCCTGAATAGTATTCATGATTGCCTGTGACAAAATAAGTCCCGTATTTTGACCTCAGGTTTCTTAAGGGCTCCACGCTGTGAGCCAGTCGAGCAACGGAGCCGTCCACCACATCGCCCGTCACTGTCATGATGTCAACATTGAGGGCATTGACCGTGGCAATGATTTTTTGAATGTAAGCCTCTTCGCCCTGAAGTTGACCGATGTGCACATCTGAAATTTGAGCGATGGTCAACCCTTCAAGCTCGGCAGGTAGATCTGTGATGGGCAATCGAATGCGTTGCACGGTGGGTTCGGCCAATGCACGCTCAGCAGCGTATCCGAACACGGCTGCTGTTGCACCCAAAACGCCGATTCGCGAGGTTTGGCGTAAAAACTGACGGCGATCGTTGGGAAGCTTCTTATGCTGAGGTGTGAACCCAACGGCGTGTCCAAACAGCCCTTGAGCGAGCGTGAACGTGAGCAATAAAGAATAAAACCCAAAGCCATAATTCACCACAGTGATGGTGTTATGAATGCCCGTTTCACGCATGGCAAAGCGCAGGTAAAATTGGGCAGGTAAGCACAAGGCCAAGCCCAAGATCACCATAAAGGCTGCCCAGCGCCTCCACCGTGGCCATGTTGGAGGCACAAGCCGGTGGTGAATGTAGAATGCCGATGCAATCAGCAGGACAATGACTGGGACGATGAATGCGGACATGGCGAAGGGCAGCTTTCTATGGCATTTTTAAAAGTAGGCCTGCTTTTCTAAAAATAAGATCGAGGCTTTACGAGGGCATTCGCAACAATTTGCGGTAAACCCACGCGCAATCACAATCGGGGCATGGCTTTTACTCAATGAAACCATTTGGGCCAATGCTGAAATGATGTTAGTAGTTTGGCTGGTATTCATCCGAATATGCTGCGTTGTCA
Source organism: Ephemeroptericola cinctiostellae (assembly GCF_003339525.1). Taxonomy (GTDB): domain Bacteria; phylum Pseudomonadota; class Gammaproteobacteria; order Burkholderiales; family Burkholderiaceae; genus Hydromonas; species Hydromonas cinctiostellae. Next base: position 2,287,199 of record NZ_CP031124.1, on the reverse strand, counting down.
AACTTGGTGTATTCACCGATGAAGCTCAGGTTCACGGTGCCAATCGGGCCGTTACGCTGTTTGCCAATGATGATTTCGGCACGACCTTTCACATTGGGATCTTCTTTATTATACACTTCGTCACGATACACAAACATGATGATGTCTGCATCTTGTTCGATCGCCCCCGATTCACGCAAATCCGACATCATCGGGCGTTTGTCTGGGCGTTGTTCGACGCTACGATTCAACTGTGACAGGGCGATTAATGGGCACTCCAGCTCACGTGCAAGGGCTTTGAGGGAGCGTGAAATTTCAGAAATTTCCGTGGCGCGGTTATCGCCTGCGCGTGATGCGCTCATGAGCTGTAAATAATCGACAACGATCAGCCCAAGGCCGCCGCATGTTCGCGCCAATCGACGTGCGCGAGCACGTAAATCAAGGGAGTTCAATGCGGGCGTTTCGTCAATGTACAATTGCGTTTCATGCATTTTTTCCATGGCAACGGTCAAACGTTCCCAATCTTCGTCAAGCAGTTGTCCTGTGCGCAAACGGGTTTGATTGAGTTTGCCAACGGAGCCTAAAATACGCATACCGAGCTGTTTTGCACCCATCTCCATCGAAAATACGGCAACAGGCAGGCCTTCGGCAATGGCCACATGCTCCGCAATGTTCATCGAAAACGAGGTTTTACCCATCGAAGGGCGACCCGCGACAATGATCAGGTCACCTTTTTGTAAACCTGCGGTCATGCGGTCAAGGTCGTAGAACCCCGTTGAAACACCCGTCACTTCATCTTTTTGATCGCGGTGATACAAGTCATTGATTTGATCGAGCACCTCGGTCAACACCACAGGCAGTTCATGAAAATCGGCACCGCCACCACGTCGCCCATCTTCGGCCACGGCTAAAATGGATTGCTCTGCAAAGTCGATGATGGCTTTGGTTTCTTTGCCTTGCGGGGCGAAAGCCGCTTCAGCAATGTTATCCGACGCACTGACCAGTTTGCGCAATAGGGCGCGGTCATGCACGATTTCAGCATAGCGACGAATGTGCGCCGCAGATGACACCCCCGTGACCAAAGCATTTAAATACGACATCCCACCGACATCATCCAAGCGGCCTTGATTTTGCAGTGACTCAAATACCGTCACCACATCAGCAGGATGACCTTGTTCAATCAATGTGTGGATGGTTTTAAAAATCAAGCGGTGATCGAAACGATAGAACGCCTCTTCGCGAATCATGTCATTGACCTTATCCCATGCCATGTTGTCCAGCATCAATCCACCTAAGATGGATTGCTCGGCTTCAATGGAGTGCGGCGGGGTGCGCAGGGCGGATAAATCGTCGTGAATCTCGGGGGACATGGTGGCCTAACTAAGTGTGATGATTGAAATAATTTGAACAGCGCCAAGCTGCTGCCGAGCACTGCTGAGGAGTCGTATTTTACTGGTTTTTCGTGCGCAGGTGTCAGTTAGAGGTGACAGCCTTTGGCTTCAATTAAAATATTAACGGGGTTTTCGCGTGTAAGGGTTGACAAAAAACGGTGGGCTGTCTATAATCTCGTTTCTGATTTGGGTCGTTAGCTCAGCTGGTAGAGCAGCGGACTTTTAATCCGTTGGTCGCGTGTTCGAATCACGCACGGCCTACCAAATTTAGATAAGGCCTCGCCTGACGCGGGGCTTTTGTTTTGAAGTAAAGCAGTACCAATTATTTGGGTCGTTAGCTCAGCTGGTAGAGCAGCGGACTTTTAATCCGTTGGTCGCGTGTTCGAATCACGCACGGCCTACCAAATATGACAAAAAGCCTCGCAGGATTGCGAGGCTTTTGTTATTTTAATTCATACGGGCTTCAGTTGGCGTAGAATGAGTGTGGTGGTGGTTCTTGAGTGTGCGGGTTCTCTCAATTGCCCTCAATCTTAAATGGAGCCGATTGGGTTAAATTGTGTTTTAACTGAACGGTCAACTGAGCCTTCAGCTGAGGTCGTCGCCGCTTTCCCCAATGTGCTCATCAGAGTTCTCTCCTTCTTTGTGTTTTCAGCATCTCCTTTTTGTGGGAGTTTGTCATGGCGTATTACACCAATCCCCGTAAGTATTTCAATGAGTTGTCGATGCATGGCGCACGGCCGAAATTGCTGTTTGAGGGCGACTCATGGTTTTCAATCCCTGATTTGAGACACATTCCCGCGCAGCTGGATCAAATGCTTGATGCATCGGTGTTGTGCGTGGCCGCCCCTGGTGATACTTTGGTCAAGGTGGCTGAGGGCGCCCAATTGGCCACATTAAAATGGCTCATACACGATGTGATTGATGGCCAACGTTGGGACGCGATCCTGCTCAGTGCGGGTGGCAATGACATCATCGGTGAGGGCATGCAGTATTTTTTGAAAAACACCGATCCCAGCAGCGATCAGATTGAGGATTACATCAATCAAGAGGCTTTGAGCGATTGCATCGCATTGATGGGTGAGCGTTTAAGCGCAGTGATTGCTTTGCGTGATGATTCGACTGCAAACCCCAACACGCCGATATTGATACACACCTATTCTTATTTGACGCCAAGGAATGTTGCCCATAAAGTACTGGCGTGGGGCGTTGCTGGGCCGTGGATTTATCCGTATATGGTCAATAAAGGCATTGTTGATTGTGCTTTGCAAAAAGCCATCGTGGTGTATTTGCTGGATCGCTTTCATGCTTTGTTGACTGATATTGAACGGCGGCCAAATGCCAATGTGCACGTCATCGACACCCGATTGGCTTTGCCACGGCTGGAATGCACAGAGCGCGGGCGGCAATCCAAATACTGGTATGATGAAATTCATCCGACTTCAAAAGGATTTGCGTTGCTGGCAAGGGATTATTTTGTCCCGAAATTGCAATCGTTGGGTCTCGTCTGACAAGGATGGGGTTTGTGGTTTGAAATGTAAACAATGCGCCGATCAAGGCGCATTTTTATTTTATTTGAATGCCTCAGGCACTTCCCAGCGCATGTTGTGCCACTGCGCGACGGCTTTGTGCCCAACCCGTGGCGTCGGGAATGTTTTGCCTTGCACTTCTTTGACCGCCATTTGGTCGACTGTGGGCGAGCCGCAGCTCATGCGCACGGTCACCGCTTTGACGTGTCCATGTTCACCGACGTGCACGCGCAACATCACAAACGGTCGTTTGACTCGGTGGGTAAGGGCTTTGATGTCGGGCGTGAGGGGCGTTTCTGGGCTCATGGTGGTGGAATCTTTAAATGCAGGCCATAAAAACAACTTGTACAGCCATTGGCGTAGAAATTTAGGCATGAGGTGATCGTGGTGTGGATGGTTTTTGCTTAAAAATGGGCTTTATCCATTATAATGTTCAATTGATCGCCGCATTGGATTTTGCCTTTAAAAATGCGAATATAAGCCATGCCATGTGCCCGCAGCGGGTCGCCATTTCAACCATTGATTGATTTTAGGATTTTTATGCAAGTCGCAGACATACGTTCCAAATTTTTAGAGTTTTTTGAACAAAAAGGTCACACCATTGTGCGCTCATCGCCGCTCGTGCCGGGCAATGACCCAACATTGATGTTCACCAACTCGGGCATGGTGCAGTTCAAAGACGTGTTCCTCGGCACAGACAAACGCCCCTACAACCGCGCAACCAGCGTGCAAGCATGCTTGCGCGCGGGTGGCAAGCACAATGATTTGGAAAATGTCGGCTACACCGCACGTCATCACACCTTCTTTGAAATGCTGGGCAACTGGAGCTTTGGCGATTATTTCAAACGTGAGTCTTTGAAATGGGCGTGGGAATTGTTGACCGTCGTGTATGGCTTACCCGCTGATAAACTGCTCGCCACCGTGTACATGGAAGACGACGAAGCCTACGACATTTGGACAAAAGACATCGGCTTGCCGCCTGAGCGCGTGATTCGCATCGGCGACAACAAAGGCGGACGTTACATGTCGGATAACTTCTGGATGATGGCAGACACAGGCCCGTGCGGTCCATGCTCAGAAATTTTCTACGATCACGGCGACCACATCTGGGGTGGCCCTCCAGGCTCACCCGAAGAAGACGGTGACCGTTTCATCGAAATTTGGAACAACGTGTTCATGCAGTTCAACATGTTGGCGGATGGTTCTGTCGAGCCATTGCCTGCGCCGTGCGTGGACACGGGCATGGGCTTGGAACGCCTTGCCGCGATTTTGCAACACGTTCACAGCAACTACGAAATTGATTTATTTGCCAACTTGATTAAAGCCGCTTCACGCGAAACAGGCTGTACTGATTTAAAAAATCCATCGCTCAACGTCATTGCCGACCACATTCGCGCATGCTCATTCCTCATCGTGGATGGTGTGATTCCATCGAATGAAGGCCGTGGCTATGTGTTGCGCCGCATCATCCGTCGTGCGATTCGTCATGGCTACAAACTCGGCTGCCGCAAACCATTTTTCTCAAAACTGGTTAAAGACTTGGTCAAAGAAATGGGCGCAGCATACCCTGATCTCGCCGCGAAAGAGGCGATTGTCACACAAACCTTATACACTGAAGAAGAGCGTTTCTTTGAAACCATTGCCAATGGCATGGACATTTTGGATGCCGAACTCGCGGCTTTGCCAGCGGGCGGTACATTGTCAGGCGATGTCGCGTTTAAATTGCACGACACCTTTGGTTTCCCACTCGATTTGACCGCCGACGTGTGCCGCGAACGTGACTTCACGGTTGACGAAGCAGGTTTTGACACCGCCATGAACGCACAAAAAGACGCATCACGCGCGGCAGGCAAATTTAAAATGAACGCCAGCATCAGCTACGATGGTGCAAAAACCGACTTCCAAGGCTACAGCCATTTAACCATTGACGGCGCGAAAGTCACAGGCATCTACATCGACGGCGTTGCGGCGGACAGCATCACCGCAGGTCAAAGCGGCATCGTCATCCTCGATCAAACGCCGTTTTACGCCGAATCGGGTGGTCAGGTCGGCGACGCAGGGCAGTTGAGCGAAGGCAGCGATTGCGCCTTCCTCGCCACCGTCACCGACACCACCAAGGTCTTGCCCGACGTGTTCGGCCATCATGTTCAAGTAGAAGCGGGTACGTTATCGGTCGGCGACCAAATCACCGCCCGCGTGGACGGCGCACGCCGCGCCGCCACCGTGCGTAACCACTCTGCCACTCACCTGTTGCATAAAGCCCTGCGCACCGTTCTTGGCGAACACGTTCAGCAAAAAGGTTCATTGGTTGACGCGGACAAAACCCGTTTTGACTTTGCACACAACGCCCCCGTGAGCGCAGACGACATCGTGCGCATTGAAACATTGGTCAACCAAGAAGTGCTTGGCAATGCGGACACCAAAGCGCAAGTCATGGGATTTGACGACGCCAAAGAAACAGGCGCTATGATGTTGTTCGGTGAAAAATACGGCGAAGAAGTACGCGTCCTCACCATCGGCTCATCGGTTGAACTGTGCGGCGGCACGCACGTTCACGCCACAGGCGACATTGGCTTGTTCAAAATCACCAGCGAAGGCGGCGTGGCCGCAGGCGTGCGCCGCATCGAAGCCGTCACAGGTTTAAACGCCATGCGCCACACGCAACAACTCGCCGCCCAATTGAGCCAAGCCGCACACGCGCTCAAAGCCGCCCCCGCAGAACTGGTTGAACGCATCGTCCAAACCCAAAACGAGATCAAATCACTCGAAAAAGAACTCAACACCGCCAAAGCCAAAATCGCCGCCGCACAAGGGGGCGACCTCGCCACCCAAGCGATTGACGTGAACGGCATCAAAGTCCTCGCCGCCACCCTCGACGGCGCAGACATCGACATGCTGCGCAACACCATGGACAGCTTGAAAGACAAACTTGGCAGCGCCGTCATCGTCCTCGCCACCGCCAGCGATAAAGTCACCTTGCTCGCAGGCGTCACCAAAGATTTGACGAGTAAAATCAAAGCAGGCGACGTCGTCAACTTCGTCGCCCAGCAAGTCGGCGGCAAAGGCGGCGGACGACCTGACATGGCGCAAGCAGGCGGCACGGACGTGGCCGCACTGCCAGCGGCGATGGCTGGTGTGCTGGGATTTGTGACTGCGAAGTTGTAATTTTGTAGGGTGGGCTTTGCCCACCTTTTTTATTTTGTGACGAGGTTTAGGGAGAGGCAATGTCTGGTTCAATGGTGAAATTATCGCCTGCACATATAGCAACATACATTAAAAATGCTAAAGAGAAGGGAAAGCCTTATGTCATATTTACGGGGGCTGGTTGTTCTTTAAGCGCAGGTATTCCCTTGGCTGGAAAGCTGATTGAAGAAATAAAGCAAAAATACCCCACTCAGGCCATGACTGCTATAAATATAGGCAGTAACGATTATGGCCAATATATGGCTTGCCTGACCAAGGATGAACGTCGAGAGCTGATCCGAGCTTATGTGGATGGCGCAAAGATTAATTGGGCGCATATTGTACTGGCCAACTTAATGAAGGAAGGGTTTGTCAACCGGGTATTGACCTTTAATTTTGATAATATTTTGGGGTCTTAGGAAGCAGAATTCAATAACGGCTCATCTCGCAGCATGTTAAGAAGCACTTTATACAAGTCGCTTTTGCGATGGTTAAACCTAAATTCAGTTTCCTTCAAATGCAGTAAAAATGTGTTTTTCGGAACGCCGTTAAACTGAACCAAACGACGTTTAGCATAGCTCCAGAATGATTCTATCCCATTCACATGATTAGAACCATTTACAAACTCATCGGCACCATGATTCACCCGGAAGTGTTTATCAAACCCGATGTCCACCAAGCCATTATAGCCGCGCCAACCATCGGTATGGATAACGCTGTTAATGTCTGCTTTCCCACGAATAATGGCTTGCAGGCTGGCTTTGGAAGCATCAGGCACAATCTCAGTGTAGATATTGCCATCACGTTTGAGTAAACCAAACACGATGGTTTTACCTGAAGCACCACGTCCGCGTTTACCTCGAACACGATGCGGACCAAAATATGATTCGTCGGCTTCCAACTCTCCTTTGAGTGGTGAGCCTTGGAGACAAACAATCACCAAACGACGACGAATCTTGAGGTAAATGGTGTTGATTGAACGAACGGATATGCCGCTTAACGCAGCACATTCCGTTGCCGTTAAATCAAGGGCAAAATACCGTAAAATTTGGCGAAACTTCGCTTCGCTAATTTTTGAATGTTTGAAGTACTTGTTTTTCATTTGGTCTCAAGAGCTTAGCGCATATTTTAATGCGTTTGCTTCCTAAGACCCTATTTTGTCTAGGTCATGCGGCTTACTTGGCTTATATCCAGCCATCTACGACATGGCGAGCGTTGATGCTAAATTTCATGATTTGATTGTAGAGCCTGCTATTGTGCATTTGCATGGTCAAAGTCATGGGTTTCACTTGTTGAACACTGCGGATGAAACTAAAAATCAAGCCGCTGAACGATTGAGTGGTTTTATACAAACAACGCTCAATCACAGTGATTGTTTGTTTATTGGCTATAGTGGTTCTGCGGATGCTTTTTTTACTGAAATCCAAAAAAAATACACAGGGCAAAATCGAATCATCTGGGTTGGACATGATTCAGAGCCAAATGCATTCGTGTCTGAGTTTGTAAATAAAAATTCAAATTTAATTCATTATGTTGGTGATGCTGATGCCGATGAGTTTTTGATCACATTGGCTCAGGAGCTGAATTGTTTCCCGCCTGAAATTCTTCATAGCCCTTATAAACACATGCACAGTTTGCTTGAGTCAATTATTCCATATCCTCGGAAAATCCTAGACGGCCGTGATGTATTAAAGGAAACAAAAGAAGAACTATTGATTCGAATCAATGAAGAAAATGAAAAGCACGTACAACCAATCAGTTCAGAGTGGCTTTTACTTCAAGGCAAATACCATGATGTGATTGCCCAGTTTGAAACATCGAAAGATGAAGATGATGTTAATGCCGTTTATTGGTCTTACGTAATGTTTGGTAGTGCGTTACTTGACTCAGCAAAAGAAACCCATGACAAAGCCTTGTATGACGCCAGTTTTGAGAAATACGCCAAGGCCGTTGACATTAAACCTGATAAGCATGCGGCATGGCACAGCTGGGGTGATGCATTGTTTGACTTGGCACAAGAAACCCATGACAAAGCCTTGTATGGCGCCAGTTTTGAGAAATACGCCAAGGCCGTTGATATCGGGCCTGACGATCATCTGACATGGTACAACTGGGGCAATGCGTTGTATCAGTTGGCAAACGAAACACATAACGAAGCCTTGTTTGAAGCCAGTTTTGAGAAATACGCCAAGGCCGTTGATATCAAGCCTGACTATCATGAGGCATGGTACAACTGGGGCACTGCGTTGCATCAGTTGGCAAACGAAACGCATAACGAAGCCTTGTTTGAAGCCAGTTTTGCGAAATACGCCAAGGCGGTTGAGATTAAACCTGACTTTCATGAAGCATGGGGTAACTGGGGCACTGCGTTGTCTGGCTTCGCAAAAGAAACCCATGACCAAGCCATGTTTGAAGCCAGTTTTGCGAAATACGCTAAGGCGGTTGAGATTAAACCTGATGACCATGAAGCATGGTATAACTGGGGCACTGCGTTGTCTAATTTGGCAGCAGAAACCCATGACAAAGTGATGTTTGAAGCCAGTTTTGAGAAATACGCCAAGGCGGTTGAGATTAAACCTGACGACCATGAAGCATGGTGCAACTGGGGCAATGCGTTGTCTGACTTCGCAGAAGAAACCCATGACCAAGCCATGTTTGAAGCCAGTTTTGAAAAATACGCCAAGGCGGTTGAGATTAAACCTGACGGCCATAAAGCATGGAACAACTGGGGCAATGCGTTGCTTAAATTGGCTGGTTTGGATGCGGGTGACAGACGAAAGCACCTGTTATTAAAAGCTAAAGATGTTCTTGAAAAAGCAGAGCAGCTGAATTTGGATGATGTTTATAACTTGGCGTGTTGTGAGGCACTATTGGGTAATTTTGAGGGCTGTCGCGTTAAGCTGCTTCATTGTAAGGATCGGAATACTTTGCCCACACAAGCGCATTTACTTGCAGATGACGATTTAATTGGGGTTCGAGATTTGCCTTGGTTTGCAGGGTTGTTGGCTTAGGCTGTGAAGCGTTACTTTTAAAGGGTGGTATGAAATCTGCATTCAAGTTAGGTTTGCTATACATGTACGGCGCGTTTGGCATGGCACGGACTGAGCAAAAAATTGCAGTGTATGAGGGTATGATTTCGTTGGCAGCTCGGTTGGCGCGTTTGCTAGTTTGTACCGCGCAGGTTGAGGGACAGACGATGGCGTATTTTGACAATCAACGGGCGGATCAGCCCGTTGTTTTGTTTGTGCATGGGTTTACGGGTGATAAAGAGAATTGGTTGATGGTTGCGCCGAAGTTGACCCGTGATTATCGTGTGATTGCCGTGGATTTGCTGGGGCATGGGGCGAGTGATAAGCCGTTGGGGGGCGATTATGCGGTGACGGCGCAGGCGCGGCGGTTGGGTGTGTTGCTCAATCAATTGGGCATTGTTCAGCCTGTGCATGTGGTGGGCAATTCGATGGGTGGTTTGATTGCGGGGTATTTCGCTGCGTTGTTCCCTGAGATGACCCAGACGGTGACGTTCATTGACAGTGCGGGCATGCCCGTACACAATGCGTTCAGTGAGCAGGTGCGCGTGGACATGATGGCGGGGCGTTGCGCTTTGGTGGCTGAAAAGATTGAGGATTTGGATCGCTTGGAGGCGTTGGTTTCGTACAAGAAGGTCAGGGCGCCTCGGTTTTTGCGTGAGGCGTTGATTGCCAGAAAAATTCCTAACCGTGCGGTGTATTTCAATGTGTTAAAGGCGATCACGAACGAGGATTTTGATGATTTTCGAGAACCGCTGGTGGATGTGTTGCCTAAAATCACAGCGCCTGTGTTGATTCTCTGGGGCAAAGAAGATTGCATCGTTAGCGTTGATGCAGTGGATGTGATGTTGCAATATGTTCATGCGCAAAAAGTTGTGGTGTATGAGCAGGTCGGGCATGTGCCGATGATTGAGGCGCCGCATGAGACTGCTCGCGATTTAAAAGCATTTTTTGAAAATAATCTTTAAAATGCGTTGAATGTGTTTTTAAATGGCGGATGGTTAAGTAAAATACGTTTGCATGAATGGCTGTGTTCCATTTTGGTGGCTGGATGTTTTGCAACCGTCGGTATACCGCTATTCCCGCGTAGTGGAGTCCAGCCATCCCTTCAAATGCATATATTTGCTGATGGATTTGAGCTGTTATAAGTGGGGTGCGCTTTGCGCTCCTCTGGATTTCCCCCTGCGCGGGAATGACGGGTTCAAACATGGCTCAAATCATTGGGCTTTCGCTTGTACATGAATGACGGATTAAACACGAATTGAACATGAGTTGAACATGAGTTGAACATGGCTCACATCATTGAATTTCTTGCGATGTGGGAATGACGGGTTAAATGTGGTTTGAACATGGTTCAAATGATGGGTTTTTCGCCGACATGGGAATGATGGATTGAACATGATTTGTGCATTGCTTAAATCATTGCTCTTTCGCTTGTACTGGGATGGTGGGTTGTTTAGTGGCTTCTCAATTCAAGGGATATCAAAGCCACTGGCATCTCCAAGAGCCAACGGGTATGCGCCTTATAAATTAACGTGAATTGAAAAGGGATTGATATGAAATGGTCTGACGTGTTGGACATCGCAATTGAGTTGTACGAAACCCATCCTGATGTGGATCCAACGACCGTGCGTTTTACTGATTTGCACAATTGGGTGGTGGATTTGCCTGATTTCGATGATGATCATCACCGTGGTGGCGAAAAGGTGTTGGAGGCGATTCAGCAGGCTTGGATCGATGAGGCGCGATAAGTTGTTGTGGTGGTTGCGAATTAGACACAACTGTAATCGTGACGAGCTTATTTCTGCTTTTCCTTAAACTTTGTTTTGGTGCGTGTTCATTCACGCATTTTTTTGTTATGCGTTGATTTAGCGTATAATTCGTCCCCAACACGCCTCGCGATCACTTGAGCGGCGGCGTGATTTTTTAACTTCGACTGTTTTCGAGGACATGATGGACAATTTAAATTTAACCTCCTGCGGTGCAGGTGGTGTTGGCTCGGGCGCGCTGGTTGTGTTGTCGGGCGGTCAGGATTCAACCACTTGCCTGTATTGGGCGGTTGCCCGTTGGGGGCGTGAAAACGTGCAGGCGTTGACTTTTGATTATGGTCAACGGCATCGGGTGGAGTTGGATTCGGCTCAGAAGATTGCGGCGTTGGTGGGCGTGAAGCAAACGGTTTTGCCGATTGATACGTTTGCGGCGATGGGTGGCAATGCGTTGACCGATGACATTGCGCCTGAGTCGGGCGTGCGGGCGGACGATGATGCGGCATTGCCGAATACGTTTGTGCCTGGGCGTAATCTTATTTTTCTTACTTTTGCAGCGGCTTTTGCATATCAAAAAGGCCTCGCTCATGTGGTGACGGGCGTGGCGCAGACGGATTATTCGGGTTATCCCGATTGCCGTGAAAATACCCTTAAATCTTTGGAGCTGGCTTTGCGTTTGGGCATGGACAGCCGTGTGACGTTGCATACGCCGTTGATGTTCATGAGCAAGGCGGAGACGGTGGCATTGGCGCAGGCTGTGGGTGCGATGGATGCGCTGGCTTTGAGCCATACCTGCTATAACGGCGCAGTGCCGCCATGCGGTGAATGCGCGGCGTGTGTGTTGCGTGCGCAGGGGTTTGCTCAGGCGGGTGTGGCGGATCCTTTGGTGGTGCGGACGTTGGTGAGCGCGTGTGCGGTTGATGCTGTGGCGCATGACGATGCTCAGCTGACTTTGTGTTGAGTGCGCCATGAATAATTTGTTGAAACAGCGGTTTATTGCGGGCATGGGCTTTGAGGCGGCTCGGCGTTTGGGTTCTTCTGAGCGTCATGGGCACAGTTTTTGGGTGACGGTCACTTGTGAGGTGCCATTGGATGTGTTGAAGCAGGCGTTGGCGTCGGTGTGTGCGGTGTGGCACATGCGCGATTTGAATGATTTTTTCATTGAGCCAAGTGATGTGACGTTGGCGCAGTGCATCCGTGTGACTGTGCAATCACAGCTTGCTCATGTGGGTGATGGAGGGGATCGAGAGGTGTCCGTTGAGCTGCGTTCTGCGCCCAATGTGGGTGTGTGTTATGAAGGGGCGCAGGTTTGTCGTTGGTTGTCAGCCGATTTTTCGGCGGCTCACTTTCTACCGAATGTGCCTGAGGGGCATCAATGTGGGCGTTTGCATGGGCACGGTTTCAAGGTTAAATTGTCTGTGGATGCCCAGGCATGTGCGCCTGAGCGACTGGCTGGGGCGTGGCAACATTTACATGCGCAATTGCATCATAGCCACCTCAATCACATCAAAGGGTTAGAAAATCCGACCAGCGAACATTTGACCGAATGGTTGTGGCAGCAGTTACAGTCTGTTGTGCCTTTGTGTTCGGTCGAGGTGTTTGAAACGTCGACAGCGGGTTCTCGTCGCGATGCCAAGGGTTTCACGATTTGGAAAGAAGTGCGTTTTGAGGCGGCTCAGCCATTCGATGGGGCTGGGCGTTATACGGGGCACAGTTATTTGGCACGCCTGTATTTGCAGGGTGAAACGCTTGATGCACAGGCGGGTTGGCTGCGGGATTTTGCAGATGTCAAGGCGGTGTTTAAGCCGATCTACAATCAGCTCGATCATTATGCTTTGGACGCAATTGCAGATTTGACGGCGTATGACAGTGCGACTTTGGCGGCTTGGATGGCGACGCAGTTGAGTGGTGCTTTACCTGAATTGTCTCGTGTGGATGTGTTTGAAAACGAGTCCAGTGGCGCGGCTGTGTTTGTGCAAGAGGGCGCTTGATGTACACCGTAAAAGAGATTTTTTATACATTACAAGGCGAAGGCGCACAAGCGGGTCGCTCGGCGGTGTTTTGTCGTTTTGCGGGGTGTAATTTGTGGAGTGGACGTGAGCAGGATCGCGCGACGGCACAATGCACATTTTGTGATACGGATTTTATTGGTGTGAATGAGGATGGGGGCAAATTTACCACCGCCGCAGCGTTGGCGCAACGCATATCGGATACATGGTTGGGCACAGGGGGCGTGCCTTATGTGGTGTTCACGGGCGGTGAGCCGTTGTTGCAGTTGGATGATGGATTGATCGCGGCGATGCATGCTGTGGGCTTTGAGGTGGGTGTTGAAAGCAATGGGACATTGCCTGCGCCCGCGGGCATTGATTGGCTGTGCATCAGTCCGAAAGGTTCGAATGCATTGGTGCAAATGTGTGGGCAGGAGTTGAAATTGGTGTATCCACAGCTCAATGCTTTGCCTGAATCATTTGCGACACTTGATTTTGAACATTTTTATTTGCAACCGATGGACAGTGCGGCGCAGCAGAGCAATACGGCTGCCTGCATCCGGTATTGCATGGCGCACCCACAGTGGCAACTGTCTTTGCAAACGCATAAACTCTCGGGCATTCGATGAAATGTGCCGTTGTGTGCTTTGAGTCGTTTATTTGATATAAGTTTTGAATTTTAAGTTTTTTAAGGATGTTAACAGCATGGAACTTCACGCCAATTTACAATCGTTGGGCAATAAAAAAACCGATTACCGCTATGATGAGCCCGATGCATCGTTGCTCGAGCGTTTTCCAAATCCATTTGTTCAATCAAGCATCAATCCAAATGGTGTCACGGGTACGCTGAACATGGTGTGTCCCGAGTTCACCAGCCTGTGCCCTGTCACAGGTCAACCTGATTTTGCGACCATTGTCATTGACATGCAACCGGGTGAGTGGTGTGTGGAATCCAAGTCATTGAAATTGTATTTGGGTTCATTTCGCATGCATGGTGAGTTTCATGAGTCGTGCATTTGCCGCATTTGCAATGATTTGGTGACGCTGTTGCAACCGAAATGGATTAAAGTTGAAGGACGTTTCACACCACGCGGTGGCATTCCATTGTGGCCATCGGCGGAATACCGCCAACCGTAAAGGTTTGGTTCAAATTCAGTGCAAAAGATGGGTGTCAGAAATCCATGCAAGAATTTGAGCAAAAAAACAAAAAATGTGTACAATACGGCATATAAACACCGCAACCCTTAGGGCTGCGGTGCTTTTTTTAGAACATTATTTTTTAACCAGCGCAAAGTGTTTTTTACTTTGCGCTGAACGATAGAATATCGGTTTTTACAGTTTGAGAGGGATAAACATGGCAGCGATTCCAATTACCACCTATGGCGCACAATTGCTTAAAGATGAATTGCACGATTTGAAATCTGTGCAGCGTCCGTGGGTTATCAATGCGATTGCAGAAGCGCGCGCGCAAGGTGATTTATCAGAAAATGCGGATTACGATGCGGCAAAAGAAAAACAGGCCTTTGCAGAAGGTCGTATTTTGGAGCTTGAGTCCAAGTTGTCCAATTGCCAAATCATTGACCCGTCGACGTTGGATGCCGAAGGCCGTGTGGTGTTTGGCTCGACAGTGGTGCTTGAGGATTTGGACAACAGCGCAGAAGTGCGTTACCAAATCGTCGGTGATGACGAAGCGGACATCAAATTGAACAAAATTTCCATCAGTTCGCCGATTGCGCGCGCCCTGATCGGCAAATATGCGGAAGATGTGGTTGAGTTTCAAGCCCCATCGGGCAAGCGCGAGTATGAGATCATTGAGGTGTTGTACATTTAAACAGCATGGGAAAAGTAAAAAAACTATTTTCCCGTGTTTGGCTGGGCGTTTTGCCCAAGGAAACCTTGAGAGAAAAAAAGCAAAATAAAAAGGCTTGCAGTCAAAAAAATTTCGGCGCACCCACTTTCAATTGTTTTTTTGGAAAAATAGGTTGGTTTTACGTTTTCTTAATTGCCTGAGTTTAATTGCTGGCGTTTATTGCGAATTGATTGGTAGCCATTGTGAATCCATTGAAAAATAACACGAACACGCTTTTGCCCATGCCGTCTAAACGCATGTTGTTTTTAAGTGGGGTGTCTGATCTCGCGCTTGTGTTGTGGGCTGGTGCCACTTGGGCGGCAGGTTATGTGTTTGCACCCGCATTATTCGCGCATTTTCCACGTGAGTTGGCGGGTGATGCTGCAGGGCAGGTGTTTGCAGCTTTGAATGTGCTGGCTTTGGCCTGCGCGGCGTTGATTCTACTTGATCTGCGTGTGCGTTATGACAAACAATTGCAGCATCAACGTGAATTGTGGGCTGTGGTTGGGTTGGTGTTTGTGGTGTTGATCCAGTACATCGGCCTCGCACCGAAAATGGCGGCGTTGAAGTTGCTGTTCCCTGATGCGCAGGCTGAGACCACTTTTGGACAGTTGCATGGGTTTTCTCAAGTGTTGTTTTTATTGCAGAGTGGCACATTGGCGTACTTGGTTTACCAACGTTTTGCACGTAAAAGTGCATAGCATCTGTCACTTGCTGATTATGTGATTATGCGGTTATTTGATTATGCAGTTTATGATGCGTTTCTTAAATCATCCGATGTTTTTACTTTGGGTTGGTTTTTGTTTTCATCGATTGTGTGAGAATTCCCCGCTCAACACCTCAGGTTGAAGCAAGCGCAAAGCAGGGGGGCTGTCGGTGAACGGTATGCAGCAATCAGCGATAAAATGGGTGAGCGTTGGCTCACCTTTATTTTTCTCTTGGTTTTTGTGCGATTTTCTCGCTCAAAATCTTAACTTAAAATTCTAAAAATAAGTGTTACTTTTTGGAGCCACTATAAATGGTTTTGGCATGATGAACAGCACTGTACAACCTTTGATGACATTTGTGCGCTCGCACAGGCGGGTGGTTGTGCTCATGTCGATTGTGTTGTCTGTTGCCGTGCTTGCATTGGGTGTGGTCAGTGGAACAGCGGAGTTATCGCATGATGTGTTTTGGCAATTGCGTTTGCCTCGGGTGCTGGCGGCTTTTGGTGTGGGCGGCTTGTTGGCGATGTCGGGTTTGATGTTACAGGTGTTGTTACGCAATCCTTTGGCCGAGCCGTACATGCTTGGGGCGGCTTCGGGTGCATCATTTTGTGTGTTGCTTGGCATGCTGTTGGGTGGATCGTGGTGGTTGTTGCAGGGGTTGGCTTTGTTTGGGGCGTTGTCTGCCTTGGGCTTGATGCTGATGGTGATGCGACGCTATTCGCGGCTTGAAGGTGATGTGACTGTTTTACTGCTGTTGGGCATTGTGTTGGCTTCGTTACTGACGGCAGCGGTGAGTGGAATTTTATTGATTTTGCCTGATCGCAATGTGCGCAGTGCTTTGTTTTGGATGATGGGCGATTTGGCGGGTGCTGGCTCGCACTATGTGGCATGGTGTGGCATGTGGTTGGTGCTGTTGTGTGCTTTGACCTTGGCTCGACCGATGTCGGCATTGATGCGTGGTGCGGTGATGGCACACAGCATTGGGGTGGATGTGGTGCGATTGCGTTGGCAGTTGCTGCTGTTGGCGGGGGTGGCGACGGCATTGGCGGTGATGGAGGCGGGGGCGATTGGCTTTGTCGGCTTGATCATTCCGCATGTGGTGAAGTCGTTGGGTGGGCGTTATTTTGGCTCGGACATGTGCATGGTGTTGTCGTTGTGCGCTTTATGGGGTGGGATTTTACTGGTGGTGGCAGATGTCATTGCGCGCACTTTGTTTGCACCGACGCAGTTGCCCGTGGGGTTATTCACGGTGTTGATTGGTGCGCCGTTTTTGGCATGGCGGCTCATTGCGCGTGCGCGGGAAGGGGCAAATGCATGAGCCATGTCGCACAACCAGCCGTTATAGACATCCATCAGTTATCGATTCAGCATGGGGCACGAACTGTTTTAGCGCCATTTGATTGGACGGTTCAAGCGGGGGAGCGTTGGGCCATTTTAGGGGCGAACGGTACGGGCAAGACCAGTGTGCTGCATGCGTTGTTGGGCATTGATGTCAAAGCGGCCTCACACGTGTCTTTGATGGGGCATTCGTTGAGTTCTTTGTCACCTCGTGAGCAGGCGCTGCTTCGGGTGTGGGTGCCGCAGCGTTATGATGAACCGTTTACTTTAACGGTTGTACAGGCATTGACCAGTGTGGCACAAGAGGCGGATGATGCGTGCATTGATCGTGTGTTGGCGCGTTACGGTTTGCATCACCTTGCCCAACATTGGGTGCATACCCTATCGGGTGGTGAACGGCAGCGCTTGACTTGGGCCATGAGTGCAGCCCGCACCACGACCTTGACTCAATTGTGGTTGTTGGATGAGCCGTTGGCGGCGCAAGATTTAGCGTGGCAGTCCGTTTTACTGAAACAACTGCGTCACGCACCTTGCGCGGTTGTGGCGGCGGTGCATGACCTCAATCAGGTGTCTCAGTTTGCAACACATGTGCTTTTGATTCAAAAAAATGCAACGGGTGTTGCGGAGGTGATTGCCGCAGGTTTAAGCGCTGAGGTGATGCAAGCGGAGCTGTTAAGTGCAGCTTACGGTGTTGATTTACACTTGGAGTCTGATTTGGCTTGGTGGCAAGTGCGTTGACCTGTGTTGTTTAAAATTGGGGGGTAGACTGCAAATGCATGGCTGTTGGCCATGCATTTTTTATTGTCATGCAGCATTTGATTATCTATTGACTGTATTGAGACAGATTGAAGAAATGAAAGTTGATGTTGCATGCGCACATTTTTAATTGAAATACTTGAGTATTTTAATATGTTATTAAAAAGTGCAATAAAATAGGTAAATAAACTACATTATATTTAAATTGTAGTTGGATATATTGAAAATACCATAAAAAATAACAAGCACATGTTTTTGTTTAAGCGCACAATAACCATGTAGAGAATAAGGTTTTAGGCGGGCGTCTCTGATACACAAAATGTGGGTGTGAATACACCTGAGTCATGGTTTTGTTTCCTTGCCTTTTTAAAATGTTTGGAGTTTATTATGAAAAAAGTGTTGCTTGCTGGTTTGTCTGTCTTGTCGGTTTTGTCGTCATCTGCCATGGCCAATCAAGGTGATTTGATTGTGCGTGCGCGTGCGATTGCGGTGAGCCCTGATGTCAGCAGCACCAGTGTGTTGTCGAGCATTCACTCTGACTTAAGCACACAAGTGGTACCAGAGTTGGATTTCACTTATATGGTCACAAAGAACATTGGTACTGAATTAATTTTGGGTACATCACGTCATTCGTTGTCGAGCGATTTGGGGCATTTGGGTAAAGTCAGTGTGTTGCCACCGACCTTGACCGTACAATATCATTTTGCGCCCGACGCTCAAATTCGCCCTTACGTTGGTGCCGGCGTGAACTACAGCCGTTTTTACAACAATGACTTGAATGTGGGCGGTAGTGCGGTGTCTATTAAGAAAAACAGTTTTGGCTTGGCGGCTCAGGTCGGCGCAGACATCATGGTGACCGATAAGTATTTCATCAATGCTGATGTGAAATACATTAGTATCCGCACCAAAGCCAGTTTGGGTGGCACAGCGTTGGGCACTTTAAAAGTCAATCCGTGGGTGTTTGGCATTGGCATTGGTCGTAAATTTGCGCTGTAAGCGATGGATTTATGGGCTTATGGATCGCATTTCGATGCGAAAAAAAGCACTGCGAGAAGCAGTGCTTTTTCATTGCCGTTCAAACCTCATGATGAGGCGTGACCCTGTTATTCAGCGGGTTTTTCTTTACGTGCGCTGCCTTGAACCATTTTGAATTCAAACAAGCGACAATCCAATGCGCCGTTGTACAGCGGTGTTTTCTTCGTTGGTGATAAACGCATGTATTTGGGGGTGTCACGATCTGAAGTTAAGATGTAAGCGTTCCAGCCCGCAAAATTGGCTTTGAGGTGATCGGCCCATTGTTTGAAAAACACAGCGTATTCTTCGGAGGTGGTCACGTCAATCCGTTCACCATAAGGTGGGTTGCAGACCAGCACGCCGTCTTTGCCGGGTGGCATGGCATCGAGCACATTTTGCTGCTCAAAAGCGACGGAGAAAGGCAAACCGCTGCGGCCAAGGTTGTGTTCAATGTCTTTGACCGCATAGGCGCTGATGTCCGAAGCATAGATGGCGCGCGGTGTTTTATCAATTTTTACATCATTTAAAACATTTTGCCATAAGGTTTTATCGAAACCGTGGTATTGCTCAAATGCAAAATGACGCTGCCAGCCTGGCGGGATGTTGGCGGCCATCAAACCTGCTTCGATGATGATGGTGCCGCTGCCGCACATTGGGTCAAATAAAGGTTGGGTCGGTTTCCAGCCCGATAACATGATCAAACCAGCCGCCAAATTTTCACGTAAAGGCGCGCGGCCTTTGTCTTCACGCCAACCGCGTTTGAATAAAGCTTCACCTGATGTGTCGAGGTAAAGTGTGCAATCAAACTCAGTGATGAAGGCATAAATGCGCACATCGGGTGTGGCCGTGTCGACACTGGGGCGGCGATCCATTAAGTCGCGAAAATAGTCACAGACCGCGTCTTTGATGCGTAAAGTGATGAATTCTAAACTGCGTAAAGGTGATTTAATCGCATTGACCTCGACTTTAATCGAGTGGTCGGGCGTGAAATAACTGCTCCAAGGCGTGCGAGAGGCGAGGTTGTAGATGTCGTCTTCATTGCGATAGCCGCCTTGATTGAGCTTGAGTAAAACGCGCGAGGCGATGCGTGAGTGTAAATTGGCGCGGTACATCAATGCAAGGTCACCTGCAAAAGCCACACCACCATGGGTTGGTTTGATGTGCTGGGCATTGATTTGCTGGAGTTCTTGAACCAATAAAGGCTCTAAACCACGGGGACAAGGTGCGAAAAAGGACAACGACATGTTTTTTTAATCCGGTAAAAAGACATCACCCAGTGTATGGGCAATGGGGGTGATGGGGGTAATCCCATTAGGGTTGTGATACGAAATGGAGATCAATCAAGTAATCAAACGGAGAAAGGTTTGATCACCACCAGTGCTGTAATGAGCAACATCAAAATCACTGGAATTTCGTTGAACCAGCGAAACCAGACATGGCTATGGGTGTTGCGATTGAGGTCAAAGTCTTTAAGCAGTTTGCCGCAATAAACATGATAAGCCACGGCAACAAGCACCAACATCAACTTTATGTGCAGCCAGCCCCCCCGAAAACCAATGCCCAACCACAATGCCAGCCCAAGCCCAATTGCTGGAATGGCGAGGATGTGCATGAAGCGATACAGCCGAGCTGCCATCAACAGCAGGCGGTGCTGTGACGGAGCATCCGACTCTTGAGCCAAATTGACAAAGATGCGTGGTAAGTAAAAGAGACCTGCGAACCAAGACATCACAAAAACAATGTGAAAAATTTTCAACCAATTGTAGAGCATGGTGTTTTCTTATAAAAATATAAACTGCTTAAGCCGTCAGCATTTAGCCTGCTGATGTAACAGGTTTTTTTGAATATGGTGCACATGCACAGCGAAACATTATTGTACGGCAGTTTGGGGTTTTAACTTTATAAAAATAGTTGATGCATTGTGTGCACCAAATCGAAAGCTTAGGCATTACTGTGTGCACGGGCACGCTGCCCACATGAACAAAGACCTTTGAAAGGAAAGACCATGAATTCGTTTTTACTCAAAAAAACTGGTATGGCACTCATCGCTGTGGCGATGTTGGCGGGTTGCGTGAGCAACAACGGTTTAAACACCCCTGTGGGCACAGCGATTGGCAGCACCGAACCATTTAACGGCATCGGTGGTATGAATCGAAACACCACCATTGGTGCGGGGACGGGTGCGGCTTTGGGTGGTGTCATTGGTGCAGCTGTTTCAAAAAATGGCAAGAAAAATGAAGGTGCATTGATTGGTGCTGCGTTGGGGGGGTACTGGGTGGTGTGATTGGAAATAATTACGGTCAACGCATTGACCAACAAGTCAGCCAAATCGGTTCTATTTTGAATGGCACGGGGGCGAATGTCACCAAAATGGCAGACGGATCTCTGAAAATCAACCTTGCAGGCGATGTGTCTTTCAACTCGGGCAGTGCGGCGATCCGCAGCACTTTTGTGCCCACTTTGACCAATGTGGCCCAAGTCATCAATCAAACGCCAAACAGTCGCGTGGTGATCGTCGGCCATACCGACAGCTCAGGCTATGCCGATGCCAATCAAGCTTTGTCATTGGCGCGAGCCAACAGTGTGCGCGACTTTTTGGTGACCAGCGGTACATCAAGTGCACGCATGACCTCTTATGGCCGTGGCTCAACTCAACCCATAGCTGACAATGCAACTGAAACAGGGCGGGCACAAAATCGTCGAGTAGAAGTATTCGTGTTTCCAGAAAGCCAATAATTGTTGGCATCGTAGAAATCAATCTTTTTATACCTTGGGTCTGAAATTGAAGTGGATGTTTGAGGTTGATGGAAATAAAAAAAGCGCTCAATTCATTGAGCGCTTTTTTTCATCGGTCACGTAACTTAGACAACAACCGCAGGATTTCTAGATACAACCAAACCAAAGTCACCACCAAACCAAAAGCGCCGTACCACTCCATGTATTTCGGGCTGCCGCTGGCCACACCGCGTTCGATGAAGTCAAAGTCCAATACCAAATTCAATGCAGCAATTGCAACGACAAGCACACTGAATCCAATGCCAATGGGGGTGGGTGCACTGATGAATCCCATGCCACTGCCAAAAAATGACATGACAAAATTGACCAGATAAAGCACAGCGACTGCGCCTGTGGCGGCAACAACACCCAGCTTAAAGTTCTCAGAAGCCCGAATCAAGCCACTTTTATAGGCCAACAGCAGACAGCCTAAAGTCCCGAAAGTCAACGCCATGGCTTGCAACACAATGCCAGGGTAACGCATTTCAAAAATGGCTGAAATGGCACCTAAAAATACACCTTCCGCTGCGGCATATGCTGGCGCAAGATAAGGGGCGGTATGTGTTTTGAATGAAATGATGAGCGCCAAAATAAAACCAATGACAGCTGCACCCGTGGCCAGAGGCATCATCATCGAGGCCATTGGACTTTGTTGCATCAACAAACGCCAGGGCAAGGCCGCACAGACGACAGCAATAAACAACAGAATGCCTGTTTTATTGACCGTGCCATTCAACGTCATCCGATCACCTGCTGTACCAGCACGCTGTTTGAATGCCTCATCAGAAAGGGTGGGGTTGCCTGAGCGCATGGTGTGTCCTTTTTTAGGTAAAAAAACATTGTATCTGATTTTTTACTGTTGTGAAGCAAAGCTGTTAAAAATTAAATTTATCCTAAGTCCATGAAAATTAAAAACAAAAAACACTTGTGTTGGGGATGAAAAAGGGTACAATGAATTCACCCGATGCAGTTATAACAGAGTCGAATGGTCAGTATTTTTTTGATGACTTTTTTGATTTGGCTTGTTTGTTGTGCTGCAGTTGACTTGGGTGTGTTTTACAAGGGCGCAACTTCTGCCGTTGTTTGAGGTTGATTTCATAAAATTTTTATCGAATGATATGATTTTTTCTGTTATCCAAACTTAACTAATGTAACATCCAGCGAGTGACACCACGTTCACCGCAGAGCACCTTGCCCTAAAAGGTGCACCTTTGGTCGCTGTTTTAGTCACCAAAAAAACAACAGGCAAACTTGAAAAGTTTGCCTGTTTCGTTTTGACCATCAACCATCATAATGGACAATGCTTAAGTGCTTATTTTTTCTGCTTAATCTTCTGGTTAAGAAGCCAGAGAATGCAGTGGCGTTGTTTTTTTGTGACTGGTTTCTGCTGTCACTGGGATCAATTGAGGTTGCTGGCGATCTGTTACAGTGGCTTCATCCACGATGACTTTGGCAATGTTTTTTTGAGAGGGCAGTTTGAACATCGTGTCCAGCAACGTTTCTTCAACGATGGCGCGCAGGCCGCGTGCGCCTGTTTTGCGTTCCAAAGCTTTTTTAGCAATCGCGATCAAAGCATTGTCGGTGATTTCCAACTCAACCTCTTCCATATCAAACAATGCGGCATATTGTTTCACCAAGGCATTCTTTGGTTGTGTCAATATGTTGACCAAAGCGTGTTCATCAAGGTTGCCGAGTTTGGCAATGACGGGTAAGCGACCAATTAATTCGGGGATCAAGCCGAATTTGATCAAGTCTTCTGTTTCAACTTCCAATAGCAGTTCACCAACGCTTTTCTCTTCTTTTTTATGCACGGCTGCATTGAAACCCATCCCACCTTTTTGTGAACGGTGGGCAATCACTTTGTCGAGGCCATCAAACGCACCGCCGCAGATGAACAAGATGTTTGTGGTGTCGACTTGGATGAAGTCTTGATTGGGGTGTTTGCGACCCCCTTGTGGTGGGATCGATGCAACTGTGCCCTCGATCAGTTTGAGCAAGGCTTGTTGTACGCCTTCGCCCGAGACGTCACGTGTGATGGATGGGTTATCTGATTTGCGCGAAATTTTATCAATTTCATCGATGTAGATGATGCCTTGTTGCGCCTTTTCTACATCGTAGTTGCAGTTTTGTAGCAATTTTTGAACAATGTTTTCAACGTCTTCACCGACGTAGCCTGCTTCAGTCAGAGTGGTTGCGTCGGCCATTACAAAGGGGACGTTGAGCAAACGTGCCAATGTTTGAGCCAGCAATGTTTTACCAGAACCAGTGGGGCCAATGAGTAAAATATTACTTTTCGACAGCTCAACATCGGTCTTTTTGCGGTTCTTTAAGTGACGCAAACGTTTGTAGTGGTTGTACACAGCAACAGACAACACGCGTTTGGCATCGTTTTGGCCAATCACGTAGTCGTTCAGTTTGTTTAAAATCTCTTCTGGGGTGGGTAAGCTGGCAGATTCTGCTTTGATCGCTTCATCATCGGTTTTAAATGCTTCTGCTTCTAAAATTTGGCCGCATAAAGTGATGCATTCATCACAGATGTGACCATGCAAACCTTCAATCAGCTTGTTTGCTTCTTCTTGGCTTTTACCGCAAAAAGAACATTCAGCTGCGGGGGGAGGGTTTTTTTCGTCAGTCATTCATCGTCCTTGAATTAAAGAGTGTCACGGCTGGTCAACACGCGGTCAATTAAGCCGTATTCGAGCGATTCTTGTGCTGAAAAAAAAGTGTCGCGATCGGTGTCACGTTCGAGGCGCTCAAGCGGCTGTCCTGTGTTGTTGGCCATGATTTGATTCAATTGAGCGCGTAACAATAAAATTTCACGTGCGCGAATTTCGATGTCTGAAGCCATCCCTTGTGCACCACCCGAAGGTTGGTGAATCATGACTCGAGAATTGGGCAATGCAAAGCGTTTTCCTTTTGCGCCAGAGGACAGCAAAAATGCGCCCATGCTGGCCGCCATGCCAATGCACATGGTGGACACATCTGGTTTGATAAAGTTCATGGTGTCGTAAATGCCAAGACCTGCGGATACAGAGCCTCCAGGAGAGTTGATGTACAGGTGAATGTCTTTTTCAGGATTTTCACTCTCTAAATACAACATTTGTGCAATCACCAGATTGGCACTTTGGTCGTCCACGCCGCCCACCAAGAAAATAACCCGTTCTTTCAAAAGACGAGAATAAATGTCAAACGAGCGCTCACCACGGCTGGTTTGTTCAACCACCATAGGGATGAGGCCTAAACCTTGGGGTTCTTGCTGAAACAACATGAGAATTCCTTCAAAGATAAAAAATAGAGATGGAGGCGTGAAAAGAGAATGCAAGAGGGGAGAGGAAATCTACAACGTTCTTCGTCAAGCATGGTGCGAAAAAAGCATTTACGCAATGACCACATCATAACGTAATTTTAACGATCACGTATCTGTAGGCCTTTATTTTTCAGTGTTTAAGGGGAGATTTGATAAGAAAAAAACCCTAACGAACGTTAGGGTTTTTTTCTGTACTCCGTTCTATAAAGAACCTTTGAATGAGTTTTGTCAATGATTAACGCTGTTGATTCATCAACTCTTCAAATGCAACTTCTTTTGTAGATGTTTTGGCTTGAGAGAGTGCCCAAGCAACCACATTGTCTTCCATGGCAACCGCTTCAACTTCAGCCATGCGATTGGCGTCGGTTTTGTACCATTTGATGAAGCCAGCTGGGTCTTCATATGCTTGTGCCACAACGGCCACTTGCGCATCAATTTGCTCTGCGTTGGCGCGCAATTCATGGGTTTTAACCAAGCCAGCAATCAATAAGCCCAAGCGAACACGACGTTCTGCACGGTCTTTGAAAATGTCGGCTGGTAATACCATTTTGTCATCGACAGGGATGCCACGTGCACGTAAATCTTCGCGTGCGTTGGTTTGCAAACGTTCCACGTCCTCGTTCACCAATGCGGTAGGGACATCAAATGATACGGCTGACAACAGTGCATCCATGACGTTGTTTTTAGTCATTGCTTTGGTGCGTTGAGCGATTTCACGTTCTAAGTTGGCTTTGATGTCGGTTTTCATTTTTTCAACATCGCCATCGGGTACGCCGAGTGACTTTGCAAATGCCGTGTCCAGCTCAGGCAATTGAGGGGCGGCCACATCTTTGACGGTTACCGTGAATTGAGCTGTTTTGCCTGCAACATCTTTACCGTGGTAGTCTGCTGGGAATGGTAAATCAAAAGTGCGTGCTTCACCTGCTTTTAAGCCTTCAATGGCTGTTTCAAATTCAGGCAACATGCGGCCTTGACCCAAAACAAATGGATAATCAGTCGCTGAGCCGCCGGCAAAAGCCACGTCATCAATTTTACCTTCGAAGTCGATGGTCACTTGGTCGTCTTTGGCCGCCGCTTTGTCAGCAGAGCTGTAGCTCACACGCTGTTGGCGCAACACGTCCAATGTACGGGTGATGTCCGCATCGGTGACGTTGCATTGTGCTTGTTCAACCTCAACGTCAGCCAAATTGACGTCGCTCACTTCTGGGTAGACTTCAAATGTTGCAGTGAAAGTCATTTGGCCTTCTGCATCCGTGCTTTCGGCAGGAACGATGTTTGGTAAGCCAGCGATGCGCAAGTTGTCGGCATCTGCTTTTTTTGCAAACTCTTCACCCACTTGGTCATTCAAGGCTTCCCATGAGGCTTGGCTGCCATACATTTGTTTAACGCGTGAAAGAGGCACTTTACCTGGGCGGAAACCATCAATTTTGACGGTTTTGGCCATTTTTTGCAGGCGTTTTTCAGTGGCTGCATCGACTGCGGCCGTTGTGATGACGATGTCAAATGAGCGTGTCAGTGATGGTGTCATTGCAGGTGCTGTCTCTGCGACGGCTTCTGGTGTTGTTTGTTCTTCGTTCAAAATTTCTTGTGCTTCAGTTGTCATTTTAGATAACCTTTTTGTAAGTAAAACCATCTGTTGATGTGCATCTAATTTCTCTAATGTGTTGAAAAAACAGAGAAGTTAAAATATTCTGGTGCGAAGGAGGGGACTCGAACCCCTACACCTGTTTAGGGCGCCAGGACCTAAACCTGGTGCGTCTACCAATTTCGCCACCCTCGCTGATGAGCTTGTTTGAGCGTTTGCCTCAAACCGAAAACGGGTATTGTACTGTATTGTACGGGTGCTGTAAAATCCTATTGCATTTTTGTAATGAATTGAGCGTTAAATACGTCTAATGCTTGCTGTAAAGACTTTATTGGTTTTTTAATGAAAAGGATGGCAAAAAAATGAGTGACAATAATAATGAGACATTACGAGAAAAGTTAAGTCCATTGGCGTATCAAGTGACGCAGGAAAAGGGAACTGAGCGGCCGTTTACCAGCTCATTTTCTGAGTCTTGGCATGAGGGCGATTATCATTGTGTGGTGTGTGATGCGCTGTTGTTTGAGTCTGGGCATCAGTTCAATGCGGGGTGTGGTTGGCCGAGTTTTGATGCCCCAGCGTCTGTTGAGGCGGTGGCTGAGCACCGAGATGTGTCGCATGGGATGATTCGAACGGAGGTGGTGTGCCACAATTGCGGTGCGCATTTGGGACATGTGTTTCCTGATGGGCCTCCGAAGTCGACGGGTTTGCGCTACTGCATCAATGGGGCTGCATTGAATTTTTTGCATGAACCTGACGTTTCGGATTAAAAACAGGGGTAAAATGCACACCAATTGTCCATTTTGTTGGATTAAGATGCAAGGCCGCTTGTGTTTTGGCGGTCTTGTTCTTTTTTGATTTTATTTGACGCATGTCCTATACCTTTGAGCAAAGAGTCCATGAAAACTTTGATTGATTTTTTCCCAGTTGTCTTGTTTTTTCTCAGTTATAAATTGACCAATGACATGTTTCTGGCAACTGGCGTGGCCATGGCATCGACTGCGGTGCAGATGTTGTTAATGAAATGGAAAAAAATTCCCATTCAAATCATTCATTGGGTGAGCTTGGTTTTGATTGTCCTTTTGGGCAGTATGAGCATTTATTTTCACGAAACCATCTTTCTAAAATGGAAATTTAGCGTGTTGGAATGGAGCATGGGCTTGGCCATATTGGTGGGGCAGTATGTATTCAATAAAAACATGCTGAAATTGTTGTTGGGACATGAGTTGGTGCTGGCAGATGGTGTGTGGAAACAGTTGGGTTTGATGTGGGCGGGTTTCTTTATATTTTTGGGTACTTTGAATATTTACATCGCTTACAGCTTCTCGGATGATGTGTGGTTCAATTTTAAGTTGTACGGCAGTTTGGCTTTGACACTGTTGTTTACGGTGCTTCAAGGGGTTTGGTTGGCGAAGCATTTACCACAGGATGAAGCATGATGAATGATGTGCAGGCGGAATTAGAGGCTCGTTTGATTGCGGCATTGTCACCCACTGAGTTGAGTGTGATGGATGAATCGCACTTGCATGCTGGGCATGTGGGTGCCCGTGGCGGTGCGCGTCATTTTGCAGTGCGGATTGTGTCATTAAAGTTCAATGGCTTGACACGGATGGCTCAGCACCGATTGGTGTACGCTGCAATGGCTGATTTGATGCCTCATCCGATCCATGCTTTGCGCATTGAATCTATCGCAACATTGGTTTAACGGGTTCATCAGAAATTTAATGTTTTGATTTATGGCTTGATTGGTTGTTCATGGGTTTTGTGTTGAATTGATCGAAACACCCTGCTTCAAAACGGGGTTTTAGTGCAGGTTGGTTGATCATTCAGCTACGTGAAGTAAGGCAATTAACGTCTTGAAACTGTCTTGAAACTTAAGCAAGTGCAAAGTAAACTTTACTTTGTCATTAACTGTAATTTGTTGTTTTATTTTATTTATTTAACCCAAACACATAAGGAATGGGCGTTATGAAAAAGAGCAGTACTTTAGTTGCCGTATTATTGGCAGGCGTTGTTGGTTTGTCTGCATGCAATAAATCGTCCGAGACCAAATACACTTCGACACAACTGGTGGACACCATTGTTGCGGACATGAACAAAGAAAATCCAAATCAACCGGTGACACCAGAACAGCGTGCAAAAATTGAAGAAGCCATTGCAGTTCAAGGGGCGGTGGTTGAGGCGGCTAAAAAAGATGGTTTGGACAAAACAGACCACACCAAAATGTTGTTGGCCTTGCAGCAAGATCAAGTCATCATGTCTGAATACATGCGTTTGAAAATGGAAGCATTTAAACCAACGGATGAAGAGTTGAAAAAAGTATACGATGAACAAGTTGCGAAAATGAAAGGTGCGGGTCAAGAATACCATTTGCGTCATATTTTGGTTGATTCTGAATCACAAGCCAATG
Organism: Ephemeroptericola cinctiostellae; assembly: GCF_003339525.1. Classification (GTDB taxonomy): domain Bacteria; phylum Pseudomonadota; class Gammaproteobacteria; order Burkholderiales; family Burkholderiaceae; genus Hydromonas; species Hydromonas cinctiostellae. The sequence continues at coordinate 2,258,602 of NZ_CP031124.1, read as the reverse complement.
AAATCATTGCTAAGTTGAAAACGGGTGCAAAGTTTGCCGATTTGGCAAAAGGCACTAAAGACACGGGTTCGGCTGCAAATGGTGGCGACTTGGGTTGGAATACATTGGATAAATGGGTGCCAGAATTCGCTGATGCAGCGGGCAAATTGACTGCCAATGGGATCACGGAAAAACCTGTAAAATCTCAGTTTGGCTACCACGTGATTCAATTGGTGGAGGCTCCGCGCGATGCAAAAGCACCTGCAAATCAACCGCCCGTGCCACCATTTGATCAAGTGAAGCCACAGATTTTGGAAATGGCGAAACAAAATTACATGAAAACGCTGCAAGAAGGTTTCTTGCCGAAGAAAGATGCAGCCGCAGCACCCGCTGCCGCGCCAGCACCCGCAGGCGATAAAAAATAATCAGGCAATGATTGGGTGTAAAAAGCCGCTGTTCCCCTTGATGATTCGGGAACGGCGGTTTTTTTATTTGTTTTAAAGGATTGTTCGGTACTTGGCTCTTTTATAAAAAATAGAGACTTACGGTTGTGCATTGAGACGATGACTTACTTACAACATCTCCTCCAGTGGCATCTTGCATGACGGAGGGTCATGTTTTTTTATGGCATGTCATCAAACAGGTCATCGGCATTTTTAATGACTTTGTTGATGACGTCAAAGCCAAAGCCGCGACTGGCCATAAAGCGAATTTGTTTGGCTTTTTCCTTGAGGTCGGCGGGTGACTGGCCAAATTTTTTGAGCCACACGTCGTGGGCGCGTTTAAGCTCTGTGCTGGCCAATTGTTCTAAAGCTTCGGTGATGAGTTCGCTGTCCAGTCCTTGTTGTTTAAGCTCATGTTTGACACGTGCATTGCCGTAACGTTCACCCTTCACTTTGGCCACCGATGCCGCCACACGGACATCCGATTGCCAATTGTGTTGTGCCAAATCGTCTAAAACTTCATCGGCGATGGATGAACCGAGGTCATCCTCGCAATCAAAGTGTCGCAATGACAATAGAACTTTCTTGCGCAGTTCGACACGACTGTATTCACGGCGTGACAAGTAGGTGATGGCGCGGGTGCGAACCTTTTGGCGCCAATCTTTGGCGCTTAATAGGGTGATGTCGGATGCTTGATGTGCTTGCTCTGCATCTTGGGTGTCTGTGATGTGCGCGCTGTGGACTTTTTTGAACCCTTCAAAGGGTTCAAATTGTTCGAAAGCATCGTCATCATCGTCATGAGTTATTCTGGGCACCATGTGTTGCCGTGTGGTTGGATTGATCAAATAAAAACAAACATGTGTTTAAAAATAAAAACCCCGCACTCGCAGGGTTTTCGTACATGCCTTCAGGTTAAATCGCATCATCTTCAGCAGCGGCTTCAACTTCTTTAGGCGCTTTTGCGGTTTTTTCTGCTTTACTGGCGCCTTTGGGTTCACTCAGAATGGCACGGGCTTTCACACCCAGTTTATCCCGGACCAAGTTTTCGATTTCCACCGCGACGGCGGGGTTGTCACGTAAATATTCACGCGCATTGTCTTTGCCTTGGCCGATGCGGTCTTTGCCGTAGCTGTACCATGCCCCTGCTTTATCAACGATGCCTGCGGCCACACCCATGTCAATGACCTCACCTTCGCGCGAGATGCCTTCACCGTAAAGGATGTCAAAAATGGCTTCTTTGAAGGGGGGCGCAACTTTGTTTTTGACAATTTTCACGCGGGTTTCGTTGCCCAGTACTTCTTCACCTTTTTTGATGCCGCCAATGCGGCGGATGTCAAGGCGAACAGAAGCATAAAATTTGAGGGCGTTACCGCCCGTTGTGGTTTCGGGAGAGCCAAACATCACACCGATTTTCATACGGATTTGGTTAATGAAAATCACAGTGCATTGGCTGCGGCTGATGGAAGCCGTGAGTTTACGCAATGCTTGACTCATCAGGCGTGCTTGCAAGCCTGGTAAAGATGCCCCCATGTCGCCTTCAATCTCAGCTTTGGGTACGAGGGCAGCCACCGAGTCGACGATGATGAGGTCAACTGCACCTGAACGCACCAATGCGTCAACCATTTCAAGGGCCTGTTCGCCTGTGTCGGGTTGAGAAATCAGTAGGTCGGTCAAGTTCACACCAAGCTTTTGGGCATAGCTGACATCCAATGCATGCTCTGCATCGACGAAGGCGCATGTGCCACCGAGTTTCTGCATTTCAGCCACGACGTGTAAGGTCAATGTGGTTTTGCCTGATGATTCTGGGCCGTAAATTTCAATCACACGGCCGCGTGGCAAACCGCCAACACCCAATGCAACGTCCAATCCCAAAGAGCCTGTGGAGACCACTGAAATGTCAGGTTGCTCATTGTTGTCGCCCAAGCGCATGATTGAGCCTTTGCCGAATTGTTTTTCAATTTGTGCAAGTGCAGCGGCCAAAGCTTTGGCTTTATCTTCTGCATTACCTGCTTGGTTGACAGCGGGTTTTGAGTCGGGTCTTGTGGCCATGTTGTGGGTCTTTCGTTGATGTGCGATGTGAAAAATGATGCGTTACTTTAACATAAAATCAAGGGGTAACGCATGCTGGGTATGGCTTTTTACCGAGTGACGGTTGAATGTGAATGGGGTGGCTTAGTCTGACCATTTTTTTAAATAAGCGGTGCCTGAATCAAACCATGCCGAACCCAAATCACCAATGGTTTGGGCGTGGGTCAGAGCGATGGGCCAAATGCCCATTTTTAAACCTGCTTGTTCGCATTGTCGACTCAGGTCTAAATCATAATGGTGATAGAGAAATTGGGGGTCAAAACGTATGCCAGATGCATGAAACGTTGAGGCTTTCACCGCGATGAACACACCATCGAGCAGTTTGACCTCAATCGGTGAAATGTTGCTGCTGCACGTGGGGGTGTCATTGATACGACCGATGGCGTAACGCGGTTCTCCGAGTGCTTTAAATTCCTCACCCAGTGCATCCATTGTGCCATACCAACCCCGCTGCTTGGGTGCGCGAAAAGGGTTGCCAGCGATGCCAATCACATCAAAAGAGGCCAGTGCTTCTTTCAGGCGAAATTCAATCAGCCAGTCATCAATCCACACGTCATCGTGGATGAAAACCAAAATGTCTTCGGGGGAGGCCTGTTCAATTTCTGGGTTAAATACTGTGGCCAAGCCATCTTTGGCATCCAATCCAACTTTAATTTCCATCGCTGAAAACCGAGCCAACCTTTGAAAAGATTGACCGAGTAGGGTTGTGGCCATGAATTCTTCGAGGGTGTGGATGCGCGTTGAAGTAATAAATCGAATCATAACGCCTCATGTGGAGATTTGATAGTGCATTGTGCACTACGCACTATGTCCTCATGGTGGGGGGGCGTGTACCCACCCCTTTTTTATGAGAAACAACCTTACGGGAAGCAACCCTGTGGGAAGCAACCCATGTGTTGGTTCGCTTAGTTGGATACTTGGTCGTGATGATAAGCCGTGATGCGCTCAACTTCTTCTTTCGAGCCCAAGAACACCGCCACACGTTCGTGCAGGCTGGTGGGTTGGATGTCCATGATGGCGATTTCACCATTGGTGGCCACGCCGCCCGCTTGTTCGATGATCATCGCCATTGGGTTGGCTTCGTACATCAAGCGCAAACGGCCTGGACGACCCGGGGTGCGTGAATCGGACGGGTACATGAAAATGCCGCCGCGATTGAGGATGCGGTGCACTTCCGCGACCATTGCAGCCACCCAGCGCATGTTGTAATTTTTACCCAAAGGGCCCGTTTCACCCGCAAGCAGTTCGCTCATGTAGCGCGTCATGGGTGGAAACCAATGGCGCGTATTTGAGGTGTTGACCGCGTATTCATTGGTTGTTGTCGGGACTTGCATGTGCTCTTGAGTCAGCACCCATGAGCCGAGCTCTGAATCCAGTGTGAAGCAATGTGTGCCACGACCTGTGGTCAAAACGAGTTGTGTTTGTGGACCGTAAATGGCATAGCCTGCAGCGACTTGGTTTTTACCTTGTTGCAAAAAATCTTTTTCACACACGGCATCGGGTGAATCCGATTTTTTCAATACAGAGAAAATCGTACCGACTGTGACATTGATGTCGATGTTGGATGAGCCATCCAGTGGATCATAAACCAATAAATACTCGCCTTTGGGATAGCGGTTTGGAATTTCATAAATGTGCTCCATTTCCTCAGAGGCCATGCCAGCAAGGTTGCCGCCCCATTCGTTGGCTTCTAAGAAAATTTCATTGGTCAATACGTCCAATTTTTTTTGCGCTTCGCCTTGCACGTTGTCTGTGCCAGCATTACCCAAAACATCACCCAACTCGCCTTTTGAAACGGCATGGCTGATGTGTTTACAGGCGCGAGCAACGATTTCGATCAACAGGCGCAGATCGGATGGTAAATTGTTGTGCTCGCGTTGCTGCTCAATAAGGTAGCGGGATAAAGATTTACGTTTCATGCTTGGTCTTTCGTGGAAATTAAAAAAGGGTTGAATGCTTTGTGTGTTGTTATTCAATTCGACTAAAACCTATCTTTAAACCACCATCTTCTTTTATCTTTGTGGGATTTAAATCAAGGCCGCACAAGCCGCACCGATAAAGTTTGCATCGACATCTGACGTGTTTTGTAAAATACGCACAGTCACATGGTTTGGGGTCAACGCATTGAGTGTGGATTCCACGCGCTCACGATAACCTTCGGTTTGCCAAAATAAAGTGCCTTCAGCCAAGATGCCGACGGTGTGTTGTTGGCCAGCTTTTAAATCTTGGCTTTTGAGTACACCCGCCAGTGCTGCGGCCGTTAAATCGGCGGAGCGGTCAATCAGTGCCGTGGCGACATCGGCCATGATGCCATGATAACGGCGCAATTGGGTGACGTGGCCTGCGTGTGTACGTGAGCCTGCTTCTGGATCAAACGCCCACGCATCAGGTAAAGCCAAGCACGCTTCACGACCGACAATACGACCATATAATTCAGCCGTGTATTTGCCACCCAATGCTTTTTCCAAACGTTGTTTGCCCGGATGGTCATCCAGGCCTGCAGCATCCAGCTCATCATCAAAGGATGATAAAAAGGGCGGGTGAAAATTACCGATTTCAAGGTTGACCGCCATGAGCTCGTCGGCTTGCCAACCTTTGGCGTCATCTGTGGAGAGCTTTGTGATTTGTTCGGTGCGGTAAAAACCGGCTGCATTCATGCCTGTGCCTGCAATCAGACCAATGTAAGTGTCGCAGTCTGGCTCCATCCATGCCGCAGCGGCCAGTGTCGTCACGGTGTCGTTTAAAATGGGGGTGTGGTGCGCGATTTGACCTTGGGCTTTGAGTGCATCAGTCAATTGGGCGCGTAAAGGCACACCAATCATGTCGGCCACATTGATGCCTTTGGTCCAGTTCACTAAAGCGGCATCGCCGTCGGGTGTGTTGGTTGATGGGTAAGAAAAACAATAGCCAAGGTTGAACTCGGGCGCGGGGCAAATTTTTTGAATCAATGCCGCTTGGCGTTCAAAAAAAGCATGGGGCGACACTTGTCCTGGTGTTTGTGCGTCATGCATCAACGTGCGATCGGCTTGTGGTTCAGTGATGAAAGCCACTTCCTTGCCCTGCATCGATATGTGAGCTGCACGCACATTGGTGCCACCAGCATCCAAAACCACGGCATCACCACTGGCTTGGCCGTTTGGACGGCGTAAAAAAGCAGGCAGTGCTTTGATTTGTTGACCCTCTTTGGCCAAACCTTCAGAAATTTTATCCGCCAGTGCGTCGCGGATGTGTTGAAGTTGTTCTGCTGATAGTGTCAGCGCAGTGATTGCGTCATTCAGTTCCATTTTGTCTCTTACCCTCATATATTCAAAAAAAGTAAAACTTACTTTTTTTGGTTCAGTACGAGATTTTGAGTGCATGACATCGAACCCACATGCATTCACATGTCATTCAACACCCAAAATCCAATAGAAGCGAAGGTCGAGCTGATCGGCCTTCGCCGTGTCGCGCCATAATTATCATTTATGTTTGCGATGTTTCATGCAGTGAGCATTCCATTGACAGCCCACCGCGCATGATTTTAACCCTTAATTCGCGGGCAGTGACGACAATTGTTGCTCTAATTTTGATGCGGTGGCGATAAATTCAGCCAAGCGCGCTTGCTCCTGCTCAACCACCGCCGCAGGTGCTTTGGCAACAAAAGCTTGGTTGCCGAGTTTGCCATTGGCTTTGGCGATTTCACCCTTTAAACGGGCAATTTCTTTACCCAGGCGTTCACGTTCGGCCGCGACATCAATTTCAACTTTAAGCATCAATGACACTTCGCCCACCACTTGCACAGGCGCACCCGCGGCTTGTGGCAATATTTCGGCAACGGTCACTTCAGACAGTTTTGCCAATGTTTTCAAATACGGGGCAAATGCATTCAGCTTATCAAGTGAGGCGGCAGGGGCTGCGATGAACAGCGGTGCTTTGGTGGCGGGTGACAGGTTCATTTCCCCGCGCAAATTGCGGCATGAGTCAACCAAGCCTTGTAATTCGTGCATCCACACATCGGCTTCAGGGGTCATTTTGCTGTCATCGGCAACAGGATATGCGGCCAACATGATGCTGTCGGTGTGTTTCATACCTGCCAATGGGGCAACGGTTTGCCACAGCTCTTCGGTGATGTACGGCATGATCGGATGAATCAAGCGCAACATGGTTTCCAGTACGCGAATCAGTGTGCGGCGTGTCGCGCGAGCTTGCGCAGGCGTGCCGTTTTGCAAAGTGACTTTGGCCAGTTCAACATACCAATCACAGTAATGATTCCAAACGAAATGGTATAAATCTTGCGAAATCATGTCGAGGCGAAATTCTGGGAACTGTTTGTTCACATCGGTTTCTACACGTTGCAACTCATTGATGATCCAACGGTCAACAGGCGAATAATCCAACTCAGCGCTCGCATCGATGCCGCAATCCTGACCCTCACAGTTCATCAGCACGAAGCGGGTCGCATTCCACAGTTTATTGCAGAAATTGCGATAACCTTCACAGCGTTTGGAATCAAAATTGATGCTGCGCCCTTGCGTGGCGAGTGAGGCGAAAGTGAAACGCAGTGCATCCGTGCCGTACGATGGAATGCCGTTGGGGAATTCTTTTTCTGTGGCTTTGCGCACAGCGGGTGCCGTTTCTGGGCGGCGCAAACCTGTGACGCGCTTGTCCAGCAGCGGTGCCAATTCGATGCCATCGATCAAGTCAACAGGATCGAGGACATTGCCCTCGGATTTGCTCATCTTTTTGCCTTCGGCGTCACGAATCAAACCGTGGACATAGACCGCTTTGAATGGCACTTTGCCCGTAAAGTACTTGGTCATCATGACCATGCGTGCGACCCAGAAGAAAATAATGTCGTAGCCTGTGACCAGCACCGATGACGGTAAAAAATGATTCAAGTCAGGCGTGTTTTCAGGCCAGCCCAGTGAAGAAAAGGGCACGAGTGCAGAAGAGAACCATGTGTCGAGCACGTCGGACTCGCGGCGCAATGTCCCAGTGTAACCTGCGGCTTGGGCTTTGGCGGCAGCGGCGGCTTCGTCACGTGCGACAAACACTTGACCATCGTCGGCATACCACGCTGGAATTTGATGTCCCCACCACAATTGACGAGAAATACACCAATCTTGGATGTTGTTCAACCACTGGTTGTACGTGCTGTTCCAGTTTTCAGGCACGAGGCGAATTTCGCCAGTCGCAGTGCCGTCCCCATTGACCGCTTGCAATGCAGGTTGGACAATTTCAGCTTGACCTTTTTCAGAAGTCAAATCCATGAACCATTGATCGGTCAGCATCGGCTCAATCACCGTGCCTGTGCGTTCTGATTTGGGCTGCTGGAGTTTGTGCGGTGCCACTTTCACCAATAAACCGAGCGCGTCCAAATCCGCCACGATTTGCTTACGTGCCACAAAGCGATCCATGCCTTGATAGGCGGCTGGCGCTTGGGTGTTGATGGTTGCATCCAGATTGAGGATGTTGAGCTTAGGCAAGTCGTGGCGTTGACCGACGGCATAATCGTTGAAATCATGTGCAGGCGTGATTTTGACCACACCCGTGCCAAAGGCCGCATCGACGTACTCGTCCGCGATGATAGGGATTTGGCGGTCACACAAAGGCAATGTGACGAATTGACCCACAAGGTGCTTGTAACGTTCATCCTCAGGGTGCACGCACAATGCGGCATCACCAAGTAATGTTTCTGGGCGGGTGGTGGCGACGGTCAAACCTGTGACCATTTCGCTGTTGCCCTCTTTGTCGGTGATGCTTTGTGCGCCAGCAACGAATGGATAAAGAATGTGCCACATCGACCCATCGGTTTCAACGGTTTCGACTTCAAGATCGGACACCGCTGTACCCAAAATTGGATCCCAGTTGACCAAACGTGTGCCGCGATAAATCAGCCCCTCGTCGTGCAAACGCACGAAAGCCTCGGTCACGGCGTTTGACATGGTGTCATCCATCGTGAAATATTCACGTTGCCAATCGATGCTTGAACCCATGCGATGGATTTGTTGGCTGATGATGTTGCCTGATTTTTCTTTCCATTCCCACACTTTGGCCGTGAACTGCTCACGACCCAAATCAAAACGCGACACATTGTCCGCCGCCAACTGACGCTCCACCACGATTTGCGTGGCAATGCCTGCATGGTCGGTGCCCGGAATCCAGGTGGTGTTTTTGCCCGACATCCGCGCGTGGCGTGCGCACGCATCCATGATCGTTTGATTGAAAGCATGCCCCATGTGCAGTGTGCCGGTCACATTGGGTGGTGGGAGGAAAATGGTATAGGCTTCTTGGGCTGGGTTAACCTCAGCATGGGCGTATTCTTTTTGTTCCCACTGGGTGCGCCAATGGTTTTCCAGCGCGGTGGGTTCAAATGATTTGGCAAGGGCATCAAGTAATGGTGTTTGGCTCATGGTTTCGCTTCAATTCAATATAAAAACGCGCGTCAAATGAGCGCGTTGGACATGCGGTATTATAAAGGTTTAGAGGTTTTTTTTGGGTAAATTGTGAATCGCCTGCGGCTCAGCGTCAGAACATCAAAAGATGGGATGGCAGGATGGAATGATGACAAGGCGCATGATGCGCCCTACACAAACTGAAATGATGGTTTTTAATCGGTTTTGTTGCACAACCAGCCTGTTTTACAGTATGCTAACCACTCGATTAACTCGAATGAAACCCCATGTCCGACGACTATCCCAAGCGAGGCGCCAAGCCCAAAACTTTGTTTGAACGTTTTTCAGCGCTGTTTGACAGCGAACCCGAGACGCAAGAACAACTCTTAGACATCCTTCACGGTGCACGTGAACGTGACCTGATCGACGATGATGCGTTCTCTATGATTGAAGGGGCGCTGCAAGTCGCCTCCCTCAAAGCGCGAGACCTGATGGTGCCGCGTTCACAAATGGACGTGGTTGATATCGCCCAAACCCCTGATGAATTCATCCCCTTTGTGATGTCCACCAACCATTCACGCTTTCCCGTTGTCGAAGGCGGGCGAGACCATGTGATTGGCATGTTGCTCGCCAAAGACCTGCTGCATTTTTATACGGAAAAAGATTTTGATGTGCGCGACAATTTGCGCCCAGCGGTCTTTATTCCTGAATCCAAACCCTTGAACATCCTTCTGCGCGAGTTTCGCGAAAGCCGAAACCACATGGCCGTCGTGGTCGATGAGTATGGTGGCGTGTCGGGTTTGATCACCATCGAAGACGTCCTTGAACAAATCGTCGGCGACATCGAAGATGAACACGATTACGACGAAGATGAAGACAACATCATCGCTGATCGTGGCGGACGTTTCCGTGTGCGTGCTTTGACTGAAATTGATCAATTCAATGAGTTTTTCAAAGTTGAATTGTCCGACGAAGATGCTGATACGATCGGTGGATTGGTCACGTCATCGCTCTCACGCATGCCGCGCCGAGGCGATAAAATCATGCTTGAGTCGTTTGAGTTCGAAGTCCTTCGCGCCGATGCACGTCAAGTGCATGTGCTCATGGTTCGACTGTTAACGCAAGAAGAACTTGAGCTTTTGAAAGAAAAAATAGGGCAGGACGAGGCGGAGTAATTGGTGATGTACAATAAAAAAGCGGCTTGCTTCAAGCCGCTTTTTGACGTCCATTTTACAGTGGTTTATTAATCAATCCGATTGCCGGGCTTGACCCGTAAACTCCAGTGCTGGGATATGCCGCGTCAAGCGCGGCATGACGGGAAATGACTGTAGATGCGTCATTGCGGGCTTGGCCCGCAATCTCCTGTATGGAGAGGCCGCATCAGGTACGGTATGGCGATGGAAAAATTTGCTTTCAAAAAAGTCCAACAGGCAATCTGCCCGCACCGCAATGTTTTTTAATCATCCTATCATTTCAGCTGAGTTAATACGCTCTGGCAAAGTCCTGATCGCATCCGCATTGTTCCAAGAAAAACATAACGCCGCTGCCTGTTCAAAGGGCAGCCATTGAAAATCGGTATGCTCAAGCGGTGCAAGCGTGATGGCCATGTCAGTGCTCGGGACTTTTAACCCAAACCAGTGTTCTGTATTTTCAACCACACCATCTGCGTAACGGTGACGCCACTGCGGGTAAATCTCATAAGTTGACTTGTGTTGCCAATCTTGCAGCTCAAAATCGGCCGCATTCAACCCCGTTTCTTCAAACAGTTCACGCACCGCCGCATCGTGCGGTAGCTCATCGATGAAATCCAAACTGCCCGTAATGCACTGCCAGAAATCTTTTTCAAAATCACCTGTCAGGACTTTTTGTGTGCGCTTCATCATGAGCACTTGTAAATCAGGTGTGTAAACCACCACCAAAACAGAAACTGGTATTTTTTTACTCATTACATCCTATCCAAAGGGCTTTCAACCCCACGACCGCCGCGTTTCAGCACGTGGGTATAAATCATCGTTGTGCTCACATCAGAATGACCGAGCAACTCCTGCACCGTGCGAATATCATAACCGCTTTGTAAAACATGCGTCGCAAAACTATGGCGTAATGTGTGGGTTGTCGCGGGTTTATTGATGCGTGATTGCACCACCGCATTTTTAATCGCCCGCTGCACTGCCTGCTCATGCGTGTGGTGGCGACGGATCACGCCCGACTGAGGATCAAGCGACTCCGCCCGTGCAGGAAACAACCAAAACCACGCAAACGTTTTATCCGAATTTGGGTATTTTTGAGCCAAAGCAAAAGGCAAATAAACACCAGCGCGATCCTCTGCACGGTCTTTGTCAAACACCGACTTTGCCGATGCGATTTGCGCCACAACGTCATCCAACACCATACGCGGCAGCATCGTCACGCGATCTTTATTGCCCTTGCCTTGGCGAACCGTGATTTCACAGGTCTCTAAATCAATGTCCTTGATGCGTAAACTCAACAACTCCATCAAACGCATCCCCGTGCCATACAACATCTTCGCCATCAATAAATGAATGCCCGACAAATGCGTAAATAACAACTCAACTTCCGACACCGTTAACACCACAGGCAATCGGGCCGATTTTTTAGGGCGGTGCAATCCATCCAGCCAAGGTAAATCAATACCCAGCACCTCTTTGTATAAAAAAAGCAAAGCCGACAAAGCCTGTCCATGTGTTGCAGCAGAAACGCCGCATTTGTCGGATAAATGGGATAAATATGCTGTCACCTCAACCGCCCCCATGTCGATGGGATGACGCTTGTTGTGAAACAAAATAAACCGCTTGATCCAACCACAATACGACTGCTCCGTACGCAAGCTGTAATGCTTGTAGCGGACTTTTTCTTTAACCAAATCAAGGAGTTTTTTTGGTTTTTCTTGGGTCGACATGAATGACTTGTTTTCGCTTTGAGTGGCTGCTATAATGATTTAAATCATATGGACTTTAAGTCCGTATTTTAATTTATTTTAACAGGATATGCGGCGAAATGAAAACAGAATATCAGTGTTTTTTGACGCATAACCTACGTGATGCGGCAAACCCATCCATAGGAGACTCGACAAAATGAGCATTTCATCCGCAGTATCTGTTTGCCTCTGGTACGACGGCAATGCTGAAGAAGCAGCACGGCTCTACACCTCACTGATTCCAAACTCTGAGGTCACAAGTATCTCGCCGGTGATGGTGACGTTTAAGCTTGATGGGGTGCCGTTTCAAGCGTTGAACGGTGGGCCGCATTTCAAGCCTAACGAAGCGGCCTCCATCGTCGTAAGCACCAAGAACCAAGAGGATACGGATAGCCTCTGGAGTTCATTGACGGCAGATGGCGGCTCAGAAGGACGATGCGCCTGGTTAAAAGACCGCTTTGGAGTATCTTGGCAGATTGTTCCGCAGATCTTGCCGAAGCTCTTAGGTGCATCGGATCGGCAAGCTGCTGATCGGGCATTGCAGGCAATGCTGAAAATGTCGAAGATCGATATCAAAGCTCTTGAGGCTGCATTCCATGCTTCCTGAGCCGGTCTGCAATAAGCCGCATAACAACCGGTTGCAGCGGACGGCGGTCCGCCGCCGCTGAACCGGAGCGTTAACTGTCTTGTGGTATTTGACAAATGTTTATTGTGCTCTATGCGTGATTGTAAAAAAAGCAACCTTTCGGTTGCTTTTTTGTTTATGCTTCGTCGCGTTTAACTTCGGCCAGTTTGGCTTCGGTGTTGCGCAGGCGAATGTGCAGTTCGCGCAGTTGTTTTTCGTCCACTGGACTTGGTGCTTGCGTGAGCAGGCATTGTGCGCGTTGGGTTTTTGGGAATGCAATCACGTCGCGGATCGATTCTGCGCCTGTCATCATGGTGACGATGCGGTCGAGGCCAAATGCGATGCCGCCGTGTGGAGGCGCGCCGTATTGGAGGGCGTCGAGCAGGAAGCCAAATTTTTCTTGGGCTTCTTCGGCGTTGATGTTGAGTGCGCGGAAGACTTTGGATTGCACTTCTTCACGGTGGATGCGGACGGAGCCGCCGCCGATTTCTGAGCCATTGAGCACCATGTCGTAGGCTTTGGCGATGCATTGGCCGGGGTTGGTGCTGAGCAGGTCTTCGTGGCCGTCTTTTGGTGCGGTGAATGGGTGGTGGCAGGCGGTCCATCGGCCTGCTTCATCATCACGTTCAAACATTGGGAAATCGATGACCCAAAGCGGTTGCCAGTCTTGTGAGGCGTGGCCTTTTTCGTGGCCGATTTTGATGCGCAGTGCGCCGATGGCGTCGTTGACGATTTTGGCTTTGTCTGCACCGAAGAAAATGATGTCGCCGTTTTGCGCGCCAGTGCGTTCTAAAATCTGTGTCAATGCAGCGTCGTCGATGTTTTTGACGATCGGTGATTGCAGGCCGTCACGGCCTTTTTCAAGTTCGTTGACTTTGATGTAAGCCAAACCGCGTGCGCCGTAGATGGCGACGAATTGGGTGTAGGCGTCGATTTCTGAGCGAGAGAGTTCGGCGCCATTAGGGACGCGCAGGGCGACGACACGGCCGTCTTCCATGTTGGCGGCTGAGTTGAATACTTTGAAATCCACCGTTTTCATGACGTCGGTCAATTCGGTGAATTGCAATTTGACGCGCAAATCTGGTTTGTCCGAGCCGTACAATGCCATGGCATCGGCGTAGGTCATGCTTGGGAATGGGTTGGCGAGTTCGATGTTCAGGACGTCTTTGAACATGCCGCGAATCATGCCTTCAAACATGGCGCGGATGTCTGTTTCTGACATGAATGAGGTTTCGATATCCACTTGTGTGAATTCAGGTTGACGATCGGCACGCAAGTCTTCGTCGCGGAAGCATTTGACGATTTGGTAGTAGCGGTCAAAGCCTGCGACCATCAACATTTGTTTGAACAGTTGTGGCGATTGTGGCAGGGCGAAGAATTCGCCGTCGTGCACGCGTGAGGGCACGAGGTAGTCGCGTGCGCCTTCAGGGGTGGATTTGGTCAACATCGGTGTTTCGATGTCGATGAAGTCGTTGGCGTCGAGGAATTTGCGAATCGCCATGGCGGTTTTGTAACGCAATTTCATGTTGTATTGCATTTGTGGGCGACGCAAGTCGAGCACGCGATGGGTCAAGCGCGTGGTTTCTGACAGGTTTTCTTCATCAAGCTGGAACGGTGGCGTGACCGAGGCGTTTAAAATGTCGAGTTCTTTGCAAACGATTTCGATTTCGCCTGTTGCCAGTTTTGGATTGACCAAACCTGCATCGCGCAAGCTGACGCGACCGACGACTTTAACGCAAAATTCGTTGCGCAGTGATGAGGCGAGCTCAAACATGGCGGCATCGTCAGGGTTAAACACCACTTGTACCAAGCCTTCTTTGTCGCGTAAGTCGACGAAAATCACACCGCCGTGATCGCGACGACGGTTGACCCAACCGCATAGGGTAACAGTTTGATCGGCTTGGCTTTTGTTCAAAAGGCCGCAAAAATGACTGCGCATGCTCATGTTTATTTCTTTCTTTGGGTTAATCAGGTTTCAAATTTAAATGAATGTTGTATGTCAAATGTCAGTGGCAGTTTGTGCTGTTGTCACTGCTGGTGTTGCGTTGCTGTGTTCTTCGGGTGCTACAACACCCATGGATATGATGTATTTCAAGGCTTCGTCGACGCTCATGTCGAGGTCAATCACTTCGGTTTTGGGCATGATGAGGAAAAAGCCTGAGGTTGGATTTGGCGTGGTGGGAACATATACGCTGATGCAGTCTTCGGGCAGTTTGTTGGCCACATCGCCATTGGGTGTGCCTGTTTGGAATGCAACTGTCCAGCAGCCCGCGCGTGGGTATTGTACTAAAAGTGCTTTACGAAATGCTTGTCCATTGCTGGAAAATAGGGTGTCTGACACTTGCTTGACGCTGCCATAGACGCTTTTGACGATGGGGATGCGAGAAAAAAGTGAGTCGAGTACACGTAAAAACCATTGACCGAGTAAGTTGGCCGCCATCAGTCCAGTTAAAAACAAAATGAGAATGACCAATATCACGCCCAAAAATGGAATGTCTTTAATGGCCAAAATAGGGGCTTGCCAGATGATTGGCATGACCCGTGCGACCATGTCAACCACTGTTTCGAAGATACCCGTCAGAAAGTTCATGCCCCAGCCAATCACGCCAAAGGTGATGAGGATGGGTACCCAAATGAAGACGCCTGTAACGAGGTAGTTCCGGATTTTGGCACTGGTGAAATGTTGGCGCATGGTTTTTGCTTTAAAGAAGCTGGGTAGCTATGGGTTTAGTGGCTGCCAGCACCAGATGCACTGGCTGTGGCCGATGCTGCGCTGGTGGTTTGGGTGCTGGGGGTCGCTTGGGTGCTGCTTGTATCATTGCTTGCATTATTACTTGTTTGATTTGATTCTGCTGTTGTGTTGACGGCGGTCTCACCACCGACGCTGCTGGAGCTGCTGTTTGCACCTGAGCCGCCACGAAAGTCGGTCACATACCAACCTGAACCTTTCAGTTGAAATCCTGCGGCGGTGATCTGTTTGCTGAATGTCTCTTGATGACAGGCAGGGCAGGTGGTCAGTTGAGCATCGCTCATTTTTTGTAACACATCTTTGGCGTGCCCACACTGTGAGCAGCGGTAAGCGTAAATTGGCATGGTGTTCTCTGATTGGCAAGTTAAAACAACAAACCACTATTATACGTCAGAAGCCACAGAGTGACAATGTGGTAAGAGGGGATGTTGTGGGTGAGGGCATTGGGTTGATGCCCTTTTGATGCAATCAGCACCAAGCTGACCTGCTTGGTGCTGATTGGCTGATGTGGGCGTTTGGACCGAACCCATCAATGTGATTGGTAGACATGGTTGGCAGCACAGCTTTGCTGTGACAGCATTTTTGTTGCTGTTGTGCTTATGCGGCGGCCAGTGCGCTGTGTGCCGTCGATGTGCTTGTGTTTGAGTGGTTTTTTTGCATGGTGACACTGCCTTGATAGACGGCACCTGAGTCGATTTGTAGGCTTTGCGTTTCAATATTTCCCAGAATTGAACAGCTGCTCTTTAAATGAAGGGTGTCTGCATGGACATCGCCTTCGATTTTGCCGTAAGCAATCACTTCGTTGCTGCGAACATTGCCGGTGATGTGGCCTTTTTCGCCCAAAATGATGCCGCCTTCAACTGTCAAATCGCCGATAATCTTGCCGTCGATTTTGATGTAGGCTTTACTGGTGATGTTGCCTTGGATGGTGCATCCTTCTCCGATGAGGGTGGTGATGGTGTGGTCTATGGTGCTGTCGGTTGTTTTTTTGCCAAACATGGAAAACCTTGCTGTAGGTGGGTGTTATAAAAATGATTTTTTAGTTGTGTATTGATGCTTGTTGGTGTTGATGCTGCTGGGTCAATTAAATGTTAAAAAATTTTCTGGGTCAAGTGGCTCGTTGTTTAAGCGAACTTCGTAGTGCAAATGAGGGCCTGTTGAGCGACCTGTGCTGCCCACTTTGCCAATGACGTCGCCTGCTTTCACTTTTTGACCCAGTGTTGTGTTGATGGCGGACATGTGTGCAAACAGTGTTTCATAACCCGATTTGTGGGCGATTTTAACCACATTGCCATAGCCGTTCATGACACCAGCGAATATCACTTCTCCATCGGCGGTGGCATGAATCGGATCGCCTGTTTGGGCTTTGAAATCAAGCCCAGGGTGGTTTTCTGCGCCTTGTCCTGAGAATGGGTTGGCTCGGTTGCCAAAACGAGAGGTCAAGTAGCCGTCGTGCGGCACACCAATCGGGGTGTTTTGGATGGCTTCAAGTAAGTCTTGGGCGTGTTGATTGTATCGGCTGGTGAAAGGGATTTCGCCTGCAATGGGGCGGTAGGCGCCGCCCATGGGTTGTGGCTCTAGACTGTCTGCTTTAGATTTGGGTGGCGGTTTATTGGCGCCGCGTTGGTTAAGGTATTCTTCGAGTTGTAAGACTGTTTTTTCGGTTTTTTTCAGCTCATTGATTTTAGCGGCTGCTTCGGCCGAGTTGTATGATTCTAAATCTTTAATTTTGGCTTGTAGCGCTGTGTTTTCTTCAATGGCCTTTTTGCTCTGAATGGCGAACACTGCAAAGCCTATGGCCAATGCTGTTGCGAGGACGGTTAATGCAATGATGGTGGGTTTCATGTTGTGCAACAACCAGCTGTTGACACGCATGGTCTCTGTACGTTGATCATTGCTGATGACCATAATGGTCGAGTGTTTTGGTTTTTTCATGCGTGATTTTTTCTTAAAAAACGATGAAGCCATGGGTTGTTCCCTTGTGAGCAATCAGACATTTTAAAAACAGTTCAGCAGATGGTGTGTCTTTTGCATTGATGCCCGCAGCGATGTTTATGGTTTTTTATTGGTATCGCGCGTGGGGTGCTGATTTTACGACTTTTGTTCAGTGTTTCTCGGTGTTTGTTTGACACTGATTTAACATTCGACATGATTATACTCGAAACTTTTTTTCTACGTATCAATTAAATTTATACGCTTTTTACAGTTGATTTTTTGGGTAAGCCAAAAGAGAGTTTTGAGGTTTTTACTTTTTTTTGGACACATCAAGTAAAATAGCGCTTTTGCTGTAAACCGACACATATTGAAATATCAGAAACGATTTAAATGAAGAATATCCGTAACTTTTCCATCATCGCTCACATTGACCACGGTAAATCCACCTTGGCTGATCGCATCATTCACCTCTGTGGTGGTTTGTCTGATCGCGAGATGGAGTCGCAAGTGCTTGACTCTATGGATATTGAGCGTGAGCGTGGCATCACGATTAAGGCGCAAACTGCGGCACTGGAGTACAAAGCCGACAACGGCGAAACTTATTTCTTGAACTTGATTGACACCCCAGGTCACGTCGATTTTTCTTATGAAGTGTCGCGCTCGCTGTCCGCGTGCGAAGGCGCATTGCTGGTGGTGGACGCATCGCAAGGGGTTGAGGCGCAAACGGTGGCGAACTGCTACACGGCGTTGGATTTGGGTGTTGAGGTGGTGCCCGTGTTGAATAAGATTGATTTGCCTGCGGCTGAACCTGCCAATGCAATTGCAGAAATTGAAGACGTGATTGGGATTGAAGCTTCGGATGCGGTGCTGTGCTCAGCGAAAACTGGTTTGGGCGTGCGCGAAGTGATTGAGCGCATGATTGAGCGCATTCCACCACCCGAGGGCGACCCCGATGCGCCATTGCAGGCATTGATTATTGATTCGTGGTTTGATAACTACGTGGGCGTGGTGATGTTGGTGCGGGTCATGAATGGTACATTGAAAACCCGTGAAAAAATCCAAATGATGGCGACGGGTGCGCAGCACGGCGTGGAGCATCTGGGTGTGTTTACGCCCAAATCAAAAAACCTTCCGCAACTTTCGGCGGGGCAAGTGGGCTTTATCATCACGGGGTTGAAAGAGTTGCAAGCGGCGAAAGTTGGTGACACCATCACCCATGTTCAATCGGCTAACCGACAAATGGCGGCCGAGGCTTTGCCTGGTTTTAAAGAAATCAAACCACAAGTGTTTGCTGGGCTTTATCCTGTGGAATCATCGGAATACGATGCGTTGCGTGAGTCGCTGGAAAAACTCAAATTGAATGATGCATCGCTGCACTACGAACCTGAAGTCTCTCAGGCTTTGGGCTTTGGTTTTCGTTGTGGCTTCTTGGGTTTGTTGCACATGGAGATTGTGCAAGAGCGGCTTGAGCGCGAATTTGACATGGACCTCATCACCACGGCACCATCGGTTGTGTATGAAGTGTTGATGAAAGACGGCACGATTTTCCCGATGGAAAACCCTTCAAAAATGCCTGATTTGAGTCGCATCGAAGAAATCCGCGAGCCGATTGTCACGGTGAATTTATTCATGCCCCAAGAGTACGTGGGCTCTGTGATGACGTTATGCACCAACAAACGCGGTGTTCAAACCAGCATGACGTACCACAGTCGTCAAGTGAAATTGTCTTATGAAATTCCAATGGCCGAAGTGGTGATGGACTTTTTTGATAAGCTCAAATCGACTTCGCGTGGTTACGCTTCGATGGATTATGAATTTAAAGAATACCGTGCTGCTGATGTGGTCAAGGTCGATATTTTGATTAACGGTGAAAAAATTGATGCGCTTGCACTCATTGTTCACCGCAGCAATGCCACACATCGTGGTCGCAATGTGGCGGCCAAAATGCGTGAATTGATCCCACGCCAAATGTACGACGTGGCGATTCAAGCGGCGATTGGTGCGAACGTGATTGCCCGTGAAAACGTCAAAGCGATGCGCAAAAATGTGTTGGCCAAATGTTATGGTGGTGACATCACCCGTAAGAAAAAACTGCTTGAGAAGCAAAAAGCAGGTAAGAAACGCATGAAGCAAGTGGGTTCGGTGGAAGTGCCGCAAGAGGCGTTTTTGGCGATTTTGCGAGTGGATGACTAAGCAGCACAAACCAACACAAACCAATAAAAACGTGCTGTACGTGTGTCAGCGCCTAAGGTGAGCAAAACATCGCATAAGAAGCATGGGCGATTGATTGGTGGTTGTGCGTGTTGATCAAAAGCATGTCATCGCATCATACCGCATGTCATGGATGTATAAAAAAATAGGGAAAATTTATGTGGTTTAGTTTATTACTGGTGGTGCTGTTTGTTGTGACAGGCATTTTTTGGGTGCTTGACATGTTGATTTTCAAAAAAACACGCATACAAAAAGCCGAAGCAATCAAAGCCCAAATGAAGGGTGGTTACGACGATGCTGTGCAAGAGGCCTTGGCTCGCCCTTTGTGGCTCGAATACACTGCGGGTTTATTTGGGGTGGTGGCGTTGGTGTTTGTGTTGCGTTCATTCATCACCGAGCCCTTTCGCATCCCATCAAGCTCAATGGTGCCGACTTTATTAGAAGGTGATTTTTTATTGGTCAATAAATATGCGTATGGCTTGCGCATGCCCATCACGAATACGGTGATGGTGCCTGTTGGACATCCTGAGCGTGGTGATGTGGTGGTGTTTCATTATCCATTGGATCCATCGACGGATTTCATCAAGCGCGTGGTGGGTTTGCCAGGCGATAAAGTGGCGTATGACAACAAACAGTTGACTCTCAATGGCAAGGCCATTGCACAAACGCCCACAATCATTTCCAATTTAAAATCAGGCACGTACGCAAAAGAGATTCCATTGAGCACGGTTCATCAAAACAATGAAATGTTGGCAGACAATGGCACCGCCCATGCCATTTGGACTGAAGAAAAACACCCAACGTACATCCCTCAGGGCGTGCGCTCAATTGCCCGCCAAGGCTGTGAGTACCACGAGAATGGTTTTAGTTGCACGGTGCCACAAGGCCATTATTTCATGATGGGTGACAACCGTGATTTCAGTGATGATTCGCGTTACTGGGGGTTTGTGCCTGAGCAAAACTTGGTCGGGCGTGCTTATTTTGTGTGGATGAATTTCAACGATTTCTCACGCATTGGCACATCGGTTAAATAAGCATGAGTAAAGCAACCCGATTGACCGTCTTGGAGCAACAGCTTGGTCATACTTTTTCAGACGCTCAGCTGTTGCGTCAAGCCTTAACCCATCGCAGCTATGCGGCCAACCATTATGAGCGCCTTGAGTTTTTGGGGGATGGCGTATTGAATTGTGGCATCGCACGCTGCTTGTACGATCAATTCACCCACATCAAAGAAGGTGAGTTGTCACGCATCCGCGCCCATTTGGTCAAACAGGACACTTTGGTGCTGATTGCGCAGGATTTGAATGTGTCCAATTATGTGTTATTGGGCGAGGGCGAATTGAAAAGCGGCGGTTTAAATCGCCCCTCTATTCTGGCGGATGTGGTGGAGGCCATGATTGGCGCAATTTTTCTAGATGCTGGATTTGACGCGGCGCAGGCCGTTGTGGCTCAGTTGTATGCGCCGTTGTTGAAAACCATCGATCCCAGCAATGCGGGTAAAGATGCCAAAACCCAATTGCAAGAGCGCTTGCAAGGTCAGAAATTACCTGTTCCAAAATACACCATCATTGACATCCAAGGTGCGGCTCATGAGCAGCTGTTCACCGTGTCTTGCATCATTGATGCCTTGCACATCAAAACCCAAGGTGAAGGCAGCACGCGCCGCTTGGCCGAGCAACACGCCGCTCATTTGGCCATGACCTTGTTGGACAATGCTGGCAAACAACATCCTTCAAAACGTGGATAATACAAATAAAGCGGAAAGAGTGGATCCTGGTTCTTTATGCTTTAGCATTAGTTGAGAAGGGCGCCGAACAGCATGTAAAGAGACTGAGGATCCAAACCCAGAGTATCGAATGATTGGCGGGTTCCAGCATGAATGGGCTGGTTGACTATCAATCCGCACCAGCCATTATCGTCCTTTATCTTATCCAAACAAAACACAGAGCACAAACAAAGCATATACCATGACAGATCAAATCAGTAATTCACCCGAAACAGCAGAAACACCGTTCCATACGGGGTTTGTCGCCATCATTGGTCGTCCAAATGTGGGCAAATCGACGTTGATGAATAAACTCATCGGGCAGAAAGTGTCGATCACCTCGAAAAAAGCCCAAACCACCCGCCATCGCATCAATGGGGTGTTGACACAGGACAACACCCAATATATTTTTGTGGACACCCCCGGTTTTCAAACCAAGCACGGCGGTGCACTGAACCGCGTGCTCAACCGCAATGTGTCACAAGCCCTTGGGGAGGTCGATGTAGTGGTGTGGGTCATCGAAGCGATGAAATTCACCCCGCAAGATGAAGCCGTGTTGAAAATTTTGCCACGCGAAACGCCCGTGATTTTGGTCATCAACAAAGTCGATGCCTTGGAAAAGAAAAATGATTTGTTGCCGTTTGTGCAAAAGGTCAGCGGTCAATTCAATTTTGCACAAATCATCCCCGTCAGTGCTAAAAATGGCGTTCAAACCGATGTGTTGTTGAAAGAAATTAAACCTTATTTACCCGAAAATCCTGCATTTTTCGACGAAGATGACATCACTGACCGCCCAACCCGCTTTTTGGCGACCGAGATTGTGCGTGAGAAGATTTTCCGTTTGTCGGGCGATGAAGTGCCGTACGGTTGCACCGTAGAGATTGAGCAGTTTCAAGAAGATGGCAAAATGTACCGCATCGCCGCTGCGATTTTGGTTGAGCGCGATGCGCACAAAGCCATGCTGATTGGTAAAGACGGTGAGCGTCTGAAACGCATTGCCTCTGAATCGCGGGTGGACATGGAGCGATTGTTTGGCTGCAAAGTGTTTTTAGAGGTGTGGATCAAAGTGCGCCAAGGTTGGGCCGATTCTGAATCGAGCTTGCGCAAATTGGGTTATGAGTAAATATTGAATTAGGTTAGAATGGTAAAGGGCTATAGATAGACTTTTTGACGCGCTATCGTGTCATGTGAAAAAAATGTTGCACAGACTTATTATGCTGCATTGTTTCAAATTTATTAATTTCATTTTTTAGTGGTTGATCTTTAACTACGCAAACAAGAGTATCTATAGCCCACTATAAATGTTATAAGCTTAGCAAGTTGCTCTTTAATTTATCAAAACTATGATTACAAGGGAGCTGTATGACCCTACTTGAACAGTTACGGCAGGCAAGAACTCTATCTGATTTTGCAATAATATTGGGTTATGAACCGAAAAAACTATCTTACTTGCTTTATATCTTGCCTAAAGAAAAACCTTTATATAATCAGTTTTCAATAAAAAAGAGAAGTGGCGGAGAGCGAGTTATTTCCGCTCCTTGTGAAGAGTTAAAGGAACTGCAAAAGAGATTATTAAATTTACTTGATAAATGCTCTCAAGAGATAAATGCTAGTAAGTCGAAGAACCACAATAGTATTTCTCACGGTTTTAAAAAAAGGCACTCAATAGTAACAAATGCAGTAAAGCATAAAAATAAGCAATATGTGTTTAATATTGATCTAGAAAATTTTTTTGGGACAATTAATTTTCAACGAGTGTGCGGTTTTTTTGTAAAGAGTCGTGAGTTTCAACTTCATAGTAAGATCGCCGAAATAATAGCTTTAATCTCATGCCATCAAGGTTCTTTACCTCAGGGGGCCGCTACCTCACCAATAATTTCCAACTTAATTACCCACATTTTAGATGTAAGGTTGGTAAAGTTTTCGACAAAAATAGGTGTTTTTTATTCTCGCTATGCTGATGATTTGACATTTTCGACAAATAAAAAAAATTTCCCTATAGAGGCAGCATTAAAAAGTATTGAACTTAAACATCAGTGGATTATTGGTAAGGATCTTAATGAAATTATTAATCGTTCGGGATTCAAAGTAAATTCTTCAAAAACTAGAATGCAGTATAAGAACTCAAGACAAGAGGTGACAGGTTTAATTGTTAATAAAAAAATCAATACTAAAAGAGAGTATAAGCAAAAAGTGCGTGCAATGGTACATGCTTTAGTTCATCGAGGAGAGTTTAATATTTTTGAGTCTGACTCTGGGATGTACGTCAAAGGGAGCTTAAATCAGCTTAGAGGTATGCTTAGTTTCATTGAGTCGATAAATCCTAGGGATGGTTGCTCAAAAGCCAATGAGAAAATGATTGGCCGAGATATTTACCATAAGTTTCTATTTTATAAATATTTTTACTTTGGGGATAAACCGATTTTAATTTGCGAGGGAAAAACGGATGGTGTTTATATTCGTGAAGCCATAAAATGGTTTTCCGGTCGAGATGAGTTTAAAGGCTTAAAGTTTGATATTTTTAAATATTCAAAATTGAATGGTCGAGTCCTTGGTTTGAATGGCGGCTATTCTGATCTCACAAAATTTATAGCTCAATACCTTACTTTTTTTAATGTAAATACAGCACCAAGCTCAAATATGCCTGTTATTGTCGTAATTGACAATGATGACGCAGCAAAGAAAATCCTAAAGGATGAACGAAATGAAAATCGGGACTTTTATCATAAAGTAAAAAACCTGTATGTAGTAACGACTCCATTAGTTGGTACTGAAGTTGAGAGTGAAATTGAAGATTTATTCAAAATAGAGGCTCTTCGAATAGAGTTAAATGGTAAAACTTTTCATAAAGAAAAGGATTTGAATGACGGCAAACACTATGGGAAGCATGTTTTTTCAGAGAAAATTGTAAAATCTAAAGAGTACAACATAGACTTCAGTGGTTTTGAAGAGTTATTGAAGCGGATCCAAAATGCAATAAAGCATTTTGAGACACAAACAAACGAAAACAGAAAGTCGAGTATTGAGCCAATTAATTAAATAATTGGAGTACACGTATTAAGTAATGTCGCAGACCATCATCAAAATCCCCATCGCTAAACTTGAGCGCCGTAAAGGTGTTGACATGCCTGTGCTGAGGCGGGAGAGTGCGGCGCGGGCGGCTTCAAAAATATTGCATGAGCCTGCGTATATTTTACACAGCCAGCCTTATTCTGAAACCAGTTTGCTGCTGGATGTGTTCACACGGCATCACGGCCGCATCAGCGTGTTGGCCAAGGGGGCGAAGCGCCCCTACACGCAGTGGCGTGCGAGCACTTTTCAAACATTTCAAACCTTGTCTATTGGTTACACAGGTAAATCCCAGGTGAAAACTTTATTGGATTTGGAATGGGTCGGTGGCATTCCCATGCTTCAAGGTGCAGCGCTGATGGCTGGTTATTACATGAATGAGTGGATGCGCCGTGCGCTGGCTTTGGACGATGCTCATCCGCTGTTGTTCGATGTGTATCAGCACAGTTTGGCTGATTTGAGCTTGAGCACCGTGGCCGAGCATGCGGCGGCTTTACGAGGTTTTGAGTTGGCATTGCTGCGCGAGTTGGGGTATGGTGTGCCTTTAACTGTTGAGAACGATGCGATTGTGCCTGAAGCGCGTTATGGGTTGGCGGTATCGGCGCATGAATGGGTTCGCATCGGTGTTGCCCCTGCGCCGAATGAGATGCATGTTGTCCACGGGCAAACCTTACTTGATTTGCAACGAAATCAATTCCATGCTGCACAAACTGCACTGGAGTCTAAACATTTATTGCGTTTTTTATTGCATCACCACATTGGTGAACGGCCGCTGTACACCCGAAATTTACTCATCGAGCTGCACCAATTATAAGGGTTCACCGCAATCAAACCTCATATTCTGCTTGTTTGTTTTTAGGGTTTTTGAGCTAAAAAGCCGTACAAAGCCTAAAAAATCGAACAAGCCTAGGCATAAAATATCGGATCATCGACGAATTTCACCACACATCATTTGGGCTCATTATGAACAATCACATTCGTTTAGGCATTAACATTGACCACGTTGCGACGGTGCGTCAGGCGCGTCGCACGGTTTATCCATCGACGTTGGTGGCGGCAGAGGTCGCGGAAATGGCAGGGGCTGATTTAATCACCGTGCATTTGCGTGAGGATCGTCGACACATTCAAGATGCCGATGTGGCTGAGTTGGCAGCGGCCTTTAAAAATCATCGACTGCACACTTACATGAACCTAGAATCTGCGATCACTGACGAGATGATTGCCCATGCGTGCATGATTGCACCGCGTGATGTTTGTCTTGTGCCTGAAAAGCGCGAAGAAGTGACGACAGAGGGCGGTTTGGATGTGGTGACGTATCGTGATGCAGTCAAGTCGGCGATTGTGCGTTTGACCGAAGCGGGCGTGCAGCAGGTGTCTTTGTTTGTTGATCCAACGGTTGAAGCCATGCAATCGGCAGCGGACGTCGGTGCGCCCGTGGTTGAGTTGCATACGGGTTGCTATGCCGATGCACCGAACGATGAAGCGCAAGCGCGTGAGTTGGAGCGCATTCGTGTGGCTGCAATGGAGGGGAAACGCTTGGGTTTGCGCATTCATGCGGGGCATGGTTTGCATTATGGCAACGTGCAAGCCGTTGCAGCGATTGCCGTGATCGATGAGCTGAACATTGGCCATGCCATTGTTGCTCGGGCTGTGTTCGACGGTTTGGAAAAGGCCGTGCGCGACATGAAAGCGATCATGCATCAAGCACGCGTGACTGCGTTGCAAGTCAAATGATTTACGGCATCGGTACCGATCTGCTCAAGGTCGAGCGCATCCATGCGGCTTTTGCGGCGCGTGGTGAGCGCTTTGCGCGGCGGATTCTGGGAGACGATGAGCTTAAAATATTTCATGCGCGTTACGCGCGCAACCATGAGCGCGGCTTGTTGTTCTTATCCACTCGTTTTGCAGCGAAAGAAGCATTTTCAAAAGCAATTGGTTTGGGACTGCACAGCCCGATGAGTTGGCGCGTGGCTCAGTTTGTCAATGCACCGTCGGGTAAGCCGATGGTTAAATTGTCCGAACCGTTGCTGTCATGGTGTGATGAACGTGGTTTAATTTTCCATGTCGCAATGACCGATGAAAGTGATGTGGTGTGCGCATTTGTGGTGGCGGAAACAATGGAAGACTCAAAATGAAAATGGGTGTATTGACCTCAAAAAAATCGAGCAGGCTGGGTCCTATCGTTGTTGACCTGTTGGGGTCGACTTTAACCGAAGAAGACAGCAAACGCCTTCAACATCCATTGACAGGCGGTGTGATCATTTTTGGTCGAAACTTTAAATCGCGTGTGCAAATCACCCGTTTGATTCACTCTATTCGCGCCTTACGCCCTGAGTTGCTCATCAGTGTGGACCATGAGGGCGGACGTGTTCAGCGTTTCAAGGCCGATGGTTTTACCCACTTGCCTGCCATGCGTGTGCTGGGGCAGCTGTGGATGACCGACCCGTTGAACGCCATGCGTGTCACCACGGCTGCTGGCTTCGTGCTGGCCGCGGAGTTGCGCGCGGTTGGGGTGGATTACAGTTACACGCCCGTGCTGGACTTGGATTTTGGTGAAAGCACTGTGATCGGTGACCGTGCGTTTTCGCATGATGCGCGCGTGGTGACGATGTTGGCGAAAGCCTTGCAACACGGGTTGTTGCAAGCGGGCATGAAAAGCTGTGGCAAACATTTTCCAGGCCATGGTTTTGTGGCTGCGGATTCTCACACCGACATGCCCGTGGACAAACGCAGTTTGAAAAGAATCATGGCAGAGGATGTTTTACCGTATCAAATGTTGATGCAGGACTTGGCTGCGGTGATGCCTGCGCATGTGGTGTATCCAAAAGTCGATGCGCAAGCAGCGGGATTTTCAAAGACATGGTTGGGCATGTTGCGTGAGCAGCTTGGCTTTTCTGGAGCGATTGTGTCCGATGATTTGAGCATGGCAGGTGCGGCGTTGTTGTACCCAGACGTGGTGGAGCGCGTTAAAATGGCGCTTGATGCGGGTTGTGATCAGGTCTTGATTTGCAATCGTCCACAGGATGTGGATCTCGCGCTCAATGGTTTACCCACATCGTATTTGAAAGCTGTGAATGCAACTCGATTAGAGGGCTTGTGTGCAGTGGGCGAAGCTTTGCCTTGGTCGGCTTTACAAAAGGATGCCCGTTATTTGAATGCAAAAAAAGCGATCGAGCCTTATCTGCACAGTCGGCCTGTCATTGACCCAACAGCGGTCATGTTGCAAACAGAAACCAAAGGAAAATAGGAAAAACAGGGTTTTGTTTTTTTCGCTTTTTCTTAGAATATAAGCCAATTGCACGCACCTAAACGCACAAAAACCAACGCCAGCCACAAAAAAACAGTAAAATATCGTCCATCAAGCAGCGGCGTGAATGGATGTGGTCGCTGAGCTTTTCTTGTCCCTAATAAATTTGGAGTTCTTATGCCCGTTTCAGGAATTAAATCAGCCGTCGAACAAAAGATGAATAAAAGCATCGAGGCTTTAAAAAACGATTTGACCAAAATCCGTACAGGTCGTGCGCATCCAAGTTTTTTGGATAACGTGCATGTGGATTATTACGGTGCATCGACGCCTTTGTCGGCCGTTGCCAACTTGACTTTGCTCGACGCACGTACCATTGGCGTGCAGCCTTGGGAAAAAAACATGGTCAATGCGATTGAAAAAGCGATCCGTGAAGCTGATTTGGGTTTGAACCCATCAACTCAAGGCGAATTGATTCGCGTGCCCATGCCTGCTTTAACTGAAGAGCGCCGTAAAGAAATGGTTAAATTGGTTAAAACCGATGCCGAAGCCGCTAAAGTGTCTGTGCGGAATCACCGCCGTGATGCGAATGAGCAACTCAAAAAGCTGTTGAAAGACAAAGAAATTTCTGAGGACGATGACCGTCGCACACAAGATTTCGTACAAAAACTGACGGACAAATTTATTGTTGAAATTGATAAGATGGTGGTTGCCAAAGAAGCCGAAGTGTTAACCGTTTAAAAGTTGCTTATGCGCCGAATATTTCGGCGCATTCTTTTGAAGCATTTGCTGCACCGCATGTTTTGATTTGACCATGCTTGATTTAAGCATGTTTGGTTTAACATACAAACCACACAATACCACACCGCCGATAATTATTAAAAGTCCATTCTCGGACCATAAGCGAGACCCCATGAGCCAAGCCATAAGCAGCACCCAAAGCATCCCTGATGTTGGCAATGTACCTAAACACGTCGCGATCATCATGGATGGCAATGGCCGTTGGGCGACCAATCGTGGCTTGCCACGCGTTTGGGGGCATAAAAAAGGCGCACAAACGGTGCGTGAAATTGTGCGTGCATGCGCTGAAATTGGTGTGGAAAACCTCACTTTGTTTGCTTTTAGTTCAGAAAATTGGCGTCGTCCACCGACTGAAGTGTCTTTTTTAATGAAGTTGTTCATGCGCAGTTTACGCCGTGAAATCAAAGCATTGGCAGAAAACGGCATTGAGTTGCGTGTGATTGGCGAGCTCAGCGCATTTGACCCAACCATTCAAAGTTTAATTCAAGAGGCGCATGAGAAAACCAGCGGTGGGAAAAACCTCACTTTGACCATTTCAGCCAATTATGGTGGGCGCTGGGACATTTTGAATGCCATGAATGGCTTGTTGGCACACCGTGCTGCACAGGGCGTGGCTTTGGATGCGCCCGTACTCGAAACCGATTTGACACCATTTTTGCAATTGTCTGATTTGCCCGAACCTGATTTATTCATTCGCACGGGTGGTGAGGCGCGCGTATCGAATTTTTTATTGTGGCAGTTGGCTTACACGGAATTGTACTTCACACCCACTTACTGGCCTGATTTTGATCGGATTGCTTTTTTAGCCGCAGTGTCGTCGTATCAACAGCGTGAACGGCGGTTTGGTCGCACCAGTGCGCAATTGAAAACGCAGTAAAATACCTTACGGTTTAAACTTTGAAAATTTTTTGAAAGCACATCAATGGTAAAAACAAGAATTTTGACCGCTTTGGCGATGTTGGTTGTGGTCGGTGGGCTGATGTTTTTTGCGTCAAACCATGTTTGGTTGGCTGCGGTCAGTGCCATGATGGCGTGGGCGGCGGCAGAGTGGGCCAATTTGGCTAAATTTGATCGGGTGGCAAAGGTGGCCTATGTGTTCACCTTGCCCGCGGTGCTTGGCGCAGGGTTTGCATTCAGTGCGCACATGCCCAATTTGCTTGGTTCGACGATTACCGCATCGGTGGCTTTTTGGATGCTGGTGGTGCCGTTGTGGCTGTATTTTGGCTGGCACGTGACCTCGAAACCCATTTTGGCGGTGGTCGGGGCGTTGGTGTTGTTGGCGACAGGTTGGTGTTTCTTGCTGGTGCGTCACGATGCGGATTTTGCATGGATGTTGTTGGGCTTGTTGGCGGTGGTGTGGATTGCGGATACGGCCGCATTTTTTACAGGGCGCGCGTTTGGGCGGCATAAGTTGGCACCAAGCATCAGCCCAGGTAAAACCATTGAAGGTGCTGCAGGGGCTTGGGTGGGTGTGACTGTGTACTTGGCTGTGGTGACGATTGGCATGCATTGGTTGCCGATTAATTTGGGCGTGGGTAAATTGCTGTTATTGGGTTTTTTGTTGACGTATCAAAGCATTGTTGGCGATTTGTTTGAGTCTTGGCTCAAGCGTTGTGCGGGTGTGAAAGACAGTGGCAGTGCTTTGCCAGGTCATGGTGGTATTTTGGATCGCATTGATGCCATTTTGTCCACCTTGCCTTTACAGGTGTTGCTGCTGAATTGGATCATGCCGTGAGTGGGGCACAAAAGATCATGCAGAAACAGGTTGTGACGGTTTTAGGGGCGACAGGTTCGATTGGTTGCAGCACTTTGGATGTGCTGGCACGGCATCCTGAGCGATTCGAGGTGTTCGCGCTCACAGGCGCTGCGCAGGTCGAACGTTTGGTGGCTCAATGTGTGCAATTTAAGCCGCGCTTTGCTGTGGTGTTGGATGAGCGTGTTGCACAGGATGTGCGCGCACGTTTGCATCCGTTTGCTCTGAATACTGAAGTTTTGGTGGGCGCACAGGCTTTGTGCGATGTGTCCAGTGCCGCTGAAGTGACCACGGTCATGGCTGCGATTGTGGGGGCGGCGGGTTTGTTGCCTGTGATGGCTGCGGCACGGGCGGGCAAACGAATTTTGCTGGCGAATAAAGAAGCTTTGGTCATGGCAGGTGGTTTAATGACGGCTGCCGTGCGTCAGTTTGGTGCGCAGCTTGCGCCGATTGACAGTGAGCACAATGCGATTTATCAGTGTTTGCCCTGTAACGAGCGCGGCGAGATTGACAATCGTGCGGTGGCTTCCATCACGTTGACGGCTTCAGGTGGTCCATTTTTAAAATCTTCATTGTCCGATTTAGAACACATCACGCCCGATCAGGCGTGCGCTCATCCGCGTTGGCAAATGGGTCGCAAAATTTCAGTGGATTCTGCGACCATGATGAACAAAGGTTTGGAGGTCATTGAGGCGCATTGGTTGTTCGGCGTACCGCCTGAACAAATCAATGTGGTGATTCACCCGCAAAGCATCATTCATTCAATGGTCAATTATGTCGATGGTTCAAGTTTGGCGCAATTGGGGCACGCGGACATGCGTGTGCCGATCGCGCATGCATTGGCATGGCCAGAACGGATTGAATCTGGTGTTTCTTTATTGGATTTGGCTGCACAAGGCGCTCTTGAATTTTATGTGCCTGATTTAAACAAGTTCAAATGTTTAGATTTGGCTTTCACCGCTTTACGTGCGGGCGGGGCGGCACCGATTGTGCTTAATGCCGCCAATGAATGTGCCGTGGCGGCTTTTTTGGATCAACGCATTGCGTATTTGGACATTGCCCGCTTTAACGAAATGGCATTAAATGCATTGGATTTGGCCACACCTCAGACCTTAGAGGATGTTGTTGAGGCCGATGCGCGTACACGGGCATGGATGAATGCCCATGTTTTGCATGCGCTTGTTTGATGGGCGATTGGCATCATAAAATCATTGGGAAAAAATTAAATGACGAGTCTTTGGAGTTTTATAGCGGCCATTTTGGTGCTGGTGACCATTCATGAGTGGGGACACTATTGGGTGGCCAAACGCTGCGGCGTGGAGATTGAAAAGTTTTCAATTGGCTTTGGTCAGCCCCTGATCAGTTGGAAAAACAAAGCAGGCACAACATTTTGTTTGGCCATGATTCCGTTGGGTGGCTATGTCAAAATGCGTGGTGAATATGCCATCACCACGGCTGAAGATCGAGCGGCTCAACCCAAAGGCAGTTTTGCTGCTTGTTCAGTATGGCAACGCATGGCGATTGTGGTGGCGGGGCCGTTGGTGAATTTGATATTTGCACTGTTGATTTTTATGGCGTTTTCGTATGGCACGCAGCAAGCCATTGCACCCGTCGCGCAAGCACCTGTGCCCAGTAGCTTGGCCAGTCAACTGGGCATGCAGACCGGCGATACCGTCACGGCAATCAATCAAGCGCCTGTGAGTAGTTGGGGCGATGTGAGCTCGGGGGTATCAAGGGCGTTGTTTGATCAAAAAACAATCGACGTGGTGTGGCGCAGTACCGATGGCACAAGTCACCAAGGACAGCTCAACACGAAGGGGGTATCCATTGAAGACCCCACATGGATGGATCAAATTGGTTTGATGCCGCAAGAAACACAACCTCGTTTTGGGCGCATTGTGCCCAACGGTGCTGCGGATCAAGCCGGATTGCTCGAAGGTGATGAGGTGATCGAGATCAATGGTCAAGCGATTCATGGCTCGGCAGCCTTGCGCGAAGCCATCACGAAAAGTCCTGAAAAATACATGGCGTTGACGGTTAAGCGTGGTGCAAAAAACATGGTGATCGATGTTAAACCCGCATTGGTGGAGCAGAAAACCAAGGTCAATGGTGTTGAAACCGTGCAAAAAATAGGCCGCCTTGGTGTTGGCATCACAGGGTTTAACATGATTGATGTTCATCATAATGCATGGGATGCGGTGAAAATCGGGTCAAAAGCAACGTGGGATGCCACACTCATGACCTTTCAAGGCATGTTTAAAATCCTCACTGGGCAAATGAGCCTGAAAAACATAGGCGGTCCCGTATCGATTGCACAAATGGCAGGTGACAGCAGTTCAGCGGGCTGGGGCAGCTTTATTGGGTTTTTGGCAATGCTGTCTGTGAGCTTGGGTGCATTAAATTTATTGCCGATTCCTATGTTGGACGGCGGGCATTTGGTATATTATGTCATCGAAGTTCTGACGGGAAAGCCCGTGTCAGAAAAGGTTTTGGCAGTAGGTCAACGCATCGGCTTTGCATTTTTGCTGTGCTTGATGGGGATTGCGTTTTATAATGATGCTTTGAAATTGTTGGGTTAAAAGCCCAAAGCAGCCCGTAAAACTCAAACTGTCCTCGTTTTTAAAACACATTTGCGCGGTATAAAGCGCACTGTGTTGTTTGAACCCTGTTCACCATGGATTAGGAAAATTATGTCGGTAAGCCAAATTGTTTCTTATAAACCCGCTAAAGCGGTTGTTGCCCTTGTCGTTGCGGGTTTGTTTGTCAGCTCGCCAGTGATGGCAAAAACCACCTCATCAAAAATGGTTACAGCACACCCAGCTGTTGCGGTTGCCATACCTCAAAGCGTGAAGTTGACCGATATTGTGGTTCAAGGTTTACAACGTTCTGATCCATCGACTGTGTTTGGTTTTTTACCCGTTAAAGTGGGTGATGCATTCAACGCAGGACAATCCCAAGACATCATCAAAGCATTGTATGCCTCAGGTTTATATGAGGATGTGAGTGTGGGTTTGAACGGCTCAGTGCTGGTGGTTAAATTGGCTGAACGTGCCGTCGTGTCTGACTTTACAATCAAAGGCATGAAAAATTTTGATAAAAAAGAAATTGCACAAAATTTAAAAAATTATGGTTTTGCCCAAGGTTACCCTTACGACCCTGCTTTGTTGGAAAAAGTCAAAACAGAAATTCAAACCATGTACGAAGAGGCGGGTTTGGTCAATGCCAAGGTGACATCAGAAGTCAAAGAACAGGATCGTAAACAGGTCGCGGTCACCATCAATGTCGATGAAGGTCAATACCTTAAAATTCGTAAAATTCAAGTGAGTGGCAATAAAGCCGTGTCCGCTCATAAAATTCGTTCCATTATGGAATTGAATAAAAATGGCATTTTTTCTTGGTATTCAAAAGACAGTCGTTTTGCACCTGAACGTTTGAAAGCCGATTTGGATGCCATTCGTTCATATTATTATGACAAAGGTTATCTGGATTTCGATTTTACCAGTGTCGACACACCAGAGACAGCCGATGGCAAGGGCATTGAAATTGCCATGAAGGTGAGTGAAGGTGAGCAATACCGTGTGAGCTCCATCGCTCTGCAAGGCGACACCAAAGGCACACCACGCAAAGACGTTGAGAAGCTGGTCAAGTACAAACTCAATGGCGTGTATTCACGCAGTGCGGTGTCGGCGATTGCGACCAATGTGTCTCGCCGTTTAAGCGACGATGGTTATGCTTTGGCTAAAGTCGATGTGGTGCCCAACATTCACAAAGACACCCATCTGGTTGATGTCGCCATCACGGTTGATCCTGTTGAGCGTGTTTACGTGCGTCACATCAATGTGGCGGGTAACAGCCGCACCAAAGATGATGTCATCCGCCGTGAAGTCCGTCAAATGGAAAGCTCTTTGTACAGTGCAGAGCGTGTCCAAGCCTCGCGTGATCGCATTGATCGCTTGGGTTACTTCAGTGAAGTAACCGTTGACACCGTACCTGTTGAAGGTGTGAACAACCAAGTGGATGTCAATTATTCAGTGAAAGAAATACCGACCGGTGACTTGAAATTGGGCTTGGGTTACAGCACATCAGATAAAGTCAGTTTATCGGGTTCGATCAATGAAAATAACTTTATGGGCACGGGCAACTCACTGGGTTTGGACATTGACACCAGCAGCTCTTCTCGTAATGCAACGGTCACAACCCGCAACCCGTACATGACCAAATACGGTGTCAGTCGTGATTTCTCCGTGTACTATCGTAAATACGACGCATCGAAACTGAATATTTCAGATGTGAAATACACAACGACAGGTGTGAATTTAAGCTTTGGCGTGCCCATTTCTGAAAACAATAAAATATTTTTAGGTGTGAATCCAGAACGCAATAAAATCACCTTGGCCAGCACGGGTGAAGTGCCTGCAAGTTACACACAGTACACCAACGGTAAAAACAGTTTCACCACCTATGCACTGACTGCAGGTTGGTCACATGACACACGCGACTCGGGTTTTTCTCCAAGTCGAGGTTCGCTCCAAAGGGTGAATCTGGAAGTGGCGCCTGTGGGGGACATCAATTACTACAAAGCCAGTTATCAGTTCCAAAAATTTGTACCTGTTTCAAAATATTTCACTTTGGCCTTCAACACCCAGTTTGACTACGGCCGAGGTTATGGTGGTGACGCTTACCCATTCTTTAAAAACATGTTTGCGGGTGGCATTGGTTCTGTGCGTGGTTTTGACTCCAGTTCAATGGGGCCAACCCAGACCACCACAAATGGGACAGTTGCTTATATTGGTGGTTCTAAACGCGCTGTGGCCAATTTGGAATTGCAATTCCCATTCCCTGGCATGGTTAAAAACCGTGGCGTGCGCTTATTTGCATTTGCCGATGCAGGCGGTTTGTGGTCTGACAACGATTCCAATGGCAATGCCATCACCGATGGCAGTGGGTGTAACGTCACCAAAATCAGTTTCTCAGGGTGCAATGGTTTGCGCTATTCGTATGGTGTCGGTTTGTCATGGGCATCACCGATTGGCCCATTGAAATTCAGTTATGGTTTGCCAATTAATAAGAAAACATATGACAAGGTTCAACGCTTTCAGTTCCAAATTGGCACTTCATTCTAAAATATTTAAGGACACACAACATGAAAAAATTATCTTTGATTTGCGCAGCATTGATGTCAACTGTGGCAATGAGCACAACAGCAATGGCACAGCAATTTAAAGTGGGCTATGTCAGTTTGGATCGATTGATGGCAGAGTCTGCACCTGCTAAATCTGCTCGCAGCACTTTGGACAGCCAGTTTAAATCGCGTGAAAATGCTTTGGATGCTAAGGCGGCTTCAATTCGTTCAAAGCAACAAGCGTATGAGAAAGATTTTCCAAGTTTGACTGATGCCAAACGTGCGGATCGCGAAAAAGAATTGGCGCAAAACATGGATGCTTTTGAAGCCGAACGTGTCAAATTTGAAGAGGATTTATCTTCAGCCCAAAACAAAGTATTGCAAAATTTATTGGCGCAAGCGAACAGCGTGATTAAAGCCATGGCTGAAAAAGAAGGTTATGATTTGGTTGTGCAAGATGCGGTGTATATCAAGCCGGAATATGACTTGACCAAACGCGTGATTGAGCAATTGCATTGATTAAGGTATTTAAGGTGTAAAATCGCTGCAGACACTCTGTTTCAGGATGTTTGCAGTTTTTCATCGATTAACATACGGATTCTCTTTTGTAAGATCAATGATGACAAAACCGACTTCATTCAAGCCAGTGCATGCACCTTTGCAGACACTGGCTGATTTATTTTTAGGCTTTCCTCTGCCGTATGTTGTGGCCAGTGGCTCAACGGCGACGAAGGTCTCGCACATTGCCCCATTGGACATTGCAGGCGAAGGCGCATTCGCATTTTTAAGCAATGCGGCTTTACGTGAACAATTGAAATCATCATGTGCCAGCGTGGTGGTGTTGACACAGGATGATTATGATTGGCTGAGCCATCAGCAAGCATGCAAGGCTTCGACTGCATACGTGATATGCACCCAGCCCTATGCGGCCTATGCTTTTGTTGCGCAACGGTTGTATTTGCAGTGTCAGTTGAATGGGGGGATTCATGCATCGGCTGTGCTGGACGACAGCGCACAAGTCGCTGCGAGTGCACAAATCGATGCACGTGTGGTCATTGGTGCACGGGCGCGCATTGGGGAGCGAGTTCATGTGCGTGCGGGCGTGGTGATTGGCGATGATGTGGTGATTGGTGATGACTCAACCCTGTACCCAAATGTGACAATATATGGTGCCTGTGAAGTGGGCGCGCGTACTATTGTGCATGCGGGCGCAGTGATTGGCAGCGATGGTTTTGGCTTTGCGCCGAGCCCTGCAGGTTGGCATAAAATCCCTCAAGTGGGTCGGGTGTTGATCGGTGATGATGTTGAAATCGGTGCGAATACGACGATTGATCGTGGTGCTTTGGCCGATACCGTGATTCATGAGGGTGTAAAACTCGACAATCAAATCCAAATTGCGCATAATTGCGTTATTGGCGCACACACTGCAATTGCATCGTGTGTTGGGATTGCAGGCAGCTCGACAATTGGTGCGCGTTGCATGATTGGTGGCGCGGCGATGATTGGTGGGCATTTGTCGATTCCAGATGGCACGGTGATTTCAGGTGCGACGGCAGTGCCGAGCACGTTGACAGAGGCGGGGCAATATTCGGGCATTTTCCCGCCCATGTTGCATCGTGATTGGGAACGCAATGCATCATTGATCCGGCATTTGTCGGATTTACGCAAACGACTGCGTGCCTTGGAAAAAGCATCGTCATAATAATGTGTTCAGTCCCACAGCCATGTGTGTAAAAATGGCTACAGACACCGTTAAAGTTTAAAAATTAAAAAGGAAAGACCATGAGTGAGAGTGAAGTGAATATCGACAACAACCCGATGCAACCTGGGTATGACATCAAATCCATCATGGAGCGCATCCCACACCGTTATCCATTTTTATTGGTGGATCGAGTGATTGAGTGGCGCTTGAATGATAAATTAATCGCGATCAAAAATGTGTCGATGAATGAGCCGTTCTTTGAAGGACATTTTCCACGTAATCCTGTGATGCCTGGTGTGTTGATTATGGAGGCATTGGCGCAAGCTTCTGCATTGTTGTGGGTACAAGAATCAAATCCTGATGCCTTGTTTTATTTTGCAGGCATGGAAAATGTTCGTTTTAAACGCCCTGTCGTGCCGGGTGATCAATTGATTTTGGAAACCAAATTGAAGCGTGTGATTCGTGGTTTTGCAAAATTTGAAGTGAAAGCCATGGTGGGTACAGAAGTGGCTGCTGAAGCTGAATTGATGTGCGCTTATCGCACTTAATGGATGCCTTTTGGCATCTGCAACTCATTGCATTGCTTAAAAAATGTCTTGGTAGAAAGTTTTGAACATGGCTGCACACATTCACCCCACCGCGCTGATTGAAGAGGGCGCACACATCGGCAATGATGTGGTCATTGGCGCGTATACCCTGATCGGCGCCAACGTGAGCATTGGTGACCGCACACACATTGGTGCACACAATGTCATCGAAGGCGACACCCGAATTGGTGCTGACAATCAGATCGGGCACCATGTGGTGCTCGGCAGCGCACCACAAGATAAAAAATATGCAGGTGAGCCCACGCGCTTGGTGATTGGTGATCGTAACTTGATCCGCGAGTTTTGTAGTTTCCATCGTGGCACGACCCAAGATCAAGGTGTGACCGTGGTGGGCAATGACAATTGGATCATGGGTTATGTTCACCTTGCGCACGATTGTGTGATTGGTGATCACACCATTTTGGCCAGCAATGCACAACTGGCGGGTCACGTTGAAGTTGGTGATTGGGCAATCATCGGTGGCATGGCGGGTGCGCACCAGTTTGTCAAAGTGGGGGCCCATGCGATGGTGGGTGGCGGTACCATCATGTTGAAAGATGTGCCGCCATTTGTTTTGTCCAGTGGCAATCCAGCAACAGCTTTTGGCATCAACAGTGAAGGTTTGAAACGCCGTGGTTTCACATCGGAGCAAATCATGTCGATTAAACGTGCTTATAAAGCAATTTATCGCCAAGACCTGACCACTGAGCAAGCGATTGCTGCGATCAATTCAGCCGCAGCTGACGAGCCAAACAACGCGGCTGCATTGCACCTCATGAGTGCATTTTTAACCCAAGCCACTCGCGGCATCATTCGTTAAGTGGCCATGACCTCTGATTCAATTGTTCACGTCGCATTGGTGGCGGGTGAGTCCTCGGGCGATCAACTCGCTGCTGAGCTTGTCAAAGGCACGCAAGCGGCTTTTACGGGTGTGCGTGCAACAGGCATCGCGGGCGAAGCCATGGTGCGTGCGGGCGTTGAAGCATGGTGGCCTTCACAATCTTTGGCGGTGCGTGGTTATTTCGAGCCGATTCGCCATTTGCCACGTATCATTGGCATGCGCAGCGACCTCATCAACCGTTTGACCATTGCCCCACCAGATGTGTTTGTGGGTGTGGATGCGCCCGATTTTAATTTGGGTCTGGAAACTAAATTGAGGGTGGCGGGCATTAAAACCATGCATTATGTCAGCCCATCGATTTGGGCATGGCGTCCCAAACGCATTGAAAAAGTTCGTCGTGCGGCGGATCATGTGTTGCTGATTTTTCCATTTGAGCAAAAAATATACCAAGATGCTGGGATTCCTGCAACGTATGTTGGGCATCCATTTGCACCTCACATCCCTTTGCTGGCGAATGCGCCGATGGCGCGAGATGCACTCCAACTGTCGCGCACTAAAACCACCATTGCACTGTTGCCTGGTTCGCGCAATTCCGAGATTGATTATAATTTGCCAGTCTTTCTTCAGGCGGCACAACGCTTGGCTTCACAGCTGGGCGATGTGCAATTCATTTTGCCTGTCGCTCACGCCTCGTTGCGTGAAAAAATTCAAACCATGCGTCAGCAATACGCCCCGAACATCGCCTTGCGTTTGTTTGATGGGCAAGCGCGCAGTGTGATGGAGGCCGCCGATGCGACCCTCGTTGCCAGTGGCACGGCCAGTTTAGAAGTGGCTTTGTATAAAAAACCGATGGTCATTGCATACAAAACATCACGCACTTCGGCGTTTATTTACACCAAAGTGGCGTTGTTGCCGTGGATTGGTTTACCCAATATTTTATTGAATGACTCCTTTATTCCGGAAGTTTTACAAAACGATGCGACGCCCGATGGTTTGGCCGATGCCTTGTTGTCCGAAATGAACCGTTATGCCAGCGATGCAAGTGTGGTTGAACGTTTGACTGAACTGCACCACAGTTTGATCCGTGACACGCCCAGTCTGTGCGCACAAGCGATAGCTCAAGTGATTGGGCGCACATGACACTGCGCACAGATGATTTATTTGCCTGTGCGCTGAATGATGCACAAGCCATATGTGGTGCAGATGAAGCAGGCCGTGGACCATTGGCAGGTGCAGTGTATGCTGCAGCCGTGATGTTGGGTGAGCCGATTGAAGGCTTGAATGATTCAAAAAAACTCTCAGCCAAAACCCGTGAGCGTTTGAGTGCCGAGATCAAAACCAAAGCCCGTGCGTGGTGCATCGCCAGCGCGAGCGTTGAAGAAATCGATGAGCTCAATATTTTGCAAGCCAGCCTATTGGCAATGACCCGCGCGGTTGAAGGTTTGTCTGAGCACGCCGATTGGGTGTGGGTGGATGGCAATCATTTCCCTAAATTGTTGGTGCAAAAAGGTTATGCTGGACGCGCTTTGATTGGCGGTGATGCGATTGAACCCGCCATTTCTGCGGCTTCTATCCTTGCCAAGGTGGCGCGCGATGCCGATTGTGATCGCTTGGATGCGCTGTATCCGCAGTATGGTTTTGCTCAGCACAAAGGTTATCCAACTGCCGTTCACCTCGCGGCTTTGCGTGCGCATGGTGTGTGCCCAGAACACCGCCGCACCTATGCGCCCGTGCGTAAGATTTTAGAATCGAAAACCGAAACAAAATCAGAAGCAAAATCAGAAGCAAAATCAGAAGCAAAATCAGAAGCAAAATCAGAAGCAAAATCAGAAGCAAAATCAGAAGCAAAATTAGAAGCAAAATTAGAAACAACAGCAGAAACAACAGCAGAAACAACAGCAGAAACAACAGCACAATTCACATGTTAATCACCTCAAAAGACAATCCAGCGGTTAAAGCCCTGAAAAAATTATTGACCAGCCCGAAGCGCAGCGATGCGCGCATGGTCATCGAAGGCATTCACGCTTGTGAAACTTTTTTGGCACATCAAAATCCTATATTGGTTTGGGTCGCTGAAAGTGCACAAATGCACGTTGAAATCACCCCTTTATTGGCACAAATGCGTGCAGCTCGAATCACTGTGCACATGTTGCCCGATGCGTTATTTCGTGATTTGAGCACATTGGAGCAAGGCGTGTCGTTGCTGTTTGAAGTTGAACGTCCTGTTTGTACGGGGTTTTCCGACACGGGCAATGCAGTGATTCTAGATGGTGTACAAGACCCCGGCAACATGGGTTCGATTTTGCGCAGTGCGGCAGCGGCGGGTGTGCGCACTGTGTACTTGAGCAGTGCATGCGCCAACCCATTTGCACCCAAAGTGCTGCGGGCGGCGGTTGGCGCGCATTGTTCATTGTCCATTTTTGAGCAAGTGAACATGACGGCTTTGTTTGTGCATTTACAGACCGCAGGCATTCAAACCATCGCCACCAGCTCTTATGTTGCCAACGATTTATACGATTTAGACCTGAATCGCCCTGTGGCATGGGTTTTTGGCAATGAAGGCACAGGCATCACCCAAACATTGATCGAAGCCGCCGAAGCACGCGCTTACATCCCCATGAGCAGCGGGGAGTCTTTGAATGTCGCGGCAGCGGCGGCGGTGTGCTTGTTTGAAATGCACAGACAGCAGCGTTGATGTTTACATTAAAGCGCATTCAAAATTGGAACGGAGTGAAAAATAAGCCTTGATTCACCATTTTGATGGGCAAGCCATTCAATGGCGGCGATCACATCAACCGTTTCAAAACATAAAAAACACCGATTAACTTATTTTACAAGATGAACACATGGCAATTTTTACCCTCTCCGACGCACAACTGGCCTACGGTCACGTCGCTTTACTTGACCACACCGATTTTGCCTTAGAAGAGGGCGAACGCGTTGGCCTGATTGGTCGCAATGGCACGGGCAAATCCTCTTTATTGAAAATCATTGCGGGTTTACAGTCTTTGGACGATGGGCTGATCAGCCGCCAGCAAGGTTTGAAATGCGCTTACGTTGAGCAAGAACCCTTGTTCGCCGCCGACATGACCGTGCTGCAAGCCGTCGCCGAAGGCGTGGGTGAAGGCGCACAGCTGTTGATTGAATACGAAAACCTCATCGAAGAACTCGCGCACGCCGAGGGCGATCACCAAATGGAACTGCTGGATCGTTTGCAAATGGTGCAAACCGAACTTGAACACAACGACGGCTGGACGTTGCACACGCGCGTACAAGCGACCTTGGATCAACTCGGCTTGGATGAACACGCCCTGTGCGGCAAACTTTCAGGCGGTGTGCAAAAGCGCGTCGCCATTGCGCGCGCATTGGTGCAAGCCCCAGACATTCTGCTGCTGGACGAACCCACCAACCATCTGGACATGACCGCAATCGGCTGGCTGGAAGAACTGCTGCGCAGTTTCAAAGGTGCCGTTCTGCTCATCACCCACGACCGCGCATTTTTGGACAACGTGGCCACGCGCATCATCGAACTGGATCGTGGCCTGATTCGCAGCTACCCTGGCAACTTCACTGAATATCAAGCCCTGAAAGCCCAGCAGCTCGCCGATGAAGCCATAGAAAACGCCAAGTTTGATAAAGTCATGGCGCAAGAAGAAGTCTGGATTCGCAAAGGCGTCGAAGCCCGCCGCACCAAATCTGTCGCCCGCATCAACCGCCTGCTCGAAATGCGCCAACAATCCTCCGCACGTCGTGAGCAAGTTGGCAATGTGAAACTTGAAGTTGCCCAAGGCGACCGCTCAGGCAAAGTCGTGGCCGAGATGGAAAATGTCTGTAAATCCTTTGGCGATCGAAAAATTGTCCATGATTTCACCGCCAACATCATGCGCGGCGACAAAGTTGGCTTCCTCGCAGGCAACGGCATGGGCAAAACCACCTTGCTCAAACTCATCCTCGGTGAACTGGAAGCCGATTCAGGACGCATCAAAACAGGCACGAACATTTCTGTCGCCTACTTTGATCAAATGCGTGGCGCGCTTGACCCAGAACAAACCTTGGCCGACACCATCAGTCCCGGCAGTGAATGGGTTGAAATCAATGGCGCTAAAAAGCACGTCATGGGCTACCTCGCCGATTTCCTCTTCGCCCCGCAACGCGCCCATTCACCTGTGAAATCACTCTCAGGCGGCGAACGCAACCGCCTGTTGCTGGCGCGTTTATTCGCCAACCCAGCCAACGTGCTGGTCATGGATGAACCCACCAACGACCTCGACATCGAAACACTCGAACTCCTCGAAGAGCTGCTGCAAGAATACCCCGGCACCGTATTCCTTGTCTCGCACGACCGACAATTCCTCGACAATGTCGTCACCAGCATCATCGCCGCCGAACCACGTGTGGGCGAATGGCGCGAATACGTGGGTGGCTTCTATGACTGGCAACGTCAAAGCGGCCTGACCACACCTGTGGGCTACGCCGAAGTCGATGCCGCCATGCTCAAACACGCCCCGAAAAAAGCCGAAGAGCCTGAAAAAGCAGCACCTGCCGATCCGATCAAAACCACCGCGAAAAGCAAATTGAGTTTCAAAGAACAAAAAGAACTGGAAGAACTGCCGATCACCATCGCCAATCTAGAAAATGAGCAAAACGGCATCAACGCACTCTTGCTCGACGGTCAAATTTTTGTCAACGAACCCAAACGCGGCGTGGCCTTGACCGAGCGACTGGGTGAAATCGACGAAGCGTTATTGGTGTGCTTGGAACGTTGGGAAGCATTGGAAGCGCGGAAGTAGATAAAATGGCCTGTGAAAAATAAAACTTTACTTTTTATTTGCTTTGTTGTATTTTATAAAAGATAAAAAAATATAGTGAAAATAAATATAAAATTAATGATGATACTGAAAGTTTTTATAGGGTGTGCATTGTCTATCTTCAGAAAAATTGTCGTGTTATCTAAGTTAAAGGCATTTCGCATATAAAGCAGGATTGAGTTGGTTATACATGCGTTTAATCTGAAAGCAGTTTATCAATGTGTTTCTCCGCATAAAATATTAGGGTCGTACAATATTGCGTTCGCAGTCAGTGAGCTTTACAATCTCCAACCTTAGGAGAGGGGGTCAAAATGCCTTTTGGAATAAGTATACCAATTGTCGATGAGGTCATAAAAGAGGGCGAAAAGTTCATACAGAATACTGTAGAAGCAGTAAAGGATGCCGCCCAAGATGTTGCCACCACAGCCGAAAAAGCCGCCAATGACGTTGGGCAGAATGTGGTAAAAGCTGGTAAAGATGTCGAGGCGAATGTAGCAAAAGCTGGGAAAGATGTCGAGGCGAATGTAGCAAAAGCTGGGAAAGATATTGAGGCTACTTTTTCAAAGGTGAGCAACGACACAGTTGCTGAGGTTGGGAGAGCTTACGAAAACATCGTAGAGCTTGCAGCTGCAACGTATCACTTTGTCGAGAACCAAGTCGATGGAATCGGAAAGACTTTATCTGATGCGGAGCGTCGCGTACTTGAGGGAAAACTAGTAGACGCGGTGTGGTATGCAATGATAGATCCGTTGAAGCATACCGAAGCCGCAGCAGCCGATGCGGTTATGGAGTCAAGCCTTTTAAATAACCTTGCTGCAGCAGGCGCTACCGTTTATGGAGGGCCGGGTGGTGCTGCCGCATATGCAGCATGGGTAACTTACAAGGCTACTGAAAGTCTAGAGGCGGCTCTGAAAGCAGGGATCATCGCTTGGGCGACATCGAAAGGCTTAAAGCTCATTGATGGAATGCCGTCGGAAATGTTAATCGACAACGCAAAGCGCACACTTGCTGCGGCGAGTATAGGAGGTGCAGCTGTCGCGGCAAGCGGCGGAACTGACGAGCAAGTGCTAGCTGCATTCGGACGTG
The DNA here is from genome assembly GCF_003339525.1 of Ephemeroptericola cinctiostellae. GTDB lineage: Bacteria > Pseudomonadota > Gammaproteobacteria > Burkholderiales > Burkholderiaceae > Hydromonas > Hydromonas cinctiostellae. The sequence goes on along the minus strand of NZ_CP031124.1, from coordinate 2,214,482 downwards.
GTGCTATTCTCGCGGCAGCGCGAGAAGTCTATCGAGGAAAAGTTGGGAAAGACATAGAAGGGCAGCCTGCCAAGGAACAAGCCGTTGCCAAGCTTAATGTATATGGGCGGCCTAGAGTGGGAGGATTGTGGGGGGCACTTAAGGATTCTGATGGTAATCTTATTTGTGACAGCAACGGAAATGCACAAATTGATATTGCCCAGATGCCTCGTGAAATATCACATGTTGGAATCGCAACTTCTGACGTGAATCTTGGTTATTGGGGGCCATACGAAACCAATGGTGTCATGCAAGACCTCGGAAAGCTCCCTTACATGAATGATATGGCATATTTTCATGATCAGTGGATGGCGATTTCACAAGCAGAAGGTGCAACGGTTCAAGTAACAATACTTCCAGCAATCGTCTTTGTTGCCGCTGGATCCGAGCCTTCTATTACACAGGCTGCCACGGATGCAACTATAGAAAATAAGAAAGAAAAGCCAATTTAATCGAGAGATTCGGTTCAACTTATCATTTCAGCGGTTTGACTTTAACTACTGAATTTGAACGATAAGTTCGGAGGTGATATGGAGTTAATAAAAAATATTGCTGCGATTCTAGGAGTTATTGCGGCTATTTGGGGTTTATATAAAGGGGTTATTGAGTTTGCACTTCAAGGCGCGCAGAAAAGAGCTGAAGTGTTTCTCAAAAAACAAAACGAGTACTTTTCAAATAAATCGTTTAATGAAATACGAACGCTTTTGGAAAAAGATGAGGAGAAGCTTAAAGAGATACCCATCGAAGAAAAGCGCGCATATTTAACTTTTTTTGAGGAGGTGGCGGTGTTGCGAAATACGGGTTTAATTAAGCCTGATTTAGCCTATTATATGTATGGTTATTATGCTACGAAATGTTTAGAAAGCTCTAATTTTTGGACAAACATAAACAAAAATAAACTTTTTTGGAATGTTTTTATTAGGTTTGCGGAGGAAATGCAAAATCGCCTACGTAATACAAAAGAGATAATTTCGCATGATATTAAGTTTTAACTCGCTATTCAAACGAGTTGCCTAATAGTTCCTTTATTTAAATAGCGTAGCCACAAGATTTTAAGCCGAATTTTCTTGTGCCAAACTTACCAGCTCTGACTTCTACACACTCAAACCAATCGAGAAATTCGCGGTGTATCCTGCGCCCTCTTGAGTCAAGTTCAACAATAAATCTTGTCCACCGCGTTGAAAAATAAAATCTTGTGCATTGCGGGTGTCACGTTGGCGGCTGGTGTTGTAAGGGGCGTTTTTGAAAATGGTGTCGGATAAAGCATCGTTAAAATACAGTTGTGATGTGAAGCTGTGGGTTTTATTGTTTGCATCAGTCCAGCGAATTTTAAAGTGAATGTGCACTGCGCGACCTTGATACCAACCGGGATAGATTGTTGTGAATTGTGCATGTCCGTTGGCATCGGTTTTTTGTAGTCCGCGTAGAAATTTTACGCCTTTGGTGTTGAATAAACCATTATTGTCTTTGACATCCGAATACACGCCTGTTGCGTCGCAGTGCCAAATGTCAATGATTGCATCTGTAATGGCGTTGCAATTCATGTCGTTGATGTTGGAGATGGTAAAGTTTAATGTCAATGGCACGCCAGCACTGATTTTTCCAGTCGCAGGGTCGTTGCGAATGTCTGTGCGATTGAGTTGTTCATCGACAAAATAGGGCCCTTCGGTTTGTTGCGCTCGGGCGTAACATTGTGGATTGGTGTGGCTGTTGTCGGGCAGTGGGCTTGATTGGGTATCGTTGGGTGGCGGCATGCCGTCGCGTGTACAGGCGGTGAGTAAGCTTGCGCCCAGTATGCTTAAAGTTTGGCGGCGTGTGATGTTGAAAGTCATGTTGTTCTCTCTGATCAATGGCTGGTTAAATGGGGTAAATGATTTGGTGAATGTTTTTGAATGAAATTTTACATCTGTTGGCTTCTTAATGGGGTGCGAGGGGGTGTTGTATTCACCTCCCTGAATCCAAAAATATTAAACTTCCAAACATCAAACCACGGCTGATTTTTCCACAGGTCGCCCCGCATCACTGCACCATTCACTCCAAGACCCCGCATACAAAGCTGCGCCGTCTAGCCCTGCGATATGCTGCGCTAAAATATTATGACAAGCGGTCACGCCTGAGCCGCATTGGTTGACGATGTGCGCGATGGATTGTTCCCCAAAAGTAACCAACCATTCACTTCGCAGCGCATCTGCTGATTTAAAGGTGAAATCTTCATTCAAATTACGCATGAAAAAATGATTGACCGCGTGCGGAATGTGTCCGCCGATGGGGTCAATCGGTTCGACTGCGCCTGAGTAGCGTTCAGGGGCGCGTGCGTCGATGATGCGGTAGGTGGCGTCGTTGAGGTGCGCCATGAGGTCATCGGCGGTGACGGTGCGATTGAGTGAGTTGTGCGCGATGAAATGGCCTTGCGCGGTAACAGTGTTTGCGATAATGCTTGCATCTGCGGTCAGTGGCAGGTTCGCTGTGCGCCATGCTGTGAGGCCACCGTTGAGCACCGCACAGTTTTTATGTCCAAGGTGGCGCAGCAGCCACCATGCGCGGGCGGCCATCATGCCGTTGTGTTCATCGTAAACCACGACTTGAGTGTCATTGTTGAGGCCAATCGTACGCAATTTGTCAGAAAAAACGGCCATGTCGGGCAAGGGGTGACGACCGTTTGTGCCTGTTTTTTCGCCAGATAAATCTGTGTCCATGTGCATGAAGTGTGCATTAGCGATGTGCGCGTGGGCGTATGCTGTTGCGCCTGCTTCGGTATTCATTAAATCATGGCGGGCGTCGAGAATGAGGAGGTCTTTTGATGCGTTGATGAGTGCATTCAGTTCGTTGGCGGTGATGAGGGTGGTGTACATGGTGGCCTTTTGTTTGCTTGTTTCAATTTTTAACTGTTTTTACGGGCGTACAACGTGGCGGCGAGGCCTGAGGCAATGACCAATGCGATGCCAATAAACCCCATTAAATCAATGGTTTCACCCCAAATCAAGTAGCCAAAGGTGGCTGAGAATATGATGGTGGTGTATTGCAGTGTGGCGGTCAAGGTCGCTGAACCTCGGCTGAAGGCGCGCGTCATGCACAGTTGTCCACCCATGCCTGCCAGTCCGATGCCGATGAGGTACAAGGTTGAACGCAAGCTGTAGTGCGAGAGGCCAAGGAGGGCGATGCCGAGTAGACCCGAGAGCACCACGCTGCATGAAAACAGCATCACCGTGCGCCATTCGGGTTCACCCATGCGACCCAAGCTGCGCACGGTCATGTAGGCCAGTGCGCCCATCATGCCACCCAGCAGTGCGATGAGCAAGGCCGTGTGGTTTAAGCCCGTTTCGACAAAGGGATTGAAAATACACAACACGCCAATGAAGCCCAAGATGATGGCGCCGAAGCGCAACCATTGCGTGCGCAAGATGCCCGGAAAATAGCTTTGATACAGCAAAAAAATGGCGATGAACAACGGTGACGTGTAGTTCAAAGTGGTCGCTGTGCCGAGCGGCAGGTGGGTGGTGCCATAAAACCCCATCCACATCGAGGTGATGCCGACCATGTTGCGGCGGGCGTGTGTTTTTAGATTGTGTCCGAACAAGGGCAGTTGCTTGCGCAGGGCGTAGCCAAGGATGAAAATCACGCTGGGCAGGCCGCGAAACAGGACGATTTCACCTAAGTTGTGGTAACTGGATGACAATTTAATGAACATGCCCATAATGGCGAAGAAAAGTGATGCGGCGAGCATCCAGAGCGATTGCATAGAAAATCCATTGGGTTGTGTGTGTGGTGATTTTATCATTTACAGGAACGATTGATTATTTTTCTGTCAGGTCAACCAAATGGGTGCTGAACCATTCAAATCGAATATCAATAAAGGAAAAAAGATGATCAAATTATCAACAACACTGATGACCTTAAGCATGGTCAGTGGTTTGGGCTTCACCATGCCTGCATGTGCACAAGTGGAGCATGATTCTGTCAACGCTAAAATGGCCATAATGCAGCCGCGACCTAAAACCATTGAAATGGTGTTTGTCCTTGATACGACAGGCTCAATGGGTGGTTTATTGGAGGGGGCGAAAACCAAAATTTGGCGCATTGTCAATGATGTCATGCAGAACCAAAAATCATCGGGTGATGTGCAAGTAAAAGTGGGCTTGGTCGCTTATCGTGACAAAGGCGATAGTTATGTGACTCAAGTGACGCCGCTTTCCGCCGATTTGGATCAAGTGTACAGTCAGTTGATTGCTTATCAAGCAGTCGGTGGTGGAGACACCCAAGAGGATGTGCGCAGCGCATTGCAAGATGGCTTGAACAAAGCGGGTTGGACGCAGGAGGGGCATCATCAAGATGGGTTGTCACAAATTCTATTCTTAGTCGGCGATGCGCCACCCCATGACGACTATCGAAACAGCATGTCAGCCCAAGACACCGCACGCACAGCCTATCGTAGGGGCATTCGAGTCAATGCGATACAAGCGGGTAACGATGCATCTACTGCACGCGTGTGGCGTGAGATTGCCCAATATGGTGGCGGCGAGTATTTTGCGATTGCCCAAAATGGTGGCGTACAGGTTGTGGCAACACCCTATGATGACGAGTTAGCAAAACTGGGCGATGAGGTGGGTCGGGGCGCTGTTTATTTTGGACGCTCTGAGGTACGAGCGGCAGCAGCGGCGGATGCGTCACTCAGCTTTTCATCGATTGCAGCCGCACCCATTGTGGCAAAAGCCGATCGAGCGATTAATAAATCGATTAACTCAAAAGCCTATAATAAACAAGATGTGATACAAGCGATTGAAAACAAAGAAATCTCATTGGCGGTGATTAAACCTGAAGAGCTGCCGTCAGAAATGCAAAAAATGAGCCTAGAAGAACGTGATGCATTTGTCCAACAAAAAATCGCCCAGCGAAAAGAAACAAATGCCAAAATTACCGAGCTGGCTAAAAAACGTGATGCCTATTTGGCTGAAAAAGAAAAAGGCAGTGATGGATTTGATGCGACGGTTTCTAAAACCCTCAAAAAGCAAATCAAGTAAGGCTGAGCGTCGGCATTGCTTGCAATGTTGTTGCAGTGAAAAGCTTAAATGATTTGTCAGACCGTGCTGACAGGCGTCTTCCAAAGACAAGGTGATTGCGCGTTAATCCCGCAAGGGCGCATCGTATTAGCAATAAAATGACCATAAGAAAGCACGGAAAAGGTGGGTTTTTACTTTTTCTGTGTTCGCTAGAGTCAAAAAAAGCCAAGCAAAATGCTTGGCTTTTTCACATCTAAAAATTACAGACCTGCGGCATCACGTAACAACGCTGCTTTGTCGGTGGCTTCCCAAGTGAACTCAGGCTCTTCACGACCAAAGTGACCGTAAGCGGCTGTTTTTGCGTAGATCGGGCGCAACAGATTCAACATTTTCACGATGCCTTTTGGACGCAAATCAAAATGTTCTGCGACCAAAGCCGTGATTTTTTCATCGGTGATGCGACCTGTGCCAAACGTGTCGACCATGATTGAAGTGGGACGTGCCACGCCAATCGCGTATGAGATTTGAATCAAGCAACGATCTGCCAAACCTGCGGCCACGATGTTTTTCGCCACGTAACGGCCTGCGTAAGCGGCTGAACGATCGACTTTTGAAGGGTCTTTACCAGAGAATGCACCGCCGCCGTGAGGGGCTGCACCGCCGTAAGTGTCGACAATGATTTTACGACCTGTGAGGCCGCAATCGCCTTGTGGACCGCCGATGACGAAGCGACCTGTTGGGTTGACGAGGAATTTGATGTCGCCTTTGATTAAATGTGCGGGGATGATCGGCTTGATGATTTCTTCGATCACGCCTTCACGAACGGTTTCGAGTGACACGTCGGCATGGTGTTGCGTTGACAACACGATGGTGTCAACGGCCGCGGGCACGCCATTTTCGTAACGAATCGTGACTTGTGATTTCGCATCAGGGCGCAAGAATGGCAAGCGGCCGTCGCGGCGTAAATCGGCTTGACGTTCAACCAAACGGTGTGACAGGTGAATCGGTAATGGCATCAACACATCGGTTTCGTTGCACGCGTAGCCAAACATCAAACCTTGGTCGCCTGCGCCTTGGTCGAGGTTGTCATCGTGTGCTGCATCCACGCCCATGGCGATGTCTGGAGACTGTTTGTCGTAAGCGACCAAAACCGCGCAACCTTTGTAGTCGATGCCGTAGTCGGTGTTGTCGTAGCCGATGTGTTTGATGGTGTCACGAGCGATGTCGATGTAATCGATGACTGCTGACGTGGTGATTTCACCCGCAAGAACGACCAAACCTGTGTTGCACAATGTTTCTGCGGCGACGCGAGCGGTGGGGTCTTGTTCGAGGATGGCGTCCAAAATCGCATCAGAAATTTGATCGGCGACTTTGTCTGGGTGGCCTTCAGAGACAGATTCTGAAGTGAAAAAATAGTTGTTGCTGCTCATGTGATACTCCGTAAAGTAAGTCATAAAAGGTCAGCGCGCGCTCTGCGGCGGGAACCTTGAGCAGCGACGCTTTAACGGTGCGGGCACAGTAAAATGTCCGCTCTCAAATCCATTTTTGCCCCGTAAGTTGTCGTTAAACCAGCAAAAATGATGTAAAACGCTGGTATTATAGCACTTAGGCAGAGGCTGTTGTGGCCTTGCGATTTAAAATACGTAAAAATGCCTACTTTTTGTGGTTCTTTCTTTGGATGTCAAATTTTGATTAAAGTTTTATTGCGCTTTTTATCCTATTTGCCTTTGGCATTTTTACATGCGTTGGGTGCGATGCTGGGGCGGTTGGCGTATCGGTTTGATGCGCGGTATCGCGTGCGTCTGCAGACCAATGCAAGTTATGCAGGATACGATTCGCCCACGTTTTGGCGTTCGGCGGCCGAGCATATGGGGCGCAGTGTGATTGAGCTGGCTTACATTTGGACACCGCGTGTGGATGCGCTGTTGCCTCAAGTGAAAGTGGTGGGCTGGGATGCGGTGATGCAAGCGAAAGCGCAAGGACGTGGGGTGCTGATGTTGACGCCGCATGTGGGCGCATTTGAGTTGCTGTCGTTGTGGATTGGTCAGCGTGAGCCGTTTACTGCGATGTATCGCCCGCCGAAACAAGCGATGGTCGGTGAGGCGATGTTGGCGGGACGACAAAAATTCAATGTGAACATGGCGAGTGCCGATGTCAAGGGTATTCGGACGATGTTGCGTGCCTTGAAAAAAAGTGAGTTGGTGGGGCTGTTGCCCGATCAAGTGCCCAATGAGGCGGCAGAAGGTGTGATCATTCCCGTGTTTGGCCAACCTGCGTTGAACATGACTTTGCCCGCAAAACTGTTGCGGCAGACCAATGCGATTTTAGTGACCATGTTTGCGCGACGGGTGGATGCCCCCCATCGATTTGAAATTGAATTCAATGTGGTTGATTTTACAGCGTCGGGTGATGCGGTGGACGATGCGTCGCGCATCAATGCACTCATGGAGGATGTGATTCGCCAAACACCTGAGCAGTATCTGTGGGCTTATAACCGCTATAAACGTGTGCCTGTTGCCGCCGAGTCGACACCCGCCGCAGGAGCTTCGCAATGATGTCTGAAATGGGTGCAGCATTGCTGCGTAAAATGGGGCGTTGGCCGCAAGGTGTGCGTTTTCGTTTATCTGAATGGGTGGCAAAAGCGGCATACCCTTTGGCTCAAAAGCGTGTGCATGTGGCGACGGTGAACTTACGTAAATGTTTCTCTGAATGGAGCGATGCGCAGATTGATCAAACGGTGCGCACACATTTGCGTTATTTCAGCCACGGTTTGTTTGATCGCAGCGTGTTTTGGTTTGGTGACAAGCAAAAAATTTACGATCATACAGTGTATGTTGATGAGCAGCATTGGCTGGATGCGAAAGCACAACATCGTCCAATCATTTTTCTTGCCCCTCATTTTATTGGTTTAGACGTGGGTGGTTTGCGCATCAACATGGATGTGGAAATGGCGACCATGTATCAAAAGCAGCGCAATCCCGTGTTTGATGCGTTGATGCTTGAAGGGCGCATGCGCTCTGGGCAAGGGCATTTGTTTTCACGGCACGATGGTGTGCGCGGGTTGGTGAAGTTGTTGCGTAAAAACATTCCGTTGTATTACTTGCCCGACATGGATTTTGGCATCAATGATGCGATGTTTTCGACTTTTTTTGGACAGACGGCGGCGACTTTGACCGCATTGCCTAAGCTGGCCAAGCTGACCAACGCACTGATTGTGCCATGCGTCACCCGCATCGATACTGAGGCTTTGGCGCGTGGACAAACGCGCTATAGGGTACAATTTTACCCTGCATGGGATGGTTATCCTGGTGAGGATGAGGCGGCGGCGGTGCGAGAAATGAACGCATTCATTGAGGCGCGCATTCTCGAAGAACCTGCGCAGTACCTCTGGTTGCATAAACGATTCAAAACCCGCCCTGAAGGCGAGGCTGATTTTTACAAAAAAACAATGGCATCTCATGGAACTTAAATTCACAAAAATGCATGGCGCGGGCAATGATTTCATTGTTTTTAATGCCATTGAGCAGGATTTGTCGGCGCTGACCGCTGACGACTGGCGTGCGTTGGGCAATCGCCAGTTTGGCATTGGTGCGGATCAAATTTTATTGGTTGAAAAGCCAACCATTGCAGGCATGGATTTTAAATACACCATCTACAACAACGATGGTTCATTGGTGGAAAATTGCGGCAATGGGGCGCGTTGTTTTGTCAAATACGTGTATGACCAAGGTTTAACCCAACATTTGGCCAACACTCGCGAAGTGGCGGTGCAAATCGCCACGGGCACGATGGTGTTGAAATTGAATGACGACGGCTCTGTGACGGTGAACATGGGTGCACCGGGCTTTGTGGCGGCTGATTTACCTGCTGTGGTGGATGGATTGCCAACACGCGCGCAGGCGGAGGACACCCTGTATGAGGTTCAATTGACCCATGGTGAGCGCCGTGACATCTCCTTGGTTTCAATGGGCAATCCCCATGCCGTGCAAATTGTGACGGATGTGGATGCCGCGCCCGTGTTGACCGAAGGAGCGGAACTGGAGGTGCACCCCATGTTTCCACGTCGGGTCAATGTGGGCTTCATGCAGGTCATGAACCCACACCACATTAAAGTGCGGATTTTTGAGCGCGGTGCGGGTGAGACTTTGGCGTGTGGTACGGGCGCATGTGCTGCTGTGGTCGCAGGCATTCGTCGCGGTGTGCTCACATCGCCTGTGCGCGTGAGTGCGCGAGGTGGTGAGTTGTCGATTGCATGGGCGGGCACAGGCGAGCCTGTGCTGATGAGCGGTCCAGCAGTCACGGTGTTTGATGGGCAAATTACCATTTAAAAAATAGAGGTTATACATGTCAAACGATGAGTTCAATTTTGCAATTGAGAACGACATCATCCAGCAGGCCAATGCGGTAGAAGCAGACGAAGCGCTGAGTGATGCGCAGGTCATCAATGCGTCGGAGGTGTTGGCGTATTTAGAAAACAATCCTCATTTCTTCAAAGAGCACGCTGAAGTGTTGGCCAATGTTCAGCTGGCGAGCACGACGGGCGGTAATGTGATTTCGATGGCGCATTGGCAAACCAATGTGTTGCGTGAAAAGGCCGATCAGCACAAAGCGCGGTTGGAAAAATTACTGGCGCAAGCCACCAACAACCAACGGAGTTACGATAAATTGCTGGCTTTGGTGATTCGTTGGTTGGAGCAAACCGATGCATCGGCTTTACCCGCACAGGTCGAGGCCGATGTGCGCCGTGCATTTGCACTGGATGCGATTCGCATCATGGTGTGGAGCGACGATGCCAAGTCGTTGTTTTATCCTGTGGGCAATGAGTGGTCGGACAATGTGGTGATTTTTGCCAACAGCTTGCGTGCGCCGTATTGCGGGCCTTGCAAGGGTTTTGAAATTGAAGCCCAATTGGCCAAGCAAACGGTCAGTGGCCACATTGCTTCGTTATCGATTGTGCCTTTGTGGGGCAAGCGCATGAATGAGCATGTGTGCGTGGGTGTGCTGCTGATGGGGGCGGAAGATGTGCATCGATTCACACCTGACATGGCCACACATTTTTTACAAAGCATTGGTGAAATGGCCGGGGCGGCCTTGTCTCGCGTGCGTTCTCCTGTGCATTTGAGCATCAAATGAGCATGAAGCGAGGATCGTGTGAGCGTGTCATCTAAACGCCGAGTACCCATTGTTGCCGGGGTGGCTCTTGAACTGAGTCCGTTGATGCAAGCGTATTTGGAATGGATTGCGATGCACAAACGCTTGTCAGAAGCGACGTGCAGCAGTTATGCCCGCGATTTGCAGCTTTTGCTACAATGTTGCCAACACTTGAATGTCCTTGTCCCTGAATCCATCACCGTTGTTCAAGTGAGGCAGATGGTCATGCAGCTGCATGGTGCTGGACAAGGCGCAAAAAGCATTGCACGTTATGTGTCCAGTTGGCGTTCTTGGTTCACTTGGCTGGTTCACAATGGCCATGTGCAGAGCAACCCTGTTAAAACCATCCGCGCGCCCAAAGCCGCCAAAGGCTTACCCAAAGCTTTGTCGGTCGATGATGTGGTGAACCTTGTGGGTAACCGTGAGGCGGTTGAAGCCGATCAATCGGCTGCTCAGACGCTGCTGCTGTTGCGCGATTATGCCCTCATCGAATTGTTGTATTCAAGCGGTTTGCGCGTGTCGGAATTGGTCGGCTTGGATGTGGTGCCACCAGCAGGGGCGTTGAATGATGGCAATGGTTGGGTGGATCTGACTGAAGGTGATGTGCATGTTTTGGGCAAAGGCAATAAACCACGCATTGTCCCCGTTGGGCAATCGGCGTTGATTGCTGTGCACACATGGTTGGCCGCACGCAATGCGTCCGCCGCTGCAAGCAAAAGCAACGCGTTGTTCATTGGGCGTTATGGCACACGATTGGGCGTGCGTTCGGTTCAATTGCGTTTGGCTCAACACGCACGTCATTTGGGTTTGCCTGTGCATGTGCATCCGCACATGCTGCGCCATTCTTTTGCCTCTCATGTGCTGCAATCGTCAGGAAATTTGCGTGCGGTGCAAGAAATGCTCGGCCACACCAGTTTGGCCGCGACGCAAGTGTACACCGGTTTAGATTTTCAACATTTAGCCAAAATTTATGATGCGGCGCATCCACGCGCCCATAAAAAAAATCAGAAAGATGAAGCATGAGTACAGCAACACCCCCAAACGATCTGCCAGAACGTTTAAATTTAATCGAGTTCCCTTGTGAATTTCCACTCAAAATCATGGGCAAGCGAGTCGATGACTTTGCTCAAACGATTGCCGAAGTGGTGCAACAATTTGCGCCTGATTTTGACCCCGCGACGATGGAAATGCGCCCTTCATCCAGTGGCAAATACTTGGGTTTGACTTGCACCATCAACGCCACCAGTCAAGAACAACTAGACGACGTGTACCGCGCTTTAACATCGCATGCGATGGTCAGCTATGTGCTGTAAACAATGAATACACCGCACATCAAACGCCTCGGTCTTGTCGACTACCTACCGACAGAAACGGCGATGAAAAATTTCACCGCCACGCGTGATGCAGAAACCCCAGATGAACTGTGGTTGGTCGAACATCCACCTGTCTTTACACTGGGGCAGGCGGGTTTGGAAGCGCACCTTCTGCACGCCACACAGATCCCATTGGTCAAAACGGAGCGGGGTGGTCAAATCACTTACCACGGCCCAGGCCAAGTGGTGGTCTACATGATGCTTGACCTTAAACGGCGCAGCATGATGATTCGTGAATGGGTGCGCCGAATCGAAGGGGCCATCATTTTGACACTCGCACATTATGGCATTCAAGGTGTGCGTAAGGACGGCGCACCAGGGATTTATGTCGGGCAGGGGATTCATGAAGGTGCTAAAATTGCGGCATTGGGTTTAAAGATCAAACGCAGCTGTACGTACCACGGCCTCAGCTTTAATGTGGACATGGATTTGGCACCGTTCCTACACATCAACCCATGCGGTTATGTGGGTTTAGAAACCGTCGACATGAAAACTTTTGGTGTGCAAGCCGAATGGGCCGAAGTTGCGGAGCTGTTGGCGCAACATTTAATCGCCCAATGGCAGGCGGATGAAAGCTTGGCATGAATTGCAACTGCAAGAAAACGGCCGTTTGGCTCAACCAATTTTTGCAATGAATGTACCCAAACAGCCGAGTCTGAGCAGACCCAGCGCACAATGTATTTAATATTTGAAATAAATTTAACACTTAAAGCAATTCACGCAGATGGATTGACTATTTGGAGCCAGAGATGAGTGAAACGATCACAACACCCGCAGATTACGATGCGAGTAAAAAACAAAAAGCCTTTGATAAAGTATCACGCATCCCTGTGAAAGTTGTCCACACCGAAGTACTGAAAAAGCCCGAATGGATTCGCGTCAAAGCGGCATCAGGCAACAGTCGATTCAATGAAATCAAAAAAATCCTGCGTGAAAATGAACTCGTCACCGTGTGTGAAGAAGCCAGCTGCCCGAACATCGGCGAATGCTTTGGCAAGGGCACAGCCACCTTCATGATCATGGGCGACAAATGCACCCGCCGCTGCCCATTTTGTGACGTTGGTCACGGCCGCCCAGACCCATTGGACACCAAAGAACCTGCTAACCTCGCCCGCACCATTGCGGCATTGAAGCTCAAATACGTCGTCATCACCAGCGTTGACCGCGACGATTTACGCGATGGCGGCGCACAACACTTTGTTGATTGCATCAGCTTGACGCGTGCACAATCACCCAGCACACAAATCGAAGTGCTCGTCCCAGATTTTCGTGGTCGCCTCCAAAAAGCCCTCGATATTTTTAAAGACGGCTTACCAGATGTCATGAACCATAACCTTGAAACCGTGCCTCGCTTATACAAAGAAGCGCGCCCCGGCGCGGACTACATGCACTCGCTCAAGTTACTCAAAGAATTCAAAGACATGTACCCCACCGCTGTGACCAAAAGCGGCCTGATGGTTGGTCTGGGTGAAACAGATGAAGAAATCCTCGAAGTGATGAAAGACATGCGCGCACACAACATCGACATGCTCACCATCGGTCAATACCTCGCACCGTCAGGTCATCACCTGCCTGTGCGCCGTTATGTTCACCCCGACACATTTAAGATGTTCGAGGAAAAAGCATATGAAATGGGATTCACCCATGCCGCCGTCGGCGCGATGGTACGCAGTTCATACCACGCTGATGTTCAGGCGCATGAAGCGGGTGTTTGATTGTGAATTCCAACAATAAATAGTACCCAACATTGATATTTGCTACTCAACATCAATAGACGCTACTGTTTTGCTTGTTTGAGACTTTTTTCGCTGAATATGAAACCTCAACATGACGTTCTATTTTAAACTCGCAACATACGCCATTCGCCCACTCCCATTTGATTAACAGAGGAAAATCATCATCAGGGATTATGTTGTTGCGCTCCATGAGTAGCGCGATGTGTTTGGCGTATAAATTAAAGTGATGTTTCAAATCCTCGTTATAATCTTTTACCGCATTCCAACATTCAGACTCTTTAGATGGGCTATGGTAATATTTTTTTGAAGTTTCAATTCTTAATGCTTTTAATGTGCTCATTTAATAATCCAATCTCAAATAATGTTGTAAAAAGAGTTAAGGCAAGGGTACTTAACAGTTTCAGTAGCAAATATCGTTGTTAAATATATGAAAAACGATGGTTTCAGTAGCATTTAATTATGAAAATGACATTGATTGTGACTTCTAACGATATTTGCAACTGAAGGCGTTATTGATAAAGTAAGTTGTTTAGAATTTCCCCAGCTTAAATTGAGCACATCAAATTTTTGATGTGCTCAATTCATTTGGGTGGCAGTCAACAGGATGCAAGCAATGCTGTACTGATTTGAGGCATTAAACCCGTCAGCTATAAGTCACCTGTTGTCTTCATTTAAACAGGTGGCAGCCAAATGTTTGATTTCGGGATAGAATATTTCATCGCATTAATCACATTTGAATAAGGAAGAACACCATGAAAGCGGTTGCTTATCAAACTTCGTTGCCCATCACCGATGAACGCTCACTGATGGATGTCGAATTGCCTGTTCCTGAGCCGATGGGGCGAGATATTTTGGTTGAAATCAAGGCCATTTCTGCCAATCCAGTCGATACCAAGGTGCGTCGCTCAAGCGGTGCGGCTGAGGGACAGTGGAAAGTTTTGGGTTGGGATGCGACTGGGGTGGTGCGTGCGGTCGGGGCGGATGTGGGTTTGTTTAAGGTGGGTGATGAGGTGTGGTATGCGGGTGACATCACGCGCGCTGGTGCGAACAGTGAATTTCATGTGGTCGATGAGCGCATCGTGGGGCGAAAGCCGAGTGCTTTGAGTTTTGCCGAAGCTGCAGCGTTGCCTTTGACTGGCATCACGGCTTGGGAAATTTTATTTGATCGTTTGTTGATTGCCAAAAATGGCGATGTGAAAAAAAACATCATTATCATTGGTGCGGCGGGTGGCGTGGGTTCAATCATGGTTCAGCTGTTGCGTGAGTTGACCCCATTCACCATCATTGGTACGGCATCTCGTACCGATACCCATGATTGGCTGAAGCAGCTTGGTGTGCATCACGTCATCAATCACCATGAGCCTTTGGCGCCGCAGTTGGCCGCTGTTGGCATTGAATCGGTGGATTATGTGGCCAGTCTGACGCATACCCATTTGTATTTTGAGCAGTTGGCTCAATTGCTCGCTCCCCAAGGGCATTTTGCTTTGATTGATGATCCTGAATACATCGATGTGCGTTTGCTTAAACGCAAAAGCATCAGTTTAAATTGGGAGTCAATGTTTACCCGATCGATGTTTAAAACCGATGACATGATTGCTCAGCATGAGCTGTTGAATGAACTGGCGGACATGGTCGATGCAGGGCGAATCACCAGTACAGTGGCGGAGCGGTTTGGCCTGATCAATGCTGAGAATTTAAAGCGTGCGCATGCTTTGCTTGAAAGTGGTGGCAGCCGTGGGAAAATCGTGCTGGAGGGATTTTGAATCCATTCAAGCCATTGACCTTATTGACCTTGTTGATTTCATACCTTATGTGCACGGATGACGCCCGATGAAAACCTTATTGATGGTTTATCACAGCCAGTCTGGGCGAACGCAATCATTGATACAAGCTGCGTACGATGGGGCGTGTGCCAGCTGTGCGGAGTTGATGGCGTCATCAAATGCACCTCATCCTTCAGTCGATGATGATGGCACGCATATTCAAGTTAAATTATGCCATGCACGTGAAGTTGAGGCCGATGTTGTACGCCGTGCGGATGCGTTGTTATTGGCCACGCCTGAAAATTTTGGTTATATGTCGGGCGAGTTGAAAGCCATGTTTGACCGCACTTATGATGTCGTGCGCGAAGACACCGCTGGTCGTTCTTATGGTTTGATTGTGAGTTGTGGCAACGATGGACGTGGTGCACAAGCGGCGGTGGGGCGCATCATGGTTGGTTATGGCATGGCACTGGCGCATGATGTTTTGATTGTGCGAGGTGAAGTGAAAAATGTTGATGTGGCAGAGGCATACGCATTGGGGCAATACATGGCGGCCGCCTTGGCGATGGGGTTGATTTAAAAAATATGATGGGTTTGTAAGGTGCATCTCAATCCCTAGGGCTTTTTTCATTGGGCTTTCACATTGGATGCGAGAGGGCTATAATTAAATCATCCAACGTGACTAGATCAAGTGTGTCAAATGTTTATTGGATGAATGACCGCTGGCGCTTTATTTTTTATTTCATCTTTATTTCATGCCAATCACCATGCAGGTTTGTGATGTGTGCCCATGCTGGTGTGGCCATCTTAGAGGGAGAATGACATGATCACCCGTATGCAAGTCGAAATGGCAAAGTCCTTGTATGAACAAGCCCATCGCGCTGCAGAGTTTGCCCATGCTGGTTGGCTGGTGCGCCAAAACCTATACCGATTGATGTTCCCTCTGGCTTCGGATGAGGAGTTTGCAAAAATGATGGCAGTGCCGAATGCGCATTATGAGCAAGCGATTGAGTCCATGAAACAGCTGCGTGATGCGTATGAAAAAATCGCCGCTGAGTTGACAGAAAAATAATACAACCATATTGTTAACCTTAAACCATCCGATGTGTCGTTACAGGTTTGATTTGCAATCTCCAGCAGAGGAGGGGGGGCGTGTCAGGCATGGCATGACAGAATATATACGGTTTTCATGATGAAAAAACACCGCAACTGAAATCAGTGCGGTGTTTTTTTTGAGGCTAAATCTAGGTAAAACAGGTTGTTAAGCTGCGAAGTTGGCTGCAACGAAATCCCAGTTCACCAGATTCCAAAATGATTCAACGTATTTTGGACGCGTATTGCGGTAGTCGATGTAGTAAGCGTGTTCCCATACGTCGCACGTCAACAAGGCTTTGTTGTCTGTGGTCAAAGGTGTGGCTGCGTTTGAAGTTGAAACGAGTTCGAGTTCGCCTGCAGGTGTTTTCACCAACCATGCCCAGCCAGAACCGAAGGTTGTCACTGCTGTTTTAGAGAATTCTGCTTTGAAGTTGTCAAAAGAACCCCATTTCGCATTGATCGCATCAGCCAACGCGCCTGTTGGTGCGCCGCCGCCATTGGGTGACAAGCTGTTCCAGTAGAATGTGTGGTTCCACACTTGAGCTGAGTTATTGAAGATGCCACCTGAAGATTTTTTAATGATTTCTTCTAAAGTTGAGTTCTCGAATTCACCACCTTTGATGAGGTTGTTCAAGTTGTCAACGTATGCTTTATGGTGTTTGCCATAGTGGAATTCTAAAGTTTCTTGAGAGATTGTCGGTGCGAGTGCGTCCATTGCATATGGCAGGGCGGGTAAAGTGTGTTCCATGTCGTTCCTCGGTGGTGGTTTGAAAAATAAAGCTGTGGTGTTTTCGATTAATTGGCATTATAAACGATAAATTTAATTGCGTTTGTGCTTCACATTGTGTGAAAAAACGGTTGAGTTGTTATTAAGGGGGCTTCTGAACATTGGCTTCAAAACAGGGCAGGCTTTTTAGTGGCTCGTGCTGCCATGCCCGCATGGGAGACAGAAATACAGTCAAACGCAAAGGTTTGTTTTAGCTTTATAAATGAATGAGTTAAGGTGTCTTCGTTCCTCGCTGGATTCTTGCTCACCCCATGCGGGAATGAGGCGTGAGGTGTTTGAATGAGTGGGTGCGTTGAAATTTATTGGAAGCGGTCAACTCAAAAGCTTTTTTACTTTTTCAATGTATTGGATTGCCCAATCACATGCTGCAGAGCGTGGTGATGGGGTGGATTGTATGAAAATACCTTGATTTGTTTCCATATTTCAATTATTATTGAAATATGGAAACAAAAAACATCACTTCAGCCCTCTCGGCCTTGGCGCAAGAATCGCGCTTGAGCATTTTTAAACTCTTGGTACAGGCGGGACCAGAGGGGCTGCCAGCGGGCAAAATAGCTGAAATGACAAACATTGCACCATCGTCGTTGTCCTTTCATTTGAAAGAACTGTTGCACGCCGACATGGTGAGTGCGCACCAAGAGGGGCGTTTTGTCATATATGCCGCGAATTTTGACACGATGAATGCAGTGATTCGTTATTTAACCGAAAACTGTTGTGGTGGTCATCCGTGCGCCCCCACAAATGAAGTGTGCTGCACGCCGAATAACGTGAATAACTCAGGAGAAACACCATGAAACGCTTACACATGCATGTTGCAGTGGATGACTTGAACCAAAGCATTCAGTTTTATTCAACGTTGTTCGCCGCTGAACCGAGCGTGCTCAAAGGTGATTATGCCAAATGGATGTTGGATGACCCACGCATGAATTTTGCGATTTCGCAACGTGGTGCCGCGGTTGGTTTGAACCACATTGGCATTCAAGTGGAGCATGCGGAAGAATTGGCTGATATGCACACGCGCCTGAAAACACTGAATGCAACAGTGTTGGAGGAAACTGAAGCCGCGTGTTGCTATGCACAATCGGATAAATATTGGGTCACGGATCCGTCGGGATTGGCGTGGGAAACATTCCATACGCTCGACACGATCCCCGTGTTTGGTAAAGAGGTGAGTGAGACCAAAGACGCATGTTGTGCGCCGTTGGCAGCTGCACCCGCAGCGGAAAAATCACTGTCATCATGCTGCGTGCCTAAAGCGGGTAGTGGATGTTGTTAATTGCTTTTTTTTAACTGCTGTTGGGAAGCTCTAAAAATTGATTTCAGCATCAGGAAGATTGATTGAGCTGTTCGACCCGCTATCCACCACGTGCTTTTAGTAGGAATTCAGTCAAACGCAAAACGTCTGTTTGGCTTTGTTTAATTGTGTTTGACTTGACACCCTCTATTGTTCAGATCGCTTCGATCAATTTAGACCGTTTGGAAGTTTTATGCTCAATGTACTCATCCTCTGTACCCACAACTCCGCCCGCAGTGCGTTGGCCGAAGCCATGCTCAACCATTGGGCCACGGAGTATGGCATCGCAGTGAAAGCCCATAGCGCGGGCAGTGCGCCTTCGGGCAAAACAAATCCGCACGCCCTCGCGGTGCTGAATGCCGCAGGCGTAGATACCGCCTATTTAAAAAGTAAAAGTTGGGATGTCTTTACGGAAATTGGCGCACCTGAGATTGACATCGTCATCACCGTGTGTGACTCGGCAGCAGGTGAAACGTGTCCATTGTTCATTGGCAATGCGCAGCAGATTAAAGTGCATTGGGGTTATCCCGATCCCTCTAATGCCATGGGTGGTGAAGAGGCCAAACGTGCGGCATTTGAAGTCACACGACAAGCGCTGGCTTATCGGATGCTCATGTTGCTTGATCTGCTCGAATCGTTGACGGATGAGGCCAGTGATGGCATTGCATTGAACAAAGCATGGCATGCCATGCCAAAAGTCGCACGTGTGGCGCAATTGGCAGCGGTATTGGTGAAATGATCGCCAAATGATCGCCAAATAATCACGAAATAATTACCGAGTGATCACCAAGCGATCATCGAAACGAGCCCTCCAAAATAAATCATTCGAAATGAGGCATTCGGATGAATGATCCCATTCAACGTTGTCTCTTTGAAACACACACCATGAACTTATTTGAACGTTACCTGTCCCTGTGGGTCGCCTTGTGCATTGTTGTCGGCATTGCACTGGGTCAATTTTTTCCCACCGTTTTTCAAAGCCTAAGCCACATTGAAATCGCGCAAGTGAACATCCCAGTCGGCCTGCTGATTTGGGTCATGATCATTCCCATGCTCATGAAAATTGATTTCAGCTCATTGCATCAAGTGAAATCGCATTGGCGCGGCATCAGCGTGACATTGGTCATCAACTGGCTGGTCAAACCCTTTTCTATGGCATTTTTGGCTTGGCTGTTTGTGCGTCATGTGTTCGCCCCTTATTTACCCGCTGAACAGCTTGACAGCTACGTCGCGGGTCTGATTTTACTGGCCGCTGCACCGTGCACCGCCATGGTGTTTGTGTGGAGTCGATTGACCCACGGCGACCCATTGTTCACGCTGTCTCAAGTCGCGTTGAACGATGCCATCATGATTGTCGCCTTTGCGCCGATTGTTGCCTTGTTACTTGGTCTGTCCGCCATCACCGTGCCTTGGAACACATTGCTCTTGTCGGTCGCATTGTATATTGTCATTCCTGTGATTTTGGCGCAACTGCTCCGCAAAAGCCTGCTCAAGAAGGGACAAGCGGCTTTCGACAACACCATGAATCGCATTGGCAGCTACTCAATTGTCGCGTTGTTGCTGACGCTGGTTTTGTTGTTCGCATTCCAAGGTGAAGCGATTGTCCAGTCGCCGCTCATCATTGCCATGCTGGCGGTGCCGATTCTGATACAAGTGTTTTTTAATTCAGGTTTGGCTTATGTGCTCAACCGCTGGGCGGGTGAACAGCACAGTGTCGCTTGCCCATCGGCCTTGATTGGTGCGAGCAACTTCTTTGAGCTCGCGGTTGCTGCCGCCATCAGTTTGTTTGGTTTTCAATCGGGCGCAGCATTGGCAACGGTGGTGGGTGTGTTGGTTGAAGTGCCCGCGATGTTGCTGGTTGTTCGGTGGGTCAATCGAAGCAAAAACTGGTATGAAAATCGCTAAATACACAATGTGCATTGGTAAAAAAGCGTGAATTCAATAGAAATTCACGCTTTTTTTGTACCTGCTGATGTGCTTTGAGTGCTCAACACGTCCATTCTGAGTGGGGAAGCGTGCCGCAATGATTTTTTGATGGAACAGCAGGGGGCGATTTTTAAATCAATTCTTTTAAAAATGACCGTGAAATATGGGTGATGTCTGAAATATACGATAAAATTAAGTTCAGGATTAAGTTTAAGGATTAAGTTTAAGGATTAAGTTTAAGGATTAAGTTTAAGGATTAAGTTTAAGGATTAAGTTTAAGGATTAAGATCAAGGAGTCACCATGACACACCACATCACACACATCCTATTTGATGAGCGCACACTGGCAAACACAGTCGAACGTCTTGGCGCGCAAATCAGTCGCGATTATCACGGCCAAGAACTGCTCGTGATCTGCATTCTGAAAGGTGCCAGCGTCTTCATGGCCGACCTCATCCGAAAAATTGATGTACCGATTCAAATCGACTTCATGGCCGTATCGAGTTACGGCCACAGCACCCAAAGCTCAGGTGTGGTCAAAATCAACAAAGACCTCGACACCGACATCGAAAACCGTCACATCCTCATCGTCGAAGACATCATCGACTCAGGCCTCACCCTCAAATACCTTTCCGAAAACCTGCAATCGCGCCATCCCAAATCCCTTAAAATATGCACGCTACTGGATAAGCCCGAGCGGCGGCAAACGCACCTCAGCATCGACTACACAGGTTTTGAAATCCCCGATGTGTTCATTGTTGGTTACGGCATTGACTACGCAGAACACTACCGTCATTTACCTTATATCGGCGCGATCTCGCCAAACTGACTTTGACCCTAAATGTCATCAACTGTCACGCATTGACCCATGTTGTCACGCACGCCTTAACCGCTGTGCCCTGAAGGGATCAAAGGCTTTCAACCGAAAAAAGAAGACACAAACAAACATCAAAAAGCACTAAAAATAACGGACAACCCAACCCAACCCAACCCAACCCAACCCAACCCAACCCAACCCAACCCAACCCAACCCAACCCAACCCAACAAGATCAAAGGAATAGCCATGCAAGCACAACACAACCTCTACGACCTCATCACCCCGCTCGTCAAACGCATCAAAGCCCTCGACACCATCCTTGAGAAACTCCAAACCCACTGCACCGAACACAACATCGCCGACGCTGTTTTTCTCAATGACCGCCTTTACCCCAACATGCTCCCATTTGCTTCGCAGGTGCGCATCGTCACCGACTTCACCAAAGGCGCAGCAAGTCGCCTCACAGGCAGCGACATCCCCAAATTTGAAGATAATGAAGCCACCATTGCCCAATTGCGCGACCGCATCGCTGCACTCATTGCCCACCTCGACACCTTCAATGCCAGCCAATTCGAGGGTGCAGACAGCAAAGACATCCTCCTCAAGCTGCCTGGCGATCGAGAGCTGAAATTCAACGGTTGGGACTACATGAATGATTTTGTACTGCCAAACGTCTATTTCCACCTGACCACGGCATACAACATCTTGCGTCATCGTGGGGTGGGGTTGGGGAAAGTGGATTTTTTGGGTGGGTGAGGCACTGAGGCAAGCGGTCATGCTCCCATTGCGCAGTGCATTTAGTTTAGTAATGAAATTTAAAAATAAAGTTTAAAAAAATGACATTTAAAGCCAAGCACGAGACTGACAAGATGGGGTTAAAAAGGTGATTGGAGGTTTTAGCGCGACACGCGTTTGGTTGCGGGTTTTTGCCTTTCGAGGCGGATGTCAGTCAGTTGCGATGAGGGGCACACTGTGTCCCCTCATTTTACAAATGTTCAAGCAGCGTAGCGCCGTTTGCTGTGCGCTGCATCATCTCTGAGTGAGATGATGCACTTGTCTTTGTGCGAAGTAGCCTTTGAGGCGATGGCTGCGACGTTGGGCTTTGGCGCGCGCTTTTTTGAGCCATTGATTTTCTTTTTTGAGACATGTTAAGTTAATCGAGGCGCGTTAATCAGTTCATGGGTGGAGCATCCATGCCGCATATCCATCTCAAACCCCATGTCCCCACATCCCTGTATGAGCATGCATTGTTGTTTTCACACCTCAATATTCCCATGTTGAGGTGTGGAAATGGGTGGTGACATCTGGTGTGAACCCAAATATTGACATGCCCAGTCACACTTTGGGATCACAACATTCACCACCAACCCATACGAATCAACCAGCAACGATCAACCAGCAACGATCAACCAGCAACGATCAACCAGCAACGATCAACCAGCAACGATCAACCAGCAACGATCAACCCGCAACGATCAACCCGCAACGATCAGCCAGCAACAATCAACGATCACCCCAACAACATCGCATTCACTCGCTTCAAATATGCGACAGGGTCGCTGGGCAGATCACCGTCGGCGAGCATGGCTTGATCAAAAATCACGTGTGCCAAATCATCAAAATGTTCGGCATCGGTTTCGAGTCGTTTGACCAAAGCGTGCTCTGGGTTGATTTCGAGTATCGGCTTACTGTCGGGTATGGCTTGACCCATTTGCTTGAACATTTTAGCCAACTGGGGTGACAGGTCGTGTTCGTCGGCGACCAAGCACGCTGGGCTGTCGACCAAACGTGTGGTGATGCGGACGTTTTTGGCTTTGTCTTTGAGCGTGGCTTCTAGTTTATCGAGCAGGGGTTTCAGTTGTTCTGCGGCGGATTCTGCGGCTTTTTTCTCATCGTCGTCTTGCAGTTTGCCTAAATCGACCGCGCCTTTGGTCACGCTTTGCAAGGGTGTGCCTTCAAATTCGGTCAAATAGCCCAAAGCCCATTCGTCGATGCGATCGGTCATGAGGAGCACTTCGATGCCTTTTTTACGGAACACTTCCAGTTGTGGACTGTGTTTGGCGGCAGCCAAGCCATCGGCGGTGATGTAGTAAATGGCTTCTTGACCATCGATCATGCTGGCTTTGTAATCGGCGAATGAGCGGCTGACTTCATCGCTGGTGGTGGAAGCAAAACGCAGCAATTTGGCGATTTTGTCACGGTTACCGGTGTCTTCTGCCACGCCTTCTTTAAGCACCGCGCCGAATTGCGCGTAGAAGGTGCGGAACTTTTCCTGCTCGGTGGCATCCTCGCTGTTGGCCAGTTGCTCCAATGTGCTTAAAATGCGGCGCGTGTTGCCTTCACGGATGGTTTTCACATCGCGGCTTTCTTGCAGCAGCTCACGGCTGACGTTGAGCGGCAAGTCCGCACTGTCAATCACACCTTTGACAAAACGCAAATAATGCGGCAATAAATTTTCAGCATCATCCATGATGAACACGCGTTTGACATAGAGTTTCAAACCTGTTTTGCTGTCACGATAATACAAATCCTGTGGCGCTTGCGCAGGAATGAACAACAATTGTGTGTACTCGGTCGAACCTTCCACGCGATTGTGCGCCCACGCCAACGGCGCAGTGAAATCGTGGCTGATGTGTTTGTAGAACTCGGTGTATTGTTCGTCCGTGATGTCTTTTTTGGGACGCGTCCACAGTGCACTTGCTGAGTTGATGGTTTCCCACTCATCGGTGGTGACCATTTCGCCAGGCTGATTTTCTTCTTTCGCGTCTTGCCATGCTTCTTTGTACATTTGAATCGGCAAACTGATGTGATCCGAATATTTATTGACGATTTGTTTGACTTGCCAAGCGTTCAAATACTGCTCCGCATCGTCGCGTAAATGCAAAATCACACTCGTGCCACGTGCCGCACGCTCAATCGTTTCCACTGTGAAATCGCCCGTGCCACCGCTCACCCAGCGCACACCTTCGCTGATCGGCGCACCCGCACGGCGCGACTCGACCGTGATTTTATCCGCGACGATGAAGCCCGAATAAAACCCCACACCAAATTGACCAATCAACTGCGCATCGGCTTTTTGGTCGCCCGAGAGTTTGCTCATGAAATCTTTTGTACCACTTTTGGCAATCGTCCCGAGGTTGTCGATCGCATCTTGCGCGGTCAAACCGATGCCGTTATCGGTGATTGTTAAAGTCTTTTTTGTCTTGTCCAAAGTGATGCGAATCGCCAAATCACTGTCATTCTCATACAACGCGGCATTGTTCAATCCTTCAAAACGCAGCTTGTCACACGCATCCGACGCATTCGACACCAGCTCACGCAAAAAAATTTCAGGATTGGAATACAATGAATGCGTGACCAAATGCAATAATTGCGACACTTCGGCTTGAAAACTGTGGGTTTTTGACGGGGTGTTGGTGGTGCTCATAAAACTCCTTGATGATTCAATGTGATCCATATAAAAACCCTGTGGTTTAAGCAGGGTTTTTGTTCTTTTTTAAGGTTGTTCATCTGATTATGGGGATCAAACATGCCTTTTCAAGTGTTTCTTGAGCTCGCATGGATCACGTTTTGACATGCATTGTTATATATTATTGAGCACAGCTGTTCATCATAGAGCATCCCCACATGCTTTGGCATTGAACCAAATGGTTCTCGCCGTACCGATGTAACTGTCAAACATCACGGGAGGGTAAAATTCTTTCAACGCCGCTTCCGTTTGGCCATGCGCACGGGTTTGATTGAGCAACCTTTGGCAATCTTGACCGCGCCCCAGTTGCTTGAGCGATAAAGACAACTCGCTCGCCGCCTTGTCATGCGTCAAGAAATCAATAAAAGGCTTGCACGCGCTCAGCGTTTTTGAAAAAGTCTGGTAAGCCGCTTCGTACTGTTGCTGGTGATACTGGCTGCGGTACACCGTTAACGAATGCTCAAAGCGCTGATTGTCGCACGCAGGCGGGACGGGCTTGTACTCGCCGCTGATGCTCACATTTGCACCGCAAAAAGCATCGCAAGCTGATTCATTGGGTAAATCAATTTTAAACCCGCCATTCGCCAAAGGAATCAGCTTAAACTGACATTCATGGCTTGCCACAACCCACCCACTCGATTTATAGTCGCCATCAACGTCACACAAATTACCCGAAGCAGAAACGGCCGATGCCTGAACGTGGTGCTTATGAACGACAACATGATCAAAACCATTGTCAGACACAAAAGCACCCTGAAAATCCTGTGCTTGAACGAGGGCAGGGCTTAAAATGAGGCCGAAGCACAAAGCCAAATACGAACCTAAACCACCGTGAAACTGAATCATGTTGAACCTTCATTGGGCAAATAGGACATACAGTCTACGCCATTGATGCGCCATTTTCACATAAAAACGCCATACAACGCACGCTCAGCCACATGACCGCATGCGCTAAACACACCCATTGAAAGCACCCATGATTCAAAGCTTCAACTGCATCCTACCGCACGAGTCGCCCGTCGCCCTCATCCTCGGCTCACTGCCCAGCGTCACCTCACTCGGCCAGCAACAATACTACGCCCACCCACAAAACGCCTTTTGGCGCATCATCGAAACCCTGTTCGCCAACGGTGCGCCATGTACCTACGATGAGCGAATTGAGCTACTAAAGCAAAACCGCATCGCCCTATGGGATGTCATCGCCACCGCCCAACGTGAAGGCAGCCTTGATTCCGCCATTCAACCCGACACCGTCATCCCCAACGACATCATCGGCCTGATCAACGCATACCCCAGCATTAAAACGATCTACCTCAACGGTGGCACCGCCGCAATCCTGTTCAAACGCCACATCGCCAAACACCTCAGCGCAACCGTTCAAATCATCCCGCTCCCCAGCACCAGTCCAGCCAATGCTCGGATGGGGTTTGAGGAAAAGTTGGGGAAGTGGGGTGTGATTAAGAACGACTCATAAGGGCAATGTGTGGAACCACACATTGCCCTTATGAGCTAAGCTAGAGAAAGAATACGTAGGATTCCCCGTCGAAGTAATGATGTCACGCGGTTGGTTTTGTGGTTTTCTTTATCTTAGTTCGTATCGTGTCATACCTGATTATTTCTTCGTTAAGATTTGTTGGTTCTGGTTTCTTATAAGCGTATTTATCGCTATGAGTATGGCCTTCCATATATCTGCAGCATTGAGCAAAGCTGTCCAATAACTCGTTCACCAGTTCATCATCAAAAAACACCTTTGACAGAGCATCAACACTAACTCTTTCGTTGTAACGCTGAACAACATTCTTAAAAAGATCGTTGATTACTAAAACTTCATAACATGTTCTTAAAGCGGTAAATCCTGTTCTAACTAGAAACTCTCGTTGTGCAGGTGGGCAATCATCTTTATTCGCATCTGTGTAATGCTTCCTTGCAGGTTCAGCGTTGCGATATTCTTTTTCGTAGGATGGTGAATTTTTTAACCAAACTTGTCCAGCGTTGCCGTCTCTGTTTTCAACCCAATGACAAAGAAAAGGATTCGTGCACTCTTCTGAAAAGGTAATCAAATTTGAAACGAAGATTAAATCGTGAGTAAAGACAATTACCTGTTTCCTTCCTGATTCTTTGATAAGTCGATGAGCAATATCCTTTTTCCTTCCTTCGTCTAAAGAGGTTACAGGGTCGTCAAATATTACTCCTCTGTTTACATCAGAGAGTTGCATTTCAGCCATGAAGTCAGCTAAAGCAATTACTTTTTGTTCCCCTTCACTTAGAATTGCAGCTGGATTTTTACCTTTCAAAGTAAGTTGCCTGAATGAGGTACCTGAAGAACCAGTATGACTAACTTCAATTCCGAAACTTCCATTCAAATGCGCACACTCTTGATTGAAAATATCAACGTACTTTTGATTGAAATATTTACCTGAAAGGTTTTTTTCCCACGTTGTTATGGTTCTTTTTTGACTTACCCAACTTATAGTATTCGCTTTCAGAATCCATTGTTGATTTTGAATGTAGGTCGTGAATTTTTCAAAATGAATATTGAACTTCTCCTTGTGAGCAAGATATGTTTTTGTATTTAGAAGCTTCGTTAGCTCTGCGCCTAGTGAATCATTTTTCAGAGTGCTTATTGATTCATTTATTGCAGAAATAATTGTGTCATGATCATCTACACTGGTTTGAATTTCTACTCGATTGTTTGCTGTTTTTCCTGTGATGTCAGCAACGATATTTGATGTAAGAACTTTTTGTGCTGCAAGATTTTCTTTAACTGATGTCAAAAAATTTGGATAGTTTTCAGTCAGCCAAACGGTTAAAATATTATCAATGGGGAATAAATCAAATGTAAGTTTTTCAAAACCAGCTTTTATTTCATTAAGTTCCTGCTGTGATTGAGTTGCGTTTTGTTCTACAACACTTTTTATAAAAACCCAGTAGTTATTAATCAGGTTTTCTGCCTCTTCTGAAAGTGGTTGATGGCAAAGCAAACAGTTGTCATTGCTTTTGGGATAGACTGTTTCATCTCCTTTTTGCTGTTTCGCAAACTTGTCAGCAGCGACAATAAAATTCTTCCATTCTGTAGTTCCGATATTTTGAACTTTATTTGTCTTGAAATTTTCAATTCCTCCTGCTTTTGCAGCAGCTTCTTTATCTAAACAATCAGTTATTGAAGTTTGAACACGTGTGAGATACGTCGAAGCAAAGTAAGTGTTGATAAACTCAATAGTCTTTTTATTGTCGCTTACACTCTTCTTTATGCCTTCAAGTTTTATAATATCCTTCTCTTTGTTTTTAGATGCTAGCGCAACTTCATCATACTTCTTTTCGATAGCGGCTTTTTCTGTTTTATCTTTTTCTGAAAATGGAGTGTGTTTTTTTAAATCTACAATGTTTGTTTGAGCTGTTAAGCCTTGAACCAAGGCTTTAATTTCAGACTCCCCATCAAACCAAACGTCAAACTCATTTGAAGTTTGTTTGCTTGCAATTTCAGAATTGAGTTTTACTTCAACCCGTTTTATTGCTTCTGTGAAGTCAGCGAAGAAACTCAACCCTGCTGGACGAAACTCAAATTCATTCTTGTGATCAAGATGTTTCTTTACACTACCATTGTCAAATACCGCAAATTGCTCAAACTCTGAATTATTAGAGTTGTCAGGATACTTTAAAGAAATGCCAGAATCTGCTGAATGAAAAGTAAAGTTTGCTGAAACGGGTTTGTGTTCGCTTTTGATGTGAATGTTTTGAATAATTTCTTCTGGTGTCTTTGAATAGAAAACTTTTTTCAGTAAACGAACGTACCCTGATTTTCCAGAGCCGTTTGCACCGTAGATAATTGTAAGGTTTGGGCTGAAATCAATTACTTGATTTTCAGTTAAGGCGTTTACGCCTTCAATATTTTCAAGCTTGGTGAAAGACAAATCAAGTTTGTAGTCACTAGAGTTGTTTCCGCAATAGTTTATTGCCAAGTTGGGTTTCTCTGTAGGCGGTAAGAGAGTGAGTTCTTCAAGTAGATATTGATAAACAATATCTATGTCAATGTCTGAAATAGTTGAGTCTGACAAAATTTTCTTAGCTAAAAAACGCCCCCAATATGGCAGTTCGTTTGAAAATTTATTAACCTCAGCCTCTAGCGTTAACACTTCATTGGCAGCTTCCTGTTCTTGACTCATACTCCCCCCTTTTTTTTAAATATAAATAATAATGGACTGCATTACAGTCCATTATTATTACACACTTCCCTCCAAGAAATTCTGCGCAAACCTCTGCAAAACCCCACCTGCTTCATAAATCCCCACTTCTTCAGCGGTATCCAATCGGCACGTCATCGGCACTTCAAGTCGTTCGCCATTTTTACGGTTAATCACCAGCGTTAAATCAGCACGCGGTGTGCGTTCGCCAATGACGTCGTAGGTTTCTGTGCCGTCTAAGCCTAAAGTCAAACGGTTTGTACCTGCTTTAAATTCAAGTGGCAATACACCCATGCCAACGAGGTTGGTGCGGTGGATGCGCTCAAATCCTTCGGCGGCGATGGCTTCGACGCCTGCGAGGCGCACGCCTTTGGCAGCCCAGTCGCGGCTGGAGCCTTGGCCGTAGTCTGCGCCTGCGATGATGATGAGCGGTTGTTTGCGTTCCATGTAGGTTTCGATGGCTTCCCACATGCGGGTGACTTTGCCTTCAGGTTCGATGCGGGCGAGTGAGCCTTGTTTGACGGTGCCGTCGGTGTTGTGTACCATTTCGTTGAATAATTTAGGGTTGGCAAAAGTTGCACGTTGAGCGGTCAAATGGTCACCACGGTGGGTGGCGTAGCTGTTGAAGTCTTCTTCAGGCACGCCCATTTTGTGCAAATATTCACCTGCGGCGCTGTTCATCATGATGGCGTTGGAGGGCGATAGGTGGTCGGTGGTGATGTTGTCGGGCAGGACGGCGAGCGGGCGCATGCCTTTGAGCGTGCGTTCGCCTGCGAGTGCGCCTTCCCAGTATGGTGGGCGGCGGATGTAGGTGCTCATTTCGCGCCAGTCGTACAGTGGGCTGATTGATTTTTCGGCTTTGCCTGCGTCAAACATGGGGATGTAAATTTTGCGGAATTGTTCGGGGTGGACGCTTTTTGCGACCAGCGCATCGATGTCTTCGTCGCTGGGCCAGATGTCTTTGAGGTAAATCGGCGTGCCGTCGGCGGTGTGGCCGAGTGCGTCGTTTTCGATGTCAAAGCGAATCGTGCCTGCAATCGCGTAGGCGACGACGAGCGGCGGTGAGGCGAGGAAGGCTTGTTTGGCGTAGGGGTGGATGCGGCCATCGAAGTTGCGGTTGCCTGAGAGTACGGCGGTGGTGTACAGATCACGATCGATGATTTCTTGCTGAATCACGGGGTCGAGTGCGCCGCTCATGCCGTTGCAGGTGGTGCAGGCAAATGCGACGATGCCGAAGCCGAGTTGTTCGAGGTCGGTGAGTACGCCTGCTTCTTTGAGGTAGATTTCTGCAACTTTTGAACCGGGTGCGAACGATGTTTTGACCCAAGGTTTGCGCGTGAGGCCGAGTTCGAGGGCTTTACGGGCGAGCAGGCCTGCGGCGACGGTGTTGCGTGGGTTGGAGGTGTTGGTGCATGAGGTGATGGCGGCGATGATGACCGCGCCGTCGGGCATTTCGCCTGCGGTTTCTGTCCATGCGCCTGCGATGCCTTTGGCTGTCAAATCGGCGGTGGCGACGCGTGCGTGAGGGTTCGATGGCCCTGCCATGTTGCGTCCCACTGTTGAGAGGTCAAAGCTCAAAGTGCGTGGGTATTGTGCGGTTTTTAATGCGTCTGCCCATAAGCCTGTGGTTTTGGCATAATTTTCAACCAATGCCACTTGTTCAGGGTCGCGGCCTGTGAGCTTGAGGTAGTCAATGGTTTGTTGGTCGATGTAGAACATGGCTGCGGTGGCGCCGTATTCGGGGGTCATGTTGCTGATGGTGGCGCGGTCGCCGATGGACAAGCTGTCTGCGCCTTCACCAAAAAATTCGACATATGCGCCGACCACGCGTTCTTTGCGCAGGTATTCAGTCAATGCGAGCACGATGTCGGTGGCGGTGATGCCTGCTTGACGTTTGCCTGTGAGTTCAACACCGACAATGTCGGGTAAACGCATCATCGATGCGCGACCGAGCATGACGGTTTCTGCTTCCAAACCACCCACGCCAATCGCAATCACGCCGAGCGCGTCGACGTGTGGCGTGTGGCTGTCGGTGCCGACGCAGGTGTCTGGGAAGGCGACGCCATTGCGGTTTTGAATCACGGGCGACATTTTTTCAAGGTTGATTTGGTGCATAATGCCGTTGCCCGCTGGAATCACGTTGACGTTTTCAAATGCGGTTGCGCACCAGTTGATGAAGTGAAAGCGGTCTTCGTTGCGACGGTCTTCAATCGCGCGGTTTTTGGTAAAGGCATCGGGGTCGAAACCACCGCATTCAACGGACAATGAGTGATCGACGATGAGTTGTGTTTGCACCACGGGGTTGACTTTGGCAGGGTCGCCGCCTTGTTCCGCAATCGCGTCGCGCAAACCAGCCAAATCGACCAATGCCGTTTGACCCAAAATGTCGTGACACACCACACGCGCTGGATACCAAGGGAAATCGAGCTCTTGTTTGCGACCGATGAGTTGTTCTAACCATGCGTTGAGCGTGGCGTCGTCGGTTGAGTTGTCAGCGGCTTTGCGCACCAACTGTTCGGCGAGGACGCGCGAAGTGTAGGGCAGTTGTTCGTATGCGCCCGCTTGGAGGGCATTGACGGCTTCACGGGTGTCGAAGTAGTCGATGTTGGTGTTTGGGAGGGGTTTGCGGTGGTTTGTCATGGTGTGCTCTTGCTCAGTTCCCTTAAAGAGGGTGGGTGTTTTTTTACCGACAGATTCTAGAGTGGTCATTCCCGCGCAGGCGGGAATTCAGTGGGGCGCGAAGTGCGCCCTTAATTCAATATGATAAGTGTCGTCACAAATGTCACATAGGCTGCGCATTTGGCTGGATTCCCGCCTGCGCGGGAATGACGGTTCAACCTCGTTCAGACATTGGCACAAATGCCAAATCTTCTGGGCCCGTGTAGTTTGCACTTGGGCGGATGATTTTGTTGTCAATCCGTTGTTCAATGATGTGTGCGCTCCAGCCTGCGGTGCGGGCAATCACGAACAGCGGTGTGAACATGGCGGTCGGTACGCCCATTTGATTGTACGAGACGGCTGAGAACCAATCCAAGTTCGGGAACATTTTTTTCACGTCCCACATCACCGATTCCAAGCGTTCTGCGATGTCGTACATGCGTTTGTCGCCAGATTCAACGGACAATTCGTGCGCCACTTTTTTGATCACTTCGTTGCGCGGGTCAGAAATGGTGTACACGGGGTGACCAAAGCCAATCACAACTTCTTTGGCCTCAACACGACGACGGATGTCGGCTTCAGCATCGTCAGGTGAGTTGTAACGTTGTTGGATTTCAAATGCGACTTCGTTTGCACCACCGTGTTTGGGACCGCGCAGCGCGCCAATGGCGCCTGTAATCGCTGAATGGATGTCTGAGCCTGTGCCCGCAATCACGCGTGATGTAAAGGTTGAGGCGTTGAATTCGTGTTCTGCGTACAAAATCAATGACACGTGCATGGCTTTCACCCATGATTCAGGTGCAGGTTGACCATGCAATAAATGCAGGAAGTGGCCGCCGATTGAGTCGTCGTCGGTTTCAACACTGATGCGCTTGCCATTGTGAGAAAAGTGATACCAGTACAGCAACATTGAGCCCAATGAGGCCAATAACTTATCTGCGATGTCGCGTGCGCCCGCTTGGTTGTGGTCGTCTTTTTCTGGCAATACATTGCCCAGCACCGATGTGCCTGTGCGCAACACATCCATTGGGTGCGCTGAAGGTGGCAGTTGCTCTAACACCGCTGCCAATGCCGCTGGCAAGCCGCGCAATGATTTTAAACGTGTCTTGTATGCTGCCAATTGAGCCGTGTTTGGCAATGTGCCATGCACCAATAAATGAGCGACTTCTTCAAATTCACACTGGGTCGCCAAGTCCAAAATATCGTAACCACGATAGTGCAAATCGTTGCCTGAGCGGCCAACGCTACACAATGCTGTGTTGCCCGCAGTAACGCCAGATAAAGCAACTGATTTTTTGGCTTTGGGTGCGGCTGGTGCAGCAGCAGGTGCAGTGGTGTCTTGGGTAGTCATTGTATCTCCATGTCAAAAAGTGGACAATTTAAGGGAACACGAAAAAAGCCAAAATGGCTTGTTCGTGTTTGAACATCGCGCTATTATTTGCGCAAGAACATGTCTAATTTATCTTCAAATGCTTGATAGCCAATCGATGCGTACAGCTCCATGCGAGTTTGCATGGTCGGTACAGCCGCCGCTTGCGTGCCGTCTTGGCGCAATGTGGTGTACACATTCAAAGCCGCTTTGTTCGCAGCGCGGAATGCAGATAACGGATACAAGGTCATTGATACGCCAATCGCTTCCAGTTCTTTGGTGGTGAACAAAGGCGTTTGACCAAACTCAGTCAAGTTGGCCAAAATCGGCGTGTTTGGCAATGCTTTAACAAATGCCGTGTACATGTCCAAAGTAATCGCCGCTTCAGGGAAAATCGCATCTGCACCCGCTTCAACATAAGCCACCGCACGTGCAATCGCCGCTTCGAGGCCTTCTGTGGCAATCGCGTCCGTCCGTGCCATGATCAAAAAATCCTCATCTGTACGCGCATCAACGGCGGCCAATACACGGTCAATCATTTCATCGGTCGGTACGATGGCTTTGTTCGGACGGTGACCGCAACGTTTCGCGCCCACTTGATCTTCAATGTGCATGCCCGCTGCGCCTGCTTTAATCAAACTTTTGGTGGTGCGAGCCACATTGAATGCCGATGGGCCAAAACCCGTGTCGGCATCAACCAATAAAGGCAAATCGCATACATCCGTGATGCGGCGAACATCAATCAGGACGTCTTCCAGACCCGAAATGCCCAAGTCAGGCACGCCGAGTGAACCCGCAGCGACACCGCCGCCAGACAGGTAGATGGCTTTATAGCCTGCTTGCTGCGCGAGCAGGGCGTGATTGGCGTTGATGGTGCCGACAATTTGCAAGGGCTTTTCAGCAGCAAGAGCGGCGCGGAGGCGTTGACCAGCAGTCAGTATTTTCATGTCTTATCTCTTATATAAGTTAGATGAGTTGATGGATGTGATTTTACGATAAATTCCTTACAATAAAATGACGTTTTTGTGTTCTTATTCATTAGATTGGGCTGCTGGGGAATGGTTTAGAGTGATCCCTGAAATTGAACATGGTAGGTAACGCAATGAACTTTATTGCTTTTTATATCCAAATTTGTAATATGATTGGCATTCAAAAGTTCATGTACACCACTGAATTTTAAAATATCCTGGTTGTCATGTTTGATTGGTTTCGTAGTTTGACCGGTTTTGTGTAAAAGGGGGGGCAATGCCAAAAATATTGAAAAAGATTCGATGTGCCTTTATGTCTGGATTGCTTTTGATTGGTGGATTTGCTCAAGCGTGTTCTGATTTGCCAAATATTTGTGCGGAACACGAACGCATCACTCAAGAGAACAATGATTACTATGCAACCCCAATTTACGCGGATGACAATTCGGGTGATGATAACGCGCATTACGATCATTATTCCAATCGCTCAATGCGAGTAAATGATCCAATGCAGAGCAAAATGTCAATGGCTATTCGTACCGCTGTGGATGCGATAAAATCAGCTTCTGAGAAATCAAGGAACGCTGAGCGGGCAAAAAAAGATCCACAATTCAAGGCTTATTATTATGGCGCATGGGATTTTTTTCAGGATAAGAAAAATGCCCCCGCTGGCGAGTATTGTGCGGCTTTTTATTGGAAAAGAGATGGTTTTGTTAAATTGTCAGGGCCTGCTGGTGATTACAAAGGTGCTTTAATGACTTTTTATGGGCAAGACATTCCTAGACCCAGCAGCGTGCAAAAAGTAAGGGTAACGCTGAATCAGTCGAATGATAAACCTCAAACGGTGCAGGTGTTTAATTATGCGATGTCAGGCTATGACTATGGCGCGATCACCATGGCGGTACCGACGATTGAGGCGCTGTTGGAAGGCATGGAGGACGCTCAAAGCTTTGAGTTGGTTATGGATGGCAAATCTATTGCCAAGGTCGATTGGGAGGGTGGTTTGGCAGCGAGAGACAAATTACGTCAATGTGTTCGCTCTTGAGTTGCAGCCGATAGCTTGTTCGTTTTAACCATTTTTATTTGATTGTTCAGCTGGTCAGTGAACTGCTTTTTCTGTTGAATCTAAGCCCCTTGCGAACGCGAAGGGGATTTTTTTTGGCGTAGAATGCGTTATTGGCATTCAATGTAGAAATCACTCGGAATTAATTTATGGCAACTAAGCCCAAAACACAGTATGTATGTAATGAATGCGGCGGCGTCGCTGGCAAATGGGCAGGTCAATGCCCTCATTGCCAAACGTGGAACTCGTTGGTTGAAACGGTTGAGCAAAAGGCCACACAAAATCGTTTTGCATCGCTCGCGCCCAGTGCCCCTGTGCAGTCATTGGCGCAGATTGATGCGGCGGATGTGCCGCGCTTTTCCAGTGAGGTGTCTGAATTTGACCGCGTGTTGGGCGGAGGTTTGGTACCCGGCGCGGTGATTTTGATTGGTGGAGACCCTGGCATTGGTAAGTCGACGTTGTTGTTGCAATCGCTTGCAGCGCTGTCTAAAAATCGAAATGTCTTGTATGTCAGTGGCGAGGAGTCTGGCGCACAAATTGCTTTGCGCGCGCAGCGGCTGGGCGTGTCTGATGCCCGCATGCAATTTCAAGCGGAAATCGGCTTGGAGGCTATCATGAACACATTGCAAACTTTAAAACCCGATGTGGCGGTGATTGACTCGATTCAAACCATTTATTCGGGTGAGTTGACGGCTGCGCCAGGCTCAGTCTCGCAGGTGCGTGAATGTGCGGCGCAGTTGACTCGCGTGGCAAAAGCCACAGGCGTGACCTTGATCATGGTCGGGCATGTGACCAAAGAAGGCAGTCTTGCTGGGCCGCGCGTGTTGGAGCACATTGTCGATACGGTGTTGTATTTTGAGGGTGATACGCAATCGTCATTTCGCTTGATTCGTGCATTTAAAAATCGTTTTGGCGCGGTCAATGAATTGGGTGTGTTCGCCATGACCGAAAAAGGTTTGAAAGGCGTGACCAATCCGTCGGCGATTTTTTTGTCGCAGCACAACTCAGGTGTGGCGGGCTCGTGCGTGATGGTGACGCAAGAGGGCACGCGACCGCTGCTGGTTGAAATTCAAGCCTTGGTGGATGAATCGCATGCACCCGCGCCGCGCCGCTTGTCGGTGGGGTTGGAACAAAATCGCCTTGCCATGTTATTGGCTGTGCTGCACCGTCATGCGGGTGTGGCATGCTTTGATCAAGACGTGTTCATCAATGCAGTTGGCGGTGTAAAAATTACCGAGCCTGCGGCTGATCTGGCGGTGTTGTTGTCGATTGTTTCTTCCATGCGCAATAAGCCTTTGCCAGCAGGTTTGGTGGTGTTTGGTGAGATCGGTTTGGCGGGTGAAATTCGCCCTGCACCACGCGGGCAAGAACGTTTGAAAGAGGCGGCGAAATTGGGATTCACCCATGCCCTAATTCCAAAATCCAATGCGCCAAAACAGAAAATCGATGGTCTGAAAGTGATTGCGGTTGAGCGAATCGATGAAGCGATTGATAAGTTGCGGGCGATGGATTGAGGTTTGCATCGTTGCTGCCCCGAGTGTCAAAATACAACAATGATTCAATGTCGACACGGGGCAATCAACTCAATGAATGGGTATGGGAGGCTGACACTGTGGCTTTTGGCTAAATGGCTGATTCCCTAGAGACCCTTTTTGATATAAATTTCATATCTCTTGATGGTCAAGTGGTTGAGGTGGGTGCGCTTGCGCAGTTGTTTACAGTGTTTTTTTCGAGAATGCTGTTAACAACGCATTACACATTAGATTTATGACCCCTTCGTTTTAAAAAATGCGAGCCAGTAAACGGGCCACTTATGGTCATTCATTATGTTGTTTATAACATAAGCCACTAGAACCAAAGCAATAGTACCAGACAGCACAGGAAAGAGTAAAAAATCCCAGTCATAATGAACCTTGTTTGCAGTAAGTAGGATAACAAGTGGGTTGGCACCAGCAGGTGGGTGAACACAGCGAAATGCCTGCATAGAACAAATTGCAACACCAACAGCTAAAGAAATCGTAATAATAGACACGGGAAATAATTTTAGGGCAATAATTCCAACTAGAGCAGAAATAAAGTGACCCAAAATTACGTTACGTGGCTGTGCCAAAGGGGATTGGGCGACTGTGAAAAGAATTACGCATGTGGCGCCAAAAGGAGCCATGATGAAGGGGCTGTCCACATAGTTTGTTAAAATCTCAAGGATTAATATGCCCAAAGCTCCGCCAAAAAATCCTCTTGCTAGCTCTTTAATGCTAAAGCGAGACGGAAGTTTTTCCGCATTACCGAATATAAATTTCATAAATCTTTTCCTCCGAAAGTGACCGTTATAATAATGTACAATTCTTTACATATTTTACTCGAAGAAAAGGGCTTTGTGTGAAAAACGTACAGATCTGTTCATTTTTTATGTGGTTCGAGATTTTCCGCGTGATTGTGGCTTTAAATTAGTATCGGGTTTTGGTGTGTGCAGCAACATTTACATAAAAAGCTGCAACTGCCACAAGGGGAATTCTGATCGATGTCTATTCATACGTTCAAGCGCATGTAGGGACATCAAATAGCTGATGGACGCATCGCAATCCCACCATATATCGTTGATGGCAAAAATTACATCAGGTGTTGATGTGAATATATTTTGCAGGCTAAAAGTCTAATTTTGCTGTTTTATGGTTTGAAATAATGAGTTTTACTCTTTCAAGGGGGAGCAGCTATTTGCAAGCCAAATGTTTTTAACCAAGTTGGGTTGATTTCAATTTGAGGCAACTGGTTTTCAAATGATTGGTTTAGCCTGTTATAACGTAAGAATATTCAGCTAAAAATGCTGTTTGTTTTGATTGGGAATCTCATGAAAAAAGCAGAAAAAATAATACAAACCGCTGAGAAGTTGTTTTATAAACATGGGTTTAACGGAATTGGGGTGGATGTTATTCGTGATGAATCTGGTTGTTCAAAGACAACCATGTACAAAGCATTTACCAATAAGGAAAATCTGATTAAAGAGGTTCTAAAATACAGAGACAATCAATTCAGAGAATCCTTAATTAATTATGTTGGAGAGGATAAAGGAGTTGAGGCTGTTACTAAAATATTAAAGTGGCATCATAATTGGTTTAACCAACCTCAGTTTAACGGTTGTCTTTTTGTGCGATCCTTGGCTGAACTTCGTGCGCCTCACAAAGATGCAAGTGCTATTGCCATCGAACATAAAGAGTGGGTACGACATTTCATTTATGAGAAAGTTCAGGGGGCATCGAAGGCTCACGATCTTGCAGATCAACTGTTTATCATTATTGAGGGGCAAATCAATATACATTTGATTTATAAAGACAATTCATTGCTTCGTGATAACCTCATGGGGCAGGGAGTACGCATGATAGAAATTCTTATGCAAGAATGGTAATCGTACGTGAAGCGAAGGTGTTGTTGATGCTGAGGGTTGATCCATTCGTGAACAACTTGCGCTATTAAAACAAACCAATTTAATCATGGTTAAAGTCGTATTTTATCTAGTGCTAACTCAAGCCGTGGTGAGTCACTTTTTAGATGCAAAGCTAAGTCGTGCTGGCCGCGAGTGACAGAATAAATAGGGTCTGAGTATGGGGCAGAGGATAATGAAGCACAATTTGTTAATTGTAGGGGCGGCGTCGTTTTTCAAACCCATAGGCCACAAAAATAGACTGTTTATTAAAATTAAAGTGAATATGGTTGTTAAAAAGGTTGTGTAAAAAAAGCCCAGCGCAAGGCGCTGGGCAAATTCTCTTTTATTCCTAAAAGAGAAGAGGGTTCAGTGAAAAAACCAGATTTTATATGCAAAGCAATGGCCATGCCAATCCGTGTTTTTTAATTGTCGCTATTGTAACGCGACAAACTTAAATCTGTGTGCTCAATTTCAGCTTCTTTTTGGCTGATCAAGTCCGCAATCAATTTGCCAGAGCCGCACGCCATGGTCCAACCGAGTGTGCCGTGACCTGCATTTAACCACAGATTCTGGATTGCTGTACCGCCGATGATAGGCGTAGAATCTGGGGTTACAGGGCGCAAGCCTGTCCAGAATGTCGCCAATTTGGTGTCGCCTGCATCTGGGTACAAATCATTCACAACCATTTCCAATGTTTCTCGACGAGAGTTGAGCAGGTCTTTGTTGTAACCGCGCAACTCTGCCATGCCGCCGACTCGGATTCGGTCATCAAAACGGGTGATCGCAATTTTATAGGTTTCATCAAGAATGGTTGAGGTGGGCGCACGCTCCGCATTTTTAATGGGGACGGTAATAGAGTAGCCTTTGATTGGGTAAATGGGGATGTCCAACCGACCTTTAAGCAATTGGGGGGTGTAAGCCCCTAAAGTGCATAGAATCGCATTTGCATTGTGGGTGACATTGCCACAGCGCACACCTGTTGCGACATTGCCTTGGATCACCAGTTCGTCAATGGTCGTGTTGTATAAGAAAGTCACACCCTGCGCAACACACATTTCAGCCAGGCGGGTGGTGAACATTTGGCAATCGCCTGTTTCATCATTGGGCAAGCGCAAGCCACCGACCAGAGGTACGCGGCTGTTTGCCAATGCGGGTTCGGCGTTTAACAACTCTTTGCCATTGAGCAGCTCGTAGGGGACACCAAGTGTTTTTAATACTTGAATGTCTTTGTCTGCGGCTTCCATTTGAGCCGATGAACGGAAAACTTGGGTGGTGCCTTTTTGTCGACCTTCATAAAAAATACCAGTGTCCGCTCGCAACTTGATCAGGCATTCGCGAGAGTATTCAGCCAAACGAACCATGCGCAATTTATTACGCTGATAACGTGCTTCATCGCAATTTTTTAACATTGCCATCATCCACTTGATTTGATCAAGTGTCCAATCTGGACGAATGGTCAGGGGTGAGTTTTTGGCAAACATCCATTTCATTGCTTTGGTTGGGATGCCAGGCGCCGCCCATGGTGAAGCGTAACCTGGAGAAATTTGCCCTGCGTTGCCAAAGCTGGTGTCCAGCGCTGCCGCTTCGTGACGTTCAATCACGGTCACTTCATGCCCCGCTTGAGAAAGATAGTATGCGCTGGTGACGCCAATAACACCACTGCCTAATATAACGATTTTCATGAAAGCCCACTAAAAATGAAAGGATGGAGAATGTTCGCACAAAAAACGACAGTGTGCACGATAATTTTTGCTATCATATTCAAAAATTGCTAGAATTACTTACTGAAATTTTATTTTAATTTGATAATGATTGGGGTTTTATGCGAGTCGAGAAAAAAACCAGCAAAACTTTGGACAAGATTGACCGAAGAATTTTAAGTATTTTACAAAATGATGGTCGGATTGTCATGACTGATTTGGCTGAACAAGTTGGTTTGTCGCTGACCCCATGCATTGAACGCGTGCGTCGCATGGAGCGTGAAGGCATCATTATGGGCTATCACGCGCGCTTGAATCCAAAAGAACTGGGTGCAAGTTTGCTTGTGTTTGTTGAGATCAGCTTAAAAGACATGGCCAATGGCAAGTTTGAAGAGTTTCGTCGTGCCGTGCTTGAAGTGGATCAAGTGCAAGAGTGCCACCTTGTTTCGGGTGATTTTGATTATTTGATTAAAGCGCGCATTCGTGAAATGAGCGAATATCGCTCGTTGTTGGATGTTTTGTTGCGCTTGCCTGGTGTGGTCAACTCAAAAAGCTATGTGGTGATGGAAGAAATCAAAGAAACCTTGGCCTTGTCTTTGAATCAAACCAGCGTATCTCCAATGATGCAGGCATAATTCATTTCATCGTAATTCGCGGTGTTCAGGCCTTATGCGTAAGAAAGTTGCAAAGCTTCCGTTTTTTGCCGTATAATGCTGAGTTTACAAGTTTCGTGGTGCGCATGGTGTGCGCTTTTGAAAAACGTTGTTTATATATTCGTTAAAGATTAAAGGATTTATCATGGTAGTGATTCGTATGGCTCGCGGCGGTTCTAAAAAGCGTCCTTTTTACAACATCGTAGCAGCTGATTCACGCAACCGTCGTGATGGCCGTTACATCGAACGCGTTGGTTTTTACAACCCTTTAGCAGCCGAAGGCGTTGAAGGTTTGCGCATCGCCGCTGATCGTTTGACTTACTGGCAAAGTGTTGGCGCACAATTGTCGCCAGCTGTTGCGCGTTTGGTTAAAGACGCTAAGCCAGCAGCTTAAGCATTTAAATCATGGTCGCGTTTAAACCCAAGGCTGCATCCGTGCAGCATCATGATGTTCAAGCGCAACCGACAGATTTGGTCATCGTCGCACGCATTGGTGTGGCTTATGGCGTTAAGGGATGGGTTAAACTCCATCCCTTTTCCAATTCACCTGATGCTTTGCACGATGCAAAAAAATGGTGGATCACGCCTTATTTGGGTGCTCAATCGGACGTGGCTGATGTCAATGCATTGGCTTGGCAGGCAGTGTCACCTGTGACTTTTAAGCAACATGCAGATGCTTATGTTGCTCAATGCAGGGAATGGAATGATCGCAGCGATGCGGAAAAGCACAAAGGTTGGCAGGTCGCCATCTCGCGTGCGGATTTTCCTCATACGGCGGATGATGAGTTTTACTGGGTTGATTTGGTTGGGGCGCAGGTCATTAATCAAGATGCGGTTGTGTTGGGTGAGATTGAAAGTTTACTTGAAAATACCGCTCAAACCGTGATGCAGATTGGTGTGCCGACCAATAAAGATGCGCCTGAATACCTCATTCCTTTTGTGTCTGCGTTTGTTGGTGAGGTTGATTTAAAGTCCTCACCCAAAACGGTGCAGGTGGTTTGGGATGTTGATGCCACAGCATGATCTGTTGATGTTGCTTTGTATTAATAATTACATTATTAGTTACATTTAATGACCGCTTTGATGCGGTTGTTTTTTATTTGACCTCCCATTTTTTAATGAATGGCATTAAATGATTGCCCTTGATATCATCACTTTATTTCCTGAAATGTTCACAGCCCTAACAGAGCAGGGGGTGGTCAGTCGTGCATTTAAGCAGGGTATGGTGGATGTGAAGTTCTGGAATCCACGGGAGTTTGCACTCAATGCATACAAAACAGTGGATGATCGACCTTATGGGGGTGGGCCTGGGATGGTGATGATGGGGCCACCTTTGGCGGCCGCAATTCGTGCTGCCCGTACCCGTCAAGAGGCATTGGGAAAAGAGCCTCACGTGATTTACTTGTCACCCCAAGGGGGGGCGTTGACTCAAAATTGGATTGCACAGTGTTTGGATCGTGTGCAGACAACCGATGCTGATCGTGCAATGCGTGGTTTAATTGTGTTGTGCGGGCGCTACGAAGCGGTGGATGAGCGTTTGTTCACTTTGGGTCTGATTGATGAAGAGTTGAGTGTCGGGGATGTTGTGGTGTCTGGCGGTGAATTACCAGCCATGCTCATGCTGGATGCCCTGTTGCGCTGTGTGGGTGGTGTTTTGAATGATGATTTATCGGCTCAACAAGATTCATTCAGTCCGTCTGTGGATGGGTTGTTGGATTGTTCACATTACACACGACCTGAATTATTTGAAGATTTGGCTGTCCCAAGCGTGCTTTTATCAGGGGATCATGCTAAAATAGCCGTCTTTCGTCGTCAGCAAAGTTTGTTCAATACGATGCGTAAGCGTTTTGATTTAATTGAGCGTGCACGGGTGCTGGGTAAATTGAGTAAGGCAGACGAGAAGTTTTTAGAAATGCATTCAAAACCTGAGTGAGTTTTTGAAAATAGGGGTGAGCAGATGGACTGCTCACATGAATTGGTTTTTTGATGCGGCATCCGCTGCGTTAGGAATCATCCATCCTCTGGTCATCCACAATAAAAACCGATGACAAACGATGGTATTTGGAGTTTAAAATGAATTTGATTCAAATTTTAGAGCAAGAAGAAATCGCTCGTTTGGGTAAAACCATTCCACCGTTCGCTCCTGGCGATACAGTGATTGTTAGCGTGAACGTGGTTGAGGGTGCGCGTAAGCGTGTACAGGCTTATGAAGGCGTGGTCATTGCAAAACGCAACCGTGGCTTGAACTCATCATTCATCGTTCGTAAAATTTCTTCTGGTGTGGGCGTAGAGCGTACATTCCAATTGTATTCTCCAATCATCGCTGGCATCGAAGTCAAACGCCGTGGTGATGTTCGCCGTGCGAAATTGTACTACTTGCGTAGCCGTTCAGGTAAATCTGCACGTATTAAAGAAAAATTGCCTGCACGTAAAGTTAAAGTTGCTGCAGTTGCCGCAGAATAATTCACTGGTTGAATTGTGCTGGCATAAAAAAACGCTGACTTTGGTTGGCGTTTTTTGTTTTTGATTGTGTTCAACCACCATAAGGTGGGTGTGTTTTACTTTACCTTGTGATTCATCGCAAAAGAGGCTGTGTTATGCGCTTACCCGTATTTAATCCCCGTGAGATTCCAAGCGCTTCATTCAGTGAAAATTCGGATTTACCCGCATTGTCTGATCGGCAGATCACCCGTGAGGATCTGATGCGTGCATTGGCTCATCCCAGTCAAGGTGTGGCTGAGCATTTATTGCGTCGAGACACCCTTTTGACTGAAACAGAATTACGTCCCGCTGCGGTATTGATCCTTTTGTTGGAGTCGGAGCAGGGGTTTGATGTGGTTTTGACGGTGCGCGCGGCTCATCTTCGCCACCATGCCGGCCAAGTGAGTTTCGTCGGTGGACAAGTGGAAGTGGGTGAAACCATGGAACGAGCGGCTTTGCGTGAGGCATATGAAGAGATTGGTGTGCAGCCCGATGACATTGAAGTGCTCGGTGAATTGCCTGTATATCACACGATCACGGGTTTTGCGGTGACGCCAGTCGTGGCCTGCATGTCTGAGCAGGCTTGGCATGAGCAAAACTTAGACATTGCTGTTGACGAGGTCGATCATGTGTTTACCGTTCCATTGAGCCATGTGTTGGATGTTGCGAACACACGTGTGCATTATTACACTTGGGAGGAACGCACCCGTCAATATTATAGCGTGACCTTTGGTGATTATTTTATCTGGGGGGCAAGCATGGCCATGCTGCGCAACCTTGATGTTTTGCTGCGTTATGCAAATGCATAATTTATCCACATGTGCTTCGCACGCCTCGCATGCTTTACGCTACAATACCGTCTCATAAGGCTTGGCTAAGCCTGTCACCTCTGCATGTCATGTGAACGGGTTTGGTTTTAAGCATCCGTTTAAATATGATTGGCACAAAGGACATCACCATGAGCTTAATCGCGATTCTCGGCGCATTGCTACTTGAACAAATTTTCCCTCTCAGCAGTTACACCCGACTGCGTTTAAGTTTAAGAAATGCGATCGAATTCATTGAAAATGCGTTGACCAGCGACAGTGCGAAACCGTGGCAAATTTTTTGGTTCATCACGGGGGGCGGTGCATTGCTGGCGGGATTGTTGGGCTTGATTTTTCAAGTCATTTACCCTATTGTTGGCTTGATTTTCACATTGATGGTGCTTTATTTGACTTTGGGGATTCGTCAGTTCAGTCATTTTTTCACTAAAATTCGCATGGCTTTAAATGCCAATCAAGGTGGCGAAGCGCGGGCTGCGCTGTCCGAGTGGTTGCATGAGGAGGCTGAAATCACCGGTTATCGTGGTTCTGTGGTGCCTGAAAAATTGTCGGACACTGAAGTGATTCGCCAATCTTTGGAGCTGGCCTTGCTGTCGAGCTTACGGTATGTGTTTGCGGGATTGTTTTGGTTTTTGTTATTTGCTTTGATTGGCTTGGGCCCGGCAGGTGTGGTGTTTTATCGTTTGGCTGATCTTGTGTCGCGTCGTTGGATTTTGCGTGCCGATGGCAAGCGTGACAATTACACGGTATATGCGCGTAAGATGATGCATTGGATTGAATTCTTGCCCGCACGATGCGCGGCACTGATTTATGCCATTGTGGGTAATTTTGAAGACGCGATTCATTGCTGGCGCACTCAAGCGAAGAAATTACGTGGCTTGGGTGAAACCGATGCTTCTGCGGTGATTTTGACTTCTGGTGCGGGTGCGCTGAACATCACTTTGCGTGATGGTGTGATGGTTAAAAACCAAATGCCCATGGATGAGCATGAGCAAGCCTTGTATGGTGAGGTGAATGCAGATGCAGAGGTCACTGAAGATGCGCAAACGGTGGCAGGGCAAATCGGTGTGGGCAATGTGCCTGATACCCGCACTTTACAAAGTGCGATTGGTGTGTTTTGGCGTTCGATGTTGTTTGTGTTGGCCTTGCTGTTGATGTTGACGTTGAGCAAATT
Organism: Ephemeroptericola cinctiostellae; assembly: GCF_003339525.1. Lineage (GTDB taxonomy): Bacteria > Pseudomonadota > Gammaproteobacteria > Burkholderiales > Burkholderiaceae > Hydromonas > Hydromonas cinctiostellae. The sequence continues at coordinate 2,169,542 of NZ_CP031124.1, read as the reverse complement.
GCTGGGTTAAATCTCACCAATGCTTTTGCACTTTCTGGCTTGAGGCCTTTGGTCATAATAAAAAAAGCAAACCTTTGGGTTTGCTTTTTTTATTGGGCATCGACAATATAGGCTAGACGCATCACATCCAAGTGTTGTTACGCTGTTGTTTGCTTTTGCTGTTGTGTTGCTTAGAGGCAGATGCAACATCATTTGTTGAGCTGTAACAGCAGATCTTGAGCAATTTTCGCATTGTCCGTATTGGGGAATTTGGCCAGCACGTCGTTCAGTGTCTTTTGGGCGGCAGGTTTTTGACCACTTTCAATCAAGGTGTTGGCCAAATTGAGCAGGGTGTCGCTGGTGCGTTCAAAATCAGGGTATTTTTTCAATACGTTTTGCAGCAATGCTGTTGCGGTTTTGTAATCTCGGTTGGCATAAGCTGCGGTGCCTTGGTAAAACTGAATAAATGGCATGTACACTGTTTTGGGATAACGCCCACTCAAAGCGACCATGGCACTTTGAGCCGCAGGGTAAGTGCCATCATTGAACAACTTCAATGCGGCATCATAACGCTGCTGTTCATCGGGTTGAACGATGCCTTGAATGCCTGCAACAGTGACTGTCTGTGGTTCAAACTTGCGCACGCGCTCATCGATGCTGACATAGCCATCGGTTTGTGCCCGTTTGAGTTCTGTCAAATCGTTGAGCAGGGTTTCATTTTGACCGCGTAACTTGGCGACTTCTTGGCGAAGCAATTCAATTTGGTTGCGTTGGTCTTGCTGTGCTTCAATGCTGGCATCCAAGCGTTGGCGCACTTCGAGAATGGCTTTGCGTGCTTCGTCATCACTGAATAAACCCGCATGTGCGGGATGGCTAATGAAAAAAAGCGATGCCACCAAACCTGCCAGTGTGTGGGTACGGGTGGTTTTTTGCATGTGTTGTCCTGTTTGTGTTGTCCTGTTTAATCTCAATACACGATGTCTGCACGACGGTTTTCAGCCCAAGCCGCATCATTGCTGCCCAATGCTTTGGGCTTTTCTTTACCGAGGCTCACGGCTTCGATTTGCTGATCGGTCACACCTTGTAACTTGAGGGCTTGGCGTACGGCTTCAGAGCGTTTTTGCCCCAAAGCCAAATTGTATTCGGTTGTGCCACGTTCGTCCGTGTTGCCTTGGATGATGACGTGTTGGCGGCGATCTTGCAAAAATTTAGCGTGGCTGTTGATCACAGGCTGACCGTCGGCGCGGACAATGTAGCTGTCCAAATCAAAATAAACACTGCGTGCTGCGGGTGCGGGCACGCCATTGGCGTCGATGCCATTGGTGACATCAACGGTTTTAACCGTGTCGCTGTTGTTGCCATTGAGGGGCACTTTGGTGGCGCATGCACTCAACAAGGTCAAACCGACGAGGGCGAGTGGCAATTGAATGCGTTTTAATGGAATGTGTTTGAAAGTGAACATGGTGGTTTTTCCTGTTTAATTGAGTGACAACATGTGAATTGAATCATTTGTCATACGTGAAAAATATCATTTTTGATTTAAGAAAGGCCCCCAAGCGGGCGCGCTGACTTGACCGCTGGGTAAGGATAGAATTTGCTGCATGCGACCGTCGATCGAGCTGGCCGCCAACACTTTTCGACCATTTGAACGGGTGCTGTACAGCACGACTTCGCCATTGGCTGCAAAGTTGGGTGATTCATCGTATGAGGTGTTGGATAGGTTTTGAATGTCACCATTGCTCAAATCCATCAAGTGGGTTTGGTAGCCATTGGCCTTTGAAATGAAAGCCATTTTTTTGCCATCGGGCGAAATGCGTGGGCTGGTATTGAAGTTGCCTTTGAACGTCACGCGTTTGGCGGCATCTGTGCTTTCGCCGCTTGCAGACATGCGGTAAATTTGTGGTTCACCGCCTCGGTCGCTGGTGAAATAAATCTGTTGGCCGTCGGGCGTGTATTGCGGCTCGGTGTCAATGGTGCTGCCTTGGCTGTTGGTCAGTCGCTTCAAGCTGCCGCCTGTGGCCGCGACTTGGTATATCTGCGTGTTGCCATCGCGTGACAAGGCCAAGGCCAAGGTTTGACCATCGGGCGACCAAGCAGGCGCGCTGTTGTTGCCTTTGTAATCAGAAATCACCGTGCGTTGACCTGTGGGCAGGTCATGGATGTAGACCACAGGTTTTTTGTTTTCAAATGACACGTAAGCGACTTTTGAGCCGCTGGGCGACCATGAGGGTGAAATGATCGGTTCATTGCTGACCAGCGCGGCGACGGCATTGTCACCATCGGAGTCAGAAATCAACAGTTTGTATTTGCCATTCACCCGATCCACATACGACAGCCGTGTGTTAAACGCACCGCGCTGACCGAGCAATTTTTCATAAATGTAATCGGCCATTTTGTGGCCTGCATTGCGCAAACCACTCGCTGGCACGGTGAGTGAATAATCACCTAAAGGGCCTTTTGATGTTTCATACAGTTTTAAGCTGACTTGATAGCCGCCCGACATGGGGGTGACATTGCCCGCCACCACGCCGATCACGGATTGTGATTGCCATTGTTTCAAATTGACCGCATCGCCCATGCCCAGCGTTAAGCCGCCCACATTGGCACTTGAAAATTTACCACTGCGCGCCAAATCGGCACGAATGACGTCGGTCACATTCACAGGTGCGCTGCCTTCCCCTGCGAAATGGGCGGTGGCGATGGCGGGTAATGATGCGGCATCCGCCGTAGTGATTTCCACGGTCATTTGAGCGAAGGCTAGCTGGGTAAAAAGCACTGCTAAACTCAAACTTAAAGTGCGAAGAAATGCTGAGTGTTTGATTTTCATGAGACCGTTCTTTCACTGTAAGGACGTTTTATTATAAACGTGAATAATGTACTTTCGGTTTTTCCGATATGAGATGTTGATAAACGGGCGTCGATTTTAATAAGTCAACGTTTAAATACAATGTTGGTGCCGACCAAAGCTGCTGGATGTACAGGTGTTGGAAATCCTGTGACTTTAATCTTTGCAACTAAAATACTGTCCCATTCTGCATTGCCGCTGGAACGAGTTACGCTTGCGCTGCTGACGACTCCCCCTGATGTTACGCGTACAAGAACAGAGGCACTAAAACCTTTTTTTGGTAAAGTGGATTCGATTCGACTTCGTACGCGTGCTCCATAAGAAGCTTGAGACTCACCAGTCTCCGTACTTTGTCCATTTGAGGCTGTATTGCTGCCCTTCATACGTTCTAATGCGGCGGCGCGTGCAGCGGAATTAACTGCTGGTTCTATTGATTTGGTGGTGCTTGGTTTAAGTTCAGTTTTAGGAGCAGTTTTAGCTTTCTCAGGTATGACGGGAGTTACAGGTGCAGCCGATGGTGTTTTTTCAATGGTTTTCTTGGGCGTTGTGGGTGTGCTGATGTCAGCAGGTTCGGGTTTGTCTTGAATCGGTTCTACGGCAATCGGAGTTGCTTTGTGTGCTGTTTCGGTTTGAGCTTTGGGCTGGGTATTGGACTGAGTGGCAGGGTTGATGGGTGAATCAATTGCGGGTGAGGCGGTGATTGCCGCTGAGGCCGCTGTGGCGTTGTTGGCCGCTGCCAATCCAGCGCCATCCCAAATTTCAACTTCAACGGGCTGTTGTGTTTGCAAAGTCATGCCGAAATACAACACGCCAAGCAGCGCAAGGTGTACGAGCACGGTCAGTACCGCAGGTACAACTTGAGATTGTTCCTGTGCTTGATTGCTTTTAAATGAATGTAGGGCGGTGTCTGTCATGTGAATTACGGTTTGGTAGGGCTTGTTTTGCTGAGCAACAGGCCGACACGGGGAATGTTGGCTTGTTTAAGTGCATCGGTGATGGCCATGACATCGCCATAGGGCACGTCTTTATCAGCGGCGATGACCACGGCCTGATTGGACTCGGCGTTGCGTGTGTTCAACCATTGAATCAACGCGGCTGGGTTGGCGTGGGTCAGCGTTTCAGCCCCTGCTTGCGTGGTCAATTGCCCCTTTGTGTCGAGTTGCACGACGATTGGCGGCGCTTCGGGTTGGCTCACTGAGCCGACCGATGGCAATTTCAATACGCCTGTTTGAATCATTGGCGCAGTGACCATGAAAATCACCAACAACACCAACATCACATCAATGTAGGGTACGACGTTCATTTCAGCGCGGGTGCGACGCGAACGGCGGCGCAAAGGCGTTAAACTCATGCTGCACCTCGTGCTTGTAATGTGTTTGAAAAATCGTCAATGAAGCTTTCATAGCGCAACGATAAACGATCGACTTCAGCGACATAACGGTTGTATGCAAGTACAGCAGGGATGGCCGCGAATAAGCCCAAAGCGGTGGCGATCAAGGCTTCGGCAATACCCGGGGCAACGCTGGCCAATGTGGATTGCTGAGTGGTGGACAGGCCAATGAATGCATTCATGATGCCCCAAACCGTGCCGAGTAAACCGATGTAAGGTGAGACGGAGCCAATTGAAGCCAGGAAAGGTAAATGTGCTTCAAGCTGATCGATTTCTCGTTGATAGGCGGCTTTCATGGCGCGTTGGGCGTATTCTAATTTTTCAGGAGCGGGTTTGTTTTGTGCGCTGATGTCGGCGAAACTTTGCATGCCTGCGGAAAAAATACGTTCCATGCCACCGATGGTGTGGCGATTGGCGAGCGTGCCTTGGTGCAGGTTACTTAATGATGTGGTTTTGTAAAATTCAGTTTCAAAGGTTTCTGTTTGTTGGCGGGCTTGTTTCAACAGCATGTATTTGCGAAAAATATAAAACCATGACATCAGGGAGATGATGAGTAACAGTAACATCAAACCTTGAACAAACAGGCTGGCATTGCTGACGAGAGAGGATAATGCGGAAAAATTGGTCATGTTGGGTCAAAATAAGAGAAGAAGAAAATGCGGAACAGGTTCGTTTTAAGCCGCTTGAAGATTGGGCAGGTCAACCTGTTTTTTGCCCAAGCTTTTGATTCGGTTTTGGTTTGTGTCGGTGCTCCTTGGCAGAAAAGTCTAGCCTAAAGTTCGGAAAAGGCAGGTTATTGATTTTTCCATTTTTTGTAGGCAAATTATAACGCAGACCTTGTGTAGGAATTGCGGTGAGATGGCTTTTGTTTAATTCCACCGTTTAAATCAAGTACAACAGACTGTTATTAAAATCATGTCAAAATTATGAAGGAAAGCATTATTTCTTACCAAGGGCTGAATAATTCTTGTTTTTATGGTAATTTACGAAGTAAAATCCGCTAGAGCGAAAAATATAACCAAGTCGTCATTAAGGCGTAAACTCAGCACCTTATTTCTAAACCATAAAAGGAGACAATATGTCTATTAATGCCACTACGGGGGTCAAAGAACCGCTGTATAAAAGCTTGTATTTTCAAGTGATTGTTGCAATTGTCGTTGGTGTTCTGGTGGGGCATCTTTCACCCTATACGGGTGAGCAGATGAAGCCACTGGGAGATGGTTTCATCAAACTGATTAAAATGATGATTGCCCCAATTATTTTCTGCACCGTCGTTGTGGGTATTGCGGGCATGGAAGACATGAAAAAAGTGGGCAAAACAGGTGGCTATGCTTTGCTGTACTTTGAAATTATGAGCACGGTCGCATTGATCGTGGGTTTGGTGATTGTGAATGTGGTTCAGCCTGGTGCGGGTATGAATGCTGATCCAGCGGCATTGGCGTTGGATGCCAAAAAAATGGAAACGGTCAGCGGTTATGCGAAAACAGGTTTGGGTTCGACAACAGATTTCTTTTTGAACATCATTCCAACCACGATTGTGGATGCTTTTGCCAAAGGCGAAATGTTGCAAGTTTTATTGTTTGCCGTTTTGTTTGGTTTTGCATTGCACCGTTTTGGTGGTCGTGGCACATTGGTGTTTGATTTCATTGAAAAATTCTCACACGTCTTGTTCTGTATCATTGGTTACATCATGAAGCTTGCGCCCATCGGTGCTTTTGGTGCAATGGCTTTCACGATTGGTAAATTTGGCATCAAATCGTTGTTTTCATTGGCTGCTTTGATGGGCACATTTTATGCCACTTGCTTGTTCTTTATCTTTGTGGTTTTGGGCTTGGTGGCGAAATTCCATGGTTTTTCAATTTTTAAATTCATCCGCTACATTAAAGAAGAGCTGTTGATTGTATTGGGCACATCATCGTCTGAATCTGTGTTGCCGCGCATGATGGCGAAAATGGAAAATCTGGGCGCAAAAAAATCAACTGTCGGTTTGGTGATTCCAACGGGTTACTCATTCAATTTGGATGGTACAGCGATTTATTTGACCATGGCTGCGGTGTTCATTGCGCAAGCAACCAATACACCCATGAGCTTGGGTCAACAATTGACCATGTTGGCGGTGTTGCTGGTGACTTCAAAAGGTGCAGCGGGCGTCACAGGCAGTGGTTTTATTGTGTTGGCCTCAACTTTGGCGGCTGTGGGCAATGTGCCTGTGGCAGGTTTGGCTTTGATTTTGGGCATTGACCGTTTCATGTCAGAAGCACGTGCTTTGACCAATTTGATTGGCAACGGCGTGGCGACCGTGGTGGTGTCAAAATGGGTTGGTGATTTGGATGAAAAGCGCATGAACCGTCAATTGAACAATGAAACGGATTTGGATGCAGATGAGCCAGAAGCTGCCATCGATAACATTACTTATAAAATGGATAAATGATTTTAACTGAGTCAATCACCATGTTTATGCCTAAAGCGCCAACTTTTTAGTTGGCGTTTTTTTATGCCTACCCCTGTGTCTTATATGAAATGTCAGATGCAGATGGCCAGAAAGAGAGGATCGGTCGATTTCAAGTTGAGTATTTTTTATTGGGTGTTTTGAATGATGTCATTTGCGGTAAAACGATTGGTAAAAATATATTATTTTAGGAGTGAGAGATGAGAAGCACATCAAGAAATGATGAAACGGGTATCACCGCCCATCGCATTGTGATTGTCGGTGGGGGTGCAGGTGGCCTAGAGTTGGCCACACGCTTGGGGGATCAGTTGGGGAAAAAAGGTAAAGCCCAAATCACCTTGATTGACAAAACCAGAACCCATGTGTGGAAGCCCAAATTGCATGAAATTGCGGCGGGCAGCATGGACATGAATGCGCATGAAGTGCACTTTTTGGCGCAATCCCATTGGCACCATTTTCGCTATCGGATGGGCGAGATGACGGGTTTGGATCGGGAAAAAAAAGAGGTTCATGTTGCGCCTCATTTGGACGAAGATGGCACTCAGGTGACGGGTCAACGGGTCTTTCAATACGACACTTTGATCATGGCCATCGGCAGTCAGAGCAATGATTTTGGTACGCCTGGGGTGGCAGAGCATGCACTCAAATTGGAGTCCACTGACGATGCGACGCGCTTTCATCGGAAGATGGTCAATGCCTGTATTCGTGCGCATTCACAACCGGGTCAATTGCGACCTGAGCAGCTGCAAGTGGCGATCATTGGGGCGGGAGCGACAGGTGTTGAATTGGCGGCGGAGTTGCATCGCACCACACGCGAGGTGGTGTCTTATGGCTTGGATCGGATTGATCCCGACAAGGATTTGAGCATTCATGTGATTGAAGCGGCTGATCGGGTGTTGCCTGCATTGCCACCGCGTTTGTCACATGCGACGGAGTCCTATCTTGCGAAACAAGGGGTCAAGGTGCATACGGGAGCTAAAGTCGCGCGGGTGGCTGAGGATGGCGTACATTTGGCCGATGGCAGCTTTATACCTGCTGAGTTAACGGTGTGGGCGGCGGGTGTGAAAGCCCCTGATTTTTTGAAGAACATTGCGGGTTTGGAAACCAATCGCATCAACCAGTTGGTCGTGAAGCAAACTTTACAAACCACATTGGATGACGATATTTTTGCGATTGGAGATTGTGCCGCATGCCCGTGGCCTGAAAAAAATGGCACTGTGCCTCCTCGTGCACAGGCGGCGAATCAACAAGCAACGCATATGCTCGCACAAATGCGACGTCGTTTAAAAGGAGAGCCTTTGAAGGATTATCAGTACAAAGATTTTGGTTCTTTGGTGTCTTTGGGTGAGTACAGCACGGTGGGCAGTATGATGGGCGGATTGGTGGGCGGTAGCTTGATGGTGGAGGGAGCGTTTGCCAAGTTGATGTACGTGTCTTTGTATAAAAAACATGAATTGGCTTTGCATGGGGCGACAAAGGTGACTTTGGATACCGTTGCACGCATGATTGTGCGGCGCACTGAACCTCATGTGAAATTGCATTGATTACACTGATTGCAATGAAGTTGCATGACCATAAAAAATCGTGGGGATGCCCACGATTTTTTATGGTTTTTAATTGAAAATCAATTGCTTGTGAAAATTGTGAATTTGTTTACAAATAGCTATTTCTTTTTACATAAATTAAGGGGCTGTAGTAGATTAGGTTAAATACCAGTCCAAGATTTGAGTATTTTAAACTGATTTTTTGGAGTGCCGTAGTTAAATCTAAACTCACCCTCTTTCAGGAACAAAGGAAAGGTTTTTTGGTTAATTTCATTGTATTTTCGCAGTACACGTTTGGCTTGATTCCAAAAATTCTCAACGCCATTGATGTGGTTTTTACCTGTAGCAAACAATCGAGAATGATTGATGCGCTCATGATAAAAGCCGCTCACATCCAAAGCATTGTAACTGCGACAACAATCAGTATAAACCACGCTGTCAGGCGCGATTTTGCTAGTAATAATGGGCATTAGCGTAGATGCTTTGGTATCGACAACGACTTTGGTATAAGCTTTACCGCCGCGTTTTAAGATCCCAAACACAGCCGTTTTACCAGCCGCACCACGCCACGTCGACCTTTACGAGCACCAGCAAAGTAACTCTCGTCAAGTTCAACGTGACCTTCAAAGACTTCATCAGCCTCCAGTTCTAAATGATAGGCAATGATTGCTCTGATTTTGCGGTAAAACAAGGCCGCACTGTTTGGCTGTATGCCGAGTAAATCGGCAGCCGAACGTGCGGTCACTTCGAGCACAAAATACTCAAGTAACCTACGTTGGGTATTTTTGCTTAACTTACAATGGGTTAGTTTCATTTTATTAGCATATCATGATGCTAATCTACTACAGCCCCAAAATTAAAGTTAAAATTAACGTGTTTTTAAATGGGTTTTTGCTTGGCTTTGAATGTTTTTTTAAGAGTAATCAGGCAAATGCTTAATCTTGATTGGAGTTTGTGAATTGAAACCAGATAAAAATAATAGTGATGCATTGAGTGGCGGCGATTGCTTGTTTTCTCTCGATGCAAATGAAGGTGAAAAGGGGAGTTTAAATTCAAAATCCAGCTGGGTTGACCTCATCAAGGACAAGTTTTTTATGTGGCCAATTGGGCTGCTTTTCCTGTATTTGATTTTGACTGGAGGCCTTGGGGCTAACGCATGGCGAACTCAATCTCTCAGTTTATTGAGGTTGCTTGACATGATATTTGTTCAAGTGTTTTTAGCCGCGATTGCCGAGGAATTTGCATTTCGAGGTTATCTGTTGGAAAAGTTATTAAAAACATCAAAGTTGAGCAAGTTTTATATTAAAGCGAATTATGCCAGTGTGATCGTCACCATGCTATTCATCAGCGTGCATATTGACTTGTGGGTTTTTGTTCGGTATGCATTCATATCCCCAGAGGGAGGGGAGCGATATACCATGTATGGTGCTTTCTTGGGTAGGGGGATTGGTTTGTTTATTTTTAGCTTTTGTGCCAATACCATTTACCTGAAATACAGAAATATCAAATTCAATATTCTGTTTCATGCAACTTGGAACGCTTTATTTGTTCTTCAAAGTTTACTTCAAGGGGCATTAATGTGAAAAAAATACTAATGTTGTTTGTCTTTTTCATTGCCTTACACGTCGCTTTTTTATCATGCTCACTGATACAGATTGATGAATTTGATGGTTTCGGGGCTTATTACTTTATATATGTATTTTTTTGGGTTTGCATGTCTGAATTTGCCATTCGTGGCTTTACTTTTCAAAAACTGCTGGAGGGTGGGCGTGTGCCCGTTTGGATGGCCTATATCATCACCTCTGTGTTTTACCTGATGTTCGTGTATGGCAATGGCAGGCCATATACTTTCATGGAGCGAACGGATGCGTTGCTTGGATTTGATTGCATCAGTAAGTTTCTTTTTTCCCTGTTGATGTGTGCGGTATATCAAAGGAGTAAGCGAGTTTCTTTTTGTGTTTTACTCTCCGCCATGTATTACGTATTAACAGGTTTTGTCCATTTTATTTGAATGTAGGGTAAAAAATGCAACTGCATATTAAATGCAGACGAACTAAAGTTAGTTTGTGGTGGCCGAGATGGTAATGGAGATGGTGGTAACAGCAGCCGTAGTGGTTTCTCAGCAAGCAGCTGTGCGAGCCCTATTAGTCAAGGTGCTAGCAGCGCGGCTAAAAGTGTACAAGGAATTGGAGGGCCTTACCAAGGAGCTATTACAGCAGCTGCCGCAGTAGTTGGAGCAGTGCACGGAGCAACATCAAGCAGCTGTCGTGTCATCTGTACTCACTTCTATCGAAAAGGCATGCTTGATCAAACAGTTTGGCGTGCGGACATGGCGTTTACATTTAAAAATCTGTCACCCACAACTGTTCGTGGCTACCATGTTTGGGCGATTCCTTATGTTTGTTTGATGCGTAAATCTCAGCTTGCTGAAAAATTGATGTTTCCTATTGCTAAATACCGTGCTCAAGAGCTAGCGTATCAAATGGGTGTGGTTGAAAAAGGTAGTTGGCGGGGTAAATTGATTCGCTTGGTTTTAGAGCCTATATGCTGGGCTTTGGGTGTATTTGCTACAGAGCAAAACTGGGAATCGCTCTGGCAGCCAGCGAAGTAAGCAGCCGCCTTTGGAATGTTGTTTGGCGCAATCACAAGTCATCTTGGCGGAGGGTTTGTGATTGTGCTTTGAATGTCCTGCCTGTTCGGTTTCGTTCAGGTGGGCTTTCCGTGTTTGTGCGAGATGCGCAAACAGACGCGCTGCTTGAAAGCAGTATAGCTGAATTTTTGCGCTTGTGCCAAGCCATGCCTTGTCGCTTATTCTCTAGACTATCTGACAAATCGCCTGTGATGAGTAGGCTGTCCCGTGAGTTTCTTGTTGTTTTTAAACCCCGCCACAGGCCATGTCTGGATTTAAGCGGTAAGTTTCTTGAAAATCCCCAGAGAAAGTATATGGCCCTTGGTGCTGTAGTTTTGAGGTGGTGTCGATATAGACTTTACCGCCCAAATCACGCCAGCGTCGGCAAAAAGCGTAATCCTCAGATAAATAACGGTTGGTCTCGGGTTCAACCATCACGTCGAAAAAGCGGTAAAACAAATCTCGATGCGGGCGATCGGGTGGGCCATCGGGCGTGTATCTGAGTTCAGGTAAACGAGCCATCATGGTGATCAGCACTTCGCGTTTAATCGCCATAAAACCTGTAGGGGCTTCAGAGACCTCTAAAAAACCATCGCCATCAATGTGCAAAGCCATGCTTTGATTGCCGTGTGCTGCATTCACAGGGAATGCGGTGTGCGCGTTGATGAAGTCAGTGCTGCTCATGCCTGCTGGCATTTGTTCAGGCCAATGGATGCGTTTGATCGGGTAAGCGCCTGCGGCCACATCACGATCTGCCAACAAAAGTCGAAACACTGCGTCAGGCGTGAAACCGACATCGGCATCAATCCAAAATAAATGGGTGAACTCGGGTGCGGCTAAAAATTGGACGACTGAATTATTGCGTGCACGGGTCACAAGGCTGTCGCCAGGGTTGAGTTGGATCTGTGCGTTCATGCCCACTTGCCACAGTGCATTGTTGAGCGCAAGCAGGCTGGTGGTGAATGCACTGGTCACCATGGCGCCATAACATGGCGTGATGAACAAGGGGCGCATGGTTTTTAGGGCTGAGGTGTCGAGCATGGTGATCCAAATATGAAACCCCAGTGGGATTTAAGGGGTGGGTTGAAGCGCATAAACGGATGGCAACATGACCTCTGTGACCATCATTCGGCTGTTGGCATGGCGGGTGTGCGTGAACACGCAACGGCGTGCCCATAAGTGGCTGGGCAGTGCAATGTCAAAGCCATGCCCATTTAATGCCCTTTGAGCCATTTGATACAAGTCATCTTGCGAGCACAAGCGCGTGTATTCGAACGAATCGCGACGAATCAATGGGTTAGAAAACAATGCCACGCCCAATGCGCGGTTGCCCAATTGATTGAAAAAGGGCCAGTCGCGACCCACACGTTCTATCGGTGTGACGGTGTGGGCGAACACAGCAGGCACACCATTACAAATGAGCAACACTTGACGTTGTAATACAGATCGACCACGGGGCAGCTGCATCGGGATGGTTTCCGATAAACTCAAAGGGGATGACAATTGATTGATGCGTTGAACTGAGAAATGCTGGCAGTGGTTTTTTAATTTTTGAGTCAAAGAGCCTGAATCGGTTAACCAATGGGTGTGAGACAAATCAATCCGCGGGACATGCCACTGCCAAGGTGAATGAAGCGCACGACTCATCCGCGATCCGTGGGTAAATGCAGTTGTTCATACACCGCTCGAGTGAAAGGTAGGGTGCGGCTGACTTCACGAGAAAACAGGCCTGCGGTTTGCAAACATGCGCCCACAAGTAGCACCCAACAAGCGGCATTGATCCATTTGGTATGAACTGATTTTCCACCATTGACCCCCTGTAACACACTGACTGGAGGCGCATTGTAAGTGATGACGACAGGCGCCACTTTGGCAATCGGTGCGGTTAAAGGGATTTCTGTTGTGGTTGGCTGTTCTGTGTGAAAACTGATGTTGTTTGTTGCGTGGGCAGACTCAGTCGGCTCGGTTGGCTTTGTTGACTTGGTGGATGGTACAAAAATCGCGGGTGCATGCAGCTCGTTGTTATTTGTCACACGATAAAACATGTCCGTGATTGGTTGCGGTACAAAGCTGACTGGATTGATGCGTTTAAGGGCACCATCTCGTGATATTGGGGCTGTGTTGGTGTCTTTTGCAATCGGTGTTTCAGCACGGTCATCCAGGATGGTGACGATGGCATTGAGTTCTGGCCTTTGCTGATCTGTTGTTGCAGGGACATCAATGAAATGAATGTCATGGGGGGGCAACAGAAATAATGCGGCCTGCATATCAAAGGCATGCGCACATTGACCACACGTGCCATACCCATCATGCAAGCGCAATAAGTCGGCATTCACTTTGAATGCGGTCAAACAAGCAGGGCAACGCGTGCCGAAAGTGTTCATTGAAAATCCATCTGTGATTGGTTGTGTGTATTTTAACGGTTTACAGCCGACGGGGTTAAAAAAAGTCGGTAATTTTTATGGGCTTCATTTAAAAATGTGCTTGAAGGGCAAAGCCCTGTGATGGATTGCAAGGATGGGGCGTTTGTTGAGGGCTCAAATGACGACTGAATGCTGAACCTTTATTGTTTATTGATTTGAATCGAGTTGACTTAACCAGCGTGTCAAAAGGACATGCAGTTTTTCTGGATCTAAAGGTTTGTGCAGCACAAGGTAGCCTTCATGCTCGGCCTGTCTCAGCTCAGGGGAGTCGAATTCTCCACTGATCATGGCACCACGTGCATTTGGACAGCGTTCTAATAATCCACGCAAAACATCAAAACCACTTTCTCCTGCACGCAGCCTTTGGTCACACAAAATGACCTGAGGCTGAAAACCCGCGTTTATGGCGGATAATGCTTGGAGCGATGAGGCGACGCATCGAACCTGCACATGCCATGACAATAGCAGTGACTCCCATGCTTGGCACACCAGAGGGTCATCATCGACAATAAGGCATTGCCCAGACAAGGGGTGTAAATACGCATGGGTGTATGTTGCAGCGTGTGCATCTTGAGCTCGAAGCGCTGCTTGAGTGTCATTTGCTACTGCTGGCAAGCGCAGCCAAAATTTTGAGCCACGGCCATCTCGTGATGTGAATCCATATGTTGCCCCCATGAGCCCCGCACAGCGGGCGACCACGGCAAGCCCAAGTCCGTGGCCTTCGCTGTCAATGCGCCATGCGTGTTGATGGCGAAAAAAAGGCGAATAAATGTTGTTTTGATCCTCAGCTGCGACCCCAATGCCTGTGTCCCACACCTCAATTTGCCAGTCGTTGTTGCGTTTTCTGGCTGAAATCAAAGCCCCTCCATGCTTGGTGTAACGCAGCGCGTTGTGTATTAAATTGCTGATGGATTGGCGCAACAACATGGCATCGGCATCGACTGCGGCTTGATTGTGCGTGGATTTAATGCGCAATTGTAAACCCCTGGATTTTGCTTCCTCATGGAAGATTGAGACCACATCTTCAATGAGTGGATCCAAAGCGATGATTTCATTTTTGATTTGCACGGCCCCAGCTTCTATTTTTGATAGATCCAACAATGAATTGAACATTTGCGTCACGGAGTGAACGCTTTGTTTTAAATCCATCAAAGAAGAGCGCAATGAGGGGTCTGTGTTGCGGCGGGAGATTGATTCAATTAAAAAACCCATGGCGTGCACGGGTTGCCGCAAATCGTGGCTGGCTGTGGTGAGGAAGACATTTTTTACTTTGAGCGCTTCTTCAGCGGCTTCTTTGGCATCTTTATAATTGCTCGCCAGTCGAGCACCTTCTTCTTCCAGCCACACCATTCGGACAAAAAAGTGATGCGAAATTTTAGCGTGTCGGTACATGCCCAAGCTATAGGAGATAGAAAGCAGCATGGCGTAGGGCCATTCTGCATCATGCAGTGTCCACGGGATCAACAATACGGTGCCATTCCATCCCACCATAAAGAATCGTTTAAAAATGCTTAAAATCGGCGCTTGGTGTGTGGCATTGCCAGCCATGATGGCCGCTATTGTTAAAATATAGATGTATTTGAATTCAAAAATGGCGGTTTGGCTGACCAATGGCAGCAGAATAAACAGACCAAAGCCATGGAGCAAGGCGGATTTTTGAACAATGGGCAGCCATTTTAGGTACATCAATTCAGCTGAAAGTCGTTGGGCATCACGTCGATACGCTTGGTGTATAAAACATGAGGTGATGGCTGCGATAAAATAAGCAGCCGACCACATCAGCACGCGATAATCACCACCGTTTGTTCGTTGATAAAACCATGCCAAAATAATCGACACATAAGGCATGGAAAAAACGCCAAAACGCAGCCTAGAATAGGCCATGTCCAATAGACGCAGCTTACCTGACACACTGATGCGGTCTAAATGAATGGATTCTGTCTGGTTGTGTGCGGTGTCGGGTGTTTGTTTTGTGCGCCACATTCATTCCACCCGTCTACCGCGCAATTTGGTGATGATTTCAATGCGGGTTTTAACCTGAAGCCGTTCAAGGATACAAGTGACATGCTCTTTGACGGTTTGTTCAGACAGCGACAGCTTTTGAGCAATGCGTTTATTGGGCAAACCCATCAGCACCATGATCAGCACTTCACCCTGCCGTGCAGTCAATCCAAGCTCTGCCGCCGTCACTGGAATTTCTTTGGGTTGCACATTGCGTTGAATGCAATCCGCAGAGCTTTGAAACCACGTTTTCCCCATCAGCAGCGTAGCCACTACTTGAGCAAACACATCGGGAGATTCTTGTTTGTGAATGAATCCACTGGCCCCCATGGTGCAGACCTTATTTTGAATGGCCGCATCATCATCGGCGCTGATGATCAGTACCGCTGTTTTTGGGTATTGCTCGTGTAATTGTTTCAGCAAGGGCAGTGATGTGCCTTCAGGTAACCAAAAATCAAGCACGATGAGTTGAGGGGTGTGGTGTTGAAGCTGTTGCCATAGAGTAGCCACGTTTGAAACAGCATGTGCTTGCTCAAAATGACAATGTGATGTTAAGAAGTTAGCAATGCCACGTGCGACCAATGGGTGGTCATCAATGACGATGGCGTGGGGGGCGTTTGTGTTCATGACGAAATCACGTTTTTATACACATTTATTTATGCGCTATTCATGTGCACGATATTCTAGATTGCCGCTTTGCGGGAGGCAATACATGATAACAAGTTTATCTTCATAAAACATCCTACTTTAGTAGGGTTGATTTTTAATATAAATGCGAAGATAATTCTCATATAGATAGATATTGAAATTTATATTAAACACTTGTAAATATTCGTAAGTGTTTTTAGGTCGGATGTGTTCAAACAATAATTAAGGGGAAAACAATGGCTAATGGAACTTCAGGAAACGATTATTTGGTTGGCTCAGTAGGTGCAGATGGGTTGTACGGCTTGGCTGGTGATGACACACTGAAAGGCGATGCTGGCAATGATACATTAGAAGGTGGCTCGGGTAATGACATGTTGTATGGTGAATCAGGCAATGACACGTATGTATTTGGTAAAGGCGATGGCGCAGACGAGATTTTTTATGATTCCGATAGTTCATCAACAAAATTAAATACGTTGTTGTTTAAGGAGGGGATTACGCCGAGTGAATTGGTTGTGACACGTTCAGGTTCTGCTATTTTGGTGAGCATTGCGGGCACCACGGATTCTGTTTTTATCAACAACTTCTTTAGTAGTTCATCAAATGGCACGCCAAGCAACTCATCCAACCCGGTTCAACAGTTTGTGTTCAATGATGGCACTGTTTGGAATTTAGACCGCATTCGCTTGCAAGCGATGACCGGTGGTGTTGGTGATGACACAATTGTGGGCACCGCTTTGGCGGATACCATCACGGGTGGTGCGGGTAATGATTTGCTCTATGGCTATGATGGCAATGACACGTACGTGTTTGGCAAAGGGGATGGGGCAGACGAGATTGCTTCTGATTATGATACTTCATCTGGCAAATTGAATACATTGTTGTTTAAGGCGGGTGTTGCGCCGAGTGAATTGGTTGTGACACGTTCAGGTTCTGCTATTTTGGTGAGCATTGCGGGCACCACGGATTCTGTTTTTATCAACAACTTCTTTAGTAGTTCATCAAATGGCACGCCAAGCAACTCATCCAACCCGGTTCAACAGTTTGTGTTCAATGATGGCACTGTTTGGAATTTAGACCGCATTCGCTTGCAAGCGATGACCGGTGGTGTTGGTGATGACACAATTGTGGGCACCGCTTTGGCGGATACCATCACGGGTGGTGCGGGTAATGATTTGCTCTATGGCTATGATGGCAATGACACGTACGTGTTTGGCAAAGGGGATGGGGCAGACGAGATTGCTTCTGATTATGATACTTCATCTGGCAAATTGAATACATTGTTGTTTAAGGCGGGTGTTGCGCCGAGTGAATTGGTTGTGACACGTTCAGGTTCTGCTATTTTGGTGAGCATTGCGGGCACCACGGATTCTGTTTTTATCAACAACTTCTTTAGTAGTTCATCAAATGGCACGCCAAGCAACTCATCCAACCCGGTTCAACAGTTTGTGTTCAATGATGGCACTGTTTGGAATTTAGACCGCATTCGCTTGCAAGCGATGACCGGTGGTGTTGGTGATGACACGATTGTGGGCACCGCTTTGGCGGATACCATCACGGGTGGTGCGGGTAATGATTTGCTCTATGGCTATGATGGCAATGACACGTACGTGTTTGGCAAAGGGGATGGGGCAGACGAGATTGCTTCTGATTATGATACTTCATCTGGCAAATTGAATACATTGTTGTTTAAGGCGGGTGTTGCGCCGAGTGAATTGGTTGTGACACGTTCAGGTTCTGCTATTTTGGTGAGCATTGCGGGCACCACGGATTCTGTTTTTATCAACAACTTCTTTAGTAGTTCATCAAATGGCACGCCAAGCAACTCATCCAACCCAGTTCAACAGTTTGTGTTCAATGATGGCACTGTTTGGAATTTAGACCGCATTCGCTTGCAAGCGATGACCGGTGGTGTTGGTGATGACACGATTGTGGGCACCGCTTTGGCGGATACCATCACGGGTGGTGCGGGTAATGATTTGCTCTATGGCTATGATGGCAATGACACGTACGTGTTTGGCAAAGGGGATGGGGCAGACGAGATTGCGTCTGATTACAACACTTCATCAACGAAGTTGAATACGTTGCAGTTTAAGGCAGGGGTGTTGGTTACTGAAATTATTGCCACTCACTCATCCACAAACAGCAGTGACTTGGTGTTGTCCATTGCAGGTACTGCAGACAGTATCACCATTAAAAACTATTTTTATAGTACAGGACCTAACAATGCTTACAACCCCATTCAGAATATCGTGTTTGAGGATGGAACCATTTGGACGCTGGATGATCTGGTCAACCATACTTTTGTGGGCACATCTGCCGCTGACACGCTCACAGGCAATGCAGGCGATGACTATTTGAGTGGTGGTGCAGGCGTTGATTCAATGGCAGGTGGACTTGGTGACGACATGTATGTTGTGGACAACAGCAGCGATGTGGTGACTGAGGCTGCAAATGCAGGGATTGACTCCGTGTTCAGCACAAGCAGTTTCACTTTGTCCGCCAACGTTGAAGAGCTTTATTTGGTGGGTAATGCTGCGGCCAATGGTGCAGGCAATGCATTGAACAACTGGCTCTCAGGTAACTCTGCCAATAACCTCCTCATGGGTTTGGCTGGTAACGATTATTTATTTGGTGATGCAGGCAATGACATCTTGAGGGGTGGTGCAGGTAATGATGAGATGGATGGTGGTTATGGTACGGATTGGGCCGATTACAGCGACATGACTGCTGCTGTCGCCGTTGACTTGGGGGTGACCATACAGCAAAACACCAATGCGGGTGGGCTTGATACTCTGCACAGCATTGAAAATGCCCGTGGTGGCAGTGCCAATGACATGCTTCGAGGTAATGCGATTGCAAATGCTTTATCGGGCATGGCGGGCAACGACTCCTTGCTGGGTTTTGCGGGCAACGACACTCTGGATGGTGGTACAGGCAATGACACGTTGCGTGGCGGTTTAGGCAACGATGTATTGAATGGTGGCGATGGGATCGATTGGGCCGATTATGTCGACATGACGGCCAGTGTCAATGTCAATTTGAACATCACAACGGTTCAAGTCACGGGTGCGGGTGGTTCAGATACCCTCACAAACATTGAAAACGTTCGTGCTGGCAGTGCCAACGACAATCTGAAAGGCAATGCCTCAGACAATGTGCTTGATGGTCAAGCTGGGAACGACGCTCTGTTTGGTAATGCAGGCAATGACAACCTCATCGGTGGGGCTGGCAACGACATCCTGAATGGTGGTTTGGGCAATGACAGCTTAAGTGGGGGGGATGGCAATGACTGGGCGGACTACTTCGACTCAACTGCGGCTGTCAGCGTTGATTTGCGCCTTGCGACCCAGCAAAACACCGTGGGTGCAGGCTTGGACATCTTTTACAATATTGAAAACCTCCGTGGCGGACTCGGCAACGACACCTTGAATGGCAGCGTGTATGCCAATGCTTTGGTCGGACAAGCGGGCAATGATTTTATGGTGGGCAATGGTGGTAACGACACTTTGTACGCAGGCCTAGGCAATGACACCTTATTTGGTGGCACTGGCAATGACACCTACCAATTTAATCGTGGCGATGGTCAAGACACATTGACCGATGCCGATGCAACGGTGGGCAACAGCGACACCTTGGCATTCCAAACCGGTGTGACCAACAGCCAACTCTGGTTGACCCATACGGGCAATGATTTGGTGGTGAGTGTGATTGGCACCACAGATAAAGTCACCATTAAGAATTGGTATGTCAGCAGTGCCAACCATGTCGAGTCCATCACTGCAGGAGGCAAGACACTGGCGGATGGCAACGTGAATGCTTTGGTTGCGGCCATGTCTGCATTTTCGCCGCCTGCTGCTGGACAAACTACTTTACCCTCCAGCTATCAAACCGCTTTGAATCCTGTGATTGCGGCAAACTGGGTTTAGTGGTAAAAAATGTTGGATCAAAAACGTTAAGTTAATATGGCAGTATGGTCAAAACCATAAGAAATTCGATACGTTATTGCAGGTTTGTCTCGTATTTCCTGCTTTTAGAGAGGCCGTGCCAATCACGGTATGGCGAAATAGGGGCAGCTTTCACCAATAAAAAAGAGTGCATAACATGCACTCTTTTTTATTGATTTATTTTGTTCAATCAGTGAACAGTACCATGCTCATCGTCGTGATCGTGGTCATGGCCATCTGCACCATGGACGTGTTCATGTTCGATTTCTTCCTCAGTTGCTTCACGCACTTCAGTCACTTTAACATTGCAGCGCAATGCTTGACCGGCGAGTGGGTGATTGCCATCGAGAACCACTTTGTCGCCTTCGATATCGGTGATGGTGAAAAACTCCATGTCATCTTCAGAACCGCCTTCAGGGATGCCTTCAAACATCATGCCTGCTTCGATGTCTTTTGGGAATAAAGAGCGGTCTTCAACGCGAACCAATTCAGCATCGTACTCACCAAAGGCGTCATCTGGTTCGAGTTGGACTGTGGTTTCAAAACCAACTTCTTGACCTTCAAGCGCTTCTTCAATTTTTGGGAAAAAATCATCGTAGCCGCCGTGAAGGTATGTAAAACCGTCGCCTGATGTTTCTTCGATAGGGTTGTTTTGTGCGTCAGTGACAGCCATGCTGAGGGTGACGACGGTGTTTTTTGCGATTTTCATGCGACGCTTTCAATAGGGATGTTGATAAAATCTAGATAAAAAAGAATGACAGTTTTGCTTAAATCTTTAAGGCACGCATTTTTAACGGTACTATTATACTTTAGAACCCCAATTCTGCACAGTTCTAACATGCAAGTGTTGGGTTTTACTGCGATTGTTGCATAAATGTTCAAAGGATAATGATGGTTCAAAAAAATGATGTGGTTGATGATTGGCGTGCATTTTGTTTATCAATGCCAGCTGCAATAGAGGACATGCCTTTTGGGCCAGAAGTTTTGGTGTATAAAGTTGCGGGTAAAGTATTTGCTCTTTTGGCATGGCAAGATGAGCCGCCCAGAATGAATTTAAAGTGTGAGCCCAATTTGGCGTTGAGCCTTCGTCAGGAATATCCGTCGGTCACGGGTGGTTATCACATGAATAAAAAACATTGGAATACCGTGCAATTGGATGGAGTGATTGATGAAGAGACAATCCAAGATTGGGTACGTGCATCGTATGATTTGGTTTATTTGTCATTGCCAAAAAAAATACAACAGCAGATGTTGTCTATGACTTATGAAGTGTAAGTGCTCATTGTATCAACGGTGCTGCATGTGTTAAAGCAACAAGGCAAGTATGTTTCTGGGGGCTTAATGAAAATTGAAGCCATTTAAATTCATCGTGAATGTTTTGGCTTCACGAATCACGCTTATGCAAAAAAACGTTCGCGCATTTCATTCAGCCCAAGGGTGTCGAGTAACTCGTGCAACCGTTCACGCGCGCGCGTGTTTGCTTGGCCTTTACGGCTGGCAATGATCAATTCATTTTTCATGGAATGTTCCCAACCCACCAATTCAGTGACTGAAACTTGATAACCATGTGCTTCAAGCTGTAAACAACGCAATACATTGGTGATTTGGCTGCCAAATTCGCGCGTGTGCAGTGGATGACGCCAAATTTCGGTCAAGGGGGCTTTAAGTTGAGTGCTTTTGTTTTTTCGTAAAACAGAGGCGACCTCTGCTTGACAGCAGGGCACGAGAACAATGTGTTGTGCATTTTTTTTAAGCGCAAAGTGAATTGCATCGTCGGTTGCCGTGTTGCAAGCATGCAGGGCGGTCACGACATCAATGTGTTCTGGTAAGGCTGTTGAAACAATGGAATCAGCGACCGATAAATTGAGAAACTCCATGCCGGAAAATCCCAAGCGTTGTGCCAATTCTTTGGATCTATTGACCAAATCATCGCGGGTTTCGATGCCGTAGATGGTTGATCGAGTGGCCTTCTCTTTAAAAAACAAATCAAATAAAATAAAGCCAAGGTATGATTTGCCAGCGCCATGATCAACGAGGCTGATGCTGTCTTGTTGTGCCAGTCGCTCGGTTAATAAAGGTTCGATGAATTGAAAAAGGTGGTACACCTGTTTGAGCTTGCGGCGGCTGTCTTGGTTCATCTTGCCATCTTGGGTTAAGATGTGCAACTCCTTCAACAGTTCAATGGATTGGTTTGGACGGACTTCATAAGCAAGGGATTTGTTTGGCTTGATTTTTGACATGGCTGCTGAATGGTGCTAAAAAGAATACTAAAAAATACTGGAAATATCTGAATGAAAAAACCAGCATTGTGCTGGTTTTTTCATTGCAACAGTGATGTGCTTCGCATGAGGCACATCTTTTATGTGATTTATGCTTTTGGCGCTTCGTCATCGTCTTTAACGTTACCGATGATATTGTCGGCTTTGTCTTTGGCTGTTTCGGCCAATTCCGACAAGCCTGTTTTTGCCTTGTCGACCAGACCACTGACGCCGCCATGCTCATTGTAAGCTGTTTTTGCTGAGTCAGCGGCTTCTGTCGCTGTTGTTTTAACGGCGTCAACAGCCTTGCTTGCA
This sequence comes from Ephemeroptericola cinctiostellae, assembly GCF_003339525.1. GTDB lineage: Bacteria > Pseudomonadota > Gammaproteobacteria > Burkholderiales > Burkholderiaceae > Hydromonas > Hydromonas cinctiostellae. Next base: position 2,147,114 of record NZ_CP031124.1, on the reverse strand, counting down.
GTTTCAGAAATATTGTCACCAAGCTCAGTCAATTCAGTTTTTGCTTTGTCAACCAAACCACTCACACCACCCGCTTCGTTATAAGCCTCTTGAGCGTCATCCGCGGCATCTTTTACTGTGTCAACCGCTTTATTGGCCAAATCTTTGATTGAATCTAAAATACCCATGTCATCGCTCCTAATGCGTAACTTGTTGAAAAATAAACCCCAATGCCACATCGATTTATCGACACTTAATTGTAACAGGTTTCTATCCGCAAGGGTTTGCTGTCGAATATTATGAATGGGGTTTTATTCTTAAGTCAGTAAACAAGTAAGTAAACAAAGGCTTTTGATGACGTTATGCCAGACTTTGCGGTATAGTGACAGACATTGCTTGTTCTTTTTTATTGGTTTCCTATGGGTTTTGCCATGCGTCGTTTACCCCTATTTCTTGTGTTAATACTTGTTGCCTTGCAATGGCCTTTGTGGAATGGCTATTGGGAATTATTTCAGACAAAAAAATCCATTGATGAGCAACAAAAAGTCAATCAAGAATTGATTTATCGTAATGCAGCACTTCAGGCCGACATTCGCGACCTGAAGCAGGGCAATGATGCCGTGCAGGAGCGTGCTCGGTTGCAACTTGGGATGGTGAAGTCGGATGAAGTGTTCGTGCAGGTGATGGATCAGCCTTCGGCTGTGGCTGCGGGACCGAGCCAAACTGCAGTTTCCCCGGCGTTGGCTGCGGGTGATTCTGCTGTGACCGTGAGACAAGCGGCGCCTGTAAAACCGATTGCGCCATTGACATCGACACCGCCTGTTAAAGATGAAGCGGTGGCTGTCAGCCCTCCTGTGGCATCAACGTCAGCGCTTAAACCTTGAAGTGAGATTTGGATGTGAAAAAAGAGCGATGGACTGCTCTTTTTAAATGAATGCATTGTTTTTTAAAAATGCTTTATGTGGGTGTGCGTGCACATCAATGCAATTGGGCGGCGGCTTTTTGAGCTGCATCAGGTTCAAATAAACCGTGGATTTGCGCTTCGTTCAAAATGTACTCTTGCCCGCAAAAATCGCAAGCAACATCAACTTGCCCATTTTTTACCATACTCAGTGCCTCTTCTTTACCCAGCATGGTGAGCATGTTGCTGACTTTTGTGGGTGAGCAGGTGCAGCCAAATTGGCAATCTTGAATCGTATGTTGCTCGATTGGGTACTGCCAGAACAGTTGATGCAAAATGGTATCGCTCGGCGTATTTAATAGTTCGTCATCAGACAGTGTTTGCGCGATGTGATTGAGTTCATCCCAGATGTGAGCGTTATCCTCAGTGTTGCTGCCGCCATGCAATGGCAGTTTTTGAAGCAGTAAACCCGCGCAACTTTCGTGTGTTGAAGCGAGTTGAATATGGGTGTCCAGTTGTTCGGATGAATGCATGTAGTGCATGAGCACTTCGGCCATGGTGTCGCCATCCAAAGGAACAATGCCTTGGTACGGCTGCTGACCTGGCATTTTGTCGTTTGGATCCAGTGTGATTGCAAAATGTGCTTGACCATTGCCATTGATGAGTTGTTTTAAACCCATGTCGTCTGTCACTGTGATGTGTTCACGCAGTTTTGCAGTGGCTCGAACGGTGAGGTCAGAGCGGCATTCCGCCACCAGCAGTTGAATTGGTCCATCACCGTGAATCTGCATGATGAGGCTGCCATCAAATTTTAGATTGGCTGAAAGCAAAACACTGGCGGCAACCATTTGTCCAAGCAAGCGTTCGACTGCTGCGGGATAGTGGCGTTTTTGATTGGTTGATAGCAGTGTTTGCCAAGTGTTTGGCAGCTGCACGAGTTCGCCTTTAACAGGTGCGTTTTGAAATAAAATGCGGTGTAGGGTGTCTTGATTCATGCTGTGAGTAAGGTATTTAGATTTTTAGGTGTTAATGAAAAATGAACGCCTATTTTACGCCAGTTTCAGTTTGTAGGTGATGTTAGGGAAATATGAAGCAAACATGGGATGTTTTTTGTAAGGTCGTTGATAACTTTGGTGATGTGGGGGTCTGTTGGCGATTGGCTCGACAATTGGCCAAAGAGCATGGTGTGGCAGTGAGGCTTTGGCTCGATGATTTGGAGGCTTTGGCTGCCATTTGGGCAGGGGTGGACGCGGGGAAGTACACGCAATCGATTGAAGGCGTGACTTTGGCTGCTTGGAGTGATGGCACTCAATGGTCGGATGTTCAAGCGGCCGATGTGGTTGTCGAGGCTTTTGCTTGTACCATCCCTGAAGGATATGTCGATCAAATGCTTGTAAAAAAACAAAGTGGGGTGGCGCCGCGCTGGATTAACTTGGAGTATTTAAGCGCAGAAGCGTGGGTTGATGGTTGTCATGGCATGCGTTCACCGCAGAACAATGGCTTGATGAAGACATTTTTCTTTCCTGGGTTTACAGCAACAAGTGGTGGCTTACTCCGAGAAAACAATGCATTCACAAAGCATCATGCACAGACACAGTTAACCACTTGGATGCGCTTAACAGGATTTACTGTACAAAATGAAGCTTTAAAAGTAGTGCTTTTTGGATATGATCACATGCCCTTGTTGGGGTGGCTGCCTTTGCTGATTGAATCGGATGCTCCTGTTCAACTGGCAGTGACGCATGGTAAAGCAACCACGGCTGTACGTGCTTTTATAAATGAACACGCCCCTTTTTTGCATCAAAAATTAAGCATTGAGTATTTACCCATGTTGAAGCAAGATGATTTTGATCTGCTTCTTTGGGCGGCTGATCTTAATTTCATCCGCGGTGAAGACTCGCTCGTGCGCGCCTTATGGGCAAAAAAACCATTTATTTGGCATATTTACCCGCAGCACGATGGTGTTCATCTTGACAAGCTTGAGGCATTTGTTGAGCGATACTGTCAAGACAGTGAGTCCCCTGAGGCGCTTCAGGCGTGGGCGGATCTTCAATGGGCATGGAACCTCAAACCCAGTGCTATGCTCAACGGTGAGGCGTGGTTGGGATTTGTTGAAAGCCTCGACGCCGTTCAGCGTCATGCAGAAGCCTATTGTGAGCAGCTATGTCAAACTGACGATTTGGCGCAACAATTGATGCAACATGCGGCCGCGCCACTGGCATAAGTGAATAAAGTTCGATATAATGGCGCGTTTAGTTTTTAGCAAAATATTTTGCAAATATTGGTAAATCAAATTAGAACTTAAGGTGTTTAGATGAAAAGTGCTCAAGAATTACGCGTAGGTAACGTGTTTATGCAGGATGGCGCGGCGAAAGTCGTATTGAAAACCGAATACAGCCGCTCAGGTCGTTCGGGTGCTGTGATTAAAATGAAAATGAAAGATTTGTTGACTGGCGCAGGTGCAGAGACTGTATACAGCGCTGACGACAAGTTTGATGTGGTTATTCTTGATAAAAAACGCGTGACGTATTCATACTTTGGCGATCCAATGTATGTCTTCATGGATGAAGAGTATAACCAGTACGACATCGAAGCAGAAAGCATGGGCGATGCGCTTAATTACCTCGAAGATGGCATGGTGTGCGATGTTGTGTTTTACCAAGAGCGCCCAATTTCTGTTGAATTAGAGACGACCATTGTTCGTGAAGTGACTTACACTGAGCCAGCAGTAAAAGGCGATACATCGTCGGGCCGAGTGCTTAAAGGTGCTAAATTGGCAACTGGTTATGAAATCCAAGTGCCTTTGTTTGTTGATACGGGCGATAAGATTGAAATCGATACGCGTACAAATGAATACCGTTCACGTGTGAAGTAAGTGAATCGGTTGATTGTTCGGGTTGATAAAAAAAACGACGCATCCAGCGTCGTTTTTTTGCGCTTGCTTTGAATGCATATGAGTCCATTCAAGTAGGTGTTATAGAGAAACTCGTTTTTGTAATTATTGAATGGATTTATGTTGGATAAATGCTTTTGAAATTTATTAATAAAGTTGTTGACATGTAATTGATAAGTGTTCATAATCTCGTTTCTCTGCTGCTGAGGCGGCGAGACAAGCGGTGTGAAGGGTTGGTTGGGTGTTCGAGTTTGTTGTTGATGTTAAAAAATAAACTTAAAAAAATGCTTGACGAACTGGTTTGAATGCTTCATAATCTCGCTTCTGTGCTGATGACGGTGCAGCGAAAAAGAGCCAAGGTTCTGCTTCGGAAAGACAAGATCTTTAAAAATTAACAGCCGATAAGTGTGGGCGTTTGTGGTGTAGTCGAGAGCTTAGGTTCTAGACGTTAAACCATAGAGGCTCATACTTGACGAAACAAAGCAATGAGAATGGTGTTAAAGCCATTTGAATTAAAATGTCAGTCAATACTTGAGTAGCCGTAGCGATACGGCAAATGCGAAAGCAATGAATTAAACTGAAGAGTTTGATCATGGCTCAGATTGAACGCTGGCGGCATGCTTTACACATGCAAGTCGAACGGTAACAGGAAGAAAGCTTGCTTTCTTTGCTGACGAGTGGCGAACGGGTGAGTAACACATCGGAACGTACCGTTAGGTGGGGGATAACTACTCGAAAGAGTGGCTAATACCGCATATAACTATGGTTGAAAGCAGGGGACCTTCGGGCCTTGCGCCAAACGAGCGGCCGATGGAAGATTAGCTAGTTGGTGAGGTAAAGGCTCACCAAGGCGACGATCTTTAGCGGGTCTGAGAGGACGATCCGCCACACTGGAACTGAGACACGGTCCAGACTCCTACGGGAGGCAGCAGTGGGGAATTTTGGACAATGGGGGCAACCCTGATCCAGCAATGCCGCGTGAGTGAAGAAGGCCTTCGGGTTGTAAAGCTCTTTTGTTAGGGAAGAAAGCCTGACCACTAATACTGGTTGGGGATGACGGTACCTAAAGAATAAGCACCGGCTAACTACGTGCCAGCAGCCGCGGTAATACGTAGGGTGCAAGCGTTAATCGGAATTACTGGGCGTAAAGCGTGCGCAGGCGGTCTGATAAGACAGTCGTGAAATCCCCGAGCTTAACTTGGGAACTGCGATTGTAACTGTCAGACTAGAGTGTGTCAGAGGGAGGTAGAATTCCACGTGTAGCAGTGAAATGCGTAGAGATGTGGAGGAATACCGGTGGCGAAGGCGGCCTCCTGGGATAACACTGACGCTCATGTACGAAAGCGTGGGGAGCAAACAGGATTAGATACCCTGGTAGTCCACGCCCTAAACGATGTCTACTGGTTGTTGGGGATTCATTTCCTTAGTAACGAAGCTAACGCGTGAAGTAGACCGCCTGGGGAGTACGGTCGCAAGATTAAAACTCAAATGAATTGACGGGGACCCGCACAAGCGGTGGATGATGTGGATTAATTCGATGCAACGCGAAAAACCTTACCTACCCTTGACATGCCACTAACGAAGCAGAGATGCATTAGGTGCTCGAAAGAGAAAGTGGACACAGGTGCTGCATGGCTGTCGTCAGCTCGTGTCGTGAGATGTTGGGTTAAGTCCCGCAACGAGCGCAACCCTTGTCGTTAATTGCCATCATTAAGTTGGGCACTTTAGCGAGACTGCCGGTGACAAACCGGAGGAAGGTGGGGATGACGTCAAGTCCTCATGGCCCTTATGGGTAGGGCTTCACACGTCATACAATGGTCGGTACAAAGGGTTGCCAAGCCGCGAGGTGGAGCCAATCCCATAAAACCGATCGTAGTCCGGATTGGAGTCTGCAACTCGACTCCATGAAGTCGGAATCGCTAGTAATCGTGGATCAGAATGTCACGGTGAATACGTTCCCGGGTCTTGTACACACCGCCCGTCAAACCATGGGAGTGGGTTTCACCAGAAGTAGTTAGCCTAACCGCAAGGAGGGCGATTACCACGGTGGGATTCATGACTGGGGTTAAGTCGTAACAAGGTAGCCGTATCGGAAGGTGCGGCTGGATCACCTCCTTTCTAGAGATAGAAAAGCCATAAACGTCCACACTTATCGGAATGTTAAACAAAAGAACAGTAAATCCTAATGGGGGATTAGCTCAGCTGGGAGAGCACCTGCTTTGCAAGCAGGGGGTCGTCGGTTCGATCCCGTCATCCTCCACCAAGAATGTTGGATCGAAGACGGGTCTTTAGCTCAGTTGGTTAGAGCACTGTGTTGATAACGCAGGGGTCGATGGTTCGAGTCCATCAAGACCCACCACATGACTGTTCTTAAAGTATTTATTGTTGTTTAATTTCGACTTGTCTTATTCCAAGTGAATCATTAAGTATCCGCATTGACAAGTGCTGATGCTTAATCCTTTACGAAGGATTATAGCGCAAACGCGCTGGCAGCAATGCCCGGCTGATCTTTAACAACTAGAAACCAAGCAAATTTAACAGTGATAATATGATGTGTTCAAGGAATTGAATGCATGTTTTAACACGGGTTAGATTGCATCAAAATAAAGTAGTTCTCAAGAAGTAGTATGAAGAATACGACGTCGATTCAGCAATGAATTGGCACTTGAAATTACGGCAAACAAACCGACACACATACTCATGTAAATGTGTGTGTCAAAACTAGTGCGAACACTTTATGACCTGAGCGATCAGAGTTATAAGGTCAAGTGACTAAGTGCATGTGGTGGATGCCTTGGCGATTACAGGCGACGAAAGACGTGATAGCCTGCGAAAAGCTCTGGGGAGGTGGCAAATAACCTTTGATCCAGAGATATCTGAATGGGGAAACCCAACCCTTAGGGGTTACTGCTGACTGAATACATAGGTCAGTGGAGCGAACGCGGAGAACTGAAACATCTAAGTACCCGTAGGAAAAGAAATCAACCGAGATTCCCAAAGTAGCGGCGAGCGAAATGGGACCAGCCGTGATGTGATATAGGATCAGTTAGTAGAATGGAATGGAAAGTCCAGCTATAGAGGGTGATAGCCCCGTATACGAAAACTCAACCTAGGTACTAAGCATCAGACAAGTAGGGCGGGACACGAGAAATCCTGTCTGAATATGGGGGGACCATCCTCCAAGGCTAAATACTCGTAATCGACCGATAGTGAACCAGTACCGTGAGGGAAAGGCGAAAAGAACCCCGGGAGGGGAGTGAAATAGATCCTGAAACCGCATGCATACAAACAGTAGGAGCGGACTTGTTCCGTGACTGCGTACCTTTTGTATAATGGGTCAGCGACTTACGTTGTGTTGCAAGCTTAACCGAATAGGGGAGGCGTAGCGAAAGCGAGTCTGATAAGGGCGACAGTAGCACGGCGTAGACCCGAAACCAAGTGATCTATCCATGGCCAGGATGAAGGTTGGGTAACACCAACTGGAGGTCCGAACCCACTAATGTTGAAAAATTAGGGGATGAGCTGTGGATAGGGGTGAAAGGCTAAACAAACTTGGAGATAGCTGGTTCTCTCCGAAAACTATTTAGGTAGTGCCTCAAGTATTGCTTACGGGGGTAGAGCACTGTTATGGCTAGGGGGTCATTGCGACTTACCAAACCATGGCAAACTCCGAATACCGTAAAGTATGAGCTTGGGAGACAGACATCGGGTGCTAACGTCCGGTGTCAAGAGGGAAACAACCCAGACCGCCAGCTAAGGTCCCCAATATAAGCTAAGTGGGAAACGAAGTGGGAAGGCTAAGACAGTCAGGAGGTTGGCTTAGAAGCAGCCACCCTTTAAAGAAAGCGTAATAGCTCACTGATCGAGTCGTCCTGCGCGGAAGATGTAACGGGGCTAAGCTTATAACCGAAGCTGCGGATACGTGCTTGCACGTATGGTAGGAGAGCGTTCTGTAAGCCTGTGAAGGTGCGTTGAAAAGCGTGCTGGAGGTATCAGAAGTGCGAATGCTGACATGAGTAGCGATAAAGGGGGTGAAAGGCCCCCTCGCCGTAAGCCCAAGGATTCCTACGCAACGTTCATCGGCGTAGGGTTAGTCGGCCCCTAAGGCGAGGCAGAAATGCGTAGCTGATGGGAAACAGGTTAATATTCCTGTACCATTGTATGATGCGATGGGGGGACGGATCGTAAAAGGTTATCCAACGGTTGGAAGAGTTGGTTTAGGTGATGTAGGCGAGCGTTAGGCAAATCCGGCGCTCATTAGCCAAGGTCATCGATCGAGTGATTTAGGTCACGAAGTAACTGGAAGTGATTCCAAGAAAAGCCTCTAAGCTTCAGTCATACAAGACCGTACCGCAAACCGACACAGGTGGGCGAGATGAGTATTCTAAGGCGCTTGAGAGAACTGCGGAGAAGGAACTCGGCAAATTAATACCGTAACTTCGGGAGAAGGTATGCCCCAGTAGCGTGACTTGAACAAAGAAGCGTGAAAGGGTCTCAGAGAAATGGTGGCTGCGACTGTTTAATAAAAACACAGCACTCTGCAAACACGAAAGTGGACGTATAGGGTGTGACGCCTGCCCGGTGCTGGAAGATTAAATGATGGGGTGCAAGCTCTTGATTGAAGTCCCAGTAAACGGCGGCCGTAACTATAACGGTCCTAAGGTAGCGAAATTCCTTGTCGGGTAAGTTCCGACCTGCACGAATGGCGTAACGATGGCCACACTGTCTCCTCCGCAGACTCAGCGAAGTTGAAATGTTTGTGATGATGCAATCTCCCCGCGGCTAGACGGAAAGACCCCATGAACCTTTACTGTAGCTTTGCATTGTATGTTGAATCGTTTTGTGTAGGATAGGTGGGAGACTATGAAGCTTTGGCGCCAGCCAGAGTGGAGTCAACCTTGAAATACCACCCTGAATTATTTGACGTTCTAACCTAGGCCGCTGAATCGCGGTTGGGGACAGTGCATGGTAGGCAGTTTGACTGGGGCGGTCTCCTCCCAAATTGTAACGGAGGAGTTCGAAGGTACGCTTAACACGGTCGGACATCGTGTGTAAAGTGCAATGGCAAAAGCGTGCTTAACTGCGAGACTGACAAGTCGAGCAGGTGCGAAAGCAGGACATAGTGATCCGGTGGTTCTGAATGGAAGGGCCATCGCTCAACGGATAAAAGGTACTCTGGGGATAACAGGCTGATACCGCCCAAGAGTTCATATCGACGGCGGTGTTTGGCACCTCGATGTCGGCTCATCTCATCCTGGGGCTGTAGTCGGTCCCAAGGGTATGGCTGTTCGCCATTTAAAGAGGTACGTGAGCTGGGTTTAAAACGTCGTGAGACAGTTTGGTCCCTATCTGCCGTGGGCGCTGGAAATTTGACGGGGGCTGTTCCTAGTACGAGAGGACCGGAATGGACGTACCGCTGGTGTACCTGTTGTTTCGCCAGAAGCATCGCAGGGTAGCTAAGTACGGAAGAGATAACCGCTGAAAGCATCTAAGCGGGAAACTTGCCTGAAGATAAGATTTCCCAGGAGCTTGACTCCTTTGAAGGGTCGTTCGAGACCAGGACGTTGATAGGTTGGGTGTGGAAGTGCAGTAATGCATTAAGCTAACCAATACTAATTGCCCGTAAGGCTTGACCTTATAACTGTGGTTGTTCCAGTATAAGCGTCGCACTAATCGATGATCGAAAGATCACGGTTTGTTTGATTGATGTAATTTAACTCGTTAAAACCCATCCTAATCAGATGGATGTCACTGTAAATATGCTTAGTTTCTAGTCTGTTGGACGAAAGTTCAACAAAAGACGCCCGATTTTATGTTGGCTGTTTGAGGTTTCAACTACTCATAACAGGCAATGCAGGCTTTGCCTGACGACCATAGCAAGTTGGTCCCACTCCTTCCCATCCCGAACAGGACAGTGAAACGACTTAGCGCCAATGATAGTGCGGATTCCCGTGTGAAAGTAGGTCATCGTCAGGCTTTATATACTAAACCCCAGCTCTTTGAGCTGGGGTTTTTTTATGCGCATTTGAAACCATCAGATGCAACCCAATAAACCGTCCATTTGCTGTGTTAGAACAAACCAAGGTCACAGCAAGCCGTGCTCAACAAGGCTGTAGGCGGACTCGCCTTCGGCTGTGATGAGTATCAAGCCACTTTAGTTCTTCAATTTGTTTTTAATTAAATTGACGCATGTCTTTTTTTCCTGATAAACTCAATCCTGTGATGTATATGAGGCAGTAGTTTTTTATAATAAATTGGAGAGTGTTTTTATGCGTAAAAAAATAGCTTTGGTTTTAATGGTGAGTGGTTTGTGTGGCCTGAATGCATTTGCTAAGGGCAATGTCACGGATACAAATGGTGATGGTGTATTTAGTCGTGATGAAATGATTGCAGCAGGTGTGCAACGTTATGAGAAAAAATTCTCTAAGGCAGATGTAAATGCAGATGGCAAGGTTACCTTAGATGAGATTTCAGGTAAAAAGTTATCTGTTGCAAAATCTGCGGATCAGAACAAGGATGATGTGATTACCCGCGAAGAAGTCAAAGAACATGTGACAAAATCCATTGATAAGCGTTTGGCGAAAAAGGATATCAATAAAGATGGTATGCTGTCAAAAGAAGAGCGTAAACAGAAAAAAGCACTCTGATTATTTTGATGGATGTGTTTTCATTTAAAAACCGCTTTTAGCGGTTTTTTTCATTTCAAAATAAAAAATAATGTTTTGAGGTGCTTCTTCTTAATTGAAAAGAATCCCTCTGTAACCGCATAATACCAACTCTAAATGGCTGTAAATCCAATGTCTGATGACGTCAACCTGCCCTCATACCCACCACTATTTGATCCACTTGCTTTTGTGGCGACTTTGCCTCATTTGCCGGGTGTGTATCGTCACATAGGTGAACATGATGTTGTGCTTTATGTGGGCAAAGCAAGAGATTTGAAAAGGCGTGTCGCCAGTTATTTTCAAAAAACTGGGGCAATGAGTCCACGGATTGCTTTGATGGTGAGTAAAGTGGTGAGGGTGGATGTGACCATCACGCGAACAGAAACTGAGGCTTTGCTTTTAGAAAACAACCTGATCAAGACTCTTGCACCACGTTATAACATTTTGTTTCGTGATGACAAATCCTATCCTTTTTTAAAAATGACGGGGCATGCCTTTCCGCGCATGGTTTATTATCGAGGTGCAGTGGATAAAAAGCACCAGTATTTTGGGCCTTTCCCGAACGGTTATGCGGTAAAGGAAAGCATTAAGTTGCTTCAGAAGGTTTTTCGTTTGCGGACGTGTGATGAGTCGGTGTTTCGTAACAGGTCTCGTCCATGTATGTTGTACCAAATTGGACGCTGCAGTGGGCCGTGCGTGGGCTTGGTTTCAAAAGAGGATTACGCGGCGGATGTGTTGGCCAGTGTGAAGTTTCTTCGTGGCGAATCGGATGAGGTGTTGCAGGATTTACAGAATAAAATGATGCTGGCTTCCGCGACTTTGAATTTTGAACAAGCGGCTTTGTTTCGCGATAAAATTGCGGCCTTGTCTCACATGATGACTCAACAGTCTGTTGAAAGCCGTGGTGACGATGTTGATGCGGACATCATTTCAGTGGCATCCAGTGATGCGCGTTACTGTGTGAATTTAGCAATGGTGCGCGGTGGGCGACATTTGGGCGACAAAGCTTTTTTTCCTCAACATACTCAAGATTGTACATTGCAAGATGTGATGGATGCATTTGTGCTGCAACATTATTTGGATGATGATGCACCACGCATGGTGATTACGGATATGTTGCCGAGCGATGAGGCGCAAACGGCGTTACATGAAGCTTTGGATAGAAAAACAGCTTGGATTAAGCAGCCGCACGGCCAGCGAAAAATTTGGTTGGGTATGGCGCAACACAATGCGCAGCTGGCCTTATCTCGACGCATGCAAGAGTCATCCAGTGCTAAATTACGGACTAAAGACATGGCTGATGTGCTTGGTATTGAGGAGGTTGAAGGGGAGAGCACATTGGAGCGCTTGCGCATTGAATGCTTTGACATCAGTCATCATTCAGGTGAAGCGACCCAAGCATCTTGCGTGGTGTATCACCATCACGCCATGCAAAATGGTGAATATCGCCGCTACAAAATCACAGACATTACGGGGGGGGATGACTATGCGGCGATGAAGCAAGTGCTGACACGTCGTTATGAAAAGATCATCACGGGTGAGGGGGTATTGCCTGATGTGGTTTTAATTGATGGTGGTAAGGGACAGGTTTCAATGGCAAAAACTGTTTTTGATGAGCTTGGACTGGATGTAGGTTTATTGGTCGGTGTGGCAAAAGGTGAGGGACGTAAAGTTGGGCTGGAAACTTTGATCTTTGCTGATGGACGTGCACCTGCAAAATTAGGTAAACTGTCACCTGCGCTGATGTTAATTGCTCAAGTGCGGGATGAAGCGCATCGATTTGCCATTACGGGCATGCGCGCTGCCCGAGCCAAGAGCCGGAATGTCTCTCGTCTTGAAGAAATGGAGGGCATTGGTGCTAAACGCCGAGCGGCTCTGCTGCAACGCTTTGGTGGCATGGCGGGTGTTAAGAATGCCAGCATCGAAGACTTGCAACAGGTTTCTGGTATTTCTGAGCGATTGGCGCAAGAGATTTATAAGCAGCTGCATGAGGATGCAGTGCTGAAAGAGGATGACCTATAACACTGTTGAACTGATTTATCATTCACTCGTGAGAACGTGTGAATGCAATTTTATTGAGAGATTATGCCTTTTAACATTCCAATTTTACTCACATGGGCACGTGTGATTGCAATTCCGCTTTTGGTGGCGATCTATTATGCACCATTTGATGGTTTCACAAATTCTGCACGTGATGCTTTGGCCACCCTTTTATTTGTTGCCGCAGCTGTGACCGACTGGCTTGATGGTTATTTGGCGCGTCGTTGGAATCAAACCAGTGCATTTGGTGCTTTTTTAGATCCCGTGGCAGACAAATTATTGGTTGCGGCGTGTTTGATTGTGCTTGTGCACAATGCACGGGTGCATGGCTTGATTGCTTTAATCATCATTGGGCGAGAAATCACGATTTCAGCATTGCGTGAATGGATGTCTTCAATTGGTGCGCGCGCAGCGGTGGCAGTGAATAATTTGGGCAAATACAAAACAGCTGCGCAAATGACCGCTTTACCCATGCTTTTATTCAATGGTTTTGTGTTTGGCATTGACACCCGTTTTTTTGGAACGTGGTTGCTGTATGTTGCCGCTGCATTAACAGTGGTTTCTATGGTGGTATACCTCAAAGCAGCATGGCCTACCATTAAGCAGCATGCATAGATAGTGCCGAGTATAAAAATCGCATGAAAATATAAAGCCATGCTTTTGCCATTGGCGATGCATGGCCTTTTGCACATAAACGAGTTAATTCTTTCAACACACAGTGCGTTGATGGAATGCCTGTGCCCCGTAAAAAATCAAATATAAAGAACACAGCATGAGTCAAATCATCCAGTTTTACCCACAAAAAACGGTGCAGTCCCACATCAAAGCGGTCACATTGACCGCTTTGCCGCCTCTGGCCTTATATGTGCATGTCCCGTGGTGTGTGAAAAAATGTCCATATTGTGATTTTAATTCACATGAGCTGAAGGGGGACATTGAGGCATGGGAAGCCCCTTACATTGATGCACTGCTGAAAGACTTGGAGCATGCTTTGCCCTTGATTTGGGGACGGCGTGTGGTCAGTGTCTTCATCGGTGGTGGTACGCCCAGCGTGCTGTCGGCGAAAGCCATTGACACACTTTTGGCGGGTATTCGTGCACGCATGCCTTACCTGGCGGACATGGAAGTCACGATGGAGGTGAATCCAGGTACATTGGACAACACCAAGTTAAAAGGGTTTCGTGATGCAGGGGTGAATCGAGTGTCGCTGGGCGTGCAAAGCTTTGATGATGAGTTGTTGCTGCGCATTGGCCGCATACACAACGGTAGACAAGCCCGCAATGCACTAGAAACGGCGTATGCTTTATTTGATAAGGTCAACTTGGACATTATGTTCGCTTTGCCTGAACAAAGCTTTGCTCAGTTACAAAACGATGTGGAGACTGCGCTCACTTATGCCCCGACGCATTTGTCTTATTATCACATGACCATTGAACCGAATACTTATTTTCATCGCTATCCGCCGAAAACACCCGATGATGAACTCGCGTTGGACATGCAAGAGTTCATTGAAACCTCTCTCGCTGACGCAGGAATGCGCCATTACGAAGTGTCTGCTTATGCGAAAGCGGGTCACGAGTCACAACACAACAGCAATTACTGGCGTTTCGGTGATTACCTTGGCATTGGTGCGGGCGCACACAGCAAGATCAGCAGTCACGATGGCATCGTCCGCCAAGCGCGCTATAAACACCCGCAAGCCTACCTCGATGCGATCGCCAAAGGCGATGGCATCGAAACCAGTGAGTCTTTAAGTGCGGATGATTTGCCTTTTGAGTTCATGCTCAATGCTTTGCGTTTGCGTGAAGGGGCGAGTTTGAATGATTTTTATGCGGCCACAGGATTGGGCTTGATGGATTTACAGCCCGCACTGTTGCAGGCGCAAGAAAAAGGCTTGATGGAAAAGCAGCACGACATTTTGCGTGTGACCGATTTGGGCTGGCGTTTTTTGAGTGATGTGCAGGGGATGTTTTTAAAATAAACAGTCATAAGCAGCCTTCATCACAACTTTAAGCTGAGGGAAAGCTGATCCATTGCGGCTTTTACAAGGTCATCCACACCCCATCCCGCAACACCTCGGCTGCACCAAACTTCGATTTGTACGACATCTTCTGGCAATCTTCAATCCAGTATCCCAAATACACATACGGCAAACCCATGCGCAGGGCGAGCTCAATTTGCCACAGCACATTGTATGTACCGAGTCCACTGTAGTGTGGATCGGTTTCAAAAAAAGTATAAACGGCAGACAGGCCAAGGGTGGTTTGGTCAATTGCGCTGACCATCACGAGGCGGTTGTCATTCTGAGTATCGCGGAATTCGATGAGCAGGCTGTTGACTTGACTTTTAAGTAAAAATTGACGGTATTGCGCTTCGTCATCTTGCGCCATTTCACCCTCGCTGTGCCGCGTATTTTGGTAGTGTCGATAGAGCTTAAAGTGTTCATCGGAAAACGCCAAATCGTGGACGCTGATGGCGAGTGTAGACCAACGGGATTTGGCACGGCGTTGGCTGCGGCTGGGTACAAATTGATCAACCACGATGCGCATGGATTGACAAGCGGTGCAATGGTGGCATTTGGGGCGATAGACGTACAGACCACTGCGGCGGAAACCTTGATCAAGCAGATTTTGGTAATTGCCGGCATTGACCGCATCGGCGGGGGCGATCATTTGCGAACGTGCACGTTGTTGCGGCAAATAGCTGCATGCGTATTCGCCCGTTTCATACAATTGCAAGCGCGTAAGGTGTTGGTGGTCGTCGGTGTTCAATGTGTGGAATGCATCCAATGGGAAGTCAAAAAATGGTTGAAGGCGTGTGTGAGTTGGTTAAAGATAAAAATTCAACAAATTGTCTTGCGCAGCCATTTTAGCCCAATCGATGGATGCGTGCTGCATGAGCTGAGCAGATTCTCTAAAAAATTGTGCACGCGAAATGGGTGCGCCGCCGAGGCGAGTGAGGTGCTCGGTTTCCTGCTGACAATCGATGATCTTGAATTGTTCTTGCTGAAGGTATTTAACCCAGCATGCCAATGCCACTTTTGAGCCATCGGTGATGTGGGTGAACATGGATTCGCCAAAAAACATGTGACCGATCAAAACGCCATATAAACCTGCGACGAGTTGTTCGCCTTGCCACACTTCGACGCTAACGGCGTGATGTTGATGGTGCAAATCAACATAGGCTTGGGTCAGTTCAGGGGTGATCCAAGTGCCATCTTGACCATTGCGGGGTGTCTGTGCACACGCGGCAATCACCTGTTCAAAGTCATGGTTGAGTGTGACGCGCATGTCATATTTTGGGCTGCGTGCCCATTGTTTGAGGCGTTTTCTCAGAGAAGGTGAACAATTGAAATGGTCTAAAGGCAAGACCATGCGTGGATTTGGGCTGTGCCACAGCACAGGTTCACCTGCGCTATACCATGGAAATAAACCACGTTGATACGCTGTTTTGACCCAATCCGCACTGATTTCGGTGCTCGCACCGAAAATGTTTTGAAAGTTGGGTGCACCGCTGAGAATGGTGGTGTGGCTGGGTAAATCTTGTGGCGTGGTGATGTATGGAATGTGCATGGACATTGGCTTAAATCTCAGCTCACAGTCAGTGTACGGACATGGTGATGGGTGTTGAACTCACCACGTGTGGCATCGGCAATGAACGATTGCAATGCGACGCGGACGCTGTTAAAGGCAAGCTCTTGCCACGGAATTTCATCATGGGCAAACAAAGCGACGGCCAATGTTTCATGCCCTGCGGCAAAATCATGATCACGCAATTGGGCGCGAAAAAAGATGTGAATCTGCCCAATGTGCGGAATGTCCACTAAACTGTAAACGGGCTCAATCAAGTCAACAGTGGCGCATGCCTCTTCAAACGTTTCACGCGCTGCGCCTTGAGCCAAGCTTTCCCCGCATTCCATAAAGCCTGCTGGTAACGTCCACATGCCATATCCGGGTTCAATGGCGCGTTTGCACAATAAAATTTTATCGCCCAAAAAGGGAATCGTACCGACGACGCACTTGGGGTTGTCATAATGCACGGTGGCGCACACCGTGCAAACTGCACGCAAGCGGCTGTCATCGGGCGGGATGCGATACTCAATGGCAGAG
The DNA here is from genome assembly GCF_003339525.1 of Ephemeroptericola cinctiostellae. Classification (GTDB taxonomy): domain Bacteria; phylum Pseudomonadota; class Gammaproteobacteria; order Burkholderiales; family Burkholderiaceae; genus Hydromonas; species Hydromonas cinctiostellae. Next base: position 2,130,527 of record NZ_CP031124.1, on the reverse strand, counting down.
CCACATTGGCTACAAAATTTAATGGTGGGCGTTAAAGAATGAGGTTCAGTCATGGTGAAAGGCAATGAAAAAAGGCAAGGCTTATTGTGCCATAGTGGGCAAAAGTTTGTGTGATAATGCGCTGTGGTTTGGTTTAAACGCATTAAAAAGAAAGTGAACATGAAGAAAATCAAACAAGTTTTACTGTGCGTGACGGTCTGCGCATCATCCCATGCTTTTGCACTGGATGACACCCTACAGAATCGAGAACGAGAAGCCATGCGCTATGAGAACAGCTTGGATATGGAGTCATTGCTCAATGGCATGTACAGTGCGATGGCGAGTCAAATGCCGAAAAACTCGCCCTTGAATGGTGTCATGATTCAATTTGTCCGTGAAGAAATCATGAGCGACACAGACTTGAGGCGAATCGTGCATCAGATGAATGTTAAACATTTCACAGCCAATGAGTTAGACGCTTTGGCTAATTTTTATGGCTCTCCTGAAGGCGTGTCGATTACCCAAAAAACACCACACATCATGAATGCGGTTATGCAAGAGGTTCAACCCTTGATGCAACAACGCATGCATGACAAGATGCCCGTGCTGCAACAGCGCATTAAGGCTTATCTTGCAGATCATCCCGAAGCCAAACCAAATGTATCGAAGTAACACAATAGATAAGGATAAATAATGCCACTTGACCCAGACATGGCCGATTTGCTGGATCGGATCAACCGCGCAAAAGCACCTGAATACCCCGAAATGGGGGTTTTGCTCGCCCGTCAATTTGTGGATGCAAATTTACCCGTGATTGATGTGGCCCCCATGCCTGTGCACTCGGTGCAAGACATCACGGTGGATGGTTGGCAAGGGGCAGATTTAGCCGCACGTTTGTATGTGCCGAGTGAACCGATTTGGGCGAAACCGATGCCTGTCTTGTTGTGGTTGCATGGCGGTGGATTCACGATTGGCTCGTTGAAAAGCTATGATGCGGTGTGCCGTACCTTGTGCGCTCAAGCTGAGGTGGCGGTATTGTCCATTGACTACCGCCTGGCGCCTGAGCACAAATTCCCAACTGCGGCGATGGATGCATTGTCGGCTTACCAATGGTTGCTGGCGCATGCGGCGGAGCATGGCTTGGATGCCCAGCAAATCATCATCGGTGGTGACAGCGCGGGCGGGACATTGAGTGCGGCCACGTGTTTGCAAGCGCGTGATTTGGGTTTGCCACAACCGTTGTTGCAATTGTTGATTTACCCTGGGACATGCGGTTTTGGTGAAACGCCTGCTTATCAAACCTATGCCTCAGGTTATCGCTTGACCAAGCCGATTATTGATTGGTTTTTTGGACATTATTTGAATTCAGATGTGGATCGTCGAGACATTCGTTTTGCGCCGCTGTATGCGGACAGCCATGCCGGTTTGGCACCCGCATGGATTGCAATTGCCGAATACGATCCCTTGGCTGACGATGGACGTTTGTATGCTGATAAATTAAATGCCGCAGGCACACCCGCTGAATTGATACAGTACGATGGTGTGATTCATGGTTTTTTAAATTTTGGTGGGGTGCTGAAACGGCCGCATGAACTGCATCGTGACATGGTTCAGGCGATGCGGCAGGTGGTGTCATAAAACTCATTTTGAGTGAGAGCTGAATTTTACCTTCTTTGGTCAACCGTATCTTTTAAATTTAAAAACTGAGCGTTGAAAAAAAGCCACTTTAAAGTGGCTTTTTTATGTTTTTACGACTCGTCGGATTCATCTTCTTCTGGGGGCATTTCCTGCTGGGCTGCAGATTTGCCTTCGATTGCCTCTTTAATCACTTGGAACAGCTCTCTAAATGATTTGGGTGGTTTTGCTTGCTCATGTTCTTTGCGGGCGTTGCGCACCAAGGCACGGATGTGTTGCACGTCTGCATTTGGGTATTCATTGAAAAAGCGGGTCACGGCTTCATCTTTTTCAATCAATTGCAAACGTGTGCGCTCAATGCGATGCAGTTTCGCGGTGGCTTCAGCGTTGACACCGTTGAATTGATCGAGTTTTGAACGGATGGGTTCTTCATCTTCGCCGCGCATGATTTTACCGATGTATTGCATTTGGCGACGGCATGCGCCGTGCGAGGTCAGGCGTTTGTATTCTTTGATGGCATCGCGCAGCTTGTCTGACATGGGTACTTGAGCGAGTTGATCTTTTGAAAGCTCAGTCAGTTCTTGACCAAGCTTTTGTAGGGCGGTCATTTCTTCTTTACGGGCGGTTTTACTGATGTTGTCGTCGCGTTCGCGCGAGCCATCGACTTGGTAATAGGTTTCGGTCATGGTGTGTGTGGCGTTGTTTGTCTGAAAAAAAGAGTTAAAAGCGGTATCATGACGGACACATTAATGAATCATAGAAAGCTTATGAAAGCCAGATTGGGCTTTTCGGAAAGCTTGAACATCAAAACAAAGGAATGTCATGTCGGTTAGGTTCGATTATACACGCAAGCAACTCGAAACAATGGCGCAACTGGCGTTGGACAATGCGAAAAGTGTTGGTGCCAGCGCAGCAGCAGTGGAAGTGTCAGAATCCAACGGTTTATCGGTCAGTACGCGCAATTGCGAAGTTGAAACTGTGGAGCACAATCGTGACAAAAGTTTAGGCATTACCGTCTACATGGGCAAACGCCGTGGCCATTCATCGACATCTGATTTTTCAGATGAAGCGATCGCCAGTGCTGTTCATGCGGCCTTTGACATCGCCAAATACACGGCTGAAGACGATTTTGCGGGCTTGCCCGCAAAGAAATACTTGGTGGGTAAAACGGCGGCAAAGCAAGATTTGGATTTGTTTCACCCGTGGGATGTGTCCACTGCGGATGCGATTGCTTTGGCGCAGCGCGCTGAGCGTGCCGCTTTTGCTGAATCCAAATACATTAAAAACACCGAAGGTGCGAGTGTGAACACCAGCCAAGGTCATTTTGTGGCGGCAGCAACAAACGGTTTTATGGGTGGCTTTGCTTATTCACGTCACAGCATGGGCGCGATGCCGATTGCGCAAAAAGGGCGCAACATGGAGCGTGATGCATGGTTCAGCTCAAACCGTGTGCCTGAGCAACTCGCCAGCCCTGAGCGCATAGGCGCATACGCTGCAGCTCGTGCGGCTTCACGTTTGGGGGCAAAAAAAATCAGCAGCCGCACTTGTCCCGTATTGTTTGATGCGCCTTTGGCATGTGGCTTGTTGGGCAATTTGGCACAGGCGATCAGTGGCGGTGCCTTGTACCGCAAAACATCATTTTTACTGGATGCTTTGGATAAAAAAGTATTTCCAAAACACATCACTGTGGTGGATGATCCATTCTTGCCGCAAGGCATGGGCAGCAGCATGTTTGACGATGAAGGCGTCGCCACAGAACGCCGCACCTTGATTGAAGATGGGGTGCTCAAAGGCTATTTGTTGTCCATGTACACCGCACGAAAACTCAATATGACACCAACAGGGAATGCCAGTGGTTCGCATAATTTGCGCTTGTCGAGCAGTAAAACCCGCGCAAAAGATGACTTGGGGGGGATGCTGGCCAAGATGGGGACGGGTTTGTTTGTGACTGAATTGCTTGGCTCTGGGGTGAATTACGTGACGGGTGATTATTCGCGTGGCGTGTGTGGTTTTTGGGTGGAAAATGGTGTGATTGCATATCCTGTGCAAGAAATCACCATTGCGGGTAATTTGAAGGAGATGTTCAAGGGCATGGTCGCTGTGGGGGCTGATGAGCTGGTGCGTGGCACCAAGCAAACGGGTTCCATCCTGATTGAAACCATGACCATTGCTGGATAAGTTCGTTTTAATCGCACGATCTAGGTGCTTTTTGTGGAACTCATCCTTTCGATGAATTGTGCGTTTTTCGTTTCATTTTGTTTTTTCCTGTGGCACAATGCATTTAGCCGAAAAATCGGTTTGACCCTATAAATGTGGATTTGATGGATTAGAGATTTTAAATCCACTATAAAAATTTAAATTTAAATTCTTGTGAGGAGTACACATGGAACGTCGTTCGTTTTTGAAAAAGGCAGGGGTTGCCGCAGGCGCGGGTGTTTTGGCTGCTTGTACGGGCGCTGGTGATAAAGCCGCAGGTGCTGCTGGTGGTAAGATTGAGTGGACGTTGGCATCCAGTTTCCCCAAAAATTTGGATACCATTTTTGGTGCGGCTGAAGTGTTTGCAAAGCATGTTGCGGCACTGTCAAATGGCAATTTCATCATCAATGTTAAAGCTGCTGGTGAAATCGTTCCTGGACCTGAAGTGCTCAATGCGGTACAAGCCAAAACCGTTCAAATGGGACACACCGCATCGTATTATTTCTTTGGTAAAGATGCCACATTTGCTTTTGACACGGCCGTACCGTTTGGCATGACTTCACGTCAACACACCGCTTGGATGATGTATGGCGGCGGTATGGAGTTGATGCGTGATTTTTTCAAACAACACAAAGTGGTGAATTTTTTGGGCGGTAACACGGGCACACAAATGGGTGGCTGGTACAAAAAAGAGATTAAATCGGTTGAAGACCTCAAAGGTTTGAAATTGCGCGTGGGCGGTTTTGCAGGGCGTGTGATGTCCAAAATGGGTGTTGTGCCTCAACAAATTCCTGGCGGTGAAATTTATACGGCCTTGGAAAAAGGCACAATTGATGGTGCTGAATGGGTCGGCCCATACGATGATGAGAAGCTTGGTTTCTACAAAGTGGCACCAAATTATTACTACCCTGGTTGGTGGGAAGGTGGTGCAAATTTGTCGTTTTACGTGAACGAGGAAGAATACGCTAAGCTGCCTGACAATTACAAAGCCATCATTGAAACCGCTACCATGTATGCTCACACTGACATGCAAGCCAAATACGATGCAAAAAACCCAGGTGCATTGGCGAGTTTAATTGGCAGCGGTGCAAAATTGCAAGCGTTCCCGAAAGAGGTCATGGATGCAGCTTTTGCAGCAACCAAAGAGGTGTTTGCTGAAGAATCTGCAAAAAATCCAAATTTCAAAAAAGTTTTTGACAGCTGGATTGCCTTCCGACACAATGAAGCGCAGTGGTTTGGTTTGGCTGAAAAATCGTACAGCGATTACATGACGACAAATCCTTGGAAACCTGGCGCATGATGATTGATGGGTCAATGATTTGACTTTTAAAAAACCGTTTGCACATTGCAGGCGGTTTTTTTATATCTTTTTTATACCTTCTATGCAAAATATTCACAACACAAGGTCAGCACAATCATGCTGGTGAACAGGCACACCATCCGATAACCTTGTGCACGGGTGGCTTGGTAATTGTAATAAAAGCTTTTACTTTGGTTCAAGCCTCGCGCGCGTAAACTCATCGCACCACGCTGGGCATGGCGTAGTGCAAAGACCAGCAACGGTACCCATTGTAAAAAACGTTGTCGCCAACTCAAACCACGCAGGCGTGCATTTAGGCTGATTCGTCTTGTTTCATCGCGCATCAAATCAATCGAGCCGATGCCCACCATCATGGCATACGCAATTTGCATGCTCAGCCAACCACGTTGCAACAGGTAACTGATGACGTCTCGGACATTGACCATTCTAGACGACAGCAAAGCAACCCATGTCATGGCCCATACTTTGAGGGCGATTTGGTTGGCTTTTTCAAAAGCGTCCGCTTGACTGACATCCGCCGTATGGAACAAGGCGTTGAGCAACCAAATCGAAACAGAGAGTCCCAATGCAATGAACAAAGAGTGCAGTGCGAAACGCCAACTTATCCCTTGAATCAATGCCGCAATGCACAGCGCAATCGCCCAAACCACCACTGTGAACCATTGAAAAGGCATCGCAACAGCCAGAAAAAAGACAAACAACAGCAACCACATGTGTGCATCGTGAAAGGCTTTGTGGCGAATGGGGGCGTCAATGGGAAACATGATGTGCCGTCCGAATGATGTTGAGTGCATTGTGCTGAATCAGCCACACCTGATCGGCAATGGTGTGTTGCAAGGCCGACTCATGGGTAATGACAATGACGATGTGCCCCGCACGTTTGAGAGCGAGTATCAGTCGGGTGATACGCAAAGTGTTGATGGCATCTTGCCCAAATGTGGGTTCGTCAAGCAAGACCAATGGCCGTGATTGTAAGCAAGGATAGAGCAGGGTGAGGCGACGTTTTTGTCCTTCGGACAGTTGGTGAGGAGAGCGTGCAGCGGTATGCGGTAAACCAATTTGTGCCAATGTCGTATCCATGTCAGTCACGCCCAATTGGGATAAATCTTCGGCAATGGTGTCGAAATAGAAATGGCTGTCGGGGTGCTGGAATACATAGGCCATTTCAGCGGTGGCATTTTTAACGCATGCACCATTTTTTTTGAGGAAGAACACACCAGACAGGGGTTTGTGCATGCCCGCCAATGTGTTGAACAGTGTGGATTTTCCAGCACCATTGTCACCAATGAGCACGGCACATTCGCCACTTTTCAACGAAAAATTTGCTGAGAACAATGGGTTTTTCTTATAGCCAATGCACAAATCCTGGGCGGACAGCTCAAAAGCATCGTTTAAGCGCTCAACGTACCAATCGTCGGTTGGCTGCTCGATTTCTTGTTGTACGTCCTGTGCTTGTAAAGCCATCCATTCATCGACAGGCATCGCTGTGACTTGACCTTGCGCATCAATGTGCCAGCAAATGTCTGCGAATTCAGCTGCATGAGGGTGATGATCAATCAGCACCATGCCGACACGTCGTTTCAATGATTTTAAGGTGTGGTAAAACTCATCACGCATGGCGGGGTTGAGAAAGGCCGTTGGCTCATCCAGCAGTAACCAAGTGGGTTCAGCGGCCAGTTGAGATGCCAAAACGAGGCGTTGAGCCAGACCATGAGACAGTTGAGCTGTGGCAGAAAGTTCTTTGTTTTGCAATCCAAACTCCGCCAACCAATGACGCGCGGCATGCATCGATTCAACGGTGGCGTGTTGATTTTCGAGTGTGAAAAAAAACTCTTCGCCGACGCGTTCATGAACAATCTGTGAAATGGGATTTTGTGCCATGTACATGGCGTCTTTGAACACCGCTGGATCATGGCCACTCATCTCTCCCGCCAAAAATTCGGGGTGGAAGCCTTTGAGCAAGTGCAGCAACGTTGATTTACCACTGCCGCTGCTGCCGACCAGCCAGATGACTTGATGGGGCTCGTAGGACAAGTTGTGCGATAAAGATACGCCCGCAGAAGAGCGGGCGTATGTGAAGCTGAACGATTTGAGTTCTTGCGGCATGTTAAGTTATGAGCTGCGGTTTTTGGCGATGAGAAAGTTATCGAGTAGACCTGTTTTCAGTAAACGATTGGCCAAGTAGCGGCTTAAAAATGCACCCAATATAACCGCTGAGACGATGAATGAGGCGGCTTGCAGAGCGTTCAAGCCCATTGATAAGCTGGCATATTCATTGGTCAAATAATCATAGGTGTAGCTGAACAATGCGGATACAGCAGCGGCGAGTGAAAGGGTGGGAAGGGACCAATTTTTGTAAGCAAATAAGGCAAACACCAATTCAGCACCAAGCCCCTGAATCACACCATAAATGACTGCAGACATGCCCCATTGCGTGATGATGCTTTCTACAAATGCAGCCACGATGGAGGCAAATAAAGCGATACCAGGCTTACGAATCAAATCGGACAAAAAGACGGAGCCGAGAATCCATAATCCAGAGGTTAAATATTTCAGACCAAATGGTTTTAGAAAGGGCTTGGTGAACTCATACACTAAAGTCCAAGCCCAATAAGCGACGCCCAATGCCGCTGCGATGACGGCTGCAGTGATCCATTCTTGTAAAGTGATTGAGCGAAACAGTTGAATGATTGATGTGGGGTTGTTGGTGTTTGAAGTTGAAATGTGGCTTGTCATGTGATTGTTTTCCTTCCCTACGCAGGGATTATCCTGTTCAGGTTTGGCGGTGTTTCTCAGCCCGACTGAGACAAAACAGTGAGCACCCGCAGGTTGATGTGAGGCTTGATCATACTGGGTTTGCGAAATGCTGTAAAGTTTTTGTTTGTTTACTTTCTAAAAACAGTGGTACAAAAAAATAATTTTGAATATAAAAAATATGCTGGTACCTTCTTTGCAAAGATGTACAAGAGAGGAGGGGCGGACAACGATTAGCTTCTATTCCGCGAAATTCTGGACTCAAATGTCCATTGCATCAATTCAGCATGGACTAACTGAAGGATGAGCGCCATTGAGCTGCCATCGAAGCGCTGGCGACACAAGTGGGGTTGCGCGATGTCTTTGGAGAATGGGGGCATTCATAAACAGCGGGATTGATCGGTGTGTTTATTCCATAAAAATAGCCGCCCAATAGGGCGGCTATTTTTGGCTATTGGCTGCTGCTATGGCGTGAGCAGTTCTCTACCCGTTTATTTTGCGGGCACGAAGTCAAATTTAGGTGCACCATCTGCAGGTTTGGCGGGTTCAGTTGTTTTTGCCGTCGGTTTGGCTTCGACTTTGGTTAAAGGTTCGGCCGATTTATCCGCTGGTTTAGACAAATCTAAGGCTGGCGCTGCAGGAAGAGCAGGCGGGGGCGCACCGCCAGCACCCACACCTAAATCCAAGTTCAATGAGGGTGATGCCTTACCACCCGCAGGCGAAATAGCGGCTGGTTTTCCGTCATTGGCTTTGGTTTTGTCAGTGACCACAATGCTTGGGAAAATGATGATCAAAGCCACCACAATCAATTGAATGAGGACGTAGGGAATCGCACCCAAATAAATGTCTGTGGTTTTGACCGCTTTCGGTGCGACGGAACGCAGGTAAAACAGGGCAAAGCCAAAAGGCGGATGCATGAACGATGTTTGCATGTTGACGGCCAATAGCACACCAAACCACACAAGATCAATGCCTAATTTTTCTGCAACAGGTGCAACCAAAGGCACCAAGATAAAAGACAGTTCAAAAAACTCCAAGAAAAATGCGAGAAAAAAGAACAATAAATTAATGACGATTAAAAAGCCAATTTGACCACCTGGAATGGCGGTCAATAAATGCTCAACCCATTTGTCGCCTTTAATGCTTTGGAATACGAGATTGAACACCGTTGAACCAATGAGGATGAACAGCACAAAACTGGTCAGCTTTAATGTGGATTCCATCGCTTGTTTGGTCAAGCCCAAGTTCAGACGGTTTTTGGACAGAGCCAATAAAATGGCGCCGATCGCACCCAAACCGCCGCCTTCGGTGGGCGTGGCGATGCCCATGAAGACTGTGCCGAGCACAAGAAAAATGAGTGCCAGAGGAGGGACAAGTACAAACACAACGCGTTGGGCCATGTCGCTGAGCACGCCGATTTTTAAAATTTGATCAAATTTTGCCAAAGCATACACGACCACAATGGCCACAGAAAGGGCAACGATGGTTGCACGATTGAATGATTCTTCAATGGTGTCTGCGCCAAATATTTTATGGGCTTCAGAAACACCTCGCGTGCTGTACGTGAGAAAGGCATAAAACACAGCCAGTGATAAAGCCAAGATCGCCAACAAAGACAATGCACCAGAGCCGCCATTTTGCGTGCGTTTAAACGTTCGGGCTTCAATGGGCAATGCGGGAACCCATGTGGGTTTAACAATGGACACCAGTAAGATGTATAAAATATACAAACCCACCAAAATGAAACCAGGCGTGAATGCGGCTTTGTACAAATCACCCACAGGCCGCCCCAATTGGCTGGCGAGCACGATGAGCACCAAAGAAGGTGGGATGATTTGTGCCAATGTGCCTGAGGCTGCGATGGTGCCTGATGCAACACGTTTGTCGTAACCGTATTTGAGCATCAAAGGCAATGAAATCAAACCCATGGCGATGACTGAAGCGGCAACCACGCCCGTTGTGGCTGCCAATAAAGCACCGACCAAAATCACCGCATACGCCAAACCACCACGGATTGGACCGAACAACTGGCCAATGGTGTCGAGTAAATCTTCGGCCATGCCTGATCGTTCAAGAATCAACCCCATAAAGGTGAAAAAAGGAATCGCCAGTAAGGTGTCGTTCATCATGATGCCATAAATGCGATTGGGCAAAGCTTGCATCTGGTTCGGGCTGAAAATGCCCAAACCTATCCCTATGGCTGCAAACAGGAGCCCATTGGCGGCCAGTGAAAAGGTGATGGGGAAGCCCGATAGCATGAAAGCCATCAGTCCTAAAAACATAATGGGCGCTAGGTTGGCTGCAATGATGTCCATAAATATCTCCGTATTTTTTATTGAATTAGTCTTGGCGGGTTTGATGTGTCGCTTCTAAATACTCGCGCACCTCATCGTCTGGGTTGTGTCCCGCTTTACGAAACTCGTGGAAAGAGACCAAACCTTTCATGTAGCCAAAGCGTTTAATCAGTTCAGAAATGCCTTGTAAAATCAAGAAAAAGTAGCCCAAAGGCATGAGCAGTTTAAATGGCCACAGCAGCAAACCACTGTCACCTGAGTGTTCGCCATTGACAAACGATTGGGCAAAGAAGCTTAAACTGTAATAAAACACGAGCAAGCAAATGGGCAGCATGAAAAATAAAAAGCCAATGATGTCTAATTTGACTTGAGCGCGTTCAGAATAACGTGAGCTGATGACGTCGATGCGCACATGCTCATCACGGCGCAGCGTGTAGGCCGCTCCAAACAAAAAGATGCAAGAAAACAAGAAAAATTGCAGTTCAAACATCACGCTGGAGTTTTTCTGAAAAAAATCACTTGAACTGAATAATTTTCTCAAAATGGCATTGGTTGAGCAAATGGCCACGGCAAGCAAAACGCCCCATAAAGCAAATTTGCTGATGCGTTCGTTGAGCAGATCGATCATTTTTGAAACACGCAATAAAGCTTGCATGGTGAGGTCTCCTATCGTTTATTTCATTGTTTACTTCATGATTGTTATTGTATTAAACCGTAGCAAGTATAGAGGATTCATGTGTGACTTGCGAGTGTTCTCTGCCTTTTAACTTTAAAATTTATACAGTTGCTTGAAGCGTTGACATGACATCATTAAGTGAATGACCAATGGCTTTATGCTAATCAAAAACCGCCACTGTTTGCGAACTGAGGGCAAGCAGTTCTCCCGTTTGATTCCAAATGTGGGCACGGATCTGACCATAACCGCTGGCCGCGTGGTCTATGTCGGCGCGGTACAACAGCCAGTCTGTGTCTGTAGGTGCGCCTGTCGTGGGGGATGGTTGAATAAAACTGATGTGCCAAGTCATGGTGGACGCGGGGGCGGGGCGGTTGATCAGCGGTAACGTGGCGGGTGGCCATGCATCGATCAAGGCGATGAGGTGGGCATCGACATCGGTGATGTCGCGGCCTATGGTTTCGTTTTGTAAGCGCACCCAGCCGCCCATTTCACGCGCCGTTGTGCCTGAAAAAGGCAGATGGCCAAACGCCCAGCGATAGTCCATTTTGCGTGTGAACTCAGGAACGACGTTTGGAATGTAGGGCAGTGCGGGTAAGCTTTCGGGCGTAGGCACATGTGGTGCGGGCCGTGCTGAAACATCAATGCTGGATTCGCGAAGTGTGCCAAATAAGGCGAGTGCCGTGGCGACGGTTTGACCATTTTGAATGATTCGACCTTCGATTTGGATTGAGTTTTTACCCGCACGTAAGGTTTGGGTGTCCACGATGAAGTCGGTGTCTGCAGCCAGTGGCGAAATGAATGACACCATGAAGGATAAAATGCAACGATCGACGGGGATGTCGCGGCGCATGGCGGTGTACATGACGGCTCCCATGACGCCACCGAAAATGGCTCGTCCTTGACCCCATTCTGAGCTGATGCGATGAAGGCTGTCACTTGGGTTGTTTCTGATGTGTTGAATGAAATCGTTGAAATGCATGGTGATTCTTTCAATGGGCAAAATGCTTTGAGGGATGCGCTGATCAATGCCTGATGAAGGTGGTGTGAGTCCATTCCCCAACAAGTTGATGGCATGTGGATGCGGTTTGTAAAAATCAGATCGCGCCATTAGTACACGCTATTGATTTTTATTTGGTTTTTATCCGAGTTATTCGTGCTTGTCAGTGTTTCACTGACGAGGATGTTGGTTTAAATTTTAAGCATGGAAAAATAAGCTTTTATTTTTTCACGTCTTCTTAAAATTATACTCAATTAATGTTTTTCTGACCTTGGGTTTACAAGGCAAACAGGGTAAAATAATGTTTTTATCCCAATGTACCATTTTGATTTTTAAGAAAGTTACCATGAACGCTGCTTTATACGCCATTTCCCCCCTTGACGGTCGCTATGCTGCGAAAGTCGACGCGCTGCGTCCGATCATGTCAGAAGCAGGTTTGCTGCACCATCGTGTGGAAGTTGAAGTGGCTTGGATCATCGCGTTGTCACGCGCAGGTTTTGCTGAGTTGCCCGCTTTTTCGGAAGCCGCCGTGGCTTACTTGAACGGCGTGGTTGCGAATTTCGGTGAAGTGGATGCGTTGCGAATCAAGGAAATTGAAAAAACCACTAACCACGATGTGAAAGCGGTTGAGTATTACCTAAAAGAAAAAATGGCCGCACGTGCCGACTTGACTGAGTTGACCGTTGCAGGTGAATTCATTCATTTTGCTTGCACGTCAGAAGACATCAACAACACTTCACATGGCTTGATGCTTAAAAAAGCACGCGCTGAAGTGCTTTTGCCGATGATGGGTGAGTTGGTGGCTAAATTCAAAACATTGGCAGTTGAACACGCGGCTCAACCCATGTTGTCGCGCACGCATGGTCAACCTGCATCGCCATCGACGATTGGTAAAGAGTTTGCCAACATCGCTTATCGTTTGGAACGTGCGACAGAACACTTGGCTCAAGTGGAATTGTTGGCCAAAATGAACGGTGCTGTGGGTAATTACAATGCGCATTTGTCAGCTTACCCTGACTTTAATTGGCCTGCGTTTTCAAAGAATGTGATTGAGAATGACTTGGGTTTGAGCATGAACCCGTATACGATTCAAATCGAACCACATGATTACATGGCGCAATATTTTGATGCGCTCGCACGTTTTAACACGATTTTGATCGATGCGAATCGTGACATTTGGGGTTATATTTCATTGGGCTTTTTCAAACAGAAAACCAAAGCCGGTGAGATTGGCTCGTCGACGATGCCACATAAAGTGAACCCAATTGACTTTGAAAACTCTGAGGGCAATCTGGGGCTGGCCAATGCCGTGCTCAAACATTTGTCTGAAAAACTGCCAATCTCTCGCTGGCAGCGTGATTTGACCGATTCCACCGTCTTGCGTAACATGGGTGTGGGTTTGGGTTACGCGGCGATTGCTTATGATGCGTGCATGCGTGGTTTAAATAAATTGGAATTGAATGCCGCTAAAATCGACAGTGATTTGGACAGCTGCTGGGAGGTTTTGGCTGAACCGATTCAAACGGTCATGCGCCGCTATGCTGTACCAAATGCATACGAACAGCTTAAAGAGTTGACGCGCGGTAAGGGCATCACACGTGAAGCACTGCAAGTCTTTGTACAAGGCTTGGCGATTCCTGAGTCTGAAAAAGCACGCTTATTGGAGATGACACCTGCCAATTACATTGGCTTGGCAACTGAATTGGCGGCTGGTGTTTAATAGGTTGGATTGAGCTTTCATTACGAGGAAATACGGGAAAGTGGGCTTTTTATAAAAGCACGGGTTTGTTTTCCGTATGACCTTAATGTTCAGTTCATATTTAAAGTGGATGATGCATGCAGTTCAGTTGTGTTTTTGTCGTACAATCCGAGCCGTGTAGTAAAGGCAGGAGTAATGGCCTCTTTAAAATTTAATAAAAGTTAAAGGATTTGAATATGAGTACTGTAAGCACAGCAAAATACCCATTGTCTGTGAAATTATTTCACAGTTTGATCGCTTTATTGATGATTGCCACTTTGGTTATTGGTTGGCAGTTGGAAGACAATGAGGATTTGATGGGACTGCATAAGTCTCTGGGCGTGACGGTTTTTGTTTTGGCGGTGTTGCGGGTGGTCAATCGCATTCGCACCAAAGATTCTGTGCCTGGTTCGGTGAATGCCGTGGGTTCAATGCAGTATTTGGCTGAAAAAACAGTTCATGGCCTGTTGTATGTGGTGATGCTTGGTGTGCCTTTCATGGGCTGGTTGACCAGCAATGCATTTGGCTATCCTGCCAGTTTTTTTGGTTTATTTAATCTGCCCACTTTAATCGGTAAAAACATTGATTTGGCTGAACAGTTGGGTGGGTTGCATGGCTTGGGTGCCGATGCCTTTGTTGTTTTGCTGGCTTTGCATGTGTTGGGCGCAATCGTACATTTGATTGTCAGCAAAGACAATGTCTTTAAACGCATGATGTGATTTGTTTGGCTTAGGCCATTGTATTGCACAACATTGGATTCAATAAAAAAACCACCTCGGTGGGTTTTTTATGGCCTAAATGCATCATTTTTGCTTCATACGGTTTAGGACGAAAGATTCAAGAGGGTGTTGCAAGCATGTTTTGGTAATGTGTTGCTTGCGAGGGCATAAAGCAATAAAAGTCAACAAAGCCGATAGGGTGCAGCAAGGGGTGCCTTCTTCTGATGATTGTTCATAGCACTTGATGTAGAAAAAGCCTCACTTTTCAAAGTGAGGCTTTTTTTTATTCATGTAACACTCATGTGGTCAATAGTGGTCAATATGCTTTAGACGGACTGCCATCATAGTCAATCCATTGCTTATGCTCATAGTCATACAGGCGGCAATGTTTGGCATTTTTGAAGTACCAGCCTACAGAAAATTTCTGCACCACAATGCGACCTGGTAGTAACTCTTCCAATCGATCTTGCGCTTCCTTGAGCTTATATAAAGGAATGGTCATGTCCAAATGATGCGCTGTATGCTCCATGATGTGGTGCATCATCGCACCCCAAGGCTTATTAAACGTGAGGTGAACGGTGGTTGTGACGAAAGGATTGGCTGCCGCCCATTCTTTTTTGTTGTCATAAAATTGGATGCGCGCATGGTTGTGATGCACGTAGACCGCCCAGCCAATCATGCCGTTCCAGAAAATAAATGGAATGACAAAACCAGTCACTACAGCAGAGAGCAAGCTGACATCGAAAGCAGGGGCGATTAAAGCGATGGCAATCAGCCAAATGGCTGCAAAAACAGACACCAAAACACCATCCCAAAAGAAAGCTTCGCGATTGCCCGGTTTGTGTTCTTTATTGGGGAAATACATTTTTTTCCACCAAATCTCAACCATGTAATACATCCACGGACCAAAGCCGCTGCGGTAAAAGCGTTCCATTGCTTTGCGAGTCGCGCTCATGCCATCATATTCGGCTTTTGTCATCGGAATCCAAATGAAATCCATGCCTTTTAAATTGGTGAAGCCGTGGTGAATGACGTTGTGTCCCACTTCCCATAAACTGTAAGGCGATAATGACGGTAAAAATGCGATGCGCCCTAAAATGCGGTTTAACTTGCGGTGAGGGGTATAGCTTTGATGGCAAGCGTCATGACCAATGATAAACAAGCGGCCAATCCAGTAACCTGAGAGCAGACTCGCGATCAGGCGTAACCAACCATTTGGAGCGGCAATGGCTGCAAAAATCAGTGCAAAAAAGATGATGTAATCGACCACCAGCAAGCGCATGGCGCGCGCTGTATCTTGTTGCATCAATGGCAGCAACCACGAGCGAAGCACTTTGCGCGCGGGCAGTGGTTCACCTGCGGGAATCGGCTCAATGTGTTCGACGGGATGTTCAGTGTTCATGTTGTGTCCTTTATGTCAAATGAAACCCACTTGCATTCGTGTGCCCATTGGATTTCATTGATATTATACTTTAAAATAGGATGTTGCGAGTGCTGTTTATTTAATAATTGAGTGTAGTAAGTGTGTTTTGAGTGCATTTTAGCAAAATTTAACGATCGTTCTATTTTGTCTGAAATTTGCGAAACTTCTAAAACAGATGGTTTTCAATTGTTTCTTAACACTTTTAAAGAATGATTTTTAACTTTTCATCCAACTAAATTGACATTATTTCTAATTGTATACTGCTCACTCATTTTTGTTGTAAAGAATTTTTGCGCACATCCACCTGTTTTGATTGACAAGGGAAAAAGAGCAGCCCATGGGCTGCTCTTTTGCTGATTGTGTTGCATGCGAGTGTGGTGAATCGGTTGGATGGGCTTAGAGGTAGTCGCGTAAGCGGTAATAAGCCATGGCCAAAACAAGTGCAGGGGTTCGGAAAGAACGTCCACCAGGGAATGGCAGGTGTTTTAACTTTGTGAAAAGATCAAAACGTTCGGCTTGACCTTGAATGGCTTGTGCTGCGAGTTTGCCTGCAATGCCTGTTAAAATCAATCCATGACCAGAAAAGCCTTGAAGGTAGTAAATGTTGTCCCCCAAGCGACCAAAATCAGGTGCGCGATTGACGGTGATGTCCACATAGCCGCCCCAGCAGTATTCTATTTTAGCGTGTTGCAGCTGAGGAAAAGCGCGCAACATGGTCTGGCGCATGGCGTTGGGTAGGTTCGGCGGAGTCCGTCCTGAGTAACTGACGCGGCCACCAAAAAGCATGCGTGAGTCTGGGGTGGTGCGGAAATAATCCAATACAAAATTATTGTCACACACCGCAATGCGGTTCTTGATCAAGCCATTGGCCAAAATGGGGTCAAGTTGCTCGGTCGCGACGATGTATGTGCCGACTGGCATGATGCGATTGGCAATTTTTGGCGCAACACCATCCAAATACACATTACCAGCCAGTATCACAAATTGCGCATGGATTTGACCTTCTGCTGTTTTGATTGTGGCATTGCCGCCTGCAACGCCTTGCTTGACTCGGGTGACTAAACTTTTTTCAAAAATACGGGTACCGGAGCTGAGGGCAGCACGTGCTATACCGAGGGTGTATTTCAGTGGGTGAAGATGCGCGCTGTTGTTGTCAATGACACCTGCATGGTAACGTTCTGAAGCAACCCAATTGGGCATGTCTTTTGGGCTGACTTTTTGCAGGTGGGGGTAACTGTACGTGTCGCTCATGCGATCGGCCCAGTCGTATAAGCGAGGTGTGGACTTGGGTTTAACACTGGCGGTCATGTAACCATCCACCCAGTCGCAATGGATGTTGTGCTTGGCGATGCGCTCACGCATTAAATCAAGCCCTTCAACTGTGATGTTGAATGCGGTTTTTGCATGATCCAATCCAAGTTGTTTTTCAAAAGGCTCTTGATCGCATGCATAACCCGCAATGGCTTGCCCGCCATTGCGACCTGAAGCACCCCAACCGATGCGCTTGCCTTCAACGATGGCAACACTGTAACCTGCCGCTGACAGCTCTAAAGCCGCTGATAAACCCGCCAAACCCGCCCCCACGATGCAGACATCAAAAGTGTGTTCACCTTTTAAGCTGGGTTGGGCGGGAAGAGGGGTGCAAGTTGCGGCGTAGTATGAGTTGTGTGTGAGCAACTCGTCTTTGGCGTACATGGTGTGCCTTTTGATGCAATGTAATCATTTACTAAGTAAATACCAATCGAATGGCAATGGCTTTGTTTGTGAATAATTGTAATTCTTTATTTTACCCCATGAAAAATAAAATGATTATTCACAGAAGTGGATGGTCGTTCTGTTTTAAATTGGTATGTTCTGGGCTGGTTTGTGATGAGACATGGGCATAAATGCTGTTGTTTTGCTGCACTTTTGATCACATCGGTTCTCGTGAGGTAAGGGAAGTATCGATGTTTTATGGGTAAAAAACCATTGCAACAGGGTTGAAGAATAGAACCACCAAGGCATGGGATGGTTCGCTGGCTCTCGTAAAACCACTGCATTTTGATCGTATTCATCGCGTCCAATTTGCTTTATCGCTGTTTTATTGTGGTTTTATTGTTATTTTATTTATTGCTGTCTATTGTGGTGAGTGGAAGATTCAATGTGTTTGCTTTTAAAAAGGTAAAAGCTTGGCTTTGATCGACGTGATTAAATAAGTCACCGTTCAGTGTTTGTTTTTCAAATTCGCTGCACTGTTGTTTTAACCATGCTTTGAATACATTGAGTTTACTTGAGTCGTGACTGCGATTTGGCCAAACAAGGTGATAACCTGAAACGTGTTTGGACATGTGTGGGGTGACTTTCTTTAGGTGTCCTTGACTGATCCAATGGGCGGCAATGCTCCAACGCATCAGTGCGCACCCAATCAACCCTGTTCGAACGGCTTCTAAAGCAAGATTGGAGTCATTGACAATGATGGATTCATGCAGTGTTGGTGTGTCAATGCCTGCGGCAAGCGTCCAATTGGCGATGTCTTCATTGGCCAATAATGAGTGTCCAATGGTCAGTGCTTCGTGTGCGCTTTGTTCGCTGTGATAACGACTGTCATTGGCTTCCGCGATCAATAACTGCCATTCAGCCATCAGTGGTTCGCTGCGCAAACCATGCATCGAGACGTTTCCAAAACGAATGGCGCAATCGACAGGAGATTGATCAAAATCCAGCATGTCCAATCCTGCCACCAACTCAATGCGCCAATCGGGGTATTCTTTTCGAAATAAAGGCAGCCGTGGAATCAGCCAATGGGTTGCGAATGAAGGCAAAACACCAATGGTTAAATACTCAGACTGCGAGCGTTGGGTGATGCGTTCAGTCATGCCGCCAATTTGCTGTAGGGATTGTCGAATCTGATATGCGTAAGTTCGCCCATCGTGGGTGAGGTGCATGCGTCTTGCGCTGCGGTCAATCAAGGTAATGCCGAGATATTCTTCCAGCACGCGGACTTGATGGCTGATGGCGCTGTGGGTCACGTGCAATTCATCTGCTGCACGCGTCACACTGCCGAGGCGGGCGACAGATTCAAAAGCGCGGAGGGCGGGTAAGGGGGGCAGTTTAAACATGACGATTGCCTTGATGTGAAAATAATTCACATGATAAGTGAAAATATATCGATTGGTTTAATAGATGAAAGTATTTATGATGTCAATCATGGCTTGAAGATGATGTCTAATAAATGCTATGTTTAATCAAAGATTAAAAAAAATTTTTGATGAAAACCATGGGTGTTTTTGATGTCATTTAAGCCTTCAAGGGGAGAATGTATGATGAAAAATAAATTCACATCGATTCAATTGAACATCCGCTCTGATCAGCTGACGGTTTTGAATGTGAGCGACAACACAAGGTTAATGGTCGATTGTGGTCAAGTGTGGTTGACACACACGCACAGCAATCAAGATTACGTCTTACAAGCAGGGGCGCATTTGACGGTAAGCGCAGGTAAAGTGCTGATTGATTCCATGCAGACTGGCAATGCATGGGTGACTGTAAGCGAGTCGACTCAAACCCCTGCACTGGTTTCGTGGTTGCATACTTGGCAACGGAAAGTTCAACACACACCAGCGGTGTGTGTATGCGTGGTTGTTTAACTAATATTGCTTCATTAATATTGATTAGAAAATTTGGAGAAGAGGATGAGCTTGTCAATATGGCTGATGTTTACTTTGGCTGCCTTTTTAACATCATTAAGTCCAGGACCCGCAATTTTGTTGGCGGTATCGAATGCGGTGTCTTTGGGTGGGCGGAAAGCAGTATGGAGCTCATTGGGTAATGCCACAGGTATTTTCGTGGTGTCCAGTGTGTCCATGGCTGGTTTGGGTGTGGTGTTGGCAACCTCGGCTACTTTGTTTTTGGCCTTTAAAAGTCTAGGGGCCGTTTATTTGTTCTACTTGGGTTATAAACAATGGACATCCAAAAGCAATATTTTTGAACGGGTTGCTTCTCTGAATACAAATAAAGACAGCGCGTTGATGTTGTTTCGCCAAGGTTTTTTGGTGGCTGTGACCAATCCAAAGAGCATTGTGTTTTTCACTGCTTTATTTCCACAATTCATACAGACCAATGTGTCCGTAACCGAGCAATTTTTAGTTTTAACTTTAACGTTTATTGCATGTTCGTTATTAACACATGCTTTTTATGTGGGATTGTCTCATCAGGTGAAGTCGTGGTTTTGCAATGTGCGTAGGGCCATGTGGTTTAATCGAGTATCGGGTGGGGGTTTTATGTTGTTTGGTTTGGGGCTTTTTCGCATGCAGTACAAATCGAATTCGTAATATTTTGATTTAATTGATTTAATTTGTTTTTAAGGAATAAATATGTCGGATTTAACGCTTTATGTCGATTCACAATACAGCAGTCCATGGGCCATGTCGGTGTTTGTGGCTTTGAGGGAAAAAGGTTTGCCTTTTGAACAGGTTCCCGTGGATTTGGACAAGGGCGAGCAGCGTGACATGCCGTCGCTCACCCATCGCGTGCCCACGCTGGTGCATGGAAACTTCTCCTTGACCGAGTCGACGGCCATCACCGAGTATTTGGAAACCGAGTTCCCAGAACCCGCGTTGTATCCTAAAACCAGTGAAGCGCGTGCACGTGCACGACAGATTCAGTCATGGATACGCAGTGATTTGCTCGTGTTGCGCCAAGAGCGCTCGACCATCGTTGTTTTTTATGAGCCCAATCCAACACCTCTTTCTGCTGAAGCACAAGCTGCGGCGCAGAAATTGTTCGATGTCGCTGAACGTTTATTGGCGCATGGCGGCGAGCATGTTTTTGCCGAATGGACGCTGGTTGATTTGGATCTGACCATCATGCTCAATCGCTTATTACTCAACGGTGATGCGGTGCCACCGCGCTTGGTCGAATATGCCTGTAAGCAATGGTCGCGCCCGTCGGTGCAGGAATGGGTCAATCAGCCGCGCCCCGCACTCTAAAAACACTCTAAAAGAAAGAACATCATGTATCAACTGTATATGGGCAACAAAAATTATTCCTCGTGGTCGCTTCGTCCGTGGCTGCTGCTCAAGCACTTTAATATTCCATTCGAGGAGCGCATGGTCAGCGTGGCGGGGCGCGGTGCACACGACATGCACCGTGGCTATTCGCCGAACGGTCTTGTCCCTTGCTTGCACCATGATGGCTTTCAGGTGTGGGACACTTTGGCGATTGCGGAGTATTTAGCCGAACGGCATTTGGGCTTGTGGCCGCTTGACCCGAATGCTCGCGCACGGGCGCGCAGCATCAGCGCGGAAATGCACTCGGGTTTTGGGCATGTGCGCGGTGCGATGCCGATGAATGTCAAAATGTGCTTACAAGGTGCCGAGCTGAGCACGGACGTGGCGGCTGACGTGGCACGGATTGATGCGATTTGGACAGAGACGCGGGCGGAGTTTGCCGCCAACTCACCCGATAAACCGTATTTATTTGGTGAGTTTTCGATTGCTGACGCAATGTTTGCACCCATTGTGTGGCGGTTTCATGCCTACAACGTTAAATTATCACCCACGGCGCAAGCCTATTGCGACACCATGCGCGTACACCCTGCGATGCGCGAGTGGAAAAAAGACGCATTGGCAGAAAGCATGGTTTTGGCTCATTATGACAATGAGGTCATGGAAAAATACGGTCCAACGCGCACATCTTAAGCTCATGCCCATTTCTTTAAGAGTTTGTTTTGTAAACAGTTTATACTTTAAAGCAAAGCAACCACAGGAGGACAGCATGGGCATCAAAGCCATATTATTCGATTTGGACGGCACTTTAGTCAATTCAGAAATCATCCACTGCCAAATGTGGATGGACATTTTGGCCGAATACAACGTCACGTTAAGCGAAGATGATTATAAAAATCATCACGCAGGCATTCCCACTGCGCAAAATGCCATGGACATGATTCAGCGTTATGATTTGGACGTCGGCGCGGCCACCTTGACGCAAGCGAAAGTGACCGCCACCCACGCTTTTGTTGCGAGTAAAACATACCCATTGATGCCTCAAGTAATTGAAACACTTGGTTTTTTTAAGGACATTGGTTTGACCCTTGTCATGGTCACGGGTGCGGATCGAGTCAGTGTGGACGCCAATTTACGCGCGCACAACTGGCACGATGTTTTCGCTTTTTCGGTTTCAGGTGATGATGTGTTGAATGGTAAACCTGCGCCCGATTGCTATTTATTGGCCTTGGAAAAACTGGGTTTGAGTGCAGGTGAATGTGTTGCCATTGAGGACAGCGAACATGGGCTGACCTCAGCGAGTCGGGCGGGCATTGCGTGTTTGGCGATACCCAACCCCATGTCCGAAAACCATGATTTCACCAGTGCCACAGCGGTGTTGAAGCATTTGGGTGAGGCGCAAAAATGGGTGGTCGAACGGTTGGGCTAATTTTTACTTATAAGTCTTGTTAAGGCTCAGGCACGTGAATGGTTTCTTTCACGTGTTTGAGGTTGACGATGATGGTAAACGTCATCACCACCAACATCGCCCAAGAGCTCCATTTACCAATGTGCACTGTGGCCCAAGCACCAATTTGGTTTGGATAACGCCACACCCCAAAAAATGTCCCGATGTTTTCGGCCAGCCATATAAAAAACCCTGTTAACACAAACCCCAGCAGCAATGGCATCCAGCGATCCCGATCCAATGGACGAAAAATCACGCGTGTGCGTGCATACAAGCCCAGCACAAATGCACCGATGTACCAACGGTAATCACCAATATAATGGTGCGTGAAAAAATTCACATAAATCATTAATGCGGCCAAAGTTGCCAGCCCATACGAAGGGTGATGGCGGATGCGCATGTCAAATAAGCGCCATGCTTGAATGATGTAGCTGCCCACAGCGGCATACATGAACCCTGAAAACAACGGCACGCCAAATACTTTACTGTAAGCAAAATCAGGGTAACTCCATGATTGAATGTTGCCAGAGACTTTGAACGCTTCTAGTGCAAAGCCGACCAAATGAAACACCGTAATGGCTTTGAGTTCATCCCATGTTTCCAGCTGTGTCCACACCATCCATGTTTGAATCGCGACAGCAATCAGTAAAAGTGCATCGTATCTGGGCAGCCCAAATAACCCCGATCGAGGCACGAGCATGACCGATAGGAAAAACAAACCCGCGAACAAACAGGCGCGGGCACATTTTAGGCCAAAGAACCAAAACTCTTTGAGGAAACGCTTGAAGCCTTTGAGTTCGGATTGCTCAGGATGGCGGGTGAGCCAAGTGTCAAATGTTGAAAGGTGTATGGACATGTGGATGTTATGTTTCAAGCCAAGCGGTGTTGATGTGTCCTTGAGTCGCACCTCAATGCTTTAAATTTTAAAACAATGTGAGGTGAGGCGCTTTCCTTAAAACACCTGAGGTCGATTGCTCACACGGTTTTCTTGATTCGTTTCCAGTTGCGGGAAATGTTTTTCTAAGACCAAGGTCAACTCGGTGACGACTTCTTTAATCCCACTGACCAAATCATTGTTGTGCATGGCCGTGTGCAATGTATGCACCCACGCTTTCCATTGCGCCTCATCAATGACTTGCGCGCAGGCGCGATCTGCAACGATTTCAATGCGGCGTTCGGCGAGCAGGAAATACATCAACACCCCGTTGTTGTCGGGCGTGTCCCACACTTGCATTTTGCTGAATGCAGCCCAAGCCCGTTCACGTGAATGGGCTTGGCGTGCAAGGTAAGACCAAGGCAGCCGTGTTTCAAGGGCAATGGCAATTTCGGCCGTGTGCTGCGTTTCTGAAGCTTCAATGTGCTGCGCGATGGCTTCGAGCTGATCATGGCTCAATAAATTTTTGAGACGCCATGAGGGCGTGAACCAATGGCGCAAAATGCGACCCGTGTGCTCAAAAAAGCTCAATTTTAAAGGTTTAAATCGTTTCATTACCAGCCTCCTGATGCGCCGCCGCCGCCAGCGTCACCGCCGCCACCTGAACCGCCCCAACCACCGCCACCGCCTGAGCCGCCACCAAACCCACCAAAACCACCGCCCCCGAAGCCACCGCCCCCGAAGCCACCGCCCCCGAAGCCACCGCCCCAGAAAATATCGTTGTTGCGGCGCGAAGTTGTGGTGCGGCTGAAAGGTGAATTGCCATGTTGTGTGGCCAGCTGGGCGTAACGTTTACCAAAAATCATAACGGCCAGACCGACAATCAGGGCGACAACACCCGCAGCTGTGATCAATGAGCTCATATCCAATGCGACAAAACCTGCGCCTGCGGCGGCCAAAGGCGCAACCAACCAGCGGCTGGTCGATTTGGCAATGCCGGAGCCAATGAAACTGGCGGCGAGGGTGAGGATGAGCAACGATGTCCAAATGTCACCCCCACTGTTTTGTTCTTTTTGCTGTGCTTGCCATTCAGCGGTTGTGGGCAGCTGTTCACCATTGATGAGTTTTTCAATTTGAGTGGTCGCGGCATCCAAACCTGTTGCAAATTGATTTTGGCGAAATGCGGGCTGCATTTGTTCATTGATGATGCGCTTGGCGTAAGCATCTGGAATTGCACCTTCAAGGGCGCGCATGACGTAGACATGAACTTTGCGGTCATTCTTTGCGATGACGATGAGCACACCATCGCCCACGCCTTTGCGACCCAATTTATAGGTTTCTGCGGCACGCTGGGCGTAGCTGAAGACATCTTCAGGCGCAGTGGTTGGGACAATCAAAATACCGATTTGACTGCCTTTGGTTTTCTCAAATGCTTTGAGCTTCGCATCGAGCTGTGTGATTTCGGTGGGGGTCAATGTGTTGGTTTGATCCATCACCAGCGCAGTCAGCGGTGGAATGGGCAAGACGTTTTGCGCTTGGGCGAATGAGGCATTGAACAACAGTGCCCAGCCAAAAAGCAGTGCGCAGACATGGTTTAAAAAGCGATATGCCGTGTTTTTCATGTGTGGGGCGTTCCCGCAGGTGATGCTGTAAGGGCGCGAACCCCTAAGGATTCGCGCAAAAGGTCATGCTCTAACTAACTGTGGTTTACTTCTGTTTTTGTTACTTATTGCTTGATGCTTATTTCTTTGGCGCATCAAATTCAACTGTTGGGGCTTTTGAAATGGCCGCTTCATTTTCAACAGTGTAGTTCGCTTTGGGTGAATAGCCCATGACTTTGGCTGTTAAATTATTTGGGAACGTGCGCAGGGTTGTGTTGTAACCTTGAACTGAATCAATATAGCCTTTACGTGCCACGGCGATGCGGTTTTCCGTGCCTTCAAGTTGTGCACGAACTTCTTGGAATGCAGCGTTTGATTTCAAGTTAGGGTAGTTTTCCATGGTGACCATCAAACGTGATAAAGAGCCTTGCAATTGGCTTTGTGCATCCGTGAATTTTTTGAATGCAACAGGATCATTGATCAACTCAGGTGTGGCTTGGATGCCTGTGGCCGATGCACGTGCGGCGATGACCTCATTCAGCGTGCTTTTCTCAAAGTTGGCTTCGGCTTGTGCTGTTTTGACGATGTTTGGAATCAAGTCTGAACGGCGTTGGTATTGGTTCAATACTTCTGACCATTTGGCTTTGACGCCTTCGTCTTGCGCTTGCATGGTGTTGTAACCGCAACCACTCAAGGTCAATGTAGCGGCAGTGGCGATGAGGGCGAGAAATTTACGCATGGAATGCTCCTGTGGGTATCAAAAAATTGCAAAAAAAGTATTGCGCGCCATTAACACGTGAACCCCGATGCTGGTTGACGCGGAACGAATCACAGATCAATAAATCATCAAAAAATATTGAATCGACTAGAAGTATAAACCAAAGCAGGAGCTTTTTATGGAACGGATGGTCTTTTTAATAAGGTGTTGTTACAACATGCCGATGGAAAAAACGATGGAACTGTATGTAAATGATAATGATTTGCATTTTTTGGTTTGTTGTGATATGCTTCCAGCACATTTAAACGCAAAGGAGCCGTCATGCTGTCCGCATTTTTGATCATGCTGCGCGAGGGTATCGAGGCCGCGCTCATCGTTGGCATCATTGCCAGTTACTTGAAACAATCAGGCCATGGCCGTGCAATGCCTGCGCTCGTCGGTGGGGTGGTGCTGGCAATGGTCATGTGCTTTGGTGTGGGTTGGTTTATCAATGCACAGACGGGTGAGATTCCTCAACGTGAACAAGAGCTGTGGGTTGGCGTGATTGGCTTGCTGGCAGTGGGTGTGCTGACAGGCATGACATTTTGGATGAAAAAAGCAGCGCGTTCGATTAAACGTGAGTTGCACGATTCAATCAATAAAGCTTTGAACAATGGCCGTTGGCAAATGTTGTCGTTGTTGGCGATGTCGTTTTTTGCTGTGGCGCGTGAAGGGTTGGAGTCGGTGTTTTTCTTGCTGGCAGCGATTGAGCAAGGGCGTGAAAACGGTGCTTTGCTTGGTGCCATTTTGGGCATGGTGGCTTCAGTGGCGATTGGTTATGGCATTTACCAAGGTGGTGTGCGCATCAATTTGGCTAAGTTTTTCAAATGGACGGGTGCATTCATCATTGTGGTCGCCGCAGGTTTGCTGGCGGGGTCTTTACGGGCCTTGCATGAGGCTGGTGTGTGGAACCATTTACAAACATTGGTGTTTGATTGGTCTTCTTTCTTACCCGTGCACAGTGTGGTTGGCGTGTTTTTATCGGGTGTGTTTGGTTATACGCCGACCCCAACCGTTGGTGAGGTTGTGGTTTGGGCGGCCTATTTGGTGGTGGCCTTGTGGTGGTATTTTAAAGATGTGACTGTCGCGGCATCGAGGACACCTGCGATTGAAGGCGTGGCTTCAAATCGCTAAAAAACAATAAAGACCATGCTGGAAAGTGATTTTTCCACGGTCTTTGGACAGTTGATGGATTTTTATAGGATGATCATGGTTTCAAATTTCAAACTCATCGCGGCATCGTGCCTGACTTTGGCTTCTTTCACTCTGACGGCATGTGGTGAAAAAGCCTCAGCACCTAAACCAGCCGACAAAACGGCGGCACCTGCTGCACCCGCAGCCAACCCAGAGGTGGCTGTGGCGGTGACCGACACCGCATGCGAACCCGCTTCTTTGACAGTGCCCGCAGGTAAAACCACATTCATCATCAGCAACAAGAGCAGTCGCCCTTTAGAGTTTGAAATCCTCAAAGGGGTTTTGGTGATTGAGGAGCGTGAAAACATTGCGCCAAGCTTCACTCAGAAACTCACCACCACCTTGGATGCGGGCGATTACGACATGATTTGCGGTTTATTGTCAAACCCACGCAGTAAGCTCACGGTCACACCAAATGCCAATGCACAAGTGGCTGCGATTCCTGTGACCCAATTGGAAGCACCCATTGCCCAATATAAAGCGTATGTGTTGGATGAAACGAAAGCCTTTGTAGAAAAAACAGAAGTGTTTGTTGCCGCGATCAATGCGGGCGACATGAATAAGGCCAAAGCATTGTATGCATCGACCCGTGCACATTACGAACGCATTGAGCCGATCGCTGAATTGTTCTCCGATTTGGATGGCTCAATTGATGCCCGTGCCGATGCCTATAAAAAAGTTGAAAAAGACCCTGAATTCACAGGCTTTCACCGCTTGGAGTATGCCTTGTGGTCAGAAAAATCTTTAAAAGGCATGAAGCCGATTGCGGACAAATTGCTATCGGACGTGAAAGCGTTGCAAACGCAAATCGCAGGCTTGAACTTCCCCGCAACCAAAGTGGTGGGGGGGGCAGGCGTGTTGATTGAGGAGGTGGCGAACGGCAAAATCAGTGGTGAAGAAGAGCGTTACAGCCACACCGATTTGTCTGACTTTGATGCCAATATGGCGGGTTCAAAGAAAATTGTTGATTTGTTCCGTCCTTTGATTGAAAAAGCCGATCCCGTTTTATTGAAGAAAACCGATGACAATTTTGCCTCAGTCGAAGCCATCTTGAGCAAATACAAGCAAGGTGACACATGGGCATCGTATGATAAATTGACAGAAGCCGATCGCAAGGCCTTGGCTGCCCCCGTCACGGTGTTGGCTGAAGATTTATCAAAATTACGTGGTTTATTGGGTTTGAACTAAGTTCCCATGTCTTTTGTTTTTTGCCAACATGTCTGTTTATCGGGCATGTTGGCGTTTTGTTTTGTGGGCATTAACCCCACCCGTTTTAACCCCATCATTACCCAATCACCATGACAACAGTACACATCAACGACACGCAGGACACCGAACAACCCAAATCCCCCCATCGCCGCAGTTGGCTTAAAGGCATTGGCGTGGGCGCAGTCAGCTTGGGCGCTGGTGCGCTGGCAACCAAAGCGTACATTGACAGCAGCGACGGCACTCAAACTAAACAAGATGCATACGGCACCCATCAAGCAGGCATCATCACGCCGCAGCCTGCGGCTGCAATCATTGTTGTATTTGACGTGTTGGCCAAAGACAAAAAAGGTTTTGAGAAGCTGCTTCGCACCTTGACTGATCGCATCACCTTTTTGACACAAGGGGGGCAACTGCCACAGATTGATCCAAAATTTCCCCCGCTCAACAGTGGCATCATGGGTGATAAAGTTTTTCCTGATAATTTAACCATGACTGTGTCTCTCGGCGCGAGTGTGTTTGATGGCCGTTTTGGTTTGACGGATCTTAAGCCTCAATATTTGCAAGACATGCAGCCTTTCCCCAACGATGCACTCGAACCTGAGTCAACCGATGGCGATTTGTCCATACAAATTTGTTCGAACACTGCTGAAACGTGTATCCATGCTTTACGCGACATCATTAAAAACACGCCTGATTTGATGACGATGCGCTGGCAAATGAATGGTTTTCTGCCGCCGCACATGATCCGTAAATTGGGCAAAGACACCATGCGCAATCTGTTGGGCTTCAAAGATGGCACTTCCAACGTGGATGCCAAAAATGATGCCTTATTGAATGAGTTGATCTGGGTGAGCGATCATGCCAACAGTGCGGGCGAACCCGCATGGGCGAAGGGTGGATCGTATCAAGTGGTGCGTTTGATTCGCAATCGCGTTGAGTTTTGGGATCGCACACCATTGCAGGAACAAGAAACCATTTTTGGGCGGCACAAATTAAGTGGTGCGCCTTTGGGCAAACCCAACGAACACGATGACCCTGATTTTGCCAGCGACCCCGACGGCAAACGCATCCCCCATGATGCGCACATCCGTCTCGCCAATCCACGGACACCTGAAACACGTAAAAATTTGATTTTACGCCGGGGTTACAACTATTCACAAGGCTTGAGCAAGTCGGGGCAATTGAACATGGGTTTGCTGTTTGTGTGTTATCAATCCAATTTGCTCAACGGTTTTTTGACGGTGCAGGGGCGCATGAATGGCGAGTCGCTTGAGGAATACATCAAGCCGTTTGGTGGCGGTTATTTTTTCAGCTTACCTGGTTTTGCTAAAGGCGAGTACTTGGGGCAAGGTTTGATTCAGGCTGCGGTTTAAATCAAAGACATACAGCCAATTTTGAAGTGCGCATGCACCTGAGTGGCGCATGCGCAAACACGTCTCCAAGCACGCCTCACATGGATGTCGAGCGATTACACCCGCGAATGGCTTGAGCAAGCTGTGAGCGCCAATTGGCGTAAGGTGCGCACATTACAAAGCAAATTAGGCATTCGATGTAAACCAAGCCATTTATTCAAACGCACAACCAATGGCTTGTACAAAACAAGCGGGTTGAGCAGAACCGAATGGACTTGACCACTTAAAATAAAGTATGCATCGTCATTTGATGGGCGTATGATTGAACCACAAACTTAATTTATAACCATTTTATTTTGGAGACGTCATGAGAAACTTAAACGAAACCGATGCAAGCGCAATCATTGCAACTTTGAATAAAATCATGGAAATTGAATTGGCTGGCGTGGTGCGCTACACACACTATTCGTTGATGGTGTATGGCTATAATCGCATCCCAATTGTGGGCTGGTTGAAAGACAACGCCACTGAAAGCTTGGACCATGCCCACCGTGCAGGTGAGTTGGTGACATTGCTGGGTGGCCATCCCTCCTTGCGCATTGGTCAGTTGCTTGAAACTGAGCAGCATGACATTGGCGACATCATGAGCGAAAGCTTGGCGCACGAAACCACTGCGATTGAAGCTTATTATGAGTTGCTCAGTTTATCAGAAGGGAAATCGGTGCTTGTTGAAGAATATGCACGCGAAATGATTCAACAGGAGGAATTGCACTTGGACAGTGTCAATAAAATGTTGCGTCGGCCTGGTGTGATTCACCCGTTTATTGCGTGATTCAGGCGTGATTCATGTGTGATGATGCTTGGATGGGTGTGGTTTGAACAGGCTTTGGTTTTTATTTCGCCGAATATTCGATCAAATATCCGATGGTGCCGATCAGGCTTAAAAGCCTGCTCTGAATCCGATTCTTTTTTTGATTCTGTTTGAGGGTAATTGTGATGGTCTGCTCCATTCACCTAATCATCTAATACAGTCATTTAAACAGTCATTTAAACAGTTATGCAATAAAAAATCCCCTGATGGGGATTTTTTATTGCTTTTAAATTGGTTGCCATACCGCATGATTCAAAACAGTTGCGTGTACTGAAGCAAGAGCTTTTCTAACCAAGTGCGGTTGTTCAATGGGTGTTCACTGCTGCGTTGTTCTTGTGACAGTGCATATTGCCAAGCGTGCGCACGGGTCACAAAGGTTTCAGGCGCGTGGGTGGTGAGTTTGTTTAAGGCGGATGCATGGGCCGCATAGTAGCGTGGTTCGGCCACATGTTGAGCGACCAGTAACGCATCATGCAACCAACGTTGCAGCCACGTCATCACTGTACTCATGCTGACGATGTGCGGTTCACCTGCAAGGCGAGATTTGTCTGCATCTTTGATGTGTTTGTCAAATTGCTCGGCCAGTTTGAGGGCATCCATGTGTTTGCCATGTGCCAGTTCATTGACAAAAGCATCTTGCAGCTTGAAATAAGCGGTGTCGTGCAGTTCGGCGACACGTTGTACAGCGCCATTCTCTTGAATTAAATAGTGAGCCCAGTTGGGGTTTGCGCCGTAGTGAGCCGTTAAATAATCCACGGCATCGTGGGTGGCAGGTGCGGGTAAGTTCACGCGTTGGCAGCGGCTGACGATGGTCGGCAGCAATTGTTTGACATCGTGCGCAAGGAGGATAAATAAAGTGTGTGGTGGTGGTTCTTCTAAGGTTTTGAGCAGTGCATTGGCGGCATTAAGGTTCAGCTTGTGTGCAGGATAAACCAATACAACACGTGTGCCACCACGATGGCTGGTCTGGTTGACCATATTGGCCAATTCACGCACATCGTCGATGGTGATGAGCTTGCTTGGTTTTTCTGGACGCAGCTCTTCAATGGGGTGGTTGATGTCGAGCATGCTCGGTCGAATCACGCGTAAATCGGGGTGGCTGTAGGCCGCCAACATATTGCAACCCGCGCATTGATGGCAAGGTTCGTGTGTTTTAGTGGGGTGTTCACATAAAACACTGGCCGCCAAATGATGCAGCAACGCTTCACCACCCGTATCTTCGGGGGCAACCAGCAAATAAGCATGCGCACGATTGGGTTGGGCATGCCATTGGGCAAAAAAAGGTGCGTGCCAAGGCAAAAGGGTGGTGTGCATCATATCAAATGACCATGTTGAGGTGTTGAGCAAGGGCGGTGCGGATTTGCGTGCGTGTGTGTTCAAAAGTGCCCGTGCTGTCAATGATGGCGA
Source organism: Ephemeroptericola cinctiostellae (assembly GCF_003339525.1). Taxonomy (GTDB): domain Bacteria; phylum Pseudomonadota; class Gammaproteobacteria; order Burkholderiales; family Burkholderiaceae; genus Hydromonas; species Hydromonas cinctiostellae. The sequence goes on along the minus strand of NZ_CP031124.1, from coordinate 2,099,098 downwards.
TGCGGCTTGGATCGGCTGCTGCACGGGCAAGGTAAGCTTCGCGTGTGCGCACAAAAAAATCCATGGACTCTTGTTCAAATTTATCCAAGCTGTCACGTCCTTTGGCCAAGCGTGCTTGTGCGACTTCAAGTGGTACGTCAAACAACAGGGTTAAATCTGGCTGTAAATCATGCTGTACCCATGCTTCGAGCTGTTCAATTTTTGTCAATGAAACACCGCGCCCGCCGCCTTGATAAGCATAAGTGGCATCGGTAAAACGGTCTGAAATCAAGATGTCCCCACGTGCCAAAGCGGGCACAATGACTTGTGCGATGTGTTCACGTCGAGAGGCAAACATGAGCAAGGTTTCTGTTTCCAAATCCATTTTTTCGTGCAATAACAGATCGCGCAAACGCTCGCCCAAAGGCGTGCCACCTGGTTCGCGGGTCAAAACGACAGAATGCCCAATGGCTTTGAGTTGTTCGGTCAACCATGCCAATGGCGTTGACTTTCCTGCGCCATCGACGCCTTCAACGGTGATGAACAGGCCTTTTTGGATCATGTGTGTGTCTTTCATTGCAAACAGTTAATCGCAAAGTAAAATCCTACTTTACGTTCATTTTATATTAGAAATTTTGAGCAGGAAATCTGAAAAAAATCTTGGTCAAGCACAATCGACTCATCAACGAGGCCATCGGATTGTTCGTGAGTTTCACTCAATGGCATTTTTTACACACAGTGTGGACGTGCGTGCGAGCGGTTGAGGGCTATAGCCTATACTAAGGCGCAGCTGTTGTGGCAGATTTTATGGGGTTCAATTGATATTTTTGCACCGCTGCGTTGTGTGCTGACAGTGTTTCTGAAAATTCGCTCGAACCATCACCGCGTGCCACAAAGTATAAAGCCTTGCTGTCTGTTGGGTGCAGGGCGGCTTCGATTGAGGCCATGCTCGCAGTGGCGATTGGCGTTGGGGTGAGGCCGTTGCGGGTGTAAGTGTTGAATGGGGTGTCGCGTTGTAAATCTGCTTTGGTTAAATTGCCGTTGAACGTGTCGCCGATGCCGTAAATCACCGATGGGTCTGTTTGCAATCGCATGGGGGTTTTGAGGCGATTGATGAACACCGAAGCAATCATTGGGCGATCAGCAGCGGTGCCTGTTTCTTTTTCGATGATGGAGGCCATGGTCAAAGCTTCATACGGCGAGGTGTAGGGCAGGTCAGCGGCACGTTTGTCCCATGCTGCACTCAATTTGGTTTGTAATGTTTGTGCTGCGCGCGCGAGTAAGGCGGTTTCTGTCTCGCCACGGCGGTATTGATATGTGTCAGGGAATAACATGCCTTCGGCAGAAGGTGTGCTCAGTTTGAGTTCCGTGGCAAGCTGTTTGACATCAAGTTCTTGGGCATTGTGTTGAACATCGGCCTTGAGCAATGCGGCTTTGATTTGAGACCATGTCGCACCTTCAGGCAATCGAACTCGCGTGGGGGCCACATCTCCACGGGCAATTTTGTCCAAAATACTGCGTAAGCTGTTGCGTGCATTGATGTCGTAATCACCTGATTTGAAATCACCACTGCGGCCCGTAATGAATGACAAAGCCGTGATTTCGAAAGCCGACACCGAGCCGCCCGACGATTTTGATAGCGCTGACAATTGTTCGGCAATGGTGGATGCGCCCACACCTTTGGCTATGGTCAGGCTTTGCGTGCCTGATTTGTCACCCAAAGGTGAAGACAGGCGCGTCATGCCCCACAGTGTCACCATGATGAGGGCAATGATGAGCAGGGTGGTTTTTTTAAATTTGAACAATAAATTCATGGTCGGTGTGGTGTTCTGTTTTGATTTACAATGAAGCACTATTCTAAATTAGATTTACTTTCAGATGGGATTATAGGCATGACGATGTTCACAGACATGACAATTGATGATTTAAAACATGGAGCCGATGCGGAATTGTCTGCTCAATTAGGTTTGATTCGCGCAAGCGGTGCCGATGCGCGTTCTTTTTTACATGCGCAATTGACGCAAGACATATTGAACCTTGAGGGCAATGACACCAAGTTGGCGGGTTATTGTTCGGCCAAAGGGCGGTTGTTCGCGGTGTTGCAGGTGTATGCCGTGGGTGAAGATGTGTTTTTGGTCACGCATCGCCCATTGATTGAGCTGTTGGTGAAACGCTTGAAAATGTTTGTTTTACGCGCCAAAGTGGCGATTGAGGATGTCTCTGATGGGCATCGCATAAAGGGCAAGGCAGGGGAGGCTTGTTTGGCTCATGGTGTGGCTGAAACGAGTGACCACACTCAACGTTTGGGTTTATTGCCTGCATTGATCAATGGTGAGTCGTTGGCACGTGAGTTGTTGATTATACGTGTTGATACACGTGTTGAATCTGATCGTGCTGTGAGTACTGTTGGCATCGCACGTGATTTGGGTGTTGAGGGGTGGCAATGGCTGGCGATTGTGGCTGGCGAAGGCCATGTTGAGGCGGCGACCTTGGAGGCTTTTGTGCCGCAAATGATTAACCTTGATCGGATTGGTGGGGTGAATTTCAAAAAAGGCTGTTATCCAGGTCAAGAAGTGGTTGCGCGCAGCCACTATTTGGGTAAACTCAAACGCCGCATGCAATGGGTGCAATTGCATTTTGACAATGCCGAAAGTGCCCGCGAGGCTGCAACGAATATGCCAGCCAAAACAGATGTTTGCAGCAGCTTAGATGCAAGCCAGCCCATCGGTGTTGTGGTCTCAGCGGCGGTGAGTTTGTTGAACCATTCAACAGTGGATGCCTTGGTTGAAGTGAGTTTGCCGATGTTAGATGGGGGGGCTTTGTTGTCGATCAATGGTCATGAGGCGGCGTTACAACCTTTGCCTTATGCTTTGAGTGATTGATTTCCATCGCACAACGGATCTGCTGTGTGATGGGCTACAATGCCCATTTCTATAATAAAAACGCCAGCTGAATTGTAGGCGTTTTTATTTAATTGAATGGGAAAGGCGTTTATTTTATGTTTATGAAGAGCAACTCACTTCAACAGCCATGCCTTCTTCTGGTTCGGCATTCAATCGTTCATATTGCGTCTGTTCTTGAAAGGGCTGTTGTAAACATTCAAACAGGGTCGACACTTCACTGAAATCGCCCCGCTCGGCTTGCTCAATTGCGTCTTGCGCCAAGTGATTGCGCAAAATATATTTGGGATTGACCGCATTCATGCGCACAGTTCGTGTGTTGTTGGGTTCGCTCAAGAGGCGCACCGCATATTTGCTTGCCCATGCATCAAACGCAGTTAAATCCAAACAGTCATTGCGAATCGTTGCGCCCTGATTGCTTTCAAAATCAGCCAATCGCCTGAAAAAACGGCTGTAATCCAAATGGTTGTGCGCCATCATGGCCAAAGTGTCTTGGATCAAATCGGCATCGTTGTGCTGTGGTTCAAATAAACCCAACTTTTCACACATCAACCCATGCAAATGGGCTGTGAATTGAGGCCAGTAAGCTGCCAAAGCTGATTTGACGGTGGGAATGTCATCAATCAATGGCAATAAGGCTTGTGCCAAACAATGCAAATTCCATGAACCGATGAATGGTTGGTTTTCAAAAGAATAACGGCCTTCGTGGTCGGAGTGGTTGCAGATATGGGATGGGTTATAGGTGTCCAAAAAGCCAAATGGGCCGTAATCCAATGTCAAACCTAAGATCGACATGTTGTCCGAATTCAACACCCCGTGACAAAAGCCAACGGCCTGCCAGTGCGCCACCAAAACTGCGGTGCGCTCAACGACGGCACTCAATAAAGCCACATAAGGTTGCTCGGCTTCGGCGCACAGTGGGTAATGTTCAGCAATGACAAAGTCTGCCAATGCTTTGAGCTCATCGGTTTGTCCGCGATAAAAAAACACTTCAAACGAACCAAAACGCACAAAAGAGGGGGCGATGCGCATCACCAATGCCGCCGTTTCTCGTTGCTCTCGGTACACTGCGGTGGTTGAGCCCACCAAAGACAAGGCTTGCGTCGTTGGAATCCCAAGCCCCGTCATGGCCGCACTGCATAAATATTCTCGGATGGATGAACGCAGTACCGCACGTCCATCTGAACCGCGTGAAAAAGGTGTGCGACCTGCGCCTTTGAGTTGCCATTCCATGCGTTCACCGTTGTGTAGTGTGCTGCCCAATTGCATCGCGCGACCATCCCCGAGTTGTGGGGTGTAGTGACCAAATTGATGGCCTGCGTACAGCATGGCCAATGGGTGTTGCCCCTCAAACAATTGATTGCCACTGAATAAATTCACATCTAAGGCGGTCGAGGGCAATCCCAGTTGTGCCGCCAGTGGCGCATTGAAATGAACCCAGTGGGGGTGAAGCACAGGTTCAGGCATGACATCGGCAAAAAAAGATGCGCCTAAATGACGAAAAGGGTGGGTGAAGTGTGGGGGGAGGGAATTGTTCATGCATCCATTTTAACCGAATGGGGCTCAAGTGTGTTTGCGTTCAAATCCATGCGCATGCTGAAAAGAGGTAGGTGATTTATAAGTCTGTTTGTGTATAATGAAAAGACTTTGTGTTGTTTGTGGCTTGGTTTGTATAGGAAGGAATAAATATGTATCGAAAAATAACTGTAAGTGCTTTGTGCATCAGTGGGTTGGGGTTGACTGGCTGTTCGAATTTAAGCGAGATTCAAAAAATGCCTGCCAATCAGGCCATCACCACCGCGTGGCAAAACACCTTGTCTGCACCAAATTTTGCTTACTCATTGAGTTCTGGGGTGGATGCTTTAAGCCTGACCAGTGATAACCCAGAGACCATTAAAATCAATCAGGCGATCAACCGTTTGGGCAAAAATTTTATTTTTGAGGCGGCGGGTGTCGTGGACAACACCAATCAGCGCTACGATCTCACCCCAACATACCGTTACGACAGCCAAAACCTCAAGCTCAGCGTGTCTCTTCCCATCGTTTACAGTGGGCAACAAAAGGCGCTGTACGCCAATTTATCTGCATTTGATGGTTTATTGAATGAGTCGAATAATGTGGGTAAATATTCGCGTTTTGACATGAGCCGTTTCCCCATTGAAGAGAAGTCAGGCAAAATCATTGCAGTGCTCAAGAAATTTCAACATTCTTATTATGATGGCATGAATGCCTCCGCTTTTTCGGAGTTGCCCTTGACGGATGCGGATAAAGTTCAGCACATTGTGCGTAAAATTCAAGTGAAAAGCAACCCGAGTCAAGTGTTTGAGCACATGCCGATGTTGATGAGTGACTTTGTGGAATTATTCAAGGTGGATCCCAAACAAGACGATGCAAGTAAAGATTCGATCGCACTTCAAGCCAAACTGGAGCGATCCATTGAAGGCAACAGCGAACTCTTGCCCAGTAAAAAAATGATGGATGAGCTGGCCAAAATGATAGACCCAGCATCTGAACAAATAGAAGTATTTGGCTTCAATAAAGCGGGTCAACTCGTTGAAAATGAAGTGAAATCAAATGTCATCATTGCGCCTGAGGCGAACCAAGGTACAGCAGAACATACAAAAGAAAAAACAGGCTTAGAGGCAATAAAAGGGATTCGGATGAGCAGCCATTCAAGCATGCGTTTGTATGATTATGGTGTGGCAAAGTCTGCAGAGCCGTTGACTGCGGAGAATACGGTTGATGGCTTTGAGAATTTAAAAGGGTCGTTGTTGGGGCAAACCTTTGTGGATAAAATTGCACCGCGTTCTGAGGTCAGCGAGGCGGCCAATGCAAGCACAGCAACAGATGCCGCAAAAGCCGTCGCAGGAAAAACAGCCAAACCCATGACACATCGTGTTGATCGTCGAGTGCGTGCCAAAGCCAAATGATTTAATCGCTGAGAGGGCGTGAAGAGCGAGCGAGTTGTTGTTTTTTATTTATTTTGATGTTGTAAGGAGCCGTCAATTGTGAGGCCTGACGATTGTGAGGTCTGATACGAAAAAGAGATTGTCTGTTTGGCGCAGATTGACGTGATCCTTTAACGATTTTTAAAACCCCTACAAAACAGATGTGTAGGGTTTTTTTATGGCGCTTATAATTCATGCACATTCAATCGATGGTTGGCATGGGTTTGCATTTGTGCTTGTATTTGCACGGCTTTTCCTCGACTTTATCTAAGCTTTATCTAAGGAGGCGTTGTATGAACACCGTTGATGGTTCACCGCAACAGTATGTCTTGGCTTTGGATCAAGGCACGACCAGCAGCCGTGCCATTGTGTTTGATCACAGTGGCAGCATTGTGGCGCTGGCTCAAAAAGAATTCCATCAAATTTTCCCATCACCCGGTTGGGTGGAACACGATGCCAACGAAATTTGGAGCACGCAAAGTGGCGTGATGCAAGAGGCATTGAGCGGTGCAGGCATCCGTGCATCCGATGTGGCGGCGATTGGCATCACCAACCAGCGTGAAACGGTGGTGGTGTGGGATCGGCGAACAGGACAGCCGATTCACAATGCGATTGTTTGGCAAGATCGCCGAACGGCTGGATTGTGTGATCAACTGCGTGAAGCAGGCAAGGTGGATGCATTTCAGCAAAAAACGGGCTTGGTATTGGATGCGTATTTTAGTGGCACTAAAGTGCGCTGGATTTTAGACCATGTGGATGGTGCACAGGCACGTGCTGAAGCGGGCGAGTTGGCTTTTGGCACGATGGACTCATGGTTGGTTTACAAATTGACGGGCGGTGCACTGCACATCACAGACCCAAGCAATGCCTCTCGTACTTTATTATTTAACATCCATACGTTGGCGTGGGACGATGAGTTGTTGGGGATTTTGAATGTGCCGCGTGCCATGTTGCCCGAGGTGCGCAGCAGCAGTGAGGTGTATGGTGAGACCGATGAAGGTTTGCTCGGTGGTCGCGTGAAAATTGCAGGAATTGCGGGCGATCAGCAAGCGGCCACCTTTGGTCAAGTGTGTTTGAAACCCGGCATGGCGAAAAACACTTATGGCACAGGGTGTTTCATGTTGCTTAACACCGGCACGCAAGCGGTTCAAAGCAAAAACAAGCTGTTGACCACCATCGGTTGGCATCTGGATGGATGCACGACTTATGCGTTGGAAGGCAGTGTGTTCATGGCGGGAGCGGTGGTGCAATGGTTGCGTGATGGCTTGGGCATCATTCGCAGCAGCAGCGATGTTGAGGCATTGGCGGCGCAAGTCGAAGGCAGTGAAGGCGTGTATTTGGTGCCGGCCTTTGTGGGGTTGGGTGCACCGCATTGGGACAGCTACGCCCGTGGCACATTGATTGGCATGACCCGTGGCACAACGGCAGCACACATTGCCCGTGCCGCGATGGAATGCATTGCTTTTCAAAGTGCAGAGTTGTTAGAGGCGATGCAGCAGGACTCGGGTGAGCCGTTGAAGGAGTTGCGTGTGGATGGTGGGGCGAGTTTGAACAATACCATGATGCAGTTTCAGGCTGACATTCTTGGTGTGCCTGTTGTGCGACCACGTGTGACGGAAACCACGGCATTGGGCGCGGCGTATCTGGCGGGCTTGGCGGTCGGGTTTTGGAAAAATGAAGCTGAGATTGCCAGCCAGTGGCAGATTGATCGACGTTTTGAACCGCACATGGGTGCAGACGAGCGCGGGAAACGCATGGCCACATGGAAACGCGCTGTTCAGCGCAGCATGGCTTGGGATGTTGAGGTTTAGCCCGTGCACTTAAAATACCATGGGAAAAAACACCACGGGAAAAGTAAAGACCTATTTTTTATAGGGATTGCACAGCGCTTGTTCTTCGAGTGAAACACCGGTTTCTTTGTTAGGCAAGCCCTGACGAACATTGAAATAAAAACAGCATGTCCGTAAGAGGTGCGTTTTTATGTTCTCACCATTTCAATTAAAGGGGTCGTCATGACGCGAGCCAATATCATTCAAAGCATACATGACACCGCCCAGTGGGATGTGTTGGTCATCGGCGGCGGCGCATCTGGCTTGGGCACGGCGCTAGAGGCAGCTTCGCGTGGTTATCGCACCTTGTTGCTGGAGGCGGAAGATTATGCCAAGGGCACCAGCAGTCGCAGCACCAAATTGGTTCATGGCGGCGTGCGGTATTTGGCTCAAGGCAACATCCCGCTGGTGCGCGAAGCCTTGCACGAGCGTGGGGTGTTGAAAAATAATGCACCGCATGTGGTGCATGACATGGGTTTTTTGATAGCGTCTTACCATTGGTGGACAACACCTTTTTATGGCTTGGGTTTGAAAGTCTATGACCTGCTGGCGGGGCGACTCAATGTGCGCCGCAGTCGTTTTGTGAGTAAGGCTGAGGCTTTGCAACACACGCCGAGTTTGAAGCAGAAGGGTTTAAAGGGCGGCGTGTTGTATTTTGATGGTCAATTTGATGACAGCCGTTTGGCGATCACGCTCATGCGTACGCTGGTTGATCAGGGTGGGGTGGCTTTGAACCATGCGCCCGTGACAGGTTTGTTGAAGGACAATGGGCGTGTGGTGGGTGCGACGTTTCGAGAGACAGAAACGGGTGAAAACCAATCTGTGCGGGCAACCGTGGTCATCAATGCAACAGGTGTTTTTGTGGATGACATTCGCCGCATGGAAAACCCCGATGTCAAGGCGATGCTGTCACCCAGTCAAGGTGTGCATGTCGTGGTGGATCGGCGTTTTTTATCGGGTGACAGTGCGTTGATGATTCCAAAAACAGAGGATGGGCGTGTGTTGTTCGCTGTGCCTTGGCATGGGCATGTGTTGATCGGCACGACGGATACGGCCGTGCCGCATGTCAGCACAGAGCCACGTGCTTTGCCCGAAGAAATTGAATTTATTTTGCGCACCGCAGCCCAATATTTGGAACCTGCGCCGACGCGTGCCGATGTGTTGAGTGTGTATGCGGGTTTGCGCCCTTTGGTGAAGGCCGAGGAGGGCACACAGACCAAATCCTTGTCACGTGACCATGTGATTCGAGTGAGTGAGGGCGGTATGATCACATTGACGGGTGGCAAATGGACGACCTACCGTCGCATGGGCATGGACACGGTGGACAAAGCGGTTGAACTGCATGGTCTTGCCGAACGCCCAAGTGTGACTGAGCAACTGCGTTTGCATGGTTGGGCGGATGATGCACCTGCCGACCATTGGCAAGTCTATGGTTCAGATGCCAGATCGATTCAGGCATTGGATGGCGCACAAACGCTGCTGGATGCACGTTTGCCATATGTTGAAGCGGAGGTGCGCTGGGCGGTGCGTTTTGAGCAAGCGCGAACAGTTGAGGATGTCTTGGCGCGGCGCACACGAGCGTTGTTTATGAATGCCCGAGCGAGCATCGATATGGCTCCACGTGTCGCGCAGATCATGGCTGAGGAGTTGTCGTTGAACCGTGATTGGGAAGTTGAGCAGGTGGCAGTGTATTGTGATTTGGCTGAGGGGTATTGTTTGGAAAAGAAGGCAATGTGAGGTTTATTCATTTTCAGCAAAACTGATGCCGATCAAAGCTCAATTCCAATAATACGATGCGGCGCAGCTGGCCACCGTTTTTTTAACTTCTGGGTTGGCGAATATGCGCTGGCCTGCTTGTTGTAAATTGCGCCGCGTCCGCATCTGTTCCATCAATTGATTGCGTTCGGATACTGGCAGAATCGTCAACATGCTTTTCGCCACGCAATGGCATGAGTAGTTTAAATGTTCATGGCTCAAATCCAATGCAGCCACTTGAGGGTTGTTGGGTGCTTGACTGGCGCAGGTTTGGCTGGCCAAAGTCAGCCATGAGGTCTGGTCAAAAGTGCGGGGTTCTGCTTGAGCAATGCCTGCACAAGCGAAACCCAACAGCAACGTCCAAAGAATAAATGACGCGTGTTTTAACATCATGGTCATTCCTATAAAAATATCTGTTTCAGTTTGTTGTGGGTTATTGCAATGCATCAAGCACTTGATGGGTGCGCAATACCCGATCCGCCAGCTCAGGCATGGCATGGGTTATTTTAAGCCTGTTGTTGCCGTTGAGTTGGACATGGCGGTCTTTTTGTATCAGTTGAATGATTTTTAAGCCGTCGATCGGGGCGTTGGCTGCAAAATGCAGGTGACCCAGTTCACTCGACACGTCAATTTTGGTTAAGCCTGACTCCAGCGCACGCAGGCGCAGTTTATGCGTTTCAAGTAAGGCTTGCGCGGCGGGTGGGAACTTACCAAAACGGTCGATCATTTCTTCTTGTAAACCCAATAAATCTTCTAGGTTGTCGGTGCTGGCGAGCCGTTTGTATAAATTCAAACGTTCATTGACGTCATGGCAGTAGTCGGCAGGTAGCAGTGCAGGTGTGTGTAAATTGATCTCGGAGGTCACGCCGAGTGGTGCGGCGAGGTCAGGTTCAATGCCTTTGCGCAGTGCTTTGATGGCGGCATTGAGCATGTCGTTGTACAGTGAGAAGCCGATTTCGTGCATATTGCCTGATTGTTTGTCGCCTAGAATTTCGCCTGCACCACGGATTTCCATGTCTTGCATGGCGAGGAAGAAACCTGAGCCCAGTTCTTCCATTTGGCAAATCGCTTCGAGGCGGCGCGTGGCTTGGCTGGTGAGTGAGTCTTCGTGATGGATCATCAAATACGCATAGGCCTGATGATGTGAGCGACCAACACGGCCACGCAGTTGGTGCAGTTGACCGAGGCCGAATTTATCCGCGCGGTGCATGATGATGGTGTTCGCGTTGGGTACGTCAATCCCCGTTTCGATGATGGTGGTACATAGTAATATGTTCGCACGTTGGTGGTAAAAATCACGCATCACGCGTTCGAGGTCGCGCTCGTGCATTTGACCGTGAGCGATGGCGATGCGCGCTTCGGGGATGAGCTTTTCGAGCTGCTCGCGGCGGTTTTCGATGGTGGAGACTTCATTGTGCAAGAAATACACTTGGCCGCCACGTTTGAGCTCGCGCAAAATCGCCTCGCGCATCACGCCATTTTCTTCTCGGCGAACGAAGGTTTTAATCGCCAAACGTTTTTGTGGCGCGGTGGCGATCACCGATAAATCGCGCACACCTTCCATCGCCATGCTCATCGTGCGTGGAATGGGGGTGGCGGTCATGGTGAGGATGTCGACTTCGGCGCGTAGGTTTTTCAACATTTCTTTTTGACGCACGCCGAATCGGTGTTCCTCATCAATGATGACGAGGCCGAGGCGATCAAATTTGACATTCTCGGACAGTAATTTATGCGTGCCCACCACGATGTCTATCGTGCCTTCTGCTAAACCTTTGAGTACAGCGGTGGTTTCTTTGCCCGTGTTGAAGCGCGACACCTCGGCAATTTTTACGGGCCATTTTGAGAACCGATCGGTGAACGTTTGGCAATGTTGCTCCGCGAGCAGTGTGGTTGGTGCGAGAATGGCCACTTGCTTTCCACCCATTGCCGCGATGAATGCGGCGCGTAAAGCCACTTCGGTTTTGCCAAAGCCCACATCACCACACACGAGTCGATCCATTGGTTTGGCTGAAATCAAATCATGCACCACAGCAGCAATTGCACTGGCTTGATCGGGCGTCGTTTCAAAACCAAAATCATTGGCGAACACTTCGTAATCGTCGGCGCTCAGTTCAAATGCGTGGCCTTTACGCAGGGCGCGGCGTGCATACAGGTTGAGCAGTTCTGCCGCTGTGTCGCGAATTTGTTCCGCGGCTTTTTTGCGTGCCTTGCTCCAGCGATCTGTGCCCAAAGTGTGCAGCGGTGCGTGTTCAGGGTCGCTGCCTGCGTAGCGTGAAATGACGGCAAGTTGTGAAACAGGCACGTACAACGCGGTGTCGTTTGCGTACACGAGGTGTAAAAATTCGGTGACCCCATCGCCCATGTCCATGTTCATCAAGCCTTGATAACGGCCAATGCCATGCTCTTGATGCACCACTGGGTCGCCGATGCGCAATTCTGACAGCGACGCAATCATCATGTCCACGTTCGACGTTTTTTCAGGGCGACGGCGCGCGCGCGTGCCTTGATTGGCGGCGTACAGTTCGGTTTCAGTGATTAGACACAGGCGTTGTGCGCCATCGTCTAAAGAGAAACCGCGTTCCAATGGCGCATGGCTGATGTAAACATGCGGTGCTGTTAATGCGCTGATGTTGGCCCATGCTTCGATTGCTTGAACGTGAATGCCATGACGGCTGAGCGCTTCACTTAATGTGGTTTGCCGCCCCAAACTTTCAGCGAGAATAACGGTGGGGATGTTGTTTTGCTCATTGCGCTGGCACAGGTGTGACAATGCGGCATACGATGCGTCGTGGTGGGTGTTGACGCGCACATCGGGTAGGGTCGCGGTGGATTGCGCCAACAGTTGCTCGGCGGCTTCATCGTTGATTTTGGGGCGCAAGGCCAATTGTGCAAATGCACTGATGTGTGCAAAAAACTGCTCGTCGTTGATGAACAGTTCTTCGGGTGACAGCACGGGTGACGTGTTGTCACCTTTGAGGAACGCATGGCGTTGTTGCGTGTCCGTCCAAAAAGCGCGAATGGTGGTCTGTGCCAAGCCATGTAAAACGATGGTCGCATCATTGGAAATATAATCAAAAATGGTTGCGGTTCGATCAAAGAACAAAGGCAAGTAATATTCAATCCCTGCATTAAAAATCCCGTTGGCCACGTCTTTATACAACGCATGCTTCGATGCATCGCCCTCGAATCGTTCACGCCATGCATTGCGAAATATGCCACGAGCGCTCTCATCGGTGGGGTATTCACGGCCTGGCAACAGTTGCACTTTGGGCACTGGATACAGTGTGCGTTGGCTGTCCACATCGAAGGTTTTGATCGATTCAATCGTATCGCCAAACAGATCCAAACGAAATGGCAACACGCTGCCCATTGGGAATAAATCAATCAAGCCACCACGGAAAGCAAATTCGCCCGGCGCAATCACTTGGCTGACCGCTTGATAACCTGCGTTGACCAGTTGCTCACGCAGCTGTTGAATGTTCAGAACTTCATCTTTTTTAAAGCTGAATGTGCGTGCCAATAAAAAATCAGGGGGCGACAAACGGTACAGCGCGGTGCTCACAGGGACAATCAGCACATCCACCTGTTTTTGCGTCAAACTGTATAACGTTTGCAACCGCTCCGAGACCAGATCATGGTGGGGCGAAAAGCGGTCGTAAGGCAAGGTTTCCCAATCGGGCAGCTGCATTGTCGAAAGCTGCGGTGCAAAATAACTGATTTCAGCCTGTAAGCGTTGCGCATCTTGCGCGTGTTCACACAAAATAACGGTCAAGTGATGTTTTTTTTCAGCCAAAGCTTGTGCCAATTGCCCCAACAATAAAGCATCTGATGAGCCGATGGGCAGGTTTTGGGTGTAGCGTTGACCGCTTTTGAGGTGAGGGATGAGCGAGGCGATTGCAGCAGAAGTCATGAAGGCATTCAAAAGTAGCAATAGACCCACACGCCAATGGCATGTGGGGTACAGGGTGTTTGTTCAGTTGATATTCAGTTGATATTCAGTTGATATTCAGTTGATATTCAGTTGATATTCAGTTGATATTTATTTGAGATTATAGCGGCTTATGTCCATTTTATGGGCGCGTCGACGTGAGATGGTGGTGTATTTGAAAAAAGCACCCATTGGCGCACATGCCAATGAACGGCAACAAGATGCATTTGAAAAACAAAAGATTTTTTGTCATTGATTCTTCAATCACTGCCCACAAAGCGGTAACGGTTGCCTGCATGCCACATGATCGCGAAGCTGGCGACTTTGTTGGCGCTGCGGGTTGAACGTTGCAGCACGAGGCAAGGTTGGCTGGTCGGTATGCGCAGCATCTGAGCGATGGCATCTGTCGGCAGCAGGGCTTCGAGTTTGTAGTTCATGCCTTGCAACGGTGCCGCTTGCATCAGATAAGCGTTTGGCGTGATCTGGTTAAAATCTTGGGTCAGGTAGTCTGGGGCGACGGCGGGATTGACCCAACGTTCTTCAACTTGAATCGGAATGGCATTTTCAAAGTGCACCATGGTGGAGTGATACACCATTTGCCCAGCTTGGATGTCAAGTTGTGCCGCGAGTTTGTCCGTTGCGGCGACGCTTTCTAAGCGGTGCAGCTCGGCATGGTGTTCATGTCCTCGGACGGTGATTTCATCGGCAATGTTGCGGATTTCAACCAATGTGGATTGTACTTTTTGTGCGGCAACGTATGTGCCTGCACCTTGACGACGCACCAAAATCAGCTCGGCCGTGAGTTCACGCAACGCCCGATTGACGGTCATGCGCGAGGTGTTGAACGCTTTGGTCAGGGTCATCTCTGACGGGATGAGGTCACCTTCAACCCACGCACCTGTTTCTATTTGATGGGTGATGTGGTCTTTGATGCGTTGAAAAATCGGCGTGTCGGTGTTCATGGTGGCATTCGGGGTGGGTGTATTGTATTTTAGCATTGTCATTTGTTCTGAGGGTGCTTGATGTCTTTTTGAGACATTTTTGATTTTTTTAAATTTTGCTGAAATAGCGGTTGACTGGCTTGTATATACAAGTTAGAATTTATTTAATCAACGATTAAACGTTGCCGTTCATCTTTAAATTCTTATACAACACAATGACTTGGAGACACACAATGAGCACGAATTCTTTTGCCAACGACCCCCGCTTTGATGCCAGCCGCGACATTCGCGCACCACGAGGCGCAGAAAAAACCTGTAAAAGCTGGGTGACAGAGGCGGCATATCGCATGATTCAAAACAACCTTGACCCTGAAGTGGCTGAGAATCCCAAACATTTGGTGGTGTATGGCGGCATTGGTCGCGCTGCGCGTGACTGGGCGTGCTATGACCAAATCTTGGCATCGCTCAAAGAGCTGAACGATGATGAAACCCTGTTGGTGCAATCGGGTAAACCTGTGGGCGTATTTAAAACGCATTCTGATGCGCCACGCGTGTTGATCGCCAATTCAAACCTTGTGCCCAAATGGGCGAATTGGGAACATTTTAACGAACTCGACCGCAAAGGGCTGTTCATGTATGGTCAAATGACGGCGGGCAGCTGGATTTATATTGGTTCGCAAGGGATTGTGCAGGGCACCTATGAAACTTTCGTTGAGGCGGGTCGCCAACATTTTGAGGGCTCATGGAAAGGCCGTTGGATTTTAACCGCAGGTTTGGGTGGCATGGGCGGCGCGCAGCCGTTGGCGGCGACTTTGGCGGGTGCGGTGTCTTTGAACATCGAATGTCAACAGTCGAGCATCGATTTCCGTTTGCGCACACGTTATTTGGACAAACAGGCGCGTGACATTGACCACGCGATTGAGTTGATCAAGCAGCATTGCGCCAACGGCGATGCCGTATCCATCGGATTGTTGGGCAATGCAGCAGAAATTTTACCTGAGTTGGTCAAACGCGCACAAGCAGGCGAGATTAAACCGGATCTCGTGACCGATCAAACCTCAGCCCATGATTTGATTAATGGTTATTTACCGATCGGTTGGACGGTTGAGCAATGGAAAACAGCGCAGCACGATCCGGAACAACATGCGAAACTCACCGCAGATGCCACTGTGTCGTGCGCGCAACATGTGCAAGCAATGCTTGATTTTCATGCGATGGGCATTCCAACGGTGGATTACGGCAACAACATCCGTCAAGTGGCGTTTGATCACGGTGTGATCAATGCATTTGATTTCCCTGGTTTTGTCCCCGCGTATATTCGTCCATTGTTCTGCGATGGCAAAGGGCCTTTCCGCTGGGTGGCGTTATCAGGTGATCCTGAAGATATTTACAAAACCGATGCCAAAATTAAAGAATTGTTCCCTGACAATAAACACGTGCACCACTGGTTGGACATGGCGAAAGAGCGTATTGCGTTCCAAGGTTTGCCAGCCCGCATTTGCTGGTTGGGTCTCGGTGAGCGTCACATTGCAGGTTTGGCTTTCAATGAAATGGTCAAAAATGGCGAATTGAAAGCACCGATTGTGATTGGTCGTGATCATTTGGATACGGGTTCGGTTTCTAGTCCAAACCGTGAAACCGAAAGCATGAAAGATGGCACGGATGCCGTCAGTGACTGGCCGTTGCTCAATGCGTTGCTCAACACTGCAGGCGGTGCAAGCTGGGTCTCATTGCACCACGGCGGCGGTGTGGGCATGGGGTATTCACAGCATTCGGGTATGGTCATCGTTGCGGATGGCACGGATGCCGCAGAAAAACGTTTGGCTCGCGTATTGGTCAATGATTGCGGTTCAGGTGTGATGCGTCATGCGGATGCAGGCTATGAAACAGCTGTGGCGTGCGCGAAACGCAACGGTTTAAATTTACCAATGATTAAATAAAAGCACTTTGGGCTGAGTGGCTTGTTCTCAAGCCATCACCTCATGGTCTACCCATGAGGTTTGCAATTAAAGGTTGAAAACGCTTAAAGCTTGGTTGATCCAAATACCCTTCAATGGGTTCAAGAACGGTGGTTGTGCATCCGTATGCGCAGCCTATTTGAGTGGGTCGACGGAAAAGCGGCCTTTTGCTCAATGTTGACTTGCTGAACCTGATTTGAAAAGCATAGACAGATGTGATTTATATCGCTGACGAGACTTATAACAAAATTACTGTAACCATTAAGGACACGACATGACAACATTTACCATCCACCCAGGCCACATGACGCTGAGCGATTTACGCGCGGCTTGGGCGCATCATTTCACCATTGGACTCACGCCAACGGCTTATGATGCCATTCATGCCTCATCCGTCACTGTACAAGCGATTGTCGAACGTGGTGATGCGGCTTATGGCATCAACACAGGTTTTGGCATTTTGGCGAAAACCCGCATTCCGAACGATCAATTGCAACAATTACAACGCAATTTGATTTTGTCGCACTCCGTTGGCACGGGCGAATTACTCAGCGATCAGGTGGTGCGTCTGATTGTTTTGATGAAAATTGCCAGTTTGGCACGTGGTTTTTCGGGCATACGCGCTGAAGTGATTGACGCCATGATCGCCATGTACAACGCGGGCATCACACCTGCCATTCCTGCCAAAGGTTCGGTGGGTGCATCAGGTGACCTCGCGCCGTTGTCGCACATGACTTTGGCCTTGCTTGGCGTGGGCGAAGTTCGATTCAATGGCCAGCTGATTGCAGCCACAGAAGCACTCAAACAAGCGGGCATCGCGCCGATTGTATTGGAAGCCAAAGAAGGTTTGGCGCTGATTAACGGCACGCAGGTTTCGACGGCTTTGGCGTTGCATGGTTTATTCATGACCGAGCGTTTGTTTGAATCAGGCGTGATGATCGGTGCGCTGTCAGTTGATGCGGCCAAAGGCAGCGATGCGCCTTTTGATGCGCGTGTGCATGAAGTGCGCGGTCAACCAGGGCAAATCGCCGCTGCGGCGTTGTACCGTGAGTTGTTGTCGAGCAGTGAAATTCGCCAATCGCATACAGTGGATGATGAACGGGTGCAAGACCCCTACAGTTTGCGTTGCCAGCCACAGGTCATGGGTGCGTGTTTGGATTTAATCACACAGTCGGCACGGACGCTGTTGATCGAGGCCAATGCGGTCACGGACAATCCGTTGATTTTTGTTGATACGGGCGATGTGATTTCAGGTGGGAATTTTCATGCTGAACCCGTGGCTTTCGCGGCGGATATTTTGGCGTTGGCGATTTCTGAAATTGGCGCGATGTCGGAACGCCGCATGGCGTTGTTGATCGATCACACCTTGTCAAATTTACCTGCATTTTTGGTGAAAGAGGCGGGCGTGAATTCGGGCTTCATGATTGCCCACGTGACCGCAGCCGCTTTGGCATCGGAGAATAAATCCATGGCGCACCCCGCCAGCGTGGACAGTTTGCCAACCTCAGCCAATCAAGAAGATCACGTGAGCATGGCAACTTTCGCCGCCCGTCGTTTGAATGACATGGCGCACAACACCGCAGCCATCTTGGGCATTGAAATGCTGGCCGCAGGTCAGGGCATTGATTTTCACCGCCCGTTGAAAACCTCACCGCGCTTGGAGCAAATGCATGCCCAATTGCGTGGGCAGGTTGATTTTTACAGCACCGATCGTTACCTTGCGCCAGACATTGAGACCGCCAAGGCTTTGGTGTTGGGAGGGACGTTGAGTCAAGATTCTCACGGATTGTTTGCACCGTTGTATTTGTAAAAAAATACTGAATGTAAAAAATACTGAAACACTAAAATTACTTTTCTGCATTTTTTAAAAAAATGCCACATGCGGTGTGGGGTGGTTTGTTACAGACCACCCTTCATGCAGGGTGGCTGATTCACCCGTTCCCATGACCAATCCAGTGTGGGCGTGGTGTGTGTTTCAGTGTGTGTTTCACAAACGGTGGCTTGAGACAGGCTGCCCTTACGAAAATGTTCTCCTAAATTTGGAGTGTTTATGAACTCATTAAACAATACTTGGCGATGGCAAGGTCGCGTGGATGCGGTTGAAGGTGAGCTGGGCACGCGCTGGCATCAACGCATGCAACGCCCGCAAGTCGATAATTTGAGTCAATCGATTGCATTGGTCGGTTTCAACTGTGATGCAGGCGTGGCGCGTAACCATGGGCGTGTTGGCGCGGCACAAGGGGCGGATGCGTTGCGGGCGATGCTTGGCGGCATGCCTGTGCATGAAGCCAAGCAGCTGGTGGATGTGGGCAATGTGTCGTGCGAGGGTGATGCGATGGAGGCGGCGCAGGCGCAGTTGTCTGCTGTCGTGGCAGAGCTGTTGCAGCGGCGCGCTTTTCCGATTGTCATGGGTGGCGGTCATGAAATTGCGTATGGTACGTTTGGTGGATTGGCGCAACATTTGAGCACGCTTGAACAGCCGCGCATCGGCATTGTGAATTTGGATGCGCATTTTGATTTGAGGTTGAATGAAAATGCACAAGGCAGTTCAGGCACGCCTTTTCGTCAAATTGCCGACGATTGTGCCGCACGGGGTTGGGATTTTAATTACTGTTGCCTTGGCGTGAGCCGTTTTGCAAATACAGCAGCGTTGTTCAAACGTGCTGATGAGCTTGGTGTGACGTGGCGATTGGACGATGACATGGGGGTTGTCCAGTTAAATGACACTTTGAACGTGCTGCATGATTTTTTAGCGAACGTCGATCACGTGTACTTCACAATTGATTTGGATGTCTTGCCCGCGGCGGTGATGCCTGCGGTGTCTGCACCTGCGGCTTGCGGTGTGGCGTTGAGCGTGGTTGAGGCGGTTTTGGAGGCTGTGGTGGCTTCAGGTAAGTTGCGTGTGGCGGATTTGGCGGAGTTCAATCCCATATACGATGTCGATCAGCATGGCGCACGTACGGCGGCGCGTTTGGTGGCACGTTTGGCCAATGCTGTGGCGCGGTTAATGTAATGATGCAAAAAATAACACCCGATGACCATCGCATCATGCCGTGGCGAAATGGTCAAGGCAGTACGACAGAGCTGCTGGTTGAACCTGCTGGTGCAGGTTTGGATGATTTTGATTGGCGCATCAGTTGCGCAACGGTTCAGGCCGATGGTGATTTTTCAATCTTTCCTGAAGTGGATCGTTCGCTACTGATCATGTCAGGCGCGGGCATGAATTTGAACTTTAACCAGCAAGTGACCTTGACTTTAACACCTGAATCACAGGTTTTGAACTTTGTGGGTGAGGATCATGTGCATGCGGGCTTGTTGAATGGGGCGATCACTGATTTTAATGTGATGACGCGTCGCGGCCGTTGGCTGCATGTTTTGGAAACACACACATTTGATCGGGCTTTGAACTTGCACACACAATCAGACTTACTGCTGATTTATCACGCCGATGGCGATGTCATTGAGTGCATGACCGACGATGCGAACGTGTTTTTGGCTCGACATGAGTTGTTGCGTATTGAATCAAGCGGTAGTGAATTGGCTGATGTTGAGTCAGGTCGCATTGCACTTAAATCAGAAGGCCGAGCAACAGTGTACGCGGTGCATTTGAAGCGACGAACATAAAATGGAACATACGATGGACAATACACCCCACTGGGACGCGCTTTGGCGCAACGTGCACTTGGCGACCATGACCGATGGTAGCGCGGGTTATGGCGAAATTTTGAACGGTGCTTTGGCTGTGAAAAATGGTCAAATTGCATGGCTGGGTGCCGAAAAAGATGTGCCTGCTGGGGCTCAAGCCACAGAAACACACGATGGGCAAGGCGCATGGCTGACCCCAGGCTTGATTGACTGTCACAGCCACATCGTTTATGCCGGCAACCGCAGCAATGAGTTTGAGGCACGGCTCAATGGCGTGGCTTATGAAGCCATTGCGCGCGCAGGCGGCGGGATTTTGTCCACGGTCAATGCAACGCGCGCTGCGAGTTTTGATGACCTGCTGGCGCAGTCTTTACCTCGTGTGAAACGGCTTTTGGCCGAAGGCGTAACGACTTTAGAAATCAAATCAGGTTATGGCTTAGACCTTGAAACCGAGGCCAAAATGCTGCGCGTCGCGCGACACATCGGGGACGCTTTGCCCGTCACCGTGCGCACCACTTTTCTGGGCGCACATGCTGTGCCGCTTGAATACAAAGGCCGTGCCGATGATTATGTCACGCATGTGTGCGAGGTCATGTTGCCTGCATTGCATGCCGAAGGTTTGGTTGATGCGGTGGATGCTTTTTGTGAAAACATCGGCTTTAGTGCAACGCAAACGGAACGCGTGTTTAAAGCGGCTGCCCAATTGAATTTGCCTGTTAAGCTGCATGCAGAGCAATTGTCGGATCAAAATGGTGCGGCTTTGGTGGGGCGTTTCAACGGTTTATCCGCCGACCATTTGGAGCATTTAAGTGATGCAGGCATCACCGCGATGGCTGCGCATGGCACGGTGGCGGTTCTATTGCCCGGTGCATATTATTTCTTGCGTGAAACCAAGTTGCCACCTGTGCAAGCCTTGCGTGAAGCCGGCGTGCCGATGGCGGTGTCCACTGATTGTAATCCCGGTACTTCGCCCATGACCTCGTTGTTGCTGGCGATGAACATGGCGTGCACCATGTTCAAAATGACCCCACAAGAAGCCCTTGCAGGCACGACGGTGCACGCAGCGCGGGCTTTGGGGCTGCATGATCGTGTGGGGCAGCTGGCTGTGGGTCAAATGGCTGATTTGGCTTTGTGGCAGATTGATCGACCCGCAGATTTGGCGTATGCGATGGGGCAGAACATGTGTGCGGGTGTGGTCAAGGCGGGACGGTTGATTTAAAAACATTCGATCAAGCCATTTTGTTAAAATAAATCAGCGGTTTAGATTGTTTGTGAACATCTGTGTTGTACCTCAATAAAGCGACTTGAATGGGTCGCTTTATTTTATGGCGTTGACAAACATTGCATTCTATTGTGGTTCTCACCATAACCATAAAACATGGGTTGTTATGGTTATGGTGAGAACCACATCTGTTTTGTCATGTCGTGTTTGAGATGGCATCTCCGTGCACAGGAAATTGCAAGGCGGGCCGTAACGGCGCATCGGGTTGACCATAGCAGCACGATCATATTTGATCAGTGGCATTAAAAAAGATTGCAATTTAATAAAATTAAATATAATATGCATGAATATTAAATTCTTGTAGAGGTGAATGATGGTGTCTCGATATTGGATCGGTGTTGTGTCGCAGTCTCATGTCCAACGTGGCGTTGCTGGCGGTTTTGCGCAGTTGTGCCACGGTAAGGCAGCGCCCCTTAAGCGCATGAAAGTGGATGATGGTTTAATTTACTACTCACCCAAAACGGACATGAGCGATGGGCTGCCCTTGCAACAATTCACTGCGATTGGGCGGGTGGTGGGTGAGGCGGCGTATGAGTTCGCCATGAGTGAATCGTTTGTGCCTTTTCGCCGTGATATCGCGTATTTGCCCGCGCAGCCCACAGCCATTCAGCCGCTGTTGCCCCATTTGTCTTTCATCAAAGACATCAAACATTGGGGTTATCCATTTCGCACGGGGCATTTTGAAATTTGCCGTGATGATTTTTTGTGTATCGCTGCGGCGATGTGCGCGCATTGGGAGGAGTGACATGACTCAACAGCCTTTTAAGAACGATGCCGATGCATCAACGGGTTTTTTGCTGTGGCAAGTGCATGCGATATGGCAACGTCAAATCACCGCCGCATTGCGTCCACATGAGCTGACACAAGTGCAATTTGCTTTGCTCGCCAGCCTGTTGTGGTTGATGCAAAGAGAAGAAAATATCACACAAATCCGTCTTGCGCGCCATGCCAAATTGGATGTGATGATGACTTCTCAGGTGTTGCGTGCACTGCAAGCACGTGGATTGCTTGAGCGGCGTGAGCATCCCACCGATACCCGAGCAAAAGTAGTGGGCTTAACAGAAGCGGGCATTGCGAAGGCAATGGCGGTGATCCCTGTGGTTGAGCAGATTGATGCACAATTTTTCAGTATTGTGGGTGAGCAGCAAACCCAGTTAAATGGCTTTTTGAATCTTTTAATACAGCAGGAGGGTTAAAATATGTGGACACGTTCATACAGTACCATTGTGAGAAACACATCGCTTGAAGCCTTATGGGCCGTGTGGTCTGACGTCAATCAATGGCACACATGGAAAGATAACATTGAATTTGCAAAAATTGAAGGTGCATTTGAAACTGGAAATTCATTTGTCTTTAAACCCAAAGGCGGACCCCGTTTGGTTTTGGGTTTGCCAGAGGTCAATCCGAACAAAAATTTCATCATGGTGACGTCATTTTTTGGGGCGACCATGCGTGATAACCATGAGTTGATTGCACATGCCGATGGCATCGAAGTCAAAACCACCATCAACATGAATGGTATATTGTCATGGGTGTGGCGAAAAATTGTTGCAGAGGGTGTGGTTGCTGGATTGCCTTTACAGACAGATGCCATGATTGCCAGAGTTTTGATAACACAGCAGCATAAGGTTTAATTAAAACTCAGTCGCATAAGACAAAACCAATGCACTTGTCACCACAAAGTGTAAGGTGTTTTACTGAGCTGTATTTGCAAGCAAGTGTTTGACTTATTTTCTACATTTCATGGTTAAGGGTTAAAAAATGGGGCTGAAAATTATATTAACAGGCAGCACGGGTATGGTCGGTGAGGGGGTGTTGTTTGAATGTTTGAGCAACCAAGCCGTGGATGAGGTGCTTATGGTCAATCGCAAGCATTATGAGTTGAAGCACCCAAAGCTGAAAGAACTGATTGTTCCCGATTTTTTTCAAATAAAATCGTTTGCGGAGCAGATCAAAGGCTACGACGCATGTTTTTATTGTGCAGGCATCAGTTCAGTTGGATTGAGCGAAAAGGAATATGCTGAAATCACTTTCGACACCACATTGCATTTTGCGGAAACACTCGTTGAGGTTAATCCGAGCATGGTGTTTATTTTTGTGTCAGGGCAGAACACGGACAGCACAGAAATTGGCCGTACCATGTGGGCGCGTGTAAAAGGCAAAACGGAGAATGCATTGGGTCGATTGCCTTTTAAGAAGCAATACAATTTTCGCCCTGGCGCCATGCTGCCAGTGAAAGGGCAGCGAAACAGCAAACGACTGTATCAAATAGCTGCTCAAACCATTCAACTTTTTTCGCCGAAAAGCATTCTCACTTTAAGAGAGGTGGGCATTGCCATGATTCATGCCACACTTAAAGGCTATCCCCTTCGCACGTTGGAGATAAAGGACATCAAAAAACTAGCAGAATATTGATAATAAAGGCTGAACTGTGGGGAAATGAAAAGCCTTGCCCTGTGGTTGCAGCATGAGCCCATGGGAATTTTGCTATCATGATGGTTTAAATACAACACCATACACATCACCATGATTGAACACAATTCTCCTCTCAAATACGAAACCGCTTACGACTGGTTGGGTGGCTCGACACGCGTGCGTGAATTATCCACACGATTTTACGATTTGATGGATTTAGAGCCGAAATACACTGCTTTACGTGCAGTACACGGTGCTGATCTAATTGAAGCACGTGAAAAGCTCTATCTTTTTTTAACGGGATGGCTGGGTGGCCCCCAACTTTACATTGAACAACATGGGCATCCACGCCTGCGCCAACGCCACATGCCCTTCAAAATCGGTGTGGTTGAACGTGATCAATGGGTGGCCTGTATGGCACAGGCCATGCGCGAGATTCAAGTGCCCGATGATTTATATGCCCGTTTAATCGAATCGTTTTACAACACCGCCGAATGGATGCGCAATCAGCATGATGCGGTGGAAGGTGTGCCGCAAATGCCCCAGCAGTCGGGCATTTTTTCGCCTGCGGTGAAGCAAAAACTACATCAAATCACCGAACAATATGGTGTGGAAAGCGGTTCATGACAGTTAATTTAAATGTGTTGTTGTCGATTGCATTGGCGGCATTGGCCGTGCTGCTTATTGTTGTGATTGTGCTTTGGCAACGTTTGTCAACGTGGAATGCGGCGCGTGAATCGCAGGCCAATCAATCGTTGGGGCTGTTATTACAAGAGCTTGATGCCTCTTTTTCACACACCCATCAGCTGCAAAATGAACAGGGTTTGAATCTGCGCGAACATGCCAGTGGTCTGGCCCATCAACAGCGCGATGAGCTGTCGCAATCGCTGTTTCGTGTGCAAACCTTGCTTAATGAACAACTTAAAGACGTGCGTGATACGCAAGCGCAAGAAGGTGTGAGCTCGCGTGAAGCGTTGGTGCAGCAATTGTCAGCGAATGCCACACAACAATTGCAACAGTTGCAGCAACTCAATGAAACGACCGAGCGCCGTTTGAATCAAATGCGGGAAAACATCGAATTGCGTTTGACCAGCATTGAGCAAAATAATGCGAAAAAACTCGATGAAATGCGCAACACGGTTGATGAAAAATTACACGCCACCCTCGAAGCGCGGCTGGGGCAATCGTTTCAACTGGTGTCGGAGCGCTTGGAGCAGGTTCACAAAGGCTTGGGTGAGATGCAAGCGTTGGCCAGCGGTGTGGGCGATTTAAAGCGTGTGCTGACCAATGTTAAAACACGTGGCACATGGGGTGAAATGCAGCTGGCGAACTTGCTTGAGCAAATTTTTACACCCGAACAATACGCTGCGAATGTCGCCACCGTCCCTGAAAGTCAAGCACGGGTTGAATTTGCGCTGAAATTGCCAGGTCGTTCTGAAGGCGAGGTGGTGTGGTTGCCGATCGATGCAAAATTCCCCAAAGAACAATACGAGCGCATGCAAGATGCACAGGATGCAGCCGATGCCGACGGTGTCGAAGCGGCACGAATTGAACTGGTCAAAGTGATTCGAAATGAAGCGAAAACCATTGCTGAAAAATACGTTTCACCACCGCACACCACCGACTTTGCCATTTTGTTTTTACCGACGGAGGGGTTGTATGCTGAGGTTGCACGGCAAGCGGGCTTGCTTGATATTTTACAGCGTGAGCACCGTGTGGTCATCGCGGGACCGACCACATTGATGGCGATTTTGAACAGTTTGCACATGGGTTTCAGAACCTTGGCGATGGAAAAGCGCGCATCGGATGTGTGGCAAGTGCTTGGTGCTGTGAAAACAGAATTTGGTAAATTTGGTGATGTGCTTGCCAAAACCCGAGACACATTGGAAAAAGCAGCGAAAAACATCGATGCCGCTCAAGTTCGTACGCGCGCAATGAACCGAGCATTGAGTGGTGTTGAGCAACTGGATGTTGAGAAAAGTAAGCAGTTACTGGCTTTGGCTGATGCCGCTTTAAACGCAGAAGAAGATGGTGATGAGGGGCGTTAAAAACATGAAAAAAATATGAATCCGCATGAAAACGCCTGTTCATGCTTTTGCCTTAGTTTTGGGTGATTGTTGGTCATATTCACGCTACAATGGCAAATTATGGTTTTGAAGGCGAATTGGCTGGTTGCGCAGGTTGATACAGTTTGTTAACTGTTTGTTTAACTGTATCGGTACTGTATTGTTTTTTTAGGGTACAGTTGAGGTGTGATATCAGCAAAGCCAATGAAATAAAGTCTCTTCGAGATGGGCAACAAGACATCATCAGAGACACAACCACAACACATTTATTGAAAAACACATCGAGGTCGTTATGCAATGCGAAAAATTATTCTCCACCCGTGCTAAAGCGCTGAAAAGTTCAGTGATTCGTGAAATTTTAAAAGTCACTGCCAATCCTCAAGTGATTTCATTCGCGGGCGGTTTGCCTGCACCTGAAAGCTTTCCTGTTGCACAGATGAAAGCTGCATTTGATTATGTGTTAAACAATGACCCTCAGTCTGCTTTACAGTACTCCACCACCGACGGTTATGCACCTTTGCGTGAGTGGGTGGCGAATCGCATGAGCACGAATGGTGCGACCATCACGCCTGATCAAGTCATCATTGTGTCTGGGTCACAACAAGCACTTGATTTGATTGCCAAAGTGTTCATTGATCCGAACGATAAAGTTTTGGTTGAAACGCCGACTTATTTGGGGGCGTTACAGGCTTTTTCGATGTTTGATCCAGCATACGTGTCAGTGGATTCAGATGAGCATGGTTTGATTCCAGAGGCTTTGACTGCGGAGGTGACGAAAGATGCGAAGTTTCTCTACGCATTGCCCAATTTTCAAAATCCAACGGGTCGAATGATGAGCGAAGAGCGCCGTCAAACCCTTGTTGAAAAAGCACGCGAACATGATTTGCTCGTGGTCGAAGACGATCCTTATGGTGCATTGTGGTACGAGGCAGCACCGCCTGCATCGTTGTTGTCGCGCATGCCCGAGCGTGTGATTCACATGGGCTCATTTTCAAAAGTGCTCGCACCCGGTCTGCGCTTGGGTTACTTGATTGCGCCGATTGAAATCACCAAAAAATTTGAGCAAGCCAAACAAGCCACTGATTTGCACACCTCAACCATCGCCCAACGGGTGGTGTATGAAGTGGTGAAAGATGGTTTTTTGGATGAACACATTCCATCAATTCGTGAACGTTACAAGAACCAAGCGCACGCCATGTTGGATGCCCTGACAGCCTACATGCCAAAGGGCGTGACATGGAATCAACCTGCGGGTGGGATGTTCTTGTGGGTGACGTTGCCGGAAGGCATGGACTCTGAAAAAATGTTGGACAAAGTGTTTGCGCACAATGTTGCTTATGTACCTGGCACACCTTTTTATGCCAATGAAGCGCAAACCAACACCTTGCGTTTGGCTTTTGTGACCGTGCCACCTGCAAAAATTCAAGAAGGTGTCAAAAAATTGGGCGAAGTGTTTTCAGCGGGTTGATTGTTGAAAAGACTGCATTGACGTTGAATGACGATTAAAAAAGCTGTTGCCACACCTGTGCAACAGCTTTTTTTTAAATGGAGTTGACATGAACAGCATTACTTGGGATGATTTTCAAGCGGTTCACCTTGTTGCGGGAACCATTGTTCGTGTCGAGCTTTTTCCAGAAGCGCGGCAACCCGCGTACAAAATTTGGGTGGATTTTGGCATGTATGGCGAAAAGAAAACCAGTGCACAATTGACCCAACTGTACGCACCCGACGACTTGATCGGCAAGCAAATCATCGGTGTCATTAATTTCCCCGAAAAACAGATCGCCTCGTTTCGGTCACAGTTTTTGTTGACGGGCTTCTACACAGAAGCTGGGGTGGTCATCAGCACATTGGAGCGACCCGTGTCGAATGGCAGCCGCATGGCTTAAGCCTGTCATCACGCGCATTCAGCCACCAAGCTGGGGCCTTTATAAATCAAGCCGCTGTACACTTGCACCAATTGCGCACCTGCTGCAATCTTGTCATCGGCATCTGCGCCACTGAAAATACCACCCACTCCAATGATGGGTACCTCATTGCTCAGATGTGAGTGCAGTTTTTTAATCAACGCCGTCGATTTCTCACGCACAGGTGCGCCGCTTAAACCACCCATTTCATCGCCATGTGGCAGATGGGCTACGCTGGTTTTATCCAGCGTGGTGTTGGTGGCAATCACGCCGTCGATGTGGTGTAACTTCAGCAGTTCGGCGATGGTGGCGATTTGTTCATCGTCCATGTCGGGGGCGATTTTCAGCACCATCGGCACGTATTTTTGATGCACGTCGGCGAGCTGTAATTGACTTTGGCGCAATTGGGCGAGCAGTGCATCGAGCGCGTCTTGTTGTTGTAAATCACGCAGATTTTTTGTATTGGGTGAAGAAATGTTGACGGTGATGTAGCTGGCGTGTGCGTAAACTTTAGACAGACAAATCAGGTAATCATCGACCGCATTTTCAATCGGTGTGTCGGCATTTTTACCGATGTTGATGCCCAAAATGCCGCCGTTTTGCTTGAATGTGCTGCGTGTGACATTGGCCAAAAGGGCGTCAACGCCATTGTTATTGAAACCCATGCGGTTGATGATGGCGTTGGCTTGAGGCAGGCGAAACAGGCGCGGTGTCGGGTTACCTGCTTGCGCACGTGGTGTGATCGTGCCAATTTCAATAAAACCAAAGCCAAAACGCGCAAGGATGTCAATATAATCGCCATTTTTATCCAAACCCGCAGCCAGACCAACGCGGTTGGGAAAGGTGATGCCCATGACGGTTTTTGGCTTGCTTGGTATTTGGGTTTGCGGCAGCAGCCCAAGGCTTAATGCCCGTTGAGCAAGGCTGAAGGTCAGGTGATGGGCTTTTTCAGCATCGAGTTTAAACAAGAGGGTGCGGAGCAATGGGTACATGGTGGGTTCAGATTCGATTTAAAGTGCTCATTATATCGGTTTTGCTTGATTGACCACAGGTGCTTTTTAATGGAAAAGCAGCATTCAATGGGCTGCTTTTTGCTACAATGCGTGCTGAATCAGTTAACGGATAGGAATGGTTATGAGCATCAAGGCAGATAAATGGATACGCACACAATGTGAAGAGCATGGCATGATTGAGCCATTCGAGCCTGGCCAAGTGCGCACGATCAACGACCAACGCATCATCAGCTATGGCACATCAAGCTATGGTTACGACATCCGTTGTGCAAATGAGTTTAAAATTTTCACCAATGTGAACAACAGCATCGTTGATCCGAAAAATTTTGATCCAAAATGTTTTGTTGAACATGTCGGGGACACGTGCATCATCCCGCCGAACTCTTTTGTTTTGGCACGCACTGTAGAGTATTTTCGCATTCCACGCAGCGTATTGACCGTGTGTTTGGGTAAATCAACTTATGCGCGTTGTGGCATCATTGTCAATGTCACGCCCTTTGAACCTGAGTGGGAAGGGTATGTGACGTTGGAATTCTCGAATACCACACCTTTACCCGCCATCATTTACGCGAATGAAGGGTGTGCGCAAGTCTTGTTCTTTGAATCAGATGAAGTGTGTGAAACCTCATACAAAGACCGTGGTGGTAAATATCAAGGCCAAACTGGTGTCGTTGTGCCGCGCATGTAATGTCTTGATAGGTCGAATGTTTCTTGGCATTTGTGTCGTCAAATGCAGTGAAATGCAGTGAGCCCGATAAAAAAGCCCCGTCATCATCGACGGGGCTTTTGATTTTTTTAAGTTGTTGGCGCAACGCTCGTGCTTGTTGCTGTCGTTCCGCTTTTTGGCTGGGGCGGTGACTGCCAGCACGCCGCAGCTTGGCTGCAGCGACCAAAGGGTTGCGTGGTACTGAAGCAGGGATGATGAATTTTTTTGGCTTGCCCATGTTTTTTCCTTAACCTTTCACACACACCACTTGACGTAGTGTGTGCACAATCTCCACCAAATCGGTTTGATTGGCCATCACGACATCAATGTCTTTGTAAGCGGCGGGGATTTCATCAATCACACCATCGTCTTTGCGGCATTCGATGCCTGCGGTTTGCTCTGCCAAATCATGTGATGTGAACTTGCTTTTGGCGGCCGTTCGACTGAATTTTCTCCCCGCACCGTGAGAGCAAGAGCAAAACGATTGCTCATTGCCCAAGCCACGCACAATGAATGATTTTGCACCCATTGAACCAGGGATGATGCCCAATTGACCTGCTTGTGCTGAAATGGCACCTTTTCGGGTGATGAACAGCGCTTGTCCAAAATGGTTTTCTTCTGACACATAATTATGGTGGCAATTGATGGCTTCACTGGTGATTTTGAAAGGGGGTAGGTACGGTTTAATCGCCACAATCACGGCATCCATCATCACGGCTCGATTCACCAAGGCGTAATCTTGTGCCCAGTACATGGCCTCCACATAATCCTCGAACAGTCCTGAGCCTTCAGAAAAGTAACACAAATCGCGATCACTCGGTAAGGCCATTTGGTGACGGCGCATATCCGCTTGAGCGGCATTGATGAAATAACGGCCAATGATATTGCCTGTACCACGTGAACCAGAATGGAGCATGATCCAAACTTGATCGGCTTCATCGAGGCAGATTTCAATGAAGTGATTGCCACCACCGAGCGTCCCGACTTGACACAGCCAATGGCGTTGCCAGTTTTTGGTCATTTTGGTCAAGCCCGTGTGCTTGCGCATGATGGCATCCAACCGTGGTGACAATTGACGCGCAGACTTTTCGATGGCCGCCCCTTTGATTTTACTGAACTCATGCTGATTGAAGCCCACAGGCACGGCTTTTTCAATCGCTGAACGGATGGCTTTGAGGTTGTCGGGTAAGTCGCGGGCATTCAATGACAGGCGCACGGCATTCATGCCACAACCGATGTCCACACCGACAGCTGCTGGAATGATGGCAGCATGGGTCGGTATCACCGAGCCAACAGTGGCCCCGATGCCGACGTGTACGTCTGGCATGGCGGCGATGTGTGGGCCAACGATGGGTAGGTTGGCTGTATTCAACAATTGGTCGAGTGCTTTGGAGTCCACATCGTCTGTCCAAATTTTGACAGGCACGCGGGACTTGGAGAGTTCCATGTGTATGCTCATGGTGTTTCCTTTACACGCCATTTTATAAATTTTTAATGGTCGTGTGTTGAGCGCGTTTTAAATCTTGAAAAGGTTCGTTCAGAAACGAGGTGTGAATGTTGACCATTCACCAAAAAATAATGATTTTAAAAAACGCATGTTGTTGTAATGGGGCGATTTTTGACAGAAGGGATGTAAATCTCAGTGTCCACTGTAGGGCAGTGGTTGTTCGCCGCTGTTGTTATGATCTTGGAGCGGTAAGATGAAGCGGATTGTGGGGTGTTGCTCTGTTTTTGGCAAGTTTTTATGCCTTTTTCATGTGTTTAAACTGAAAAAAGCACATTTTTGTTGTAAATAAGTTTCAGTTTGAATGTGCTTTTTTGTTTTTAACGTATTTTAAAATGTAAAAAAAGCACCTGAAATTTCAATGGGTGCTTTTTCATCAAGTTTGTGCTTTAAATCACATTGCCTTTTGGATTCTCGCCGAATCGATTGGCACCTTGTGTGCCATCAAAAAACATAAAAGCCAGCAACACAAGGTTGGCCAATGGCAACACAGCCAATAGGGCCCACCAACCGCTGCGATCGGTGTCATGCAAGCGACGAATCAATACAGCAACACCCGGAATCAATACGCCTAAGCCAAAAATGCTGCTCAAGAAACCAGAGCCTTGTCCACCGAAAGCACGTTCAACCAAAATAAGAACAATGCTGATGGCGGCGTTGACCAAAGTGAATGTCCAATATTCGGTGCGGCTGGCACGGCCGTTGAATTGAGCATATTTGCCCTTTAAAACGCTTAGGTACAAATTTTTGATGGCTTCCATGACATTCCTTTAAGTTTTTGCCGAACATAACAAACTGTGACACCCATGATCAGCGATGAATCGAGAGGTGGGCTCTTTATTTTCCGATTGTTTTTGCCAAAGAAACATCCGTGAATACATTGAATTGACCTTTGTTGTTGGCGCGAATGAACAAGGCTTTCCATGCGCTTTCACTGGCTGGCACTGTATCGGCTAAGGCGGCCAGTGCTTGTGCTTGAACGAAGTTGTCGCACACTTGAATGGAGGTGTTTTCTTTTGAGCCTGCAACATGCGACAGTGCGCTGACGGCCAATATTTTTGGGTTTGAGCGATCAATCCATGAAACCAAAGTGTCCCAGTTTTTTGGGGCATTGGTTGCCATGCAACGGATGGCAATGTCAGCTGCCAGCTTGTTTGTGGCTGTTTGTGCATGTGCGATTGGGCTTAAGACCGCAGTGGTGAGGATGGCAAGCGCTGCAATTTTTTTCATACAAACTCCATGGATGGGTTGAATTTGAGGGTGAAGGTGAAGCAAAACACATGATGAACACATGGGTTTCAAAATAAATTGTGGCTTCTTTGTGGAATCATGCCACGTTTCATTTATTATAAATAATAAAACGCCATGCGTGACGATTGCATGGCGTTTTATTTGAGATTAAGGTAATTTGTAAAAATTACTTGTCGTCTTTTTTAACTTCAGTGAACTCAGCATCCACCACGTCGGCTGCTTGGGGTTCAGCAGAGCTTGCAGCACCTTCAGTTTGTGTTTTGGCTTGCATGTCGGCATACATGGCTTCACCCAGTTTTTGAGCGACTTTGCCAAGGTTTTCTGTTTTTGCTTCAATGTCATCTTTAGAGCCCGATTGAACTGTTTCTTCGAGTTCTTTGATGGCCGCTTCGATGGCAGTTTTTTCATCTGCAGAAACTTTGTCGCCGTATTCTTCCAAAGATTTTTTGGTTGAATGCACAAGGGCATCCGCGCCGTTACGCGCTTCAGCCATTTCGCGGGCTTTTTTGTCTTCTTCAGCATTCACTTCAGCATCTTTGACCATTTGCGCGATTTCGTCTTCCGACAAACCTGAGTTGGCTTTGATGGTGATTTTGTTTTCTTTGCCCGTGCCTTTGTCTTTGGCGTGAACGTGCAAAATACCATTTGCATCGATGTCGAATGTTACTTCAATTTGTGGCACACCGCGTGGTGCTGCTGGGATGCCTTCGAGGTTGAATTCACCCAAAAGTTTGTTGCCTGAGGCCATCTCACGTTCACCTTGATACACACGAACCGTAACCGCTGGTTGGTTGTCTTCTGCAGTTGAGTAGACTTGTGCAAACTTGGTTGGGATGGTCGTGTTTTTCTTGATCATCTTGGTCATCACGCCGCCCATGGTTTCGATGCCCAAAGACAGAGGTGTCACGTCAAGCAATAACACGTCGGTGCGGTCGCCGCCCAAGACTTGACCTTGAATCGCTGCGCCAACGGCAACAGCTTCATCTGGGTTGATGTCTTTGCGTGCTTCTTTACCGAAGAACTCTTTGACTTTTTCTTGCACTTTTGGCATGCGTGTTTGACCGCCGACCAAAATCACGTCGTCGATGTCAGACATTTTCAAGCCTGCATCCGTTAATGCTGTGCGGCAAGGTGCGATTGTGCGTTCAACCAAGTCTTCAACCAACGCTTCGAGTTTGGTGCGTGTCATTTTGATGGCCATGTGTTTTGGGCCGCTTGCGTCCGCCGTGATGTAGGGCAAGTTGATTTCGGTTTGTGCCGATGATGACAATTCGATTTTGGCTTTTTCAGCGGCTTCTTTCAAGCGTTGCAAGGCCAATACATCTTTTGATAAATCCACACCTTGTTCTTTTTTGAACTCTTCAACGAGGTAGTCGATGACGCGTTGGTCAAAGTCTTCACCACCGAGGAATGTGTCGCCATTGGTTGACAACACTTCAAACTGTGTTTCACCGTCAACATCCGCGATTTCGATGATGGACACGTCAAATGTACCGCCGCCCAAGTCGTATACCGCGACTTTACGGTCGCCTGCTTCTTTTTTGCCCAAACCAAAAGCCAATGCGGCGGCTGTCGGTTCATTGATGATGCGTTTCACGTCCAAACCTGCGATACGACCTGCATCTTTTGTGGCTTGGCGCTGCGCGTCGTTGAAGTATGCGGGAACGGTGATGACCGCTTCAGTCACGGCTTCGCCGAGATAATCTTCAGCGGTTTTTTTCATTTTACGCAAGACTTCTGCTGAAATTTGTGGGGGCGCGAATTGATCGTCACGCACAGTCACCCATGCGTCGCCATTGTCGGCTTTTGAAATTTTGAAAGGCATCATGTCGATGTCTTTTTGTACTTCTTTGTCTTCGAAACGGCGACCGATCAAGCGTTTGATCGCGTACAACGTGTTTTTTGGGTTGGTGACGGCTTGGCGTTTGGCGGGTACACCGACCAGCACTTCGCCATTGTCCATATACGCAATAACAGAGGGCGTTGTGCGTGCGCCTTCTGCGTTTTCGATGACTTTAGGCGTGTTGCCTTCCATAATAGACACGCATGAGTTTGTTGTGCCCAAGTCAATACCAATGATACGTCCCATGTGATTCTCCATATTTTACTGTTGGTTGATGTTTAAACTTTTACGCATGGTCTTTATGCGTCTGAATCCTAATTGGTGGCGCTGGCCTGTATTTCAAGGGGGAATATGAGTTTTTTCATGTCAAAAGGGCATCAAAAAAGCTATTTTTGAGAAAAACCGCTAAATTAAAAACAAAGGGTGTTTTTAATTTTAAATCATGCCATTGTTGGTTTCAATTTGTTTTATGCATATTTTTAATCATGGCATTGTAAGTTTAAAAGGGTTGGTGCGTCTAATTGAAACAAGATCCGTCATGATGTCCGCACGCGTGATGCCCACATTGAGTCCTATCTGATAAAGGAAATACCATGCACTCCGATTACAATCGCCGCCAATTTCTTCGGCACGCCAGTTTGGGAGTGTGTGGTTTGGTGTTTGTCGGCATTGATGCGGCTGCAAAACCCACTGTACGCCAAGTGTGGATTGTTCAAGTCTCGGCCAGTGGTCAAGTCAGTGCGCCTGAGCGCATCGATGCCATCATACAATCAAACGCCCAATGGCACGCTCAGTTGTCACAAGACGCTTTTGACATCACCCGCCGTGAAGGCACAGAAGCACCATATACAGGGAAATACTGGGATCAACATGGACAGGGTATTTATCGGTGTATTGGATGTGATACGGCTTTGTTCAATGCAAATACAAAATTTGATTCACACACGGGTTGGCCCAGCTTTTGGGCGCCGATTGCGTCAGAAAATGTGCATAATACAGTTGACACCCGTTTGGGTATGCGCCGTACCGCCGTTAATTGCAGCCGTTGTGACGCACATCTGGGACATGTGTTCAATGATGGCCCCAAACCCACGGGTTTACGCTATTGCATCAATTCGGTGGCTTTAAATTTTATTGCTTTGGCTTAATGAAAGGGTGATCATGTTAAACACATTGAAGGTTTTGCTTCTGATTTTGATCAGCACCCCATTGATGCCCTGTGTCAGTCATGCCAAGACAATTGAGGCGCCGATTGAAAACATGGCACTTGCCGTCACACCAAGCCAAGCCACTGCGGTTTTGGCGGGTGGTTGTTTTTGGGGCGTGCAGGCGGTGTTTCAACATGTCAAAGGTGTGACGAATGTGGTGGCTGGTTATGCGGGTGGCTCGTTAGAACGCGCGAATTACACAGCAGTCAGTTCAGGCACAACAGGTCATGCGGAGGCCGTTAAAATCACCTTTGATCCATCTCAAATCAGTTACGGCCAATTGCTCCAAGTGTATTTTTCGGTCGCCCACGATCCGACCGAGCTGAACCGTCAAGGTCCAGATCAAGGGACGCAATACCGTTCATCTGTTTTTTATACCAATGCTGAACAGCAGCGCGTGGCACAGCTTTACATCACACAGCTTGAACGGCAGGGTGCTTTTCATCGTCCCATTGTGACGACAAATGTGCCCTTACAGGATTTTTACGTTGCAGAAAGTGACCATCAAAATTATTTTAATAAGCACCCTGATTCAGCCTATATCATCTACAACGATGCGCCAAAATTAGTGGACTTACAACAATCCTATCCTGAGCTGTACCAGCGCACATCCATTTGATGCATCTGGCTGGCGTGATGAAATAATACAATGGGTCAATCCAAAATGAATCAATCTAAAATCAACCCGATCATGCAAAGGTGTGGATCATGAAAAATGACATCAAACCCTCTGAGATCACGCCTGAAGCGACATACCATAACCGCCGTGCATTCATGAAAGTTGGCTTTGCAGCGGGTGCTGCGGTGTTAACTGGTGCAGTGTATCGGCACTTTAACCCGACCCTTCCAGTGGCTGATGTTGCCGCTTCGAGCACTGCACCTGCGGCGGTTTTACCTTCTGAGCCCAACCCTCCGGTTGTAGGGGGCGCTCGAACGCTTTTAGTGCCCAATACATTCGAAGAAATCACCCATTACAACAATTATTATGAGTTTTCCACCAATAAATCTGCCGTTGCAAAAGCCGCTGGGCAATTCATTACCACACCGTGGGTTGTGGAAGTGAGCGGTTTGGTCAGCAAGCCGCATGCTTTTGATATGATGGATTTGCTTAAAATTGAACAAGAGGAGCGCATTTACCGTCACCGCTGTGTCGAAGGTTGGTCAATGGTCATTCCATGGCAAGGTTTTCCATTGAAAAAGTTGCTTGACCTCGTTCAGCCTTTGGGGACGGCCAAATACGTCGCTTTTGAAACTTATTACGATAAAGCGCAAATGCCGAGCGGCAAATACGCGGGCATTGAACTGCCTTATGTGGAGGGTCTTCGCCTCGACGAAGCCATGCATCCGTTGACAATATTGGCCACAGGTTTGTACGGCAAACCCATGCCGAATCAGAACGGTGCCCCGATTCGTCTCGTCGTGCCATGGAAGTATGGGTTCAAAGGCATCAAGTCCATCGTGAAAATCACCTTGACCGACACACAACCACCAACAACATGGAATAAAGCCGCTGCCGATGAGTATGGCTTTTACTCCAACGTCAATCCCAATGTCGATCACCCCCGTTGGTCGCAGGCCGATGAACAGCGAATTGGTGAGTACAAACGCCAACCAACATTGATGTTCAATGGTTATGCAGACGAAGTGGCCAGTTTGTACAGTGGGATGGATTTGAAGCAAAATTTTTGAATGGGGTCTTGTGGTTATTGCACCGTAAAATGTGACTCAGAAAGATTGTTCAGAACTTATCTGTATTTACCTGCATTTACCTGCGCTAATTTAAGTCATGCATATCAACAATTCATATCAATAATTGAAATTGAAATAAAGCGATCCAACACCATGCGAACTGCGCAACAGACCTTATGGTTCAACAAAGTCCTTGTGTTCATTAATGCCCTCGTGCCGCTCTGTATGCTCGCGTGGGATGGCATGCACCGACAATTGGGTGTGAATCCTGTTGAATTCCTCACCCGAATTTTTGGTGTATTGACCTTGATGTTCATTCTCATCACGCTTGCCATCACCCCACTGCGCAAACAGTTTGGCTGGGGGTTTTTGATTAAATACCGGCGCATGCTTGGTTTGTTCGCTTTTTTTTATGGTTGCTTACACCTCATCACTTACATTGGTTTTGACCGCAGTTGGAGCTTGTCGAGTACGATTAGCGACGTGATTAAACGGCCATTTATTGCTTTTGGTATGGCGAGTTTTCTCATGCTCATCCCACTCGCCATCACCTCGACGGACAAGATGTTGCATCGCCTCGGCGCGAAACGTTGGCTGAAATTGCACAAACTCATCTACATCCTCGCCATGGCAGGCGTGGTGCATTTTTACATGATTGTGAAATCCGACGTGTTTTACCCCGTGTTATTTGGGGTGGTACTGGCGATTTTGCTGGGTTATCGTGTGTATGCGCACGGGCAAAAAGCCTTGCCGAAGAAAAAAAATTAGGGCAAGGCGTTTTTTACACCTTATAAGGCATCGATGGTTTAACCCAAACAAGCTTACGGCGAGGTATGGTGCTCATCGCTGTAATCTCATCGCTGTAATCTCATCGCTGTAATCTTATCGGTGTAATACAATCGTCAGGAGCACCACCGCATCTTCACGGCTGCTTAAACTGTGTGCCACACCGCCCGATAAATACAACAACTGACCGCTGTTCAGCACTTGAATATCACCATTGCAGATCATCTCAATCGAGCCCGATACACATTGCACCGTGATTTCTCCAGCCACTTGATGTGTTGGCATGGTTTTGTCTTTGGGTAGAATCAATCGAATGACTTCTAATTCTTGGCTCTTGAACAATGCGGTGGATTGTTTGGCACCCAATTCATGGGCAGCAGGAAGAATGTTCAACACTTGGCCTGAAACAGCATGTGGAATGGACATCATGGTCTCCTTGGAATGGCGCTCAAAGCAGTCAAATGGGTTGAGCATGTGTTTGTACTTGTTGTTTTTATTGTGAAAGCAGGCTTTGCCATGCGCGCCTGTGAATACACTTTAGCACAAATAAAAAGAGATTGGTTGAGGTGGTTTGGGATGTGCCAAGGCGGGCTGCGTTTGTTTGTATTGTTTTAATTTTTGAGCCCATGTGTTGTCTTATTTGTTGTTACTTGTTGTTACTTGTTGTTACACTCAAATCCATTTGTGATCGATCTGTTGTTCAACGAATGCAGGCAATAAGGCTTGTTTTAGATTTTTGGTGCTGCTGCGTGGCTGTTGCATGATGCTAAAAATGTTGATCAGGGGTGAGGGGTGTGCACCAATATGGCCAACCCATCCGTATGCATTCACCCTTCCAATCCGCCTCCAAATACCGCAATCGCGGCTTCTGCATCTTTCAGCCCCATCGTCCGTGTGACGCGCGTTTCAGGGGTGATGCAGGCACTCAATAAAATATCTCGATCGATCCCCGCTAAACCTCGGTAGCGCAGTGTTTGGAAATCCATGCCTTGTGCTCGCAATTGTTCTGCGACATCACGGCCTTGGGCTTCGGCGTAGGCGTATAGGGGTTCGGTTCGGCCTGCAATGGTGAATTGCAACCAAGGTGGGTGAACCATTAGAATTTTTCCGGCTTCAAACAGGGGGCGCATGCGTTTGTAAAAATACATGAGCATGAGTGCGCCGCTGTGAATGCCGTCGGCGTCGGGATCGAACAGCAGAACGATGCGTTCAAAGCGCATTGTGTTTATGTTGAAGTGTTCACCTGCGCCTGCACCTAAACTGCTTTCGAGTGCGTTGAATAGGGGATAGGCCGAGACTTTGGCGGCGGTGGCTTTGAGGGCGTTCAGCGGCTTACCTTGCATGGGCAGGACTGCTTGACATTGCCCGTTGCGTAAGGCGGTCACTGCGCTGGCGGCGGAGTCGCCTTCGACGATGAACAATTCTGTGCCTGCGCCATGGGTGCGGCTGTCGGCGAGCTTGATGGGGGTGTTTTTAAAGTACATGGTGGCTCAAATCATGGCGTGGGTGGGTGCGGTGCTGTATCATACTGCTTGTGTTGTTCCGAAAAGCAAAACCCTGCTTCTTACCTGTTGAGGATGTGTTTTTGGGAGGCAAAATCTGGGGCATCCCAATGATAAACAAAAACAACCACGATGGTTTTAAAGAGGGATTGTTTTGGCGGTACTGGGGTATATTTTGGGTGATTTGGAGCTGATCTTCAGTGAATTTGTCAATCATTCAATGTTTCAGTTGATGGTTTGTGCGGTTTTCTTAGAATCCGCCGTAACTGAAATCTCTAATTTTAAGCAAACGCAAAAGAGGGTTTTACTTTGCGATTAACCTTTGTGATCATAATAGGAGAGGGCATGGAGAACACAGCAATGAACACAACAGATGCAATGGTGGCCGTCGTGCCAACGGTGGCGGTGATTTGTGCGGCGGGTTCTGGTTCACGCACGGGGTCGCCGTTGCCGAAGCAATATAGAGAGTTGAATGGCGTGCCGATGTTGGCTCATGCAATCAAGGCCTTGTTTAACAGTGCATGTGTGCAGCAAGTCGTGGTGGTGCTGTCGCCACAGGATGCGTGGTATGACGTGTTGATTGCACCGTTGGTTGGCGATGCGGTTCAGGTACTGCGTGTGGGCGGGGAGACTCGGGCGCAGTCGGTGTGCAATGCGTTGGATGTGCTGGATGAGCAATACGATGAGGCGTGGGTGATGGTGCATGATGCCGCACGTCCTTGTATCACGCCTGCATTGGTTGAGGCGTTGCATGATGCTGTGTTGCTGCACAGTGCAGTGGGGGGGGTGTTGGCGATGCCTGTGGTCGATACAATTAAATTATCCGATGATGGCGTGTTGGCCAAAAAAACCTTGGATCGTAAAAAGCTGTGGGCGGCACAGACGCCACAAATGTTTAAATTGGATGTTTTGTACAATGCATTGTCCGACGCTTTGGTGGACGAACATGTTGCAGAGGGCATCACCGATGAGGCGAGCGTGATGGAGTGGGCTGGTGTGTCCCCCATGTTGATTGAAGGGCATGTGAGTAACTTAAAAGTGACGTTTGCACATGACTTTGAGTTGGCTGAGTTTTGGTTGGAGCGGGCAAGCAGACCTGTGCAAGCCTTGGCGTGATGTGTTTTATCGAGCCAACTGCTATGAGGTACTGCATTAATGGGTTGAAGGGAAGTGAAAAACTTGTTTGACCCTGTGTTTTAAGTGACTTGCATTGACTGCTTGAGGCAAGCGTTTTAAATGTATTAAATGATGTACTAAATGATTTATTAAAAAGTGATGTATTAAAGATGCATTAAATGATCAGATGTATTGGATGATTAAATCATCAAATAATTGACCATATGAAAGTTTTAAATGATTGCAGTTTCTAATTTACCCGTTTTACCTTTTCGCATCGGGCAAGGGTTTGATGTGCATGCTTTGGTGAACGATCGCCCGTTGATCATTGGCGGGGTGACGATTCCTTTTGACAAAGGCTTGCTCGGGCATTCGGATGCAGATGTGTTGTTGCACGCCATCACCGATGCGTTGTTGGGGGCGCTGGCACTGGGTGACATTGGACGGCATTTTCCAGACACCGATCCACAATTTAAAGGGGTGGACAGTCGTGTTTTGCTTAAACATGCCTACCAAAAAATTCTTGATGCGGGTTATGTGTTGGCCAATTTGGACTCCACCATCATCGCGCAAGCACCCAAAATGGCACCACACATCGGCAGCATGCGTGAAAATATTGCGTTTGACTTGGGGGTGGATGTGAGCGCGATCAATGTCAAGGCGAAAACCAATGAACAGCTTGGTTATTTGGGGCGTTCGGAAGGCATTGCATGTGAAGCAGTGGTGTTGTTGATGAAGGTGTCGGCATGAGTGCAACTTTATTGGCCGTGGACACATCGAGTGCATATTGCTCAGTGGCCTTGAGCCACCAAGGGGTCAGCAGTAGTGAGCATCTGATGACAGAGCAAAGCCACTCCGAAAATGTGTTGCCTATGGTGCGTCGGCTGTTGGAGGCACGCGGGATGACGGTGCAGGATGTCGATGCGTTTGTCGTGGGCATTGGCCCCGGTGGCTTTACGGGGGTGCGTTTGGGTGTGGCTGTGGTGCAAGGTTTGGCATATGCGACAGGTAAACCCGTGATTGCGTTGCCCTCATTGCTGGCTTTGGCGCAAGCCGCATTTGAATCTCAACCTGTCGAAATGACGGTGCTGGTGGCGAATGATGCACGGATGAATCAGGTGTATTGGGC
Organism: Ephemeroptericola cinctiostellae; assembly: GCF_003339525.1. Lineage (GTDB taxonomy): Bacteria > Pseudomonadota > Gammaproteobacteria > Burkholderiales > Burkholderiaceae > Hydromonas > Hydromonas cinctiostellae. Next base: position 2,057,798 of record NZ_CP031124.1, on the reverse strand, counting down.
GGCTTATCATTTCGATGTGGCGGGTGCGTATTCGACGATTCAAGCGCCGAGTTTGGGTGTGTTGGACGATGTGATCGCATTTACGGAGTTGCAAGAAGTGGCCGTACGACAAACGATGCAATTGGCTGGTAATGCGTGGACAATTTTTGAGGCTTTCAAGGCTTGGTCTTTGGCGCATGAAGCGGACGGTGTTCGTATGGCTGCGATGAACCACGATGCACCCAATGCATTGTATTTATTGCCTGCGGCGCAACGGTCTTTTGCAGCCAGTGGGGGTGTGCCACCGCATGATGTGTCTCCCTTATATGTGCGTGATAAAATTGCGCAAACCATCGCCGAGCGTGAGGCGGCAAAAGCGATATGAACACAAACATGAGCGCAAATATGGCATATCGCCGTTTGTGTGCCGCTGATTTGCCTGCCGTTGCTGATATTGAAATGGCGGTGCAGATTGAACCGTGGTCGCGTGCGCAAGTGCTTGAGATTGCAGGTCTGCTGGATGGGGGTTACGTGGCTTGGGTGGCCGAAGATGCGTTTGGACAGGTGCAGGCGTATTTAATCGCACAAGTGGTGATTGATGAAGCTGAGATTTTAACAATTGGAGTCGCGCATGCTGCGCAAGGACAAGGTGTGGGCGCGGCATTATTGGTTTTTGGCTTGATGGACATTCGCGCTTGTTATCCAGATGTGCAAGCGTGCTTTTTAGAAGTGCGTGTGAGTAATGCCGTTGCCCGCACTTTATACGATAAAAATGGTTTTGTTGAGGTTGGACGGCGCAAGCATTATTATCATGATCCTGTCACGGGGGCACGTGAGGATGCGCTGATTCTGCGCTGTGATGTGATTGAACACACATACAGCACATCAAATGAATAAGTAGATATGGAAAAAAGTGGCTTTTTTCGTGTTTTTTAAGAAATGAATGAGGGTTGAATGGATCAAGTGTCCGATGATGTGTCTGCTGTGTTAACGTACCCTGAACACCATGCCGTTTGGCTGGATGTGATGGGCATTTCACGCTGGGCGAGCACGGCTTCGCTGGGGGGGGCGGTCTCTGTGGCCAATGCGCCCGTGTTGGAAGGTTTGCCTGAACCTGTTTTAGTCGTTGCGGCGAAAGCGGTTGTGGCGGATCTGCCCGTGTTGCCGAAAATCATTCAAGCAGCGCGTTATTGGGTGATTGGCGTTGCACCGCTGGATGATGATGCATGTCGTTTGCTGGCAGGTATGATGGCGGCGATTCAGGCGACTGAGGGCGAGGTGGTTTACAGTTCGGTGCAGGATGGGGTCGAGCATGTTCAAACCACTGGGATGGCGACATGGCCGCGCCTGAATGTGTGTCATGTGTCGGAATTGAATGTGTCGTTACCTGAAACATTGAGCGTGTTGTTGTTGGGTGATGTGGATTTTCCCGAGGGGCACCACCGTGTCTGGCGGATTCCTGCTTTAGCCGACATGTTGTCTGAGCCTTTACTCAAGCGCGAAGCATGGGTGGGTTTGAAGGCCATGTGGGCGCAGCCTTAAGCATCCAAATGATGTGCATGTTAATTGTGACATGTTGATCTGACAATCGCGGCCTTGATGGCCGCGATTGTTTTGAATGCATGCTGATGCGCGTGCTTATTTTTTATGTTTAGATGCTGCGTCTTTTTGGTTCTTTTGGACACGGGCTTTAAGTTGCGTGTGCATGTTATCCAAAACATCATTCCAATGATCTGCTTTGGTTTGACGAAATAGATGAGTACCTTCATACCAATAACTGGTGTCACGTTTTTTGCCATAACGCCAGTCGGCGAGTTTGGGCAATGGCACCCATGTTTCTAAGCCCAAACCACCTGCCAAATGGGCGATGGAGGTGTCGATGGTGATGACCAAATCCAAATTGCACATCAATGCGGCTGTGTCATAAAAATCGGTTTGATCCAAGCTGAAATCGACAATGTGAAGTTCGGGTAACAATGCGGCTTCAGCACCACGTTCATGGTTTTGTAAACTGATGAACTCAACCTCATCAATGACATCCTCAAATTCGCTGAAAAGGGACAGGGCAATGCTTTTTTTATTGGCAAACCGCACGAACCGTTGAACCGCCTCTGCGGACACTGTGCCCCACATTAAACCCACACGAAATCGACGTCGGCCGTCTTTGGCTTCACGTCCTTGGATTTTGATACGCTCGTCATAATGGGCGATGCGCGCTGCATCAGCGACCAAAAATGGATGGCGGTTGGCATCAAAGTCAGCTATGCTTTTGCGGTAACGTTGAAGCAAATGCCCCATGGGCAGTTGTGCGCTGATGGGCAATTGAGCCACTTCTAATGCAGGCGTTTCATACTTGTGTGCAAAGACCGTGGTGTTTGGAAAGCTGAGGGCAAACAAGCGCACAAGCGCAGGTTTGCAGGCGATGACAATGCGTGTGCCCGTGTGTTGGGCTTCGGCCAACAGTTCATTCATTGTGGATAAGAACATCATTTCATCGCCCAAACCTTGTTCACCATGAATCAACAAGGTTTGACCTTTATGAAACACCCCGTCCCACAATGGGTAAGGGAAATCATAACAGTAGGCATTGTTCAGTGCGCTGCTTTCAAAACGGCGGTTGTAAAAAGCAAAGCCTGATTCAAAACGTTCATTTTTGAGCTCATCCAGAGCAAATCCCCAGCGTGCAATGTGATCTTCGGGATCATTCAATAATTTTTGATACAACTCAGCTGTTTGTGTGCTGTATTGTTCCAGCAGGGCGTAACAGGCAATCAAGCGATTGTAAAATTTGCCATAATGGTCTTTACCCAAAGCAATGAGTTTGTGCAGGCATTCGATCGCCATTTTAATGTGGCCATCCAAACGTAGGTGCTCAGAATAGTTCCACAGTGCATCGGCATGATTTGGGTCGATGTGGATGCAGCGTTGATAATGCAGCATGGCGCGCAGCGCATTGCCCATGATGTCGGCATAAGTTGCTGCATTGTAGTGGTAAATGGACTCATCGGGTTTTAGACGAATGGCCTCAAGCTGTTGCATGTACGCTTGATCGAAAAGGTTGAGGTTGTTAAATACCAATGCCAAGTAAAAATGGATTTGTGGGTTGTTCGGTAAGATTTCTACCAATTGTTGTCCAGAGATTAAGGCATCGTTGAAGCTCCTTGCAGCAAATTGCTGCTCAAATTGATTGATTTTAGCGAGGAGTGCTTCTTGAGTAAGGGCAGTTGTGGTTGGATTCATGCGGTTTGGTTCAGATGGGGTCAATTGAGTCATCGGTGGTGCAAAAAATAAATGTGGTGATCTTGCTTGTGTCTTGCTTATGCTTGGCTTCTGCATCGCTTGATGTGGGTTAAACAAAAACAATACGGAAAAATAGAGCCCTATGCTTAGACCCTATTATTCTGTGATTCCTGTGGTTGAGCGTTTGATTCAAAGCACTTCATTGGCATGATCAGCCAAGCGCGAACGCTCGCCACGCATCAAGGTGATGTGCGCGCTGTGTGGCCAGCCTTTGAAATGCTCTACCACATACGCCAAACCTGAAGACCCTTCAGTCAAATAAGGCGTGTCGATTTGTGCCAAATTACCCAAACACACCACCTTTGTACCTGGGCCTGCGCGGGTGATGAGGGTTTTCATTTGTTTTGGCGTGAGATTTTGCGCTTCATCTAAAATCAATAATTTGTTGACGAACGTGCGTCCGCGCATGAAACTCATGGCTTTGATTTTCACCTTGTTTTTAATCAACTCGTTGGTGGCTGCACGCGCCCATTCACCTGCATTCGCATCGCCTTTGATGAGGATTTCCAAGTTGTCTTGGAGAGCCCCCATCCACGGGGTCATCTTTTCTTCTTCCGTGCCAGGTAAAAAGCCAATGTCTTCACCAACAGGCACCGTGATGCGGGTGATGATGACTTCCGAATAGCGTGCTGATTCAAGGGTTTGTTGTAGCGCTGCTGCGATGGTGACCAGTGTTTTGCCTGTGCCCGCTTGACCGAGCAGGGTGACGAAATCGATGTCTGGATCCATCAACACATTCAGTGCGAAATTTTGTTCGCGGTTGCGTGCACCAATGCCCCACACACCATGTTTTGGGTTGCTGTAATCGATCAAGGTGCGCAATGTGGCATTTTTTGGCGCATCTGAAGCATCGGCTTCTATTCCCACAATTTGAGCATAAAAACTGGCGACCTCGGGTTGTTCAAGAAACACAAACTCATTCACGCTCATCTGCGCCACCAAAGGCCCCTCAATGCGGTAAAAGGTATGACCGCCTTCTTGCCATGATTCGAGGTTTTTGCTGTGGTTTTCCCAAAAATCAGCAGGCAAAGCCATCTGGCCGCTGTACAACACATCGGAATCTTGGATCACTTGATCGTTGAAATAGTCTTCCGCATTTAAACCCAGTGCACGTGCTTTGATGCGCATGTTGATGTCTTTTGACACCAACACAACGCTGCGATCAGGGTGCAACTGTTGCAAACCATGAACGACGCCGAGAATTTGATTGTCGGCTTTGCCCGATGGCAAACTTTTTGGTAAGTCATCGTTAAAAAATTGGGTTTGGAAAAACAAACGCCCAAGGTTGGATTGATTGTCCAATGCATTCAATGGCACGCCATCATCGATGCCGTTTGCCACCGCACTCATCAGTTGATCCAGCATGCGAGACACTTGACGGCCATGACGGGCTGTTTCAGTGGTGCCTTTTTTATGGTTATCAAGCTCTTCTAAAGTGATGAGTGGCAGGTAAACATCGTGCTCTTCGAAGCGGAAAAAACAAGAAGGGTCGTGCAGCATGACGTTGGTGTCGAGCACGAACAGTTTGCGGGTGGCATTCACTTCAGACGTTTTACTGGTGCGTTTGTGATTTTTTGCGGCAGGTGCATTTAACACGGGCGCACTGTGAGCCAGTGGTGGGCGAGTGACTGGTGCTTGTGACACCGCTGGAGCAGTGGGTGCCGCTTGTGCGGTATGTGCTGTATGTGTTTTGACGGGTTTGGCTGTCGTTGGCGTGTGGCTTGGTACCGCAGCTGCTTGCGTCATCGTCGCATGTTGGGCTGGGCTTTGGGCAACACGTGGGGCTGCTGTTTTCGTTTTTTTCTTGGCAGTTGATGGTGCATGCTGTGCTGTGGGTACTTTTGTTTGTGCAACTGCGTGACCGCCCGCAGGTTGAGTCAATAAACTGCCTTTTTTGGTTGGGGCTTTGGGTAAAGGCATGGTGATCTCCAGAAGGAAGTTGACAATCGATATGGCTTGTATCATACATCACTTAAAGCCATAAACGCAAAAGCCCGTGCACGATTTGCATGGGCTTTGATTGGTTTTATTGCGGATGTTTCAATGTGAAAAAAATGTGAATCCTGTTGTGTGCATCGGTATCAATGGTGCATTGCATGGGTTCAGTCTGATGCCAACGTTTTGACAAAGTTCAATACATCTTCAATGTGATTGGCGACCCTTACTTTTCGCCATTCTTGAATCAAAACACCTTCAGCGTTGATGATGAAGGTGCTGCGTTCAATGCCTCGCACCTGTTTGCCATACATCATTTTTTGTTTGATGACATCAAATTGAGCACACAGCTGCTCTTCAGTATCGCTGATCAATTCAAAAGGCAGTTCAATTTTATGTTTGAAGTTGTCGTGTGATTTCAATGAATCTCGAGACACGCCAAAAATCACAGCATTGGCAGCAAGGAAGCCATCGTGTGATTCACGAAAAGCAATTGATTCGCTGGTGCAACCGGGCGTGTTGTCTTTGGGATAGAAATACAGCACAACAGTCTTGCCATGATGGTCTGACAGTTTGAAGGGTTGTGATTCGCCGATCACCGCTGTCGTCATGGGCAGGGTGATGTCGGTGACGGCTGAGTTTAGGGCGAGGGTCATGTGCGGTGTTCTTTAAAAGTGATTGAAATGATATGAGGCTGCGACATAAGTGAAGCATCGTAAAATGGACTGCCTTGGTACAGCCCGCTGATTGGTTAATTGGGCAATAAAATCAAGGCGAGTACGCGGCGGCCTTCGCTCATGAGCACATTATAGGTTCGGCAGGCTGCATCACTGCTCATGCATTCCACGCCAATGCGCGCTTGAGTCAATGGGGCGAGTAGCACGGGATGAAGGAAATGTTGGCGCACGCCTGTGCCGATCAACACCACCTCAGGTGTGGCCTTGGACACCGCTTCAAACAGCTCGCCTGTTAAATCGGCAATGGAGTGGGCGGTCAATGTTTGAACCGCGCCTTCAGGTGTCACCCAAATGCTGCTTGCGAAAGGGATGTTGTTGACTTTAATGGCATTTTCGTCGCATGACGTGATGGCATTGAGGTTTGGATTGAGATCGGGTTGAAAGTGCATGGGATGGCCGTTTAAATTTTAAGTGAAAAATACTGATAAGGCGTGTAAAACCAAAAAAAATTATAAAAAATATTTATTTTCCGAGTTTTCGATGGAAAAAGCCGTTGCGCTGGTGTACACTCAAGGCATTCGCCCGTGCGTCGCCATTCTGTATTGGCGTGCGCACATCATGTGTGTGCTCATTGTAGCAAAATACCGCTGTTGTTTATCAATGCCAGATCTTTCTTCGGCTTTTGGTTTTTATACAAATTGGGATAAAAACATGACATTTAAAGGGCATTAACCGAATTTATTTACAATTTATGGGTGATTGCCTTCAGTTCATGGGGGCTTTGACCTTAACCCATACAATCCCATTTTTCCTCATTTTTAGCCAAGAAAGACAGCCGATGCGTCCCCTTCAAAAATCACATAAATTAGACAACGTTTGTTATGACATTCGTGGCCCCATCATGCAAAAAGCACAAGCAATGGAAGCGGAAGGGCAGCGCATCATCAAGTTGAACATTGGCAATGTGGCCTCGTTCGACTTTGAAGTGCCCGAAGAAATGGAACTGGATTTAATCGCCAACCTCAAGCATTCAGCGGGTTATACCGATTCAAAAGGCATTTTTGCAGCACGCAAAGCGATCATGCACTACACCCAGCGCAAGCACATCAAAGGCGTGACGTTGGAAGACATCATCATTGGAAACGGTGTGTCTGAGCTGATTGGCTTCGCCATGCACGCGCTGCTCAATGTGGGCGATGAGGTGCTCGTGCCCATGCCCGATTACCCTTTGTGGACGGCTTCGACCACGCTCGCAGGCGGCACCGCAGTACATTACTTGTGTGACGAGGCAGATGGTTGGAACCCATCGATTGCGGACATTCGTGCAAAAATCACACCAAAAACCAAAGCGATTGTGGTCATCAACCCAAACAACCCAACAGGTGCATTGTATTCTGACGAAATTTTGTTACAAATTGTTGAAGTCGCCCGTGAGTTTGGCTTGGTTGTGATGGCAGATGAAATTTATGACCGTGTGTTGTACGATGGTAACACCCACACGGCGATTGCCTCATTGGCCGATGACGTGTTTTTCATCAGCATGAATGGTTTGTCAAAAAATTACCGTGCCTGTGGTTATCGTGCAGGTTGGATGGTGTTGTCGGGTGCAAAAGAAGCCGCCGCCGATTACATCGAAGGCTTGGTCATGCTCGCCTCCATGCGCCTGTGCGCCAATGCGATGGGGCAATACACGATCCAAACTGCACTGGGCGGTTATCAAAGCATCGATGACCTTGTCGCTCCAGATGGACGTTTGGCACGCCAGCGTGATTTGGCGTATGAGTTGATCACAGCGATTCCGGGTGTGACCTGTGTGAAACCAAAAGCGGCCATGTATTTATTTCCGCGCCTTGATCCAGCGGTCTATCCGATTGAGGATGATCAAGAATTTGTGCTTGAGTTTTTAGAGAAAGAAAAGGTTTTGGTGGTGCAGGGTACTGGTTTTAATTGGCATGCGCATGACCATTTGCGCTTTGTGTTTTTGCCGCATGAAGAGCAATTGCGCGAAGCGATTGGGCGATTTGCACGGTTTTTGAAAGATTACCGTGAGCGTGCGGCAACAGCAGGAAGTTCAGTGGCTGTAACGACCTCGGCATAAATTGTCGCGTCAGATCAATTTGATCAAATGAGATTCAAATAAAAAGGTGAGCATCGCTCACCTTTTTATTTGAATGCATTGTACGCTTTAAGATATGTCAGATTAAATAGCCGAATGGCTATGATTTTCGGAGGGCAACACATCACAAAACCAAAACCCCTTGGTCTCCACAGGGGAGGCGCAGTCATAACGGTCGTCTGATTCATCTTTTGCAGCAATAGGCATGGGCGCTTGCAATGGGCGGTACACCACTTCACCGCGATTGAAAGCCACAGGCTGGCTGAAAATCGGGCCATCAAAACAAAACGTGTGGTATTCGCCATTCTCACCGCAAGGATCAACGTGTGTGGGTAAATCGGCGACAAACCCTGCATCAATTTCCCGCCCCGCCCAAGATTCATCCAAATAGGCATCGTTGATGCAGCAAGTGATGGTTTTAAAACCTGTGTTGATGAACGTTTGAATCAGCTCCGTTGTATCGGATTGCCACAGTGGAAATGCTGCCAATAAACCAACTTTTGCCAATTGCCGCTCGCGGTATTCACGTAAATCTTGTAAAAAAATATCACCAAAAATCACATGTGTCACGCCATCGGCTTGCACCGATTCAAGTGCCGCACGCATTTGATCCTCGTACTCACCGTGGGTGCTGCCGCCGACCCACACTTTATGGATGGGCAAGCCAATCGCCGCCGCTTGCGCATCGAGCATGCTTTCGCGCACGCCATGCATTGAAATTCGCGCAAATTCAGCATTCATTGTGGTCAGTAACCCAACCACTTCAAAATCATGTTGCGCACGGTGCAAAGCCATGGCTGAATCTTTGCCGCCGCTCCAACACATGATGGCTTTGGGTAATGTTTTGCTCATAAAATACCTATAAAAAATTAAATAAAAACAAATCGCTTGGCCCGCATTGAATCGACTTATTGAGAAAAAGCGTGTTTCGCACTTCTGCGTGCCTTGGTTTCAGTGAAAAGAAAGATCGCTGATGGGTGTTCAATGTTTCGCTCAAACGCACTTCACTTGAACTATCGTCCAGCAAGATTTGTTTGCTGGGCAATGAGCGACAAAGTAGCGGACTGGATGCGCCTTATTGTTGGACATTGACGTGACCATAAGGGCAATGGCGGCACGCATTGCCACAACATTCGCCTCGTTTGAGTAGATACCAGCGCGACAGCACCCAGCGACCTGTTTCAATCGTGTAATCCAAGCCCTCAATCAACGGCATGCCTTCACACGCCAAAGCCTCCGCAGGTGCGGCATCATGCACCGCGATGGTGTCAATTTGAGTCTCAATGTGCGCCTTGGTCTTCTCGGTTAAACACTTGGGGCACAAACAATCACTCACCCCATCGCAGCTGAAAATGGCAGGGTAGTCCATGCACCAGCAATCGGCAGAGAGACAGCCCGAACAGTCAAACACCGCAGCACAGCGGTGACAGGTTTTATTCATCATGACCACTTTTGAAAAGTTTTAAAAAATCAGCAATAAATCAGCAATACGCAGCTTGAGTGCGCAATGTATGGTGCAAACCCATCGTACAGCGTTTATAGGGTGAAAACCATAAGTGTTCCATCATGCCGTGCTAGACACGGCATCTACTCAATCAAGATAGATTTCAAATCAGTGATGACCGACCGATGACTTCATTCACTCAACATGGCAGGCGGTGATTATAATGAGCTTTGTTCCGTTTTAACATACAAAACATACCAGACACGCAAAAAATACGCCCCCCATTCCTTGAAAAATAAAACCATGAAATACCCCAAAATGCCTCTAGAAACGCACCCACATGACCCATCCACACGTTACCTCACCAGCTGGAGCGGTGGTAAAGACAGCGCATACGCTTTTTGGTGCGCCCATCAGCGCGGCGCAACCCCCGTCGGCCTCATGAACATGCTGGCTGAGACCGGCGAGCGCTCACGCTCTCACGGCCTACCCCCCAGCGTTTTGCGGGCGCAAGCCGCCGCACTGGGCTTGCCCATTACTTTTGGGCAAGCGGGCTGGAATGATTATGAGCAGGTATGGGTGACTCAAGCCCAAGGCATCGCCGCCAGCACCCACGCCACCCATGTGGTTTTTGGCGACATCGACCTTGAAGCGCACCGCGATTGGGAAGAGCATGTGTGCGCCCAAGCCGCACTCCGCGCATGGTTGCCGCTCTGGCAACGGCCGCGGCTGACACTGCTCAACGAGATGTTGGACATTGGCATGCAAGCCCTGATCGTCTCCGCCCGTGCCGACTGCATTGACCTGCTTGGAGAAACGCTTAACCCAGAGGTCATTCGCAGCCTGACCGAACGCGGCGCGGACGCTTGCGGTGAAAATGGTGAATACCACACCTGCATCACCCACATGCCGAATTTCAACCAAGCGATCAAACTGGTGCATGGTGACAAGCAAATGTCACCCGAAGGCTATGGTTTTTTACAAGTCGAACTCTGTACCGATGCAATCAACGCATGAACTGTTTTAAATGGATGCAGTGGTTTTCAAATGCACCGACCGCATCCCCACAATGCTTCTTGCTACCAACATTTGACCATCAAATGCTTGAAAAAAGAGGGCAAACATATCCGACATCACTCCATATCAAACAGTCATTTCATCCAACACCGATTTTGAATTTTGATACACTGAGGGAAAAAAGCCATGACAAGCACATCAAAAAAATCACGCATCCTCTTATCCACAACGATCACCGCACCCCAAAAGGAGAATCAAGCATGACCACAGGAACAGTCCAACTGCACCGCGTCCTCCGCACACCACCCGAACGCGTCTACCGCGCCTTTCTCGAAGCCCCCGCATTGGCCAAATGGATCCCACCTTACGGCTTCACCTGCACCGTGCACCACCTCGACGCCCGAGTGGGCGGCACATTCAAAATGTCATTCACCAATTTTGGCACAGGCAACAGCCACTCATTCGGCGGCGAATACCTTGAACTCACCCCAAATGAATTTCTACATTACACCGACACTTTCGACGACCCCAATCTCACAGGCAGCATGGATGTCAAAATAAGTCTGAAAAAAGTGCTGTGCGGCACTGAAATTCAGATCGAGCAATCGGGCATCCCCGAGATCATCCCCGTGGAAATGTGTTATTTGGGCTGGCAAGAATCCATGGCGCAATTGGCACAATTGGTTGAACCCGAGATTCTAGAATAGGTTGAAAATAGCTTAATGATGAATCAATTTTTAATTCACACGAGAGGCATTCAAGCCAACCAATGATTGTTTTTGATGTTTGACTTTGTAGTGAGTCAATGTTTGGGCATAATCAAGTTGAAAACATTTAAAGAGGAAATATATGCGTAAAGCACAACTTGCAATCTTCGGGACATTTCTAAGCATAGCCACTTTAGGCAATGCCTATGCTCAACCAACTGAAACCATTGATGGTTCAGAGTCGTTTAAACTGATACCAGATGATGTGGCTGCACCAAACCCAAAATTAACAGATACCGTTGATTTTACTCAGCTAAGAAATGCATATGGAAGGCGCTCTGACTTTCAAATGCGTTGTGAATCATCTCGTCCAACAAAAGACTGGGTTGATGCAATGCAAGCCCAAAATTTCAATGGTGCATACGAAGTCATTACAAAATGGTTTAATAAATGTCCTGTAGATATGAAAGTCCATTTTTGGGCTATTGACACGCTGAAGAAGTTGGGAAACCAGGGAAAAGCAGATGCCCATAAACGGTGGATTTTTGGATTAACAGACTCAATCATCAAATCGGGAGATGGTAGAACGCCTAGGACTGCTTTTGTCACAATATCGGTCTCAGAGGAATACGCATTATTGACAATGTTTCGGCAGCAGCGAGTGAAACAATCTTTAGTACAAGGGCCGCCAATGGTTGATCAGATGTTAATCGAGCCAGTGGGTGGAGGGGGCGAACAGCAGGTAATTTACTTTAATCCGTATTTGCATTTTGTTCGGTTGTCTCACATGTTAGATAAAAGTAAGTCCAATTAAATCTCCTAGCCTGTTAAGCAAGTTTGCTAAAACTCATTTTTGGCATCGAATATTGTTATTAAGGATTACGTATGAGAAAGCTATTACTGGTCATTACTCTTTTTGTTTCTTTTTCTGCATTGGCTAGAGAGATTTCAGATTTTGATATGGCTACTTATGAGTTACTTGGAAAAAATGGGCAGCTCACTGGTATGCAGATGAGATTATCGAGAGCCAATAATCAATGGGTGATGGAGGGAAAAGAGAGGGGGGCACCGTGGCGAAATATAAGTTGTGATCGTGGTTGTGAATACAGGACGTCGACAAAAACTGAGCGGGAAATGTACCTGACTTCTTTTCCTGCTGATATATCAAAGCAGTATGATCTTTCATGCATCCAAAACATGGCGAATGCCTTCTGTTGGCTCGCAAAGAAGAGTGAACCGATGATAGGAGGGTATGTTCTGATTGCTTTGGTCACGGGCAAGCCCGTTCCAATGTCCTTGCAGCGGCTGACAAATTAGTTATAAGTTGGACTGATCTGCCAAGCACAGTCCATTTTTATCTAGTCTTCAATTCCCGTTGCAAATTCAATCAAAAATTGTAAATCTGTTTTGCCGTTCCAGTCGTTGCGTTGCAGTTGGTAGGCGCAATGGATGGTTTTTGGCATCATTTCTGCGTGAAAAAACCAAATGGCATTGAATGTGCCGTGCTGGTTTTGTAGCGTTAGTTTTAAATGGGCATCTTTTAAAATCCGTTGTTCAACAACGGTGAATGTGCCTTCGAACAGGGGGGCGGCGAATCCTTGTCCCCACACTTGGGTGTTGATGGCGTCGACGTTGGCGATGGAGAGGTCGTTGGCGTCGAGTGCGCCGTCGGTGAGCAGTTGTTTGGTGAAGACTTCAGGTTCGCTCATGGCGAGGACGGCGGCTTCAAATGTGTTTTTAAACAGTTCAAAATCGTCGCGCACAATCGTCAAGCCCGCAGCCATGGCGTGTCCGCCAAATTTGACGATGGTTTCGGGGGCGTGTTTGTTGACCCAGTCGAGCACGTCGCGCAGGTGGATGCCGTTGATGGATCGCCCTGAGCCTTTGAGGAATTCTTTACCGTCGGGGGCGAAGACGATGGTGGGGCGGTGGTATTTCTCTTTCAGGCGACCTGCAACGATGCCGATCACGCCTTGATGAAACTCATCGTGGCTGACGCAGACGGAGAATTGCACGTCGACATCGAGTGCGGACAGGTTGATTTCAGCATCTTCGCGCATTTGCTGTTCAATGGCTTTGCGCTCTTTGTTCATGTCGTCGAGCTCAACCGCGATCGTCCGTGCTTCGTTATCATCGTCGGTGGTCAGGCAGCGAATGCCGAGGCTCATGTCATCCAGTCGCCCAGCGGCATTCAAACGCGGCCCGACGGCGAATCCCATGTCAAAACTCGATGCTTTGCGAAATTCGCGTCCCGCCACGGTGAGCAGGGCGGCGATGCCTGCGCTCATTTTGCCCGCCCGCATGCGCGCGAGGCCATTGGCGACCAAAATGCGGTTGTTGTGATCGAGTTTGACCACGTCGGCGACCGTGCCCAGTGCGACCAAATCGAGCAGTTCTGCAAGGTTGGGCATGGGCTGTGTGTCAAAATGCCCCCGTTTTTTCAGTTCGGCGCGCGTGGCGACGAGGACGTAAAACATCACGCCCACGCCTGCGAGGTTTTTGCTGGCAAATGTGCAGCCGTGTTGGTTGGGGTTGACGATGGCGAGTGCAGCGGGCGTTTCGTCTGCGGGTAAATGGTGGTCGGTGATGATGACGGGCATGCCGAGCGCATTGGCGCGTGCCACGCCGTCGATGCTGGCCATGCCGTTGTCGACGGTCAAGAGCAGGTCAGGTTTGGTAAAATCTGGGTGATTGGCGGCCAATTCGACAATTTCGGGCGATAAGCCGTAGCCATAATCAAAGCGGTTGGGGACGAGGAAGTCCACGTGTGCACCCAATGCGCGTAAGCCGCGCAAGCCAACGGCGCAGGCGGTCGCGCCGTCGCAATCGTAGTCGGCGATGATGACGAGGTGCTTGTGTTGCTCGATCGCGTCGGCGAGGTGGCGTGCAGCGTTGTCGATGCCCAGTAAACCATCTGGGGCAAGTAAGCCCGTCAGTTCAAGTCGCGCATCTGCGGCATCGTCGATGCCTCGTGAGGCAAGCAGGCGGGCGAGCAGGGGCGAATGTCCAGCGGCTTGGAGGTGGCTGGCGGCGGTGGGGTTGTTTGGGCGGGCGGTGAGGGCGGTCATGGGTGCTTTATTACGGTTCTGAACAGCAGATCTCGGCTGTTTTTCCCTGCATGTTTTTTTTGTTTTTTGAAAATTGAGTGGGCTGTGATGCGGGGAAAGGCATGAAGTGAAATGTCCATGTCAAATGACATTTCAGATTTCAGAATCGGCTTTTACGGGTGGTATGGATGCGGGTGAAACGAACTCAGCATGTCAACTCAGATGCCTGCTCAATTCAACCCGCCTACTTTGTTAGGAGCGTCACACGACCCACTGAAAAAACATTGGGTCGTGGGTGAATGTTCACGGTGTTTGTGTCAAAAAATCAAATGTCGGTTGTTCAAGCCATTGCAGCGGTTTCTTTTTGGATGAAGCAAATTTACCTTTTATGTTTTCAGTCCATGAGGGTTGAGTGATGAACACATCTTGCTGCCACGTTTCACCCAAAAAAGTCATGATGGCTTGACCATCGTCTTTGATCGCATCGATCACAGTTGATAATTGCAAGTTGAGCCATGCCAGATGGGCATGGATGTCGTTGATTTCATGCTGGTTTGGGCGGCGAATCATGGTGGTGAGTGCGTTGAATTGCAAAAGTTTTTCTGAGTTCATCGCGCGTGCGTTGATGCCGCCATACAGCCACAGGCTGTTGATGGCGACTTGATTGCGTTTGGCTCGTGCTTGGTTAACGGGGTGTTCAAACCACATCATTTGGATTTCGGTCAACAGCGTTTGCCAGCGTTTTAAATCACGCCCATGAGGTAAAAAACTTTCCAGTTGATCGCTTTGTGCCAGTCGTAAACTGGGCGCATGGTAATCAAAATGATCCATTGTGCGGATGTACCACGTGTTTGCAGAGGCCACATGAATGTGCCAACCCAGCTCGGCCAATTTCGGCGCTATGCTGGCCAGCAGCACTTTGGCTTCTTCGATGCTGATGTCGCCATCGTCCAATGCCATTAAATTCACGTGGTCTCGGCCTGCGCGCCAGTGGACGGGTGACAGTGAAAACCATTGGGCAAATGTTTTATCGGCCAAATCTTTGATCGCAGCAGGGATGTGGTGGGCCACCGCTTGCATCAGCGATACGCCTGTGTCAATGGGCAAGCCGATTTGCTCAAGGACATACGCATCGTGTGCGTTATTGGGGCAATCATCGGGAAAAATGGTCGCCGTGCGGCGCATGTTCATTTTATCCAATTGAGCCAATACGGGGTAAGTGGTGCGCCAATCGTAATCTGTGCCAACGTTGGCATTTTTGGCAACAGCGAAAGCCAAAGCATCTGGATCAAGGGTAATGTGTTCAAAAACAGCAGGAATGTGGAGACTCATGGGCAATAACCATCTCATCAAAGTCAAGTGGGCATCAAATCGGTTGAAAAACCCAACAGGACGGGGAAAAATAACCTGTACATGATAAACTATTGCCTGCTTTTTGGTTTTGAAAATGCGTGATTTTCATAAGGCGCACTGTGGATTTTTGGTGGTTTTTATTTCATTTTGTGTCGCTTTATTTCATTTTGTTTTGTTATATTGTTTTTTTTATTCGTTTCATTAAGGGCAGCATGAAGCATTCATTTGAGTGGTTGTTAGGTTGGCGTTACACACGTGCGTCACGAGGTGCAACAAAAAATCGTTTTATCTCTTTTATTTCTGCGTTGTCGATGGTGGGCATCGTGCTGGGCGTGGCGGCTTTGATCATCGTGTTGTCGGTGATGAATGGTTTTCAACATGAGGTGCGGGAACGCATGTTGTCGGTGATTCCGCATGTGCAAGTGTATCCTGCGCCCGACACACCCGAAGGTTGGGAAGTCCCATTGGCACAAAGCATTGAGAAAAATAAAGAAGTGGTTGGCATTGCGCCGTACATGAGCAGCCAGTCGATTGTCTTGCAGGACGGTGAAATGGTCGGTGTCAAAGTCGAAGGCATTGATCCCACCCAAGAGGGCAAAGTGTCTGAGGTGCCGAAAAAAATCATCCAAGGCAGCTTGGCGGATTTGAAAGAAGGCGAATTTAACATTGTGCTGGGTGTTGAATTGGCGCGTCGCTTGGGTTTGGAAGTGGAGAAGGATAAGTTCGCCCTCGGTGAGCCCGTAACTTTACTGGCTCCTGAAGCCAACATCACGGTGGCCGGTGCGATGCCGCGCATGCGCCCATTTAACGTGGTGGGCATCATCAAAGCGGGGCATTTTGAAATCGACAATTCATACGCCTACGTCAATGTGAACGATGCAAAGAAACTGTTTCATGAAGGCAATATGGGCTTGCGCGTGAAAATCAAAGACATGGATCAAGCGAAAGCGGTCGGTCGTTGGATTGAGGATAACGCCAGCCAGCCCGTGCTGACACAGGATTGGACGTCGATCAATCCAACATGGTTCTCGGCCGTGAAAACCGAAAAAACCATGATGACCATCATTTTGCTCATTATCGCGATTGTGGCGGGTTTTAATTTGGTGTCGATGTTGGTCATGACGGTCAATGAGAAGCAGGCTGACATTGCGATTTTACGCACCCAAGGCGCATCACGCCGCAGCATCATGCAGATTTTTATGATTCAAGGGGCATTGATTGGCGGATTGGGCACGCTGATTGGTGTGGTGCTTGGTGTGTTGGCCGCGTGGAACATTGGTTCGATTGTGCATGGCTTGGAGCTGCTGTTTCATTTTGAGGCTTTGCCTCAGGGGCAATATTTCATCAGCCGCATGCCGTCGGAAGTGCGTTTGGGTGAAGTGGTGTCGATTGCGGTGATGAGCTTTGCCCTGAGTTTGTTGGCCACCATTTATCCAAGTCGAAAAGCCGCTGCGGTTGAGCCAGCAAAGGCTTTGCGGTATGAGTAAATAGGAACAAGCAGTTATAAAAAAGATCGTAAGAAATGACCGCAATAAGATTGTAAAAATGATCATGTGACGCATCAGAATCTGAAAACATGTACTTTCAAATGCTTTAATCCTGTTGAAAGGGCACTCAGGTTAAAAGGCATGGTGTTCCGCCATGCCGTGCTTGACACAGCATTTCCCATATTGGACATTGTGGGTCAAGCGCACAATGGCACATCGGATTATTTAAGATTCTGATTATAATTTTGACCACAAAATACAAGTCAATGTTAGACAACAAAACGAATTGGACGTTGGAATATGTTTGAAAACACAGTGTTACACGCCAGTGGCGTGGCAAAAAAATTTAAAGACAATGCACTGGATGTTGAAGTGTTGCGTGATGTGTCCATCGATGTCAAGCGCGGGGAGTGCGTCGCCATCATTGGTGCATCGGGTTCAGGTAAATCGACCTTGCTGCATGTTTTGGGCGGTTTGGATGTGCCTGACACAGGTGAGGTGAGCTTGCTGGGGAAGTCGTATTCGAGCTTGTCGGACGATGCGCGCAACAGCGTGCGCAATTTGCACCTTGGTTTTGTGTATCAATTCCATCATTTGTTGCCTGAGTTGTCGGCATTGGACAATGTGGCCATGCCTTTGTTGATTCGTCGCATGAGCAAAACCGATGCGCGCGCCCGTGCGCAAGCGATGCTGGATAAAGTGGGATTGGGTGAGCGCACCATGCATTTGCCAAGTCAGTTGTCGGGTGGTGAACGCCAGCGTGTGGCGATTGCGCGCGCGCTCGTGACAGAGCCTGCGTGTGTCCTCGCCGATGAGCCGACGGGTAATTTGGATCGTGGTACGGCGGGGCAAGTCTTTGCGCTGGTGCGTCAATTGGCGCGTGATTTGGGCATTGCATTTGTGTTGGTGTCGCATGATTTGAATCTGGCGGCTGAGTGTGATCGCGTGTTGCAATTGGATGCAGGTGTGTTGCAGGAAACCCGTTTGACGTAAGTGAAGTCAGTCGCTGGGACGTTGGTCATGGGGTGGTGAACCATTGCATGCGACCGTGTAACGGCATTTAGATGGTGTTTCCACTGTCAATCGCTCAAGCATTACGAAATACATGTGCTTTTGCATTTTTTATGGTTAAAAAAAGATGAGTTGGATCGATACCCACGTGCATTTTGATGCCCCAGAATTTGATGCGACACGCATCGATGACTGGGCGCGCGCTCGCGATGCGGGGGTGGTGGCTCAAGTGGTGCCTGCGGTTGCGCCCTTTAATTTTAATACCGTGCGTGAGATGGCGGATGCTTATGCGGGAACGGCGTATGCCTTGGGGATTCACCCGATGTACGTCAATCCGTTGGATCCTGATGTGGCGCTTGCCGCTTTGCGTGCGGCTTTGGAGAGCAATATTCATGACCCACGTCTGGTGGCGGTCGGTGAGGTGGGTTTGGATGGTTTTGTTAAAACCATCGATCAAGAAAAGCAGCTTTACTTTTTCCAAGCACAGTTGAAGTTGGCGCGTGAATTTGATTTACCCGTGTTGCTCCATGTGCGCCATGCGCAGGACACGGTGATCAAATATGTGCGCCAGTTTAATGTGCGCCAAGGCATTGCCCATGCTTTTAATGGCAGCTTTTCGCAGGCTGAGGCGTACATGAAACAAGGCTTACACCTTGGTTTTGGCGGCATGATGACGTTTTCGCGTTCATTGCAAATCCGTCGCTTGGCAGCTGAGTTGCCGATTGATCGCATGGTTCTTGAAACCGATGCGCCTGACATGTCGCCATCTTGGGCGTATAAAGAAAATAATTATTCGCATTATTTGCCACGAATTGCCGAAAGTTTGATGGATTTGCGTGGTTTGGACGCGGTGGCATTGAGTGAGCACATGAGGCGCAATACTTTGCAAGTCTTGCCAAGATTGGCTGCAATGATTGAAGTTTAATGATTTAGGTTTAATGATTTGAATTCAATGGCTTAGTGATGTTCTTTTAATTATTGAGATGTGTGGAAAATTCCCATCTGCCTGTCATTCCCGCGCAGGCGGGAATCCAGCCCTGCATCGCATGTGTTGACGAGCTTGGCAAATCTCACACCGATGGTGTGCTACGCGCCCTAGTGGATTCTCGCTTGCGTGGGAATGACGGATTTTTTCTGCTGTTTGAATGATGCGCCGATAAGTTTTTATTTTTTGAAAAGTGAATTATGGTGGCTCAGTGGCGCTTGGTGTTGACGACCGCATGGATGGTGGTGTGCTTGACGGCAGCGCACGAAGTTCGGGCATTGTTTTCAATTGAAACATTGTGGTTGCTGTTGGCCGTGGCGGTGTTGTGTGTTGTATTGCTGTACCCAAACACGTTTCTATGGCCTCAATTTTTTAAAAATTTTAAACCCTTTAAAAGGGTTCGTTTGCCTGTTGCTTTGTTGGCTGTGGCTTGCCTGACGGTGACTTATGCCCAAGCACGGGCGTGGCGGCGTTTACATGAGGTTGTTCAGCCGTCATGGGTTGGAAAAACCTTATCGGTACAAGGTCGCATTGACAGCATTCCCACACGCACGCCATTTGGTATGCGTTTTCTTTTTAAACCCAGCCCATCCCAGCAGGACGCAGAGGTTCAAACGGCAGTGAATGAGGGGACGTTGCCGAGTCAAATCAGTACGGCGTGGTATGAGGATGATTTGCCTGTGACGGGTGCGGGGGCGCTGCGTGTGGGGCAGGTGTGGTCTTTGCCGTTGGGTTTGAAACCCCCTCATGCGACGCAAAATCCAGGTGTGTTCGATCAGGAGCGTTATTGGTTTGCGAATGATGTGCGCGGCTTGGCGACGGTGAGGGTGAATAAAGACACGCGTTTGGACGATTATCCGAACATGTTGGGCATGGAAACGACATTTTGGAGTGCTTTGCAAAACACCCGTGGCTGGGCTTTGCATCAGTTGGACGTTCGGTTGGCTGGACAAGATGAGGCGGTGACAGCGGTGCTGAAAGCATTGACCTTTGGCGATCAAAGTGGCGTTTCAAATGCACAGTGGATGCTGTTTCAGCAGACAGGGGTGACGCATTTGGTGAGTATTTCGGGTGTGCACATCACGATGTTGGCGATGTTGGTGGCTTGGTTGACCCAGACATTATGGCGACGTTCGTTAAAGTTATGTGCGTGGATGCCGAGTTTGTACGCTGCGCAATGGCTGGGTTTGGTTGTGGCATTGACGTATGCTTTGCTGGCGGGTTGGGCTTTGCCTGCGCAACGAACGGTGGTGATGCTGGCGATTTGGTTGTGGTTGTCAAGGTTGGGGGTCGCGAGCTCTGGTGTGCGGGTGTTGTGTTTTGCATTGTGGGGTGTGTTGTGCTTTGATCCATTTGCTGTGCTGTCGATCAGTTTTTGGTTGTCGTTTGGGGCGGTGGCGTGGTTGATTTTGGCTTTAAATGACCATGAGCAGGTGGGTGATTTGAATCCATTGCAAGTTGAAAAGCAAGCCGAAAAAAAAGAGGCGCACAAGTGGCTGTCTGTGATGGGTGTGCAATTGGCAATTGGTTTGGCTTTGCTGCCTGTGACTTTGTATTTTTTTCATCAAGCGTCGTTGTTGGGTGTGGCCGTGAATTTTATTGCCATTCCTTTGGTCAGCGGTGTGGTCACGCCATTGCTGTTGTTGGCTTGTGCGTTGGGTTTTGGTTTGGGCTGGACATGGCCATTGGTATGGGCGCATGCCTTGTTGAGCAAGGGGTTGATGGCGTTGTCATGGTTGGTTGAGGTGATTCCAAACGGCCTTTGGACGCATACATTGAAGTGGTGGCAAGTGGTTGTTTTGGCAGTATTGAGCATTGCGCTGGTGCTTGCAATGCGTCGACAACGCTGGGTTTGGTTAAGTTGCTGCGCGGCTGGGGTGGCGGTTGTTTTGGCGACGCCTCGTTTGGATACTGCGATTGCTGATGGGCAGGTGCGCGTGCATGTGCTGGACATTGGACAGGGCAGCGCGGTGTTATTACAAACGGCACACCACAATTGGTTGTACGATGCGGGGCCAAAGTATGGCGAGGATTCAGATGCCGGTGTGCGTGTGATCGTGCCGTATTTGCGCGAAATGGGTGTTGAGCATTTGGATGGCATGGTGTTGAGTCACAACGATGCGGATCACACGGGTGGGGCGGGCAGCGTGTCGCGCGCAGTGCGGGTCGATCGGGTGCTGACTTCGATATCGCCAGAGCGTATTACCGAGATGGGCGTGAACATTTCAACGGTGCAATTGTGTTTGGTTGGACAGGCTTGGACGGTTGATGGCGTAAAATTCAGCATCCTCAGTCCAGATCAGGCGACTGTGCAGAATGCTGAGTTGGCGGACAATCCAAAAAGCTGTGTGTTGCGTGTTGATGTCGGTTCGGGGGCTTTGAAAAGCCTGTTGCTCACAGGTGACATTGATGCTTTGCAGGAGGCAAAATTGGTGGTATCACCAGCAGGTGGTGTGCGCGATTGGCATGCCGACGTGTTGCTGATGCCGCACCACGGCAGTGGTGGCAGTTCCAGCGCACCTTTCATTGAGGCGAGTTCACCGCGATGGGCGATTGCACAATCGGGTTACCTCAATCCATTTCATCACCCGCATCCGCTTGTGTGGGCGCGCTATCAAGCTGCGGGTGCAGTGGTGTCGAATACGGTGGATTCTGGCGCGTTGCGCTTTTGTCTCGGCTGTGTTTCTTCAGAAGCCGATCATTGGCGGGAGTCAGGGCGTTGGTACGGTTGGGATTGAGTCAATCAGTAGGGAAATGCATGGGGTGTCTATTTTGCTCAATAAGGCATTAAACAGATTAAACGATTGAGGGGCATTCAGGTTTTGCAAAGCAAGGGTGAATCTGCTATTGTCTTAAAAATGTTTCAATCGATGGGCGATGCAGTGCGTATGCATTAGAAGGCGTTTTAGCCTCTCGCATCGACTTCAGAATAATTTCAAATACAATCGGGTAAAAAAAGTATATTTTTACTTTAAAAAAGGACAGTATGGGCATGCAACAACAGTACGATGTGGTCATCGTGGGTTCAGGTTTAGCGGGGATGAGTGCGGCGTTGTCACTCGCGCCGTCTTTGAAAGTGGCGTTGTTGTCAAAAGGTCAACTGCTCAGCGGTTCAAGCGATTGGGCGCAAGGTGGCATTGCTGCGGTGATGGGGGCCGATGACAGCATTGACAACCATTACGATGACACGATGGTTGCGGGTGCTCAGTTGGGTGAGGCCGATGCCGTGCGGTTTGTTGTGGAAAATGCACCCGCTGCCATCAATTGGTTGATCGATGAAGGCGTGCCATTCACGCGCGAAGAAGGCCATTTGCACTTGACCCGTGAAGGTGGACACAGCCATCGCCGCATTGTGCATGCCGCTGATGCGACGGGTCATGCGATTCAATCGACTTTGATCGAAAAGGTACGAGCGCACAAAAACATCACTGTTTTAGAGCACCACATTGCCGTTGATTTGGTCACAGGTAAACACGTCGCCTCTCAGGGTGAAGTGCTGTCAGGCAGTGACATGCACCGCTGTTATGGTGTTTATGCTTTGGACAATGCAACAGGGCAAATCCATGCTTTGGGTGCAGCGCATACATTGTTGGCTACGGGCGGTGCGGGTAAGGTTTATTTGTACACGACCAATCCGGACAGTGCATCGGGCGACGGCATAGCCATGGCGTGGCGTGCGGGATGTCGCGTGGCCAACATGGAATTCATGCAGTTTCATCCGACCTGTTTGTTTCACCCTCATGCAAAGTCATTTTTAATCAGCGAAGCGTTGCGGGGTGAGGGCGGTATCTTGCGCCTGCCTGCAAAAATAGGTGAACCGACAAACAGTGGCTACCGTTTCATGTTTGACCACGATGAGCGTGGTGAGCTCGCACCACGTGATGTGGTGGCACGTGCGATTGACTTTGAAATTAAAAAGCATGGCTTGGATTGCGTTGTGTTGGACATGACGCACAAAGAGCCCGAGTTTTTACAAGAGCATTTCCCAATGATTTTTGCGCGTTGCTTGGAGCTGGGCATCGACATGCGCACCACGCCGATTCCAGTCGTCCCCGCAACGCATTACACCTGCGGTGGCGTGGTGACCGATTTATCAGGTAAAACCGACCTTGCCAATTTGTATGCCATTGGCGAAGTCACGTATACGGGTCTACATGGTGCGAATCGCTTGGCTTCAAACTCCTTGCTTGAATGTGTGGTTTTTGGTCAAGCCGCGGCACGTGACATACTCGCACAGACCGCGATTGAGCCACGCCCATTGCCTGCTTGGGATGAGTCGCGTGTGACCAACGCCGATGAAGAAGTGGTGATTTCGCACAATTGGGACGAGCTGCGCCGTTTCATGTGGAATTATGTGGGCATTGTACGCACCAATAAACGCCTTGAGCGTGCGGGTCATCGAATTGAATTGCTCAAAGGTGAAATCAATGAGTTTTACAAAAATTTTCGCGTCACCGCCGACTTGATTGAGTTGCGCAACCTCGTCACGTGCGCAGATTTAATTGTCAAGTGCGCCAGCTATCGCCATGAGTCGCGTGGCTTGCATTACAGTTTGGATTATCCAAACACCGCGCCCAAAGCCATGCCGACAGTACTGTCGCCGAAGGTGTGAGGATGGGAAAACATCAATACACCGTTTGCCCATGCGGGGGTGGCGATTTTGCGCTCTGTTGCGGGGTTTATATTGAGCAAGGGCACCCAGCCCCAACCGCCGAAGCGTTGATGCGCTCGCGTTACAGTGCTTATGTGTTGGGCAATGAAGCGTATTTACAAGCCACTTGGCATCCCTGCACACGACCAAGCGACGTTATTTTAGCCGATGATTCAAACATCAAATGGACGCGTTTGGATGTTCGTACACACGCATGGGAAGAGGGCGCTGAGACGGCTCAAGTGGAGTTTGTGGCCTTGTATAAGGTGCAAGGGCGAGCGCATAAATTACATGAAGTCAGTGATTTTGTCCGTGAAGATGGGCATTGGTTTTATGTGGAGGGCATTTATCCTGAAGCGGATCAAGGGCATAGAAAATAAATCTTTGAAGCTTGAATGGGGTTTAATTTAATTTAAGTAAAGGTCATGTACCCGTTGTTTGTTTTTTATATGCTGACTGGATTTTTTAGAGCATCAGTGATGTCAAAAAATCCATCATTCCTGTGCAGATGGGAATCCAGTGGGGCGTGTGCACCATCTGAGCCAGATGAACCCATTTCATTAACACATGCGATGTATTTGGCTGGATTCCCGCCTGTGCGGGAATGATGGGTATATGGGGTTTTCTGCAAATTTTAATGATTAATTGGTACATGCCCTAAATAATAAATGACAAGAAATAAATCACAAAAAAAGATGCTTAAACAAGCATCTTTTTTTGTGGCTTTAAATTTTTTCGTCGATTTTAAGGCACATAACGGCGTGTGGGTAAGCCGGGTTGTTCAACACGCAAAGTCAACATATAACCATTGTCAGGAAAGTTGTTCAGCTCTTCTTCGGGGCGATTGCCCGTGGTGGTGATGAGCATGGTTTGCAAATCGGCTCCGCCAAAACAGACCATGGTGGGGCAGCGCGCAGGCAGCATGACGCGTTGTAAGATTTCACCATCGGCTGAAAATTGAATCACTTGTCCACCTTCAAACTGGGCATTCCAAAAATTACCTGCACTGTCCACAGCCGCACCATCAGGGCGACCCTGATAAACGATGTCGGCGTCTTTTGAGGCTTGTTGGTTTGGTGTGCTGTAAAACACTTTTCGGTTGGACAATGCTTCAGTCACGGGTTTGTTGGCATCAACATCATAACGATACACTTCATGTGCTTGTGTATCGGCATGGTACATGTGCGCACCATCGAGTGCCATTGCCCAGCCATTTGACGTGGTGACACCCCAACCATTGTAGGGGGCATGAGCTGCCAGTTCACCAGCCACTGGGTGCAACACGCCTTTTTCCAAGCAGAACAATGTGGCACCTGCATGGGTTTTGGGTGAAAACAAAGAGCCTATCCAAAAACGCCCTTGTGCATCGACACCACCATCGTTGAAACGTGTGGTGGTGGTGTCGTATGGCGCATCTAAAAATAGAGACGGAACTACTTCTCCTGCCGGTGTGGCTGGATCAAACCGCGCCAAACCTGCACGTAATGCAACAATGAGCCATCCATCTTCTGCAATGCACATGGCACCAGGATCATTGTCCTCGTTGTAGGGCAATTGCCATTCGGTATGAACCCCTGTCGCAGTGTGGCGATGAATGTGGCGTTTTGGAATGTCAATCCAGTACCAACATTGCTTGTCATCATCCCAAATAGGTGATTCGGCGAGACCTGAACGGGTATTGGGCGTGCCGTAAAGTGTTTGAATGTGTGCGGTCATGATGCATCCTGTTGAAGTTTTTTTAAAAGTGCGCGGCTGTCTCAGCCTGTTCACTGGTACAAAAATATGATCGTGATGGGGGTCAGAAACGAGGCGATGATTGATGTATTCAACAGCCCAAAGCCGTCACAACGGCTTGACTCATTGCGGTTTCATTCAAATGCAATCCTCAGAGGCGGATTCTACATGATCTTGTCGTAAAGGCTTGTTCATGGTTGTTCCATTAAAAGTGCCATGCTGATGACATCAAAATACGCGCCATCCACTAAAAACCCTTGTCGAAGCAACCCTTCTTGAGTAAATCCATGGCGTTCATACAGTGCAATCGCAGCCGCATTGTCTGAACGCACGGTCAACTCAATACGTGTCAATCCATTCTCCCAAGCTTTGGCGATGGCCGTTTGCATCAGTTGAGTGGCAATGCCTTGCCGACGGTGGTCGGGGTGCACGCCCATGCCAAGCACACCAACATGCTGAAGAGCAGCCTGAGGCTTGCGAATCACATCACACCAACCGATGACTTTATTCTCAAACAAGGCCACATAATGGCTGTCGTTGTGGGTGAGGATGTCTCGATAAAACGCATACGCCTCTTCAGCCGCAGGGGCCACAAAAAACGCAAGGTAATGTTTTTCACGGGCAATCACGTCCAATACACGACGTAGGCCTTCAAAATGGGATTTGGCGAGGGGGCTAATGTGCAAGGGCATGGTCGATGAATCAAAGAGGGATTTGAAATAAAACAAAGGGAAGCGATTGTGAATTGGCTTCCCCTTGCTTGCTTAAACAAGCTCAACTGTTGATGCAAAATCAATCGTCATGTTACACCTGATTGGCCGCCTCATACGCTTCACGTGCCAATTTTTCGATGCCAGAAAAATCACCCGCTTCGAGCAATGCAGGGGGGACGATCCATGTGCCACCCAGAGCGGCGACGTTTGGTTGTGCCACATATTCGGCGACTTTATCGAGGCGCACACCACCTGTGGGCATGAATTTGATGTGTGGCAACGGTGAGGCGAGCGACTTGAGCATGTTCAAACCACCCACAACTTCAGCGGGGAACAGCTTGACCACTTCAAAACCAGCATCCGCCAAAGTCATGGCTTCAGAAGGTGTGGCGCAACCCGGAATAAATGTCCAGCCAGAAGCCAAAATCGCTTCGCGTAAGGCAGGGCTGGTGCCCGGAGAGACTCCAAAATGTGCGCCAGCATCGCGTGCTTGTTGGAGGTGAGTGGCGTTCAGTACGGTGCCCGCGCCTGTGACGAGATCAGGGCGCGCTTTGACCATCGCGCTGATGACATCCAATGCGGCGGGGGTGCGCATGGTCACCTCAACGACGGTCAGGCCGCCATTGGCAAGCGCATTGGCGAGGGGTACGGCGTGAGCGATATCGTGCACAACAACGACGGGAACGATTTTACATTTGGCGAGAGCGGCTTTTAGGGTTTGCATTTTAGTGTCCTTTTTTTGAGTTTTTTTGAGCGTGTTTTGAACGCATATGCGTCAATTTAAATATCAGTGTCTTTGATCAACCATGTTGCACCCAGCTCAGCACGACCCACATTTTCACGTGCGACAGCGAAAAAGTCGAGCCAGTTTTCGGTTTCGACTTCAGCACGAATGGCATTCGGGCGAGCGGCGAGGGTGACTTCATCCACGTCCAAGTGAATGACACCTGTTATGGCGTTGAGTGTGATCATGTCACCGTCCATGACTTTGGCAATGAGGCCACCGTCAAGGGCTTCGGGTGACAGGTGAATGGCTGAAGGCACTTTGCCTGACGCACCCGACATGCGGCCATCGGTGATGAGCGCGACTTTCTGACCGCGATCTTGCAGTACGCCGAGTGGCGGCGTGAGTTTGTGCAATTCAGGCATGCCGAGGGCTTTGGGGCCTTGGAAACGGACAACGGCAACGAAATCTTGGTTGTCGAGCTCACCATTTTTAAATGCCTCTTGCATGGCTGCTTGGCTTTCAAAGACTTTAGCGGGTGCGTGGATGATGCGATGTTCAGGCTTAACCGCTGAGGTTTTAATCACACCGCGACCCAAATTGCCTTGTAAAAGCTTTAAACCGCCATCGGGTGCAAATGGATTGTCAATGGGGCGAATGATGGTTTCATCTAAACTGTGTGGTGTGCCATGACGCCATGCCAGCGTGCCATTTTCAAA
This sequence comes from Ephemeroptericola cinctiostellae, assembly GCF_003339525.1. Lineage (GTDB taxonomy): Bacteria > Pseudomonadota > Gammaproteobacteria > Burkholderiales > Burkholderiaceae > Hydromonas > Hydromonas cinctiostellae. Next base: position 2,030,199 of record NZ_CP031124.1, on the reverse strand, counting down.
ATATGGTTCTTGTGTGTACATGGCCATGCCATGACCAACCACGGTGTTCACATCATCATGAATCAGACCTTTTTTGCGCAGTTCGCCAATCACGTAACCCAATCCACCTGCGGCGTGGAATTGGTTGACATCGGCTGAGCCATTTGGATACACGCGTGCCAATAACGGAATGACTTGACCCAATTCATCCATGTCTTCCCAACGCAGCTCGATGCCCGCCGCACGTGCGATGGCGACGATGTGCAACGTATGGTTGGTTGAACCGCCTGTGGCGAGCAGGCCAATGACACCATTGATGATGGATTTTTCATTGACCAATTGGGCGATGCTGTATTCGGGTTTGCCGCTGATCGCCACCGCTTGTGCGACGGCGGCATCGTCCAAAGCCGTGCGTAAATCAGTCGAAGGATTGACGAAAGCACTGCCAGGTAACATCAACCCCATGAATTCGAGCATCATTTGATTGGAGTTGGCTGTGCCGTAAAACGTACACGTGCCTTCAGAATGGTAAGCTTTTAATTCGGATTCGAGCAATTCTTCACGCGTTGCGTCACCCGTGGCGTAGCGTTGACGGACTTTGGCTTTCGCATCATTGGCGATGCCCGTGGTCATTGGGCCTGCTGGCACAAAAATGGCAGGCAAATGCCCAAAAGCCGCTGCGCCCATTAACAACCCTGGGACAATCTTATCGCACACGCCAAGCAGCAGTGCGGCATCAAAAACTTGGTGTGACAGACCAATGGCCGTGGCTTGGGCAATCACATCGCGCGAAAACAAAGACAATTCCATGCCCGCATACCCTTGGGTGATGCCATCGCACATGGCGGGCACGCCGCCCGCAACTTGGGCTGTTGCGCCGAGTGTCCGTGCTTTGTTTTTAATGCGATCTGGGTAGTGGCCGTAAGGTTGGTGAGCGGACAACATGTCATTGTACGCGGTGATGATGCCGATGTTCGGTGCGCGTTCGACGCGCAAACGGAGCTGGTCATTGCCCGCTGAGGCGTATGCATGCGCGAGGTTGGCGCAACCCATGTGGTCACGCGATGGTCGCAGCTTGCCGCTGGCTGCGACGCGTGTAAGGTAGCGCGCACGTGTGACCTTTGAACGTTCGACGAGGCGTTGCGTGATGGTGGCAATTGTTGGGTGAATGGTATTGTTCATGTCGTCCTCTTCTCTTTTATATGTCATTTTGTGTGATGCATGTTCACTTTAGGTGTTACTGGGTATTGCTGTGATGATTTACATGATACTGCGGATACTGCTTTTGCATTGAATACGATTTTTAGTGCAACGCCTTTAAATAAAAAACCCACATGTCCAAAGCTGCTAATCGTTGGCTTGTTGTGTCAAACGGTTTATCATGTTGGTAGATTTTATGTGATTTCGATAATGAATTGTAGTAAAACTAAAAAAAAATGTCAAAATATATTTACTTTTCCTACATTTTGCGGCATATTTCTGTTCAGGAGATATTTGCAGCAGGATGCAAAGAAAAAAAACAGAAAGGTTTTGTATGAACACCCCCGCATTTTCATTGATTTTATTCGGCGGCACGGGCGATTTAACCATGCGCAAGCTGTTGCCTGCTTTATATCAAAGCTATGTTGACGGTGGTTTTCAACCCTCCAGTCGTATTTTTTGCGCGGCGCGCAGTGATTTTACCGATGAGTCGTATCATGTGTGGATGGATGAAAATGTAAAAGGCCACATTAAAGATCGCTTTGATGATGCGCAGTGGGGCAGCTTTTTAGGTCATGTCAGCTACTTGTGTTTGGATGCAAATAACACCGATAGCTACATTCCACTCAAAGAGGCACTGGAACAAAATAATAATGAGCGCGTGTTTTACCTTGCCACCGCGCCCTCAATTTTTGAAGCCATTTGCACGGGCTTGGCACATCATGGCCTCAATAAAGATGCACGCATTGTGGTTGAAAAGCCACTCGGTCATGATTTGCAATCATGCCAAGAAATCAATGATGTGATTGGTCAAGCATTTGAAGAGAATCAAATTTATCGCATTGACCATTACTTGGGTAAAGAGTCAGTGCAAAATTTAATGGCTTTGCGTTTTGGCAACAGTTTTTTTGAGCCGATTTGGCACCGTGACCGCATTGCGAACGTGCAAATCACCATTTCGGAAGAACTTGGCATCGAAAAACGTGGTGATTTTTATGACGAAACAGGTGCCATTCGTGACATGGTGCAAAACCATTTGTTGCAATTGCTGTGCATCGTGGCCATGGAGCCACCTGCATCGATGGATGCGAATGCGATCCGCGATGCCAAATTGGGCGTGTTGCGTTCGCTCAAACCCATGAGTCCAGATGATGTATTGAATAATGTGGTTCGCGGGCAGTACACCGCGGGCACAGTAGGCGGTAAAGAAGTTCCAGCGTATGTAGGAGAAGAGGGTATAAAAAAAGGCAGCACGACGGAAACGTACGTGGCATTAAAAGCCGAAATCAACAATTGGCGCTTTGCTGGGGTGCCTTTTTACTTGCGCACGGGCAAACGAATGCCCAAACGCATGGCGGAAATCGTCGTGCAGTTTAAGTCCGTGCCTTATGAACTCTTGGGCAAAATGCCTGTGGGTTCGAATCGTTTGGTCATTCAGTTGCAACCTGAGGAATCGGTGCGCATGTACTTTTTATCAAAGCGCCCAGGCAATCAAATGCGTTTGGCGCCCGTTCATTTGGACATGGATGCCGAGGATTTCTTCTCAGAGCGCCGCATGGATGGTTATGAGCGTTTATTGTTGGATGCAATTCATGGTCAGTTGGGCTTGTTTGTTCGTCGTGATGAACAAGAGCAAGCTTGGCGTTGGATTGAGCCCATCATCAACACATGGACGGATCAAAATGTCGCGCCAAAAATGTACATGGCGGGTACATGGGGGCCGCCCGCAGCGAACGCTTTAGTTGCCCGTGATGGCTTCAATTGGCATGAAGAGCTGTAGGACTGCACCGTCTTATTTTGTCATGCTTTTGACCTGTAAAAAACTCCCATGTCTATTTGCGGGAGTTTTTTGCATATGAAGCTTTGTGCAGATGCATTCACTTTTGTAATATAACACTATACAATATCAGTTTATATCGTTATATAACGTGAAGGTAATAACACACATGGTACGAGCTAAGAAAATGCCAGAGACCAGTTCACAAGGGAACAGTGCGGGTGCCATGTTGATGCGCATTCAAAGCACGCGATTGCATCTGAGTCGTTCGGAGGCGCAGGTTGCGGATCTTGTTTTAGAGGATCCTCGTCTGTTTGTCAGCAGCCCCATCACCGATATTGCCAAAGCCGCCAAGGTCAGTCAACCCACTGTGATTCGTTTTTGCCGCAGTTTAGGTTGTGATGGTTTACATGATTTCAAGTTGAAGTTGTCAGGTACTTTGAATGGTGATGCGACCATCAGTTTCACTCAAGTTGAGCAAGACGATAGCATTGGCAGCATCAGCGAAAAAGTATTGGGCAATACGGCGAATGCTTTGTTGAGCTTGCGTGAAGAAATCAGTGCGCGCTCACTTGAAAAGGCCATCGCGTTGTTAAAAAAAGCCCGCCGTGTGGATGTCTTTGCGTTGGGCAGTTCTGCTTCTGTAGCCGATGATGCGCAATACAAATTGATTCGTTCAGGCATCAATGCTTCTGCGCGCACTGATGCGTACATGATGAGTTTATGTGCAGAGCGTTTAGGCAAAGACGATGTGGCCATGTTCATTTCACGTTCAGGGCAAACGCCTGAATTGATTGAAGCTGCCAATTTAGCCAAAGCCAATGGTGCCTCTATTCTTTCGCTTGCCCCTGCCAAAACCCCACTTGCACGTAAATCCGATGCGGTCATTGTCATCAACACCGACGAAGAACGGCAAACCAAGCCCGCCATGCTGACGCGGATTTTACAATTGGCTCTGATCGATGTGTTGTCGGTGGTGCTGTCTGTCGCTGAGAGCAATGTTTAGGTGATTGATTCATGTGAGCGGAAGTAGTCATGTGAGGGTTTGACCCATGCTAACTTATGTTCATGGCGTTTTTTATTTAAGAAAATACGAGAAAAACAGCCCCTTACTTTTTCCAACTTCAGTTCTGCTGCGCTTTTGCGCCAAGATGCCGCATGATAAGGCTTGCATCCAAGTGTTTTTTTACCTATGATACAGTTTGCATTGGGCGACATAAGTCGCCTGTTTTATTTTTTATTGGCCGTCAGTGAAACTCTCCAGTGACCCGAGATGTTTGATTGAGGGTTTATTTGGTTTTTTTAGATAGGATGCCCCATGAGTAACTCTGCTTCACACCTTATGCCAATTTTTAACCGCCTACCTGTTGCGTTTGCCCATGGTAACGGGGTGCGTTTAACAGATGTGAATGGTAAGGTGTACTTGGACGCGTTGTCGGGCATTGCGGTGAATGGTTTGGGACATAACCACCCGCGGTTGGTTCAAGCTTTGCAAGCACAAGTTGCACAGGTCATTCACGTGTCGAATTTATATGACGTGCCTCAGCAGCATGAGTTGGCCAATGCTTTGGCTCAATTGTCAGGCATGGATGAAGTTTTTTTCAGCAACAGCGGTGCTGAGTCCAACGAAGGTGCCATCAAGTTGGCTCGTTTGTACGGTCAACAACAAGGCAAAAAAGATGCCAAAATCATTGTCATGTCAGAGGCATTTCATGGGCGCACTTTGGCGACATTGACGGCGACGGGCAATGCCAAAGTGCAAAAAGGTTTTGAACCTTTGGTCAGCGGTTTTGTGCGTGTGCCGTACAACGATGTGGAAGCAATTAAAGCGTATGCTGATGATGAATCGGTGGTGGCTGTCATGCTCGAAGTGGTACAAGGTGAGGGCGGCATCCGCTGTTTAAATGCGGGTGTGTTGACAGAGATTCGCGCATTGTGTGACGCGCATGGTTGGTTGTTGATCCTTGATGAAGTGCAAACAGGCATTGCGCGTACCGGCAAGTGGTTTGCCCATCAACATGAAAACGTCAAACCTGATGTGATGACTTTGGCTAAAGGTTTGGGCTCGGGTGTGCCTGTGGGTGCGATTTTGACCAGCGGACGGGCAACAGGTGTTTTTCCTGTTGGGGCGCATGGCACCACATTTGGTGGGAATCCATTGGCGATGGCGGCGGGTTTGGCAACCGTTGCCGCGATTGAGTCTGATGGCTTGGCGGCCAATGCGGAACGCCAAGGTGCTGCCATTAAACGGGGCTTGAACCTTGCATTGAAAGATGAGGTTCTGGCGGGTGATGTACGTGACATCCGTGGTTTGGGTTTGATGATCGGGATTGAGTTGGATCGTCCTTGTGGTGAATTGGTCAAGCTGGCTTTGAATGAAGGCATGCTGATCAATGTCACCCACGACACGGTGGTGCGTTTATTGCCACCACTGGTCTTCAGCGATGAAGACAGTGCTGAGTTGGTCGATCGTTTGAGCAAACTCATCAAGAATTTCTTAAATGAAGCACCGTAATTAAAGTTAAAGTGTTTTTAGAATAAAGCGTTTTTCAAACGCATAATGCATGCTGATACATGCTATTGGGACACAATCAAGGCCACCATGACAGTTAAACATTACCTTCAGTTTTCTGATTTTACGCAAGATGAATACGTTTACCTCGTACAGCGCACTGCTGAGTTGAAACGTCGTTTTAAAGCATACGAGACATGGCATCCATTGCATGACCGCACATTGGCGATGATTTTTGAAAAAAGTTCAACACGCACGCGCTTGTCGTTTGAAGCAGGTATTTTCCAGCTCGGCGGCCATGCGGTATTTTTGAATACCAAGGACACACAGCTTGGGCGTGGCGAACCAGTGGAAGACGCGGCCAAAGTGATCTCACGCATGGTCGACATCATCATGATTCGTACTTTTGGACAGGACATCCTTGAACGTTTTGCAGCAAACTCTCGTGTGCCTGTCATCAATGGTTTGACCAACGAATACCACCCTTGTCAGGTCATGGCTGACATTTACACTTACATCGAAGAACGTGGCAATGGTGAGGATGTGAGCGCCATTGAAGGTAAAACCGTTGCTTGGGTGGGTGATGCGAACAACATGAGTTACACGTGGATTCAGGCCGCGCGTGTACTTGGTTTTCATTTGAATATTGCCACACCTGCGGGCTATGCTTTGGATGAGCAATTGATTGATCCGCAAGATAAACCCTTCTATACCGTATTTGAGCATCCGATGGATGCCTGTAAAGGGGCGCACATTGTCACCACTGATGTGTGGACCAGCATGGGTTACGAAGCTGAAAATGAAGTGCGCATGGCTGCTTTCAAAGATTTCAAAGTGACGGCGGACATGATGGCTCATGCGGCGGCTGATGCGGTGTTCATGCACTGTTTACCTGCACATCGTGGTGAAGAAGTGGATGCCGAGGTCATTGATGGTGCTCAAAGCGTCGTGTGGCAGGAGGCTGAAAATCGTTTGCACGTACAAAAAGCCATCATGGAATATTTATTGCGTGGTCGTTTCGAATAAATGAACTTTTGTTGATGTTCAAAAAAGCCCCTCATCAGAAATTGATTGAGGGGCTTTAAATTGCCTATTTCTATTGCCCTGGTTATTTTTTTGTGGCGGTTGTGTATGGCTGTTATTATTTGTTGTTTACAAATTAAACATTACTTGGATCAAGCCGCATGTTTTAAAAACATCACCATGCAATGATCAAGGTGTTTTTTAGCATCCCTCCTCAATTTCAAAACCTTTTTTAATGTGTTCAATACATTGATTAATCATTTGTTAATGAAGGCACTTAAATGTAATTGTTTGTGCGGATAGCTGTTTTTGTGATTTTTTACCTCATATAAACTGAACAGTTGCATGAACGCGTTGTAAATGCCTTTTTCGTCACCATGTGTTGGACATACCCATCCTTCTAAGAATACAACATGACACAAACAACCGCTTCTTCTAAATCCAGCCTTGCGACACTCAGGGGGCTTTTACCTTTTCTAAAGCCCTATAAAAAGGAATTTATGCTGGCTGGGGTGGCATTGCTGATCGCAGCGGCCGCGACTTTGGCCATTCCTTATGCATTTCGTCAGTTGATTGATGTGGGGTTTGTCAAGGAGGGTACTGCGACTCAAGGGGTCGCTCATGTGGACATGTATTTTTTGGCTTTGTTTGGTGTGGCGGTAATTTTGGGGTTGGCAACGGCTGCGCGTTTTTACATGGTGTCGTTGTTGGGTGAACGGGTGACGGCGGATGTGCGCAGTGCGGTGTATGGGCATGTGGTCACACAAAGCCCAGAGTTTTTTGAAACAACACAGACAGGGGAGGTCTTGTCTCGTTTGACGGCGGATACGACCATTATTCAATCGGTTGTTGGAACAAGTATTTCAATGGCTTTGCGGAACTCTTTGTTGCTGATGGGTGGTTTGGTGATGTTGGTGCTGACCAGTGCCAAATTGTCGGCCATCATCATTGTTTTATTGGCAGCCATTGTGGTGCCCATTGTGATTTATGGCCGCCGTGTTCGGTCATTGTCGCGTGATTCGCAAAGTCGAATTGCCGATGCGTCGGCGATGGCGGGTGAAATCCTGAATGCAATGCCAACGGTGCAGGCTTTTACACATGAGGTGATTGAGGCGAATCGGTTCAAACAGTCGGTTGAGTCGGCTTTTGAAACAGCGATGCGTCGCATTCGTGCGCGCTCAATATTGACAGTGATGGCGATTGTGTTGGTGTTTGGCACGATTGTATTTGTCTTATGGTTGGGCGCACGGGCTGTTTTGATGGGAGAAATGAGCGGTGGTGAACTGAGCCAGTTTATTTTGTATGCAGCGATGGTGGCGAGCGCGATTGGTGCATTGTCTGAAGTTTTGGGTGAGGTGCAGCGCGCGGCGGGCGCAACTGAGCGGCTTTTGGAGTTGATGTCTTTACAGTCCAATATTCGTTCGCCCGACCATCCATTGCCTTTGGCTGTGCGAAAGGCCTCTGGGGCAACGCTGTCGATGCATGCGGTCGAGTTTCACTACCCATCTCGGCCTTTGACGCCTTCATTGTGTGATTTGTCAATTGACATTGCAGCGGGTGAAACGGTGGCTGTGGTCGGTGCATCGGGCGCGGGTAAAACGACTTTGTTTCAATTGTTGCTGCGTTTTTATGATCCGCAGAAGGGACAAATTACTCTGGACGGGGTGGACATTGCACAGCTTAAGTTAAGCGATTTACGCGATGCGATTGGCATTGTGCCTCAGGATACGGTTATTTTTTCTGCCAATGCGTTGGAAAATATTCGCTACGGCCGCGTGGATGCCAGCGATGAGGAGGTCATGGCGGCCGCAAAAATGGCTGCGGCACATGAGTTCATAGAAAAGTTGCCCGAAGGTTATCGCTCTTTTTTAGGTGAGCGCGGAGTGCGTTTATCGGGTGGCCAGCGTCAGCGGATTGCGATTGCGCGGGCATTGTTAAAAAATCCGCCGTTGCTGTTGCTCGATGAAGCCACAAGTGCTTTGGATGCGGAGTCCGAGCGCTGGGTTCAAGGAGCGATTGATGCGGCAATGCAAGGGCGCACGACCCTTATCATTGCCCATCGCCTTGCGACCATACAGCGGGCTGATCGCATTGCGGTGATGGACAATGGACGGATTGTCGAAATGGGTAACCATGCCCATTTGTTGGCATTGGATGGTGTGTATGCGCGTTTGGCTCGATTGCAGTTTCAATCTTAATGGGGCTTGGGGTCTGTGTTTTGTTTGCATATTTTTTACGCATGTTTGGACTTGAGGTTACAATGGTGCACGATGGTGCACGGGCGACAATTGCTTGAGTTGTTTGCATGCAGCAGTGCCTGTCGACTTAAATAAAAATAAACAAAGGGTCGTGTGATGAAAATAAACAGCATGTTTTTAAAGCACATTGAACGGGTTGCTGCGGCATCGTTGATGGCTGTGATTTTGGGGCTGTCTGGTTGTGGGCCGGCCAAGACTGAAAGCGTTGTGGCTAAGAAAGTCGCTCCCGCAGACGCGGTTCGTGTGGCTTCAAAAATAGACACAGAAGGCGCTTTACTGGGCAACATGATTATATTGTTGCTTGAAAATAAAGGCATTCCTACCGTGAATAAAGTGCAGCTGGGAGCGACTAAAATTGTTCGTTATGCACTCACTTCGGGTGAAATCGACATCTATCCAGAATACACGGGGAGTGGGGCTTTTATTTTCAATGATGAAAAAAACCTCGCGTGGAAAAACCCAAAAGAAGCATATGATTTGGTCAAGAAACTTGACTATGACAAAAATAAACTGGTGTGGTTGCAAGCAGCACCTGCCAATAATACGTGGGCGATTGCGGTGCGTTCGGATTTGGCCGAAGCCCATCATTTGAAAACCTTAGAAGATTTAAAACAATATTTGGATTCGGGTGGGCCATTTAAAATGGCTGCATCATCTGAGTTTATTGAGCGTGGTGACGCATTGCCATTGTTTGAAAAAGCTTATGGTTTTAAACTCAAGCAAAATCAGTTTTTGTCCTTGGCTGGCGGTGACACGACGGTGTTCATCAAAGCGGCTGCGGAGCAGACCTCAGGCGTCAATGCTGCGCTTGCTTATGGCACAGATGGCGCGATTGCTTCGATGGGTTTGGTTGTGTTGGATGATTCGAAGACAGCTCAGCCCGTATTCGAGCCAGCCCCAGTCATTCGTGAGGAGGCTTTGAAAAAACACCCAGAAATTGCTGACATTCTGAATCCAGTGTTTGCTTCTTTGGATTTGAAAACCCTGCAAAAATTAAATGGTCAAATCGCTTTTGAAGGGCGAGATGCAAAAACAGTTGCTTCAGATTACCTTAAGTCCCAAGGTTTTTTAAAATAGTATTTAATTGTTTGGATGTTGTTGCATTGAACCAATCTTGGTTTGAACACATGGACTTGCTGCACGTTTCCACATTTCCACGTTTTTTTAGGCTTTTTACAAAATGCCAATTAAAATCCACAACAAAGTGTTGCTCGTGCTGCTTGCCTGTGCAGCATGGGCAGCATTTTTTTTGCCTTTTTTAACAGTTGCTCCCAACCGCATGATGACACCTAAAGGTGAGCCTTTGCAATGGGCTCAATTAAGTGGGCTTGCATCGATGCCTGGTGGGGTTGTTGTTTTGGCTGTGGCGTTGCTTATGATGGCTCCTTTTTTTTCTAATAAACGTTTAAGCGCAATCGTTGTGTTGTTCATGGTCAGTTTGTTGATGCTTGTGTGTGGTGAGGTGGTGATCCAGCAAGCAAATGGCCGTATTTCAGGTTTGAGCACCATTCGGGTGTCATTTGGGGCGGGATTTTGGTTGTTGATTTTGATTTTATGGTTGATGGCTATGGAAGCGGTGCGGTTTTTAACGGGCCGTGGCATTTACCAATCGCTGTTGCCGTTTATGGTACTTTTGCCATTGATCCATTTGATGCTTTCAGCGCACAGTGTGAATTTGTCGCTGTACAAAGAATACATGGCCAATCGCCAAGCGTTTGATTCTGCTTTGTTTGAACACCTTGAGGTTGCGGGCATCACTGTTTTTTTGTCGTTGCTGATCGGCTTGCCTGTTGGTGTGCTGGCTTTTCGTCGCATGCGTTTACGCATTCTGTTGTTGAATGTGTTGAATGTCATTCAAACCATCCCATCCATTGCTTTATTCGCTTTTTTGCTTGCACCATTGGCTTGGCTGGCGAGCCGCTTTCCTTGGTTGGCGGACATGGGCATTCATGGGGTGGGCATTGCGCCCGCTGTCATTGCCTTAACCTTGTATTCACTTCTGCCTGTCGTGCGTGCGACAGTGGTCGGCTTGCAAAATGTCCCGCCCTCTGCTGTTGATGCGGCATGGGGCATGGGCATGGATTCTTTACAGGTTTTATATCGGGTGCGTGCGCGTCTGGCTTTGCCCGTGATTGTGTCTGGGATTCGTGTCGCGGCAGTGCAAGCGATTGGTTTGACGACGGTGGCGGCATTGATTGGGGCGGGTGGTTTTGGAGCCATTATGTTTAGAGGTTTATCGAGCAGTTCCGTTGATTTAATTATGCTGGGCGTGCTGCCCGTATTGGCTTTGACAATGTGTGTCGATGCGTTTTTTAAGCTTGTTTTGGCTCAATTTGAAGTGGGGGCATCATGATCCATTTTGAACATGTCAGCAAAATTTTTGATGATCAAACGGTCATTGACGATTTATCCTTGCACATAGAGCGTGGCAAAATCACCGTCATCATTGGCACTTCAGGTTCGGGTAAATCAACAGTGTTAAAAATGGCCAATCGATTGCTTGAGCATGATCGAGGACGGATTCTGTTTGCGGGTCAAGAGATTCGAAGCTTTAAGCCCGAAGACATTCGCCGTCGAATGGGTTATGTCATTCAGTCCACAGGTCTATTCCCACATTGGACTGTCGCACAAAACATTGGTACGGTTCCGCAGCTGTTGCATTGGCGTAAGGAAAAGATCCATGCGCGCGTGGATGAGCTGTTGACTATGTTGAGTCTGAATCCAGATGAATACCGCTCACGCTTCCCCCATGAGTTGTCTGGAGGGCAGCAACAACGGATTGGTGTGGCGCGTGCAATGGCGGCTGATCCTGAAATTTTATTGATGGATGAACCCTTTGGGGCACTGGATCCCATTACCCGTGCCGGTTTACAAGCTGAATTGAAACGGATTCATCGGCTTTTTGGTAAGACCATTTTGCTGATCACCCATGACATCGATGAAGCGTTGATGTTGGCTGACCATTTGGTGCTGTTGGATGGTGGGCGAATCGTGCAACAAGGCGATCCCCTGAGCATCATGATGCAACCTGCAAATGACAAGGTCATTGAGTTCATTGGCCGCAACGACATGGGCATCAAATGGCTGTCCTTGGCGCATGTTAAAAACCATGTCAAACAAGGTATGGCGACAAATGACGTGCAGATAGCTGAACACGCCACCCTGAAAGAAGCGCTGTCTGAGTTTGTCGTCCAAGGGGTAAACACTATGACGGTTGTCGACCAGATGCAACGTCACATTGGGGTGGTGCACTTCAATGATTTATTGCACAGCATGAGGGGGCCTGAAACCAGTGAAGTGAAAGGCGATGAAACATGAACATCAAACGAGTGCCCTATACCAGTCCTGCATGGTGGGCATGGGTGATATTGATTGCGTTGACATTTGGCATGCCTCTGCTTCAACCCATGTTCGCCCATGTGTTTCCTGAGTTGGAACGTCCAATTTATACGCAGGACAGCTTTTTACAATTGTTATTGGCCCATGTGTTCATTGTTGCACTGTCCAGTGTGATGTCGATTGGACTGGGGGTGGCCTTGGGGGTCGTTGTGACTCAACGTTTTGGACGTGATTTCAAACCTTTGGTTGAAGCCGTGGTGGCGATGGGGCAAACATTTCCCCCTGTGGCTGTGTTGGCGATTGTGGTGCCTTTGGTTGGGTTTGGTGTCGTGCCCGCATTGATTGCCTTGTCTTTGTATGGCCTGTTGCCCATTGTTCAATCGACCATTGCAGGCTTGGACGATGTGCCCACCTCATCTGTTGATGCTGGAATAGGTTTAGGCATGTCCCCCGTGCAATTGTTCAGGCAAGTGCAGTGGCCACTGGCGATGCCCGTCATCTTGTCAGGCATTCGAACCTCCGTCATCATCAACATTGGCACTGCAGCTGTTGCTTCAACGGTGGGTGCAAAAACCCTCGGTTCACCCATTATCATCGGTTTGAATGGCAACAACATGGCTTATGTGGTGCAAGGTGCACTTCTGGTTGCTTTGTTGGCGGTTGTGGTTGATTTATCATTTGATGCTTTACAAAAGCGCACATGACTTTCACAGCAGACAATGGTGCATGTTTTTTATGGCTCAATATATCCGTTTTTTGTCTTGTTTTCGTTAATTTGAAGCTGGCTAAGCTGCAAAACTTCAAGTAAAATAGGGGTTTAGCAGTTTTTGTCATATAAAAATGGGAATGATAATGAGCGATAAAATGAAAGTGGTCTTGGCGTATTCTGGTGGCTTGGATACTTCGGTGATTTTAAAATGGTTGGGTGACAACTACGATTGCGAAGTGGTGACGTTTACAGCCGATTTAGGCCAAGGTGAAGAGGTTGAACCCGCGCGCGCGAAAGCGTTGGCATTTGGCATCAAACCTGAAAATATTTTCATCGATGATTTGCGGGAAGAGTTTGTGCGTGATTTTGTTTTCCCCATGTTTCGTGCAAACACCATCTATGAAGGCGAATACTTACTTGGCACCTCAATTGCTCGCCCATTGATCGCCAAACGTCAAATTGAAATTGCCAACCTCACTGGTGCGACAGCGGTATCTCATGGTGCAACAGGTAAAGGCAATGACCAAGTGCGTTTTGAGCTCGGTTACTATGCTTTGCGTCCAGACATCAAAGTCATCGCCCCATGGCGTGAATGGGATTTGAATTCACGTGAAAAATTGCTCAAATATGCTGAAGATGCAGGCATTGCCATCGAGTCTAAACACCGTGGTGGCGGTGCACCGTACTCAATGGATGCAAACTTATTGCACATTTCCTTTGAAGGCCGTCACCTCGAAGACCCAAAAAATGAAGCTGAAGAAGACATGTGGCGCTGGAGTGTGTCTCCAGAAAATGCGCCAGACATGCCAGAATTCCTCGATTTGGAATTCCAAGCGGGTGATTTGATCGGCATTAATGGTGTGCACATGAAGCCACACGAATTGTTGGCGCGTTTAAACGAACTCGGTGGCAAACACGGCATTGGCCGTTTGGATTTGGTTGAAAACCGTTTTGTTGGCATGAAGTCACGCGGTTGCTATGAAACCCCAGGCGGTACGATTTTACTCAAAGCGCACCGTGGCATCGAATCCATCACTTTGGATCGTGAAACGGCACATTTAAAAGATGATTTGATGCCGCGTTATGCCAGCTTGATTTACAACGGTTTCTGGTGGAGTCCGGAACGTAAAGCATTGCAAACTTTGATCGATTACACGCAAACCAATGTCTCTGGTTTTGTTCGTGTGAAATTGTACAAAGGCAGTGTGAGTGTGGTGGCGCGTGATTCAGTTCACACATTGTTTGATCAAAACATCGCTTCTTTTGATGAAGATGGTGGTGCGTACAATCAAGCCGATGCAGCTGGTTTCATCAAGTTGAATGCTTTGCGCATGCGCATTGCAGAGAATGCACGCATTAAACGCGGCGGTTGATATTTAACCTGCATCAAAAAACCGATTCGAGAGAATCGGTTTTTTTTTGTATGGTAAACAGAAGTATTTAGCTGTTGTCTCTGGTTGTCTCTGGGTTGCCATGGCATTTAAATTCATTTCATTTGATTAATTAAACGTCAGCTGTTTAATTTAAGCCGTTCGTTTAAACGATGCAAATCAGATGGGTTGACTCCGTGACTCTTTGGGCTGTGGAACCAGCTCAGACAACAAATTAGACAAAGCAATGATTTTTTCATCGGACAAGCGACCGTGCACCCAACCATCGGTGGTGCTTTGGATTTGCAGCAGGGCATCAACGGCTTTTTGTTCACCTATGGGGGTGAGTTTAATGGGTTTGCTGCGCTTGTCATGTTCATCAATCAGTCGAGTGATGAAACCTTTGCGCTCAAGCTGATTAAGGACTTTGGTCAGACCGCCCGAGCTGATGGCCAAACGTTCACCGACTTGCTTTGGGGTCAGTTGTTTTTCATTGAATGAGCCTTTAAGGATCAACAGTACGTCGGCTTCAAAAATAGACAAGCCGATCTTTTGAATGTCTTGTTCAAGTATGCTCATGTGATAGGCTTTACCTGCTTTGAGCAAGTACATCAAGGGCATGACCACAGGGTCAAATTCGACATTGAACCCAGAACGATGAATTTCTGCGAACTCATCCAGAGACATTGAAAAATGCGGCGGCATAGGATCCTCATTGCTGTAATGTGTGGATTTTGTGTGTTAAATCACATTCCGTTTAATCAATATTGTTCGCAATTTTATCACAATTGCCCCATGCACCCTTCAACAAAGGGACACCCGCAGTGGGTGGCAATAATTATCTTGCTGGAAAGATAATTTACAGTATAATTCAAAAAGCTTTTCTTTTTTTAAGAGGGCTTGCAGAATCAATTGGTGTGATTGTTAATAATAAGAGTGAGGGTGGGTATGGCACGCATAAAACAAGGTAAGCATAAAGCATTCATCGTTTTTAAAGGTGAAAATAGCACCGATCAACAAACCAATGCAGGCCAAAAAGTAGGGTGGCGACCCCTTGTGAGCGCCGTGTTGTGTGCGTTGCTGTTGGCTGCATGCAGCAAATCCAGTGTGACAAATCCAGCGGCAGAGGGTCAAAAAAAACCACCAGCAGAGGTGGGCTACATTGTGATGGCGGCGCAAGATGCACCGATGTACACTGAGTTACCAGGGCGAGTGGTGGCGTATCGAACGGCAGAGGTTCGACCTCAAGTCAATGGTTTGATTCGTTCACGGTTGTTCCGCGAGGGGGGGGATGTCAAGGCGGGTAGCCCGTTGTACCAAATTGATGCCAGCACGTATCGTGCGGCAACGGACAGTGCACAAGCCAGTTTAAACAAGGCCTTGGCTTCATTGCACGCGACACAACTAAAAGCACAGCGTTACAAAGAACTGGCTGCGATTAAAGCGGTCAGTCAACAAGATTACGATGACGCACAAGCGGCTTTCAAGCAGGGACAAGCCGATGTTGCAGCAGCACGTGCCAACTTAAACAGCCAACAGGTCAATTTAAACTACGCGACGATCACAGCGCCAATCAGCGGGCGCATTGGTAAATCGGCGATCAATGAGGGTTCTTTGGTGACTGCCAGTCAGGCCACGGCTTTGACCACCATTCAACAATTGGATCCGATTTATGTGGATGTTTCACAATCGGCATCAGATGCTTTGCGTTTACGTGAGGCTTTGCAATCAGGCAATGTGAAAAGCAATGGACGCACTGCGGTTAAACTCATGCTGTCAGATGGCAGCGAGTATGGCGCGACAGGGACTTTAAGTTTTGCAGATGCGGCCATTGATCAAACATCTGATTCGATTGCTTTGCGCACTGTGTTTGCCAATCCACAGCGTACTTTATTGCCCGGCATGTTTGTGCGCATTGTGTTGGACAACACCACACTCCCGAACGCATTGCTGATTCCGCAAAAGGCTTTGTTGCGCGATACGACGGGTAAGGCGATGGTGTGGGTGATTGATGCCGATGGCAAAATTGCTCAACGCATGGTGACCACAGGACAGGCGGTTGGTCAGGATTGGCTGGTGCGCGAAGGTTTGCAAGCGGGTGATAAAGTGGTGGTGGATGGTTTCCAAAAAGCCCGCGTGGGTGATGCAGTGAATGGTGTATTGGTTGCAGATGCAGCCAGTGCTGGTGATGCTTCGGCAAAAAATGCCGCGACAGCTTCAACCAATCCAGTCGCAGCAGCCAATTCAACCCAAGGGAAATAATCATCATGGCTCGTTTCTTTATTAATCGCCCCATTTTTGCATGGGTGCTGGCAATCATTGTCATGTTGGCTGGGGCGATGGCAATTAAAAATTTAGCGATTGCGCAATATCCACAAATCGCCCCCCCCACCATATCGGTCAGTGCCACATATACAGGTGCATCGGCTCAAACGGTGGAAGACAGCGTCACCCAAGTGATTGAACAGAGCATGCAGGGTTTAGATGGCTTGGCGTACATGTCGTCAACCAGCTCTGCAGACGGCTCAGCGAATGTCACCTTGACATTTAACAATGGTGTGAATGCCGACACCGCACAAGTTCAAGTGCAAAACAAAGTCTCACAGGTGAGTTCAACCTTACCGACATCGGTTCAACAAGTGGGTGTGACGGTGACCAAGTCGTCCACAGGCTTTTTGGAGGTGGTGGCTTTTACCTCAAAAGATGGTCGATTGAACAATACGGATTTGGCCGATTATGTGGCCTCGAACATCCAAGAACCCTTAAGTCGAGTGCAGGGTGTGGGCAGTACACAATTGTTTGGTGCGCAATACGCCATGCGCATTTGGCTGGATCCCGATAAATTGATGCAGTACAAATTGACTGCTCAAGAAATCATCACCGCCATTGGGGCAAAAAACACCCAAGTGTCAGCGGGTCAAATCGGTGGTTTACCTGCGGTGGATGGGCAACAAATCAACGCGACCATCACGGCACAAAGTAAGCTGAAAACGGTGGATGAGTTTAAAAATATTGTGTTAAGCACACAAACCAATGGTGCACAAGTGCGCCTAGAGGATGTGGCACGCATTGAGCTCGGTAGCCAGTCGTATAACAGCAATGCGAAATACAATGGTCAACCTGCTGCTGCAATGGCGATCAGTTTGGCCACTGGGGCAAATGCATTGGATACAGCCAAACGTGTGACGGCGAAGCTCGATGAGTTGTCAAAAGCATTCCCTGATGGTGTGGAAATTCATACGCCTTATGACACCACGCCATTTGTCAGCTTGGCCATTAAAGGCGTGGTTGAAACACTGCTCGAAGCCGTTGTTTTGGTTTTTTGTGTGATGTTCTTGTTTTTACAAAACTGGCGCGCCACTTTGATTCCAACAATTGCCGTGCCTGTGGTGTTGTTGGGCACATTTGGCGTGCTGTATACAAGTGGATTCACCATCAACACATTGACCATGTTCGCGATGGTGTTGGCGATTGGGCTGCTGGTCGATGATGCGATTGTGGTGGTTGAAAATGTCGAGCGGGTGATGAATGAAGAAGGTTTGTCACCACACGATGCCACGATCAAATCGATGGATCAAATCGGTGGCGCATTGGTCAGCATCACGACTGTATTGAGTGCCGTATTCATCCCGATGGCATTTTTTGGGGGCTCAACGGGGGTTATTTACCGCCAATTTTCCATCACGATTGTTGCAGCGATGGTCCTGTCGGTGTTGGTTGCGATGGTTTTGACCCCCGCACTCTGTGCCACTTTGCTCAAGCCTGTGGAAAAAGGCCATGTGTTGGCCGACACAGGCTTTTTTGGTAAGTTCAATCAATTGTTTAACCGTGGTCAAGCCAAGTATACGGGGCAGGTGGGGCATATTTTGTCGCGCAGTCGCCGCTACATGCTGATTTATGGCGCATTGCTGTTGCTGATGGTGCTTGGGTTTATGAGGTTGCCATCGAGCTTCTTACCCGATGAGGATCAAGGCATGCTGATGGTGTCGGTGCAGTTGCCTGCGGGTGCCAGTGCAGAACGCACCAATGTGATTTTGAAAGAAGTGGAACAATATTTTCTGAACGAGCAAAAAGGCTCAGTTGATTCTTTGATGACCATCAATGGTTTCAGTTTCTCTGGTACGGGTCAAAACATGGGTTTTGCATTTATTAAGCTGAAGCCATGGGATCAACGTGGTGCGGCGAATCAAAAAGCCAGCTCGATTCAAATGCAAGCCAATATGGCATTGTCTAAAATTCGTGAAGCCAGTATTTTTGCCATGTCACCCCCCGCGATCCAAGGTTTAGGTAACTCTTCGGGTTTTGAACTGAAGTTACAAGACACCGCAGGTTTGGGGCATGAAGCTTTGATGCAAGCACGCAATCAATTTTTGGGATCAGCCAATCAAAACCCAAAATTGATCGCCGTGCGCGCCAATGGTTTGGAAGACAGCCCGCAATTAAAAGTAGACATTGATGAAGACAAAGCCGGTGCTTTGGGTGTGGCTTTGACCGACATACACAGTAATTTGTCGAGTACATGGGGGGGCAGTTACGTCAATGATTTCTTGGATCGTGGTCGTGTGAAAAAAGTGTATGTTCAAGCCGATGCGCCCTATCGCATGAGTGAGAATGATTTGAGTCGTTGGTACATTAAAAACAGCAGTGGGGTCATGGTGGCCTTTTCATCTTTTGCCAATAGCAGTTGGATCAACGGTTCGCCACGTTTGGAGCGTTACAATGGCTTGCCTGCAATCAGCATCACGGGTGGCAGCGCGCAAGGTGTTTCAACGGGTACGGCGATGGATGAAGCAGAAAAAGTAGTGGCTGCTTTGCCTACAGGTGTCACCTCGGAATGGTCTGGTATTTCATTACAAGAAAAGTCATCGGGTTCTCAGGCGACATGGCTGTACATCATCTCAATTGTGTTTGTGTTCCTGTGTTTAGCGGCTTTGTATGAAAGTTGGAGCATCCCATTTGCAGTCATCATGGTGGTGCCTTTGGGTTTGCTTGGTGCGATTGGTTTGGCTCTGATTGCAGGCAAGTCAAATGATGTTTATTTCAAAGTGGGCTTGTTGACCACGGTGGGTTTGGCTGCAAAAAATGCCATTCTGATTGTTGAATTTGCCAAAGCTGAGTTTGACAATGGTCGCCCCTTGCGTGAAGCCGTGCTGGATGCCGCACGCTTGCGTTTACGACCGATTTTGATGACCTCATTTGCATTCATTCTTGGGGTGCTGCCCATGATGCTCAGCAGCAGTGCGGGTTCTGGTGCACAAAATGCACTGGGCACCGCTGTGGTGGGTGGCATGATTTCAGGGACTTTCTTGGCGATCTTTTTTGTGCCTCTATTTTTTGTATTGGTGTTGGATTTTGTGCAAAACAAATGGCAGAAGTGGGGGCGAAAAAACGCAGCCACGTCGCAACATGTCAATCACACACAGGGCTGAGGCGATGAACAATAAACATACAGCACATTATTCACCTATGAAAAATGGATTTAAGCTTGCTTTATCATCGGCGGTTTGCAGCGTGTGGTTGTCCGCCTGCACCATGATGCCCGCTTATCAACAACCTGTATTGCCTGTACCTGCCAATTATAACGAAGGGGCGGCTGCTTTGGCTGGGCAAGTACTGGCTGCAGACTTACATTGGCGTGAGGTTTACAGGGATGACAATTTGCAACAGTTGATTGCTGCGGCATTGAGCAATAACCGTGACATGCGCATGGCCCTGTTGAACATTGAAAAAGCGCGTGCGCAGTACCGCGTGCAAGGGGCATCGTTGTTTCCAACCATCAACGCCAGTAGCAGTGAGTCTCGGCAACGCATTTCTGGTGACCTGTCGAGTACGGGACAGCCTTATATCAGCAGTTCTTATAGTGCGAGTGTTGGGTTTAGCGCCTTCGAGCTGGATTTGTTTGGGCGGGTACGCAGTTTAAAGCAACAGGCTTTGCAGACTTTTTTAGCCACTGAGGCCAACCAACACAGTACGAAAATCAGCCTCATTGCCGAGGTCGCTTCTGCATATTACACCTTGGCGGCGGATCAAGCGTTGCTTGCTTTGGCACAGCAAACGTTCAATACGCAAGAAAATACGCTGAAACTAACGCAGCGCAAATTGGACATCGGTGTCGAAAACCAACTGACCGTCAGCCAACAGCAGACCGCAGTCGAAGAGGCAAGGGCGGATGCGGCCAATTACAAGGCTCAAGTGGCCATGGATAAAAATGCTTTGGCTTTGCTTGTCGGTGGTGAAGTGTCGTCGACTTTATTGCCACCGTTGATTACTGCATTTCCAAAAATTAACGTGGATTTGCCCGCAGGTTTGCCTTCGGATGTCCTCACTCGCCGCCCCGATATCATTTCGGCAGAACACAGCTTATTGGCTGCCAATGCCAACATTGGTGCTGCACGTGCGGCTTTCTTTCCAAAAATTGCGCTCACTGCGACAGCAGGTACATCCAGCGGTGATCTGGCACGCCTATTCATGGGAGGCACTGGGGTGTGGTCGTTCGTGCCGTCGATCACACTGCCCATTTTTGACATGGGCACCAATCGTACCAATCTAAAAATCGCAAATGTTGAGCGCGACATCGGCATCGCAACTTACGAGAAAACCATTCAAACTGCATTTAAAGAGGTGTCTGATGCATTGGCGCAAGCGACAGGTTTGCGTGAACAAGTCAAAGCGTATGAAGTGCGTCAAGCTGCAGCACAACAAAGTTTGCAACTTTCTCAAGCGCGGTTTAATTATGGGGTCGATGCCTATTTGGTGGTGCTTGATGCCCAACGTACACTCTACAGCACGCAAAAAACGTTAATCAGCATGCAGCTTGCCCAATTGAATAATTATGCGAGCTTATACAAGGTGTTGGGTGGTGGTTGGCAATAAGCATGCCCTGTGTTTGAGGATTGGTGTCATGGTTGTTATGCTCACGTGAACTTCATTTAAGGTGATTTGAATTTAGGATGTTTTAACGAAAACTTGCTTAAAATCTATTTTTCCTCAAAAGAAACATCAAAACAGAACGTCTGCTTTTTTATGAGTTTCACTAAAATGGAATCAATCCTTGGGTATGAGGAATCAA
The DNA here is from genome assembly GCF_003339525.1 of Ephemeroptericola cinctiostellae. GTDB lineage: Bacteria > Pseudomonadota > Gammaproteobacteria > Burkholderiales > Burkholderiaceae > Hydromonas > Hydromonas cinctiostellae. The sequence goes on along the minus strand of NZ_CP031124.1, from coordinate 2,008,963 downwards.
TTAAGAGTTGAAAAATTAAAGATTAATAATTAAAGATTTAAAGCGCACATAAAAAACCAGCATATTGCTGGTTTTTTACTGGTATTGCACATCAAGCATCACATTATGTGATGTTGGAAATGTCATCAAGCTTTATGCAACTGCTCGATTTTGACTTTCCATTCTTTTGGTCCTGTTTCATGCACAGAGGTGCCATTTGAATCCACTGCAACCGTCACAGGCATGTCCACCACGTCAAACTCATAAATCGCTTCCATGCCCAAATCAGCAAAAGCCAAGACTTTCGCATGTTTAACGGCTTTTGAAACCAAGTATGCGGCGCCACCTACAGCCATGAGATAAGCTGCTTTGTGCTTTTTGATGGCTTCAATGCCACTTGGGCCGCGTTCAGATTTGCCGATCATGACCGTCAAACCTGTTTGTGCCAGCATCATTTCAGTGAATTTATCCATGCGTGTGGCGGTGGTCGGACCTGCGGGACCAACAACTTCATCGCGTACGGGATCCACAGGGCCAACGTAGTAAATCGCACGGTCGGTGAAATCAACAGGCAGGGGCTCGCCTTTTGCAAGCATGTCAGCGATTCGTTTGTGTGCGGCATCGCGACCTGTGAGCATTTTACCGTTGAGGAGTAAAGTTTGACCTGGTTTCCAACTTTCGACCTCAGTACGAGTTAGGGTGTTCAGGTCGACGCGTTTGCTTTTTTCGTAATCGGGTGCCCAATTCACATCAGGCCAAGTGTCGAGTGCTGGCGGGGTGAGAATGGCTGGGCCATTGCCATTTAGGACAAAGTGCGCATGGCGCGTGGCAGCACAGTTGGGAACCATGCCGACAGGCAGTGACGCTGCATGCGTAGGGTAATCCAAAATTTTAACATCAAGCACAGTGGTGAGGCCGCCCAGACCTTGTGCGCCAATGCCGAGCGCGTTGACTTTTTCACACAGTTCAATCCGTAACTCTTCAATGCGATTCGATGGGCCGCGCTGCAAGAGTTCGTGCATGTCGATCGGTTCCATGATGGCTTGTTTGGCCAATGTCATGGCTTTTTCAGGGGTGCCGCCAATGCCCAAACCGAGAATGCCTGGTGGACACCAACCTGCACCCATTGTGGGTACGGTTTTGAGCACCCAATCCACAATAGAATCCGATGGGTTGAGCATGACCATTTTTGATTTGTTTTCTGAGCCACCACCTTTGGCTGCAACGATGACATCGACGGTGTCGCCCGCAACCATTTCGATGTGAACCACTGCTGGGGTGTTGTCTTTGGTGTTGATGCGTTTACCTGCTGGATCTGCAAGCACTGAGGCACGCAACACATTATCAGGGTTCAAGTAAGCGCGGCGCACACCTTCATTGACCATTTCTTGGATGGTGAGCTTGGACTCCCAGCGCACATTCATACCTATTTTAAGGAAGACCACACAAATGCCCGTGTCTTGACAGATGGGTCGACGGCCTTCTGCGCTCATGCGGCTGTTGGTTAAAATCTGGGCAATGGCATCTTTGGCTGCTGGCGAAGCTTCACGCTCGTAAGCCGCTGCCAAGGCCTTGATGTAATCTTCAGGGTGGTAGTATGAAATGTATTGGAAGGCATCGGCGATGGACTCGATGAAATCCTTTTCTAAAATGGTGCTCATGGTGTGCTCCTCGGTCGTTTAATTGAAAATATGTACCATTCTAATGTGTTTTCTCTGCACTGGGGGAGGTGTAGTCACTCACGTTGTGCGCATGACTGCTGATTTTATCAATCCAAGCCATCATCAGGGCGGACAATAAAAACACCATGTGAATAGTGGTTTGCATGATGACGGCGCGATCTGTCATTTGATCGATGTTCATGAATGTTTTGAGCAGATGAATGGAGGAAATGCTGATGATCGCCATAGATAATTTAACCTTGAGCACACCTGCATTGACATGATCGAGCCATTCAGGTTGATCAGGGTGATCATCTAAATTCATCCGTGAAACAAAAATATCATAGCCACCAACTATCACCATGATCAGTAAGTTGGAAATCATCACCACGTCGATCAAGCCCAAGACAATCAGCATGATGGATGTTTCGGTCAGTTCATGTGCAGCAGTGGCATGCAGTAAGTGCCACAGCTCAATCCCAAAATGGTAAACATACACCACCTGAGCCACAATCAGACCCAAATAAAGTGGCAATTGTAACCAACGACTAAAGAAAATAAAGCGAGGAAGTTGCTGTTTAAAAGAGTTGTGTTTCATAATTAATTTTGAAAAAATTGGATATCAATTGATGCCAATGAATGGCATCAATGATAAAGGTTGATTGTTACGATGGACTTACTGGCGCAACAGCATTAAAGCATTGCTGCGCTCGGATACCCGTTCGCCTGTCCAAATGACTTGCCATGTTTGACCCTGCCATTCAACCGTTGGTTTGCCGTTGATGCGCGTGTTGAGTTTTAATGTGCGTTCTTGAGTGAGCACATATGGGCAATTGACGTTTTTAAAAGCAGCGCGCTCTGGTACAAAGGGCACGTGTGCATAATAATACATTGCACCACGTGCGCTTGCAGGCAAATCAATCGCGCGGACACATGTGGTTTCAGGCGGAATGCTTCTATTCAGTGCTTGTCCTGCGGCTTCATAACTGCGGGTGTGATTGAGCCAAGGCATGGCCAATGTCGCGAGTAAAACCCACACCATGACCAAACCACTGGATGAAAAAGCGACTGATTTCCACAAAGCGCGCGGTTGAAAACGGGCGCGCCAACGCAACACCAGCAGCCACCCAACGGTCACCGCAACCGCAATCATAAAAGGCCACCATTTGAATTCGGGCTTGAAGTCAGGAGCGAGTTTATAAACATTACGTGCCAATTGGGCTGGAAAACCAGTCCAAGCAGCCACCCAAAACAACCAGATGAGCAACGACAAGGCAGAAAAAGTGAGTAGAGAAAACCAATCAATGATATTGGCACGACCACGGTTTAATGTCGCCAAACCAAATGGTGCGAGCAACAAAAACCCAGGAATAAACATCAACATCGATGCATCAAAACGTTGACCCGTAATAAATGTATGACACAAAGGGGCAATCAGCAATAAAATCCCCAAAATCATCATGGGGTTGCTCCAACGAGAACGCCATTGCCATAAACACCATAATCCCAATGGGGCGATCGGCCAAGTGAACACCAAAATATTGCGCCCAAAAAAAGCAGCGTTGACTGAAGACAATGGCGCGAAGTGTTGGCTGCCAAGCCATGCTGTAAAAAACTCGGCATTTTGAGCGATATTGAACAACCACACTGCGGGGGCTACCATGCCTATAAAAATAACCACTGGGGCGACATTGAGGCTGTTTTCACGCCAATGTGTAAAAAACAGGGCGCACAAAGTTGCTAAAATAAAGAAAATAAACAAACTGAATGGCAAGGTCAACCCCATACCCGCAAAACCCACAGCCCAGAGCCAACGGCTTTTCAATGGCCGCTCAAGCGAGCCCACAGCACCACACAACCACATCATGCACACCAATAAAATGGTTGCACCTTCACTGGTGTCGTGGGTGTGAGCGGCGACACCATAGGTCGCAATCAAAAGCAAAACAGCCGAATCGGCCAACATTCGACCATATTCGTTGGGCAGAGGCTCTCCACCAAAAGCCAAACGTTGGGGCTGAAGTTCATGTCGTTTGCCCAGACGATAGACCGCGAGCCACAGCAAGTAAATGCTGAGTGCATCTTGACAAGCAATGCCCAATTGAACGGCATTGAATGGTGACATGATGCTATTAAACAATTGAATGAAAATAGCCCCAATCCAATAAGGTAAAGGGCCCAGAGTGACGCTGTACAATCCAGCCACGTTGGGATAAATCCAATCCGACACCCCGCCTTGAGCCATGCTCAGCATGATACCGAAGCTGGCCGCTTCTTGACGCCATAAATCACGCCAAGTCAAGCCAGCGGCAATATACAGCATCACCACTAAAATCAAATACCGATGGGGCAAACGAGCCACGTCATCTTGATTTAGGCGCAAAGGATTGGAGGTTTTTGGAGGCATAAATGTAGGGGGCAGTGGCAAAATCCCATGAAGGGTTTCGTGATGAATCCAATGATTGTTGGAATAAGAGAGACCCCAAATCAATCATTGGGCTGAAAATGAAAAAAGGCAGCAAACGCTGCCTTGTGCTCATCACATGTTAAACAACATGTATAAAGCGAGTCATTACTCAGCTGCAGCTTCTGCTGATTTAGCAATGCCACTGCGTGAGCCGTATTTGTTACGGAATTTCTCAACACGACCAGCAGTGTCCATGATTTTTTGGGTGCCAGTGTAGAAGGGATGTGATTCTGAAGACGTTTCCAATTTAACCAAAGGATATTCTTTGCCTTCGAACTCGATTTTTTCACGGGTGTGGATGGTTGAACGTGTGACGAATTTGAAATCGTTAGACATGTCATGGAAAACAACTTCACGATACTCTGGGTGGATACCTGGTTTCATTTTTAAAATCCTTAAGTTAAGCGGCAGCCAACTGAGCGGTTATAAAGATAACCCGAAAACCCAATCACACGCCAAAATATAAAAAGCCGCTTATTCTCACACAAATGATAAAGAAACACAAGGATTTTATGTGTTGGTGGCTCAAGTCCAAAGTGTTTCCATTATTTGTCGTATAATTATAGATTGTGCTAAAAAATGATTAAGTTGCAAGGGATTAAGGCATGGTCAGTGGCAAAGTGATTGAAAGTGGGGCGCCCATTCCCGCGCCTGTAAAAAACTACATGACGCCAGCAGGCTATGCGCGTTTAAAGGCAGAGTTGCTGCATTTGTTGGATACTGAGCGCCCAGAAGTGGTTCAAGTGGTGTCGTGGGCTGCTAAAAATGGTGATCGTTCCGAAAATGGTGATTACTTGTATGGTAAACGCCGTTTGAGGGAAATTGATCGGCGTGTGGGTTATTTGACCAAAGCGCTTGAAAATGCCCAAGTGATTGATCCTGTGGCGCAACAACACATGGATCAAGTGTTTTTTGGTGCCACTGTTGTTTTTTGGCGAGAAGCGTCTCAGACTGAAGAGTGCATTTCAATTGTTGGCAAAGATGAAATTGATTCGTCTCGTGGTTATGTGAGCTGGAGCAGCCCGATTGCGCGTGCGATGCTGAAAGCACGCGTGGGTGATGATGTTCGTTTGCATACGCCATCAGGCATTGAAGTGTTGGAGATTGTCGAGGTAAAGTACATTGCCCTTGATGCTAGGGAAAGATAAAAAATGCTGTGTAAGTGAGCGTGTCAACGAAAATCACGTGCTGACGTTATGAAAAGCTTGCGTTTTTTACCTGAATAAGCTGTTTTTGCCCTGATTGAAGTTAAATTTCCAACAAACGTAGTTTTTGCTTTATAAAACTGCTTAAAGCATTTGATTTTTAATGACTTTATCCGTAGAATGATTTTCAATATATGAAAATAAGTTGAAATTTAAAACTTATTTTTCCCCAAGCGCACAAAAGAAGCGCAACTAAAAAATGGAGTTCCAATGAAACACACATTTAAATTAGCAATGGCATCTGCACTGGCTTTGTTTGTGTCTTTGCCTGTTGCTGCAAAGAATGCGGCAAAATCTGAGGTTGCTGAGAAAAAAACCGCGACGAAAACAACGGCCAAAGAAGATTCAAAATCAAATAAAAAAGCCGTTGCTGCCAAGTCATCAGAAACTAAATTAACGAATTTGCTTAAATTCACACCCGTTAAACGTGCTCCTGTCGCTAAAGCAGTGGCTAAGCCCGTTTTTCACGTGGCACGCATCGCGCCTGCAGCACCAACGTACAGCGTTCGCAATGTATCGTATGGTCGTCAGTTTGGTTTGGATCAGTCGTATGATCCGCTTGACTTACGTGCCAGTGTGGCGCTTGTGGTGGATCAAAACAGCTGGAGCACTTTGTATGAGAAAAACTCCCGTACACAGCTTCCCATTGCTTCGATCACAAAATTGATGACAGCGATGGTGACATTGGATGCGCGCCTTGACATGGATGAGCCCATTACCATCAATGAAGAAGATGCGGATCATTACCGAAACTCTCGTTTGTCGGCTGGCACCACTTTGCCACGCCGCGATGTGATGTTGCTGGCCTTGATGTCGTCTGAGAATCGTGCGGCTTACGCTTTGGGTCGGACGTACCCAGGTGGTTTGTATGCTTTCACTCAGGCCATGAACGCCAAAGCACGTATGCTCGGCATGAATGGTGCAAATTTTGTTGACCCTAGCGGTTTGTCGCCTTCGAATCAAGCTTCAGCCATGGATTTGGCGAAAATGGTCAATGCCGCTTCTCAATATAAAGTCATTCGCCAATTGTCAACCACTGACAGCGCGACGGTGTACACGCCGTATGGCCGTGAGCTGGTGTATCACAACAGCAACCGATTGATCTCTCGCGGCATGGGCTGGAACATTGGCATGCAAAAAACAGGTACTTTGAGTGCTGCAGGCAAATGTGTGGTGATTCAAGCTTTCATCAATGGTTCACCAAAAATCATTGTGTTGCTTGATTCCCGTTCAGCCGACTCTCGTGTCACTGATGCGGTGCGCATTAAAAACTGGCTCGAAAGTGGCTCAGCACCCACAGTGTCGAAAGTGGACGCTGCAAATGCATGGCCTTCGTTATAATTTTTTAAGTGACTGCATTCGCAGTGCCTATAAAAGCCTTCGTCTGACGAAGGCTTTTAATTTTTGATTTAGACAATGAACCCAGTACAACACAAAAACAGTAACCATCACCGCAAACCAAATGCGCCACATGCCCCTAAGGCTGTTGTGCCTGCTGTTACGCCCGCACAAGCGGAAGCATTTAAACAGCACATTGTTTTTCCAGATAATTTACCCGTCAGCGCTGAGCGTGAGGCCATCAGTGCATTGATTGAGCACAATCAAGTGGTGATTATTTGCGGTGAAACGGGGTCGGGTAAAACCACGCAATTACCGAAAATGTGCCTCGCTTTGGGGCGCGGCATCGGTGCGGGCGGTCGAGGGTTGATTGGTCATACGCAGCCCCGCCGTTTGGCGGCGACCAGCACGGCCAAACGAATTGCAGAAGAGTTGGGTACATCGTTGGGCGAGGTGGTCGGGTATAAAATCCGTTTTCAGGATCGCTTGCATGAGGGTGCATCGGTCAAGTTAATGACCGATGGCATTTTGCTTGCCGAAACCCAGCGCGATCCATTGCTTAAGCAATACGACACCATCATCATCGATGAAGCGCACGAGCGCAGCTTGAACATTGATTTTTTGCTCGGCTATTTGAAAGAAATTTTACCCAAACGCACAGATTTAAAAATCATCATCACTTCGGCGACGATTGATGCAGAGCGATTTGCCACGCATTTTGCCAATGAAAAAGGCAATGCGCCGATCATGAATGTGAGCGGTCGAACGTATCCTGTCGAGGTGCGTTACCGCCCCATTCAGCGCAACGAAAATGACAAAGAGCGTGACCTGTACGATGGCATCGTCGATGCGGTGGATGAGCTGGCACGCGAAGGTTCGGGTGATGTGTTGGTGTTTTTGCCTGGTGAGCGCGAAATTCGTGAGGCGGCCGAAAGTTTGCGCAAGCACCATCCGCCGCATGTTGAGATTTTGCCCTTGTTTGCGCGATTGACTGCGCAAGAGCAGGAGCGTATTTTCAAACCATCGAATGCGCGGCGCATTGTGTTGGCGACCAATGTGGCGGAGACATCGTTGACCGTTCCGGGCATTCGTTATGTGATTGACAGTGGTTTGGCGCGGGTGAAACGCTATTCATACCGTCAAAAAGTAGAGCAATTGCAAGTGGAGTCAATTGCGAAGTCAGCTGCCAACCAACGTTCGGGGCGTTGCGGTCGGGTGGCGGCGGGCATTTGCATTCGTTTGTATGAAGAAGCCGATTTTATTGCTCGACCTGATTTTACCGACCCTGAAATCATGCGTTCGTCGTTGGCGAGTGTGATTTTGCGCATGAAAGCGCTCGGTTTGAAGCAAATCGAAGAGTTTCCATTTGTGCAAGCACCGCTCAATCGTGCGATTGTCGATGGTTATCATTTGCTGCAAGAGTTGGGCGCATTGACCGATGATTACCAACTGACCAAAACAGGCCGTGAGTTGGCGAAATTGCCGATTGATCCCCGCGTGGCGCGAATGATTTTGGCGGCACGCGACGAAGGCGCATTGCGCGAAGTGTTGATCATTGCGAGTGCGTTGTCTGTGCAAGATGTGCGCGATCGACCAGCGGAGTTGCGGGCGCAGGCGGATTCTGCGCATGCAAAATTTAACGATGCATCATCGGAATTTTTGACGTATTTGAAAATTTGGAACTGGTTTGACGACGCCATCAAGCACAAAAAATCCAATAAGTTACTTCAAGAAAATTGTCGTTCAAATTTCCTATCGCAGTTGCGCTTGCGCGAATGGCGCGATGTGCACACGCAGCTTTCAACGATGGTGAAAGAGCAGGGTTGGCGCATGAATGAAACCGAGCCGACCTTTGAACAATTGCATTGCGCCTTGCTTGCGGGCTTGCTGGGCAATGTCGGTTTCAAATCTGAACTGAGCAATGACGCGAATAAACCCGCCGCAGGGCAGAATGCCAAAGTGGGTCAGCGTGGGCAATATTATCAAGGTGCACGCGGGATTCAGTTCTATTTGTGGCCGGGTTCGAGCCTGAAGAAAAAAACAGGCCAATGGGTGATGGCAGCGGAATTGATTGAAACCACACGTTTGTTTGCACGAATATTGGCAAAAATTGAGCCGAAATGGCTGGAGCGCGTGGGCGCTCATTTGCTCAAAAAAACCTACAGCGAACCGCGTTGGCGTAAAAAATCTGGACAAGTGCAGGCGGATGAACGCGCCACATTGTACGGCTTGGTGATTTATAACCAGCGTCCCGTGAGCTATGCACGCATCAATCCGCAGGAGACGCGCGATGTGTTCATCCGTGATGGGTTGGCACAGCATGAATTTGAAGGCCGTTTCCCATTCCTCACACACAACAAGCAATTGATCGCCCACATCGAAAACCTTGAGCACAAATCACGCCGCCAAGATGTGTTGGTGGACGATGAGTTGATTGTCGCATTTTATGACAGCGTGATTCCGCCTGAGATCATGGATGTGCGTGCTTTGCAAAAATGGCACGACGATGTGGTGAAAACCGATCCGAAGATTTTATATTTGTCCAAAGACGAACTCATGCGTCACGAGGCGTCTGGGGTGACCACCGATGTGTTTCCAAAAACGATGGAAGTCGGCGGTTTGACGTGCAGTTTAACCTATCATTTTGAACCCAACAGCCCGCGCGACGGCGTGACCTTGACCGTACCGATTACCGTGCTCAATCAAGTGTCAGCGGTGCAATGTGAATGGTTGGTGATTGGCATGATTAAAGACAAAGTGCAGGCTTTACTCAAATCATTGCCACAGAAAATTCGTCGCCATTGCGTGCCATTGCCTGATTATGTACAGGATTTTGTGGCTTGGGCAGTGGAAGAACAACGCATGGGCGAGCAAGCTTTGCTGGATGCATTGATCATCCATGTTCGTTTGCGCACGGGACAACAGCTGAAAACCACCGATTTTAAATTGGAAACCTTATCCACTCACGCATCGATGAATTTTAAACTGGTCGATGAATACGGTCGTCAACTTGAAATGACGCGCGACCTGAGTTTATTGCGCACGCATTTTGGTGGTCAAGCGCGTGAATCATTTCAAGATGTGGTGCAGGCGCAAAGCGACAGCAGCAACACCGCAACACCGTCCAAAAAGCTCAACACCAGCCAAACCGCTCATAAAACCATCGCGGGCGAAGCGGGGCGAAAGATCATGACGTGGGATTTTGGGGTGTTGCCCGAGTTGATGGAATTGCAAAAAAATAATGCGAAAATTTTTGGTTATCCTGCGTTACAAGACTGTGAAACGCACTGTGAAATGTCGGTGTGGGATGAGGAACACCTTGCGCAAGCCGTGCATTTGCAAGGCTTACTGCGTTTGGCGCGTCTGCATTTTAAAGAAAGTTTAAAGCATTTGGATAAAAACATTCCCGATGCCGCGAATATGGGCATGCTCTACGCGGGGTTGACCAGCGACACGTTGGAAGCATTGAAAACCGACATTGTTTCGTTGGCACTGCAACGGGCATGCGGCTTGGATGACGTGAGCCAGTGGCCACGTGACACGCTGGCTTTTGAAAACATGCTGGCACAAGCAAAAAACCGTTTGGGTCTGATTGTGCAAGAAATAGCGAAGTTGGTGCTGTTGATTTTGACCGAATGGCAAGCCGCACAAAAAAAACTGGTCTCAGTGAAAACACAACTGAACGCATACAATGACATGACGGCTCAGATCGAACGGCTCACGCCCAAACGCTTTGTCCTGAACACCGCGTATGCGCAGCTGGTGCATTATCCGCGTTACTTCAAAGCCATTGCTTTGCGCGTCGATAAACTGAAAAATGACAGCGCACGCGATGCACAATTGATGCGCGACATGTTGCCGTTGGTGCAAAACTGGCAGCGCGCGGTGAATGAGCGGGGCGGTCAAATGGACGACGGTTTGGTGCCTTTTCGTTGGTTGCTCGAAGAGCTGCGCGTTGGTTTATTTGCACAGGAATTGCGCACGCCGATGCCCGTGTCCATCAAACGACTGCACAAAGTATGGGACAGTTTGCAGCGATAAATGGGCTGCAATGCACCGATGTGATGCCGATGTGACGGTAATGTGATCAACTGAAAAGAGGAGAACAAACATGGATAAAGTGATTCAAGCACTCAGTCGTGCGGCCTTGATGATGTTCACGCCACGCGTGTGGGGCTTGGTCTGGCGGCCTGCATTGTTGGCGCTGCTGGTTTGGGCGCTCATTGGCGGTGGGATGTGGTGGGGATTTGGCGAAGACCTTTTTGCGTGGTTGACCGCCACTCAAAACCGCTGGGCTTTGGGCGACAGCTGGACAGCTCAAGCATTGAACTGGGCCATGCAAGGCGGTTTTTGGTTGGGTATTGGCTTGCTGTGGATTCTGATGGTGGTGCTCTCATCCATGCTGTTGATCAGCGTGTTTGGCATGTCGCACATCAACCGTGCAGTGGCAGAGCGTTTTTTTCCAACGCTTGAGGTCAAAGGTGGTTTGACCACGTGGCACAGCATCAAAAACACAACCGCTTGGACGTTTTGGTTTGCTTTCTTTTGGATCATCAGCACACCCGCTTATTTATTGGCAGGGCTCGGCGCGGTCATACAAACAGGTGTCATGGCGCGTTACAATCAAAAAGTATTTGCCTTGGATGCCTTGGCGGAACATGCGGATGCCCATGAATACGCGGTCATTACACAAGAACGCAACGGTGCTTTGTTTGTGCTCGGCTTGGTGATCACGCTGATGGGTGCTTTACCGACATTTGTCTGGATGGGATCGATTATTGGTGTGGTGTTGTTGCCATTGACCGCTGTTTTTTCGGTGTTGACGTTCACCGCATTGTTCACGTTTTGTGGCTTGGCTTACAGCTGTTATTGTTTGCAGGCTTTGCACGATTATCGTGCAGTGCAGCATGAACTGCTGTTACAATCTGTGCTGAAAGATAATTGAAGAGGGTTCTATTCATTGGTTTAAACGCCACTCACTTGCTCAAAGCATCCGTACCGACACAGCGTGAATCCAATGGCACGAAATCACCTTGAATCACTTGTAAAAGGTAAATAAACGCTTTGCGTTTGACTGGATGCCTGCTAAAAGCACGTGGGAATAACGGAGTCGGGCGTTAAATCAACCTTGTCCTATTCTGAAATCAATTTTTAGAGCTCCGTTAAGGCAACTCACATTCAAATTGTTTCAATCAAATTATTTCAATCGATACACAGGGGAAAACATGCGTTTTGGTTTAATGGTCATTGGCGATGAAATTTTGAACGGCTCGCACACCGACGCCCATTTTGGTGCGGTTCGAGAAATGTTGGAAGCGCGTGGTTTGCGCTTGGCATGGGTTGAATATGTGGCCGACGTGCCCAGCGAAATCATTGCGCGACTGAAACGCAGCTTCGCCGAATCCACACCCGTTTTCGTGACAGGCGGCATTGGCGCCACACCCGACGACCACACCCGTCAAGCCGCAGCCAACGCACTCGAAGTGCCACTCGCACTTCACCCCGAAGCCGCACAATTCATCATTGATTTAAGCGAGAAGCGCGGCGACGACTTAAACAGTGTCATTCACTTGCAACGCTTGAACATGGCCAACTTCCCCGCAGGCGCGGGCATCATCCCCAACCCATTTAACAATGTGGCGGGTTTTCATGTCCAGCACCATTATTTCGTACCCGGTTTCCCCGTTATGGCACACCCCATGCTGGAATGGGTACTGGACACCTTGTATGCCGATGAGTTTTTCAAAGAACGCCACGCCCACCTCTCGGCACACGTCTACGGCCTGCAAGAATCACAAATCGCCCCATTGATGATCGCCATTGAACATGATTTTAATGGCGTTCAAACCTACAGCTTGCCCAAAATAGCGCAAGAGGCCACCGACAGCACCGAAGCGAAACGATACCACATCGAACTGGGTGTCAAAGCGAACGGCGAAGCCTGTGCATTGTTGGACGCGGCGTGGGATCGCTTGAAATCGGAAGTGCGCGATTTGGGCGGTGAGGTTGTTTGATCAAATTCACAATGCATTTTTAATTAAACGCAGGTGCTTCAAACGAATCGGTTTAAAATAAAAACCAAAGCAACATCATCTGCGTACAAATATGGGGCGCGCTGGTTGTTTATAGTGAACTCACAGACATTCCGTCATGCCGTGCTCGACACGGCACCTCCATGACTAAGAGATTGCGGGTCAAGCCCGCAATGACGCGTCGCGTGATTTAATGTTTGGACTCACGGTAGATGGATGGTTTCACAGCAAGCCAGACGCCGTGTTTGTGATTGAAATAGGACGTATATCCTGTTGTTTGGTTGGGGGGGTAATGAAAACACAATCAAATAAAGGACATACGATTTTTAAATTGCTAGGATATGCGGCGAAATGAAAACAGAATATCAGTGTTTTTTGACGCATAAACTACGTTAGAGCCCAACTCATGTCACTACCGCAAATATTCCAGTGGGTTGTAAGTGCCCACTTGGACGACCACAAAAGTCCCGAACTTGTTCTCTTGAAGGGGCATCTTCTTCTTGAGGTAGCAATTGACAACGCCGCTCAACAATTTCTCGCCAAAGAAAAACATGAGAACTTAACCGAATTCTCATTCCACAAAAAGCTGCAAACGCTCAGTTCCCTTCAAACGCAAAGCCCTGCAAACATGGCCAAAGCCATCGAACACTTGCATGCGCTCAATCGCATACGAAATCGTCTTGCGCATGAATTCCAATTTGCGGGTGGAGAGGATTCATTAGCTCAATGGTCTCAAGCCGTTCTATCTGACTTCTCAGGCGTCAAATTTCAGCGGCACACATTTCGTACAAAACTCATCCACGCGATTGGCGCGCTTGCTAGCGTAGTGGTTAATCCGAAGAGCGATCTCTCTATTGAATCTGCAGGCTCTAATCCCTCATTCAACGGGACGCCTGGCGGTGCCCGTTAATTCGAACGTTATGCCTCTGAACGGTAACTATTAGCTATGACCTTTAATCAGTTAGTACAAAAAAAGTGGTTTGCTCCTCTCTTCGTAGCCATTCTCGGGTTTGTCGGTGCCCTTGGCGGTTCATTAGTTTCAGGTATGTTTCAGCTTAATCAGTGGGACAGCCAGATCGCTTACGAGAAAAAGAAGGCTGTTCTTGAACAGCGAGTGAAACTGCTGGAGAAGTTATCAAACGTGGCGAACTCCGCAGCTCAGATGAGAACGTACAATGACTATTTGGTGCTTCAGGCGGACCTCGCCCAAATCTACGCCACTTGCCAAACCAATAGAGAAAAGGGCTGCATCAAACCTGATGAACCAAAGGTAGTCGCCGAAATCAACGTGAAGCGCACTGAACTGAATGCCGAGTACTCCTCTACAATCCAGTTAATGAAGGTTTACTTTAGCTCGAGCATTTTGCCAGTGCTAAACGAGCTTACATCTCGAAAAGACTGGTGGGCACCAGATGTCGAAGCAAAGTTTTTAGCTCTCGTTGGTAGCGCGTCCAGTGAAATCGAATCCCTGTGAAGCAGAAGCATAGCCTTTTAGTCGAGTGATTCTTGCGTGAAAAGCCTCTTAATTTAAACATGGGATATAGAAATGGATAACTTCTTAGAAATGGCTGTCTTAGGGGAAAAAAGCTTTGATAGTAATCTTGTTCAGCCAAGTAGTCGTATATTTAATCATGCGCTAAGTTTTTACCGTGCATATTTAAAATTAAAAGTTGATGGAGTAACTTCAAATCCATCACATGTTTGTTTGGTTTTTGCAATAGAACTATTTTTAAAGTGTCTTGAGACGAAGGAACGTTATACGAAGCAAGATACGTACACCGAAGGTTCTGTGAGCTATAAAGTTTGTCACAAGCCTATTCCTCGGTCAGCAAAACATGACCTAGAAGAACTTTTCCAGAAGCTTAGTAAAAATACACAGGAAGCTATAGCTTTATTATACAAAAAAGAATATGGTGGGGATTTCTATACAGATCTTGTTTTAATCTCAAAAGGTTTTATTGAATGGCGTTATATTTATGAGGGAAATGTCGAGGTAGTGCATGTCTGGTCTCTTCAAAAAATTGGCGATTTTTTATTTAATAACTATAGTCAAAGTGTTTTTGAAAATAACTAGTAAAGCAATCAAACGTATCGTTTTATAGCTGATACTACAGATATGCTGTCAAGCTCGGCGTGATATTTTGACTGGTGATATGATCTTTATTAATCGGTTTCAACATAACCTACACTCTAAAAGCATCATATACCGTCATTCCCGCGTGGGGTTAGCGGGAATCCAGAGGGGCGCAAAGCGCACCAAAAATTCTGGTTTGCAAGGGTAGTATTTTTTAAAAGGTCAAACAAACGCTTCGCGTTTGACTGGATTCCCGCTAACCCCACGCGGGAATGACGGAGCTGGGGGTTAAGTCAGACTTTACTTATCTGAAGTCAATTTTGTTTTTTATATTTTTCATAAAACCTGTGTTCTGCACATTCATTTACTGAGCTCATTTTTCCCCACCTTGCTCACATAAGGTCGTGCTTGCACGATCCATATTTTTTCCCCTTCCAGTACCCATTCGATGTCCAGCGCTGTATCCCTTGAAAACAAGGGGACGATGACGTCGACCGTTTCGCCCAGTCTTTTGGCGCGGGCTTCGGTTAAGATCGTGTCGCCTGCGGGGGTGGGGACTTCGCGCACGCCGTTTTTGGGGTCAAACACCAGCATTGATGTTTCGTTTGAGCGGCTGATGATGCGTGTGCCGTTGTTGGAGGTGTCATATAGGATTTGCTCTGGGATTTTTTGCCCTTCAACGACGCGAATGCCCAAGCCCCATTTGGCGTTGATGGTGTAGGTGTTGGGGTTGTGCCCCCAAATGTCGGTGGTCAGGAGTACGCCTGCGGCGGTGGCGTTCACGCCTGTTTGGATTAATACGGCGGGGTAAACTTGCCGATGGTCGATGCCTGCGAATTGCCGTTCATTGACGGCGCGTTCGTTCCAAATCGATGCCCATACTTTTTTAATCGCAGGTTCGAGGGCTTCGTGGGTCGCGACGTTGGGCACGGTGTCGTAGAGTCCTGCGCCGTTGAAGCCTTTCAAGTCTTCGGCGTTGGTTGAGCTGCGCACGAACACGCCTTTGCCGCCCAATTGTTTTTGCCATGCGCGTTCGATGCGGGCGAGTTGTTGCGGGTTCATGGGCGCGTCAACGATGGTTTGACGGAGTGCGCTTAATGCGTCTCGTCGCCAAACGGGGTCGCTGGTGAAGCGTGCGTCGTTGAGGGTGGCGTCGATTTTTGGCTGCAAATGGTTGGCGGTGATGTGTTCAATGTAGGCGTGAAATGGGATGCCAAAACCTGTGGGTACGTTGACAGTCGTTGCATTGGCATGAACGATTTCGCCAAGGTTGGCAGTTTTTGTGCCGAAACGATTGACTTCGCTGGCGCGGATTTGGGTCAAGGGCGTGAGTGCATTGAAGCCCTCATCAATCGCGGGTAAATTCACGTGTTTGTCTTCCACGCGCCGTGCTTTAAATTGTTCTATCTCACTGTCGGTCGCCGCTCGTAGGGTCAGGCCTTGTTCGGTGACGCGGTAGTGCACGATGCGGTTGTTGAGGGGGGCAAATTCAGTTGCGGCTGTTTTGTCGCCTGCATTCGGGATGCCCCATGCGGTGGCGCGTAAATTGACGTGCGCCAAGGGGGTTGAAAATTGAGTGGTGATGATGCCTGCAACAGGGCTGATGTCGGGGTAGGCTTCTTGCAGCACGACAATGTCGCTGTCGGCAAAGTTCAATGTGTCCAATGCGGTACTGGGTGGCACGATGCGCAAAGTGCCGATGGCTTCACCTGTTTGAAAGGCTTGGAAGGGCAGTTTTTGATAGATTTTGTCATTGGTGATGACGGGTAAATGGCTTTTTTTCAATTGTTTGGCCATGGTTTCTTGCGCCAATGAATCGGGGCGGAAGGTCAAATTGGGAATAAAAAAGGTTTTTTGTAATGCCCGTTGTGTTTTGATGACATCGCGCGCTCGGATGGCGTCGCCTTCCCAAAACGAATACGTCCATAACGACAGTTTGGGGTAGTGGGTTAAATAACCGAGAATGAATTGTGGCTTATCTGCGCTGTAGTTGAGGTTGAAGCTTTTAATGGATTCGTAAGTGCGTGGTTTTTTAAGCAATACCCCCAGGCCAAAATCGATGTGTAGTTTGAAAACGTGGGCGTCAATGAAATACATGCGGCCTGTTTTGACATCCAAAATGAATTTTGAAAACTCAGCATCGCGCTCGTTGACGGCCAAGGCTTGCCAGTCTTGTGATGTACTCACAGTGGGTTGCCAAACGCGCTGTTGGGCGAAAGCTGGAGTGAGATTCAAACCGATGGCGCACGTGATGGCGATGGCGTTGAACAATCGATTGTGCATGATAAACCCCTTTTTAAATGATGCACCATTGTAGGGCAAGGTGGAACAAGTTATTTGTCATTGTCACGTGGTAGACTCAATGTGAGCGGGCTGTCAGTGTCTTGTCAGTGTTTTGGTTGTAAAGTCACATGATCAACGGCAGTAAAAAATAGCAGCAAAAGCAAATGGTCAAGAGTGAGGCACGAAATTATATTAAAATTTCGTTTATTTCTAAGCATTTGCACTCATATATAAGACACAAGATTCTGTTTTTGTTTTAAAATTCAGTTTTGCAGCAATTAACCTTGCGAAACACGAAACAATCACTTTCTTGAACAAGTCGATTCGGGGGCTGTGGTGTTAAACAGTACTCACAATCACTTGGCTTATTTGATTTTGTCAAAGTTTCTGACAAAGCCCAGACTTTATTTAACGCATGGGAACAGTAGCTTTTACTTTTTCCGTATTTCCCTTACTTTTATCATTTCACCTCAAAGGACACACCATGTTACAAGCCTATCGTGAACACGTTGCCGAGCGCGCTGCGCTGGGTATTCCACCATTGCCATTGTCAGCAACTCAAACGGGCGAGTTGATCGAATTGCTTAAAAATCCGCCAGCAGGTGAAGAAACGGTTCTGTTGGATTTGTTGACACACCGTGTCCCTGCGGGTGTGGACGATGCGGCCAAAGTCAAAGCAAGCTACTTGGCTGCTGTGGCTCACGGCACTGAAGTGTCATCTCTCATCAGCCGTGCCAAAGCGACGCAATTGCTCGGCACGATGCTGGGTGGCTACAACATCAGCCCATTGGTGGCGTTGTTGGATGATGCCGAAGTGGGTGGCATTGCAGCGGACGCGTTGAAAAAAACATTGTTGATGTTTGACCAATTCCATGACGTGAAAGAAAAAGCGGACAACGGCAATGCGAATGCCGTCGCCGTGATCCAAAGCTGGGCGGATGCCGAGTGGTTCACTTCACGTCCTGAAGTGCCAGAGTCGATCACTGTGAGCATTTTCAAAGTCACAGGCGAAACCAACACCGATGATTTGTCACCTGCACCTGACGCATGGAGCCGCCCTGACATCCCATTGCACGCTTTGGCGATGTTGAAAAACAAACGCGATGGCATCACGCCAGAAGAAGATGGCAAACGCGGTCCGATCAAATTCATCGAAGATTTGCGCGCACAAGGCAACCTCGTGGCTTACGTCGGTGACGTGGTGGGTACAGGTTCTTCACGTAAATCTGCGACCAATTCGGTTTTGTGGTTCACGGGTGAAGACATTCCTTTCGTACCCAACAAACGCTTTGGTGGCGTGTGCTTGGGTGCAAAAATTGCGCCGATTTTTTACAACACAATGGAAGATGCAGGCGCGTTGCCGATCGAACTCGACGTGTCAAGCATGAACATGGGCGACGTGGTTGAATTGCGTCCTTATGAAGGCAAAGCCTTGAAAAACGGTGAAGTCATCTCTGAATTCACCGTTAAATCCGATGTGTTGTTCGACGAAGTGCGTGCGGGCGGCCGTATTCCATTGATCATTGGCCGTGGTTTGACGGCGAAAGCGCGCGAATCTTTGGGTTTACCTGCATCCACTTTGTTCCGTTTGCCCACCAGCCCAGTTGATTCAGGCAAAGGTTTCTCATTGGCGCAAAAAATGGTCGGTCGTGCATGTGGCTTGCCTGAAGGCAAGGGCGTGCGTCCGAATACATATTGCGAACCCCGCATGACATCAGTGGGCTCACAAGACACCACAGGTCCAATGACGCGTGACGAGTTGAAAGACTTGGCGTGCTTGGGCTTCTCGGCTGACCTCGTGATGCAATCGTTCTGCCACACCGCAGCGTATCCGAAACCAGTGGACGTGAAAATGCACCACGAATTGCCGAACTTCATCAGCACGCGCGGCGGGATTTCTTTGCGCCCAGGTGATGGCGTGATCCACTCATGGTTGAACCGTTTGTTGTTGCCTGACACGGTGGGTACAGGCGGCGACTCGCACACCCGTTTCCCGATCGGTATTTCATTCCCAGCAGGTTCTGGTTTGGTCGCGTTTGCCGCAGCCACAGGCGTGATGCCACTTGACATGCCTGAATCGGTTTTGGTGCGTTTCAAAGGCAAAATGAATCCAGGCGTGACTTTGCGTGATTTGGTCAACGCGATTCCTTTGTATGCGATTAACGCAGGTTTATTGACCGTAGCGAAACAAGGCAAAGTGAATGTCTTCTCTGGTCGCATCCTTGAAATCGAAGGCTTGCCTGATTTGAAAGTGGAACAAGCGTTTGAATTGTCCGATGCATCCGCTGAGCGTTCAGCCGCAGGTTGCACAGTGCATTTGAACAAAGAGCCGATCATGGAATACATGACATCAAACATTACTTTGATGAAATGGATGATTGCTAACGGCTACGAAGATCCACGTTCACTCGCTCGCCGCATCAAAGCAATGGAAGCATGGTTGGCCAACCCAGAATTGCTCAAAGGCGATGACGATGCCGAATACGCAGCCGTGATTGAAATCGATTTGGCCGACATTCACGAACCGATCGTGGCGTGCCCGAACGATCCAGATGATGTAAAAACATTGGCTGAAGTCGCTGGTGCGAAAATTGATGAAGTCTTTATCGGTTCATGCATGACCAACATTGGTCACTTCCGCGCGGCATCTAAATTGCTCGAAGGCAAACGTGACATCCCCGTGAAGTTGTGGGTCGCGCCACCGACGAAAATGGATGCCAAACAATTGACGGAAGAAGGCCATTACGGCGTGCTCGGTTCAGCAGGCGCACGCATGGAAATGCCAGGTTGCTCATTGTGCATGGGTAACCAAGCACAAGTGAAAGAGGGCGCAACCGTGTTCTCGACTTCAACCCGTAACTTCCCGAACCGTTTGGGTAAAAACTCATTCGTCTACTTGGGTTCAGCCGAGTTGGCTGCCGTGTGCTCGAAAATGGGTAAAATCCCAACGCGTGAAGAGTATTTGGCCGACATCGGTGTGCTCGATGCCGCAAGCAAAGACATTTACAAATACATGAACTTCGATCAAATCGATGACTTCAGTAAAGTGGCCGATGGCGTGCAAATGTAATTGATGTGCAATTCATTTGAAGCCCATTTAAAATTGATTTAAAATTTATTTGAATTCAAACCGCAATAAAAACACAGCCCAGCAGATTTGCTGGGCTGTGTTTTTAAGATGAAAGCCATGGATATTTAATCATGGTGTGTTTGGTATGGCCTCTTTCAATGAAGAGATTGTAAGTTAGAACCAAACCCTAGGACAGCTCAGTTCAAATCCAGCCCTTAACCCTTTGACGCAAACAGTTCAAACCCACCCACTGAGCTGGTTTTTAATGTTTGTGCGACCAGCGGTAAACTGGCTTTTAAATCATCGATCAATGTGTAAGGGGGATTGATGACAAACATGCCAGAGGCTTGTAAGCCACCCGCTGCGTGGGTGGGCAGTACTTTGTCCACGGCCAGTGTGGCATGCAACCATTTGACGCCCGCTTCATTGGCGATGCGTTCGAGTTGAATTGGTAAGTTGGTTGATTCTTGGCGTGCCAAAATGGGATACCACACCGCATAAGTCCCTGTGGGGAATCGAATCATGGCATCTTTGATGGCTTTGGCGACTTTGGCATAGTCGTCTTTGATTTCATAAGATGGGTCGATGAGCACGAAACCACGGCGTGATGTGGGGGGGATGTTGGCTTTGAGGCCGACGAAGCCATCGACTGTTTTAAACAGCACGCGTTTGTCGTCACGGGAGTCTGCAAGGTTGATGTGATTCAGGTTGTCGTCCAATAAACGCATGTCGGTCGGGTGCAGCTCAAAAATGCGTAAACGATCCACTTCGCGTAGATGTTGTGAGGCGACATAGGGCGAACCTGGGTAAAGCTTGGCTTCCAAGGGTTGTGCGTGGGCGTATTTTTGATTCAAATCAACAATGTGCTTTAAGTAGTCGTGCAGCAATTTTGGCAGGGCATTTTTATTCGCCCACAGCGGGAGTAACTTTAAAATACCTGTTTCTGCCTCACCACTTTTTTGCGCCATCGGGTTGGTGAGTTGATACATGCCCACACCTGCATGGGTGTCGATGTAGGTGAGTGGCTTTTCCTTTTGAGTCATGTATTGGCAAATCTGTAATACAATCATGTGCTTAAGCACATCGGCATGATTGCCCGCATGAAAGGCGTGACGGTAACTGAACATAAAATCCTATTTAAAAGAATAAAAGAAGCATTCTTAATGGCTGGATGAAGGCCAGCAATATGAATACGGTGAAAGATGATGGATCACTTAACAAGTGCTGAATAATAGAACATGAAGTTTCAGGTGGACTTCGATGGTTTGTCTTTGTCTGAAGGTGGTTTCATGGATGACCATGTTAGGTTTAAGCCCACAATGGTGAGCAAACCACCCATCAGTAATAAAGCCAATTTCTGGGCAAAGGTTTGCCATGAAGCATCGGTGTCTGCTGTTGATTGTAAAGCATACCAAAGCACAAGCGACGACAATCCAACGATGAGCATGGCCAGTGCTGCGGTGTTTGGAGGTTTAAGTTGCATGGTTAGGGTCTTTCAATCGATTGGTATGGGGTGGGAATGTCGCATTATACCTTTCAAGTGAGCATCAGCAGGTCTTTTTGACCGCCTGAGCCCGCTCATCGTTCATTGGATGCGGGAACCGCTAGATGAGTGTGGGAGCCATGAGACTTTTGATCTTCCTCACCTTTTTAGCTTCAATGCAGCTTGATTGATTGTGCCGAGTTTTCACAAGTGGCTGATTTGCGGCTGATTTTATAACAGGATTGGTTCGGAGCCCTGAAACATAATGCCTTATAATGACGAGTGCTCGGGCTTGTGTGTCGTAAGCCTTTGAATGAGTACACTTTTTAAGCCCCTCATTTTTATCATGCATTTGAACAAGACATCTTCTCCCTTTCAAGCAACTCGTCGTTTCGCATACGGCTTAAGCGCAATTCTTTTATTGACGGCGTGTCCACAGCAGACACCCAGCTTGCCCACAAGCGCACCCAGTATAGTCGCGCCTGAAACGGTTTTTGTGAAATACATTCAACAAAGTGGGCGATCAGTGAATGATCCAACCGCGTGGGTTAAAGATATTTTTTCGGCCATCGATGAGCTCAAATTGCCTCGTTCCAATGAAAATGTGTGTGCCGTGATGGCCGTGATCGAGCAAGAAAGTGGCTTTAAAGAAGACCCCGTTGTACCTGGTTTGGCGGCATTGTTGAACAAAAAAATTGATAAAATGGAAGAAAACCTTGTCATGTTTGCCGCATTGGAGGTGCGGCTCAATCAACCCATGGCCGCAGGTTCCCCAGTTACTTTTCGTGATGCGATTAAAAAAATAAAAACGGAGCGTGATCTGGCGCAGTGGTATGAAGCGTTTACCGAAGCAAAATTTACAGGCATCATCCTTGATCGTTTTGGCAAAGGTGTGGATGAGTTGATTTCAACAGTGGGGTCCATGCAAGTGTCCATCAATTACGCTCGCAAACTGGCGCAGGTGGTTGGCAAACCCACGTCGGACATGCGCGACACCTTATACACTCGTGCGGGTGGTGTTTTTTACGGTACAGCGCATTTACTGTACTATCCCGCCCGCTATGACAACATCATTTACCGATTTGCCGATTACAACGCAGGGCACTATGCCAGCCGCAATGCAGGATTTCAGATGATGTTGAATAAGCTGACAGGCGCCAAGATCACGCCCGATGGTGATTTGTTGTCTCATAACAGCATCAGCAATGATGGTCTCGTAAAACCATCGCAAACTCAAGCGATCATCACCAAACTTTTTGCCAAATCAGCAAAAAACATCAAGCCCCAAACCATCATTGATGACCTCAGTCGTGAAAAATCGATTGAATTCGAACAGTCCAACACTTATACGACGGTTCTACAATTGATGGCAGCGCGAGGCTTACAACCCATCCCCGCAGCGATGCCCAAAATCACATTAATAAGTGAAAAAATCACACGCACTTTGACCACCGAATGGTATGCCAATGGTGTGAACAGTCGGTATAAAAAGTGTTTGACCGTGGCTTCAATGTCATAAGAGGTTGCGTTTAACTTTTAGTTCTTGTACTCATCATAATCGTATCAAATATAAGATTTAAAAAAACGAAAATCATGACCCTCAATAATTATGTTGTTTTAATAACGAAATAATAAATTTACGTTGAAAATAAATAACAAAGTAGTAATATGGTTGTTATACGTAAGCCTATTTATTGACCATTTTGAGAATTTCATTGAATTGTTCTAGGTTTCGTAAAGTGTATTAGTTTTTCATCTTAAAACTCAATAAAGCTCAAGGAAGTATCGAAAATTTACTCTTTTTTTCAATAAAATTGATTGACCCCTATCTGCCTATTTTAGATATTTATTCACAGTGTTAGTATTGCCCAGTTTCGTTTTTATATTTTAAATATGTAAAAATTTTAACAGTGTACATAACGCTTTTAAGTGTATTTTCTATTTTATATATTTTGCATTTATTGTTTGAAATGCAATAAGTGTTGTTATGACGTGTAATTTAGTATGAACAGCAGATAAGGAAATTGATATGAATAAGTCATATAGAAGCATATTTAATAAGTTAACAGGTGCTTGGGTCGCAGTTTCAGAAATTACTCAAGCTAAAGGGAAAAACAATACAGTTGCAACAGTTGTCGCAGCTGCTGGTGTTTTAACAAGTCTGTTTGTGGGTAGTGCAGCCCAAGCACAAATTTTGATTGGAGCTGATGTCACTGCTTTAGATAATGGAACCTCAACGGGAGTGGGTACTTCTACTGTTCTTGGTTCAAATGCGATAGGAACTGGTCCCAATGGCGTTGCAATTGGTCGCTCTGCAACAGCTACCGCGAATAACACAGTCGCGGTGGGTGTTAATTCTAATGCTCAAGGTTCACAGTCGGTAGCAATTGGTGGCGGAAATAACGCGGGCGATGGTGCTTCGTCCATTGGTGACCAATCTATTGCCAT
Organism: Ephemeroptericola cinctiostellae; assembly: GCF_003339525.1. Lineage (GTDB taxonomy): Bacteria > Pseudomonadota > Gammaproteobacteria > Burkholderiales > Burkholderiaceae > Hydromonas > Hydromonas cinctiostellae. The sequence goes on along the minus strand of NZ_CP031124.1, from coordinate 1,984,923 downwards.
TGGTGGCAATACAACGGCATCAGGCTATGCATCGATTGGAATTGGTGGCGATGATACTCGTACTACGGGCTTAGATGGGTCTGTCATAACTTTCCCGGGTGGAAGCCTCACCTTGCCGAGTATTTATATAGATACGGTAGCATCAGGTTTGGGAAGTATGGCGTTGGGTGCTCATGCTCAGTCTAAAGGGAATGGTTCTATTGCCCAAGGTATATATGCTCTTGCATCTGGTAACTATGCTAACGCATTCGGTGCGGTTGCGACAGCTTCTGGTACTAACGCGACAGCCTTTGGCACTGGTGCTACCGCCAGTATGAACAACGCATTGGCTTTGGGTACAGGATCGGTTGCGGGCACCAGTGCTGGTGATGTGGCATTGGGTGCAGGTTCAACCACTGCGGCGGCGAATCCAACAAGCTCTGGTACTGTAGGTACGATTACTTATGGTGGTTTTGCAGGTACGAGCCCAACCTCAGTCGTGTCTGTGGGTGAGGTGGGATCGTTTCAACGTCAAATTACCAACGTCGCGGCTGGTCAAATCAGTGCAACGTCAACAGATGCAATTAATGGGTCGGAATTGTATGCAGGCTTGAGTGTCACGCAGAGCTCTATTGCATCACTGTCGACTTCAACTTCGACAAGCTTAAGCACAACCAACAGCGCGGTAGCATCGTTGTCGACCGCATCGGGCAGTGCTGTAGCATCCTTATCAGCAGCCGTTTCAACAGGCTTGAGCGTAACCAACAGTGCAGTGGCATCGTTGTCAACGTCAGTGGGTAGCTCAGTTGCATCCTTGTCAACATTGACTTCAACAGGTTTCAGCGCAGTTAACTCAACAATAGCCTCGTTGTCGACTGCGACTTCAACAAGCATCAGTTCTGATCGAAGCGCAATTGCATCATTATCAACGTCGACATCAACTGGTTTGAGTTCGACGAATAGTGCCGTTGCCTCATTGTCAACAGCAACAGGCAGCTCGGTCGCCTCGTTATCAACTGTAACGTCAACAGGATTGAGTACTGTGGGTTCAGCCATTGCATCATTGTCAACAGCAACAGGTAGCTCGGTCGCCTCGTTGTCAACTGTGACGTCAACAGGATTGAGTGCTGTGGGTTCAGCCGTTGCATCACTGTCAACAGCGACAGGCAGTTCTGTTGCCTCATTGTCAACAGTGACATCAACAGGATTGAGTGCTGTTGGTTCGGCCATTGCATCGTTGTCAACCGCGGCAGGCAGTTCTGTTGCCTCGTTGTCAACCTCAACCTCAACAGGATTAAGTGCTGTTGGTTCAGCCGTTGCATCACTGTCAACAGTGACAGGCAGTTCTGTTGCCTCGTTGTCAACTGTGACATCAACAGGATTAAGTGCTGTTGGTTCAGCCGTTGCCTCGTTGTCAACGGCAGTAGGTAGCTCAGTTGCTTCGTTGTCAACCTCGACCTCAGCGGGATTGAGTGCAGTTAATTCAACAATCGCATCGCTGTCAACAGTGACGGGTAGTTCAATTGCATCGTTGTCAACAGCAGTTTCAACAGTGTCATCGACGATCCTGAGCACAGCCAACAGCACGATTGCCTCGTTGTCTACATTGACTTCGACTGGTTTTAGCACGGTTGATTCAACAGTGGCTTCGTTGTCAACATTGACAGGCAGCTCGATTGCATCATTGTCGACAGCCGCTTCAACGGCATCATCGACGGTCTTGAGCACAGCCAACAGCACGATTGCTTCGTTGTCTACTTCGACGTCAACTGGTTTCAGCACGGTTGATTCAACAGTGGCTTCGTTGTCAACAGTGACAGGCAGCTCGATCGCTTCGTTGTCTACTTCGACTTCAACTGGTTTCAGTACAGTTGATTCAACAGTGGCTTCGTTGTCAACATTGACAGGCAGTTCGATTGCATCATTGTCGACAGCCGCTTCAACGGCATCATCGACCATCTTGAGCACAGCCAACAGCACGATTGCCTCGTTGTCCACATCGACGTCAACTGGTTTCAGTACAGTTGATTCAACAGTGGCTTCGTTGTCAACATTGACAGGCAGCTCGATTGCATCATTGTCGACAGCCGCTTCAACGGCATCATCGACGGTCTTGAGCACAGCCAACAGCACGATTGCTTCGTTGTCTACTTCGACGTCAACTGGTTTCAGCACGGTTGATTCAACAGTGGCTTCGTTGTCAACATTGACAGGCAGTTCGATTGCATCATTGTCGACAGCCGCTTCAACGGCATCATCGACCATCTTGAGCACAGCCAACAGCACGATTGCATCGTTGTCCACATCGACGTCAACTGGTTTTAGTACAGTTGATTCAACAGTGGCTTCGTTGTCAACAGTGACAGGCAGTTCGATTGCATCATTGTCGACAGCCGCTTCAACGGCATCATCGACTGTCTTGAGCACCGCCAATAGCACGATTGCTTCGTTGTCCACAGCGACTTCAACTGGTTTCAGCACGGTTGATTCAACAGTGGCTTCGTTGTCCACAGCGACTTCAACTGGTTTCAGCACGGTTGATTCAACAGTGGCTTCGTTGTCGACTTCAACTTCGACAGGCTTCAGTACAGTAGATTCAACAGTGGCTTCGTTGTCCACATCGACTTCAACTGGTTTCAGTACAGTCGACAGCTCGATTGCATCATTGTCAACGGCTGCTTCAACGGCATCATCGACTGTCTTGAGCACCGCCAATAGCACGATTGCTTCGTTGTCCACAGCGACTTCAACTGGTTTCAGCACGGTTGATTCAACAGTGGCTTCGTTGTCGACGTCAACTTCGACAGGCTTCAGTACAGTAGACTCAACAGTGGCTTCGTTGTCAACATCGACTTCAACTGGCTTCAGTACAGTCGACAGCTCGATCGCATCATTGTCAACGGCTGCTTCAACGGCATCATCGACTGTTTTGAGCACCGCCAACAGCACGATTGCTTCGTTGTCCACAGCGACTTCAACTGGCTTCAGCACGGTTGATTCAACAGTGGCTTCGTTGTCAACATCGACTTCAACTGGTTTCAGTACAGTCGATAGTTCGATTGCATCATTGTCAACGGCTGCTTCAACGGCATCATCGACTGTCTTGAGCACTGCCAACAGCACGATTGCTTCGTTGTCCACAGCGACTTCAACTGGTTTCAGCACGGTTGATTCAACAGTGGCTTCGTTGTCGACGTCAACTTCGACAGGCTTCAGTACAGTAGACTCAACAGTGGCTTCGTTGTCAACATCGACTTCAACTGGTTTCAGTACAGTCGATAGTTCGATTGCATCATTGTCAACGGCTGCTTCAACGGCATCATCGACTGTCTTGAGCACTGCCAATAGCACGATTGCTTCGTTGTCCACAGCGACTTCAACTGGTTTCAGCACGGTTGATTCAACAGTGGCTTCGTTGTCGACGTCAACTTCGACAGGCTTCAGTACAGTAGACTCAACAGTGGCTTCGTTGTCCACATCGACTTCAACTGGTTTCAGTACAGTCGACAGTTCGATCGCATCATTGTCAACGGCTGCTTCAACGGCATCATCGACTGTCTTGAGCACTGCCAATAGCACGATTGCTTCGTTGTCCACAGCGACTTCGACTGGCTTCAGTACAGTCGACAGCTCGATTGCATCATTGTCAACAGCTGCTTCAACGGCATCATCGACTGTCTTGAGCACTGCCAATAGCACGATTGCTTCGTTGTCCACAGCGACTTCAACTGGTTTCAGTACAGTGGACTCGACAGTGGCTTCGTTGTCAACATCGACTTCAACTGGTTTCAGTACAGTCGACAGCTCGATTGCATCATTGTCAACGGCTGCTTCAACGGCATCATCGACTGTCTTGAGCACTGCCAACAGCACGATTGCTTCGTTGTCCACAGCGACTTCGACTGGCTTCAGTACAGTCGACAGCTCGATCGCATCATTGTCAACAGCTGCTTCAACGGCATCATCGACTGTCTTGAGCACTGCCAATAGCACGATTGCTTCGTTGTCCACAGCGACTTCAACTGGTTTCAGCACGGTTGATTCAACAGTGGCTTCGTTGTCAACATCGACTTCAACTGGTTTCAGTACAGTCGACAGCTCGATTGCATCATTGTCAACGGCTGCTTCAACGGCATCATCGACTGTCTTGAGCACAGCCAACAGCACGATTGCTTCGTTGTCCACATCGACTTCAACTGGTTTCAGCACGGTTGATTCAACAGTGGCTTCGTTGTCGACGTCAACTTCGACAGGCTTCAGTACAGTAGACTCAACAGTGGCTTCGTTGTCAACATCGACTTCAACTGGTTTCAGTACAGTCGATAGTTCGATTGCATCATTGTCAACGGCTGCTTCAACGGCATCATCGACTGTCTTGAGCACTGCCAATAGCACGATTGCTTCGTTGTCCACAGCGACTTCAACTGGTTTCAGCACGGTTGATTCAACAGTGGCTTCGTTGTCGACGTCAACTTCGACTGGCTTCAGTACAGTGGACTCAACAGTGGCCTCGTTGTCAACTTCGACTTCGGCTGGTTTCAGTACAGTAGACTCAACAGTGGCATCGTTGTCAACAGTGACAGGCAGCTCAATTGCTTCGTTGTCAACATCGACTTCGGCTGGTTTCAGCACGGTTGATTCAACAGTGGCTTCGTTGTCAACTTCGACTTCAGCTGGTTTCAGCACAGTGGATTCAACAGTGGCATCGTTGTCAACAGTGACAGGCAGCTCAATCGCTTCGTTGTCAACGTCGACTTCGGCTGGCTTCAGCACAGTGGACTCAACAGTGGCTTCGTTATCAACAGCGACAGGCAGTTCAATCGCATCGTTGTCAACTTCGACTTCAGCTGGTTTCAGTACAGTGGACTCAACAGTGGCTTCGTTGTCAACATCGACTTCGGCTGGTTTCAGTACGGTGGATTCGACAGTAGCTTCGTTGTCAACCTCGACTTCAGCTGGCTTCAGCACAGTGGATTCAACAGTGGCTTCATTGTCAACAGTAACAGGCAGCTCGATCGCATCGTTGTCAACATCGACTTCGGCTGGTTTCAGCACGGTTGATTCAACAGTGGCTTCGTTGTCAACTTCGACTTCAGCTGGTTTCAGCACAGTGGATTCAACAGTGGCATCGTTGTCAACATCGACTTCAGCTGGCTTCAGCACAGTGGATTCAACAGTGGCTTCGTTGTCAACGTCAACATCGACGGGCTTTAGCTCGACGAACAGTGCGGTGGCTTCGTTGTCAACTTCGACTTCGGCTGGATTCAGTACAGTGGATTCAACAGTGGCTTCGTTGTCAACAGCGACAGGCAGCTCAATCGCTTCATTGTCAACGTCGACTTCAGCTGGTTTCAGTACGGTGGATTCGACAGTGGCTTCGTTGTCAACATCGACTTCGGCTGGCTTCAGTACGCTTGACTCAACAGTGGCGTCGTTGTCAACAGCGACAGGCAGCTCAATCGCTTCGTTGTCAACGTCGACATCGGCTGGCTTCAGTACGCTTGACTCAACAGTGGCTTCGTTGTCAACAGTGACAGGTAGCTCAATCGCTTCGTTGTCAACATCGACTTCGGCTGGCTTCAGTACAGTGGATTCAACAGTGGCTTCGTTGTCAACATCGACTTCGGCTGGTTTCAGTACAGTAGACTCAACAGTGGCATCGTTGTCAACAGTGACAGGCAGCTCGATCGCATCGTTGTCAACTTCGACTTCGGCTGGTTTCAGCACGCTTGACTCAACAGTAGCTTCGTTGTCGACAGTGACAGGCAGCTCGATCGCTTCATTGTCAACATCGACTTCAGCTGGTTTCAGCACAGTGGATTCAACAGTGGCATCGTTGTCAACAGTGACAGGCAGCTCAATCGCTTCGTTGTCAACATCGACTTCAGCTGGTTTCAGTACAGTGGACTCAACAGTGGCTTCATTGTCAACATCAACATCGACAGGGTTGAGTACGTTGGGTAGTGCAATTGCTTCGATTTCATCGTCATTTAGTAGCTCAGGCAGTGCGATTGCTTCGTTGTCCACTTTGACTTCAACGGGCTTTAGCACGACCAACAGCGCGGTGGCTTCGTTGTCGACTTTGACTTCGACGGGCTTTAGCACGACCAACAGCGCGGTGGCTTCGTTGTCGACTTTGACTTCGACGGGTTTTAGCACGACCAACAGTGCGGTGGCTTCGTTGTCGACTTTGACTTCAACAGGTTTGAGTACGACCAACAGTGCGGTGGCTTCGTTGTCGACTTTGACTTCGACGGGCTTTAGCACGACCAACAGCGCGGTGGCTTCGTTGTCGACTTCAGTATCTTCTTTATCGACGACGGTCAATGTCATCAATAGCGTAGGTACAAAGTACTTCCAAGCGAACTCAACTGAGGCGGGTGCACAGGCCAATGGCAATAACTCGATCGCTATCGGTCCAAATTCTGTAGCCAATGGCGATAACTCAACCGCGATGGGCAATGGGGCTGTGACAACGACCAATGCGACCAATTCGTTGGCAATGGGTACGAGTGCGACAGCTTCAGCTGCCAACTCGGTGGCTTTGGGGTCGAATTCTGTGGCGGATGAGGCCAATACAGTATCGGTTGGTTCAGTGGGCAATGAGAGACGCATCACCAATGTGGCGGCTGGTGTGAATGGCACTGATGCCGTGAATGTGAATCAGTTGAAAGGTCTTGAGGTCAATATCAACAACAACATTAACAATTTGGGTGATAAATTGTCCGCACGTGTTGCCAGTGCTTTGGCTTTAGAAGCAGCACCTTATATTCCGCACAAACTGACTTATTATGCAGGTTTTGGTTACAGCGGTGGGCAAACGGCATTTGGTGTGTCTTTGCGTAAGACCGCGGATAATGGCCGTTGGTCGTTGTCAGGTGGCGTATCTGGGTCCGCTAAAGGTGGTGTGAGTGCTCGTATTGGTGTGACGGGTATTATTGATTAAGATTGAAAGGGTGAGGTATCGAGTTATACCTCACCCAAATACCCAACTTGAACAAGGACAATGAATATGAAAACTAAAAAATTTGCAGTAAAAATGTTAAGCACTGTGGCGTTTCTGTCTCTCGGTTCTTTTGCATCAGCAAATGACAGCACAAACAGCATGATTTTTCCCGAGTTAAAAGACTCATGGTTGAAAACAGGCGATTTTACAGGGCCCGATCACATTAGACGGATTCGATCTGGTATGGATAAGGATCAAGTGGCTTTAGAAATTGGTAATCCTCATTTTAATGAAGGCATTGGTGGTCCAAATGTGTGGAATTATGCATTTAATTTTTATACGGGTAATGCAGATGAATATGTGACATGCCAATATCAAGTGCATTTTGATGAGAAGCACACACGTGTTGATAAAACGGCTTGGAAAGAAAATCAGTGCGCAGCATTCCTTGAGGAAAAACACCCCGTTCTTAATCAATCGCACCCTTTGGTGCTGAGCTCAGATGGTTTATTTGCATTCGGTAAGTCAGGTTTTAATGATTTACAACAAACGGGCAGAGAAAATTTGCATAACTTAGCAGGTCAAATTAAGACGGGCTATAAGACTACTCGCTCAATTTCTATTACGGGTTATACAGATAGAATCGGTTCAGTTAGTTCTAATCAGGCTTTATCCCTTGCGCGTGCCAACACAGTGAAGCAATATTTGATTTCACAAGGCATTGATGGTTCTTTGATCCAGACATCGGGAGCGGGCTCAAATAAGCCTGTTGTGAGCTGCCCAGGTTCAAAATCTCCAGCTGTTGTGGCTTGCTTGATGCCCAATCGTCGGATCGAGGTGAGCGTTAATGGCGATATTTAATGGGATTGGATGGTTGCTATCAACACATGCAGTTATTCATGAACATGCATCGACCTTGAATTGTTGATGCATGTTTTTTAATTTGAAAGACAGTCTTAATGATTGGCAGAATTTCTTGTTCTATTGATAAATTGCAATTGTTTTTGATTGAACAGAGCTCATAAATTTTCATTTTTGTGAAGCTTTTCTATGAATAAGTATTTTTTGTTTGTGCTGATGGCAAAAACCATATGAAACGTTTTTGTAGATATAAGTATTTTAATCAACAGTGGTCTGCAAAGTAAATCTACTTGTGTTAAGGTTGGAAATATGCGCAGGTTTTATTAATGTTTTTTAATTCCCCTACAGAAGTACGGATCTGTATTGTTTTACTTTTACAATATCTTTATAATTCAACTGTCTTTATACTAAAAACAGCTATAAATATATTTTTTAGGTGTTTTACATTGGTACTTGGATAGTTTAAAGCAATACTGTAGCTGCGTTAAATATAAAAATATATATCTTACTGTATGTTTTTGGTTTAAATAATAATTAATACTGGTGGACACATGAAAATTGCTATTCTAGAAGATGACATAACCCAACTCCAAATGGCTGAACAAGCACTGTTTGGAGGAGAAAACTTTTGGGATGAACCCGTTGAATACCGTGCTTTTACAAGTGGTTTGGCTTTACTCCAAGCATTAAAAACAGAATACTTTGATTGCCTTATTCTCGACCGACGTGTTACTGACATGAGTGGTGATGTGATTTTGCAATGGGTACGTCAATACGGTCAAAAACAAAATCATGCTTATACTTCGATCATTATGTTAACCAGTTTGCGTTCTGAAGATGAAATGATCGCAGGACTTAATGCTGGTGCAGATGACTATGTGACCAAGCCTTTTCGCCCTCGTGAATTGGTGGCTAGGGTTCAGCGTTTGATTCGTGCAAATAAAACATCTCACGAGCTGGGTGTCGAAAAAAATGCAAAGAACTCAATGTTGTCTCTTGAGAAAGATTCACTTGATGTCGTAATCAAGATTAATGACTACGAATTTAATCAATTTGAACAAACGGTGACATGCAAAGGTGAAGTGATTGACTTGACGGAGCGAGAATTTAGCTTAGCTTTGTTGTTTTTTAGAAACTTAGGTAAACCTGTATCGCGTGAAGCCATTTTTGAGACTGTGTGGAAACGCACGAACAATCCAAGTAGCAGGGCTTTAGATACGCATATTTACCGTTTGCGGCATTCATTGAATTTAACGGCTGAAAATGGTTTTGTATTGAGAACAGTATATGGTTTTGGTTATCGACTCGACGTGGCCGGCCCACGCGCTATTTGATGGGTGTTTTTGCCTGACACTAAACATTAAAAGTAGAAAATGACACAACGGTTTCAACAACATTCTTTACTTACACTAAACATGTGGCACAAGAAGATGGCCATCCGGTCAATTGTTGCCGTTTTTTGCGTGTGTACAGGTTTGATTGTTAATCCCATATTTGCCCAAGAGCTTAATTGTGATGTTTCTGTCGCACCCTCCGTGGTTTTAAAATCAGTTAAACAGCATGTCATCGCACAGCGGAAGGTGCGTTCCAATGGGGGGCATTCGAATGGGCTGAAATCGAAACTCAGTACACGTACTGTTGTTGCAAAGGCATCCTTATACCCTGCAACTGTTCTAAAACTGCAAGGGCAGGTATTCTTGTTAGAGCGACAAGGTGTGACTCTTGTACAGCCTCAGCCTTTGTCGGTTGGTTCGACGCTCGAATTGGGGGATGTTGTAGAGACTTTTGAACAGAGCTTTATCAGTTTAGAGCTTGGTGATGGGGTGATCAGTGTTTTACCCTCCAACTCTCGCATTGCTTTGAGTCAAAATGACAAAGTGGCACGGTTTATTTTGATGCATGGCCGAGTGGAGAGTTACGTACCCAAACATGAAAAATCATTAAAAAATACATTTGAAATCCAAGTGCCCAATGCAATCGTGGGTGTGCGAGGGACTCATTTTTTAGTGTCTCATTCTGTCGAATCTCATCAAACCAAAGCAAGTGTTGAAGATGGAACGTTGTGGGTTCGTTCACGTCAAATATGTCGAGCGCCTGTGGTGCTTGAGGCTGGACAAGGACTTAATGTTGAGCGCTTGGATTCAGGCTCTGTGAAGACCTCTCTTTTGCCCGCACCTGCATTTTTTGATTTAGATCAGGCTCAACATGGGGAAGAGGTGGTGTTTAATTTGTCTCGAGTTGATCAAGCTGCGGCATATCATGTTCAGATTGCTAAAGATGCAGATTTCATTGACATCAAACAAGAGGCTTTAAATACGGAGCCTACCGTAACAATGCCTGATAAAAACCTTACCAATGGGTTTTACTATGTGCGTTCAAGCGCAATTGATTCAACTGGCATCGAAGGACAAACAGATATTCGTTTTTTCCTAAAAGTACATAATAAGCAAATTAACTCCAATCGTTTTGAGCCTTAAGCACGGCATTGCTTTGCATACAGACTTGGTTTTATCGGGTGATTCATAATGATGCGTACCGATGGTGCTGTTAAGCCAGCCAATACATCACATTCAAAGCGTTTCCTCCAACATTTTTTAATGGAATGGGGAGTTGTCCTGTTGTCTTTGACAGTCGTTTTAATTACACTGAGTAAGACGGACATCGTTGGCATGACCAACAATTATACCTATGATCGTTTGCTGACCTTTAGTGAAAGAGAGGCTGACCCGCGCATTGTCATTGTAGGCATTGATGATTCAAGCCTGCGCATGCTGGGCATATGGCCTTGGTCTCGACAAACGCATGCTGATTTCTTACACCAACTCAAACAATATGAACCCAAAGCGGTTCTATTTGATGTGTTAACACTTGAGCCATCGGTCAATCCTCTGGATGATGTACAGTTGGGGGAGGCCATGGGGCAATTTGATCGCATCGCGGCACCCGTATTGCTTATTTCTTATGCTGGAGAGCCGACGGATGTGACGATGCCGGTTGATTCTGTCGCCCGCCATGCTTTATTGGGGCACATCGTTCAAAACCCAGATCCTGATGGGGTTGTGCGTCAAACGGCTTTTAACATTAAAGATAAAAATGGCACATCATGGCCTGTTTTGACGCGCTTGCTCACGGGGAATGATGACGTGAATGATGAGCTGGATGAGCCTGATGCTTTGTTTCGTATTCCATTTAATGTACCCAAAGGTCGTTACACCACCTTACCTTATTGGAGTATTTTAAATCATCAGGTGCCCGCAAATTTTTTGCAAGGCAAATATGTGCTTGTTGGTGCAACGGCACAAGGTTTGGGAGATCAACGCGTGACCCCAGTTTCTGGTGAAAAAGGCACTGTGGCCGGCATCGAAATCCATGCCAATATCCTTGATACTTTGCTTAATCATTTACAGATTCATGACTTGAATCAACCTTGGTTACAGCAGCTGAATGTGGTTTCACCCTTTGTTGTACTGATGTTGCTGTTTTTATGGGTGGGGGAGCGGTTTTACTTACTTACGTTTATTTTGTGTGTGACTTTGTACATGTCGTTTGTTGCTTATATGCTGTGGGTTCAACGGATGTGGTTACCGCCTGTGTCGGGGATTATTGGTCTGTCTTTGACTTATTTGGTTTGGAGTTGGCGCCGCTCAATTGTCGTCTTGGCTTATGTGGACAGTGGGCTGAAGAATGCTCAAAATCACTTGGGGACTTTACCTCATTTTTTCTCTACCCCCGAACGTTCACATTTCTTACCGAGATCATTAGAACAGGGCATGAGCCAAATTAATCAGCTGTATCAGTTTACGGGTGACAGTTTGATGCATTTGCCAACGTCGTTGGTCGTGGCGAGCAGCGATGGTAAAATATTGATGAGCAATCAAATGGCTTTGGATTTGTTCCGCATCAACGAAACGTATTTGGATGATTTGTTGGAACGAATCGATTCGAATTTGGATTTAAGTGAGTTTGTTGGCAGCCCGCATTGTTGGGAGTTGTTGCAAGGACTTGAACTAAATGGAGCACAACATGGTCAGTTTTTTCAGTTGCATTTGACCAATGTTGTTTTTGGTAATCATGACAGAGGGCAAACCTTCGATTCGGGTGAAACGATTTGGCTGATTAATTTTATGAACCTATCGGCAGAACGACAGGCTCAGCAACAGCGTGCCGAATTGCTCGAGTTCTTATCACATGATTTACGCACACCGCAGGTGTCTATTTTGTCATTGTTGGAATTGCAACAGCATCAAGCCACTCGATTAAGTGAGCAAGAATTTTTTGAAAGAATTTCAAATAAAGTTCATCACACCCTTGGCTGGGCCAATGATTTGGTCCACTTGTCGAAAGCACGGTCAAGTCAATACCGATTCAATGAAATTAACTTTGCAAACGTTGTGGATGAGGTCATTGAGCAAATATGGCCGCAAGCGCAGGCCAAAGGGATACATTTACTCATCAACGAATATGGTCGTGCGCTCGCCGAGCAGTCGTGGGTTCAAGCGGATGGTGCATTACTCACTCGAGCTTTGATTAACTTGTTATCCAATGCGGTTCGTTATAGCGTTTCCGACACAACGGTTGAATTTGTGGTTGAGCATCACCACCGCGAAGAACTGAATGACATCCACAGAAAAATACCGATTCCCGTGACCTCACCAACACGAATTGAAAATTGGCTTACTTGTCATATCATTGATCAAGGGCAGGGGATGACCGATGTGCAGTTGGGTCGCTTACAGACTGGAGAAACACATCAACTGGATGGGCAAAGCAATGCGGGCAACATTCCCGATGCAGCGCAAAGCCTTGGCATTGGTTTTGTGATGGCCCGAACAGTGGTTGAGCGCCATGGCGGTTGGCTTGATGTGTCCAGTGAGTTGGGCAAGGGGACACAAATCACGGTTTGGTTACCTTTGTGCGAAGAAACCGTTGAATCCATGCATTGAGATTCTGAGTGACCCCAAAAACCGAATTTATGTTTTGGATCACATTTGATGGGTCATAAAAAAAAACGGGCAATGCCCGTTTTTTTACTCAAAGTGAAATGAAGTCAGACTTATGCAGGGCCAATGCCTTTGTTGACTTGACTGTCAATGCTGGATGGTTGGGTGACGCCAGCTTGTTGGGCAAAATCAAGCATGCGATCAATCGGCAGCTTGGCTCGAGCACGGATGGCTTCATCAATATGAATCTCATTGTGGCCTGTGCCGACTTTTTCTAAGACCTCCAACACATTGCGCAGACCATTCATGGCCATCCATGGGCAATGTGCGCAGCTTTTACATGTGGCGGAGTTGCCTGCGGTTGGGGCTTCGATGAATGTTTTATGAGGGTTTTGCTGACGCAGTTTATGCATCATGCCATTGTCTGTCGCCACGATGAATTCAGGGGCATCGAAATCACGAGCAGCTTTTAAAATGGCTGAAGTGGAACCCACCGCATCGGCAAGGGCAACCACAGCTGCGGGTGATTCTGGGTGAACCAAGACCTTTGCCAAAGGGTGCTGTTTCTTCAGGGCTTCAAGTTCAATGGTCTTAAACTCATCATGCACAATGCATGCCCCTTGCCACATGACCATGTCGGCACCTGTTTCACGTTGAATGTAGTTTCCAAGGTGGCGATCAGGCGCCCAAAGGATTTTTTTCCCTTGTGCTTTTAAGTGGGCAACAATTTTCAACGCAATACTGGATGTCACCATCCAATCGGCACGCGCTTTAACGGCTGCACTGGTGTTCGCATACACAACCACCGTGCGGTCTGGATGCTCATCACAAAATTTTGAAAATTCTTCTGCTGGGCAACCCAAATCGAGAGAACAATTGGCGTCCATTTCAGGCACAAGCACCCGTTTTTCAGGGCTTAAGATTTTGGCGGATTCGCCCATAAAACGAACACCCGCAACGACCAAAGTCTGCGCTGAATGGTCACGCCCAAAACGAGCCATTTCAAGAGAATCCGACACCAAACCGCCTGTGGCCTCGGCAAGGTCTTGTAAGTCAGGATGAACGTAGTAATGGGCAACGAGCACCGCATTTTTTTCAATCAATTGCGCTTTGATTTTGGCAATCAATTCTTCACGCTCTATGGCATTGGGTTCTTCTGGTACAGATGCCCACACCTGTTCGGTGCTGCATACATTGAATGAGGACGGTTTTTCGTATTCGACGGCAATGCGGTGTGGTGCGTTCATGGGGTGTTACTTTATAAAAAGATGGTGTGCGTTATTGTACTGTATTAACTTGAGCAATGCATTTGGGTGTTGACTGTAAAAATACCGACTCAAAGTCGGTATTTACATAGCACATGGGCGATGAATTATGATGGGTCTTTAATCAGATATTGCAATTTATTGGTTTTCTTCGCCCATTCATCGGCTTCAGGCATCGCATCTTCCATGCGGGAGATGGTTGGCCACAATTTAGTCAGTTCAGCATTGAGGGCAATCATGTGTTGTTGATCTGCAGGGACGTCTTCTTCTGGTACGATGGCTTCAACTGGGCACTCGGGGATGCACACAGCACAATCAATGCACTCATCTGGATCGATGACCAAGAAGTTTGGGCCTTTTTTAAAACAGTCCACAGGGCAAACGTCCACGCAATCGGTGTAACGGCATTGAATGCAAGCTTCGAGTACGACGTGAGTCATGGTGTGTGTTCCTTTTACAGTTAATCGCAAAGTAAACCTTTAGTTTGCGATTGTTTAAAATTAAAGATTGTGAGCGAAATTCGCACAGAATTTTGAGGTGAAATCAGGTGAATTCACAAGCCAACGCCTCGGATGATTTAGGAGTTCAACGATAAAACAAAATATTGATTCGATTAATGTGGGTGATCGAATCGTGGTGGCTGTTCCGCCTTACTTTTAGACATCATACTAAAAAATACAAAGCGAGTATTTTAACGTATTTTGTGACGATTTGTTCGGATCATATCGACCAACCCCTTATATTGCGCATGATTGGCGTTTTTACAACGCTGCAGCATGACTTAAAAATCGCTACAATAGGACAACACTTTAACCGTCGAACTTTGCCCATCATTTAAACCTTTTAGAATGGCTTCATGAACTGTACAACACACTCTACCCATCCGCACGCAATGGTACTTTTTGCCCACGGCTCTCGCCAAAATACATGGCGCATGCCCTTTGATGTAATTGCTCAAAAAGTTTCAGAGCGACATCCCAATGTTCAAGTAGAACTCGCTTTTCTTGAATTCATGACACCCACACTGACTGAGTCCCTTAACACATTGGCTGGTCAAGGCATTGTTTCTATCAACATTGTGCCGCTCTTTTTTGGCGTTGGCAACCACGTGGCACGAGACTTGGATGCCTTGATTCAAAGTTTCACAGATGCGCATCCGCATGTTCAATTAACGGTCGCTCCTGCCGTTGGACAAAGTCCTGTTGTCCTGGAGGCCATGGCTGACTATGCGGGGTCGTTGTTGGGTTGATTTCAAAATAACGCCCAGCTTTGCTTTTTGTGTCAGATCAAGGTGAGCTGGAAAGCAACATGACATCCCAAACAAATCCAAAAACAATAAAAGCCAGTTGCACCCGTGTAGGCTCACATTTCATTATCGCCATTCAATTATCACTTAAGCTGAAAGAGCAAAGCCTGTTTGCATTGCAAGCGCTTTGTTCATGGCTCATTTTCTGCGAGCGCCAAACCCACCAGCAACACGCAGGGGCCGTCACTTAAAACGACATCCATTTGAGTCAGTGCTTGAACGGTTGTGCGTTGCTCGCTTTGACTCGGCCAGCTCACACCATGCATAATCAGTGCGGGTGTTTCTGGTGTGATTCCTTTATCCAATAATGCCAAACCAATGTGTTTTAGATGGCGTCCAGCCATATAAAAGACCATGGTTTCTGAAGGCTCTAAGTGAGCATCCCAGTTGTTGAGCGGCTGGTTTTGGCCAATACTGGCGGTCATCAACCTTAAGCTGCGGGACACCCCACGGCGGGTCAACGGTGTTTGTGCGGCAGCAGCGGCAGCCAATGCGGTCGTGATGCCGGGCACAACTTCAAAGGACAAACCAACCGATTTGACCGCTGTGATTTCCTCATCCAGCCGTCCAAAAATAGATGGATCACCACCTTTTAGGCGCACGACGTGAGTGAATTTTAAACCATACTCAATCAGCAACTGATTGGTTTCTTGCTGTGGACGCGATTTTCCAGAAGCGCAGCGCTTGCCCACGTCAATCAAAATGGCATCATGGGCGCAATGCGCCAGTAAGTCTTGATCAATTAAAGCATCGAATAAAACCACTTGCGCCTTTTGTAATGCTTTTAAACCGCGTAGCGTGATGAGGTCTGCTGCTCCTGGTCCTGCGCCGACGAAGGTGATGGTGTGTGTGTTCAAAATGTAGTTTTCAGTGTTATGGTTCAACTGAGTCAAAAATAAGCAAAGTGCCAAAACTGCCATGTGCCACCGAGTGCGGTGTGTTGGCGGGTACCATATAGGCTTCGCCCGTTCGCACAACCACCGATTGATTGTCAATCGCTAAATTCAATTGTCCATCAACAACCAAGAGAATTTCGGCATGCGAGTGAGATTCAGCTGCATATTCTTGCTCATCCATGCGCAAGATTTTAAAATTCGTATTGCCGATGTTGGCTAAAGTCACTGAAGACCAAGCTTGTGGCAATGTGCTGGCGGTTTGGCTTAAATTGATGACGCTCATTTTTTCTCAACAGCGATGTAAATCACCACATTGTCGTTGTCAACGTATTGCTCAAAATCAGTCGTGAAGCGGCGTTTGTATGTGGTTTCCCCTTCAAAATGTGCCCAGACCATGCCCCAGCCGTCGATGATGCGCTGTGGCATGTCGCCTGTGGTGGGGAATGCCATGTATTCTCCCGCTTCGATGTCTATGTTGGTGAACTCATTGGTGGTTGCGCCGACTTCAACATCGGTTTCATCATTGTCCAGCAGATCACTGACACGCACACCTGCATTGACATCAAACAAGCCATTTTGGTCGGAGTCATAACCGCTGTACACGCCGTAAATGGGGGTGTTCGGTTCGCGATTTGAGATGCTGTTCATTAAATCACGGCCGAAAAAATCACGCCAGAGTGCGCCGATTTTTGCAGTTTTGGGGTTGGACTCATCGCTGTTTTGAGTGCGAATGCTTAAACCGCTGACGGTGAAAGCATCGAAATGTTGGAGTTGTTTTGGCATGGCTAAAGTGTGTCGGGTTGTCGGTTGTCGTAGAGCGGGTTCGGCATTTTTGCTGTGACCCGTGATTCATATAGGAGGTTTCGAGCTTAAAAGAGCATCCAATGTTGACAAGGGTCTGAAAACATCAGGCAACATCAATTGAATTAAAATAGTTCAGTGGGGTTACGCGAAAAACGCCCAACCCACTCACGATAAAACTTATGCAAACATCCCTGCCGCCAATGTCTGATTGGTCGCTTCGTCGATGACGATGAATGCGCCGCCTGCTTTCACATTTTTATACGCATCGGTCGGCAGGGCGTGTTGCAGTTGCAAGCCCACGCGTGCGATCTCATTCATGTCGAGCGAGGAGCTGGCGCTGTGTTCTTCGAGCGCGTGAATGTCGAGTTTGTATTCAATCGCATTGATCCGTGCGGCGATGGTGCGCGTGCCATGTTTGATTAAATATTTGCGTGACAGGTTCAGCGTTTCTTCAGAGAACCAGCAGATGTCGGCTGCACGTGTTTTGCTGACTTCCGCGGGTTGAGCTGCGATGTTGATCCAGTCACCGCGAGAAATGTCGATGTTGTCGGCGATGCTCAGAGTGGCTGATAAGCCCGCGTAGGCATCTTGGCGCTCGCCATCAAAGGTGTGAATGCCTGTGATGGTCGTTTCACGGTTTTGAGGTTGAACCGTCACCACATCACCGACACGTACGGTGCCTGATTCGATGCGACCGGCATAACCGCGGAAATCATCGATTTTATTGCCATCGTGGCGAACCACTTGTTGCACGGGGAAGCGCATCGGTTGACTTGATTCATCGGGCACTTCGAGGGTATCGAGCAATTCAAGCAAAGGTGCGCCATCAAACCATGACAATTCCTCAGAGGCATGCACCACGTTGTCCCCTTTAAGGGCGGATAAAGGAATGGAGATGAAGTGCTCCAAGCCCACACGTTTTGCAAGTGAGGCATAACTTTCAATAATACGGTTGTATTTGGTTTGGTCGTAATCGATTAAATCCATTTTGTTGACCGCAACGATGACGTGTTTCACGCCCAGCAAAGCGACCAAAGCCGAGTGGCGTTTGGTTTGAGTCAACAATTCAACTTGACCTTCAGTCGAAAAATCAATTTTACCCGCATCGACCAAAATAATCGCTGCGTGTGCGGTTGATGCGCCCGTGACCATGTTGCGCGTGTATTGCTCATGACCAGGTGTGTCGGCGATGATGTATTTGCGGCGCGGTGTGGCGAAGTAGCGATACGCCACGTCAATGGTGATACCTTGCTCACGCTCAGCTTCTAAACCATCGGTCAATAACGACAAATCCACGCTGTTGTCATACGAGCGGTTGTGTTTGGATTTGCTGACGGCACTGAGTTGGTCAACAAAAATGCTTTTGCTGTCATACAGCAAACGCCCGATGAGAGTCGATTTACCGTCATCGACCGAACCTGCGGTGATGAAGCGCAATAATCCTTGGTTGTGGGTGGTGGTCATGTTGGGTTCCTTATTAAATAATATCATTAGCCAATGCTGGTAGGGCATGCGCACTAGAACCGCGCTTGGCACATTGTTGTGGAGCAATCATTCCTCAGCTGTGCGGGAACGACAAAATTTGAGTGCATGTGTTCAATTTTAAAATTAATTTTTGCCCAATACTTAGGTGGATTAGGCAGTGCGAATACGCCTTTATTTAAACGAATTGCGAGTTATTTGTCATCGCCAATCTCAACTCTTTCTGCAATATCTTTTAGATTGGAATAGTTTTCTACCAAATGTGGCATGTCATCCAAACTCATTGCAAACATCCATAGATACGTCGTGACTGAGTAAATGTGTCCTGCGCTACCATAACCGTTAATTGCCATCCACACAAAAGTGAAGCCAAACAATATACTCACCGTGATACCATTCATGAGGAAGCCAAAAGCCTCACGATTAGAAATCAAGACTCGCAAGTGCGCCACTAATTTGTAATGCTTATGCAGCCTATTTTCTGATGATTGGCTGATTACATCCAAATCCCGCTCCAAACGATTATTTAGAGCTAAATATAATCTGCTACTGATACGTGCGAAGCTTGGTAATAGTAAAGCAAAAAACAGTAGAATGATCGCGCTAAGCACGCCTGACCAAAACTCTAAAAATAACAACATCAAACTTGCACCGATAACAGAAAAAATAGATGTAACGGCTGTTGGTAGGTGCATCTCAAAAAAATCCACAAATTCGCGTGATAATGTTACTCGAGCTGAAATCGTAGATGGCGTTTGCCCTTGCGCTCGTTGCTTTACAATTATTGGGACAATCATTTCACTATAAATTCGTGCAAATATACGAGTATCCACGCTGCGTCGAGCTGAACCTACCAGCCAAATAGCAAATACAAAAAATGCATAAGTGGCGGCCTGCCACGCATTGCCTTTCATGACGGCATTTACTGCAAACCCGCCCAACATGGGGTAAGTTAGTAATAATAGATTTTCCAAGCCCACCAAAGAAAATGCGATGAGTAATTTTCTTTGGTTTGCATGGCCAATTGTTTTTAATGCTTGCCACATAGTTTTGCACTTTTTATTTTGAGCGAGTAGGGCGCAATAAGCGATTTTTGCGCATTGCGCTTGAGGCTTATTACACCCTACACTTGTTCAATTAAAAATAACCCTCTTTTTTCCGTTTTTCCATTGACGCTTCACTGGTTTGATCGTCCAGACGCGTTGCGCCACGTTCTGTGACGGTGGTTTCAGCGGTTTCTTCCAAAATTTTATCGACGTTGTCCGCATCTGAAGTCACAGGGCTGGTGCAGGTCATGTCGCCGACGGTGCGGAAGCGCACGCGTTCGATTTTCATACTTTGGCGCTCTTCATCTGTTTGTGGCGGCGTGATGGGCATGTTGGACACGATCAAGCCGTTGCGTTCATACACTTCGCGGTCGTGGGCGAAGTAGATGCTCGGTAATTCGATGTTTTCGCGTGAAATGTATTGCCAAATGTCCATCTCGGTCCAGTTGGAAATAGGGAAGACGCGCATGTTTTCGCCTTTGTGGACGCGGGTGTTGTACAGGCTCCAGAGTTCTGGGCGTTGTGCTTTTGGATCCCATTGACCGAAGTCGTCGCGGAAGGAGAAAATGCGCTCTTTGGCGCGGGCTTTTTCTTCATCGCGACGTGCGCCGCCGATGCAGGCGTCGAATTGGTGTGCTTCGATGGTTTCAAGCAATGTGACGGCTTGTGCGGCGTTGCGGCTGTCGGTGTCTGGGTTGCGCAATCGCACGGTGCCTTTTTTCATTGAATCCTCGACACTGCCAACGATGAGTTTTTCGCCAATTTTATCGACAATGTAGTCGCGGAACGCGATGACTTCAGGGAAGTTGTGGCCTGTGTCGATGTGCACCAATGGGAATGGTAATTTATTTGGGCGAAAAGCTTTGAGCGCGAGGTGGAGGACGACGAGCGAGTCTTTACCACCTGAAAACAATAATGCAGGGCGTTCGCATTCTGCTGCCAATTCACGCAAGATGTGGATGGATTCTGATTCAAGCCAGTCGAGGTGAGCGCTGTTGAATTGTTCATTGAAGTGTTGGATCGATTGTTGCGTCATGGTGTGTGATCTATCTAAATTAAGTTAAATTTGTTTCAGTAAGGTGACTGGGGCTTCAGAAACGTGTAGACCACATTCCTTAGAGTCTTGATTTTCCCACCACCAGCGACCTGCGCGGATGTCTTCACCGGGCTTAATCGCGCGCGTGCACGGTTCACAGCCAATCGATGGGTAGCCTTTGTCGTGCAAGGGGTTGTATGGCACGGCGTTGTCTGCGATGTATTGTTTGACTTCTTCAAAAGTCCAGTCGGCGATGGGGTTGAATTTCTCCAAGCCATTGCCTGTATCGAATTCTTGTGTTTGCAAATCGGTTCGCGTGATTGATTGCTCACTGCGTTGCCCTGTGAGCCATGCTTTCTTGCCTGCGAGGGCGCGTTGCAATGGTTTGACCTTACGGATGTGGCAGCAGGCTTTGCGCAAATCAACGGATTCGTAAAATGCAAATTTACCGTGTGCTGCAATGTAGTCTTCCACATCTTGTGCTTCAGGCGTGAATTCGCTGACCGTTAAGCCATAGTGGGACTGAATGACATTGACCATGTGGGTTGTTTCAGCGTGCAGCATGCCTGTTTGTAAAGTGAAAATTTCAATTGGCAGTTGCGCTTTGGCAATCAGGTCGGTGATGACCATGTCTTCTAAGGCCAGTGAGGAGGCAAATGCAGCGGGTTGAAAGTCCTGTGCGATGCGTGCCAACGTGCGTTGTGTTGTTGCAATTTTGTCGTTTAAGGTGCTCATTGGATGCCTCTTATACGGATTCGCGCACAAAAAATGGGCGGGTGTCATCCGTTGAGCCTTGGTACGGTGTGCGGAACGTTTTCAAAGCATGCAGGGCTGATTCAATTTTTTGATCGTCGCGCAATGAGAGTGCGTCAAAGCCAAGGCGTGTCATGGCGAACACTTGATCGACCAAAACGTCGCCAATTGCACGCAGTTGGTTTTTGTAGCCCAATCGGTTGCGTAACACGTAGGCGATCGAGTAGCTGCGGCCGTCTGTAAATTTTGGAAAACTCAAAGCAATGACTGGGAAAGCGGTCCAGTCAATGGCGATGTTTTCGGGCTCTGTGGTGTTGTCCAACCAAACGCCAACATCCGTGCGGCTGTGCAGTTCAGTTTGGGCTTGCCATGTGGCGAAAGGGACGATGACTTGGCCTGTTGGAACGTTTAAAAGGGCGGCATCTTCGCCTTCTGCTGGGCGCAGCAATGACCAATCGTCGGTGGCAAGCTGTTGATTCAGAATGAATGGATTTGACATGGTGTTCGGTCTATTTTTAAAGTTAATTCTGTGTTCGGTTCAACTTGGATTCAACGCTTATGGTTGAATCCAACGTTTTATATTTTAATGCACTTTGGGTGGGTACACCGCTTCTTTGAAAGGGATAATGCCGATGCGTTGCACCGTTTCGATCAAGTGTTCACCTGGCGTGCGTTGAGCGACGTATGTGTTGATGATTTTTTCAATCACATCAGGTACTTGAGCCGCACTGAATGATGGGCCGATGATTTTTGCAACCGCAGGTTTGTAGCCACCTAAGGTTGAACCATCTGAGCCACCCAATGAAATTTGGTACCATTCGTCGCCGTCTTTGTCCACGCCCAAAATGCCAATGTGACCGACGTGATGGTGACCGCATGAGTTCATGCAACCTGAAATGTTCAGCTGAATGTCGCCCAAGTCATATAAATAGTCGAGGTCGTCAAATTTGTTTTGAATGGCATTGGCGATTGGAATCGATTTGGCGTTTGCCAATGCGCAGAAGTCACCGCCTGGGCAGGCAATGATGTCGGTCAATAAGCCAATGTTGGGTGTAGCCAAACCTTGAGTTTTCAATGCTTCCCATACGGCTTTCAAATCTTCTTGTGCCACATCGGCGAGAATCAAGTTTTGTTCATGAGAAACACGAATCTCTCCGAAACTATATTGCTCAGCGAGGTCGGCAACGAAGTGCAATTGCTCAGTTGTGGCATCGCCTGGCGCCACATTGTTGGGTTTCAATGACAACACAACGGCATTGTAGCCTTCCACTTTATGTGCTTTGACATTGCGTTCGCGCCAGCGGGTGAATGCTTTGTCGCTGGTGTCAAATTCGATTGCTGGGCGAGTGGGGTACGTGCGATCCGTGAAGTGACTGCGAACGCGGTTCATTTCAGCTTCGGTGAGCGTCGATGGGCCATTTTCGCTGTATTTGAATTCAGCTTCCACTTGGCGGGCAAACTCTTCTGCGCCCAAGGCTTTGACCAAAATTTTGATGCGGGCTTTGTACATGTTGTCGCGGCGGCCGTGACGGTTGTATACGCGCAAAACGGCTTCACAATAGCTCATCATGTGTTGCCAAGGCAGGAATTCGCGAATCACTGAGCCGACAATCGGTGTGCGACCCAATCCACCACCCACGAGTACGCGCAGACCAATTTCACCCGCATCGTTTTTCACGATAAATAAACCGATGTCGTGAAATGATGTCGCAGCGCGGTCTTCTTTTGAGGCGCTGACTGCGATTTTAAATTTACGTGGCAAGTGGGCGAACTCCGGATGGAAAGTGCTCCATTGACGCAAAATTTCGCAATAAGGACGTGGATCAAGGATCTCGTCGGCCGCCACACCTGCGAACTGGTCGGAGGTGATGTTGCGGATGCAGTTGCCTGAGGTTTGGATGGCATGCATTTCGACTTTCGCCAAGTCTTGCAAAATATCGGCTGAAGACTCAAGGGTGGGCCAGTTGTATTGGATGTTTTGGCGGGTTGAGAAGTGGGCATAACCACGGTCATATTTTTCCGCTATTTCCGCTAAAGCATGCAACTGCACTGATGACAGCAAACCATATGGAATGGCAACACGCAACATGGGTGCGTGACGTTGGATGTACAGGCCATTTTGCAGGCGCAGTGGGCGAAAATCTTCGTCTGACAGCTCGCCAGATAAATTGCGTGTCAATTGGTCGCGGTACTGATCGACGCGTTCTTGGACTAAGGCTTGGTCGAGTTGAGTGTATTTATACATGGTGTATTCTCAAAATTGTAATGATGTGAAAGCAAAAGTGTGGTGTTAAGTGAGTCTGAGTTACGAGATGAGTTTGTAGCCAGACACTGTCAAAATGACCGCCAATAAAATGCGTAAAACCCGATCAGATACTTTGGTGGAGAGGTGGCTGCCGATCCAGATGCCTGGAATAGAACCAACCAACAGCACCAGCAACAGTTTAAAGTCAACGGATCCCAAGCTGGCATGTCCCAGTCCCGCAATTAAAGTTAAAGGAACCGCATGGGCGATGTCACTGCCGACCAAACGAACCGCGCTGCTTTTATTATACAGAGAGTATAAGGCGACCATGCCGACCGCACCTGCGCCGACGGAGCTGAATGTGACCAAAAATCCAAGCACTGCACCTAAAAGTACGGTCAATATTTCGCGTTTTTTGACAGAATCATCTGCTTTGATTTCAGCTGGATGTTCAAAACGCTTTTTTCTTAAGACTTGAGTTAAAAAAATCGCAATGGCTGTTAAGAAAAGCATGTAGCCCAGCGTTCTTTTCATATATTGTTCGATTTCGCTAGAGTCAAAGCTGACGCTGCGCAACCACCACAATGTTAAGCATGCGGTGGGCAAGCTGCCCATGGCCAATAAGCCTGTAATGCGCCAGTCAATGTTGCCATGCTTTTGGTGCTTGGCAATACCAACACTTTTTGTGATGGCGGCAAACAGTAAGTCGGTGCCAATGGCCAGTGAGGGTTTGATGCCAAATGCAAAAATTAACAAGGGGGTCATCAGAGAGCCGCCACCGACCCCCGTCAAGCCAACGATAACGCCCACTAAAAATCCCAAGGCAATGTATAACGGATCAAAAATCATGAAAAGTCTTTAAAAAATGCACATCAGAAAAAACAAAAGAGGTCGCATTATACGACTTAGGCATATATTCGTAAAATACTAATTTTAAATTTTATATTCTAAATTTGAATATGCAATGTGTGATTGGCGCAGGAAAGGTGCATAAGGCGATTGCAGGCTGTCGATGGGCGATTTTTTTCACCAAATGAATGCAATTGCACCTAAGTGGTGCGGATAATCCATTCTTTGCAACATAACAGCCCGTGATTTTTCTTTAAACGGTATGAAATTTATGGCACAATCACCTTCAGCAGCTGTTATGTTTTCCAATGGCGTTTTGAGCGCCCGAAACCTGTCCATATTATCCGTAAAGAGGCATCACATGAAAGAAATCAGTGCAATTATTAAACCCTTTAAGCTTGATGAAGTGCGAGAGGCACTTGCAGAGGTTGGGGTGATGGGCTTGACCGTGACAGAGGTTAAGGGCTTTGGTCGCCAAAAAGGCCACACTGAGCTTTACCGTGGTGCTGAATATGTGGTTGATTTCTTGCCAAAAGTTAAAATTGAGTTGGTCATCGGTGATGAATTACTCAATCCCGCTGTTGATGCCATCATAAAAGCTGCATTTACTGGAAAAATAGGCGATGGCAAAATTTTTATTAAAAATGTTGAAGAGGTCATTCGCATTCGCACTGGCGAAACGGGGAATGATGCCGTTTGATGCTGGGCTCGTAAGCTTTGGTGATTGAGCGAGGCCGCACATGGGCACTAGACAACCCGTGTTTATCGGTGATTTTCAGCCATAAATTCATCATAAATCCAGTATAATAAAAAAACAGCCGCTTACTATCAGCGGCTGTTTTTTTGAAAGTCATCATGCAAGCCCATTCCCTTCTTTCCCTTGATTCAAAAGAATCAAAAGCCTACATGCCCCTGATCATCGCTTGTTGCATTATTTTGATGGTGACCATGGGCATTCGCCAAACATCTGGTTTATTTGTCGCCCCTTTGGTGGTCAGTACAGGTTTATCCATCAGTACAATCAGTTTGGCCATGGCCATTGGTCAATTCATGTGGGGGGCTGCGCAACCTGTGGGTGGTTTGTTGGCGGAACGTTGGGGAACCCGCATGGTGGTGGCTTTGGGATTGATTTGCTTGGCCATGGGCATGTTGGCGATGCCTTGGGTGCCCGCGATTGGTCAAGTGGGTGTGGTGGCAACTTTTGGTATTTTCGCCGCTGTTGGCGCTGGCTTTGCCAGTTTTTCACTGCTATTTGGTGTGGCGGCTCAGCGAGTGCCTATTGAAAAACGTGGGTTTGCTTCGGGCTTGATCAATGCCGGCAGTTCCATGGGACAATTTGTGTTTGCCCCTTTGACCACATTTCTAATCGGTGCTTTTGGCTGGGTGACCGCAGCCGTGAGCTTAGGAGTCATTGCCTTATCAGCCATGCCTTTGCTGGGTTGGATTTCAGGACAGAAAACAGGTCATGGGGTTGCGGGCGCGGCTGAAAGTAATGAACGTGTTGGTTTTGGCCACGCATGGTGTTCACCCAATTATAAACTGTTGCACCTTGGTTTTTTCACTTGTGGCTTTCATATTGCTTTTTTAGTCACGCACTTGCCTGGTGAAGTTTCGGTGTGTGGTTTGCCAGCAAAAGTTGCAGGTACCGCGCTGGCGGTGATTGGTTTATTCAACATCATTGGTAGTTTGGTGGTCGGTGGCTTGTGTCAGACACGCTCAATGCCCCGTGTGTTGGGCTGGTTGTATTTGCTGCGGGCTGTTGCTATTGCTCTTTATGTGTTTTCGCCTAAAACAGAATGGACGTGGTATGTTTTTGCTGCAGTTTTAGGTATGTCGTGGTTGGCTACAGTGCCGCCGACAGCTGGTATGGTGGGGCGTTTATTTGGTTCTCGAAATCTGGCCACGCTGTTTGGTATGACCATGTTGTCACATCAAGTGGGTGCATTTCTTGGGGCCTATTTGGGCGGGGTGGCTGTTGAATACACGCACAGTTACGCGTGGATGTGGTGGGCTGATGCTGTACTGGCACTGATTGCTGCTGTGGCCAGCTTTGCTGTCAAAATCCCAACGCCAAAAATTTCTGAGTAAATAGAAATCAATTGAACTGGTGCCGCCGACACGAATCGAACGTGTGACCCTCTCCTTAGGAGGGAGATGCTCTATCCCCTGAGCTACGGCGGCGAAGCCGACATTGTAAGGCCTGGTGGCTTTTTTGTCTATTCGCTTGTCAGCATCACGCACTTGGAGGGCACATGATCTCGACGATTATCCCATGCTTTAATGCCGTAGAGACCCTGGAAAGGGCGATTAATTCTTGCTTGATTCAGCCTGAGGTTAATGAAATCATTGTGGTCGA
Organism: Ephemeroptericola cinctiostellae; assembly: GCF_003339525.1. Classification (GTDB taxonomy): domain Bacteria; phylum Pseudomonadota; class Gammaproteobacteria; order Burkholderiales; family Burkholderiaceae; genus Hydromonas; species Hydromonas cinctiostellae. The sequence continues at coordinate 1,958,159 of NZ_CP031124.1, read as the reverse complement.
TGATGGCTCCATTGATGGTAGCCACGAATTGGCAGTACGTTTAAGTGCAAGCAATACCAAAGTGAAAGCACTTCGCATGCCTGTCAATTCAGGGCCTGCGGCAGCCCGCAATTTTGGGGTTTTGCATGGCACATGCCCAATTGTGTCTTTTTTGGATGCAGATGATGAATACCTTGCGGGTGGGATGAGTGTGGGCTATGCGGCTTTAATCGAGCACAGCCAGTTGTCTGCTGTTAAATTGCCGTGTGAGTTTGTGGATTGCCCCGACAAATACAGGCAACATGAGTCCTATGAAGAGGCCTGTCGTACATTGGGGAATACCTTTGCGGGTAATCTAGTGATTCGCCGGGAGGTGTTATTTGCTTTGGGTTTGTTCCCACAATCTTCCATTTATCGCCAGCATGGTGGGGAAGATGGTGTCCTTATGCTGGGTCTGAGTCAAAACTTTCAAATTGGAGTGCTTGAGCAAGAACCGCGATGTATCAAAGTACATTTTCATGCGAACTCTCACAGTCAATTGTATTTTGAGCGTTGTGTGAAGCAAATTGATGATCCCGCTTTTGTAGATGATAAAGATGAGGTTTGGCACCGCAGCATGAAAGATGTCAATAAAATCAATGAAAATATTGCATCGTTGGGGCGAAATATTAGCAGTACAGAAAAAGGGTTTGTCCCCATTTGGAAAAACAATTAAAGCCAAAACTCAAGGTATAATTTCTGTGTAAAATTGACTTTTTATGTCATGTAATTTACTTAGTAGTAGTTACATTTAAAGTGTTAACTGCCTTTAATGGATCGCTTCATTTTGTTTTAAACCAAAAAAGCCTGCTTTTTTTAAGCGGGCTTTTTTGTTGGTAAAATTTACATGCTTAAAAAACAAGCACCACGAAAACATGAGGTGGCAATTCTAGTAAATGCTTGAACTTTGTTTTTTATCTAATTGAATCTGTTGAAAATTAAAATTAAATTTATTCTAAAGACATATTTTTTGAGTGGGTATTTATACTTTATATACGTTTAGATCATTTGGTTTTTTTTGTTTTTATGCGGTTTGTGTATATTTCTTTGGATTTATTTGCATGGTGTATTGTTGTAAAGAAGATGTTTTCTCAAGAAAAAATGTTTTTTTATAAATTTTGTTTTTTTCTAAGTATTCTTACTCGAAGAAATAAGTTAGAATTTGCCAACTGTGAATTAAATGCTTAAACTTTATCTAAATTTATTTTCTTTGTCTTTAATTCAACAAACTGATTGTCAATATTAGAATTTGAGGTGCTTTATGAATAAGTCATTCCGTAGTGTGTTTAATAAAGAGACGAATACATGGGTTGCCGTGGCTGAGAATACGAAAGCCAATGGTAAAAAAAGCCAGCTGGCTGTTTCTGCTGTGCCTGTGGTGGCTGTGTTGTCTTTTGTTGGTTTTGTTCAGGCGCAAGTTCTTATTGGCAGCCCTTTTGTTACACCGGGCACAGGAAGTGCGTTGTCTGATTCGGCCACTCAAAATGGTGGTATTGCCATTGGGGGGCATTCAACCGCTTCTGCAGCTCAGACGATTGCGCTGGGCGGGGCAATGGCTTCTGCTGAATCAGCAATCGCACTCGGTTGGTCTTCGGTCGCTTCAGGAGAGAATGCTGTGGTTTTAGGTGCGTACAGCACCGCTGCAGATCAAGGTGTGGTGGTGGGTGCCAATGTCACGGCGACTGGTTATGGTGCTGTTGCCATTGGTGGCGATGATGTGACTCCAATTTGGGGCGCAAATGTTGGTGGTATTGCGACTGTGCCCAGTGTGTACTCAAGTACGCGGGCTTCGGGCAATGCATCTGTGGCCTACGGCAGCGGCGCTTTGGCTTCAACAGATGGTGCTGCGGCGATTGGTTCTATGGCCACTGCATCAGGTTTGATGGGGACGGCTTTGGGTTTGTATGCGCGTGCAACATCGGATTATGGTGTTGCGCTTGGGGCTGGTTCTATTACCGATGCTGCGTCAACCACAGCGACCCAAGCGTTTGGTGTGTCTAAATTTGGTGCAAGTGTGATTGCGGGCGAAGGCACTAACCAAGCCCAAGTCTCCGTTGGGTCTTCTTCTGCCCAAAGGCGCATCGTGAATGTGGCAGCAGGCGCCGCTTTAACCGATGCCGTGAATGTCAGCCAATTAGTCGCAGTCGATTCGCAGCTTGTGTCTTTGTCCACATCAACCTCAACTGGATTCAGCACAGCCAACAGCGCGGTGGCTTCTTTGTCAACAACAGTTGGTAGTTCAATTGCTTCATTGTCTACGGTCACGGGTAGCAGCGTGGCTTCCTTGTCGACGACTGTGCAAAAAGGTTTTAATACGGTAAAAAGTGCGATTGCTTCGTTGTCCACTGTCACAGGAAGCAGCGTCGCTTCATTGTCGACATCGACTTCAACAGGTTTGAGCACAGCCAATAGTTCGATTGCCTCATTGTCAACGACAACTTCGGCGGGCTTCAGCACTGTCAACAGCAGTGTGGCTTCGTTATCGACGACCACTGGCAGCAGCATTGCTTCTTTGTCGACGATGGTGTCAACGACGGCTTCAACGGTGTTGAGCACAGCCAATAGCTCGATTTCTTCATTGTCAACCACAACTTCGACGGGCTTCAGCACGGTCAACAGCAGCGTGGCTTCATTATCGACAGTCACTGGTAGCAGTATTGCCTCTTTGTCAACGACGGTTTCAACCACCGCTTCGACGGTGTTGAGCACGGCCAATAGCTCGATTGCCTCATTGTCAACGACAACTTCGGCGGGCTTCAGTACGGTTAACAGCAGCGTAGCTTCATTATCGACAGCCACTGGCAGCAGTGTTGCCTCTTTGTCGACCGTTGTGCAAAAAGGTTTAAGTACGGTGAACAGTGCAATTGCTTCATTGTCAACGATCACAGGAAGCAGCATCGTTTCATTGTCCACCTCAACATCAACAGGCTTTAGTACGCTTGATTCAGCCGTGGCTTCTTTGTCGACGACGGTTTCAACCACTGCTTCGACGGTGTTGAGCACAGCCAATAGCTCGATCGCCTCTTTGTCAAGCACAACCTCAACAGGTTTCAGTGCAGCAAACAGCGCGATTAGCTCGTTGTCAACCTCGACTTCAACAGGTTTCAGCACCGTCGACAGTACGGTGGCTTCTCTGTCAACGTCGACATCGACTGGTTTCAGTACAACAAACAGTGCGATTAGCTCGTTGTCAACCTCGACTTCAACAGGGTTTAGCACCGTCGACAGCACGGTGGCCTCGCTGTCAACGTCAACATCAACAGGTTTCAGTACAACAAGCAGTGCCATTTCATCGTTGTCCACTTCAACTTCAACGGGTTTGAGTACTTTGGGCAGCGCGATTGCATCGATTTCTACATCGTTTAGTTCATCTGGCAGTGCGATTGCATCGTTGTCGACTTTAACATCAACAGGTTTTAGCACAACTCGCAGTGCGGTGGCATCGTTGTCCACTTTAACTTCGACTGGCTTTAGCACAACAAATAGCTCTGTGGCCTCTTTGTCAACATCGACTTCAACGGGATTGAGTACGACAAACAGTGCAGTGGCTTCTTTGTCAACATTGACTTCAACAGGTTTGAGCGTAACAAACAGTGCGGTGGCCTCTTTGTCAACCACAACCTCGACAGGCTTAAGTTCTGTGAACAGTGCAGTGGCTTCTTTGTCGACCATCGTGGGCAAAGGGACGAAGTATTTCCAAGCGAACTCAACAGAAGCTGGGGCAATGGCCAGTGGCACCAATTCGATTGCGATCGGTCCAAACTCTGTGGCCAGCGGTGAGAATTCGTCTGCTATGGGTAATGGGGCTGTGGCCAGTGCATATAACGCTGTTGCGATTGGCACAAGTGCGACGGCTTCTTCAGCCAACTCAGTTGCTTTGGGTGCTAACTCAGTTGCAAATGGTTCAACGTTAACACAAGCGGCTTACAATCCCGGCGGCAGCGCCGCAGGCCTCAGTCCAGTGGGTGAGGTTTCTGTAGGCTCCACAGGATCTGAGCGACGCATCACCAATGTGGCCGCGGGCTCCGCTGACACCGATGCAGTGAATGTGAGTCAATTAAAAGGTTTGAGCAGTGAGGCTCATACGTATACGGATAATGTGGGTAAGAAAGCATATGCGGGTGTGGCAAGTGCGATGGCGATGGAGAGCGCACCTTACATTGCAGGCACTTGGACTTATGCGGCAGGTGTGGGTTATTACCAGCAGCAAGGGGCGATTGCCGTCAGTGTACGTCGGACGTCAGATAATAACCGTTGGTCTTTGACTGGTGGTGTGTCTGCGACTCGCAATGGCGGCGTGGGTGCTCGAATGGCTGTTACGGGTATCTTGGGTAAAACAAATTAATTTTTACACAAGGGCCTGTGAACGCAAAATATCGAAGCGATGACAGGCCATTGAGTTGAGTAAGATCAAGTGTTGTCAAAGACAAATGTTAGGAAAAAAGATGAATACGATCAATCAGTTGTCGAATCGCTTTAAATTCGCGGCCTTTTTATTTTCAAGTGCCCTTACTGTTGGGGTTGGTGTGGCACAGGCTCGCGAGCATTCAACCGCAGCCCACTTGCTGTGGCCAGCCATTAATGCTTCTAATTTAAGTGTGGGGGCTTTTCCTGATCCACGCGATGTTCGTCGGGTCATTGTGAGTTTACCCAAACGTGAAGTTCGGCTCTTGTTGAGTGATCCGCACTTTGCAGAGGGTTTGTTTGAAGTGCATGAGTGGGATTATGTCTTTAACTTTTTGACGGGTCGAGGTCAAGAATACCAAACCTGCCAATACAAAGTGTTGTTTGATGACAAAATGCGTGTGTCCAGCACCCATTGGCGTGATCCATCCTGTGCGGATTATCTCAATGAGCAGCCAAAGGTTGTGCCCGCTGTGATCCCTGTTGCACCACGTTTAATCACTTTAAATACAACAGGTTTGTTCAAGTTTGCTGGATCTTCTATGCAAGATTTAAATGCCAAAGGCCGATCAGATTTGGAAAATACGGCTAAGAGCATCGCTGGTGCGCGAGCGAAAATTAATTCCATCCATGTGGTTGGCCATGCGGATCGATTGGGCGTTCAATCAAATAATATGGCATTGTCGCTGGGGCGAGCGGCTACAGTTCGTCAGTATTTGGTCAGCCTCGGTGTGCCAGTGGAAAAAATCAGCATTGAAGGAAAAGGAACCTCTCAACCCATCGTTCAGTGTTCAAATAAGTTGCCACGGGAGAAATTGGTGGCTTGCTTGGCACCCAATCGACGTGCCACCGCTCTGTTTGAGGCTGAACAGCCAAATTAATGGCTCATCAATCAATGACAACATCATAAAAAATGCGAACTTTGAGGTTCGCATTTTTTATGATGTTGTTATTTGAGCAAGAAGTGATTGTATGATGAGTTTCATAAATAAATTGCAAAGCAGGGATTACTTTACGATTGACTATAGCATGATGCGAACCTGCTCAATAACTTGAGCAATATAGTTTATTTCACACTTCTCACTCTTCTTGCATTTTTTAATGGAGTAGGCTGGGCAACACATCAATCAGCTTGTTGTTGTCCTGCGCAATTGTCGCGTGATACACCGACATCCGCCAACTTTGCTCTGATTTTAAATACACTTGGGTGGTGTGCAAATTAAAAGCTTGAGTTTCCCTGTTGGGTAAAGTCAGCTGAACATGAATCAACAAAGTGTGCACAGCGGTCAACAGGTTGTCAAATGTGTGTGTGGCTAGAATATGGGCGTTAAATTGCCCAAGATTAAACAAGGTTTCCCACATTTCGCGAACCGCAATATGACCTTGCGCATAAGGTAAGTTGGGAAGAATACAAATGATCTCTTCATCTTCTGACCACAGCTTCATCATGGCATCAATGTCACCAGCAGAGAGTGCCGCATAAAATGACGTCTCCAACTCGTTGGCGCTGCCAAACATGGATTTGGGTGCGCGAAGTTTACGTGGCATCTCAGTGGCCCTTAACGACTTCACCCGCTTTGAGGCGATACACGGTGCCGCAATATGGGCAGGCCGCTTCACCATGACTGACGTCAATGAACACACGTGGATGGCTGTTCCATGCGGTCATGCTTGGGTTTGGGCAATAAGCAGGTAAATCACGTGCCAAAAGTTCGACGACATTGTTGCTTTGAGAAGTATGTGCTTGGCTCATAATCTTTTCTTTAAATAAAGTGAAGTGGTTTATTCAACTGCATTTGCTCATCAGCGACCATCAGTTGATTCGGTTAAAATTGATGCGCCATTATAGCAACAGGGTGTGATTTTGTGTAGTTCTATCACACCTATCCGTGTCCATTAAATATCCATTGTTATGTCTATCGCATCTACTACACTGTATTCATGGAAATGCATTCATGGAAAGCATGCGCAGCATCAAAGTGGGTCAAAAGGAGCGGAGTGAAATCAGTCCGTTATTGATTGATATTGCTCATTTTTTCGGCTTTTGATCTTGTTCAATGCGAGCTGGTTGTCGCGCACAAGCGCGCATGGTCTTTTGAAAACAAGGTGCTTTTTCAAAATCCATTCATTTGTTATGTGTTGGGTGTTGGTTTCTGAGTAGGCTATTTGGTACTATGGTGGAGTGGATTTGCGTGCGACAATACGCACCATATGACGATGTGAAAATAAAAAAATAGGAGGGCGTTAACGCCAAAATAATGAAAAAAATACATGATTGGTTGGCGCTGGACATACACAGTGATGCGGATGATTTAATTGCAAAGCAAGCTTTTCGTGAAGGTTGGAACACCATTCGGCCGACGATTCCTGCGACGTTGATTTGGGCGATTGTGACCGCTGCAGCGATGATTTCGGGTGGTTTATCGCCTTTTCATGTGGTGTTGATTAACATTTTGGTGTTTGCCGCTTCGGCTCAATTGACGGTACTTGGCATGTTGACCATGCATGCGCCGATGCCCATCATTTGGCTAGCGGCTTCAGTGGTGAACTTAAGGTTTGTTATTTTTAGTGCGGGCATTCGACCTTATTTTCGACATCTGGGCCTGAAACAGCGTCTCATTTATGGCTTTTTAAACGGTGACATGAATTCAATGTTGTTTGGCCACCGTTATCGAGATGTTAAGCCCGCGCCTGCCACATTGTCTCAAAGTGGTTTTTTTATGGGCATGGCCATTCCCAATTACATTGCTTGGCAGATAGGCATTGCAATGGGGGTCTTGTTCGCGAGTTTTATCCCCAATGAATGGGGTTTAAAGTTGGCGGGCACAATTACATTGTTGGTTTTGATTTTAAAAACGGTTAATCATTGGGCGACGGTGTTTGCTTGTTTGGCGGCAGCCTCTGTTGCTGTGTTGTTACAAGAGCTGCCCTATAAATTGTGGGTGATTGTGGCCATTGTTGCAGGGGTGATGGTGGGAATGGTGGTGGAGTCGGTGTGGAAAAATGGTTATTTAAGTGCTTCTGCTCGGCACGCGAGGGGTGAAAAATAATGGTTATTTGGGATCATGTTTGGCTGGTTTTAGCCACTTTGGGTTTGTGTGTTGTGACGTTTGTCACGCGCTCATTTTTTCTGCTCACACCTTCTGCTTTTGTATTTCCCGCTTTTATTCAACGGGCTTTGCGGTTTGCACCGACGGCCGCTATTACCGCAGTGATTGCACCTGAAATATTTATGCAAGCGGGACATGTGGACGTCTCTTGGCACAATAAGGCACTCATTGCATGTGTCGTTGCCAGTGTGGTATTTATTATTCGCCAAAATTTATTACTGACCATTTTTGTGGGTATGTTGGTGTTCACTGTCTTGCGACTCTTGGGTTTTGGTGTGTAAATTTTTGTTTTATGGCATCGAATGAGAGGCCATTGTCTTTAATGGTCTGAGTAAGACGTATAAATTGGAACTATTTGCAAGCCAATATTTAAACTATAGTTGCGTCAGTCTTGTTACAACTGTGAATTATAAAATCAATTTGGAGATGCAAATGTCAATTAATATGGAAAACTTATGGATGCCATATACCGCCAATAAGCAATTTAAAGCGGCACCCCGCATGTTGGTTTCGGCCAAAGGCATGTACTACACCAGCGATGATGGTCGTCAAATTTTAGATGGTACCGCGGGTTTGTGGTGCGTCAATGCGGGCCATGGCCGTGAAGAGATTGTTAATGCGATTACTGAAACGGCTCAGACGCTGGACTATGCTCCGATGTTTCAAATGGGTCATCCAAAAGCATTTGAAGCAGCGACCAAACTGGCTGAAATCACACCTGACGGTATGGATAAAGTGTTCTTCAGCAATTCGGGTTCAGAGGCGGTCGATTCAGCATTGAAAATGGTTTTAACATACCACCGTGCCCGAGGTGAGGCTCAACGCACTAAATTTATTGGTCGCGAACGTGGTTATCATGGTTGTGGTTTTGGTGGCATCTCTGTTGGTGGCATTGGCGGTAACCGTAAGCATTTTTCTGCCAACTTGATCCCAGGCTGTGACCATTTGCCCCATACCTATGATTTTGAGCACATGGCTTTCAGCCGTGGCGAGCCTGAATGGGGTGCGCATTTAGCAGATCACTTGGAAAGTATTTTGGCTTTGCACGATGCCTCAACGATTGCTGGTGTGATTGTTGAGCCTGTTGCAGGTTCGACTGGGGTGTTGATTCCACCCAAAGGCTATTTGAAACGCCTCCGTGAGTTGTGTGATAAACATGGTTTGTTGTTGATTTTTGATGAGGTCATCACAGGTCTCGGTCGCTTGGGTACGCCGTTTGCAGCACAATATTTTGATGTCACACCCGACATCATGACCTTGGCCAAAGGTTTGAACAATGCATCTGTGCCAATGGGTGCGGTGGTGTGTAAAAATGAGATTTATGACACGGTTGTCCAGGCCTCGCCTGAAAATGCCATTGAATTTTTCCACGGTTACACTTATTCAGGTCATCCACTCGCAGCAGCGACCGCGTGTGCCACATTGGACGTGTATAAAAATGATCAACTGTTTGAACGTGCCGCCCGACTGTCCCCGCATTTTGAAAATGAGATTCATCAACTGAAAGATGAGCCACATGTCAAAGACATCCGAAACCTGGGCTTGGTCGGTGGCATTGAGCTGGTCTCGCGCGAGGGTGAAGTCGGTGCGCGTGCATATGAGGTCTTTTTACATTGTTTTAATCAAGGTGTTTTGGTGCGCTACACGGGTGATATTTTGGCCTTTTCTCCGCCATTGATCATATCCGAAGAAGAAATCACACGCCTATTTTCAACAGTGGCCGAAGCCCTGCGATTGGTGAAGTGACATGAACATATACCTTGCACAATCCGGCGATGATGTTTTGGCGTGTTTTGAGGTCATGCACCAGTTGCGTCCGCATTTACTTAAGGAAGAGTTCATCGCCACCATTCGAGAAATGATGGCTGGCGGTTATCAAATGGCTTTCATTAAAGAAAATGGTCTTGTGGTCTCAGTTGCAGGCTTTCGTGTGGCGCGAAGCCTGTGGATGGGTAAGCATTTATATGTGGATGATTTGGTCAGTGACCAAAACACGCGTTCACGAGGCCATGGCGATGCTTTGATGGCTTGGCTGACAGATTTGGCAAAAAGCCAAGGGTGCCGTTTTTTACATTTGGACTCAGGCGTTCAACGGGCCGATGCACATCGTTTTTATATGAAGCAGGGCATGAGCATTTCATGCTTCCATTTTCAAAAAAGTTTAGAGGATTAACAATATGGCACAGATTCAAAATTGGATTAATAACCAAGTCAGCCGCAGTGCGTCGACCCGTCACAATGATGTGACGAATCCTGCCACGGGTGAAATCAGTAAAACAGTTGTCTTGTCATCGGTTGATGATGTGAATACGGCTGTTGCTGCGGCACATGCCGCATTCCCTGCATGGCGTGACACGCCGCCTCTGCGCCGCGCGCGCATCATGATGAAATTTCGTGAGCTGCTGGAAGTCAACCGTGACAAACTCGCCGCTTTGATCACCGAAGAGCATGGCAAAACGTTTGATGATGCACAAGGCTCGGTCACGCGTGGCATTGAAGTGGTTGAGTTTGCTCAGGGCATTGCCCACATGCTCAAAGGTGAAATCGCTGAAAACGTCGGTACGGGTGTGGATTCACACTCCTTACACCAGCCGCTGGGTGTGTGCGCAGGCATCACACCATTTAACTTCCCCGCGATGGTGCCTTTGTGGATGTTCCCGATGGCGATTGCATGTGGCAATACGTTTGTTCTTAAACCATCTGAAAAAGTACCTTCATGCTCAATGTTATTGGCTCAGTTGGCAAAAGAAGCAGGTTTGCCAGATGGTGTGCTCAACGTGGTCAATGGTGACAAAGAGGTGGTGGATGGTTTATTGACGCATCCTGATGTTAAAGCGGTTTCATTTGTGGGCTCAACACCGATTGCCAAATACATTTATCAAACGGCTGCTGAGCATGGCAAACGTGTGCAAGCGCTCGGTGGCGCAAAAAATCATGGCGTGGTGATGCCCGATTGCGATTTAGATTTCACGGTCAATGCCTTGATGGGTGCGGCGTATGGTTCGGCAGGTGAGCGTTGTATGGCGATTTCGGTGGCCGTCGCAGTGGGAGATGTGGCCGATGCACTTGTTGCCAAATTGGATGAAAAAGTTAAAACCCTCAAAATCAATAATGGCATGGTCACAGGCACTGAAATGGGTCCCGTGGTTTCTGCTTTACACCGTGAAAAAATACTTGGTTACATTGATTCGGGTGTGAACGAAGGGGCAACATTGGTTGCTGACGGGCGAGGTTTAAGCATTGAAGGGCACGAAAACGGTTTCTTTGTTGGCGGCACATTGTTTGACCACGTCACACCTGAAATGACCATTTATAAAGAAGAAATCTTTGGCCCGGTGTTGTGCGTGGTGCGTGTTGCAACGCTCGAAGACGCGATTGCGCTGATTAACCGCAACATGTACGCCAATGGCACCGCCGTATTCACCAGCAACGGCGCGGTCGCTCGCCGCTTTGAACATGCCATCGAAGTGGGCATGGTGGGTGTCAATGTACCGATTCCAGTACCGATTGCTTTCTTCTCGTTTGGCGGCTGGCGCAACTCACTCTTTGGCGATCAGCACATTTACGGTCCAGAGGCGATTCGTTTCTATACCCGCAGTAAAGTGATCACCCGTCGTTGGCCGGAGTCTGGTATTGCTCATGCAAATGCATTTGTGATGCCGACATTGGGATAAGATCATGCGCGTGCCGGATTAATTTTTTAGCCTTTCAGTGTTTGAGCTGGAAGGCTTTTTTACGTCCTTATTGTTCGTTTTTATACAAAATGTGGATGAGGATAAGACAGGGATAAAAAAGCCGCATAAAGTTTAACTCTATGCGGCATGAAGGAGGGAACACCACTTCCCGATTCGAATGCTACAAGACCGAGGAGTCATAAGCAGATATGTTTCGAACTGGGAGCAGTATACTATAAATTTTGAATAATGCAAACACAAATGATAATTGTTTTTATTTGATTGTGTGCTTGCAAAAAAAGCAAGCATTTCAGCTTGCTTTTTTATTTGGTGCGTTGAGTATTACAAACTACCTGCATTTTCAGACAAGTAAGAGGCCACACCTTCAGGTGAAGCGGTCATGCCTTTGTCGCCTTTTTTCCAGTTGGCTGGGCATACTTCGCCGTGTTCGTCAGTGAATTGCAAGGCATCGATGATGCGGAGCAATTCGTCCATGCTGCGGCCGAGTGGCAAGTCGTTGACGATTTGCGAACGAACGATACCATTTTTGTCGATGATGAACGCACCACGGAAAGCCACGCCATCTGCACATTCAACATCATAAGCTTGCTGAATTTCATGCTTGGTATCTGCAGCCATGGTGTACTTAACCGCGCCGATGCCACCGTCGTTGATGGCGGTGTTGCGCCATGCATTATGGGTGAATTGTGAGTCAATTGAAACTGCAACCACTTCAACGCCACGTGCTTCAAATTCGGCCATTTTGTGATCCAAAGCGATCAATTCTGATGGACAAACAAAGGTGAAGTCGAGTGGGTAGAAAAACACCATGGCATATTTGCCTTTGCTGGCGGCTGAAAATGAATACGAATCAACGATTTCACCTGTGCCCAAAACAGCTGCAACGTTAAAATCTGGTGCGGGTTTGCCGACGAGAACTGCCATATTAAATCTCCAATAAAAGGATGGTGGTATGCCGTTGAAACGGCGATGAAAGGATGACATTCTACAGCGTTTTATTTGTACTTGCCATGAATGTGGCATGACGCTGGGTGATGACATTGATTTGTGTTTTTAATCGATTATTTTTTATGAGTTTTGATGATTTTTACGGTTTCAGTTTATTTCACAGTAAAAAACCAGCACATCGGCTGGTTTTTTTAAAGGCAGACGTGGTTGTCTCCATAGGTGCAGGTTTAATCAAATGTATCAGCACGTCGACCATTGGTCAAAATATGACCCATCCCTGGACGGCTAACCAACAAGGCATCTGTTGGCAAGGCAACATGGGGATCCTTATTGGTGTAAGGCATGATTTGCAAAACGTGGCGCATGGCATTGAGGCGGGCACGCTTTTTGCAATCTGACTTGATGACAGTCCAGGGCGAATCTGCCGTGTCTGTGTGATAGAACATGGCTTCTTTGGCTGCGGTGTAGTTGTCCCACTTGTCCAATGAGGCCATATCAATGGGTGACAGTTTCCATTGCTTTAAGGGGTGATTTTTGCGCTCAGAAAAGCGTTGGCGTTGCACACCACGACTGACGGAGAACCAAAATTTAATCAGGGTGATGCCGCTGCGCACTAAGTTTCGTTCAAACTCTGGGCATTGACGCATGAATTCGGTGTATTCCTGATCGCTGCAAAATCCCATGACGCGTTCAACGCCTGCGCGGTTGTACCATGAACGATCAAACATAACGATTTCGCCTGCGCTGGGCAGGTGTTGAATATAACGCTGAAAATACCATTGACCGCGTTCCATGTCTGTTGGTTTTTCCAATGCAACGACACGCGCACCACGTGGGTTGAGGTGTTCCATGAAGCGTTTAATCGTTCCCCCTTTACCCGCTGCATCGCGTCCTTCAAATAAAATGACGACGCGTTGACCCGTCTCTTTAACCCAATTTTGCAGCTTGAGCAGTTCAACCTGCAAGCGGTATTTTTGTTCCTCATAGGTTTTGCGTTGCATGAGGTTTTTATATGGGTATGCCCCTTGACGCCATTTGTCAGACAATACCTCATCGGGATTCATTTTGTCTTTTGTGCTGGATTTGTTGCGTTCACGCTCATCATCGCGTAATACCTTATACAACAGGTCTCGGTCATCGGGCGCCCAACTGCCCACCAAAGATTTAACTGCATTGTGTGCAATGGCTGAGGTGTTTTTACTTGTGCTGCTTTTAATGGTGTTGGACACGATGTCGCTGACTGCTTGCAATTGACCGTAAACCGTTCCATCTTGTCGATCTTGGATGTCACTTTGGACAACTTCAGGCAGCACAGCAAGCTTGGGCTGAGCGGGGCGACGTACTCTTGTTGTTGCATTGGGTTTCGATGACGCTTTGATCGATGCTTTAGTGCTTTTTGGGGTGAGTGGCGTCGCACCATTGCTTGTTGTTTGGCTGCCCGTCGCAGTGTCGTTGGCGATGCTTGGCGTATCGTTTGATGTGTTTTCTTGTGTCATAAAAATCCTCTGTGTTTTCGTTTATAACGTTTACTTTACCTACCGCTTTCTATTATTGTACGCTTGTATTTTTGAAAGAAAAGCATTCTCAAACTATTCCCTAAAATTTTTAGGGTCTTTGTGCGAATTGATAAAAGTGTGGTTAAGAGTGTCCCATTTTTCATACAAAAAATCAGCCAGTAAAGACTGGCTGATTGAAATGATAAATCATGATGAATTTGTTAAAAATTTGGTGTGGATAATGAGGATGCTAGCTTTTTGTTCCAAAAATACGGTCGCCAGCATCTCCCAGCCCTGGCACAATGTAAGCATGTTCATTGAGCCCTTTGTCTAAGGCGGCCACAAAAACCTTGATGTCTGGATGTGTCGCGTGAAATGCCTTGATGCCTTCAGGCGCAGCAACCAGTGCCAAGAAGCGAATGTGCTTTGCATCCACACCATGCTTGAGTAAAACATGTGCAGCATGGACAGCTGAATGTCCAGTCGCCAGCATTGGGTCGCATAAAATAAACAAACGCCCTTCTGCTTTTGGAAGGCGTACGTAGTATTCTACTGGAAAATTTTCTTCATCTCGATATAATCCAATGTGTCCTTGGCGGGCGGATGGAATCAAGTCCAACAGCCCGTCGGCCATGCCCAGTCCAGCGCGTAAGACTGGTACAACTGCAATTTTTTTACCTGCAATAACGGGAGCCTCAAACTCACAAAGTGGTGTTTTCATGTTAATCGTGGTGAGGGGTAAGTCTCGGGTGAGTTCGTAACCCATGAGCAGAGTGAGTTCGCGCAATAATGCTCTAAAACTGCGCGTTGATGTATCTATGCTGCGCATATAAGATAATTTATGTGCCACCAGAGGGTGATTCACAACGTAAAGGTTTGGAAAATCTACATGTTGTGTCATCATTGTCCTGATAAAGTGTAAAAATGGTCTAAATTGTAGTGAAGTCTATCGTTTGAGTCGATGATTGATCTTTGTTTTTTTACTTGTGTCGCACAACCGATATGCGTTCATATTGAATAGTATATAATACTTAGTTGTGGTATTTTTCGTTTAACGTATGTGTTTTTAAGGGTAACATGTATGTCTTTTAAGTTATTTCCTCATTGGGTTGAGAAACACAATGGCATCATCGCGCCTGATGAGCGCTTGCCTGTTGGGCAAACCGCTTTGATGGGACTGCAGCATGCCGTTTCAATGTTTGGTGCAACGATGTTGGCACCTTTGCTCATGGGGTTTGATCCCAACGTGGCTATTTTAATGTCAGGCGTAGGGACTTTGTTGTTTTTTTTACTGACTCGCGGAGAAGTACCCAGTTATTTGGGTTCGAGCTTTGCATTCATTGCACCGGTGGGTGCCGCGACAGGATATAAAATTGCCTCGTTCATGCCAAACCCAAACATGCCTGTGGCTTTGGGTGGCATCATTGTGTGTGGTCTGTTGTATGCTGCGATTGGATTTTTGATAAAAATCATCGGGCATGCTTGGGTTGAAAAGATCATGCCGCCTGTTGTGACGGGATCCATTGTTGCTGTGATTGGGTTGAACCTTGCCAGTGTGGCTGTGATGGGGGCAAAGGGTTCAAATTCCAATGCGTGGTATATGGCCATGACGGTGACATGTGTGGCTGTGATGTCCGTATTCACCACAGGTATGTTGCGTCGGTTATTGGTTTTGTTTGGTTTACTGACTTCAACATTGCTTTATGGCATATTGGTTAATGGTTTGGGTTGGCGGGGCGATGATGGGTCAGGGGTCAAACCAATTGATTTTTCAAAAGTTAAAGAGGCCGTGTGGGTTGGTTTACCTCATTTTTCAACGCCAACGTTTGATGTGACTGCGATGCTCGTCATTGTGCCCGTGGCTGTGATTTTAGTGGCTGAAAATTTAGGACATTTGCGTGCGGTGCAGGCCATCACAGGGCGAGAGATGGATTCAAAAATTGGTGTGGCGTTCATGGCGGATGGCCTCGCAACCATGTTATCAGGTGCCGTGGGGGGCACGGGGGTCACCACTTATGCTGAGAACATTGGTGTCATGGCTGTTACTAAAATTTATTCCACTTTGGCTTTTGTGTTTGCGGGTTTATTTGCCATTTTGATTGGATTTTCACCCAAGATGGGGGCTTTGATACAAACCATTCCTGATCCGGTGATGGGTGGCATATCGATCGTTGTTTTTGGTTTGATTGCTGTGACAGGGGCAAAAATTTGGGTGGATCATGATGTGGATTTTTCTCAAAATAAAAACCTCACTGTGGCTGCCGTGACCTTAATCATAGGGGCTGGGAATTTTGGTTTATCTATTGGGGATTTAAAACTGGATGGAATGGGGGTGGCCACTTTTGCTGCTGTTTTACTTAACGCTTTGTTCAAACTGGCCCCTAAGTTTGATTTGTTTGATTAAAGGGATGCTTTTTAAATAGCTGAGAAATCCTGTGTGCGCATGTCATTACTAGAAAATCGCCGTGTTGCAACAACGGCGATTTTTTTACTTTTGGGTGTTTTTTAAATTAAAGTTATATCATATTGTGAAAATATACTTTCATAATGTGAAGTGAAAAATGTTATTTCAATGATTTTTATACGATTTTTATAAAAAACACTTGCACGAATGGGTTGTGGAGGGTAGTATTCAACTTAACTTATGTCTTATATAAGACACAGTGCTTGTGTTGCGATGCGCCATGTTTTTTAGCGTACACATAGAGCCCAAACAGTTTCGTTTTTTATTCAAATCCCTTAGGAGAATGACATGGCAACTCGTGCAGAACAAATTGCAGCCCTTGAAAAAGATTGGGCAGAAAATCCACGTTGGAAAAACGTAAAACGCGGCTACACCGCAGAAGACGTTGTGCGTCTGCGTGGTAGTTTGCAAATTGAGCATACTTTGGCTAAAAATGGTGCAGAAAAGTTGTGGGCGAAAGTTAATGGTGGTGCGAAAAAAGGTTATGTGAATGCTTTTGGCGCCATCTCTGCTGGTCAAGCCATGCAACAAGCCAAAGCAGGCTTGGAAGCCGTTTATTTGTCAGGCTGGCAAGTGGCTGCTGACGGTAACACGTCAGAAACCATGTACCCAGATCAATCTTTGTACGCTTATGACTCAGTGCCGACAATGGTTCGACGCATCAACAACACATTCAAACGTGCTGATGAAATCCAGTGGGGTCGCGGCATTGATCCAACGTCACCAGAATTCGTTGATTATTTTTTGCCCATCGTTGCAGATGCTGAAGCGGGCTTCGGTGGTGTGTTGAATGCATTTGAATTGATGAAAAACATGATCACTGCAGGTGCTGCGGGTGTTCACTTTGAAGATCAATTGGCCGCGGTTAAAAAATGCGGTCACATGGGCGGTAAAGTTTTGGTGCCAACACGTGAAGCATGCGAAAAATTGATCGCAGCGCGTTTTGCAGCGGACGTGATGGGTGTGCCGACATTGATTTTGGCGCGTACTGATGCTGAAGCGGCCAACTTGTTGACTTCTGACTATGACGAAAATGACAAACCATTTTTGACGGGTGAACGCACGCAAGAAGGTTTTTACCGTGTGAAAAACGGTTTGGAACAATCAATCAGCCGTGGCGTTGCTTATGCACCGTATGCTGATTTGGTTTGGTGTGAAACAGGCGTGCCTGATATTGGCTTTGCACGTGAATTCGCACAAGCTGTTTTGGAGAAAAATCCAGGTAAGTTGTTGTCGTACAACTGCTCACCATCGTTCAACTGGAAGAAAAACCTCAACGACTCACAAATCGCCTCTTTCCAAGAAGATTTGTCAGCATTGGGTTACAAATACCAGTTCATCACATTGGCAGGTATTCACATCAACTGGTACAACACCTTCCAATTCGCCCATGCATATGCACAAGGCGAAGGCATGAAACACTACACTGAAATGGTACAAGAGCCTGAATTCGCAGCACGTGATAAAGGTTACACCTTCGTATCGCATCAACAAGAAGTGGGCGCAGGCTACTTTGATGATGTCACGACGGTGATTCAAGGTGGTTCTTCAAGTGTTAAAGCATTGACAGGTTCTACTGAAGAAGAGCAATTCCACTGATCGGATGTGCTTAGGATGGGCAAACTGTGCTCATCTCACGGCTTGACCATTATCCAAAAGTTAAGCCGTATTATTCAAAAAGAAAGCCGTTTGATGCTGTACAAAGCATTGAATGCACAAGAGACCGAAGCCAAAAGCTTCGGTTTTTTTAATAATGTAAGGTGGGTTGGTTTTTATTATGAGCGATGATCTAAACCCTTTCAATTTGTTTGAAAGATAAAAAATCTATAAAATATCAGTATGGTAATATACCCAAAAAACATGAAAGTAGCGCTTATTTGAAAGGCTGAGGTGTTTCAAAACCCCACTTTGAATGCTCTTTTCACACAAATAAATTATTAAATGGCGTAGGAAACATCATTAAAATTTTTAAAAATGGGGTTTTTCATGGAATTTAAAGATTATTACAAGTCGCTTGGTCTTGAGCGGAGTGCTTCGCAAGATGAAATTCGTCAAGCCTATCGTAAACTTGCTCGTAAATACCATCCCGATGTCAGCAAAGAAGCGGACGCTCAAGAGCGCATGAGGGAGATTAATGAGGCCAATGATGTGCTGCGGGATGAGGAAAAACGGGCGCAGTACAATGCCATGCTTGATCAAATTGCCAGCCGTGGCAGTTATTCCAATGAAGGTTTCCAAGCGCCGCCCAATTGGGATGAGGGTTTTGAGTTTCATCGTTCATCGGATGGCCATTCAGCCGACCATGCCGAGTTCAGTGAATTTTTTTCTTCGCTGTTCGGTCAGGCGCAACAGCAACAAAGAAACCAACGAAATCAACAGGTTCGTGGTGAGGATCAACATGCTGCGATTGAAGTTTCAATTGAAGAGTCACTCAAAGGAGCTGAAAAAGAAATTGTATTGCGTGCTTTAAAGCATGATGAGCAAGGTCAACTCACTTTTGAAAACCGCACCCTGAATGTCAAAATTCCTATGGGCGTGCAACCGGGTCAATACATTCGTCTGTCTGGACAGGGTTCTCCTGGTTATGGCGGCGCAACAGCGGGTGATCTGTATTTGGAAATCCGCATTGCACCGCACGAGCGTTATCGAGTTGAAGGCAGTGATCTGTATATGAATCTACCCGTGACACCCACCGAAGCGGCTTTGGGTGCCAGTATCGAAATTCCAACACCAAATGGTAAAAATGTTTCGGTCAGCGTGCCGCCCAATTCACGTGCGGGCATGAAGTTGAGGTTGCGTGATTATGGTTTGCAAGGCAAAACACACGGACACCTGTATTTGGTTCTTGAAATTGTTCTGCCTCCCGCTCTCTCTGAAGCGGCCAAACAAGCTTATCGACACTTATCTGAAGTGATTCCATTTGATCCGCGTCACGATTGGAAAGGACATGCATCATGAAAAATACTTTAACCGTAACGGTCGTCAATGAAGAGCATACGCTGAATGCCACTGAGCTGGCTCAAGCCTGCGGTGTGAGTCTGACATGGGTGACTCAAGCTGTTGAGTTGAGTGTGCTGCACACATCGATGATGCAAAAAGCCCCCAATGAATGGCGTTTTCAGCATCAGGATTTACAGCGTGCTTTGGAGTTGTGCCAGTTGCAGCGTCGTTTGGAAATTGACCTTGATATTTCAGCTTTGATTGCAGATTTACAGCAGGAAATCAGAAGACTAAAAAGTCAGCAGTAGCCATTGCACATTCGCGCACGACTGGCCGTTTACCGTCATCGCATCTGTTAAAAAATGGGAAAAGTCAGTTTAGACTTTTCCCATTTTTTCATGATAGGGTGTCTTTGTCATCTGATTCGTGTAATTGATGAATCAGTTTACGTTGCATGTGCCAAATCAGTCCCGCAACGGGAATCACTAAAATCGTCATCACCATGGTTTTGTACTCACTGGGAACGATGCCTGCGAACAAATAACCCAACACACCCAGCGCATAATAGGTCAGTGCGACGATCGAAATGCTTTCCACTGTTTTTTGCATTTTGAGCTGCATGCGCGTGCTTTGGTGCATGCCTGAAAGCATGGCGGTGTTTTGCACTTGAATTTGCAAGTTGATTTCTGTTTGCAACAATTCGGCAATGCGATCCACACGCTGTGAAATGTCTTCCAAACGCAGTTTAACGGATGTACAGGTGCGAATCGCAGGGCCGAGGCGGCGTTCAATGAAGGTTTGCAGGCGTTGCAAAGTGCCAAAATTTTCCTCATACAATTTGCCATAAGAAAACTGCACCAAATCATAGTACGCTTGGCTGGCATTGAATCGCGCTGACAATTGATTGCGATGGTGTTCGATGTTCTTGGCGATCTCCAACAGCTGTGCCAGCAGCTCGCGTTGTACAGGCTCATCGCTGGTTTGCGTGAGCTGGTTCAATAATTGAGCCAAATGCGCATCCATGCCCGCCAAACTGCGGCTGACCGCGCGTGCCGCTTCAAGCGGGATCAGCGCCATGATGCGGTAGTTCTCAATTTCCAATAAACGCGTGACCACACGACCGACTGTACTGTCATTAAGGGATTGATTGGCAATGACAAAACGTGAAAAACCTTTGGTGTCTAAATCAAAATCGGTGAACACCGCTGCGCGTTTTTCCAATACATAAGCGCCATATTTTGGATCCATGATCGCTTGCAGTTGCGGATGCTCAAAAGTGCCACTGTCTATGCCGATACTGCTAATGGCATCAGGCACAACATAAACCAATGTTTTGACCAAGAGGTCTTGGCTGCACGCCTGTAATTGTGTAGGATCAAGTAAATCCAGTGGGTTGACCTGATCAATGCCGTGGATGGTGCGCAAAGGTTGAGTCAAGGTCAACGTGTCAAACTCGGTGTGCTGTTCAAAACGCAAGCGATGAGATGCGCATTCATACTCAAAGAATGGTGCTGTTGTACCCGTTAAAATAGGGTAGTACTGGGCAATCAGACTTTGTGCGATATGCCACAGCGTCTTCGAGTGCGTGCCACCTTTCCAAAATAAAACATGACCAACCACACTGGGCGTGCCCACGGTCAGATAAGGGCGGGCATGTGTTTCATGATAGAGATTGGACTGCATGGGCGGCTTGATGGGCATACTTGGCTTTTTTAGTCAAAGGTGGATCGACGAAGGGGAGGTACACGATAACCGAAAGCAAGGCTTTGGTCAATCTTGTTTGGGGAGGCGTAACGAAATCAATTAATTGGATGGTTGCATGGACTGAAATCGGTTGATTCTGAATTATTGATATCGAATAAAAATGACACTTAATCTCTGAACGATTGCTCCAGTTTTAATTCAAAATTCAATGACAAGATGGGCTGGTTTGTACTGAGTTGCCGCCTTCATAGCTGATCTGGTTTGGTGTACATGGGCAGGTTTTTACGGCATACTACGGCAATTGAATCAATCAATACAGGGCTTCTATGACTGCAAAACCAGACCTCATTAATCAACGCTGCTTTTGGTGCGGCGAAGATGAACTTTATGTCAATTACCACGACCGCGAATGGGGCAAACCCGTCCATGACGATGTGCGCTTGTTTGAAAAAATTTGCCTTGAGGGTTTTCAATCGGGGTTGTCGTGGTACACCATTTTGAAACGACGTGAAGGTTTTCGCCAAGCTTTTCAACAATTTAATATTAAAAAAGTGGCGGCTTTTACGGCAGCTGATGTGGAACGATTGCTGAAAGATGAGGGCATCATTCGTCACAGAGGCAAAATTGAAGCGACCATCCACAATGCCAGCCGTGCTTTGGATTTGATTGAAGAGTTTGGTTCACTGGATGCATATTTTTGGCAATTCCTTCCGCCAGCAAGCGAACGGCCTGAGCAAATCAATCGCAGTACGATTCCAGCGAGTACACCCACTTCAATTTTTCTGTCAAAAGAATTGAAAAAACGGGGGTGGAAATTTGTCGGTCCAACGACCTGTTATGCTTTCATGCAGGCCATGGGGTTGGTGAATGACCATATTGAAGGCTGTATTCATCGATGATGGGCTTTTTCATTAAACTCAATCAACATGCTTGAAGTAACGGCGTACCAGCGTCATGGCGTCATGGGTGGTGTTACTGGTGCACCATGTGCATCATGTGTACGATCAGTTGATTGTGTCATTGATTCAATTTTATGGGAGAAAATAACGTGACTCAAGTGTGGTCAGATGTGATTGAACCGCTGAACTGGGATGAACTGTCGGCCCTTTACCGTGAGGCGCCATTGGGTGATAAAAAACCGGCAGATTTAAAAACAGTGTTCACGAACAGTCGATTTCGCTGTTTTGTTTATGAAAATGGACGGCTCATTGGCGTGGGGCGTGCGCTTTCTGACGGCATGGATTGTTCGTACATTTGTGATGTGGCCATATTGCCCAGCCATCAAAATCAAGGGCTTGGGCAGGCGATCGTCGCGAAATTGGTTGCATTGTCCGTTGGTCATAAAAAGATTATTTTATATGCGGTGCCAGGTAAGGAAGGTTTTTATAAAAAACTTGGATTCAAAAGCATGACCACTGCAATGGCTATTTTTTCAAATGAGCAGGGGGCTCTGGACGGTGGTTACGTGAAAGAGAACTGAATATTGACGGTCAGAGTAGACTGTCAGAACAAAATGCATTGCTGCACCCCAATATTTTTTTCAAAATGTTGAGGTGTTTTTTTACTAAAATATCAAGTTATGTTGTTGATTGTGCACCGCGTTTGAATAGAAACTGTGCGACTGTTTGTCCATGATCCGACACCTCGGGGGAGCGTTGGTGCAAGTGATCGTTTAAACTGTACACCTCCCGTACCACGGCGATTTGGTGACGCGATTCGGGGTGGAACTCCTCGGAAACAAAGACATGGTCGAGGACTTCAAGTGCACCTTCGTGGATGTGGGTGTAAGCAACATAGCGTTGCGGGTCATTTTTGGTCTGGATGCGCATGGCATCAAACAATTGAAAGTCATAGAAACTTTTGCCAAAACGCCCTGTGCCTGCGATCATTTGTGTGGTGACGGCATAGGCATGGTCGTTGTAATCGCCTGTGACAATGCACGGTTCTTGATTTTTTTGTAACAAACCATTCAAATATTGACGAATGCCGATGGCGTCTGCACCTCGTCGAACGAGTGAGCGGTAGGTGGCAAGCGCGAGGTGGTCTGGATTGGATTCATCTTCATTGTGCAGATAATCGGGACGTTTTGACTTCAAATGCAGACCAAGAACATGCAGCTTGATATTATTTGGCAACTTGACAGCAACGTGCAGAATGGCGCGGGTGATTTGCGAAAGGGCTTCATCATAACCCGGTGGCGTGACACTGAAACCTTTGCCGTAGTTAATGACCCAGTTGGGTTCATCCATGAGCGGCAGGCGGGTGACGATGGCGACTTGTGGGACGAGGCTGTTTTTGGGTGGCATGGCCACCGCATCGCGGCCGATGATTTTGGCATTGCGCATGGTGTGGCTGGCTTTAACCGCATCGGTCAGGGCTTCAAGATGGAAAACCTCTTGAAAGACGATGATGTCGGCATTTATTTTGTCAATTTGCGCGGCTGTCCATGCGATTTTGTCGTCGTATTCTTGCTGGGTATATGGGTCTTGATTGTCGTAAAACTGAAAACCTACTTTGGCAAAGTTACGCAGGTTGAAAGTGCCGATTTTAATGCCGATGTCATACGCATCGACGTTTTGAAATAAATTGGGCATAACGGTCTCCAATGGGTTGCATGGTTTGATTGTAAGCTTTTCCGTGCATGGAGGATGACTTTTATGCCTTTTATGGTGATTTCTTTTGTGGTTTTTAAAGGGAGGGTCAGTCGGTCATGTGAGCATGACTGGTTTTGGTCGAGTAACCCATGGCATGCGAGATTTTAAATGCGGCGTCTTGCAAGAGTTTGACCCAGACTTCTTGTACCCGCTCGGCGGGGGCGGAGATAGAGAGACCCGCCACCAGCTGATGGTTGTCATCATAAATGCCGGCAGCCATACAGGACACGCCCAGTTCGAGTTCTTCACGATCGCGTGCAACGTGATGTAAACGCACCCAGTCGAGTTCTTTATGCAGTTTTTCAAGTGTGGTGATGCTGTTTTTTGTTTGGCCCTTGAGTTGGGTGCGCGTCGCGTAGGACAGCAAGGCCGTTTTATCGTCTTGTGCGAGGAACAATTTGCCGACCGAAGTCAAATGCAAAGGCGCACGACCCCCAATGGCGCGCACCACTTGCATGCCTGAGCGTTCGGAAAAAGCCCGCTCAATGTAAATGATTTCATCGTTTTGGCGCATCGATAAGTTAATGGTTTGCCGCGTTTGCTGGTGCAAGGTTTTCATGATTGGAAGGGCAACATCGCGGACATTGAGCCGTGCTTTGACGAGGTTGCCGAGTTCAAGCAAGCGCATGCCGAGTTGATAATGACCTGAAGTGGGGCGGTCGATCATGCGGGCAAGCACGAGGTCATTCAGGATGCGGTGTGCTGTGGAAATGTGCAATCCCGTTTGTTCTGCGAGTGACTTGAGGCTCATCGGTTGGTTGTGTCGAGCAAGCACATCGAGCAGCGTGTTGGCGCGCTCAAGTACTTGAATGGCGGGGCGCAACATGGGGGTTGAGGTTTGTTCTTGGTCAAGATAAGGGGTTGTTTGGGTCATGTCAGTGTGTCAGTAACGGGCGTTGTCGTAATAGTTGAGTTGCTCAACGAGGCGTAAATAAAAGTGATAACGGTTTTCGGTGATCGTGCCCGCTTCGATGGCTTCAAGTATGGCACATTGTGGTTCTCGGATATGGGCGCAGTTGTTGAAGCGGCATTTGCCAAGGTGGGGCACAAATTCGGGCATTGCGTGTTGGACTTGCGAATGGGAAAACTGTGCCATGCCGAACTGCTCAAAACCAGGAGAGTCGATGATCTGTGCGGCTTCGCCATCGAAACTGCAATCAAACAAACGGGTGAAAGTGGTCGTGTGTTTGCCGCTGTTGAGCACACTGGATATTTCACGGGTTTTGAGTTGCACGTCAGGAATCAGCGCGTTGATCAGTGATGATTTGCCCATGCCGCTTTGTCCCATGAGCAGGGTGGTTTTGCCCGCGAGGCGTGGAATCAATTCGGCCTTGAGTGATTCGGTGTTTTTTGCCGCGACTTCAATCAGCGGGTAGCCGAGCTTTGGATAGAGTGATAACGTTTCACGGGCGGCATCGAGTTTATCGAGCACGTCGATTTTATTCAAAATAATCAACACGTCAATTTCGGCGACCTCGGCGCAAATCAATGCGCGACCGAGTAACTCTTCTGAAAACGCAGGTTCAGTGGCACAGACGATGGCGACTTGATCGATGTTGGCCGCGAGGTTTTTTTGCTTATTGAATTCTGAACGGTAAAAATGATTCTCGCGGGTGTTGATGGATTCAATGGCCCCTTGATTATCTGAAGTCAAGGTCACATTGACCCAATCACCCACCGCATAGCCTTGTTTTTTGCCGCGTGTGACCAGTTGAATGTAAGCCGTTGCATCGGTGTCGGTGCGTTTATCCAAGGGTAAACCAAGAAACTGATGACCGTAGCTGGCGACGATGCGAAGGACGGTGGTGCTCATGCGGCACCTCGCAATAACGCTTGGATTCGAGCCACGCGAATCAGTGCGGGTGGATGTGAATCATAGAACAACGAGTACAGTGCATCGGTGCCGACAAAGCTGGAGTTTTCTTGATACATGGACACCAGAGCGTTGATGAGGTCTTGACCACTGCTGTTTTTAACTGCAAACGCATCGGCTTGAAATTCATCTTTGCGTGAACCGTTGGAAGCGATGGGTGAAAAAATGAAAGCAAACACGGGCAACACCAAACTGAACAGAATCAATCCAACTGCAAACAATTGAGTGGGTTGCGTGGACAATGCACTTAAAACATCGACGGCATGGTTTAATCCCAGCGCCTCATAAAACCACAATTGACCTGACACATAGCCGAGCAACGCAAACAGAGCCAAGCTCAACGGCAGCATCAAAGCCATGCGTTTGAAGATGTGTTTATGGTGGAAATGTCCCAATTCATGTGCCAACACCGCTTCAATTTGTGATTCACTCAATTGCTTAAGCAATGTGTCAAAAAACACGATGCGTTTATTTGCACCAAAACCAGTGAAATAGGCATTGCCATGCGCGGAGCGACGAGAACCGTCCATGATGAACATGCCATTGCTCTTAAAACCACAGCGTGTGAGCAACGCATCAAGGCGATGTTTTAACTCACCATTCTCAAGTGGGGTGAATGTATTGAACCACGGTGCAATCACTGTTGGATACAGCCATAACATCAACAAATTGAGTCCAATGAATAAACACCAGGCCCACAACCACCACGTGTGCGGTGCAATTTCAATGAACTTGAAAACGCCATACAGCAAGGGGATGCCAATGGAGGCTGACAGCAAGCTATTTTTAATCATGTCCAACAGCCACAACTTCAAGGTCATGCGATTAAAACCAAATGCAGCTTCGATTTTAAACTGAGAAATATAAGCCAAAGGCAGTTCAAGTGCACCGCCGATGAGGCTGAAAATGACCATGAGCATCACGCCGAAATGCAAAGGATGGGCTGTGACATGAGCCAACACCCAATTCGCCAACATCCCCAGACCGCCGCCGAGCGTCCAAAACAACAACACAGCCATCGATACGATTAAGCTGACGCGTCCAAAGCGATGGCGTGCGAGTGCATAATCAGCGGCATACTGGTGTTGCTCAAGGGTGATTTGGGTGTCAAAAGGCGTGGGCACAACGGCACGATGGCGCGCGATATGCCGCATTTGGCGCAAGGACAGCCACCACTTTACGGTAAAATAAGAAAAACACGCGCAGATGAACAACGCTGTGAACATTTGATTCGGACTGTTGAACAACTTGCCCCAAAACTCAACCATTAGACATTCCATTTTTCGGATTATGAAAGATTGCATTATGACAGAAAACACCACACAAAACAAAGTGCCCCGTGACGATAATCGCTTAATTTGGCTCGACATGGAAATGACGGGGTTGAATCCATTGACGGATAAGGTCTTGGAACTCGCGATTGTGGTGACCGATGCCCATTTGAACACCATCGCTGAAGCACCTGTGCTGGTGGTTCACCAGTCAGATGAGGTGTTGGCCGGGATGGATGCATGGAACACCAGTACGCATGGCCGTTCAGGTTTAACTGAGAAAGTGCGTGCATCGACTTTAAGTGAGCAGGATGTTGCAGCGCACATGCTGGATTTTCTAAAAACATACATTGGCCCGAATAAATCCCCCATGTGTGGCAATTCAATTTGCCAAGACCGTCGATTCATGGCTCAACACATGCCCGAACTTGAAAAATACTTCCATTACCGCAATTTGGATGTGTCCACACTCAAAGAGCTGGCACGTCGTTGGCAACCCAAAGTGTATGATGGTTTCAAAAAAGCAACCAAGCATACGGCTTTGGCAGATGTGTATGAGTCAATTGATGAATTGAAACATTATCGAGAGTTTTTATTTGTCAAAACAGTGCATCATGCGGGTTGATCCATTAAAAAAGCATGTGAAAGCCGTTGACTGCCTTGATGCTTAGTGACGTTCACTCGCAGATCGGGTGGATCATCTAATATTGGATTAGATGATCCGTTTGGATAGGATGGCTTGCACATTCTTGGCGAATACCTAAATCTGCCAAATATTGATAACCAGAATCGCAATATCTGGTTATTGTATGTGTATGAATCCTATCCCCAATATCAATCTCGGTGAGGTTTATGACACACGTTATGAGAGTAGCGAGGTGCATTATGAGTGTTTCTCTAAACTTGCGCATTTTTTTGGTCGCAATATGCCTGTACATTGGCACGACCGTTTTTTCCAGATTCATTTTTTGAGTCGTGGGCAGATGCATTTGCAGCTTGATGAAAAGGTTTATAGAGCGCATGCACCATTGTTTGTCATGACACCGCCATCGGTGCCTCACGCTTTTGTGACAGGTGATGATGCCGAGGGTCATGTGCTGACGGTGACGCAAAATTGGATTTGGCCTCTTTTGACACAGCTTTATCCAGGTCAAAAACAGGAGGTTGTGGCGCGAGCGGCTTGTATTGAACTATGCCCTCTGTCTGATGAGGCGCTTGCGTTGGAGCGCCTTTGGTTGCTGATGGCATACGAGGCAAGTGAGGTTAATGCACTGAAAATGGGTGTGAGCGAGGCGATGAGGGCACTAACGCAGTTGCTGTGGATAGATATGCACCGTTTAATGGGGCAAGGGGCCGAAGAAATAGCATTACCACGGGTGGATGTGCGTTTATTTCGTCAGTTTAATCAGTTGGTTGAGCGTGATTTTATGACCCACGAATCTTTAAAGCATTATGCGGAGCACATGAGCATCACAGAAGCGCGGCTTAATGATGTCTGCCAACGTATTTCTGGAATGAGCCCCAAGGCCTTGATTCATGACCGTTTGTTGCGGGAATGCAAGCAAATGTTATTGTATTCTCCGTTGTCAATTCAAGAGCTTGCGTATCACTTGGGTTTTAAAGATCCTTCATACTTTTCGCGGTTTTTCAGTAAATCGGCGCGAGTCTCGCCCAGTGTGTTTCGTGAAAACAAACGTTCATTGGGATAAAAAATCCCGATAAAAATCCACAAATGCGCGTGCTTTGGTGGAGAGGTGCCGTCCTGGTGGATGGACGGCAAACATTCCCGCGTTTGGCAAAACATATTCGGGTAATACTTCGATCAATTGCCCAGTCGCCAAGTGTTCTCGCACGCTGGGTTCATCAATAATCGAAATCCCCATGTCTTGAGCCAACAGAGCCACCAATGCGGCTGTGGTGTCCACACGTATGCGGCTTTGCATCTGTACGGTTTGTTTGTGATGGTTGTGCTGAAAAACCCATGTCAATGGTGCGGATAGCAAACTGAGTGCAAGCCAATGATGTTGTGTGAGGTCTTCGGGGGTTTGTGGTGTGCCGTGTATATTAAGATAAGCTGGAGAGGCAATGACACATTGGCGCACATCGGACAGTTTGGTGGCGCGTTGGCTGCTGTCTTTGAGCCAACCGACACGGATGGATAAGTCAATGCCGTCTTTGACCATGTCAAGTACACGGTCGGTGGAGCGGATGTCAAATTGTAAATGTTGATGCAGCTGCGAAAATTGTGCTATTGCAGGTGCGAGTGACTGCCCGACCAATTCGGGGGTTGCACTGATGCGCATAACGCCGCTTAGTGTGGGATTGGGTGTGAGCGTGTTGTGTATGAGTTGATTCAACTCATCGAGCAACGGTAAACAACCATCGTACAGCGTACGACCTTCTTCGGTGAGCGTGACTTGTCGGGTGGTTCGGCGTAAAAGCGTCATGCCGAGTTGGGCCTCCAGTCGCGCGATGTGAATGCTGATTTTGGCTTTTGCAACACCCAGTCGCTCTGAGGCTGCGGTAAAACTGCCCGCATCGACGACGGCGATAAAAGTATAAAGCGGGTTGAGGTCAAGTGGTTTCATCGTTGTTGACAGTGGTTTATTGATAACAAATTCTAAAAAGTAATTTGTCGATTGTACCATTTATCTAATCAATTGTTTTGCTTATGATGGTGTCTGTGCAATGTGCATGAAACCCATTTAAGGAAAACCATGTTTAATAAAACCATTTTAGCTGTTGCCTTTAGCCTTGCTGCCTGGAGTGCACACGCCCAAGAACATCCATCCACTTTTATCCCCGCAGGTGGCTACGCTTCGACCACAGGTGCTCAATACATTGAGCCGTCCATCAGTAAAGCGATTCAACCCACGCAAAAAATCAGCAAGTTGACCGAGCGTAATTTCGCAGGCGACACCGTGGTACAAAAACTCTCCGAGCACACGTATTGGGCGCAAACTGGGTTTTACAATGTGGTCTTTTATGTGGGTAAAGATGGGGTTCTGCTGATTGACGCGTTGTCCGATGGTTCGGGTGCTGCGATTCTCAAAGCGATTGCCAGCGTTACGGATAAACCTGTCACGACTTTGGTGTATTCACATGGCCACGCCGATCACATTGGCGATGCACCATTGTTTGTGGAGTCGGCAAAGGCAGCGGGTAGGACCTTGCGGATTGTTTCGACGGACAAGACCGCTGAGAAGTTAGCGTATCTTAAATCAACTTTGCCCAAGCCGACTGAAACGGTCGCCTTCAATAACGGTGAGTTTAAGTTCGAAGACCTCACCGTTCGTGCGATGGGCTTTGAGCATCCAGCGCATACAGATGATTCGGCCGCATGGTTGCTGGTACAAGAAAAAGTCATTCACGCCCCAGATATTGCCAATCCTGATCAAATGCCGTACTTGGCTTTTGGTGGTTCAGAAAACTACACTTATTTACCTGGCAATTTGCAATACATTGCAAACGCAGACTGGACAGTTTTTTCAGGCGGGCATGGTAACGTCGGCGCTCGTGCAGACATCGCGTTTATGCAGTCTTATACCCAAGATTTAGAAGCCGCCACAGGCAACGCTTTGGCCAAAGTCGATGCAGGTCAATACTTTAAACCTGAATTTAACAACCACCAAGCATCGGCACATGCATGGCATGAAGCGGTGATTGAACATGCGATGAAGCTGTTGCGCCCGAAATTCGGCCATTATTATGGCTTTGAGGCTTCTGTACCTAATCAACTGGACTTGGTTTTGGAAACCTTGACGTCATACAAATAAGGAGTTGCTGATGTTATCGAGCAAAACGTTTCGCTTTGATTATCCCAATAGCTTGAGCTATCGATTGCACATCCAAAATGGAACCCAACTCAATTGGGAGTGCCTGGCTGGTGACGACAAAGGTCGCACAGGTACGGAAACGTATCAAATGAGTCAGGTCGGTGAGCAACAGTATTTTTTAAGCTGGCTGGAGCAGGATGACATTGCGGTTGCTGAATTGCTGGATTTGAATGCATGCAAAGTGTACGCACAGATCCTCATCCCCACATCGCTCATGGGTGCTGAGCACGCAGAACAATTGCACTTTGTCGGCGATGTGACGGTGCTTTGATTTTCCATGAAAAGTACCCGCATTTGTCTGTAAGTTGAATTCAGTTTTGCATCAACTGCTGATTAAATAACACCCATGCATTCACTGTGTATGGGTGTTTTTTTAATCAAAAGGAGATGAACTATGAGCAAAAAACCAGAAGATTTTCGGGCGGACAATAAGCGTCCTTTTACTGGTGCGGAGTTTTTGGCCAGTTTAAATGATGGGCGTGAGATTTATATTTATGGTGAGCGTGTGGAGAATGTGACAACACATCCCGCATTCCGCAATTCTGCGGCATCCATGGCCAAACTATACGATGACTTGCATGACCCCACCACCAAAGACGAGTTGTGCTGGGAAACAGATACAGGCAACGGCGGTTACACCCATAAGTTTTTCCGCATGGCGCGCTCGGCGGATGAACTGCGTCAACAACGCGACGCCATTGCCGCATGGTCTCGTGGCAGCTATGGCTGGATGGGGCGAACGCCAGATTATAAAGCGGCATTTGGTAACGTATTGGGTGCAAATCCAGAGTTTTACGGCAAGTTTTCAGACAATGCACGTCGGTGGTACAAACGCTTGCAAGAGTCGTGTTTATACATGAATCACGCGATAGTCAACCCACCGATTGACCGCGACAAACCTGCTGACCAAGTGAAAGATGTTTACATCTCGGTGCAGCGCGAAACCGATGAAGGGATTTATGTCAGCGGTGCGAAGGTTGTGGCGACCAACTCGGCGCTGACCCATTACAACTTCATCGGTCAAGGCTCGGCACAGGTTTTGGGGGACAACACAGACTTTGCCTTGATGTTTATTGCCTCGATGAATGCATCCGGTTTGAAATTGATTTGCCGTCAATCGTATGAGTTGATTGCCGCAGCTACGGGTTCGCCATTTGACTATCCGTTGTCAAGCCGTTTTGATGAAAATGATGCGATTTTGGTCATGGACAATGTGTTTGTCCCGTGGGAAGACGTCTTGATTTATCGTGATTTTGAACGCTGTAAACAATGGTTTGTCAAAGGCGGTTTTGGTCGCTTATTTCCGATGCAAGGGTGTACGCGCTTGGCAGTCAAGTTGGACTTCATCGCGGGCTTGATGCAAAAGGCAGTGGAGTGCACGGGTGCCAAAGATTTTCGCGGCGTGCAAGCCATGGTAGGCGAAGTGGTTGGCTGGCGCAATACATTTTGGGCGCTGACTGATGCGATGTATGGCAACTCATATGAGTGGGAAGGCGGCGCCATTATGCCAAACCTCGAAGCCATGCAAGCGTATCGCGTACTCGCCCCAGTGGCCTATCCGCAAATCAAAAATTTGATTGAAAACTGTGTCGCCAGCGGGTTGATATATTTGCCGTCCAGTGCGTTGGACTTTGCCAATCCTGATATCGATAAATACTTGGCGCAATACGTGCGTGGCTCCGATGGAATTGATTACAAACAACGCATCAAAATTCTCAAACTGTTGTGGGATGCGATTGGCACGGAGTTTGGTGGTCGTCATGAGTTGTATGAGATTAATTACGCGGGCAGTGCAGAAGAGGTGCGTATGCAATGCTTGCGCAATGCCTATAGCTCGGGCGTCATGCCTGCTGCCATTGCGCTGGTGGATAAGTGTTTGTCTGATTACGATGAAAATGGCTGGACGGTTCCTCATTTGAAATCAGGTGAAGATGTGAGCGTACATGGGCGTTTATTCAAATAATCCTTAAGACAAGCACAGCCCAACTTATGGAAACACGGAACAGTAAAAACCAATTTTCCTGTGTTTCCATCATTATAAAACTGGAGATTTATCATGCAAGACATGTATGAAGCACTACAAAAACAGTTCCGCGAAAGTATGGCGCGACTTGGCTCATCGGTTTGTATCGTCACCACAAAAGGCGATGCGGGCTTATGTGGCATGACCGTTTCGGCGGTCTGCTCGGTCACCGATACTCCTGCTACGGTCATGGTATGCATCAACCGCAAGAGTGCGATGAATGCGGTGTTTAAAGCCAATGGGCATATGGGTATTAATGTGCTCAATGCACAGCAAAAAGATGTGGCCATGCAGTTCTCTGGAAAAACTGATTTTACCATGGAGCAACGCTTTGCCAGTGATGATTGGGAGCACAGCACTCGTCTACCACGCCTCAAAAATGCCGCGGCCACGCTCAATGGTGACATCATCCAAACAGTTGAAATGGGCACCCACACGATATTTTTTGTCACCATTGCTCGAATCTATTTGGATGAAAACCCGAGTGCATTGGTTTACTTCAATCGACAGTTTCACGAGTTGGCTTAATTTGAAAATCTTTGCGCATTTTTGATAACGCTCAAATCAAACTCAACCCTATACTGCATTCCATACTTTCACGTTTCTTACGGAGAACCCCATGCAATATCCACAGCTTAAATTGTTTATTAATGGTCAATGGCTCGATGCGGGCAGTGGTGGGACACGCGACTTGAACAGTCCATTGGATGAATCTTTGCTCACGCAGATTCCACTGGCAGGACCTGTTGAACTTAATTTGGCTGCAGAATCAGTACATCGCGGCTTTGCGATATGGAAGAAAAAAAATGCCCATGAGCGTTATATCATTTTACGCAAAGCGGCCGATTTGATGCGTGAGCGTTCGAAAGAAATTGGCGAGGTGTTGACCATGGAGCAGGGCAAGCCATTGAATGAATCCATTCGTGAAATCACATTGGCAGCAGACATCACTGATTTTCAGGCCGAAGAAGCCAAACGCTTGTATGGTCGTGATGTCCCCACGCGCTTGCCCAATATCATTTCTCAAAACGTGATTCGTCAGCCGATTGGTCCTGTGGCCGCATTTGCCCCATGGAATTTTCCTGTGAATTTAACCGTGCGCAAAATGGCCAGTGCCTTGGCCGCAGGCTGCTCGGTCATCGTGCGTCCTGATATTCAAACGCCCGGTTGCGCCATGTTGGTGGTGCAGTGTTTCCTTGATGCAGGTGTTCCTGCTGATGCATTGAATTTTGTCATCGGTAAGCCATCCGAAGTGTCGGACGTGCTGATTAATAATCCATTGATTCGTAAGGTTTCGTTTACAGGGTCAGTGCCGATTGGTAAGGTTTTGGGCGAGCAATGTGCACGTTTGGTGAAACACTTCACCTCTGAACTGGGTGGGCATTCTGCTGTGATTGTTTGCGAGGATGCGGATATCCCCTACACCATTGCGGCCTCTGTCACGGGCAAATTTCGCAATGCGGGGCAAATCTGCACCTGCCCGACGCGTTGGTTTATTCATGAGTCAAAATTTGATGCTTGGGTTGCCGAGTTTGTCGAGAAGACCAAACAAATTAAATTGGGCTCGGGTATGGACAAAGACACCGAAATGGGACCGCTGGCGATGAAACGTCGTTTGGAGACGATGCAGGAGTTGGTAGATGATGCCGTGGCCAAGGGTGCAACCGTGTTGACGGGCGGTCATCGCGTGGGTGATAAGGGCTGGTTTTTTGCCCCGACTGTGGTCACGAATGTGCCGGCAGATGCGCGTTTGGCTTATGACGAGCCATTTGGCCCGATTGCGATTGTCGAAAAATACAGCGATTTGAATGAAGCAATTGAAAAAGCCAACTCATTGCCTTATGCGCTTGCTGCGTATGCGTTTACAACCGATGCGATGAAGCAACATGTTTTAGGGCAAGAGTTAGAGGCAGGTATGGTGGGTATCAACCACTTTGGTGTGTCGCAACCCGAAACCCCGTTTGGTGGTTGGAAAGAAAGCGGCATTGGTCAAGAGATGGGTGCTGAAGGGATTTTGCCTTACACCGAGGTGAAGCTGATTTCGGTGTCCACGCCTAATGGAAAACCACTATAAATACTGGAGCAATAAATGTCAGATTACGCAGATTTTATCAATGAAAACAACGCCAAGTTTTTTTGGCAGCCGATGGAAAACCCACAAAATGCAGTTAAGAAACGCCCAGACGTGATTGCTAAAGGTGAAGGCTGTTGGATTTGGGATATTAACGGACACAAAACGTTTGATGCAGTGGCAGGCTTATGGAGTTCCAACCTTGGGCACAGCAATCAACGCATCCGTAATGCGATTGTCGAGCAACTCGATACCTTACCGTTTTACAACTCATTCCGCGGCAACACCAATAACAAAGCGGTTGAGTTATCGGTTGAGTTAACCAAACTCATGCAGCCTGATGATGTGCAATCCGTTGTTTTCTGCAATGGTGGCTCGGATGCGGTGGAAACCGCGCTCAAACTGGCACGCCAATATTGGAAGCTGCAAAATCAAGGTGATAGAACCAAATTCATCAGCCTCAAACAAGGTTATCACGGTACACATTTTGGCGGCGCAAGTGTCAACGGCAACATCAATTTTCGTCGCATGTATGAACCGCTTTTGCCAGGGTGTTTTCATGTCGAAACGCCATGGCTATACCGCAATGCCTTTGGTCTTGATGACCCCATTGAGTTGGGCAAGCAATGCGCCGTGATGTTGGAGCGTGAAATTATTTTTCAAGGTCCAGACACGATTGCCGCGTTCATTGCCGAGCCTGTACAAGGTGCGGGTGGTGTGATTGTGCCTCCAGAAAACTACTGGCCGTTGGTTCGTGAAATTTGTGATAAGTACGGCATTTTACTCATTGCCGATGAAGTGATCACGGGTTTTGGCCGTGCAGGTGAAATGTTTGGCACACGGTTATGGAATGTCAAAGCGGATTTGTGGTGTTTGGCGAAAGGTATTTCGGCAGGGTACTTGCCACTGGGTGCAACAGCCGTGGGACGTAAGGTGTTTGATGTGTTTATGAACGATACATCTGGGCGTGGTTCGATTGGTCATGGGTATACCTACAGCGGTCATCCTGTGGCAGCGGCAGCGGCTTTGGAAACATTTAAAGTCATGGCTGATGAAAACATTGTGGGCAATGTCAAAACTGTGGGGGCGCATTTTAATAAGCGGTTGCAAGAGTTCAAGAAATACGATTGCGTTGGTGATGTGCGCGGTATTGGTTTGATGGTGGCATTGGAGCTGGTGGAAGACAAAGCGAAAAAAACCACACTGTCCAAAAGCAACAATCTTTTGAGTCGTTTGGCGCGCAATGCCTATGAGCGCGGCCTCACGGTGCGTACTTCGGGTGCAAATATGATTTTGTCCCCCCCATTGATTGCAACCATGACAGACATTGATTACATCGTTGATACGCTGCATGCAGCGTTTGCAGAAATTGCATAACGTCAACCACCACTAGATCCGCTCACCACGAAGGGACACAAAAATGGCAAAAGCGAATCCCACGATATTGCTCATTGGTACCGCCGACACCAAAATGGACGAATTGCGCTTTATTCAACATTGTATTGACGGATTGTATGGTAAGCACATCCTCATGGATGTGGGGGTGCTCGAAGGTGCTACAGGCGTGGATATTTCAAACAATCAGGTCGCGGCAGCAGCAGGGGTGGACATTCCCAGCATCATCGCTTACCACGATGAAAATGCCGCCATGAGTGCAATGGCGCTCGGTGCATCACGACTGGCCGCCGAGTTATACGCTCAAGGCTCGATAGATGGTTTGTTGGTGTTGGGTGGCACGATGGGGACGGATTTGGCTTTGGATGTTGCCAGTGCATTGCCGCTGGGCATTCCCAAAGTGGTTTTATCCACCGTCTCATACTCGCCACTCATCCCGACCGACCGCATTCCGCCTGATTTGACCATGATTTTATGGGCAGGTGGTTTGTATGGTTTGAACAGTTTGTGCAAAGCGACGTTATCACAAGCAGCAGGCGCGGTGGTGGGTGCGGCACAAGCAGCACTGATTCCGACATTTGATAAGCCCATTATTGGCATGACATCTTTGGGCAAAACCTGTTTGAAGTATATGGTCAAACTCAAACCTGCACTTGAACAACGTGGATTTGAAGTGGCGGTGTTTCACACCACAGGTATGGGCGGGCGGGCATTTGAAGGATTGGCTGCGCAAGGGGTGTTTTCGGCAGTGATGGATTTCAGCTTACAGGAATTGTCTAATTTATTGGGTGGTTCGGCGGTGCATGCGGGTGAGACGCGTTTGCTCGGTGCGGGGCTGTCAGGTACACCGCAAATCGTCGCTCCAGGTGCGATTGACATGATCGACATGCCCACATGGGCACCTGTGCCTGACGCACTCAAAGAGGTGGACATCCGTACGCATAATCGTCTCATCAGTTGTGCTGCATCGCCAGAGCCGATGCGTCGTTTGGTCGCCCGTGAGATTGTTGCGAGAATGTCGCAATCGACTGCGCCCAGCTGTTTTATCTTGCCCAAACAAGGTGTGCAGGCATGGGATAAGGCGGGCGAAGAGTTGTGCGATGAGTCGGGCAAAGCTGCATTTAACGATGAATTGATTGCATCTGCAGCGGGCAAAATTGATGTCATTGAGCTCGATGCTCACATCAATGATGATGCTTTTGTGGACGCGGTGTTGGCGGTGTTTGACGACTGGTTGGCGCGTGGATTGATTAAAGTAAAAGGAGCAGCCGCATGAAAGCCTTGGTACTGGATTTTGGTGGCGTAATCAGTCGCACTTTATTTGAAACCCATGATTTAACTGAGGTGGCATTGAACCTGCCTCGCGGCACACTGACATGGCAAGGGCCGTTTGACCCCGCCAATGATATTTTATGGACAGACATGCAGGCCGACAAAATCACAGAGCGCGATTACTGGATGGCACGCACGACCCAAGTGGGTGAGCTGATTGGGCAAAACTGGACAATGATGGAAGAGTTTGTCCAAGCCGCTCGTGGAGCCGAGCCTGAACTCATTATTCGCCCAGAAGCAGTTGCAGCCATTCAGGCGGCTAAAGCAGCAGGGTGTCGGTTGGCGATTCTATCGAATGAATTGGATTTGTTTTACGGTCAAGATTTTAGTAAGCGATTGCCACTCCTCAAAGCTTTTGACGTGGTGGTTGATGCGACGTACACACACATTTTAAAGCCAGATGCGCGCGCTTATGCCACGTGTATTGAGGCGTTGGGTATCGAGGCGAATGATTGTATTTTTGTCGATGATCAACTGCGCAACATCAAAGGTGGTCTTGCGGCGGGGATGCAATGTGTGCATTTTGACGTGATGCAGCCGAAAAAATCTTATGCCGATGCGTTGAGTTTATTGGGTGTGGCTTTACCTACGGCGCTTGAGTAGCAACGGTATCAACCAAAAGTGTGGGCTTAGTAAGCAATGAAAAAGTCCTCACGCAATAAATGAACAAAGAGAAAAAAATGGAATTAAACACACAACACATCAAAGACTTATACGCCATCGAGCAAACCCGCTTTGAACAAACCCATCAAAAGTCCAAAGCCAAATGGGAAGCTGGCCGTAAAAACTTCTTATATGGTGGTCCATCACACTGGATGCGCCGTTGGGTCGGTGGATGGCCTGCTTATATCAGTAAAGATTCTGACAATGGCTACGGCGTCAAGTTGACCGACATTGACGGTAATACCTATGTGGACTTCTGTTTGGGGGATTCAGGTGGCATGTATGGCCATGGTCACCCCAAAGTGGTTGAAGCCATGGTGCGACAAGCGAGTATTGCCAGCACGATGATGTTACCCAATGAAGATGCCGAATGGGTGGGAGCGGAGTTGGAGCGACGCTTTGGTTTGCCTTACTGGACATTCACCACTTCAGCCACCGATGCGAACCGCGCGTGTATTCGCTTGGCTCGGATGGTGACGGGACGTAAAAAAGTATTGGTGTTTTCGGGCTGTTATCACGGCACGGTCGAGGAAGCGCACGTGGAGCTGAATGAAAACGGTGACGTGCAAATGCGCAATGGCATTTATCACAATGATTTCCCGCATGCCGAGTTGTCGGCTGTCGTTGAGTTTAACGACATTCCAGCGCTTGAAGCGGCTTTGCGCACAGGCGATGTGGCTTGCGTTTTGGCTGAGCCAATGATGACCAACTTCGGCATGATTGAGCCAATAACGGGTTTCCACGATGCCTTACGCCAACTGACGCGCGAGACAGGTACGTTGTTGATTATTGATGAAACCCATACTTTTTCCAATGGTTATGGCGGCTACACCGCCGAGCATGGTTTGGAGCCAGATTTTTTTGTGGTGGGGA
The DNA here is from genome assembly GCF_003339525.1 of Ephemeroptericola cinctiostellae. Lineage (GTDB taxonomy): Bacteria > Pseudomonadota > Gammaproteobacteria > Burkholderiales > Burkholderiaceae > Hydromonas > Hydromonas cinctiostellae. The sequence continues at coordinate 1,919,389 of NZ_CP031124.1, read as the reverse complement.
AATCGATTGCGGGTGGGATCCCCGCGGCGGTGTTTGGCGCCACGCAATCTGTGGCAGAGCGAATTTGGCAAGCCTTGCCTAAAGTACCGCCGACAGTGCGTCAATCTGCCCATGCAGGTTTTGGTGGTACGTTGGCGGGCAATGCGCTAACCGTGTCGGTCATGAAAACAGTGTTGTCGGAAGTGTTAACCAAAGAAAACTTCGCGCAGATGGTTGCGCTGGCCAGTGAATTGGCACAAGGCGTTAAAGACACGATAGCGGCGCATGGTTTGCCATGGCATGTCATGCAAGTGGGCGCACGTGTGGAGATTTTGTTTTCACCAGATGCACCGCGCAATGCACCTGATGTGCGTGCGGGACGCAATGGTGATTTGGATACCTTGCTGCATTTGTATTTACTGAATCGTGGTGTATTGATTACGCCTTTTCACAACATGATGTTGATGTCGCCAGGCACCACTTCAGAAGATGTGAAAAAGCATCACACCGCTTTTGCGCAATTTGCTGCCGAGGTGACTGCAAAATGATAGGCAACCTCAATTCCCCATGGCAACTGAACGGTAAGGTGGCACTGGTTACGGGCGGTGGACGTGGCATTGGTGCGGCAATTTGTGAGGTGTTGGCATTCGCGGGCGCTTTTGTCGTGGTGGTCAATCGAACGGCTGAAGTAGGAGAACAAGTGGCGCAAAGCATCCGCTCTATGGGTGGACAAGCGATTGCGATTGCTGCAGATATTGGTGTGCGCAGTGAGGTCGATAGGGTTGTGCTTCAGGCGGTACAAAAATATGGTCGGCTCGACATTGTGGTGCACAACGCAGCCGTTTGCCCATGGGAAATGATTGAGAATGTGTCGGATGAGCAAATTGAGCACACCTTGACGGTGAATTTACAGGCGGCGTTTTGGCTGACTAAAGCCGCTTTGCCCCATTGGCGCGTCGCAGGGAAAGGACGGTTGCTGTTCACTTCATCAGTAACAGGTCCACGAGTTGCGATGCCTGGCAGTGCGCATTATGCGGCCAGTAAAGCAGGTTTGAATGGTTTTATCCGCACAGCAGCGATGGAGCTGGCCAAAGACAAGGTGACCGTGAATGGTGTGGAGCCCGGCTATATCGCTAAAGTCGGCGGATCACTGTTGAGTGATCCAGAAAAGGCGGCTCGAATTAAGCAATACATTCCACTGGGTGATTTGGGCAAGCCAGAGGACATTGCCAACGCCATGTTGTTTCTGGCTTCTGAATCGGCACGTTACATCACGGGACAAACGATTGTGGTTGATGGTGGCTCAACCTTACCTGAAAGCCCATTTTTTCTTGAAGAGTAGAAAAAGAATTGTAAGGCCAGCAATGTTTGCCTTATCAAAAATAGAGATTGGTGCAGCCAACAGAAAAGAAGGAGGTGCGTGTTTTTATAGGGCTTTAATAAAAAGGTTCTCTTTTTATATTTTGCCATTTGCTATTTGCTATTCAGGAGACAGACATGATTTTAAAAGAAAAATTACAAGCATTTTTAAAAAATGGCGAGGTGGGGTTTCCCACAGCCTTGGCAGCGTCAGTTGGAATTGTTATGGCCAGCCCTGTTATTTTAACCGCCAGTACAGGCTTTGGTTTGGGGGGCTCGTCATTTGTGATTGCCATGCTGATAGCGTGTGTGATGATGTTGTGTCAGGCAACAACTTTTTCGGAGTTGGCCTCAATGCTACCGACAGGCAGTTCAGTATATGACTATATCTCATGCGGGATGGGGCGATTCTTTGCGGTCATGGGGACGATTTCTGCGTACATTTTGGTTCATGCTTTCGCAGGTACGGCGGAGGTGATTTTGAGTGGGATTATGGCGACAGTGAATTTTCCGAATGTGCAGGATTATCTTGATGCCAAAGGCGGCGCGTGGATGGTCGGTGTGGGTTTGGTTCTGTTTTTTGCAGCGCTCAATTACTTTGGTGTGCAGGCATTTGCCAAGGTTGAGATTTTACTGACGGTGGCGATGTTTGCGACTTTGACAATATTTGGTTTTATAGGTCTGACTCAACCCGCAGTGGCACCGATTGAGGGGTTTGTCGGTAAGTCAGTGATTGGAACAGACTTGATGTCAACCATGTCGTTGGTGGGTATGGCCATGTTTATGTTTCTCGGCATGGAGTTGGTCACACCACTTGCGCCCGAAATTCGCAATTCACATCGAAATATCCCCAAAGCCATGATGTTGGGCATGCTGCTGGTTTTGGTGTGTATGTTGATGTGGGGGGCGGGTATGGCGCGTCAAGTAGAAAATGTTGCGCTTGACCCTGCGGGCACAGTGCATATTTTAGAAACACCTGATTCAATTCCAGCGTTTGCCAATCAAATCATGGGCAAAGCAGGGCGTATTTGGCTGGGCTTGGCATTTTTGTGCGCGGGTGCGGCGTGTATTAACGCTTTAATGGCATCAGTTTCACGCATTATTCAAGGCATGGCTGAAGACGGCTCTTTACCCAAAGTTTTCGCGAAAGTCCATCCGAAGTACCGCAGCCCTGTGGTTGGTATCATCGCTGCTGCGGTGATACCAGTCGCCCACACGATTTGGATTGGTGGGGATTTGGATAAAATTTTACCCTTGGTTTTGGCTGCGGTCTGTGCTTGGGGTTTCGCTTATTTGCTCGTGACGTTCTCGCTCATCAGTTTGCGTATTCGACGACCTGATTTGCCACGTGCTTATCGTGTGCCGTTTTATCCTTTGCCACAGATTATTTCCAGTATTGGCATTATTGTGGGTTTGTACTTTGTTGCGCCACCGACAATAGATCCTGCCTTGGTGTATGTCCCCTTCGTGTGGATGTTGGTGTTAACGGGAATTTATTCATTCATTTGGGTCAAAGTCGTCAAGCGTGAATCCTTGTTTACGCCGACCCCTATTGAAGAAGTATTAGAACGCTTGTTTAAGTCTCATGAACAATAAAGAACAAAAAGTCGCCCTTGTGATGGGCGCAGCCAGTGGCATTGGCGCAGCAACGGCCGAGCGTCTCATCGCTGATGGTTATAAAGTGGTGATTGCTGGGTTGCCCGCAGATGCTTTACAGCTCACAGCTGAACGCTTGAATGTGACAGGATTTGTCTGCAATGTGTGCGATCAAAATCAGGTGGAGTCGGTTGTGCATGATGTATTGACGCACTGCGGATCAATTGATGTTTTGGTCAATGCCGCGGGCATTTTGGTCAATGATGCAGTGGCTGATATTGAGGATGATGTTTGGCAGCGACAAATGGACATCAACCTCATGGGGGCGATGCGTGTGATGCGTGCCGTGTTGCCCGTGATGGTGCAACAAAGGAATGGCAGCGTGGTCAATATTGCCTCTGTTGCGGCATTCAATGCAGGTGCGGATATTGCGAGCTATGCCGCCAGTAAAGCGGGCTTGGTGGCACTCACGCGCAGCGCCGCTTCAAAATATGGTGGACATGGTGTGCGAGTGAATGCGGTTTGTCCAGGTTGGGTGGATACCCCGATGAGTCGCAAAGAAATGGCGGATTTGGCCGTAGAGTTTGAATGCACCGTACCCGATGCGGTTGAGCGCACGGTGGCGCGTGTTGCACTGGGGCGTATGGCGAGTCCTTTTGAGGTGGCTGCAGTGTGCTCTTTTTTGGCGGGCAGTGATGCTTCATTTGTCACGGGAGCGGCAATCGTGGTCGATGGTGGGGCGCGTGTGCCTGCATCGGCTCGGTCGAATTAAGTTTAAAGATAAAGGTCAAAAATGCGTTTAATCATTCACGACGTGTGGCTTACCAGCCCAGAAATGGTCGCGCCCGCAGATGTGTCGCTCACGCAGGCAGAGCGATTGAGTGGCACTTGTGTGCCATACATTGGGACTGTACATGGTGTATTGCACAATGATGCCTCGGGGATTCATGAGTTAGGTGCAGCCGTTAATGAAGCACCCTATAAAGCGGTACCGAAAGCGCCAGTTTTGTACACCAAACCGCGTAATACTTTGCGTGGTAATGGCCAAGCACTGATTGCGCCTGAAGGCGTCGCAGCACTTCAGGTTGGGGCTGCCTTGGGTATAGTCATGGGTGATGTGGCGACACGTTTGAGTTTAGACAATGCCTTGAGCAAGGTGGCGGGCTACACCGTGGTCAATGATGCCAGCGTACCGCACAGCAGTTTTTATCGTCCATCCATGCGCTTTAAGACCTTTGATGCATCGTGTGCCATTGGTCCTTGGGTGCGTGGTGTGGCGCAAATTACAAATCCTGATGATTTGATGATACATACGTTTATTAATGATGTTCTGGTGCAAGAGTATTCAACCGCTGTTTTCACGCGCCATGTGGCGCAGCTTTTGGTTGATGTGACTGAATTTATGACTTTGCAGCAAGGTGATATTTTATTATTGGGCGTGGTGCATCCGCCTGTATTGGCACAGATTGGACAAACGGTGCGGATTGAAATCGAGCAAGTGGGTTCGCTCACCAATAAAATAGAGGGGGCGTCATGAAAACAGCACGAGTGGCCTATGCTGGGGCGATTCATCAGGCCTATCCATATGAATCCAGTGGTGATGCGGGTTGGATTCAATTGGCGGATGGTCGTGTCGTGGCTGAAACCGACGTGGTTTGGTTACCGCCATTTGAGTTGGGCACCATCATTGCCCTCGGTTTGAATTATGCCGAGCATGCCAAAGAATTGTCATTTGGAAAACAAGAAGAGCCGCTGGCCTTCATCAAAGGTAAAAGTGCATTGATGGGTCACAATGGTCAAACCCGCCGACCCGCAGGGGTTGAGTTTATGCATTATGAGTGTGAGCTCGCTGTAGTCATCGGTAAAACGGCCAAAAATGTGAGTAAGGCCGATGCGATGGGTTATGTGGCAGGTTATACGGTTGCCAATGATTATGCGATTCGGGATTATTTAGAAAACTGGTATCGCCCCAATTTGCGCGTTAAAAATCGCGACACCTGTACCGTCATTGGACCGTGGCTGGTCGATGCGGCGGATATCCCCGACCCGCACCATTTGGAGTTGCGCACTTTCGTCAATGGTGTGCAAACCCAAAAAGGATGCACCGACGATATGGTGTCAGACATTCCCACATTGATTGAATACTTGAGTGGTTTCATGACGTTATCGCGGGGTGATGTGATTTTGACGGGGACACCTGATGGCATTGTTAACGTGCTTGAGGGCGATGTGGTGGTGACCGAGATTGAAGGTATTGGCCGCTTGAGTAATACCATTGTGGGTGACTCTGTGTTCGGTATTGAGTAAAGAGATGAGTAGACTTGGAGAAAAAAATGTTACAAATTGAACACATCATCAATGGTCAAAAAGTGACGAGCGAGACGTACTTTGAAAGCGTCAATCCATCGACCCAAGAGGTCATTGCCCGCGTGGCATCGGGTGGCAAAAAAGAGATGGACATGGCAGTCGCTGCGGCCAAAGCTGCTTTTCCTGCATGGTCAAACACGCCTGCGGCAGAACGCGCGCGATTGGTGCGTAAATTTGGTGACTTAATTGCACAAAATGTTTCAAAAATTTCTGAGTGGGAAAGCCGTGATGCAGGGCAGGTGATTGCCCAAACCAAGAAGGTCTTGATTCCACGGGCTGCGGATAATTTTTATTTTTTTGCTGAAATGTGCACCCATACAGATGGGCATACCTATCCCACACCGACGCATCTGAACTATACGCTTTATCATCCCGTCGGTGTGTGTGCACTGATTTCACCATGGAATGTGCCATTTATGACCGCGACTTGGAAAGTCGCGCCTTGTTTGGCCTTTGGTAACACAGCGGTGCTCAAAATGAGTGAATTTTCTCCCATCACTGCAAACTTATTGGGTGAGTTGGCATTAGAGGCAGGGATTCCTGCGGGCGTGCTGAACGTGGTGCATGGCTTTGGTGCCGCTGCGGGTGAACCGCTGTGTCAAAACCCAGATGTGGCCGCGATTTCGTTCACAGGCAGTACCGCAACGGGCACGCGTATTGTTCAAGGTGCGGGTTTGAAAAAATTCTCGATGGAATTGGGTGGCAAAAGTCCGTTTGTTGTGTTTGAGGATGCGGATTTTGAGCGCGCTTTAGATGCTGCGATTTTTATGATTTTTTCCAACAACGGTGAACGTTGTACCGCAGGCTCACGAATTTTGATTCAACGTTCGATTTATGATCGGTTTGCACAGGCATTTTCAGCACGTGCCGCCAAAATCAAAGTTGGTGACGCGATGGATGAGAGCACCGTGGTCGGGCCGATGATTTCGCAAGACCACTTAAATAAAGTCCGCTACTACATACGACTGGGTGTTGATGAAGGGGCAAGCCTCCTGACGGGCGGGCTGGATGCACCTGAGCTACCTGAGCATTTGACTAAAGGCAATTTTGTTCGCCCCACTGTGTTTGGCAATGTGAACAACAAAATGCGCATTGCCCAAGAGGAGATTTTTGGCCCTGTGGCGTGTTTGATTTCGTTTGAAGATGAGGCCGATGCGGTGGCCATCGCCAATGACATTGCCTACGGTTTGTCATCTTATGTCTGGACGGAAAATTTAGGCCGTGCCCATCGCGTTGCCGCACAAATTGAAGCGGGCATGTGCTTTGTCAACAGCCAAAACGTACGTGATCTACGTCAACCTTTTGGTGGTACAAAGTCATCGGGCACAGGACGCGAAGGTGGCACATGGAGCTTTGAAGTGTTTTTAGAGCCGAAGAATGTCTGTGTGTCGATGGGTGATCATCACATACCACGCTGGGGGGTGTAAGCACCCTCGTTACCACGAGGTTCGGTGATGGGGTTTTTTAAAAAAGGAAAGACAATGGGACAACTTGCATTAGCAGCAAAAATCACCCATGTACCTTCAATGTACATTTCGGAGCTTGATGGCCCGAACAAAGGCTGTCGTCAAGCTGCGATTGATGGGCATATTGAGATTTCACGACGTTGTCGCGAATTGGGCGTGGATACGATTGTGGTTTTTGACACACATTGGTTGGTCAATTCGGGTTACCACATCAATTGTGCAGCACACTACAAAGGCGTTTATACCAGCAATGAGTTGCCGCACTTTATTAAAAACATGCCGTTTGATTATGAGGGTAATCCAGAGCTTGGGCACATGATTGCTGCACGTGCCAACGCTGTGGGCATCCATACCCGCGCACATGACGCAACAACTTTGGCTTTGGAATACGGTACATTGGTGCCCATGCGCTATATGAATACGGACAAACATTTTAAGGTCATTTCAATTTCTGCGATGTGTCAGGTGCATGATTTGCATGACAGTATGAAATTGGGGGCAGCCTTGCGCACGGCAATTGAACAGGATTATAACGGTAAGGTGGCGATTTTTGCCAGCGGTTCACTGTCACATCGATTTGCGCAAAATGGCGTGTCAGAAGGGTATTTGTTCAAAAACTGGAGTCCATTGTTGGAACAAATGGACTTGCAAGTCATCAAAATGTGGGAAGAGGGCGATTGGAAAACCTTCACCGAAATGCTACCGATGTATGCAGAAAAAGCCCACGGTGAAGGCTTTATGCACGATACCGCGATGTTGCTCGGTGCTATGGGTGGCGCGGCATACATGGGCAAGGTTGAGGTCATCACGCCGTATTTCCCCAGTAGCGGTACGGGGCAGATTAACGCTATTTTCCCGGTGATTTAACATGGCACACTTAACATTAGAATACTCTGCTAATTTGCGTGATACAGGTGAGTTTAAACAACTCTGCCATGACTTGGCGGCCAGTTTGCTCTCGCAAAAGGTCTATCCAATCGGTGGAGTGCGTGTGCGGGCTTTGCCGTGCGAGGACTATTGTGTGGCTGATGGCAGTTTGGCGGATGCAGGGTTTGTGCATGGTACGCTGAAAATTGGGGCAGGACGCTCTGATGCGGTTAAACAGAAAACCTTGGATGATTTATTTAGCGTCATGAAAAATCATTTCGCCACTCAGTTTTCAAAGCAAGGCTTGGCCTTGTCTTTAGAGTTGTATGAGTTTTCTGAAGCGGGCGCACTCAAACACAATAATTTGCACACCTTGTTCAAAAAGGATTGAATATGTTGGAACAAAATACCATTGACGCATTGGCGCAAGAGCTGCGATATGCCCGAGAAAACCGCAAACAGGTTTCACACTTTTCTAAGCGCTATCCCGAGATGACCATTGAAGATGGCTATGAAATCCAACGTGCTTGGGTTAGGCTTGAGTTGGCCGCAGGACGTACAATAAAAGGGCGTAAAATTGGTTTGACATCACGCGCGATGCAACAAGCATCACAAATCACTGAGCCTGACTTTGCACCGCTGATGGATGACATGTTTTTTAAGCAGGGTGATATTGCCATCAATCAATTCATCAAACCACGGGTTGAGGTGGAGTTGGCGTTTGTTTTGAAACAATCGCTCAAAGGGCCAAACACGACATTGGAAGACGTATTGGCAGCAACCGATTATGTGGTGCCTGCGATTGAGATCATTGATGCGCGGATTGAGCAATTTGACTCAGTAACCCAAGCACCCCGTAAAGTGTTCGATACGATTTCCGACTTTGCCGCCAATGCGGGCATTGTTATGGGTGATGTTCAAATCAAACCAGATGCAGTCGATTTACGTTGGATAGGGGCATTGTTGTTAAAAAACAATGTGGTTGAAGAAACAGGGTTGGCCGCAGGTGTACTCAATCATCCTGCTGTGGGTGTGGCTTGGTTGGCGAATAAAATTGCGCCGTATGGTGAGCAGCTCAATGCGGGCGATGTGGTGCTCGCAGGTTCTTTTACCCGTCCAACTACTGCTGAAGTGGGGGATGAGTTTGTCGTGGATTACGGCTCGCTGGGTATTATTTCATTCCGTTTTGTATGAGGCTATATATGAAAGATGTGCTGCACAATACCTTTAAACAAGCGCTCAAAAATGGCGATGTCGTTCTGGGCATGTGGCTTGGTTTGGCCAGCCCGTATTCGGCCGAATTATTGGCCAACACGGGTTACGATTGGCTACTCATCGATGGTGAGCATGCACCCAATGATGTACATTCGATACTTGCACAATTACAAGCCATCGCCCCCTATGATTGTCAACCCGTGGTGCGTCTGATTGAAGGGCAAACGGCTTTAATCAAACAGGTCTTAGATTTGGGCGCACAGACTGTGTTGATTCCAATGGTTGAATCGGCCACCCAAGCCGCACAGTTGGTCGCCGCCACTCGCTACCCACCCGAAGGGATACGTGGAGTAGGCAGTGCATTGGCACGGGGATCCCGTTGGAATCAGATTCCAAACTACTTACAACGTGCCAATCATGAAATCTGTGTGTTGTTGCAGGTTGAGAGTGTGGCAGGACTGGCTCAGCTGGACGGCATTGCCGCGACAGAAGGTGTGGATGGCGTGTTTTTTGGCCCATCTGATTTGGCGGCATCCATGGGCTATACTGGACAGCCCAATCATCCTGATGTCGTGGCAGCCATCATCCAAGGCATTCAAAAAACCCGTGAGCATCAAAAAGCGACTGGGGTTTTGGCCACAGATTTGAAATTGGCGCAAATGTATCTGGAGGCGGGCGCACAGTTTGTTGCGATTGGAGTGGACACAAGTATGTTGATGCAATCAGCAAAAAACACTTTAGATACAATTCGTCCCACAGCAAGTACCGTGACGTCTAACAGCTCTGGTTATTGAGTCCATAAAGCCATGAAAACCAAAGATGCCCATCCATCATCGTCTAGCATTATTTTACCCATAGTGGATACGATTGCATCACCAGAAATACGCAACATCATCGACGTCAATGATCCCGATGAAATTGCCCAAGGCTTTACTTATTGGCAGGCGCGTTATGAGCAATTGTCTAAAGGAAAGTTTATCGGTTCGATTACCGAATGCTGGATCAATGATGTTCAAATTGTAGAAGAAAGCCTGTCGCAACAAATATTTATGACGGGTTCAGCGCGTCCCCATGCGGTTTCGATTGGTGTATTGAGTTCATTCAGCGAGCCTGCAATATGGCACGGACAAGCATTTGGCCATCACCACATCGCGTGTATGTCACAACAGGAGGAGCTTGAACTCAATGTGCCAGGCGGCACACGGATGACCAGTATCACCATACCTTTTTATATTTTTCCAGAATTTGCGCAGCAAGATGGCGCAGAAGGCGCTCAACAGTTATTCAATGGCCAACATGCCAGTTTTTTATATCATCCTGCATTGGCGCAAGACATCCGCATCAAGTTACAGCAAATTATTGGTGAAATTTCGCGCTTTCCTCAACACTTTAAGAGTGTGGACGTTCAGCGTTTACTCATCAGCGAGTTGATTGGATTGGTTGATGCCTATATCTCTCTGGCACACCCTAAAGTATTTTCAGCATCAACCGAAAAAGCTCGACGCGTGGTTAAAACAGCACACGCTTTCATAGAATCACACCCAGACACTGCAGTGTCGATAGTCGATTTGTGTAAAGTAACCTTTACATCACGTCGGACATTGCAATATTGTTTTGAAAAAATAGTGGGTATTAGCCCACATGCTTACCTCAAAATGATTCGACTCAATGCAGTGAAACGGCTGCTGGCAAAAGGTTCTGTTACAGTTTCAGAAGCTGCCGCGAACTGGGGCTTTTGGCATCTGTCACAATTTGCAAATGATTACAAAAAAGCATTTGGAGTGTTGCCGTCAGATACTTTAAAAAATGGGAATGGTATGACCGATTTGTACATCTAATGCAATATTTCGGCAAGCCTATATTTATTGCGAAGTTCAATCGAGCCCGTTGTATGAAAGCCATTAACCATGCCGCTTTTAAGAAGATGGGGCGGAGAATGGATTTTAAAATAAGTTCAGATGATTATAATAATATTTAAATATCATTAATTTGTAGTTTCTTTACTGAACATTTAAAATCCATCTGTTGTGAAATCATAAAAGTGTGGCACTTTAAAAAAACTTACATGGTAGTTTTTTATTTTATGCGGCCGGTTGATGGATCGTGCGGCTGCCCGACAGCACTTCGTGCACTGCGCGCCGTTGGGGGTTCATCAAAGAAGTGCCGAGCAAAGCCAAACAGTTGATGGTCATGAACAAGATCACTTGAATGTAGATGACCATGACATTATCGCCTTCAGCTGAGGTCTGGCCATGCATTTGGGTGAACAACAATAACAAGGCAGGCAACACTCCCAAGTAGCTGAATATGTAACGCAACCATGCTTGTTTATACGTGATGTGGTTGCGACCATCGGCTTGGGTGACTTGGATGTGCCATGTTTTTTGAGCCAAGGTCTGACCGGCACGCGTCCAGGAGTAAGTGAAATAGCAGCCAAATGCCAAAAAAATGGTGATTTGCAACATCCAAATGGGGGCTGTTTTACCAACCAATGTGAATATAACTTGTACCAAGCCGCCCACAATGAAGTAAATACCAAAAAGCAAAGCAAACTCGTAAATGCTGGCAGCGAAACGGCGGAGGATGGCGGGGGCGATGGGAAGGCTTGTGGTCATGTTTTTTATGTGCAGCTGTCTTCTATTGCTTTAACTTTTTACCACCGACGGTGGCTGAGGGATGGGCTGTGGATGTGTGGGAAAGCTTTAATTTCAAAAAAATGGCTGCATCGGACGATGGCAGCCATTTGAATTGTAGCGTGATTTAGGTGTGCATAGCAATCATGTCGAACTAAAATGAGTCAAATCATGGTTGAGTCCGTGTTGAATGAATGTTGCATGCTTTTGAATTAACGGAATTTTAGATAACGAGTCCATGATTGATTGCGGGTATCTGCATTGTCATTGATTTCATTTTTTAAACGTTGTTCGACTTGTACGCGTTGGCGCATTGAAAGACTTGCCCACTCGGCCATGCGTTCTTGGGCATTGTCACGGTCGCTTGAATTCATGTTTTGCAGGCGCGGCACGTGTTGCAACCATTGTTGGCGTTGTAAGGGAGGGATTTGCTCCCATGTTCCGCGCAGTGGGCGCAGCATGGTTTGGCTGGCAGGGCTGATGTCCTCCCAATTTTGGGCTTGGGCGACACCAGCGCATAAGCTTAAGCCAAGCGCCAGAGCTGTAAGCAGCACTGGGCGTTTAGCGTAATGCTTGGACGATGGTGTTTTTTTGAACATGATTTGTTCCCGATGTTTGAGGGTGAGGGGCTTTGTTTTGTTTGTCTTGATCAATGAAGTGGTTAAAGTCTTCATTCAAATACGCCTGCAAAGGCACTTGTTCTTTCAAAATGGCATCAATGTTCAATGCGTTGATGGTGTCCATTGACGAGGGCGCATACGCTGCCGTGAGTGGACTGCTCATCAAGGCCGTGGGTTGTGAGGCGATATTGCTCGCGCTGGGTGTACTGGTGTTTTCTGCCACAACAATTGCCATGCACAATGCGGGTATGGCCATGAGTGTTTTTGCCAAAGTGGGCATGCGTTGCAACCAGCCGATTAAGCCGTCACTGATGTGTTTTTCTTGAGCGACTGTGGGTGCATGTGATTTAACTTGTGCAATGGCTCGCATGCGTGCGGCACGCAAGCGTTCCGTGATGTCATAAGGCAAGTCATCCACACCTGCATCCAATAATTGACGGGTCAGTTGAACGGCATGGGCGACATGCGTTGGTGTGAGGTGTTGGGAGGCGGTGTTTGTGTTCATGATGTAATTCCTAGTTCTCGCAGGGCTTTTGCCAAGCTGTGGGCGGCGCGTGAACAGTGTGTTTTCACGCTACCTTCCGAGCAGCCCATGGCTTCTGCGGTTTCTGTCACACTCAGGTCCTCCCAATAACGCAGCAAGAAGGCTTCTCGTTGACGGTCTGGCAGGTTTTTTATCAGCTCATCAATCAAATTTAGCATTTCCTCGCGCGAGACGGTTTCTTCGGCAGAGGCTGTTTGATTGTCGGGATTGCGTGCCAGTAGACTTTCTAAAATGTCGAAGCTGGCTTCATCTTCAGTGGAGTGGTCAAACTCTGAAAAAGTCGGCGTCCAATAATCCCGCACTTTACTGCGGCGAAAATGATTGTGAATTGCATTTTGCAAAATACGTGTGAACAACATTGGCCATTCTGCAGCAGGCTTTTCGGCGTAGGATTGAACGAGGCTGAGCATGGCATCTTGGACAATGTCCAAAGCATTTTCTTCATTGCGCACAGCAAACAGGGCTTGTTTATAAGCGCGTCGTTCGACACTCGCTAAAAAAGCATCCATGGTTTGGTGCACCACTTGGGAGGTGTTGGGGGCGAATGCGGTCATCTTTAAGGGCAAGCTTGCGTGGTTTAATGCTGCAACCTTGAATGGTGGCCTTTATTTTTATTAAATTTCGTGTGTGTGGGTCAAGTAATCTTGTCCGCGTGCCGCATAATGCAAAGCATTGTTTGGCAATTTGGCTGTTTCTTCATCCGTTAACATGCGCGCCATTTTAGCAGGCGAGCCGACAATCAGTGCACCATCGGGGAATATTTTACCTTCGGTGACCAAAGCGCCCGCGCCAACAATCGAATTTTTACCAATGACTGCCCGATTCAGGACAATTGCACCCATGCCAATCAAGCTGTTGTCGCCAATCGTGCAACCGTGCAGTGTGACACCGTGACCAATGGTGACTTGTGCGCCGATGGTCAAAGGGCAGCCCATGTCGGTGTGCAAAATAGAGTTTTCTTGAATATTGCTGTTTTCACCAATGGTGATGGGCTCATTGTCCCCACGCAATACGGCGCCGTACCAAATATTTGCACCCGAGTGCAAAATAACTTGACCGATTAAAACCGCAGTTGGGGCAACGAAGGTTGCATCAGCAAGGGTCGGACGGAATGAATGAAATGCATAAATGGGCATGGTGATCTCATTTAAAGTCAAAAAATGGTTGTGTCTAATCGAATCAATTGTACCTGCTCATGCAAGGTTTTCAATGTTTTTATTGCATTGTTTGCGTCGATTATCTGATTTGAAGTCACCAGACTGTGGTTTGTAGCGGTTTATGGGGGGATAAGATGAGCTGCACAGCCCATGAAGAATAAAAACAGATAGAATATTGATTTTACGTGTTTCCTTTTTACTTACGGATGTGCTGGTTATGATGCAACAATTACCCGAATTGCTGGGTGAACAGGGTTTTCCATGGCTCCAAACACAGGATGCGCTTGAGCTGCGTGCCGCCGCTTTGGTCGTTTTAGCATGTGCAGACCTTGATGAAAAAAGGCGTTTGTGTTTGGCTTTACAAGCCAAAATACAGGCCGGTGAGGTGGTTTTGGATGTTGAACGTTCTTTTCTGGATGATTTGGTGTTCACCACACAATGCCCAGGTCGTCCTGCGAAGCCCGAGCTCATGTCTGCTTTGGATGTGCCACGCCGTCGTGCGCATTCGCTTGAAGGGCGACAGGCGATGATTCACGCTTTGGCGCACATTGAATTTAATGCGATCAATTTGGCTTTGGATGTGATGGTGCGGTTTGCAGGCTTACCTGACGCTTTTTATTGGGATTGGTGGCGGGTGGCATTTGAAGAGTCATACCATTTCTCGCTGTTGCGCGAGCACTTGCGGGGCATGGGTGCGGATTACGGTGATTTTCCCGCACACAATGGTTTGTGGGACATGGCAGAAAAGACCGCATCTTCTTTGGGCGATCGCATGGCGATGGTGCCTCGGACGTTGGAGGCGCGTGGCTTGGACGCATGCCCGTTGATGCGTGATAAATTGCGGGCTGCTGGAGATGTGCGAGGGGCGGACATTGTGGGCATTATTTTACATGATGAAATTGGACATGTGGCACTGGGTAATCGCTGGTTTATTTATGCGTGTGAGCTCAACAGCCAGAATCCAGTTATGCAATACCGTGCTTTGGCGGAGCTGTACAATGCACCGCGTTTGCGCCCTCCATTTAATTTGACTGCCCGACGGGCAGCGGGCTTTTTTGAGGAAGAACTCACGGCTTTGGCGGCGATATGACGACATCTCTACGTGCAGCTCAAGGCCCCAGTTTGGCGGCACAGGCCTGCGCACCGATTGGTGTGTTTGATTCAGGTATTGGTGGTTTGAGCGTTTGGCGGCATTTGCGTGCCACTTTACCGCATGAAGACTTCATCTATGTGGCAGACAATGCGAATGTGCCCTATGGCGATAAGCCTGAGGCTTGGATTCAGGCGCGCATGGTGCAGATGTTTGATTGGTTTTTGGCACAAGGTTGTAAGGCGATTGTGATCGCATGCAATACAGCGACTGCAGCGGCGGCCACGCATTTGCGGGGTGTATACCCTGACGTGTTTATTGTTGGGCTCGAACCCGCCATCAAACCTGCGTTGCTTTTGACCAAAAATCACAGCATCGCCATGCTGGCAACCGCACGAACAGTGGGGAGTGCGAAGTATGAAGCATTACTGAAACGAACGATTTTGCCTGAGTTAAATATGACGGTTGTGTCAATTCCTTGTGTCGGTTTGGCGGAACGAATTGATGCTGGTTTGATGAATGCCCCTGATACCTTGGACTTAATCAAACAATACATTGAACCTGTTCAAGCGGCGCAAGCCGATGTGGTCGTACTGGGCTGTACCCATTATCCTTTTGTGGTGCAGCACATTCGTGCACTGCTAGATGAAAATGTACAGATCATAGACAGTGGTGCCCCTGTTGCCCGCTATACCAAAGATGTGCTGTTTGCCCGACAGGGATTAAATCCACAGCGCATCGAGGGTTATAGCCATTGGTATGCTTCATTACTCAGTCAATACAGTGATGAGCATTGGCAAACCCTCAGTGGGCAAAAGGATGTTCGGGTGCAACAAATTAACCTTGGAGGGGAATGACTTGCGTTTTTTGCTGCTGTGCAAAAGTAGTGGACAGAACCACGCCTGCACTGGTAAAGTGCATCAACAAGAGTAAAAAAAAGCCGCCGAACCATTGATTTTAATCATTAAAAAAAAGACAGGAGCACACACATGCGCAAACGCAGCGACCAACGCATCATTAAAAAATATCCCAATCGTCGTTTGTATGACACCCACACCAGCACATACATCACACTGGCTGATGTTAAACAAATGGTACTGGCCAATGAAGTGTTTGAAGTGGTGGATGTAAAAAGCAATGAAAACCTCACTCGAAGCATTTTGTTGCAGATCATTTTAGAAGAAGAAGCGGGCGGTCTACCCTTGTTTTCTTCCACGGTATTGTCGCAAATCATTCGCTCTTATGGCAATGCAATGCAAGGGATGTTGGGCAGCTACCTTGAAAAAAACATGCAAGCATTTGCTGAAATTCAAAGCAATTTATCAGCCCAATCTCAACATGCAGTTAACAATGACGCTTGGCAACAACTCTTGTCGATGCAAGCACCCATGATGCAGGGAATGATGGGGAACTACATAGAGCAAAGTAAAAACATGTTCATTCAAATGCAAGAACAAATGAATCAACAAACCAGTGCCATTTTTAAAGGATTTAATACCAAGCCTGAAGTTAAGTCCGATGATCAGTAGCATTTAATTGCTTTATATTTTAATTGGTTGAGTTGGGCTGACTGGTTTGGCTTGCTGTATTTCTTATCTCAATTATTTGAAGCAAATGTTTTATCGGGTTTTTTATTGAATTTTAGCTTTTAATGTATAAGCCCAGTGGTTTTCACTTATTTAATTCTAAACTTGTCGTAAGTTGTATTTTTCTTGAAAAGCCCCAATGTATGGGGCTTTTTTATATTTAAAATCAATTTCATTTGTGTTTTCCAACAGGCTCAAAGGGGGCGTATTTAACGTTGTCGTGAGTGATCGAATGGTGTTTTGGATGTTTATTTTGTTTTTTTAGATTCAGCCCCTTGTAAGTATTTGAGTCTAAATTGAGCCCTGTAATGTCCGCAATCAAAACCGCAGATGTTCAAAAAGTTATTTTTACAACAATGTTAGCGGGGCAATGACCCACAAAAACAGGAGACAACAATGAAAGACGATCTTGTACAAAGGATAGAGTCAAATGCCGATTATCAAAAATTGGTCAAGACTCGCTCTTCTTACGGCTGGATGCTCACATGGTTAATGATGATCGTGTATTACGGTTATACATTGCTCAATTCCTTTAATAAAGAACTCATGTTCTCAAAAATTGGTGCTGGTGTGACCACATTGGGCATGCCGATTGGTTTTGGCGTGATTATCTTCACCATTCTGATCACAGGTTTGTATGTTCGTCGTGCCAATGGTGAATTTGATGAGCTCACTGAAAAAATCCGTAAAGAGGTGATGTAATGAAATTAATGACAAAATTATTCGGTGCATCAGCATTAATGGGTTTTGCAAATGTGGTGATGGCAGCAGGTGCTGATTTAGGGCAAGCTGAAAAGCAAGCCACCAACTGGACTGCAATCATCATGTTCATTGCTTTTGTGATCATGACTTTATTCATTACCAAGTGGGCTGCGGCGAAAACCAAATCAGCCGCTGACTTTTACACGGGCGGTGGTGGCATCACAGGTTTCCAAAATGGCTTGGCCATTGCAGGTGACTACATGTCAGCGGCATCATTCCTCGGTATTTCTGCTGCGGTGATGGCGAATGGTTATGATGGCTTGATTTACTCGATCGGTTTCTTGGTCGGTTGGCCTGTGATCACATTCTTGATGGCAGAACGCCTGCGCAATTTGGGTCGTTTTACTTTTGCAGACGTGGCCGCCTATCGCTTTAATCAAGCACCTGTGCGTATTTTTGCAGCAACGTCAACTTTGGTTGTGGTGGCGTTTTACTTGATTGCACAAATGGTGGGTGCAGGTCAGTTGATCAAGCTCTTGTTCGGCATGGAGTACTGGCATGCAGTGATCATCGTGGGTGCATTGATGATGGTTTATGTGTTGTTCGGCGGTATGACGGCGACCACTTGGGTACAAATCATCAAAGCATGCATGTTGTTGGCAGGTGCAAGTTTCATGGCATTCATGGTGATGGCGCAGTTCGGCTTTAGTTTCGAAGCTTTGTTTGCTCGAGCGGTTGAAATCAAAGCGATGGTGGCAGGCAAAGATGCTAAGTTGATTGCAGATGCAACAGCCGCAGGTAAAGATGTTGCAGCGGTCGCCGCAGCCAAAGGTTTCTCAATCATGGGGCCTGGCTCGTTCATTAAAGATCCGATTTCTGGTATTTCTTTCGGTATGGCTTTGATGTTCGGTACAGCTGGTTTGCCACACATCATGATGCGCTTTTTCACTGTACCTAATGCAAAAGAAGCTCGTAAATCAGTGTTCTGGGCAACGACTTGGATCGGTTACTTCTATATTTTGACATTCATCATTGGTTTCGGCGCAATCGTTTTGGTCAGCACCAATCCTGATTTCTTGGATGCAAAAGGTGGTTTGATCGGTGGCGGTAACATGGCTGCGATTCACTTAGCGAATGCTGTCGGTGGTAACTTGTTCTTGGGCTTTATCTCTGCAGTGGCCTTTGCAACGATCTTGGCGGTGGTGGCTGGTTTGACTTTGTCAGGTGCATCTGCTGTGGCTCATGATTTGTATGCAACTGTGATTAAAAAAGGCAATGCAAGCAGTGCAGACGAACTCCGTATCTCTAAAATCACGACCGTGTGCTTGGGTATTGTGGCTGTTATCTTGGGCATCACATTTGAGAAGCAAAACATTGCGTTCATGGTGTCTTTGGCTTTTGCAATCGCTGCATCGGCTAACTTCCCTGTGTTGTTCATGTCGGTGTTGTGGAAAGGTGTCACAACACGTGGCGCAACAATTGGTGGCTTTTTAGGTTTATTCTCGGCAGTGGCTTTGACTGTTGTGTCTCCAGCAATCTGGGAAGCGGTGTTGTTGAATCCAAAAGGCAGTGCATTGTTCCCATACACTTCACCCGCATTGTTCTCAATGGCCATTGGTTTCATCAGTATTTGGTTTTTCTCGATCACTGATAAATCAGATCGTGCTGCAATCGATAAAGCTGGTTTTGCTGCACAAAAAGTACGTTCAGAAACAGGCATTGGTGCTTCAGGTGCTTCTGGTCACTGATCTGTGATGCTGTAATGGATTTTTAACAATCTGTGCATGTTTGAAAACAAAGCCCCTGAGTTATCAGGGGCTTTGTTGCAAAAGAGTGGAATAATGATCATTAGAAGATTAAAATAAACTTCACATGGTGCTAAAAAAAGGGGGATCTGTGCCAACTTCATTTGATTTTAATACGTCGCCATTTGACGCTTTAACTGTATTAGAGCAGGATAAAATAAAGCAATCGCTTGATGTTGCTTATTATCCAAAAGGTGCTGAAATCATCAATGCAGACGTCGATAAAAATTCCCCATTGTTTTTGGTGATCAAAGGGGAGGTGCATCAGTTTCGTGGCAATGCTTTTGTTTCATCGTTTGGCGCCACCGATTGGTTTGATGGGAAGTTGATTACGATTGGTCGCACAGAGTTCAGGTATGTTGCCGCTGAAGAGGTGGTTGCTTATTTGCTGCCTGCCCGTTTAATTCGCCAACTTGCCGCAGATAACTCACGTTTTGGCTCTTTGTTGTTTGCCGATATTTCTGAACGTTTGAGTGCTGCGGCTTCTGGCGATCAACAGCGTGAGTTGCAAGGCTTCATCATGGCCAAGGTCAAAGATGCTTATTTGCGTAAGCCTTTTTTTGTGGATGGCGAGATGAGCGTGTTTGACGCGACGCGTATTTTGCGTGAACGCAATGCCTCACATGTGTTGGTCAGGGATGGTGAGCTGTCGGGCGTGTTCACCAACACCAATTTATGTGATGCAGTTTTGCTTGATCGAGATTTAAAAGCCATGCCCGTCAAAGAAGCATCGCGCTTTGATCTGTTGACGGTTGATGTGAATGATGACATCACTGAAGCTTTGCTCATGATGATTCGTCATCGGGTTCACCGTTTGGTCGTGACTGAGCATGGGGGCATTGTGGGTGTGTTGGGTCAGCTCGATTTAATGAGTTTCTTTTCAAATCATTCACATTTGATCGCTTTACAGATTGATATGGCTGAGGACATTGTTGAACTGCGTACGGCGGCCGGTCAAATTGAAAAATTCATTCGGACACAGCATGGTTCTGGTGTGAAAGTGTCGGTGATTGGTCGAATGGTTCAAGAATTGAATTTACAAATTTTTTCTAAATTATGGTCTTTAATTGCACCCATGGATGTGCAATTGAACAGTTGTGTGTTGGTCATGGGCAGCGAAGGGCGTGGCGAACAGGTGCTGCGCACAGATCAAGACAACGCGTTGTTGTTGCGTGATGGCTTTAGTTTTGATGGGGTGGAAGGCATTTGTGCTCGCTTCAATGAAGAATTGGCCATCATGGGTTATCCCTTGTGCTCGGGTCAAATGATGATGAGCAATCCCATTTGGCGCCAGCAATGTGGCGACTTTAAGAAAACAATCACTGAATGGGTGTTCTCAAGTGATCCGCAAGCCCCCGTTTATTTGTCGACGTTCTTGGATGCGAAAGTGGTCAGCGGTGATGTGACATTGTTCGAAGACGTACAACAACATTTGATTCATGGCCCGCGCGATTATGCGGGTTTTATCAATCGGTTTGCGCAAGCCGTGAATTTGTTTGGTGATGCTGAGCCCTCGTGGTGGCGTAAAATTTTGCCCATTGGACATACTGAGTCCAATGACATGGATTTGAAAAAAGCGGGTATTTTCCCGATCGTGCATGGGGTGCGCAGTTTGGCTCTGGAGCAAGGCTGCATTGAAACCAGCACAAAGAGTCGAATTGAAAGCCTCGTTGCCGCGCACGTCTTAGAGGCTGATACGGGACGCAATTTGATTGAAGCCTTGTATTTCTTGCTTGCTTTGCGCTTAAAGAGCAGCTTGAACCTCAACACCGCGGGTGGCGCGGCCATTAAACCCGATGATTTGAGTGCGCTTGAACGTGATTTATTAAAAGACTGTTTACACATTGCCAAAGAGTTCCGTGCTTTTGTTTCTAAACATTTCCACCTGAATGTATTTTAGGAGAAAGACATGTTTTTTGGCTTTCAAGCTTGGTTGGGTTTCAAAACAAGGCGATTGCAACGGCAATTGACCAATACAAGTTATAACTTTTTGTTTGCACCGCCGCCTGAACAAGAGTGGGTGAGTTTGGATTGTGAAACCACAGGGTTGGATCGTAAAAAAGACCATATCATTACCATTGCGGCGGTGAAAATTGTTGGCACCAAGATCATGAGCAGTGAACGGCTGAACTTGACTTTGTGTCCGCTCACTGCGCTTAACCCCGAAAGCATTCGGATTCATCGCTTAAGAGAAGCCGATGTGCAAGATGGTTTATCTCCCGCAGAAGCCACTGAAAAGCTTTTAAATTTCATTGGTGCTCGACCGTTGGTCGGTTATAACATCAAGTTTGACCAAGACATGATTAATCGACTCATTCAGCCCATTATTGGAATTAAACTACCCAATAAAGTCATTGATGTTGCACCGATGTTTCATGATTTTCGGAGTAAACAGCTGGGGCAGGGTGACATTGATTTGAGTTTTAAAACGATTATCAATACTTTGAATCTGCCCATCTGGGCTGCGCATGATGCTTACAACGATGCGCTGATGACGGCATTGATATTTTTGAGTTTACAAAATAAAAATAAATAGTAGCTCCTCATCCCAATGCGTATTTTTATAGATCAGCGAAGCGATGCACCAAAAGCATGCGCATTCAATTTAATGCACCAATTTGGTGCTTGAATGTGTGTTTTGCACCAAAATGAGTCTATAATGAGTCGTCGAATTGTCTTAATATTTCACACATCAGTTTTGAAAAAGCTTGCTGTAAAGCAAGCATCGGTTATGTGAACGGTTCTCCGTTTCGCGGGTTGTTTTGTCAATTTTTTACACGTCAATTACACGCAAGTGTAGCTATTTAGGAGCGAATAATGAGTGTTGCAAAAGTAATGCAATTGATCAAGGATCAAGATGTGAAATTCATCGATTTCCGTTTTACGGACACCAAAGGCAAAGAGCAGCACGTTTCTGTGCCTGTATCTGCTTTTGATGAAGACAAATTTGAATCAGGACAAGCATTTGATGGTTCTTCTATTGCCGGGTGGAAAGGGATTGAAGCGTCTGACATGTTGTTGATTCCTGATCCATCAACAGCGAACCTCGACCCATTCACGGCAGAAACCACGTTGATTTTGACATGTGACGTGATTGACCCAGCCGATGGCAAAGGTTACGAACGTGATCCACGTTCGATTGCTAAACGTGCTGAAGCTTACCTTAAATCAACAGGCATTGGCGATACGGCCTTTTTCGGTCCAGAACCTGAATTCTTTATTTTTGATTCAATTCGCTACAAAACCGACATGCAAGGCTGTTTCGTGCGCATCGGTTCTGAAGAGGCAGGCTGGTCTTCTTCTGTGAAAACGGATGGCGGCAATTTGGGTCATCGCCCAGGTACCAAAGGCGGCTACTTCCCCGTGGCGCCAACCGACACGTTCCAAGACATCCGTTCTGAAATGTGCTTGTTGCTCGAACAAATGGGCGTGCCTGTTGAAGTGCACCACCATGAAGTGGCAGGTCAAGGTCAAAATGAAATTGGTACTAAATTCTCGACTTTGGTTCAACGCGCGGACTGGACTCAAATCTTGAAATACATCGTATTTAATGTGTCTCATGCCTACGGCAAAACCGCCACGTTCATGCCAAAACCAGTGGTCGGCGACAACGGCTCAGGCATGCACGTTCACCAATCGATTTGGAAAGACGGCGTAAACACCTTCGCAGGTGACGGCTATGCGGGTTTGTCAGAAACGGCTTTGTACTACATCGGCGGCATCATCAAGCATGCGCGTGCATTGAATGCGATCACTAATCCTTCAACCAACTCATACAAACGCCTCGTGCCACATTACGAAGCGCCTGTTAAATTAGCGTACTCTGCGAAAAACCGCTCGGCTTCAATTCGCATTCCATTCGTTGCGAATCCAAAAGGTCGCCGCATTGAAGCGCGTTTCCCAGATCCAATGGCGAACCCGTACTTGTGTTTCTCAGCCTTGCTGATGGCGGGCTTGGACGGTATTCAAAACAAAATCCACCCTGGCGACCCAGCCACTAAGAATTTGTACGACTTGCCACCAGAAGAAGACGCGCAAATCCCAACTGTTTGTAGCAGTTTGGAGCAGGCGTTGGAAGCGTTGGAAAACGATCGTGAGTTTTTGACGCGCGGCGGTGTGTTTACGGATGAAATGTTGGATGCGTACATTGCCCTGAAAATGGAAGATGTGAACAAAATGCGCATGACAACTCATCCTTTAGAATTTGAAATGTATTACAGCTTGTAATTTTGATTGAGCAAACACCGTTTGATTTGGGTGTTGCATGGGTCGCTCCCATGTTTCATCTGGATCAAACATGGGCAAAAGCAAGAATATTTCTTTTGCCGTTGCACATGATGTATGTATGACAGCCCGTTGTATTCGGCTTTGTAAATGTTGTTATGTTTTCACGCGCTTAACCTATTTTATTTAGAAATGTCATAAGAAGGGCGTGAAAATTCAAAAGCTTCTTTTCTCGTGTGAGAAGTTGACAGCGCTGGTGCAGTTTTGTATCAGCGCTTTTTTTATTTTTGAATCACAGTTTGGTGCTGGGTGGCGGGCTTTCATCTGAAAGATGGCGTGATGCTTTATAATCATATGGGTCAATGTAATTGAACAGATGTTATGAACGAACCATTAAAGCATGGAATAAAAAATGAAAATTAAACACACATTACATCTTGGTTTGTTTGGATTGGGCTTGTTGCAGGCTGGTGTCGGCTTCGCTCAAGTGCCAATGGATACCAAAGTCTATGTCTGTACCGATAAGAATGGTGCGGTGACTTTACAAAATCTAGGTGCACGTGCGGATTGTAAAACCCATGTGGTTCGGGTTTATGTGAGCTCTGTTTCAAAGGTGAAGTACCCCTCATGGAGTATGCCAGACCCTCAACCCGCCGCTGGTGCTTTGATGGCGGGCAGTAAAGTCACACCTGATGTTCAAAAAGGACGTGATGATGCTCGGATTAAAATCTTACTCAGTGAATTGGCTCAAACACAGGAACGATTGATGGCCTTAAAAACAGAATCTGCAAACTCAGGTTCTGCGCGTTTTAATCCTGATTTGAAAAGCCAGCTTTCATTGACTCAAGCCAATGTGGATTCACTGAAGCGAGAGATTTCGAGTGCTCGAGGTACAACCGAAGAACCCATTGTCTTTCTTTTACAGTAAGTTGCATTTGCTGCTTGATGCATACAATGGTCAGTTTGTGAGGGGGGATGGCTCGTGTCATCTTGGGCTTGCTTTGCCCAAATGTTGGATTGAGCATGCATTGACAATGAGGCTTTGGCGCCTGATTTGGAGCTGTTGAACTCATCGGTGGCCTGTCAAATACCAAACATCTCATGCTTCTTAACTTTTTGCATGCAGCTGAAGGTGATTCTGATGAGTCAGCCACGGCAAAATATAGTTCGAAAAACAATTCCTATTGTTTAAATTATAAAAATATTAATTTGTTTTTAATCAAATGGTTGAAGTTTATTTTTAAAGTAAAAAATGAATAAAATGTCTGTCACTGTCGATGCGCTCCAAAATGCCGTTGCTGTACTTGATCGCCAAGCACGGGTCAAGGCATTGAATTCCGCAGCACAAATGATGTGGGGCAGCACTGTTGCCCATGCCCAAGGCGTAACCATAGGTCATTGGTTTGAGCATGATGAGACTTTGAGCAAGTTGTTGCAACACATGGCGCACGGTAAAAATGAAGTGTGCCGTGGCGTACTTCGCTTGCTGCGTGTGCAAGATGAAATGACGGACAGTGTATTGGTGCACGTGATTGTCTCACCCGTGCATGAAAGTGCCTTTTTGGGGCAAGTTGATTCATATTGTTTGGAATGTCACCAACTTGGTGCATACGAAAATGCCAGTCAAGATGCACAATGGCGTGCACAGATGCAAAACCATCAACTCTTGATGCGTCAATTGGCTCATGAGGTTAAAAATCCATTGGGGGGCATTCGGGGGGCCGCTCAATTGCTGCAAAATGAATTGGAAGAGGTTGCGCCCGATTTGATGGAGTACACCGAGATGATGATTGCTCAAGTGGATCGTTTGAAACACATGGTCGATCAATTTCTCGTGCCATACCGTCAAGGCTTGGCACAAATGCAAGTGCTTAACATTCATGTGGTGTGTGAATCCGTGTACCGTTTGGCACAAATTGAATTTGGCACGCAACTTGAGCTGATTCGTGATTACGATGTGAGTGTGCCTGATGTGCGTGGTGTTTCGGATTATTTGCAGCAACTGTTGCTGAATTTGGTACAGAATGCAGCGCAAGCCGTTTTGCGCGGTGCACAAGGCGCGCCCAAAGTGACCATTCGTACGCGTGTGGTTCGACATTGTGTGGTGAATCAAATCATGCACCCACTGATGGTTGAGTTGTCTGTGATGGACAATGGACCTGGCGTCGCCCCTGAAATTTATGACACCTTGTTTTTACCGATGGTCAGTCAACGTGAAGGTGGAACGGGGTTGGGCTTGTCGGTGGCGATACAAATTGCCCAACAACATGGCGGTACCATTGAAGTGAACAGCCGCCCTGGTCACACTCAAATGCGGGTACTGTTGCCTTTGTCAAAGGACAATAGGAACGCCAAGGGGTAAATGACTACAGTCAATGCAGTGAATAGCAAAGTAAACCCCTGCTTTGTACTTGCTTAGGCTGGCTTGGGTTTAGAGATTTTGAGAGGGAGAACCGCATAAAATCCAATTTAAGCCCAATCAACCCGTAAATCAAAGCCTCGAATTCTTTACGAGTTTTGTTATACGGTGAATACACAAACATGATTTTTTATTTAGGAGCACGCAATGGCTTATGGACTCAACGACAAACCCACGGTCTGGGTGGTGGACGATGATAAAAGCATCCGCTGGGTGCTGGACAAAGCTTTACAAAAGTCACGTTTGCCTTATCGCATGTTTGCCGATGGACAAGAGGTGCTGGATGCCTTGGACAACTGGAATCGAACACCAGTCAAAATTCGTCAGCCTGGGGATTATCCGGCATTATTGTTGTCGGACATTCGCATGCCTGGTGTTTCGGGCATTTCATTGCTGAGGGATTTTAAACAAATTGCACCAGATGTGCCTGTGGTCATGATGACCGCGCATGCCGATTTGGATAATGCTGTCAGTACATTTCAAGAGGGTGCGGCGGAGTATATAGCCAAACCATTCGATACTGAAGAGTTGATGTCATTGCTTAAACGCTTCATGCAGCCTGCTGCGCCCAATCAAATTGACGCAGAGCGAACAGTGGATGCACCACAACAATTTGGTCTGTTTGGGCAAAGCCCAGCCATTTTGCAAGTGTTGCGCACAATAGGTCGTTTGTCTGCGACTCAGGTCAATGTCTTGCTGTCAGGTGAAACGGGCACAGGTAAAGAATTGGTGGCGCGTGCGATTCATGCCACCAGCAGTCGATCAAGCGGGCCTTTTGTGGCCATCAGTACCGCTGCTATTCCTGCGAACATGCTTGAATCCGAATTGTTCGGTCATGAAAAAGGGGCTTTCGTTGGGGCCACCCATGCCCGTTCGGGGCGTTTTGAAGAAGCCGCTGGTGGCACATTGTTTTTAGACGAGATTGGCGACATGCCATTGGACTTACAAGCCCGATTGTTGCGCGTGCTGTCTGAAAGTGTATTTTACCGTGTGGGCGGCAACGAGCTGGTGCGTGCCAATGTGCGTGTGATTGCAGCCACACATCAAGATTTGGCTTTGCGTGTCGCGCAAGGTTTGTTCCGTGCCGACTTGTACCATCGTTTGAACGTGGTTGGCATTCACTTGCCCCCATTGCGTGATCGCTCTGAGGATGTGCCTTTGTTGATGCAACATTTTTTACAATTGGCGGCCAGAGATCTGGGTTTGAATGCACCCAAAGTATTGTCCAGTGCTGCGTTGGCCGTGTGCCAAAAAGCCGCCTGGCCAGGCAATGTACGCCAATTGGACAATGTTTGCCGTTGGTTGTCTGTGATGACACCGACACAACAGGTCAACGAATCAGATCTGCCGCCTGAAGTACGTGATTTGCCTGTGATGCCTTCGAGTGAGGGGGATTTTAACCCAGTAGGCAACCCAGCTTTGTATTGGCAAGATGCATTGAGGTTGGCTGTGGCTCAGGCTTTGGCCGATCGTCAGCCCGCAGTCATGTTGAAAATGCAAGATCAGTTTGAGCAGGTGGTCATCAATGAGGCTTTGAAGTTTACACAAAACCACCGTCAAAAAGCAGCTCAATTGTTGGGCATTGGGCGAAACACCATCACTCGTAAAGTCAAAGATTGAACGGTTGTTTTGTTTTAAATGTTTTTTAATTCAGATGAAATGACTTGGGGTTTATGCATAAGCTGAAACCCTACTTGCTTTGTATTTTCTTAATCCTTAAGATCCGCTCATTTTCTCCCCATCCATGCATCATGGGTGGGTTTTTTTGTGCAGGTCTTATTGATTATCACCAACTCTTGCTATATAAATGTGTGCGATGAATGGGGGGATCATAAAATGCTGCGGTACGGTATTTTATAAAAACCTTTATAATAGATCGCCTATCCATCTCACTTTACGCAGGTCGTCTTTGTATGTCATCCTTTATGTCTTTTAAATCCCCGTTTACACGCTTGATCCTGATTTTAAGCTCTGTTGTGGCCTTTGGTGCTTTGGCGATTGACATGTATTTACCCGCATTGCCAGTGATGGCGATTGATTTAGCGGCCACTTCGGCTCAGTTACAATTGAGTTTAAGTGTGTTTTTCGCAGGTTTTTGTATTGGCATGTTGATTTATGGCCCACTGTCGGATTACTTTGGACGGCGTAAATTGCTGTTGAGTGGGATCGCCTTGTTTGCTGTGAGCAGCCTGATGTGTGCTTTTGTGAATGATGTTCAGCATTTGTTGATTCTCAGAGGTTTTCAAGCTTTGGGTTGTGGTGCTTGTGTGGTAATGGCGCGTGCGGCGACGCGGGATATTTTCCCTCCCGCTCAGTTGCCGAGCATGATGTCAAAAATGAGCTTGGTGACGATGACTGCTCCTTTATTGGCACCGTCTATTGGTGCGGTGTGTTTGATGATTGCAGGCTGGCGTTTTATCTTTGTGGTGTTGGCGGTGTTTGCCAGCGGTGCGTTTTATTTTGTGTATCGCGATGTCCCAGAAACGCATCAACCCGATAAAAGCCAAGGTTTGCATGTGTTCGGTGTGCTGCGTTCTTATTGGGCATTGCTCACTTGGGACAATGTGACACTCATGATGCTGATGGCGTGTGCGATGTCGGGCATGTTTGCTTTCATTTCAGGAGCGCCGTTTGTGTACACGCAATTGCTTGGTTTCACTGAGTTGGAGTTTGCTTTGTTGTTTGGCTCAAACATCATTGCCATGTCTCTGGTGACAACATTGAATTTAAATTTACTCAAACAGTTTTCGGCGCAAAAGCTGATGGTGTATCAGGCCAGTGTATTGGCATTCGCTGGGTTGGTTTTGGTGGTTTTGACGCCTTATGGGCGTTGGATCATTCCTTTTGTGGTGCTCTATGTTGCCCATGTTAATGCTTTGTGCGCAAACGGCATGGCCATTTTGTTGCATCGCCATGATCGCCAACAGGCGGGTTCTGTCACGGCATTAGCGGTGTCCTTGCAGTTTGCCACGGCTGCAGTTTCGACTGTTCTGGTGTCCATGTTCTCGCACCGTCCTGCCTTTGCCATGACAGGGGTGATGCTGGTGTTTGCGATGGTCGCATGTGCGTGTGCTTGGATGCAAAAAGAGCCCGCGAAGTGATGTTTTGTGTGTGCGGTTTTATTTGCGGATTTTGTCACGCACACTTAACTGCCCCATTTTTTCTGGATACAGTGCACCGATCCCCGCGTAGTCAAGCGCCAGTTGTGCCAGTTCATCTGTGATGTTGTCTTTGACATAACGGTATTCACGCACACCGACGGTTTTGGTGTTGTAGTCAATGAAAGCGATGCCGATGGGGATATTCGCTGTTTGGGCAATGTGATAATAGCCCATGTGGATGTATGGTTTGTAGCTGCGCGTGCCTTCAATCGCCATGCCCAACCAGCAATGCTTTTCTTTGAGTAGGGCATTGCTTAAGGCGGTGATGTTATTGAGGTTGCCATCACGTTTGATGCCAATACCACCCAAACGGCGCATAAACCAACCCATTGGTGGGCGAAACCATGTGTGTTTTGCCACCCAGCGGGGCTGAATATTCATTGCAAATTTCCACAATACCCCCATGAGAAAATCCCAGTTGGAGGTGTGTGGGTAAACAATATAAATGCCATGTGAGTTTGGCGGCGGCGCATAAGCGGTTGTCCATCCCATGGCTTTGAGCCATTTCTGGGCGATCCATTGCAGCATGATCTGACCTTGTGTATGAGTTTTCCCTGAGGCTTATTTTTTTAATGGTTTATGCCATTTTTGTTTTGTGGCTATTTTGCCATTCAATCAGAGCAGGTGCAATGGTTTCGCAACGTGCTTGATGGAGAATTGCTGGGATTTTTGCAGGATCGGCTTGCCATTTGGCCACCAGAGCTTGATGATCCATCTCGATCACTTTTTTGAGCAACATTTGCCATGCTTCAAACCACGGCGTTGGATGGTTTGGGAAATCGCCACCACGTCCACGTGTGTCGGCTTGAGTGCATTGCAATAATTCTAAAAAACGTTCTGGGCGACGCAAAGCATCGGTTCGCTTAAACACATCCATAACCGAACCAACGGTCAGTTCAGGCAGGTAGTAAAAAGTGGTGTGATCATAAGACAGGAGTTTTGCTAAATCGCTGCATGCGCGTGGTGCACGCAAACGTTTGGACAAATCATCTGCCAATGGCACACCGCGAGCCTCATGGCCGGTGTGGCGTGGCAAAATATTGGCGGGCGTGTTGCCCTTGCCCAAGTCATGGCACAGTGAGGCATAACGCGCTTCAAGACTCAAGTTCATTTTTGCACTCAAATCCAACACCATCATGACATGTACGCCTGTATCAACCTCTGGGTGATAATCAGCACGCTGTGGCACACCAAATAAGGCGTCGACTTCGGGAAGCCATTGCTTGAGTAAGCCACATTCACGCAGCACTTCAATCATGCGCGATGGTGTGTTTTCCATCAGGCCACGGGCAATTTCCTGCCAAATCCGTTCAGGTACGAGTGCCGCCGTTTCACCGTCCGCCATCATTTGCTTCATTAAATCCATGGTTTCAGGTGCAACTGTAAAGTCCGACCAGCGTGCGGCGAAACGTGCCACGCGCAGGATGCGCACGGGGTCTTCAGAGAACGCTGGGGACACATGGCGCAGTACTTTCGCTTGTACATCAGCCCAACCGCCATAAGGGTCAACCAGCGGTCCCAGTTGATCATCATCCAGTACTTCTCGCGCCATGGCATTGATGGTTAAATCGCGTCGTGCCAAATCGTCTTCCAAGGTCACATCGGGCGCGTAATGCACCGAAAATCCTGTGTAGCCTTGACCGATTTTACGTTCAGTCCGTGCAAGTGCATATTCAGCATGGGTTTTGGGGTGCAGAAAAACAGGGAAATCTTTGCCCACGGGTGAGTAGCCCATTGCAAGCATGGTTTCAGGTGTGCTGCCGACGACAACGAAGTCAATGTCATTGGATGGATGGCCGAGCAACGCATCTCGGACTGCGCCGCCGACTTGGTAGGTTGTTGAAGGCATTGATGGTCTATGGGGTTTATTATTTAGGGACTTTAAAATGAATTGATGTCATGTTGGAAATCTGTACGTCAATCTATGGCATTAAAGTTGGGTGTTAATAGATATTATTAATAAGGGGGAGTAAAAAAATCTTTTTTTATTAAAATTTACCACTGCGAATTTTGATGAACCACCAGCGAAGGCCAACAAAAAGAAAGCGCCAATCCTTAAAGAATTCAGGTTTTTTACCTTCAAAAGCGTGACCTATAAATTGTAATAACCAGCCCAATATGAACATGGTGAAGCCTGTTGAGCGCAAAGAAGGTAAAAACATGGACAGCACAAGTACAATAATAGATGAAGCGACGAGGGGAATGCCAAACAAGTGAGTGAGGCGGTTGATCCGATTGGTGTGGCTTTCCGAATATAAAGAAATCCATTCAGACCAAGGTTTGCCAAAAAACATGATAAACGCCTCCTTAAAGGTTGATTTTGTTGGTATTTCAAACACAATTGAAACACTTGTGAATAACAACACCATCGTCACCGTACAAGATGTTTAGGGATACACCGTCCCCATCAATTCTTTCAATGATGGTGCGCGTCCGTCAATCATCAGCTGATAGTACACCGTATTGGCCAATACATTTTTGACATAGCTTCGGGTTTCTGAAAATGGAATGGTTTCAGCAAACACCGCGCCATCAACACTGCCTGTTAAAGTCCGGCGCCATTGTGCTGGGCGGCCTGGGCCGGCATTGTAACCTGCTGAGGCTAAGGGCAAAGAGCCGCCAAATTGGTCACGAATTTGACCGAGGTAAGCGGTACCCAACTGAATGTTGGTGTCTGTGTTATAGAGTTGATCCAAGGTGAATCCGCTTAAGCCAATGCGACGGGCGACGTTGCGTGCTGTTTCTGGAATGATTTGCATCAAACCATTGGCATTGGCGCCTGAGCGTGCGGAGACAACAAAGCGCGACTCTTGGCGGGTGATGCCATACGCCCATGCGGGGGTGATGCCTGCTTCAGCGGCTCGGTTTTGCATGATGCTCAAGTATGGTGTTGGGTAGCGCTGTTTGAAATTAAATTCGGTTTTCGTGCGCTCGGATGTGTTGATCATGCGGTCGAGCATGCCGAGTTTATGGGCATGTTCTGAGACGGCGAGCAGTTGGCGGTCATTCATGCCGCGCAAAGGAAAATTCCATTCACGGTTGTATTCGAGCATCATGTTCATGGCTTGAAACTTACGTGCGCGTTCAAAACCTTTGATGCCAGCCACTTCGCGGAGTTCTGTTGGGGTTGGGGCTGCTGCGGTGGGAGGCAGTGTGACTGGTTGTCCCAATTCCTCATCGGCCAAAATACCATAGAAATCAAATGATTTAGCAGCATTGGCGTAGGCTGCTTTTGCTTGAGGGGCATTGCCGCTGGCGGCATAGGCGCGACCGCGCCAGTATTGCCAGATCGATGTGCTGCGTTCTGTATCGCTCATTTTGTCAATGGCACTGGCAACCAAATTCCAATCGTTGACGCGCATGCCCGCGCGTGCTTGCCAACCGAGGACATCATCGGGCAATTTTAAGCCGCTGTATTGCTGATAAGCATTGTTGTAAAAACTGGATGCGCTGGAGTCTGCACGGCGCGCTGCACTGTAACCATAGTAAGCATTGGCGAGTGCGCCCTGCTGTGGTTTGAGGTTACTGGCGGCAGCTGAGATGCTGCCCGCCAAGCCGCCTGTGGTGTCGTTGTTGGCTTGTGAAATAAAGCTCGCCATGCGGGCTGCACCGCTGGCATCACGGCTGTTGGAGGCGAGGGCTTGGCCTTGCGTACTGCTACCATAGGCGGATAAGGCGGCGAAATAGTTAATGTCTTCTTCGGACATTTTGCCACTGTTGGCAAGATTGCTCAGCAGTTGTTGGCAGGCTTTGGTATTGGCATGTTTGCTTTCAGTGAGCAAAGCGCGTGCGGCTGGCAGCACATTTTGACCATCGGCCGCGTTCGCCATCAACTCATAACATTTGAGCTGCATGTCATCTTTGACAATAAATTGCGCATATTGCGTGCGAAAATTGCGCCAGTCTTGACGTGCGCCCAGCACCAACGCATAATCGTTACGCATGCGATCAGCGATGGCATCACCTGCATAGGTGCTTAAAAACTGTTGAATCTCGGTGTCTGGTGCATTGGTATTGGGTGTGCCATCGCTGTTGTACAGCATGGGTTTGATGCGATAGTATTCAACATAACTGGCCAACGGATAACCTGACAATTGGCTGGCCAAATCAGCAGCTTTGCTGGCATTGTTGGCGCGCGCTGCTTCTCGCAGCTGTGTGAATGTGGCGTCCATTGCGTTTTCGCCGATGCTGCCTGCACTCAAAACGGGAGCCCCTGTGTAAGTGTTTTGTGCAAAGACGGTGGTGCTGGTCAACACGCTGGATACGGCCACCGCAATGCTTGCAGCACGAATGGCGGGGAGTTTTTGAGCAAATGAGGGCATGTGTTTCCTACAAATAAAATTTAGGGAAAATTGAAGTGACTTCGTTTTCCGGATTAAAGTGGGTCGGTGAAGCGGTCATGTAAAAATACCGTTCTGCCTAATCTTTTGATGTTTACATCACATTGTGCCAAGCTTGCATTGGTCAATGTCTAATTTCAATGCGGAAAATAGACTTTTCTTTTCCGTTGTTTTGAGGTCTAAACTGAGGTCTAAAGTAATGACAACACATAATGCCGATATTGTAACGGTAAACGAAGTGCGACGGGCATTGCGTGCACAATTATTAAACGAGCGACAACAGATTTTGGCTGACGATAAAGCGATGTTGGATGCCGTTTTGTGTGAGTCTTTAATGGGTCATTTGCATACCTTGTCGCCCAAACCACAATGCATTGCCCTGTATTGGCCCATACGTGGAGAGCCTGACTTGATGCCTTTTGCCCATGCGTGGTTGGCAGCTGGAGGGGGTGTTGTGTTGCCAATGGTGGTGGAAAAGCATGCACCACTGAAGTTTGGTGTGTACACGCAGGGCACTGAGTTAAAAACAGGGGCTTATGGCATACCCGAGCCTGATTTACTCAAACTGAGCACACAAGCACCTGATGTGGTGGTCATTCCATGTGTGGGTTTCAATGATGCCAACTATCGACTGGGTTATGGTGGGGGTTATTATGACCGTACATTGGCGGGTTGGCGCGATGAAGGGGCAAGTGTGCACAGCGTGGGAGTGGCTTATGGCGCGGCTCAGGTGAGTTTTGAACCAGGTGGGTTTGATTTGCCATTGGATGTAATTTTAAGTGCATGAAGTGAATAAAAAACGTATAAAAAACGTATAAAAAACGAATGTTTATGCTGTCATAAGATTAAATGGCAATGTGTAAATACTGTAAAATATTGATCATTCAAAACATATGCTAGGGTTTTCATGAAACAGGTGTCTTTTATTCGTGCAGCGGTCGTTCCAACGATTGTGTTGACGATGATTGTGGGTTTACTGACCTTGTTTTTACCCATTTGGGTCGGTTTGGGTGTGGTGATTGTGTTTTTGGTGTGGCAATTGTCCAATCATTATCGGGAATTACGGCATTTTGCATTGTGGTTGTCTTACCCGATCAGCACCAATGTCCCATCGGGCCATGGCGTCTGGACCGATATTTTTGCAAAATTGTACGCCTTGCGTCGCACCGATGAAAAGCATGAAGCGGAGTTGGCGGAGTGGTTGGAGCGTTTTCAAAACACCATGCGACATTTACCCGATGGGGTGGTGTTGATGGACAAGTCGTCGCATTTGGAGTGGTGTAATCCTGTCGCAGAGCAGCATTTTGAATTCAGTTTGGCACGCGACATCGGTAATCGCATGGTGAATCTGGCGCGTGAACCCAAACTCATCGAATACATTCGTGCGGCAAAATATGATGAGCCGATGAAAGTGGTTTATCTGAGCCGTCATTTGGAAGTGACCTTGATTGACTTTGAGGAAAATCGCGTGATTTTGGCGAGCCGTGATATCACAGAAACCGAACGTGTGGATGCCATGCGGCGTGATTTTATCGCCAATGCGTCGCATGAATTGCGCACACCGTTGACGGTGATTTCTGGTTTTTTGGAGTATGCCCAAGACCCAGAAACCATGAGCAGCATTTCACCTGAAGAACAGCAACGTCAGCTGAAACTCATGCACCGTCAAGCAGAACACATGACCGTGTTGGTCAGTGACATGTTGATGTTGTCACGCTTAGAAAGCGATGTGGTGGTGGACGATGTCAGCATTGACATGCCGCGCCTGCTTGAACAGCAGTTGATTGAAGCGGAGGCATTGTCAAATGGACGGCATGAGTTTCAAGCGGACATGACTCAAGTCAAATTACGCGGAAGCCATCAAGAAATAGCCAGTGTTGTCAGCAACTTACTTTCCAATGCCGTGCGTTATACGCCTGAAGGCGGCACCATTACCCTCAACTGGTTGGTGCAAGATGGTCGTCCCTCGTTGTCTGTGAAAGACACTGGCGCAGGGATTGCACCTGAGCATTTGCCACGTTTGACTGAGCGTTTTTATCGGGTCAATAAAGACCAATCACGTGCGACCAAAGGTACAGGGCTGGGACTGGCGATCGTGAAACATGTGCTGATTCGCCATCAAGCTGAGTTAAAAATCACTTCAAAAGTGGGTGAAGGCACATCGTTTATGGTTCTGTTTCCTAAAGAGCGTTTGTTGTAAAAAATAGGGCGTATAAAACACACAATAAAATATCTGCCTCGAGCCTACACTTCTTTGAAATCAGGTTTTTTTAAAGAGGAGGCTCGCATGCCACCTAACCCACCTCCAAGTCAACCCCTCTAATCAAAGCATGGATGCTTGGGGGATTCACTAAAGCCCCCTAGTATTTCAATGTGTTTTGATCCATGTTGGAATTATTTGTCTGGTGATTTGTTTTGAAAGTGTTGTTTTTAATAAAATAAAATATCAATAATTGAATTAATAGTGGTTTTTTTAACTGCATATTTTTAATGCACTGCAATCTCATGATGCACCGAATTTCACTGATTCGGTGCATTTTTTTGTTTTTAATCTTATTTGCAATATTTTGGAATGGATGCTCACTATTTTAGTGCATTTTTTTTGTTTTTCGGCTTTTTTCAAAATGCTACAGTGCAGCATAGTTGTTTGATGTGGAAAACAAGAGCAGTGCATCAGATAAATTCAGACATGAAATACAGGTGAGACAAGTGAAAAAAGCGAAAAAAGTGATTGTGGTGGGTAATGGCATGGTCGGCTATAAGTTTTGTGAAAAAATGGTCGATAAAGGTGGATTGGACAGCATTCAGTTGACAGTGTTTGGTGCAGAGCCACGTCCAGCTTATGATCGAGTGCATTTATCCGCCTATTTTACAGGACAGGATGCGCAGGCTTTGGAAATGTGTGCACCGAATTGGTACAGCGACAACGGCATTGAGCTGATTGTGGGTGATGCGGTGGTCGACATCAATACCATAGACAAAACAGTGCGCAGTCACAGCGGTCGGATCGAGTCTTATGACAGCTTGGTGCTGGCGACTGGTTCATCGTGTTTCATGCCACCGATTGCGGGTTCTGAGAAAAAAGGGGTGTTTCTGTATCGCACCATCGAAGATTTGGATGACATCATTGAGTATGCCAAAGGCTGCACAACGGCCGCTGTGTTGGGTGGTGGTTTGCTGGGTTTGGAGGCGGCGAAAGCCATGTTGGATCTGAACCTTGAAGCACATGTGGTCGAATTTGCTCCACGTTTGATGGCTCGCCAGTTGGATGAAGCTGGTGCCGCATTGCTAAAACGAAAAATTGAAGCGGTTGGGGTGGGTGTGCATTTGTCGAAAAGCACACAAGAGATTCAAGGTGATGACCGTGTAACGGGCTTGCGCTTTGCGGATGACAGTGTGTTGCCTGTGGACATGCTGGTGGTGTCGGCTGGGATTTTACCAAACGATCATTTGGCGCGTCTGATGGGGATTGAAGTGGGTCATCGCGGTGGCATTGTGGTGAATGAACGCATGGGCACGTCACACAATGACATTTACGCCATTGGTGAGTGTGCTTTATACAACGGCATGATTTATGGTTTGGTTGCACCAGGTTACGACATGGCAGAGGTGGTGGCGCATAATTTGCTCAACCCTGAAATGATTTCACCCAAAGTGTTTAAAGGTGCAGACATGTCAACCAAGTTGAAGCTCATTGGTGTCGAGGTGGGTAGTTTTGGTGATCCATTTGTGGTTGAAGATGCATTGGCGATTGTTTATGAAGATGAACTCAAAGGCTATTACAAACGCATCAATATTTCTAAAGATAAAAAGAAACTGCTTGGTGGTGTGCTGGTCGGTGACACGTCGGAATACGGCATTTTGCAACAAATGACCGTGAATACAATGAAACTGCCTGAGCATCCTGAGTCGCTCATCATCAAATTGCCAGGCGGCGAATCGGGTGGCATCAGCGTGGCGGATTTACCCGATGAGGCTTTGATTTGCTCGTGTGAAAGTGTCTCTAAAGGTGCCATTTGTGCTGCGGTGCAGGGTGGTTGTGAAGACATTGGTAGCTTAAAAACATGCACCAAGGCGGGCACAAATTGTGGCGGTTGCTTGCCTTTGGTGAAAGATTTGATGGAAGTGACCTTCAAATCAATGGGCAAAGAAGTCAAAAAGATTGTGTGTGAGCATTTTCCGCTCACGCGTCAAGAGCTGTTTCATGTTGTTAAGGTCAAAGGCCATCGCAAATACAGCGAAGTCTTGGACGCCGAAGGTCATGGCGATGGTTGTGAAATTTGCAAACCATTGGTCGCATCGGTGCTTGCCAGCGTGTGGAACGATCCAATTTTAAACAATAAAAATGAGGTGGTGCAGGACACCAACGATCGTTTCTTGGCAAACATCCAAAAAGGTGGCACCTATTCTGTCGTGCCGCGCATTCCTGGTGGCGAAATCACACCAGACAAACTCATTGTCATCGGTCGAGTCGCTGAAAAATACAAACTCTACACCAAAATCACAGGCGGCCAACGGATTGACTTATTCGGTGCGCAATTGAACGATTTGCCCGCCATTTGGGAGGAGTTGATTGCCGCAGGGATGGAGTCAGGTCACGCGTATGGCAAGTCATTGCGCACGGTGAAGAGCTGCGTGGGTTCGACATGGTGTCGTTATGGCGTACAAGATTCGGTTGGTTTCGCCATTGATGTGGAGAACCGTTATAAAGGCTTGCGTTCACCGCACAAACTCAAATCAGCCGTGTCGGGCTGCACCCGCGAATGCGCTGAAGCGCAAAGTAAAGACTTTGGCATCATCGCCACAGACAAAGGTTGGAATTTGTATGTGGGCGGCAATGGCGGGACGAAGCCACAGCATGCCGCTTTGTTTGCGACAGACATCGATTCAGCCACGTGCCTGAAATACATCGATCGTTTCTTGATGTTTTACATCCAAACCGCAGAGCCGTTGCAACGCACGGCACCGTGGTTAAACAAACTTGAAGGTGGTATTGATTACCTGAAAGATGTGGTCATCCATGACACATTGGGCATTTGCGCCGACCTTGATGCGCTCATGCAACACCATGTGGACAGTTACATTTGCGAATGGAAGGATGCGGTTGAAGACGAAAACAAACGCAAACGCTTCACGCATTTTGTCAATTCCGATGCACGCGATGAAACGATTCAATTCATTGAGGTCCGTGGGCAGCGCGTGCCTGCTCCTTGGCATTGAATTAAAACGGGATAACGAAATCAATATTTTGCTGGTCAGCAAATCAAGTTTGGAGATGAACAAATGAACAAACCCATGAACGAATTTGAACACAACATCGTGTGGGCGCAAGTCGCCACGGTCAGTGATTTTCCAGAGGATGGTGGCATGTGTGTACAGGTTGAAAATCAGCAAATTGCAATTTTCAACTTCGCCCGTCGTGGTGAATGGTATGCGACAGATAACCTGTGTCCGCATAAACAACAAATGGCATTGTCGCGTGGGATGATTGGCTCACATGGCGCGGACTGTGAACCCAAAGTGGCGTGCCCATTTCATAAAAAGACCTTTTCATTGAAAAATGGTCAGTGCTTGTCGGGAGATGATTTGCAGATTCAGACGTACCCAGTGAAAGTTGAAGGGGC
Source organism: Ephemeroptericola cinctiostellae (assembly GCF_003339525.1). Taxonomy (GTDB): domain Bacteria; phylum Pseudomonadota; class Gammaproteobacteria; order Burkholderiales; family Burkholderiaceae; genus Hydromonas; species Hydromonas cinctiostellae. The sequence continues at coordinate 1,880,635 of NZ_CP031124.1, read as the reverse complement.
ATCGGTTTTTGTGGGTCTGGTCAAACCTTAAAAGGTATGGAAAAAATAAGCTTCATGCATTTTCTCAACCTTCTTTTTCAATTTAATTTTTAACCATTTTTTAATTGTTGTTAACCTTGAAAGGGGTTTTTATGTCCACCATCAACGCCACTTCGAGCATCGCCTCGAACAAACCCTTGGACACACTGAATGTATTCAAATTCAGTGGTGTTCAAATGCGCACGTTCCACATCACGTGGTTTACGTTTTTTATTTGCTTCTTTGCATGGTTTGGTCTTGCACCTTTGATGCCGACCATTCGTGCTGAGCTGGGGCTGAGTAAGGCACAGGTCGGTAACATCATCATCGCTTCAGTGTCTGCGACCATCATTGCCCGTTTGTTTATCGGTCGCTTATGTGACACATGGGGGCCACGTAAAACTTACACGGCTTTATTAACAGTGGGTGCGATTCCTGTCATGACGGTGGGTTTGGCGAACAGTTACGAAAGTTTCTTGTTGTTTCGCTTGGCGATTGGCGTGATTGGTTCTTCTTTTGTGATCACCCAGTTTCACGCGGGCATCATGTTTGCGCCCCAAATCAAAGGCACAGCCAATGCCGTCGCGGGTGGTTGGGGCAATTTGGGCGGTGGTGTGACCAACATGTTGATGCCTGTGATTTTTGCGGTCATCGTGGGCATGGGTTATACACCACAACAATCATGGCGCTATGCGATGGTGTTGCCCGGCATCATGATGCTCATCATGGCTGTGGTTTACTTCAAATACACCAAAGACACTGCTGCGGGCAACTACGATGAAATTGGTCGCACCAAAGCGGTTGCCGCAAAAACCGATTGGTCTGTGCTGTCTGATTGGCGTGTGTGGGCATTGACCTTGTCGTATGCGGTGTGCTTTGGTATGGAAATCACATTTGATAACGTGGCTGCACTGCATTTTGTCGATACCTTTAAATTGTCTCAAGGTTCAGCTGGTTTTTGGGCGGGTGTGTTTGGTTTCATGAATATTTTTGCCCGTGCTTTGGGTGGCATTGTGGCCGATAAAGTGGGTCAAAAATCAGGCTTGAAGGGCAAAGGCTTGTTGTTGGCTTTGGTTTTGGGCTTAGAAGGTTTGGGTTTGGTGATTTTTGCGATGGCGGGTGATTTGACTGCTGCAATTGTGTCGATGCTGTGTTTTGCTTTGTTCTTGAAAATGGCCAACGGTGCCACCTATGCCATCGTTCCTTTTGTGAACACTAAAAATGTCGGTATGGTGGCTGGTGTGGTGGGTGCGGGCGGCAACGTCGGCGGCATGATGTTTGGTTTCTTGTTCAAATCCAATCTGTCGTATGCCGATGCATTTCAAATCATTGGCAGCATTGCGATGGTGGTGGCGTTATTGGTTTTGGTGACACGTTTTGAGCGGAAATCGGTCATCGAGTTGGATGAAACGGCCTCCGGCGTGGCGGCTTAAAACCATAGAAAATGGGCACTCGTTCTTCTGAGTGGATGTGATGTGGGCGGATGTGTATGTGTTTGTCAGGGGTGACCTTGACAGAACACATACTGAATCCGTCCACTTAACCCTTGTTTGAAATGAATGAGCACAGGCGCATTGTTTTCCAGTCCGTTGCCTGTGACGTGTTTTCCTGTTTCAGAATGATTGAATAAAGAAGTAAAAAATGACTTTCCTGCGCTCTACTTGCTCATATTGTGGTGTCGGTTGTGGTGTGTTGATCAAAAAAAATCCGTACACAGGCGAAATTCACCTCAAAGGCGATGAATCCCATCCCGCCAGCCGTGGAAAATTGTGCTCGAAAGGCATGAACCTGCACCATGTCGCGATGGAGACGTCCGACCGTTTGACTGTGCCACGCATGCGCGTTAACCGTCAAGCGCCGCTGCAAGAGGTGAGCTGGGAAACGGCACTGAGCCGTGCGGCAGCTGTTTTTAAAGGCTTGATTGATAAATTTGGCCCCGATTCGGTGGGGTTTTATTTGTCAGGCCAATTGTTGACCGAAGAGTATTACATCATCAATAAACTCACCAAAGGCTTTATTGGAACGAACAACATCGACACCAATTCCCGTTTGTGCATGAGTTCTGCGGTGGTTGGCTATAAAAAATCATTGGGCGAAGATGCCGTGCCTGTCAGCTACGACGACATTGAACTGGCGGATTGTTTTTTCATTGCGGGGGCGAATCCTGCATGGTGTCATCCGATTTTGTTTCGTCGGATCGAAGCGCATAAATTGGCGAATCCCGATGTGAAAATCATTGTGGTTGATCCACGGCACACACAAAGTGCGTCGATTGCGGATTTACATCTCCCCATCATTCCGGGCACCGACATTTACCTGTTCAATGCCATTGCGCGTGTGCTCATTGAGCAAGGCAAAATGGACGCGGCGTTCATTGCGGAACACACCAATGGTTTTGAGCACGTTCAAGCCAAAGTCTTTGAATTGACATTGGCTGAATATGCTGAAAAATGTGGTGTGCCTGCTGCGGACATCGTACAAGCCGCCCTATGGATTGGCGATGCGAAAGGTTTCATCAGCATGTGGACGATGGGATTGAATCAAAGCGTGGTGGGTGTGAACAAAAACCTTGCTTTGATTAATTTGTCACTGATCACGGGGAAAATCGGTCGACCAGGCAATGGGCCATTCTCGCTCACAGGTCAACCAAATGCGATGGGCGGACGTGAGGTGGGGGGATTATCGACCATGCTGGCGGTGCACAAAGAAATCAATAACCCTGTTCACCGTCAAGAAATTGCTGACTTTTGGGGCGTGCCTTCTGTGCCTGATCGTCCGGGGCTGTCTGCGATGGAAATGATTGATGCGCTCGAAGCAGGACGCATGAAAGCCATTTGGATCATCTGTACCAACCCTGTAGACAGCATGCCGAATGCGCGGCGTGTGGAGGCGGCTCTGCGCAAGGCCAATTTCGTCATTGTGCAGGACATTTCTAAAAATGCATCCTCGTTGGATTTTGCCGACTTGATTCTGCCCGCAGCGGGTTATATGGAAAAAAGCGGCACGATGACCAATGCCGATCGCCGCGTCAGTTTGGTGCAAAAAATCACCGATGCTCCAGGTCAAGCCTTGGCCGATGCGGAAATCATTTGGCGTTTTGCAGCCAAAATGGGCTGGCAAAAATCGTTCAATTACAGCAGTTATGGGCAGATTTTTGATGAGTATAAAATGCAAACCAAGGGCACCAACATTGACGTGAGCGGTTTGTCACATGCTTATTTGAAAGCCAATGGTTCGGTTCAATGGCCTTTTGCAAGTGCAGATTCAAAAGGCACACCGCGTTTGTTCACCGATCACCGTTTCTACACGCCCGATGCGCGTGCCAACATGTTTGCTGTTGCGCCCGACAATGCGTCCGAAAACACCGACACTGATTTTCCATTGGTTTTGACCACTGGGCGGATTCGCGACCAATGGCACACCATGACGCGCACAGGCAAAGTCAGTAAGTTGAATAAACACATTCCAGAACCTTTCGTGGAAATTCATCCAAATGATGCCGAACGTTTTGGGATCATCAATGGTGACTTGGTTGATGTGCGTGGCCGCCGTGGTGATGTGCGTGTGCGTGCCAAATTGACCGAGACGATCCGGGAAGGCGTGGTGTTTTTACCGATGCACTGGGGACGAATCATGCAACGTGATGCGGGGCGTGCCAATAACCTCACCCATGATTTGATTGATCCGACCTCAAAACAACCTGATTTTAAATTTTCAGCGGTCAATGTGCACAAATATGTGCCGAAGATGCAAAAAATCATCGTGATCGGCGCGGGCGCGGGCGCGGGTCGCTTCATTGAAGCCATGCGTGAACGCGATCAACAGGTTGAAATCCATGTGTTCAGCAAAGAAGTGAACCCGTTTTATAACCGTGTCTTGCTGCCTGAATACCTGTCGGGACACAAAGGTTGGGAGCACTTGCTGCGTTTCAAGGCTGAAACATTAAAAGCGTTGAATGTCACGCTGCACAACGGCATCGGCGTTCTCAGCATTGACCCCAGCAACAACAGCTTAACCGATGCAAATGGTGTGAAGCACACCTATGACAGTTTGGTGGTGGCGACAGGCAGTCGTGCCTTTGTTCCCGTCGACTACCCCATGGATAAATCGAATATGTTCACCATTCGCCAGCGTGAGGATGTTGAGCGCATTCAAGCCTTACTCAAACCGAATGCACGGATTGCCATTGTTGGCGGCGGCTTGTTGGGTTTGGAAATGGCCGATGCTTTTGATGCATTGGGCTATCAAATCGATTTAATTCAACAATCCGATCGCCTGATGCCACGTCAGTTGGATGCGTTGTCAGGCAAATTGTTAAAGCAACAAATTGAAGAAAAAAACATCGTTGTGCACTTAAACGACCAAGTGGTGCATTTTGTCGAAGACAGCAACGATCACAATCGCATTGCTGCAATCAAATTGAAAACGGGCAAGACATTACAAGCCGACATTGTCATGTGTGCCATCGGCACAACCCCAAACATTGACATATTGCGTGCCGCAGGTCTGGCGTGTGGTCGTGGTGTCAAGGTTAATTCGCGCCTGCAAAGCAGCGTCGATAACATTTACTGCATCGGCGAAATCGCCGAACTCGATGGAATGATGTGGGGCATCACTGCCGCAGCAGAAGAGCAAGCGGATGTACTCGCCAAAGTGTTGTATGGTGACCCTCACGTGAATTATAAAGGCAGCACATTCATGAACATCTTGAAGCTCAAGGACATTCACTTGAGCTCTGTGGGCATGATTGAAGAACCCCCGAATGATGATGCTTATCAAGTGGTGCGCATGGAGGATGTGTCGCGGCATTATTACAAAAAATGCATCATTCACAACAACAAACTCGTTGGCACCATCTTAATGGGCAATAAAGACGAGTTCGTGCAATTTAGAGACTTGATTAAAAATGGCGCTGAGCTGGATGACCTGCGCGATGCCTTGTTGCGACCGGGGGGAGGGGCAGCAAAAGAACCTCTCAAAGGCGCATTGGTGTGTTCATGCAATAACGTCGGTGAAGGCAATATCAAAGATTGCATCGGTGGTGGTTGTAAAACATTGTCCGATGTCATGCAAAAAACAGGGGCAGGCACAGGCTGCGGCAGCTGCAAACCTGAAATCATGGTGTTGCTTGAACAAGCCAAGCAAACCAAGCAAGCCGAGGTGATGGCATGATGAACCCAATTGTTAAAATTCCAAGCGTTGGCGGGCGCATCGCAGTGAAAACATTGGCCAAGGCGGTCAAATTGGGCTTAAAACATCAACTGGACTGTGTGTGTTTCAGTGCGCGTCAAGAGATTTTGTTTGAATTGCCTCACGCAGTTGAAGCCAAACAGTTCACACTTGCATTAAATCAAATGCACATTGCGGTTGGGACAGCCGATACCCGCAATGTGGTGACATCGCTACCTGCCAATGACATTTTTCCCAAGCGACCTTGGTTGCATTCAGGCAATTATACGGAGATCGTTCAAAGCTTTAAGCACAAGCCCCGTTTGACGGTGGCCATTGTTGATCCACGTCAGGATTTTGTACCGATCATGGACAGCGAGCTGAATTTTATTGCAGCCGAAAAAGAAGATTTTTGGTATTTATATTTGTGTTTAGGGGATGCGGGCAAACCACCCTTTATTTGGCCTGACTTGATTGACAGCAAAAGCATTGCGGATGTGTCTGCACGCATTGAGGCTCAAGTGGCCTTGGGCAAAACCGAACTTGAGTTGGTTGAACTGCTGGCCGATGACAGCGATTTACAGACCGCACCATATGGCTTTATTCCAGCACCGATACAGCAGAATCACCCGCAATACGATGGTTTTTTTCGGGTCGGAGGCGTTTATTGGCTGGGGATTTACAATGCCGGTCAACGCATGCCGTTGCTTAAACTTGAGCATTTGTTGAGTGTGTGTCAATCGCAAAACATCAATTACATTGATCTGTCCACATGGGGTTCTTTGCTTATCAAAGACCTTAAACGCACGGCTGTGGATGAATGGAACCGCTATTTGGGTCTAAACAACCTCAACATCGGGCCTGCTTATCATGAATTAAACTGGAAGCTTGATCCCTTCAACTTGGAGCACCATGCTTTAAAAGTTAAAATCAATGAGGAGCTGCAAAAAGCAGGTTTGCGCACATGGGGCTTGTCTTTGGGGGTGGCCTCAGAAACGCGCCGCATTCGTCCCAGTATTTTGATCCGCGTGCACCCCAAAAAACTTTTGGGTCGCCAACGCTATGATTTATATCATGCCAAACACTTTAACCCCGTGAACGGTGAATATGTGTTGTTTGATGGCCATATGGTTCAACAGGATTTGATTTCAAACCTCAAAGGTTTGATTTCACAATACCAACGACAGATGCGCATTAAAGTTGAACCGATTCAAGCACTTCGTCGCTCAGAGAAAAGCAAAACGATCATTTATGAATGTTCGGTGTGTTTGACACAATATGTCCCTAACTTGGGTGATCCAGAGCATGGGATTGCCGCTGGAACTGCTTTTGGTAATTTGCCTCTAACGTATTGTTGTCCTGTGTGCGAAGGAGATAAAAGTGTTTTTGTGCTGGTTTGATGGATGTTGATTTTTTGAAAAATTGCTTTTTGAGGCAATTGCTTTTGATGCAACACGCTGTCATGGGTTAATCTGATTCACAGTCAAAACCATAAATATCTCATGCGCCATTGCGGGCTTGACCCGCAATTTTTTGCGTTGAGAGGTACCGCGTCAAGCACGGCATGATGAAATATTGACAGCGTTTTGTTTGTTATCGTTTGAATTTCTTTTTCAGCCAGTTTTGCGCATCATCCATCATGATGTAGACCACAGGAATCACCAATAAGCTCAAAAATGTCGAGGTAATCAAGCCGCCAATCACAACAACGGACATCGGTGCTCGAAAGCTGGGATCTGCACCAAAACCGAGTGCGTTGGGCAACATGCCAGCCACCATGGCAATGGTGGTCATGAGGATCGGGCGTGAGCGTTTGTGACACGCATCGAGGATCGCATCAATGCGGCTCATGCCGCCATGATAGGCAATGATGGCATAGTCGACCAGTAGGATCGAGTTTTTCGTGACAATGCCCATGAGCATGATCAAGCCAATCATGGCGGGCATGCTGATGGAAAACTGCGTGATGAATAATGCGCCAAACGCACCGCCGATGGATAAAGGCAAGGCCGATAAAATCGTTAAGGGTTGTGTGAAATTGTGGAACAATAAAACCAAAACAATGTAAATCGCGCCAATCCCCGCCACCATAGCCAGCATGAAACTTGTACCCAACTCTTCATTGGCTTCAGCATCACCTGCTGGTTTTAGCTCAATGCCTTTGGGCAATGCTTTGACGGCGGGCAGGTTGGCCACTTGTTTTGTGAGGTCGGACAAGGGGACACCATTTGGATCGATGGTGAAGTTGATGGTGCGTTGACGATCCAAACGGTTAATTTCTGTGGCGCCTGTACCCATGCTGACGGTTGCGACTGCAGACAAAGGCACGAGTTCGCCTGAATTACTGCGGATTTTGAGGTTTTCTATTGCGCTCAAGTTATCGCGTTCGGCATCGGTCATACGCACGTTAATAGGTACTTGGCGTTCGGGTAAATTGAGTTTGGACAGGCTGTTGTTGTAATCACCATTGATGGCGACGCGAATCGTATTGGCCAAATCAACTGTGGATACGCCCGCTTGTGCTGCTTTGGCAAAATCGGGGTGAATCGACACTTCGGGACGCAAAACGCTGGCGCTTGAATTGACCGTACCAATGCCTTTGATGCTGCGCATGTCACGTTCAATTGCAGCGGCTGCACGTGCCAGAGCAGGCGCATCATCACCAGTTAATGTGGTTTCAAAGTAGCTGGTCGATTCTGCGCTGCCAACGGTGATGCGTGCGCCTGCAATGTTTTTGACTTTTTCACGAAAATCCGCTTCGATTTGTGGCTGAGTGCGGCTGCGCTCACCACGTTCGGTCAGTGAAATGTGTATGGTGGCTTTGCGCACATCGGCACTTGCGGTGGCAAAACCATTGGTTGCTTGGCCAGAGCCGAGTGCGGTATAAATGCCTGTGATTTCAGGTGTGTCTTTGATGGCATTTTGGACTTTTTCAGAGGCTGCTTGCGTTTGTTTCAGCGTGTAACCTGGTGGCAGTTCCACTGAAATGGCGGTGCGCCCAATGTCACCTTGTGGGATAAATTCACCTGGTAAGGTCATGGCCAAGCCAATGGCTGCAAAGAAAAAAGCACCCGCAGAGAATGAGGTTTTCCACGGATTGCTCAGACACCATTTGACCGTTTTCATGTAGCGGGTCATCAATGGCCCGTCTTTAGGTTCTTCGTGAATGCTGTCTTTGAGTAAGTAAGCCGCCATCATCGGTGTGAGCAGGCGAGCAACCAACAATGAGACGACCACTGCAATGGCAGCGGTCCAACCAAATTGCACAAAAAACTTACCGGGAACGCCGCTCATGAATGCAGTGGGTAAAAAGACCGCGACCAAGCTGGCGGTGGTGGCAATGACCGCCATGCCAATTTCATCTGCGCCTTCCATGGCGGCTTGGTAGGGCGTTTTGCCCATTTGCATGTGACGCACGATGTTTTCGACTTCGACAATTGCATCATCGACCAACACACCGATCACCAGTGACAGCGATAAAAGTGTGACCAAGTTGAGGCTAAAGCCCATCATGTTCATGAACCAAAAGGTCGGAATGATTGATAATGGTAAAGCGACCGCAGAGACCACTGTCGCCCGCCAATCACGCAAAAACCACCACACCACCAAAATCGCTAAAATTGAGCCCTCAATAATCAAAGACATGGAGTCTTTGTAATTGTCCTCAACCGGTTTGACGGTTTCTTTGATTTCTTCAATCACAACATTTGGATGGTCAATTCGGAACTCATCCATGATTTTGCGTACGTTTTTAAGTACGGTCACTTCACTCGCGCCCTTGCTGCGCACGACATCAAAGACCACCGCAGAATGACCATCGATCAATGCTCCGCTGGTGCGGTCGGCTGCGCTGTCAGTGATTTGAGCCACATCGCCCAATCGCACTGAGCCGCCACTTGAGAGGGGCAGTTGTAAATTTTTGATGTCATCCACACTGCTGGCTGCAGCTAAAATACGAATACTTTGTTCTTGGCCGCTGACTTTGGCTTGCCCACCTGGTGCATCTGTTTGTACGCTTGCCAGTGCGTGGGATACGTCGCTCGCCGTCACGCCAAGCCCTGTCATTTGTGCAGTAGACAGCTCAATTTGTAATTCACGGTTGAGTCCACCGACCCGTGCAACTTGCCCGACACCTTTGACATTCATGATGGCTTTGGCTATTTTGTCGTCAACAAACCATGACAAATCAACCTCATCCATGTTGTTTGAGCGGATGGCATAGGTGACAATTGGTGAGCCTGATAGGGTGGTTTTTGAGATAATTGGTTCTTCAACAGCGGTCGGTAAGTCGCCGCGTACACCGGCAATGGCATTGCGCACATCGTCCGTTGCTTCCATGATGTTTTTGTCTAAGCTGAATTCAGCCATGATGGTGGCGTGCCCCTCGCTGACGGTGGTGTGGGTGTGCTTGAGGAGGGTTAAGTTGGCAACCGAGTCCTCAATTTTACGCGCCACTTCGGTTTCCAATTGCTCGGGTGATGCACCAGGCCAAGCGACCGATACCACAATCATCGGTAATTCAATGTCGGGAAAATTTTGGACGTTGGTTTTTTTGAATGCAAGCAAACCCAAAATGGTCAAAACGATGAATAAAAGCACCGATGGAATCGGTTTGCGAATGGCCCAAGAGGAAATGTTCATAATGTTATTGTGTAAGTAAGGAAGTGGGGCATCGGTTCGTTTACCCGCGCATCATTGATCGCTGGGTGGTTCGACGATAAAAGCATGACTTGTATGCGGCGTTTTATTTTGCAATCACGTCAACCGAGTCGCCATCTTTTAAGAAATCAGTGCCTGATTCCACAATCGCTTGCCCATCGGCCAAGCCCGTTGTGATTTCAATGCGATCGGCATTGCGTCGACCAATGACCACTTTGGTTTGTACGGCTTGCTTTTTATCATTCACCACAAACACATAATTGAAGCCATCACGCATCACGACGGCTGTGGGTGGTACGGTCAGTGCGTTACTACTGGCCAAAGCAAATTCTCCTTTGGCAAACATGCCTGCGCGTGCACTGCCGTTGCTGAGCAGATCAACGTACGCCGTTGCGCTGTTGGTTTTTTCATTCAAAGTGGGGGCCACTTGGCGCACGCGGCCTTTGATGATTTCTCCATCTGACAGGGTGATGCTTGCGCTGCTGCCTGCGGTCACTTGTTTGATTTGTTCAGCCGTGAGTTCTGCTCGCCATTCCAAACGATTTTTGAGTACCATGCGAAACAGTTCTTGCCCTGCCTGCGCGACGGAGCCAACGGTTGCGTTGCGTGCAGAAATGACGCCATCATCTGGCGCAATCACATTGGCTTGCGCCACACGGGTGCTGCCGAGGTTTTTTGTGGCTTTGGCTGCATTGAGGCGAGCGACTGCGGCTTTGTAGTTCGTGTTGTATTGCGAAATTTGTTGCTCGCTGATGGCTCCGCTTGATTTGAGGCTGTTGGCACGGGCTGAGTCTGCTCTGGCTTGTGCTAGGTTGGCTTGGGCTTCGGCGACGTTGGCGTTGTATTGAGCCAGTTCGGCATTGACCAAGTCAGTTTTAAAGCGTGCTAAAACCTGTCCTTTTTTAACAAAATCACCCACATTGACATTGATTTCACGCAATTGCAACCCATTGACCTGTGCGCCAATCACCGCCTCTTGCCAAGCCATGATTTTGCCATCTGCACCGATTGTTGCGCTTAAATTTTGTGTGCTCGGCGTGATGAGGGTCACTGCAAGTGCAGGTTTGATTTTGTTGGTGTCATCGGTTTGTGTTTTTGCTGTTGTTGTATTGGGGTGTTTTTTTAGATACCAATAAGCAGTGCCCACGGCCATCAGCACCATCAATGCAATAAGTAAGCTGCGCAACAATGGAGTGCGCAGGTGTGATTTGAAATCATTGAAAATGCGGTTCATAAAGTCATCTCAAGTTTGGTTTATGTTGGGGATTATGATTGTTGAGTTTGAGTCAGCCACGCGCCGCCGACGGCTTTGTACAAAGCAATCCAGCTTGTCGTGTATTCACGTTTGAGGTTGATGAGGTTTTGTTCGGCCGACAGTTTGTTGCGCCGTGCATCTTCAAGCTCCAGTAAACTCACGCTGCCAACGCGTTGTCGCGCTAGGCTGGCGTTGAAATATTTGTCAAATTTGTCTTTTGCTGTGTGTGCGTCACGCAGGCGTTTTTGTGCCGCATCCAAAGTGATCAAGGTGCTTTCGACTTCTTTGACTGCTGAAACCACGACTTGTTTGTAATTCGCCAAAGCTTCGGCGTAGCCTGCTTTTGCGATGTCTGCTTGGGCTGCACGTTGTCCTGCATCAAAAATAGGCAATGACAAGCTGGGGCCAAAAGACCAACTCTTGCCGCTTGCTTGCGGCGCACCACCTGATAGCTGAATGCCAAAAAAGCTGATGTTGCCCAACAATGCCAAGCGTGGCAGTCGCGCTGCTTGTGTCACATTGATTTGTGCGCTGGCCGCAGCCAATGTGCGTTCAGCGGCGGCCACATCAGGGCGTTGACTGATGATGTCAACGGGTAGGGCGGCCAATGTGAACTCAGGCGCACGTGGCTGTATCCCTGCATTTTTAGCCAGAATGTCTCGCGTTTCTGACTCACTTAAACCCGTGAGGGCGACCAATGATTTAATGCTCAAATCACATTCAGCCGCCATAGCGACTTGTTGTTGTCGACCTGTGGCTGCGGACGCATCGGTCAAATAACTTTCAGCAGGCGCATTGAAGCCAGCATGAACCAATAAATCCGTCAGTCGGGCGGTTTCTTCGCGTGACACGACATCTGATTGCAATGCCGCCGACTGCGCCTGACAGGCTCGATAAGCAACGTAGGTTTGAGCCACTTCTGCGGCGATTGATGTGCGCGCGGCGTGCCACTCCATGGTGCGGGCAGCAAGTTGAGCATCCGATGCGCGTCGTCCTGCTCGCAAACCGCCCCATAAGTCAATTTCCCAACTGGCATCAATCATGCCAAGCCGTGAGCGACGTGCAATGTCAGAACCGTCGTCACCGTTGTTACGGGTTTGGCTGGCTGAACCATTGATGGTCGGCAACATGTTTCCATTTGTAGCACCTGATGCTGCACGTGCTGCATCAATTCGTGCGACGGCTTGGGCGATGCTTGGATTGTTGAGTTCAGCCGCTTGTTGTAAGCGGGTTAGACTTGAGTCAGAAAAAGATTGCCACCAATTGACTAAGTCTGTGGTTTTGCCGTTGTGCGGCAAAGCGGCATACCATTCTGGGGCCGTTTGAGTGGTGGGTGAGTTGTATTTTGGCCCAACAGCGCAAGCTGTACTGATGATCGAACAGGCGAGCAAAGCCAATTTGAGGGTGATTTTCATGATGCACTTTGATGAACGAGAGTCGCTTAAATTGGCTTGCATTGTAGCATTAAAGATATACATTTCATTCGTTGGGTGCGCAATTGATTTCAACAAATGTAAGTTGTATGTAAAAAGTAAAAAGGGGCTTGTTGAGAATGTGCAAGGCCGATCATAAATTGATCAGAGGATGTGCTTAATCTAGGGAAGTGCTTAATATCTTTGACGGCGATTAGTTGAGCTATTAAAAGTAAAAGGTAAGCCAATGGGTTCAAAAAAAGCCAAACGTTGTGTTGGCTTTTTTTGTTTTATTTTTATGTTCGCTTTTAAGCTCAGAACAGCTTGGTGCTGATCCACCAAGAGATGGCCGCAATAAACGCAGAAGCTGGAATGGTGAAAATCCATGCCCACACGATGTTACTGGCAATGCCCCAATTCACAGAAGAAAAGCGGCGGGTCGAGCCGACACCCACGATGGCACCCGTGATGGTGTGGGTGGTTGAGACGGGAATGCCCAAAGCGGTGGCTGTGAATAAGGTGATTGCACCACCTGTTTCGGCACAAAAACCGCCCACTGGCTTCAGCTTGGTCAGCTTTTGACCCATGGTTTTGACAATACGCCAACCGCCAAATAATGTACCCAATGCGATGGCGGCGAAACAGCTGTAGCCCACCCAGGCGGGTAAAGCATCGTTTTTACCGATGAGGCCACTGGCGATCAACAGCAACCAAATGATGCCCATGGTCTTTTGTGCATCATTGCCACCATGACCGAGGCTGTATGCGGCAGCGGATATCAATTGCAGGCGGCGGAACAAACGATCCACGCGTGCAGGTGAGCTGCGGTAGAAAATCCACGAGACCGCGACCATTAAAATAGAGCCCAAGAGAAAACCAAGCGCTGGTGCAACAAAAATAAACAGCACAGTTTGAATGATTTTTTCGCTTAACAGTGCGCCAACACCTGCTTTGGCAACCGCCGCACCAATCAATCCACCCATCAAAGCGTGTGAAGATGATGATGGAATGCCGAAGTACCACGTCACCACGTTCCACACAATGGCACCCGCCAGCGCGCCAAAAATGACATACTGGTCGACGACAGAGCCTTCAATAATGCCTTTACCAATAGAGGCTGCGACAGTGTGCGGCAACACATAAAAAGCAATGAAGTTAAATGTGGCTGCCATAATGACGGCATGTTGTGGCTTCATTACGCCTGTTGACACAACCGTTGCAATGGAGTTGGCTGAATCGTGAAAGCCATTCATGAAGTCGAAAATTAATGCAAGGATGACCAAAATGATCACCACCTGCATGCTGATGTGCATTGTTCCCATAATAACGCCTATAAAATGTTAAATATTGAGGTGAGTGGGATTAAGCGTTTTCAACAACAATGCCTTGAATGATGTTGGCGACATCTTCACACTTGTCTGTGATGGACTCCAGCATTTCATAAACTGCTTTATACTTAATTAAACTTTTGACATCTTCTTCTTCACGGAATAGTTTTGACATTGCACTGCGTAAAATACGGTCACCGTCGGATTCTAAGCGCTCAATTTCAGATGAGATTTTGAGGATTTCGCCAGCGCTTTTCATGTTGTCCAGTAAGCCAACTGCGGTTTGAACGCGTTCGCAGCATGCCACGCCGATGGCTGCAAGCTGCTTCGCTTCACTTGTGCTGTTGGTGACATAATACAGAGAGACTGTTTCAGCGACGTCTTCCATCAAGTCAATCACATCGTCCATGGTGGTTGTGAGTTTCAACATGACATCACGATCGAGCGGTGTGATGAATGTTTTATGTAATAAATCTACAGTTTCGTAAGTGATGCGATCAGCGCGTTTTTCATTGTCCTTGATCACGCTCATGTAACGGTCTGTGTTGGCCAAGTCATTGAATAAATTGACAACTTCTTTTGAAGTGGTAACCAAAAGTTCTGCGTGTTGGTTAAATAAATCAAAAAATTTGCCTTCTTTAGGCATGAGGCGGTTGAACATAGTGCGTCCTTTTTTATGGGCGAAGGGGTCTGATTGTGAATTAAGGCATGAAAAATAGCCTTAATTCGACATTTTACTACATTATTTCAATTTAATGAATTTATATGGTCATGCGACAAAGTGGGAAAGCTTACGCGTCGATGTTTAAATGATTGCTTGCAGGCGGACGTTTGACTTATATAAGATATTTGTTACTTTTATTAAACAAACATCTTGTGCACTGCAAAAAAAGTCGCTAATATGCGTCACAAAGCATTTTTCTTAAATAGGGTGTTTTACTTGGTTTTGAAAATTGCATATGATTGTTCTTTTTTTGTTATATTTTTTGTCAGATAGGTGTCAAGCAGATGGCTCATGATGTCCATTTTAAAGTGACCGACGAGGTGCGCCGCGCAAGATTGCGCTGGCGAGCAAAACGTGGTTTGTTGGAAAATGATATTTTTATGACACGTTTTTTTAACGTGCATGAACATGACTTAACTGATGAGCAAGTGTACGGTCTGGATTTGTTGTTGGATTTGCCCGACAATGATTTGTATGAGTTGATCATGGGTCGTAAAACGTTGTCTGAAGTTGATCCTGCTGAGCATGTGATGTCTGAGGAAGAGATGGTTTTGGCAGACACTGTCTTGACCTTATTAAAAAGTATCTAAGCCATAATCATAAATGGCACATTTTAAATTTTTAAATTACAGGAGAGCTGCACCATGAGTACCAATCCCCAAACCGCTACGCTATCGTTCTCTGACGGCTCGCCTTCAGTTGAGTTGCCTATTTATGAAGGCACAATTGGTCCTGATGTCATCGACATCCGCAAATTGTATGCCCAAACAGGCCGATTCACCTTTGATCCTGGTTTCATGTCAACTGCGGCATGTAATTCAACCATCACTTATATTGATGGCGATAAAGGTGAGTTGCTTTACCGTGGCTATCCGATTGAGCAGTTGGCAGAAGAGTGTGACTTTTTGGAAGTGGCTTATTTACTGCTGAACGGTGAATTGCCGACAGCTGAGCAAAAAGATGAGTTTGTGAATCACAAAGTCATTCGCCACACCATGGTGCATGAACAAATGAAGCAGTTTTTTAATAGCTTCCGCCGTGATGCGCACCCAATGGCTGTATTGACTGCTGCCGTGGGTGCAATGAGCGCGTTTTACCATGATTCAACTGACATCACGGATGCAAAAAGCCGTGAAATTTCAGCCATTCGTTTGATTGCTAAATTGCCTACTTTGGTGGCAATGGCGTACAAGTACTCGATCGGTCAACCTTTCATGTACCCAAAAAATGATTTGTCATATTCGGGTAATTTCTTGCGCATGATGTTTGCTGTGCCTGCGGAAGAATATGTGGTCAATCCAGTGCTTGAACGTGCTGTTGATCGTATTTTCATTTTGCATGCTGACCATGAGCAAAATGCATCGACTTCAACCGTTCGTTTGGCAGGCTCATCGGGTACAAACCCGTTTGCTGCGATTGCGGCTGGTGTGGCTTGCTTGTGGGGCCCCGCGCATGGTGGTGCCAATGAAGCTGCATTGAAAATGTTGGAAGAGATTGGTCATGTCGACAATGTGCCTGGCTTCATTGAAAAAGTGAAAGATAAAAATTCAGAAGTGCGTTTGATGGGCTTTGGCCATCGCGTGTACAAAAATTATGATCCACGCGCAAAACTGATGCGTGAAACGTGCTATGAAGTATTGGCAGAGTTGGGTTTGCAAGAAGATCCATTGTTCAAGTTGGCGATGGAGTTGGAGCGCATTGCATTGTCTGATGATTATTTCATCAGCCGTAAATTGTATCCAAACGTTGATTTTTATTCAGGCATCGTTCAACGTGCATTGGGTATTCCTACTGATCTGTTCACCGGCATTTTTGCTTTGGCTCGGACAGTGGGTTGGATTGCACAATGGAATGAAATGATTGCTGATCCCGATCAAAAAATTGGTCGCCCGCGTCAATTGTTCGTGGGTTCACCTAAGCGTGATGTGCCTAAAATGTCTGCGCGTTAATTTTTAGATTCAGTTTCAATACATTGAACCAAAGAAAGCTTTGCATTGTGCAAAGCTTTCTTTTTTTTCTGGGCAACGCTTCCTTCATGTGCGCAATGATGTGTGTGTACTGTGGGTGCTTCATTTTCGCTTAACCCAGATGTGTTATTTTTAGTGCCTTATCAAATGTTTGATCAAAGGTGTTTCGAATGAATGTTGTTGAACAATTCAATCAAAGTGTGTTTCTAATCATCAATGCAAACCCCAATCCAGAAGCGTGGATGTTAAGCCTTGCGCGGTTTTTGGCACATTATGCTTCTTATGCGATTCCAATCGTCTTGTTGTGTGCGTGGTTGTATGGTGAGCGCCCAGCAAGAGCACGTGTTGTCATGGCTTATTTGACGGTGTTGTTGGCAATGGGCATGAACCTGTTGATTGCCTATCTGTGGTTTCACCCCCGGCCATTCATGATGGGTTTAGGAACAAATTTTATGAAACATGGGCCCGATGCTTCTTTTCCAAGTGATCACATGACGACAGCGAGCGCAGTGGCATGGGTGTATGTATTGGCGGGGCAAAGGGTTTTGAGGGTGTTTTTTGTATTGTTGGCGCTGGCTGTGGGTTGGGCGCGCATTTATTTGGGTGTGCATTTTCCACTGGATATTCTGGGTTCAATGGTGGTGGCTTTATGCGCCGCATGCTTTGTTAACGCATTGTGGCCAAAAATAGGTGATGGGATGATGTTTCGTTTAGAGCAACTTTATCGTACACTGATGGCTGTGCCTATTCGGCGTGGTTGGGTACGTGATTGAGAGCAAAAACGCACATCTTTTTTATAAATAATAAGAAATACAATGAATTCAAATATACATCAAGGTCTGAAACGGGTTTGGGTTGGCCTTGTGGTCTCTTTCGTCTTTTTATTGGTGTTTACTGAGGTGTTGCCTTGGGGACATCAGATGGACATGTGGGTGTCTCATGCCTTGTTCAACAGTGCCACAGGGCAATTTCTATACAATCACGACACCAGTTGGGTTGAAGTTGTTTTGCACATCTGGTTTAAAAACGCCTTGCTGTTGATTCCTGCATATGCTTTGTTGCAAGTGTTGATGGGGCTTTGGCTTAAACGCCGAAATGGTTTCAATGGCATTCAACAAGAGGTGTGGCGGCGTTGGTTGGCCGCATTGCTGGCGGCGTTGTTGTCGATGTTGTTGGTGACTTATTTGAAGAAATGGACCAATCAAGCATGCCCATGGAGTCTAATTGATTTTGCAGGTCAATGGCCATACACCGATTTGTTCGCTGTCAAACCGTGGGGGAGCTCAGATATGGCGTGCTGGCCAGCAGGTCATGCTTCAGGTGGTTTTATTTTGTTGAGTTTTGCATTTATTGGCGGTTGGCCGCCCAATGTGTGGAATGCTCAACTGAAGCTTGGCATGGTTCAGCCCCCCATTTTTTTAAGTGCGCGTGCATTTGTATGGTATGCAGTGGTATTGGGTATGTTGCTTGGTTTTGCTCGAGTATCGCAAGGGGCTCATTTTTTCAGCCATCAGTTTTGGGCATTGTGGTGGGTGGTGTTGGCCAATATGGTCTTTGTACAAATAAATTTGATTCAATCACGTTGGCTGGCGCCTTTGTTTTCGGCTAAGTGAGCGCAGACCATATGAGCACGGATTGAACATGCATTATTCATTACATACCCTTAAAAAAATCCCAAAAGGTGTTTGGGTTCTTGGCTGTGTGAGCATGTTGATGGACATTTCATCTGAAATGATTCACAGCTTGTTGCCTTTGTTCATGGTGGGCAGTTTGGGCATGAGTGTTGCACTGGTGGGCCTGCTCGAAGGGCTGGCTGAGTCATTGGCGTTGATCATTAAGGTGTTTTCAGGTGTCATCAGTGATGCTGTGGGTCGACGCAAAGGTTTGGCATTGTTGGGGTATTCGTTGGGTGCCTTAAGCAAACCATTGTTCGCAATTGCACCTGCCGCGGGCTGGATTGTCGCGGGGCGATTGATTGATCGTGTGGGTAAAGGCATTCGTGGTGCACCACGTGATGCCTTGGTGGCGGACATCACGCCTCCTGAAATACGTGGTGCGGCATTTGGTTTGCGTCAGTCGTTGGATACTGTGGGGGCATTTACGGGGCCTTTGATTGCAGTGGGTTTGATGTTGCTTTGGCAAAATGATGTTCGAGCGGTGTTTTGGATGGCGGTGGTGCCCGCAGTGCTGGCGGTGATTGTGTTGGCATGCGGTGTTCGAGAACCCAAAAGCAGTGTTGCACTTGATCGGCGCATGAATCCAATTTCGATCACGAATTTAAAACGATTAGATTTAAATTATTGGGCAGTGGTGATGTTTGGTGCCGTGTTCACATTGGCTCGTTTCAGCGAAGCTTTTTTGGTGTTGCGGGCGCAGCAACTGGGTATCGCTTTGGCTTGGGTGCCGTTGGTGATGGTGGCCATGAATGCTGTGTATGCATTGAGTGCTTATCCTTTTGGGCATTTGTCGGATAAAGTGAGTCACCGTGGTTTACTGACGGGTGGACTGTTGGTCTTGATCGCCGCAGACTTTTGCCTTGCCAATGCTGTGGATTGGAGGGTGTTGATGTGCGGTGTGATGCTGTGGGGGGTTCACATGGGCATGACTCAAGGTTTATTGGCGCGCATGGTGGTGGATGCATCGCCTGCTGATTTACGGGGTACTGCGTTTGGTTTTTTTAATCTGATGACAGGCATTGCCATGTTGATTGCGAGTGTGTTGGCAGGCTATGTATGGGATGGCCTCGGTGCTGCTTATACATTTTATGTGGGGGCGGGGATCAGTGCTTTGGCTTTGGTGGGCTTGTCAGTGTTGAATTTCCAAGCAAGGAATCTTTGATGTGCTTGTGTAAGGCGCGTGTAACCCGTGGCACGTACAGTCTTTGAAAACAATTAAATTAAACGTGAGACAAAATCTAAAATGTGAGTCAAAATGGTGCAAAACTGTTTTGCTGATTAAGTTATATGGTGCTAGAATGCTGCGTTGCATATAGATTTTTCATGGATTTTCACGTTTAATTGCTCAGTTTTGTAATAAGACGTGTTTATTCCACTCGCCCCCGATGTACCTAGACAGTGGTACATTGGCTATTAACCAAGCGGTATGGCCGCAAAGTTAATGGGAGTGTGTTCTCCCTAATCCCCTTGTGCGTTGCGCACAGAAAGGACAAGCCCATCATGATGAATGACTTTTTGTCAAATTCATACCTCTTTGGCGGTAATGCACCGTATGTTGAAGAGTTGTATGAGCTCTATTTAGATAATCCCAACTCTGTACCTGAGCAATGGCGTGCATATTTTGACAATATGCAGCATGTTCCTGCAAGCAATGGCGAAACCGATGCTCGCGATGTGGCGCATGCGCCTGTCATCGAGTCTTTTGCGTTGCGTGCGAAACAAAACAAATTTTTGACGGCACAAGCTGCGAATTCAGACTTGGGTCAAGCCAAAAAACAAGTCAGTGTTCAATCATTGGTCGCAGCTTACCGTTTCTTAGGTTCTCGATGGGCTGAACTTGATCCCCTCAAACGCCGCGAACGTCCTGAAATCCCTGAGCTCGAGCCTTCTTTTTATGGTTTGACTGAAGCTGATTTGGATGAGAAATACAGCACTTCTAATACCTATTTTGGTCAAGATTCCATGAGTTTGCGTGATTTGCTGCAGGCTTTGCGCACGACGTATTGCGGCACATTGGGCGCAGAATTCATGTATATTTCTGATCCTGCTGAGAAACGCTGGTGGCAAGAGCGTTTGGAGTCATCTAAAGCAACACCACAATTCAGTGCTGAACAGAAAAAACGCATCATGTTGGAGCTGACCGAAGCTGAAGGCATCGAACGCTATTTACACACACGCTATGTGGGGCAAAAACGTTTTTCTTTGGAAGGTGGCGAAAGTTTCATCGCTTCAATGGATGCCTTGATTCAACACGGTGGTGCGCAAGGTGTGCAAGAAATCGTCATTGGCATGGCGCACCGAGGTCGTTTAAACGTTTTGGTGAATATTTTGGGCAAAAACCCAGCCGATTTGTTTGCTGAGTTTGAAGGCAAACACGGCGATGATTTACCTGCTGGTGACGTGAAATACCACCAAGGCTTTTCAAGTGACGTGACCACGGCAGGCGGCCCCGTTCATTTGTCTCTCGCATTTAACCCATCGCATTTGGAAATTGTTAATCCAGTCGTAGAAGGTTCGGCACGGGCACGTCAAGATCGCCGTGGTGACGTCGATGGCACACAAGTATTGCCTGTGCAAGTCCATGGTGATGCTGCGTTTGCAGGTCAAGGTGTGGTTATGGAAACACTGAATCTCGCACAAACGCGTGGTTATGGTACACATGGTACGCTGCACTTGGTCATTAACAATCAAATTGGCTTCACCACATCGGATCCGCGTGATAAAGGATCAACCATTTACTGTACTGACGTGGCCAAACTGATTGAAGCGCCTGTTTTACACGTGAACGGTGATGATCCAGAGTCAGTGGTTTGGGCGACACAGCTTGCACTCGACTACCGTCAAGCATATAAAAAAGACGTTGTCATTGACATCGTGTGTTTCCGTAAGCTCGGTCACAATGAGCAAGACACGCCTGCATTGACGCAGCCCTTGATGTATAAAACCATTGCAAAACATCCTGGTACGCGTGCGCTGTACGCAGATAAATTGACGACACAAGGCGTGCTTAACGCTGGCGAAGCCGATCAAATGACCGTCGATTTTCGTGCCGCAATGGATGAAGGTCGTCACTATCACACATCGGTATTGACCAATTACAAGCACCAATACGCCACCAATTGGGATTCATTCCTCAATAAAAAATGGGCAGACGCAACCAACACGTCGATTCCAGTTTCAGAATTGAAACGTTTGGGCGAAAAAATCACCACATTACCAGATACGGTCACACCGCACCCATTGGTTGCGAAGCTGATGAAAGACCGTCGCAACATGGTAGACGGCAACCAGCCATTGGATTGGGGTATGGGTGAGCATTTGGCATTTGCCTCATTGTTGAGCAATGGCTACGACATCCGCATCACGGGTCAAGACTCAGGGCGCGGCACATTCACACACCGTCATGCTGTTGTGCATGACCAAAACCGTGAACGCTGGGACTCTGGTAGTTACATTCCATTGCAACATGTGACCGATCAAGCATCATTCTCCGTCATTGATTCGGTGTTGTCTGAAGAAGCTGTATTGGGTTTTGAATATGGTTATTCAACCACGGCACCCAACACCTTGGTGATTTGGGAGGCGCAATTTGGCGACTTCGCCAATGGCGCACAAGTCGTGATCGATCAATTCATTTCAAGTGGTGAAGTGAAATGGGGACGTGCTTCAGGCTTAACCTTGATGTTGCCACACGGCTATGAAGGTCAAGGCCCAGAACACTCGTCGGCTCGTATTGAACGTTATTTGCAACTGTGC
The DNA here is from genome assembly GCF_003339525.1 of Ephemeroptericola cinctiostellae. Taxonomy (GTDB): domain Bacteria; phylum Pseudomonadota; class Gammaproteobacteria; order Burkholderiales; family Burkholderiaceae; genus Hydromonas; species Hydromonas cinctiostellae. Next base: position 1,858,671 of record NZ_CP031124.1, on the reverse strand, counting down.
GCAGACAACAACATGCAAGTGGTTCAACCCACAACCCCAGCCCAGATTTTCCATATCTTACGTCGTCAGATGGTGGGGACATTCCGTAAGCCATTAATTATTTTCACACCAAAATCATTGTTGCGTCATAAAGAGGCGATTTCTGACTTGAATGATTTGGCCAAAGGCTCGTTCCAGACAGTAATTGGTGAATGCGATGCTACGGTTTCAATTGATAATGCAAAAGTGAAACGCATTTTGGTCTGCTCAGGTAAAGTCTACTATGATGTATTGGCTTTCCGCCGCGAAGAAAAAGATCAAAATGTGCCTGTGATTCGTTTGGAGCAAATGTATCCATTCCCACACAAAGCTTTTTCTGCTGAATTGAAAAAATACCCACACCTCGAAGAAATCATCTGGGTGCAAGATGAACCTCAAAATCAAGGTCCATGGTTCCAAGTGCAGCACAACCTGTTTGAAAACCTTTCAGAAGGACAAAAACTTGCTTACGCTGGTCGTCCAGCCTCTGCTTCACCAGCGGTGGGTTACTATGCGAAACATTATGAGCAACAAAAAGCCATGATGCAAACTGCATTTGGCAAGATCAAGAATTTCTTGAAGAAGTGATTCTAAGTTTTTGTTTTTAAATATATTGTGAAAGATCGCGGTGGGATTAAACAATCCACCGCCCCACAGATCATGCAGCGGGTCATGTGCCCGCTCCAACTTGAAAGAGAAATAAAATGGCCATCATCGACGTTGTTGTCCCCCAATTATCAGAGTCCATTGCTGAAGCAACATTGCTCACATGGAACAAAAAAATCGGTCAAGCCGTTGTTCGTGACGAAAACTTGATTGACGTTGAAACAGATAAAGTTGTTCTCGAATTACCTGCGCCTGCTTCAGGTGTTTTGGTTGAAGTCATTGCCGCTGACGGTGCAACCGTTGCCAGCGGTCAATTGATTGCAAAAATTGACACAGAAGCAACTGCTGGCGCGACCGCTCCTGTGGCGCAAGCAGCGGCGCAAGCGGCACCTGCCGTCGCTGTGGCCGCCGCCGCACCTGTTGCCGCATCGGCAGGTGGCGTTGCATCTCCAGCTGCTGCAAAAATCATGGCTGAAAACGGTTTGAATGCTGTTGTAGGTTCAGGCAAAGACGGTCGCGTGACCAAAGGCGATGCCCTCGCAGCAGCCGCCAGCGGTGCCGCTGTGACCGCATCAAGCATCCCCGCACCTGCTGCAGGCGCGAGCTTGCCTGCGGTTAAAGCACCCATCAATGTGGGTAATATCTTGGCCGATCGTCCAGAACAGCGTGTTGCCATGAGCCGCTTGCGCGCACGTGTCGCAGAACGTTTATTGCAATCACAATCGACCAATGCCATTTTGACCACTTTCAATGAAGTGAACATGGCACCCGTCATGGAAATGCGCAACAAATACAAAGACAAATTTGAAAAAGAACATGGTGTCAAACTTGGTTTCATGAGTTTCTTTGTTAAAGCCGCAGTGGCTGCTTTGAAAAAATACCCTGTCTTGAACGCCTCAGTGGATGGCAATGACATCGTTTACCACGGTTACTTTGACATTGGCATCGCCGTTGGTTCACCACGTGGTTTGGTGGTTCCCATTATCCGCAATGCCGATCAACTCAGTCTCGCTGATATTGAAAAGCAAATCGCAGAATTTGGTGCAAAGGCCAAAGACGGTAAACTCACCATCGAAGAAATGACGGGCGGTACATTCAGTATTTCCAATGGCGGTGTGTTTGGTTCAATGCTCTCAACGCCTATTATCAACCCACCACAATCAGCGATCCTTGGCGTTCATGCGACCAAAGACCGTGCGGTGGTTGAAAACGGTCAAATCGTCATTCGCCCAATGAATTACCTCGCCATGTCGTATGATCACCGCATCATTGATGGTCGCGAAGCGGTGCTGGGCTTGGTGGCCATGAAAGAGGCACTGGAAGATCCAGCCCGTTTGTTATTGGATGTGTAAACAAATGAGTAGGCAAGTAGGGCGTCAATAAACGCAGCACATCGTAGGTTGGCGGTGAGCAAAGTAAGCCCCAACACTTGCAAGCATGGTAAAAGTATTGATGGGTGTGTTGTTTTATTAAACTCATGGGTGTTGGGGTTCACAAAAATGTTCACCCCAACCTACTTGCTTGATAATATTCCTTAAGGGTTCATGATGTTTTATTATAAGTTCATAGATGAAGAGCATCATCCTGTTCGAGGACAGGGGACAATTCGTTTAGGAACTTTTAATTATTATAAACAAATGGAAACTGACAACCCGATTTCTGATTCTGAAGAAGGTCGTCTGCATTATGAAGTAAACGCTTTATACCAAGGTTCCGATGCTATGAGCAGAATCCCTGGTTTAAATCAAATTATTTCTGGTGAGGGGACTTTGCAGTTTGTTGATTGCACCGTTGTTGTTCCATTTCCAAATTGTTTATTATTTTGTTGCTCAGCTTTTCAAATTGAACCAAACCACGAAGAATTGCTTAATCTTGCAATAAAACTTGGTAAGTGCTCTTACTATAAAATTGAGAATATTAATAAGTTTTCGTCGCTTTTACTTCGTTCAATCATAGAAAGTATGAAAGTTTCCGATTTAAGCCATCCTTTTGGAAAAAATTGGACGATAGCCGAAATCAACAATTTACAAATTGGTTTTTTACAAAAAGCGATTCAATATGGGGATAAGCATGTTGTAATCGGTTCCTCTGACGAAGACCACAGTGGGTTAGAGAAACAGATTGAACATGTTTTTAAAAAAAGTTTGAAATATCAAGATGACAGAGAACATCGAATTGTATTTTTTATTAACTCACAGGCGCATCAAAATGCTTTGATTAATATTAATTGCGATTATTTGGATTTGGAATTAAATCCGTATAAACAGTTAATTATTTGAATAAATATTTTTTGCAAGGATTTTTAAAATGTCACAAACTTTCGACGTCATCGTCATCGGCGCAGGCCCTGGCGGTTACATTGCTGCGATTCGTGCAGCGCAATTGGGCTTATCTACGGCTTGCATTGAAGGCAATCCGTATGATGATCCAAAAGGTGAGCCACGTTTGGGTGGTACTTGCTTGAATGTGGGTTGCATCCCATCTAAAGCGTTGTTGCACAGTTCGCATTTGTTTGAAGATGCGAACCATCATTTTGAAGACAATGGCATTTCGGTCAAAGGCGTGAGCATGGATCCCGCCAAAATGGTGGCACGTAAAAATGCCATCGTTGACAAAATGACGGGTGGCATCCAATATTTGTTCAAGAAAAACAAAGTGATTTTGCTTAAAGGTTACGGCGCATTCGTGAAGCAAGAGGGTGGTTTGACTCAAGTGCAAGTGACAGACAAAGACGGTAATGCATCGATTGTGAGCGCAAAAAATGTCATCATCGCCACAGGTTCTAAGGCTCGTCATTTGCCAAGCATCGCTGTGGACAATGTTCAAGTGTGCGATAACGAAGGTGCGTTGAACTTCTCTACCGTGCCTAAGAAATTGGGTGTGATTGGTGCGGGTGTGATTGGTTTGGAGTTGGGTTCTGTGTGGCGTCGTTTGGGTGCTGAAGTGACGGTGCTCGAAGCCATGCCTGCATTCCTTGGCGCAGCCGATGGTGCCATTGCCAAAGAAGCGAAAAAACTGTTTGAAAAACAAGGCTTGAAATTTCAGTTGGGTGTGTCGATTGGTGATGTGAAGGTCAGCAAAAAAAGCGTGACGGTGAACTACACAACAGCTGATGGTGCAGAAGCCAAAGGCGAGTTTGATAAGTTGATCGTTTCTGTGGGTCGTACACCCAATACGGACAATCTGAATCTCGAGGCGGTGGGTGTGAAAACCAATGAACGTGGGTTCATTGAAGTGAACCATGATTGCGCGACGGCAGTGGCTGGCATTTGGGCGATTGGTGATGTGATTCCAGGCCCGATGTTGGCACATAAGGCTGAAGATGAGGGCGTGGCTGTTGCAGAACGCATCGTTGGCCAAAAACCGCACATCGATTACAATTGCGTGCCTTGGGTGATTTACACCAGTCCTGAGATTGCATGGGTGGGCCAAACTGAAGAAGCACTCAAAGCAGCGGGTCGTGAAATCAAATCAGGTCAATTCCCATTCATGGCCAATGGTCGTGCTTTGGGCATGGGTTCAGCCGAAGGCTTTGTGAAAATGATTGCTGATGCGAAGACCGATGAAATTTTGGGCGTGCACATCATTGGTGCAGGCGCATCAGATTTAATTGCAGAAGCTGTTGTGGCGATGGAATTCAAAGCAGCGTCAGAAGACATTGCCCGTGTATGCCATCCCCATCCAAGCATGTCAGAAGTGATGCGTGAAGCGGCGTTGGCCGTGGATAAACGGACTTTAAACATGTGATGTTGACATGCGTGTATGTCGTTAATCAAAACCCCTTGTATGTACAAGGGGTTTTTTGTTTGATTTTTTGGATAAATCAAAATATCCTTAAATCATAAGATGTTTTGATTCAAATGTTGTTATTCCAATTAAAATATAATGGGACAATGACGATGCTTTTTCATCATCAAAGCCATGTAACATCAGATGTTTAGTGGAGATATCGATGGATGTCAGAATGGGTGAAATTTGATTCCTTATAATATCAACGGAAGGGTTCACTGAATTGCGTTAATATTCATACCCATAGGCTTGTCAATTATAAATTGAGCAATATATTCAGTTTTTTCAACATCTTTTGACAACTTCGTTGGGCATTGCGGACAAACCTGTTGTCGTTCTCAGAATTTATCGAAGGGAATTGGGTGGCTTGCTTCTTTCAATTCTTAAGGGTCTTAGGAAGCAAACGCATTAAAATATGCGCTAAGCTCTTGAGACCAAATGAAAAACAAGTACTTCAAACATTCAAAAATTAGCGAAGCGAAGTTTCGCCAAATTTTACGGTATTTTGCCCTTGATTTAACGGCAACGGAATGTGCTGCGTTAAGCGGCATATCCGTTCGTTCAATCAACACCATTTACCTCAAGATTCGTCGTCGTTTGGTGATTGTTTGTCTCCAAGGCTCACCACTCAAAGGAGAGTTGGAAGCCGACGAATCATATTTTGGTCCGCATCGTGTTCGAGGTAAACGCGGACGTGGTGCTTCAGGTAAAACCATCGTGTTTGGTTTACTCAAACGTGATGGCAATATCTACACTGAGATTGTGCCTGATGCTTCCAAAGCCAGCCTGCAAGCCATTATTCGTGGGAAAGCAGACATTAACAGCGTTATCCATACCGATGGTTGGCGCGGCTATAATGGCTTGGTGGACATCGGGTTTGATAAACACTTCCGGGTGAATCATGGTGCCGATGAGTTTGTAAATGGTTCTAATCATGTGAATGGGATAGAATCATTCTGGAGCTATGCTAAACGTCGTTTGGTTCAGTTTAACGGCGTTCCGAAAAACACATTTTTACTGCATTTGAAGGAAACTGAATTTAGGTTTAACCATCGCAAAAGCGACTTGTATAAAGTGCTTCTTAACATGCTGCGAGATGAGCCGTTATTGAATTCTGCTTCCTAAGACCCTTCTTAATTATCAAATCAATGGCATCTGCTTACAAATAAACAGAAGGTGACTCATGAGTTCAAACAATTCAATTTCAGAAGACCATGATGTTGCGCCACGCATCGCATGTGTGCAAATGGTGTCCTCCACCGATGTGCTTGTGAACATCAGCACAGCGCGTGAGTTGATTGCGAAAGCGGTCGCCGATGGTGCACAAGTGGTGGTTTTGCCCGAGTATTTTTGCATCATGGGGCGCAATGAGACCGATAAACTGGCTGTGGCAGAGGACTTTGTGGGGGAGGCGACCCATGTTGGGACGCCTTTACAACATTTTTTACGTCAACAGGCCATTCAACATCAGATTTACTTGATTGCAGGTACGGTTCCATTGAAAAGCAATGATCCGAATAAGGTGTTCAATACGACGATCGTTTATGCCCCAACTGGTCGCATTGAAGCGCGCTACGATAAAATTCATTTGTTTGGTTTCACCAATGGCATTGAATCGTACAACGAGGGTGATGCGATCATGGCGGGTGATGCGACTGCGCCGTGCATATGGGATAGCCCTTGGGGACGGATTGGGATTGCGATTTGTTATGACATTCGCTTCCCAGAATTGTTTCGCATGGCTGGGGAGGTGATTGCTTGGGTGGTGGTGGCAGCTTTTACGTACACCACAGGGCAGGCGCATTGGGAAATTTTACTGCGTGCACGTGCAATTGAAAACCAATGTTACCTTGCCGCATGTGGACAGGGCGGCACGCATGAAAATGGCCGTCGTACATTTGGTCACACAATGTGGATTGACCCATGGGGCGCGGTGCAAGCGGTTCTGCCAGAAGGTGTCGGCGTGGTCAGCGGCAATCTGTTAAACTCTCGCATTGCGCGAGTGCGGGCAAGTTTGCCTGCATTGAAGCACAGGGTCATGAGTTGCGGCAGCGCATTGGAACAACCCGTAAAAGATGGAAAATAAAAAACTGGTTTTATTTGTCGTCACTCCATTGCGTCTTGTGTTCGGTTTTTCTGGCGCAAGACCGTTACTCCCAATATGTGTTGCTAATGCATATTTTTTCCCCGCTTAAAATATTTTTATCCCTTCTGATTTGTTGACCTTACTTTGAATTCACACATGACCTTACATCACGATAACTTTAAAATCGCCGAATCTTTATTGCTCACACCTTATGGTTTGACAACTCAAAACCTTGATCGCGTGTTCGCTGAAGTGTTTGCGCACCATGCAGACGATGCAGACTTGTATTTTCAATACACACGCAGCGAAGGTTGGAGTTTAGAAGAGGGCATTGTTAAAGCAGGTAGTTTTAGTATCGATCAAGGTGTGGGCGTGCGCACAGTGGTGGGTGAAAAAACAGCATTTGCGTATTCAGACAACATTCATCTTGATGCATTGCTTGATGCCGCACGTGTGACGCGCGACATCGCCCCAGCAGTTGATCCACGGGGGGTGAAAGTGGTGTCAAAATCAGCGCTGCCCATGAGCATGAAACCCATCTCACCCTATGCGGCAGCATTGTATGCGGCACATGACCCGATTGCCAGCCTGACTTCGGCTGAAAAAGTTGCGTTGTTGGAGCGTTTGGAAAAAATGGCGCGGGCGGTTGATCCTCGGGTGACGCAAGTGATGGCAAGTGTGTCGGCGGAATATGATGTGGTCTTGATTGCCCGAGCCGATGGGCGATTGGCGGCCGATGTGCGGCCGTTGGTGCGCGTGAATTGCTCTGTCGTGGTCGAGTCGAACGGTCGGCGTGAACAAGGTTTTGCTGGCGGCGGTGGACGCAGCGATTATGGTTATTTCAGTGATGACGTATTGCATGGCTATGCCAAAGAGTCGGTGCGCCAAGCCTTGGTCAATCTTGATGCCGTGCCTGCACCTGCGGGCATTTTACCTGTTGTATTGGGTCCTGGTTGGCCTGGTGTGTTGTTGCATGAGGCCATTGGTCATGGTTTGGAGGGCGATTTTAATCGCAAAGGCTCATCGGCTTTCGCAGGTAAAATTGGTCAACGTGTGGCTGCTAAAGGCGTCACCGTGGTCGATGATGGCACGTTGGTGGGTCGTCGCGGTTCATTGAATGTCGATGATGAAGGCCATGCGACGCAACGCAATGTCTTGATTGAGGATGGTATTTTGAAAGGTTATATGCAAGATGCCATGAATGCACGCTTGATGAACGCAGCAGCCACTGGCAATGCACGTCGTGAGTCATATGCGCATTTGCCGATGCCACGCATGACCAACACTTACATGCTGGGTGGTTCTATGGATCCACAGGAAATCATTGCGTCCGTCAAGCATGGAATTTATGCCCCGAATTTTGGCGGTGGTCAAGTGGACATCACCAATGGAAAATTCGTTTTCTCGACCACTGAGGCGTATTTGATTGAAAATGGAAAAATCACCCAACCGATCAAAGGGGCAACTTTGATCGGCAATGGTCCTGATGCTTTGACTAAAGTGAAAATGATTGGTAACGATATGTCCCTTGATTCGGGGGTTGGTATTTGTGGCAAGGAAGGACAGAGTGTTCCTGTGGGTGTGGGACAACCCACCTTGCGCATTGACGGTTTAACAGTGGGTGGAGCGCAATTATAATGGTGGCAAAAAGCATGACGCAACGGATTTGGCTTTGGTTGTTGGTGACGGGGGTATTGTTGTTGCTGTTGACTGAAGTTTTTCCTTGGGGACATGCGGTTGACATGTGGTTTGCGCAGTTATTATACGATGATGCCACCGGGCGTTTTGTCTTGTTGCACAAAGGTTGGGTCGAAAAATATTTACATAATTTACCTCAAAATGTGCTGCGGATTGTGCCTGTTTATATGTTGATCCAAGTGGTTTACGGGGGCTATTTAAAATGGAAAACAGGTTTAAATGCTGTGCAACATGAGGTTTGGCGTCGCTGGATTGGACTGCTGATTGGCGCGGTGGCCACTGTGGTGGTGGTCAATGTGATTAAAAGCCAGACCAATGTGGCGTGCCCATGGGATTTAAAGCCTTTCGGTGGTGAATGGACGTATGTTGACTTGTTTACCGCACGACCTTGGGCACCTCAAGTGATTAAGTGCTGGCCTGCAGGGCATGGGGCGGCTGGTTTTTCGATCATTGCAGTGGCTTTTGTGATGGGCTGGCCACCCACCATCTGGCGAAAAAATTTGGTCGTTGGTGATGATCGCATACCCACATGGTTGGGGGCGAAAGCTTTTGTGTGGTACGCCTTGTTTTTGAGCACAGCATTGGGGGCTGTCCGTATTTTACAGGGTGGACATTTCTTGTCGCACCATCTTTGGGCATTGTGGTGGGTGCTTGTGGTTTTGATGATACTGGTTGAGTTGGGGGTCATAAAAAAACGCTGGCTAAATGACTAAACGACTTTATGTTTTGTATAATGACAAAAATATTAAAAATATAGCCATTGTATAAATAAACCTTTGTCACACAAACAAGCAAAGGATTCGTTTTGGATGTTTTGTTATGTTATTACCATCGCAAGTCAGTTTAATTGAGCAGCAATTCGTAACGGAGCATGCACGTGTGTTCGTCACCAATGTGGATGGTCAGAAAGTGGTCGTCAAACGCCAAGAAATCGCACGTCCTGCTTGGCGTTATGTAATTTTACGTGCGTGTTCATATTTACTGGGCGAGCCTTTACTTATGCCTGCGCATGTTCCTGGTGGGGCTGCTGCTCAAACGATCGAAGTGTCTCGAATTAAGCGTTTAACCACTGCGGGGGTACCCGTGCCTCAATTGTTGCATGCCTCTTCAGAATGGTTCGCCATTGAATATTTAGGGACAAGTAATTTGCGCGATAAAATGCTTCATGGTGAGCATCCCGCCAGTTATTACTGGGAGCAGGCATTAAATGCCATCTTAGATGTCCATAAAAAAGGTCAGAACCTGAGCCAGTCTTTTTTTCGCAACCTCATGTATGACAAGGGACAAGTGTTTTTTATTGATTTTGAAGATGACCCAGAACAATCCATGGGGCTGGTGAATGCCCAATCAAGGGATTGGCTATTTTTTTTATTTTCATCGACATGGTTGGTTGAGTTGAGCAACGACGCCAAGGCCGATTTGCTGTGGCGCTACATCAAACAAGAGCGACCAGAAGTGCAAGCCAGTGTGGTGCATTTGGCTAGAACAACAGGCTGGTTGAGGTTCTTACCGAAAAAACGCAAGCCGTGGGGGCGTGATGTGATGGCTGCGCAAGCGTACGCTCAATTGATTGTTGGATTAAAAGATAAATATTACAAGGCCAACTGACTTCAATGAACATTGTTCAATGGTTATTGAACATGGGGTCATCGATCCACCAACACATCAGCCGCATGCCATGCATCCTCAGCTTGACTGAGGCGGCTGCTTGCGCTGCGTCGTAATTTCTCTGCTGTACCTGCAACCAATACATTCAATAAAGCCAATGTTCCGACGTGGCTGTCAAAAGGCCCAGCGCCCGCTGCTGCAACCACCATCACTTGACTGGTGAGCGTGCTCAATGGTGACAATACGCTGTCAATGATGGCGATGACATTGAGTCCCCGCCCATATGCAGTTTCAACGGCTTCCACGACCCAGCGGTCATAACGGCGCAAATCAATGGCCACGATCGCATCATTTGGGTTTAATTGGGTCATCGTTCGAGCCACTTGCACTGGATTGCCTTCAACCATGTACACATGGGGTCTGAGTGCGGATAAATCTTCGATGAATTGTTGAGCCACTCCACGAGAGGCGTTACCTGAAATCACGTAAACCGATGATTTTAATTCACTGAGCTGGGCGATGCTGGCGTCCAATTTGACTTGATCGATGTTATTCAATGTGTGTTGCAAATTACTGATTTCCATTTGTAAATGGTGCTCCAGCGTGCTGTTTGCATTGTCTTTGATGCGCACGGCTGCGGGCTCAAGCAGACTGGCAAGGCTATGGCGCACTGCATTTTGCATGTCACTGAAACCACTGAAACCAAGCTTGGAAGATAAACGTGCCACTGTGGCGACACCCGATTCTGCAGCTTGTGCCAAATCAGAAACTGTGCCAAAAGCAACAAATTTGGGTTGTTGCAGCACAATTTCGGCAACGCGTCGTTCGGATTTGGTCAGGGCATGTGCATGTTGGCCAATGAGTTCAGCGAGAGGAGGTGGTGGTGTGTGCATAATTAAAGGGCTCTTTTTAAAGTGTGAATCCATTATCCATTAAATTGTATGTGGCATCAATTTTTGTAGGTTATGGAATTTTTAAAACTTAACTTCAAATTTATGGAATTTAAATTCCATTTCGTGTATGATTTGGAACATCACAACATTTTCTTGGAGTCATCATGATCACACAACACATTCAACCTAAAGTGGTGCACAACATCATCCCTTTGGCCTTTTTTGCACCCGCATGCGATTTTCAAGATGAATCATTCATCAATCAGGCGGACAAACACGCCGATTGTTTGCCCGCTGCTGTGCGTGAGGCATTGCGTGAGTTTCATGCCCATCCGCATAAAAGTGGTGGGTTGTTGATTAAGGGTTTAACTGTTGGGGAGTTGCCTGCGACGCCAATAACACCGACGACCCCCACAACGAAAGATTGCACCAGTGAACTGACTTTGCTGACGGTTGCCAAATGCTTGGGCGAGCCTGTGGGTTATGAGCCAGAGTTGGGGGGGCGCTTGATTCAAAACCTTGTGCCCACCAAAACAGCCAGCGATCGTCAAGTATCGACCTCGTCTAAAGTGCCTTTGATGTTTCATACCGAAGCCGCATTTCACCCGCATCGCCCCAGTTATTTGCTGTTATTATGCTTAAAAGGTGACCCAGCCGCTTCAACTACTTTGGCCTCGATTCGTGAAGTACTGCCGTTGTTGAGTGATGATGTGGTGCGTGTTTTATTTCAGCCGCGTTTCCGTACCGCCATTGACGAAAGTTATTTGCATGGTCGTACCAATGTTCTGGGAGAATTGGTGCCCGTGTTGAGTGGCGAGCCAGAGTGCCCAACCATGGTGTTTGATGCCGATTTGATGGTGGGGGAGGATGAGGAGGCGCAAGCAGCATTGGAAGCTTTATCCCGTGCAGTTGAATCATGCCACACAGGGGTGTGCTTGGAAAAGGGTGATTTGTTGGTGGTTGATAATGCCGTGGCTGTTCATGGTCGCAGCCAATATTCACCCAGATTTGATGGCACAGACCGTTGGTTGCAGCGTACATTTGTCGTTGATAGTTTGATCGACAGTGCCGATGAGCGTCAGGGGCGTGTGATTTCGACAACTTTTGGAATTTAATTTGAATGACTCATTCTACCCATTCTATAAAAGCCCTCGTAGAAACACTTCAAGCCATGCCTGCGCCCGAGCGCACGTTTGCCAGCGACAACTCCGCAGGTGCACACCCCGCAGTCATGGCGGCTTTGGCACAAGCCAATCAAAACCATGCCTTGGCTTACGGCAGTGACCCATGGACGGCGCAGACGCAAGCCCATTTTAAAAGTTTATTTGGTGAACACACAGAGTCCTTGCTGGTGTTTGGTGGCTCGGGTGCCAATGTGATGGCTTTGGCCACTTTATTGCAGGCGGGTGAATGTGTGGTGTGCAGCGATAAGGCGCACATTGCGCTGGATGAAACGGGTGCACCTGAGCGAGCTTTGGGTGCCAAGTTACTCATGTTGCCGACCTGCGATGGCAAAATCAAGCCTGAACAACTTGAAGCATTGAAATCAATGGTGGGCGTACAGCACAGTGCACAGCCTGGTGTTTTGTCCATCACCCAACCAACTGAATTGGGTGCACTGTACTCTGTCGAAGAAATTGCAGCCTTATGCGACACGGCACATGCAATGGACATGCGCGTACACCTCGATGGGGCGCGGATTGCCAATGCGACCGCCGCACTCGGCGGCACAATCAATGCATTGCGTGCTTTCACGAGCGATGTGGGCGTTGATGTGCTCAGTTTTGGAGGTACAAAAGCGGGGCTGATGTTTGGTGAGGCCGTGATTTATTTGAACCCCATTTATGCTCGGCGTGCCAAGTATGTGCGCAAACAGGTCAACCAACTGCCATCCAAAATGCGGTTTGTGGCCGCTCAATTCAATGCTTTACTGACGGATAACCTGTGGATTCAATTGGCACAACAAGCCAATGCCATGAGTCGTCGTTTGTACGACGCGACGGTCTCGCTCAAAGGCATTTCATTTGACGCTGTACCGCAAGTCAACAGCAGTTTCCCGATCATTCCAGCTCAACTCATCACGCCATTAAGTGACTGGTGCATGTTTTGGGATTGGGACATGAGCCGTTCTCAGGTGCGCTGGATGACCGCATGGGATACAACTGAAGTTGATGTCGATCATTTTGCGGCTGGTGTAGAAGCCGCATTGTCAGTCATTCACTCAAATATTTAAGCAGGTTTTAAAAAACTTTAGAAAAAATTTAAACAGGAGCACTCATGTACCCAAATCAATTGCTGATCAATGGCCAGTTGGTCAAAGGTCAAGGTCAAGTCGAAGACATCATCAACCCCGCCACAGGGAAAAAAATATGCGAAGTGCCAGAAGCTTCGATTGAGCAAATGAATGCGGCGGTGCAAGGTGCGCATGAGGCATTCAACAGCTGGCGAGCCACCACACCACAAACCCGCAGTCATGCTTTGCTTAAAATCGCCGATTGGGTTGACAGCAACGCCGCCATGTTGGCGCAATTGGAGTCAGACAATTGTGGCAAGCCGCACCACGCGGTGCTCAATGACGAGTTGCCTGCCGTTGCTGATGTGTTCCGCTATTTTGCAGGTGCGATCCGCAATCAAAGCGCACCCGTGGGTGGCGAGTATTTGAACGGTTTCACCAGTTTCATCCGTCGCGACCCTGTGGGCGTGGTCGCCTCTATTGCACCGTGGAATTACCCACTCATGATGATGGCGTGGAAAGTTGCACCAGCCATTGCCACAGGCAACACTGTGGTGCTCAAACCGTCTGAGCTCACACCGTTAACAGCATTGGCCTTGGGTCAATTTTTAGCAGAGGTTTTACCAGCTGGTGTGGTTAATGTCATCACAGGACGGGGTGAGTCGGTCGGCAGTGGCCTTGTCAATCATCCACAAGTGCGCATGATTTCACTCACTGGCGATATTGGTACAGGGCAAAAAATGCTCGATGCGGCACGAGGTACGGTTAAACGCACGCATTTGGAGCTTGGCGGTAAAGCCCCCGTGATTGTCTTTGATGATGCGAACATTCAAGCGGCAATCGATGGCATTAAAGTATTTGGCTTCTACAATGCAGGGCAGGATTGCACGGCAGCATGTCGCATTTACGTACAGAAAAAAGCGTACGATCATTTTGTCGCGGACTTGAGTGCCGCCGTATCCAGCATCAAAGTTGGTGCACCGAATGACCCAACCACAGAAATGGGCGCATTGATTTCGCAACGTCAACGTGAACGCGTTGCCAGTTTTGTTGAGCGTGCCGCCAACGTTCCGCATATTCAAATCACTGCGGGTGGCAGTGCGCCGGCAGGTGATGGATTCTTCTATCTCCCAACGGTGATTGCTCATGCCCGTCAAGACGATGAAATCGTTCAGCGTGAAGTGTTTGGCCCTGTGGTGTCTGTGACCCCATTTGACGATGAAGCGCAAATCATTCAAATGGCCAATGACACCGAATACGGTCTTGCCTCATCGGTTTGGACGCAAAATGTGGGTCGAGCCATGCGTGTATCGAGTCAGCTGCAATATGGTTGCACATGGATCAACACGCACTTTATGTTGACATCAGAAATGCCGCATGGTGGCTTGAAACGTTCAGGGTATGGTAAAGATTTATCAAATTATGCTTTGGAGGATTACACATGCCCACGGCACATCATGTTGGCACATGACTAAAAACCGTGGATTTTGCTGCGCGCGAAAATAATTTTTCGTGCTATAATTCGCACTGGCGGGTCCCTTCGCATTGTGGGGCAGTGAATCGGGTCAGGTTCGGAAGAAAGCAGCCACAGCTGTTATCCATAAGTGCCGAAGTTCAGGCTCGCCTTAAAATTCCTTAATGGGGCGACGACGCAAGTCGTCGCCCCATTAATTTTTTCATAACGAGCATGCCTGCGGCTTGCGCTGTGTTGATTGTGTCCCTGTTAAAGTGGTGATCATGCTGAGTCGCCGCGTGCTTCGCGCAAGGCCATCAATCAACACATCGCAAAAGTAAGGTTTCACTTTTGCGATATGGATTCTATGAGCTCTCAAGTTTTAGCGCGTAAATGGCGGCCACGGGATTTTGCATCCCTTGTTGGGCAAGCACATGTGGTCAAAGCATTGACCCACGCCTTAACGGAACAACGCTTGCATCATGCGTATTTGTTTACAGGCACGCGCGGGGTGGGTAAAACCACCATTGCGCGGATTTTAGCCAAGTCATTGAACTGTGAAAAAGGCATCTCCGCAACACCATGCGGTGAATGTGAAGCTTGTTTGGAAATCGATGCGGGTCGTTTTGTTGACCTGCTTGAAATTGATGCTGCGAGCAACACAGGCGTCGACGACATGCGCCAACTCATTGAAAATGCAGTTTATATGCCAACTGCAGGACGTTACAAAGTGTATTTGATTGACGAGGTGCACATGCTCTCGAAGTCAGCATTCAATGCGCTTTTAAAAACATTGGAAGAGCCACCTGCGCATGTGCTGTTCATCCTCGCCACGACCGATCCACAAAAAATATTACCAACGGTGTTGTCGCGTTGCTTGCAATTTAACCTCAAGCAAATGCCACCAGCGGACATCGTTGCGCACCTCACTCATATTTTGACAGAAGAGCATGTTGCTTTTGAAGCACCCGCTTTAAATGTTTTGGCCAAAGGCGCTCAAGGCAGCATGCGTGATGCGCTGTCATTGACCGACCAAGCAATTGCATTCAGCCGCTCGAACATCACGGTGGACGCAGTGCGTGATATGCTTGGCAGCACCGATAGTGCCCAGATTGAAGCCATTTTGCGCGCATTGATTGCCAAAAATGGAGCGGCCTTGGTGGCGATTGCTGAACAAATGGCTGCATCTTCCACTTCATTCTATGACGCAACAGTTGAATTGGCGCAAGTGCTGTATCGGATCAGTTTGGCACAGGTGGTGCCGAGTGCACAGACCGATGATGTGCAGCTTGCAGCTGTGATTGCTGATTTATCCCCTCAGTTGGGGGCGGACGAAGTGCAATTGTATTACAGCATCGTCACCAACAGCCGTGAGCAACTGCACCTCGCACCTGATGCGCAAGCGGGTTTCACCATGATGTTGTTGCGCTTGCTGGCCTTTGCACCCACAAAAGATAAGGCAATAACAGTAAAAAAGCCATAAGCGCAGCAGCTCCACTTGCAGCAGTTGTGCCTGTTGCGTCTTCTGTTGCGCCGAATGTTGAGCCCAAAGTTCCATTGAAAAAACGCACAGTGCACCACGAGTCTGTGGTGGCACCTGAGCCGCCGATGGAGTGGGTGGATGATCGCCACGATGCCGTGACCACATTCAGTGAGCCTGTGAACGTGCCACACATTGCACCTGAGCATGTACAGCCGCACGAATGGGCGAGTTTGGTGGATAAGTTGCATGTCCGTGGTTTGGAAAAGCAATTGGCGCAACAAAGTGAATTGATGGTTTTTGACGACAAAAACATAGAATTGCGTTGTGAAAACCGCATGTTGGCAACCAGTCCGATTGCTGTGTCGGGCTTGGAAAAGCGCTTAAATGTATACTTCACTGACAAAAAACGTCACTTAAAAGTACATTTGGGCAGTGTGGCTGCGACACCCGCCAGTGAGAAAGCGCAGGCACGCGCTGTTGAGCTTGAAGGTGCGCAAAAATTGGTCGCTGAAGACCCCACCATTCATGCACTTATTCATGAGCTGGACGGCATGCTGATTCCAAGTTCAGTACAAGCAACTTGACATGCTTTAAAATAATATGACACCATTCGCTTTTGTTGACACAATGTGTGACACATTAAGAAACGATGAACAACGACTAACCAGAGGAATTCAATATCATGATGAAAAATCAACTCGCAGGCCTGATGAAACAAGCTCAAAAAATGCAAGATGACATGAAAAAAGCCCAAGATGAATTGGCAACAGTTGAGGTTGAAGGTCAATCGGGTGCAGGTTTGGTTAAAATCACCATGACTTGCAAACACGATGTGAAGCGTGTGGTCATTGATCCATCGTTGCTGGCTGATGACAAAGACATGTTGGAAGACCTTGTGGCTGCTGCCATGAATGATGCCGTGCGCCGTGCAGAAGCAACGACATCAGAGCGCATGAGCGGTCTAACGGCCGGTATGAACATGCCCGCTGGTTTCAAAATGCCATTTTAAGTCAATTCATCATGTAAAGTGTTTGATCTATGGTGGTGGGTGCACCAGCGAACGCAAATGCATGTTAAAAAAAGAAACTGAAACAGTTTCGATTGACTATAATAGCAAAACACATAGGAGTTCAACATGAGTTGGTTAGAAAAGATTTTGCCTCCGCGCATTCAAACCTCAGAAGCGAAAAAAGTCGTGCCTGAAGGTTTATGGGTCAAATGCCCATCATGCGATGAGGTATTGTATGGTGCTGATTTGGAAAGCAACCAACATGTTTGCCCAAAATGTGACCATCATTTGCGCATCAATGCGCGTGCACGGATCAACAAATTGCTGGATGAAGCAGGGCGTGTTGAGATTGGCCAAGAGGTTAAGCCGATTGATACGTTGAAATTCAAAGACAGTCGTAAATACACCGATCGTTTAACTGAGGCCACCAAACAAACCAAAGAATCGGATGCTTTGGTTGTGCAAGCTGGTACGATCATGGGACAAGATGTGGTGGTTGCCGCATTTGAGTTTGAGTTCATGGGCGGCTCGATGGGTTCTGTGGTGGGTGAGCGCTTTGTGCGGGGTGTGCGTTATGCCATCGAACACAAATGTGCTTTCATTTGCTTTACGGCTTCGGGTGGGGCGCGTATGCAAGAGGCTTTGATGTCGCTCATGCAAATGGCGAAAACCACAGCTGCATTGACACTGCTCGCAGAAAAACGTTTGCCATTCATCAGCGTATTGACGGACCCCACCATGGGGGGCGTGTCGGCAAGTTTTGCTTTCTTGGGGGATGTCGTGATGGCTGAGCCCAAGGCTTTGATTGGCTTCGCAGGACCTCGCGTGATTGAACAAACGGTTCGTGAGAAATTGCCTGAAGGCTTCCAACGCTCTGAGTTTTTGTTGGAAAAGGGCGCTTTGGACATGATTGTTAACCGCTTACACATGCGTGAAGAAATTGCACGTGTGATTGCGTTGTTGCGTCGACAGTCGGATGCGGCTTTTAATTAATGGCCTGCTGACCTGTGTCGAAGCACCCTCCGTCATTTTGCCCATAAGCGAATGGCGGATTTTTATTGATGGGTATTGACCTCAAGCTGCACTGAGTGTTCATGAGCCCGCTGTCTGCGAATTTAAATATGCCTTTTGCTTTTCCCTCTTTGCCCGAATGGCTTACCCATCTCGAAACCGCTCATACCAAGCCAATTGATTTGAGTTTGGATCGTGTACGCACCGTGAAAGAACGTTTAGAAGCCAGTTCTGCACTGACTTTAGATTATCCGATCATCACCGTGGGTGGCACCAATGGCAAAGGGTCAACGTGTGCTTTTTTGGAGCAGATGCTGTTGGCGGCAGGTTACAAGGTGGGCTGTCACACATCACCGCACATCATTGAGTTTACTGAACGTGCACGTTGGACTGGGAAGGATGCGCTTGAGTCAGAATTGTTGCCCTATTTTCAAATGGTGCACGATGCGTGTGAAGTCGAACCTGGTATTTCGTTATCGTATTTTGAGTTCACTTTGTTGGCCATTATGTGTTGGTTTGATGCCCAGAAGCCTGACGTGGTGGTGTTGGAGGTTGGCTTAGGTGGGCGCCTAGATGCTTGTAATGTCTTTGAGCCCATGTGCAGTGTGGTCACCAATGTGGACATTGACCATGTGGGCTTTTTGGGTGACACGCGAGAAGCCATTGGTTTTGAAAAGGCGGGAATTTTCCGTGCCAATAGGCCTGCCATTTGCGCAGATGACCATCCGCCACAACGTTTAATCGACCACGCCGCTGCGATTGGTGCTGATTTAAAACGCATTCATCAAGATTTTGATTTCACCGTGGTGCAAGACGATCAACGCAAACAATGGCGTTTTGTCGGTGAGCACACGCGGCGCAACAGCTTGGCGATGCCCGCTATGCGTGGGGATTATCAACTGGCGAATGCCAGTGCAGCATTGGCGGCGTTGGATGCTTTGAATGAAATCTTGCCTGTGCCTCAGCAAGCCGTGCGTTTGGGGTTGGCGAATGCGGTGGTGCGTGCCCGTTTTCAAGTGTTGCCAGGACAGCCCGTCACCGTATTGGATGTGGCACACAACCCACATGCAGCACGTGTTTTGGCGAAAAATATTGCTCAAATGGGTTATGCGCCATACACACATGCGGTTTTTGGGGCGATGGCCGACAAAGATATTGTGCAGGTTTTGCGGATCATGCGGGGTCAAATTGACCATTGGCATTTATGCAATTTGCTTGGATCGCGCGCGGCCAGCGCCGAACAGCTACACGACGCTTTAATTGATGCGGGCTTCGTGGAGGATGAGGATCACACGGTGCAAAAGCATGTCAGTGTCAAAGATGCATTAACGCATTTAGCCACGACGGTGGCTGCTAATGATAGAATTATCATTTTCGGATCATTCGTTACGATTGAGCAAGCACTTCTGGGTATGCCGCGTATGAATTGATGCATTTCAAGTCATTGATGCAGGCAAAACCACACATCATTCGAGCTTTTTCTTGTTTAAGGGGAGGCAATTTTCATCAGATTTTGTGTGGATGCTCATTTAAAATCTTTGACTTTAAACATCGCAAAAACAATGTTACTTTTGCGATTTACACATGATTTTTTAGGAAAAAAGGCTGGCCATGTGGTTCAAAAACAAGAAAGAAACAGACGCACCAGAGGTCACACCGCGTGCACCATCGCGCCGACGCAGCACCGATATTCGCAGTGAACTTGGCATTGGTGGGGATGCTGCTTCGAATGAAACCTTGCGCTCAATTCGGCCTGCACCTCGACGTGCGACACAGGCGGATACCAGTGCTGTGTATAACGAAGAAGTGCAATTGAATGATTTAAAAGTACGAGCACGCCGTCGTTTGATTGGTGCTTTAGTGCTGTTGGCAACTGCTTTTGTGATTTTGCCGTGGGTATTTGATGACAGCCGTAAGCTGGCTGCGCCGAATGTCAATGTCAATGTGCCAGACAAAAACCTACAGTTTGAGGTGAAAAATCCTCGAGCCACTGACACAGTGACTCCAGCAGTGGCCGATGTCGTAAAACCAGCGGACGCGAGTCTGGACAAAGCAACTGAAAAAAATGCTGCGCTTGTCACCAAGCCAGAAGTAAAGTCCGAGGTGAAAGCCGAAGCAAAAGCAGAGGTAAAGCCAGAGCTGAAAACGGAAGTGCCCGCGGGCACAACTGAGGGCAAATCCAAGTATGTGGTTCATATTGGCATTGTGAGTGATGCTGGTGAGCTGAATGCTTTACTCAAACGCTTATCTGCCGCAGGTGTAAAAGCTTCGCGCGAAACGGTGACTGTGGATGGTGTCAGTAAAACCCGTGTTCGCTTGGGGCCTTTTAACAATCAAACAGATGCACAATTGGCCGCAAACAAAGCCAAGGGTGCTGCAAAAAATCCAGTGGTGATCCCATTGACGCCAGCGGCAAAGCCGTAATTGGATTTTTTACATTCAGTGATCTTGACGGATGGCTTGAATGGGTATGACCTTTTTTTTAAATTTTGAAAGTTAGATTATGTGTGGTGTTATCGGCGTCGTCGCCTCCTCTCCTGTCAATCAATTGATTTATGATGCTTTGTTGTTGTTACAGCACCGTGGTCAAGATGCCGCAGGCATGGTGACGGCAAACGGCAAGCGTTTTTTCATGCATAAAAATAAAGGCATGGTGCGGGATGTGTTTCGTACGCGCAATATGCGTGATTTATTGGGCAATTCAGGTATCGGTCATGTCCGTTATCCCACCGCTGGTAATGTGGACAGCCTTGAAGAAGCGCAGCCTTTGTATGTGAATGCACCGTATGGTTTGGTGATCGCTCACAATGGCAATGTGACCAATACTGAAGAAATTCGCGATGAGTTGTTTCGCCTTGATAAGCGTCACATCAATACAGGTTCTGACTCAGAGGCTTTGCTCAATGTTTTGGCACATGAGCTGGATAATGCGATCAAGCAAACAGACGACCTTACACCCGAAGTGTTTTTTGATGCCATGACGCAAGTCAATAAACGTGTGTTGGGTGCTTACGCTTGTGTGGGCATGGTGGCACGCCGTGCTTTATTCGGTTTTCGTGATTTGAACGGCATTCGCCCGTTGGTTTTAGGTGAACGGATCGATGAGCAGGGCAATAAAGAATACATGTTGTCGTCTGAAAGCGTTGCGTTGGAAGGCGTTGGTTATAAAACAGTGCGTGACATCGCTCCAGGTGAAGCCATTTGGATTGGTTTTGATGGTGAAATTCGCAGCCGTGTGTGTGTGCCTGAAGGCATGCAAGCTCGATTGAACCCATGTTTGTTTGAATATGTTTATTTTGCCCGTCCAGATTCAGTGATTGATGGGACATCGGTTTACAGTGCACGCTTGGCAATGGGTGAAACATTGGCTGATAAAATTCGTGCTGAGTTGGACATCAATGACATTGATGTGGTCATGCCCATTCCAGACACATCACGTCCATGTGCCATGCAACTGGCGATGGTTTTGGGCTTACCGTACCGTGAAGGCTTCATCAAGAACCGTTACATTGGCCGCACATTCATCATGCCTGGTCAAGAAACCCGTAAAAAATCGGTTCGTCAAAAACTGACGCCCATGCCTAGTGAATTCAATGGCAAAAATGTGTTGTTGGTGGACGATTCGATTGTTCGTGGCACCACCAGCCGAGAAATCGTCGCGTTGGCGCGTGAGTCGGGTGCAAAAAAAGTGTATTTTGCTTCTGCCGCCCCTGCTGTTAAATACCCAAATGTGTATGGCATTGATATGCCCACACGCACTGAGTTGATTGCCCATAACAAAGATGCCGATGCTGTGAGCCTTGCCATCACGGCCGATAAAGTCATTTATCAAGATTTAAGCGCACTTGAGGCCGCAGTGTGTTCGGTGAGCAATGGCGCATTGATGGCATTTGATGCTTCTTGTTTTAATGGTGAATACATTACAGGTGACATTGATATGGCTTATCTGGATGCGCTTGAACAAAACAAGGTCAAAGCGGTTGAAGCCAAATCAGTCTAAGAAATGGTGTACGTGAGTTCCCATAATTATGTGTGGCTCAGTTTGGGTGAAGTCATGTTTAGATGTTTTAGGCATGACTGAGTCCAACCTCATTTTTTGTATTTTGTATTTGACCCCTTCGTTTATTTTGTAGGGGTTTATTTTTTGGAGGCGCTATGAATACACTTCATCCACAAACTCAGCTTTTACACAGTGACCGTTTTCGCGGTGCGGAACACGCCGCAGGGCATCAGCCCATTCATAAAAGTGTGCAATGGGGTTATGAACATGCACAGGACATTGCGGACACTTTTCAAAATAAACGTTCAGGTTTTACTTATGCCCGAGGTGGCAACCCAACCACTGCGGCCTTAGAAGCTCAAATCAATTTGCTTGAGCAAGGCATTGGCACGATCAGCTTTGCAACTGGCATGGCGGCGATTTCGACCGTGATTTTGGCTTTGCTCAAAGATGGTGATCATTTGGTTGCAAGTCAGTATTTGTTTGGTAATACAACCAGTTTGTTCAGCACATTGGCGGCGCATGGTGTTTCCATCAGCTACGTTGATGTGACCGACGTGGAGCAGCTGAAAGCCGCGATTCAACCAAATACGCGCATGGTTTTCGTTGAAACCTTAGCCAATCCTCGCACTCAAATTGCTGATTTAATGGGCATTGGAGATGTGTGTAAAGCGCAAGGTTTGGTTTATGTGGTGGATGCCACCATGTCGACCCCTGCATTATTGCGCACCAAAGATTGTGGGGCTTCGATTGTCATGAACTCGTTGTCCAAGGGGTTGGCAGGTCATGGCGCTGTGTTAGGTGGTTCTTTGACCGATACCGGTTTATTTGATTGGTCCAATTACCCTAATATTTTTGAAGGTTACCGCGTTGGGGATCCAAAAAATTGGGGTTTATTGCAGTTGCGCAAAAAAGGTTTACGCGATATTGGTGGGGCGTTGTCGGCTGATTCTGCTCAACAAATTGCATTGGGATTGGAAACATTTTTCTTGCGCAGTGAACGTGCATGCCGTAATGCCTTGATGTTGGCGCAATGGCTGCTTGCACATCCTGCCGTTGAACATGTGGACTATCCAGGGTTGCCACAACATCCGCAGCATGATCGTGCGAATGTGCTGTTTGCTGGTAAAGGTTATGGGACTTTATTGTCATTCACGATTAAAGACGGAGTAAAGCATCCATTTGAAGTGCTTGATGCCCTAAAAGTGGTGATGATGTCCACAGGGCTGGGTGACAATCGCTCTATGGCATTGCCTGTGGCTCAAACCATATATGCTGAGATGTCAGCTGAGCGTCGTGCGGATTGGGGTATCACCGATGGTTTGATTCGTGTATCAGTGGGCATTGAGCACATTGATGATTTGGTTGCTGACTGGGCGCAGGCCTTGGATTGAGGCATTGGTCAAGAGGGAAAGTCGAATGGGGCGGCTTTTGCTGACCCCTTTTTACCTTAAATTCATATTGTGGAAAATGCATATAGATTAAGTACGGTCGTGCTCGACTTTTTAATTGAAAAGAAATAAAATAGGCGCTCCTTACAACAATAAACAGGAGATTAAAATGTCCCTATTTTCACACATTCGTCGTTTCACCACAGGGGCTATTACGGCCCTTGCATTTGTATCGGTCAGTGCGATGGCGCAGACCAAGCCAAATGTTGTCATTCTCGCAACGGGTGGCACCATTGCAGGTGCTGGTGCGAGTTCTACCAACAGCGCCACTTATTCTGCTGCAAAAGTTCCAGTCGATAAATTGATTTCTGGTATTCCAGAGTTGTCACAGGTTGCCAATGTTCGTGGCGAGCAGGTATTTCAAATTGCTTCAGAAAGCTTAACCAACGCCGATTTAATGACTTTGGGTAAACGGGTGTCTGCACTGGTTAAACAAAGTGATGTGGATGGCATCGTCATCACACACGGTTCTGACACATTGGAAGAAACTGCTTATTTCTTGAATTTGGTCATTAAAACAGACAAGCCGATTGTAGTTGTGGGTTCAATGCGCCCAAGTACGGCGATGTCAGCCGATGGCATGTTGAATTTGTACAATGCTGTTCAAGTGGCAGGTTCTAAAGATGCACGTGGTCGTGGTGTGTTGGTGACCATGAACGATGACATCAATACAGCACGTGATGTCTCTAAATCAATTAATATTCACACCAATGCATTCAATAGCCAATGGGGCGCATTGGGCATGATTGTTGAAGGTAAAAACTATTGGTTCCGTACCTTGGACAAACGTCATACAAAATCATCTGAATTTAACATCGACAGCATTTCAGAATTGCCTCGGGTAGACATTGTCTATGGCCACCAAGATGGTGATACCGTTGCAGCCAAAGCTTACGGCACGAGTGGTGCAAAAGCCATCATCCATGCAGGCACGGGTAATGGTTCTGTGGCGAAACAAGTTGTGCAGACATTGCAAGAATTGCGTGCACAAGGTGTGATCATCATCCGTTCGGCTCGTGTTCCTGCTGGTTTTGTGTTGCGCAATGCAGAACAACCCGATGATAAATACGATTGGGTGGTTGCACATGACTTGAATGCACAAAAAGCCCGTATTCTGGCCATGGTGGCGTTGACCAAAACGTCTGATACAAAAGAATTGCAACGCATTTTCTGGCAGTATTGATGGCTGATGTGCTGCTGTAAAAGAAAAAACTCAGGCCTGTGCGCCTGAGTTTTTTTTGATCACTTGCGAGGGGATTCAAATGTTCCCATGATTCGATCCCACAATAAAAAGTACAAACCATAATTGCCTCGACCTTTAACATGATGAGCAGCGTGGGTGGTCGATGTGTTAATCCAACGTCCCAACCAATGGGTATCTGTACCGATGGGATAGAACTCCCTTCCACTGTGGCCGTATGCGTTGATGGCCGTTGAAATTGTTTGAAATGCCAATATGGCGAAAGGGTGGCAGGGCATCATGTAGATGATGATCACTACAATCAGGGCTTCTGCCAAGGCTTCAGTTGGGTGAAAGCTGTATGCTGCGAATGCCGTTGGATAAATTGATTGGTGGTGCACTCGGTGCATCAAATTAAACAACAATCGTGTGTGCATTGCACGGTGCAACCAATAAAACAAGGTGTCGTGAATGATGAGCATGACAGGAATACTTAGATAAAACCATATCATGCTGTGATCAGCCAATTGAAAATACAATTGACTGGCGTGGATCCAGCCCGTGCCATACAATATACCATTCACTGCCCCAAATACCAGAACAGTCAAAAAGGAGTACATTATTTCACGACGCACATGATGGCTGGTCTTGAATGAGGCCTGCGGGACGAAATGTGCTCTACCGATGTTGAATTGTGGACGGCAGATGATGAACATCAAGCCTGTAAACACAGTGTAGCGTATGCCATAAATGAGCATCAGTAACAGTGTCGGCCAAAAGATAGGAGAAATTCCCAAGGCTGGTGAAATAAGTTCATTCATGAGTGCCGTCCATTACATGTTGGTTTTGCATATTATATATACATTTTTTGTGTAATTATATTTTATTAAGTCTTTTTCTCTCAGGTTATAATGTGAGAATCTTTTTGAACACGACACACCATGACTAAAATATTTTTTTTCGACATTGATAACACATTACTTGATCATCAGACCAACAGCATTCCTGAGTCTGCATTAAGCGCAATCAACGATTTAAAGGCCAACGGACATAAAGTGGCCATAGCGACAGGCAGAAGCCATGCCCATGCCAAAACGTATTTGATGCAGTTACAGCCTTCATATGCAGTCATGCAAAATGGTGCAATCATTTTGCGAGGCGATGAAGTCATGGGTAAATCGCCATTGGCACACGATGCGCTCATGGCTTTGTTTGTGGAAATGACGGCGCGTGGTCATTCTTATGGCATCAATGGCGAGGCGGGTGGGCATGTAAGTGCAGAAACTGAGCAAGTCATGCTGCCCATGGACTCTGTTGCAATTAAAGTGAATGCTGATTTTGACTTTTATAAAGCCAGCGAAGTGCTGCAAGGTTGGTTGTTTTTTGATGAATCATTGGATGCGGAATTAATTCCTGAATTGCATGCGATGTTCCCACAATTTGATTATGTCCGTTGGCATCAAACCGCCGTAGATGTTTTGCCAAAAGGTGTCAATAAACTCACAGGTTGTCAAAGTGTTTTAAAAGATCTGGGTATGGATGCTGAGCAGGCATATGCATTTGGTGATGGTCTGAACGACATGGAAATGCTGCAAGGTTTAGGCACTGGCATTGCGATGGGCAATGCACACCCTCGTTTAAAAGAAGTTGCTGATCGAGTGGCTGACTCCATCCAACACGATGGTTTGGCAAAAATGGTGAGGCAAATCCAGTCTGAGCTTGCATGATGCAATGACAAACCAGAAAAGATTGTTTGAAAAGTTATTTGAAAAGTTATTTGAAAAGTTATTTGAAAAGTTATTTGAAAAGTTATTTGAAAAGTTATTTGAAAAGTTATTTGAAAAGTTATTTGAAAAGTTATTTGAAAAGTTATTTGAAAAGTTATTTGAAGATGGCTTGAAAATTAAATAAGAAAACAGCAACTCAAAAGGGTTGCTGTTTTCTTATGGATTTGGGATCCATGATGAGAGATCAATCTCTGGACTTTCTCCGAGATTAAACGTTACGTCCATCCCACAGTTCTTCGAGGTTATAGTATGCACGGATCGGTGCTTGCATCAAATGCACGATGATGTCTGCACAGTCGACCAATACCCACTCACCAGAGTCTTCACCTTCGGTGGCGAGAATGTCGCCGCCGCCAGCTTTGACTTTTTCATGCACATTTTTGGCAAGCGCACGTGTTTGGCGATTGCTGCTGCCTGTGGCGATGATGACACGGTCAAACTCACCCGACAGTTGTTCGGTATTGAGGATGGTGATGTCTTGTGCTTTGACATCTTCAAGTGCATCAATGATGATGGCTTGGAGTGTTTCAACGTCAAGTGCGTTGTGTTGGCGAATCATAATGTTCTTTCAAATTAATGTGTTGCAATCATTTGTGCAAGTAAAAAATGCGCTTTAATTCATCTTTGGATTGAACCAAAAACCCAGTACGTTGTACTGGGTTTGATCGTCAGCTACATTTTTGATGCATCAAACGATGGTTTTATTGGCTTTGTTCAGGAGCAGCTGCTGGCGATTGTGGACGTTCGATCAATGCTTTCATTGACAATTTCACGCGGCCACGGTCATCCGTTTCAGTCGCTTTAACTTTGACGTGTTGGCCTTCTTTCAAGTAATCAGACACGGCGTTGACACGTTCGTGAGCGATTTGAGAAATGTGCAGTAAACCGTCTTTGCCTGGGAAGCATTGAACAATCGCGCCGAAGTCCAAAATTTTCAAGACCACGCCATCATAAGTTTTGCCCACTTCAATTTCAGCGGTCAACTCAGTGATGCGACGTTGGGCATCAGCGGCTTTTTCAGCGTCATTTGAAGCGATGGTGATGGTGCCGTCTTCTTGGATGTCAATGGTGGTGCCTGTTTCTTCGGTCAATTGACGAATCGTTGCGCCGCCTTTGCCAATCACGTCACGGATTTTGTCTGCATTGATTTTCATCGTGTACAAGCGTGGTGCGTATGATGACATCTCTGTGCGCGCGCCGCCGATCGAGGCTTCCATTTGACCCAAAATGTGCATGCGGCCTTCACGGGCTTGTGCCAATGCAACTTGCATGATTTCTTTGGTGATGCCTTGGATTTTGATGTCCATTTGCAATGCGGTCAAGCCAATCACTGTACCTGCTACTTTAAAATCCATGTCACCAAGGTGATCTTCATCGCCCAAGATGTCAGTCAATACGGCAAATTTACCGCCGTCTTTGATCAAGCCCATGGCGATACCCGCCACGTGCGCTTTCATGGGCACGCCTGCATCCATCAAAGACAAGCAGCCACCGCAGACCGAAGCCATTGAGGATGAGCCATTTGATTCTGTGATTTCAGACACCACACGGATGGTGTAAGGGAAATCTTCGTGACTTGGCAAGCACGCTGCCAATGCACGTTTGGCCAAACGGCCATGGCCAATTTCGCGGCGTTTTGGAGAACCAACGCGGCCTGTTTCACCTGTTGCAGCAGGGAACATATTGTAATGCAACATGAAACGGTCGCGGCTGTTGCCTTCGAGTGCATCAACGATTTGTTCATCGGTTTTTGTACCCAAAGTGGCAACCACCAAGGCTTGTGTTTCACCGCGTGTGAACAAAGCAGAGCCGTGTGTGCGTGGCAGAACGCCTAAGCTGATTTCGATTGGGCGAACGGTGCGTGTGTCACGGCCGTCAATACGGGGTTGACCACTCAAAATTTGTGAACGAACAACATTGGATTCGAGGTCGAACAGCATATTACCCAAGTCAACCGAATCAAACTCAACGCCTGCTTCAGTCAAAGCAGCTGAAACACTTGTTGTGACTTCACGCAATGCAGACGTACGTTGTTGTTTGTCGCGAATTTGGTAGGCAGCAGCAATCGGCGCAGCGGCGAGTTCAGATACTTTAGCAATTAAAGCTTCATTTTTGGCAGGTGCAGCCCAGTTCCATTCAGCTTTACCGCCATCTTTAACCAATTCATAAATGGCATCGATCGCTGCTTGCATTTGTTCATGGCCGTATACAACCGCGCCCAACATGATTTCTTCTGATAATTGTTGCGCTTCAGATTCAACCATCAATACCGCAGCTTCAGTGCCTGCAACCACCAAGTCCATGCGTGACTTTTCGAGTTGACTGTACGTTGGGTTGAGGATGTATTCGCCATCAATGTAGCCCACGCGTGCCGCGCCAACAGGGCCAGCGAAGGGGATGCCAGAAACCGCTAAAGCCGCAGAAGCTGCGAGCAAAGCTGGGATGTCGGCATTGACTTCTGGATTAGAAGAAATGACTTGAACAACCACTTGCACTTCATTGTAAAAACCTTCTGGGAATAAAGGGCGCAGTGGGCGATCGATTAAACGGCTGGTTAATGTTTCTTTTTCAGAAGGGCGGCCTTCACGACGGAAGAAACCACCTGGAATGCGGCCAGCAGCATATACTTTTTCGATGTAATCCACAGTCAGTGGGAAAAAATCTTGACCTGATTTGGCTTGTTCTTTCGCCACAACTGTAGCTAAAACAACAGTTTCATCCATAGACAAAACCACTGCGCCAGATGCTTGACGAGCGATTTGACCTGTTTCCATGGTGACGGTGTGTTGGCCGTATTGGAAAGTTTTTGTGACTTTATTGAACATGGTCATGTTGTGATTCCTTTATTAATTAGGGTTGGCTTTGCATCACGTTGACATGCTATTCCAAGAAATTTCATGAAAAATCATAAAAGTTCTTGGAATAACACCTGTCTAATGGTGATACTTGGCCGAATGGTGTTAACTTAAAAAAAGCAAAATGCCTGCATCGGTAAGATACAGGCATTCTAAACAGCGTTGCAAATTACTTACGCAAGCTCAAGCGTTCGATCAATGAACGGTAAGCGTCTGCGTCTTTGCGTTTGAGGTAGTCCAACAATTTACGACGGCGGCTGACCATTTTCAACAAACCACGACGTGAGTGGTGATCTTTGTGATTGGCTTTGAAGTGACCTGTTAAGTCATTGATGCGTGCAGTCAAAATTGCGACTTGAACTTCTGGTGAGCCTGTGTCGCCAGGAGCGCGTTGGTATTGTGCAACGATGTCGAGTTTTACGATAGACATGATGATTCCTAATAAAATTAAACTTGCGATAGCGGTGGTCTAACACCATATCGTGTGCTCAAAATGAGCAAAGAAGATAGTAACATGTTTATGACTTAAAGTCAAAAAGCAGTTGTTTATTAAGCTGAGGCACTGCCTTATTTATTGTTTTCTATGGATTGAATCAATGAGACGGCTTGCTGGTTGACTTCTGTTAACCGCTCAGGGTAACGATCCATATGAACGTTTACGATTGCCATATATTGTTGTAAGGCTTGAATTGAGGTTTCAGCATCCAAGAGGCTTCGTTTTTTGGCCTCTTGAATCAGGAAAAACCAATCAGTGATTGCGTTAACAAACAGTGGGTTGGCCGCTGGATTTGAAGCTCCATTTTGATGGAGTCTAAATGCAGATAGGTCAAAAGGCAAGTACAGTGCGTTACCTTTTTCCAGTAAACGCATGTACAGAGCAACATCGATTAGGCCGTACTCAGCCGTTGTGTCGCCATATCGAAACAGGTCTTTGTCTTGCCATTGTTCGTGATAAAAATTATGGAACATGACCGTGGAGAGTTCTCCTATCGGATTCGAACAGGTCGTCAGCATGTATTTCATTACATGACTGCCGTCCATGACACCGGGTTGCTGGTCTGCATTTGGAGACCAACGCGCATAAGTCACGCCATGGTCATCAAATACGTGACGAGAGCTAAATATTAATGAGATGCTTTTTGCCGTTTCAGAATCAAGCATATTCAACTGGCCGATCATGGTTTCTATGCAGTTTGGAAATAGTAAATCGTCATCAAAGAGGTATTTGATGAATTCACCTTTTGCGTGTTGCATTGGATTTTCTACATTCATCCAAAAATCGGTTTTGGTCGGTCTTGGGTTGCGATAGTAACGAATTTGAGGATATTGCAGGCACATTTGTCGGATGTCATCGCTTTCACTGTTATCGCTGATGATAATTTCAATATTGTCATACGTTTGCGCCAAAGCCGATGCGAGTGAGTGCTTGAGTAAATCGGGTCGATGGGTTGGAATGAGGATGGATACCAATGGTTTCTGATTCATGGTGTGCCTTATGAGTGATGTTTTGATGCGTTGTGTTGCAATATGAGGCGAATACCGTCTTCAAGACTGACTTTCGCTGACCAGTTGGGTAATGCCTGACTTTCCTGCCAGGGGGTAAACACTTCTCTGGTGCGATAGGGGCGCGCCCCCCAATCTATTGCAAGTGCTTTGCCAGACAGTTTTTCGTAAGTTTCGGCAATGTGTTTTAAAGTGTGTGGGAGATTGCTTTTGATGTTGAATTTCAAATGCTTATTGTGATTGATGTTGTCATCATTGCTTGTGACCAAGTTGATGGCTTCAAGGTAGGCGTTCATGACATCATCAATGTATACCAAGTCAATCCATTGCTCGCCTGCGGACATTTGAATTGGTTTTTGACTGTTTGTGGCGGAGGCGAATAGCGAAAAGAGTTTTTTGCGGGAGTCATTGGCACCAAATGTATCGAAAATAGTCAAACTGATCGCCGAAAATTTTTTTGCATCAACGTAGTACTGCAGAATGTCTTCGAATGCTTGTTTGGTCGCTGCATATAAATTTGTGGGTGAGTAGTCTGGTTTATTCGAGTCGTAATGCTGCCAAGATGTGCTCGTATTAATTAAGTGTTTAACGCCATTTTGACTCATGGCTTCAAGTAAAACACTTGGGAACTCGACATTTGAGCGAATCAAATCTTGAACTTGAGTTGGCTGATGTTCAGAAATAAACAAAGAGGCCACATGAATCACAAGGCTTGGTTTGGCTTGTGCGATGATGTGATTGATTGAATCAAAACTGCCATTCGTTATATGAACCGATAACCGATCAATGATGTTTTCTAACAGATTGAAATGAGCGGTTGGGCGACACACAATATGCACTTCATGTCCAAGATTGACCAAAGTATGAGCAAGCTGTGAGCCAATATAACCTGTTGCGCCCGTTAACAACATGCATTGTGACGTTGAAGTGCTCATAAATATATTTATTATTTAAATGTGAAAGGGCTTTTGAAGGCATCTAAACGAGCAAATGCAGCATCCCGTGCCGAAATGATGGGCTGTTGATTAGGCCAGTCAAATGGAATGCTGTCCCATGCGATGCCTGTATCGGATTCGGGTGCATAGGACGTGGTGACGTTATACAGCAATGTTGATTGTATGCTTGTAACGTAAAAACCATGCGCTAAACCTGCTGGGATAAATACCGACTCGTGAGTTTCTTCACCGAGCTCAAAGCTTGCACATTTCCCATAGGTGGGTGAACCCATACGCAGATCGCAGACCACATCCAATACTGTACCTTGTATGCAAGTGACCAATTTGCCATGCTCAAAAGGCGGTGTTTGGAAATGTAAACCGCGCAACACACCTTGATGTGAGATGGAAAAATAGCTTTCGGTTGGGCAAAAATCTAAACCAATCCCATTAAACATTTCTTTTTGAAAATGTTTAATGAAATAGCCACGATTGTCGGTTAATTTCTTAGGTTTGAGCAAATAGCAGTCTGCAATAGCGGTTTCGATTTTTTGTAACATGTTTTATAAGCCAATGCCAAAGTATTCTTCAATTTTTGAAACCACAAAAGACAATTGCTCTTCACCGAGGCTTGGTTGAACGCCAATCCAGAAAGTGTCATTCATGACGCGCTCGGTGTTGGTCAATTCGCCGTGAACGCGGTAGTTTTGACCTTTCATGTAGGGTTGGCGAGTCAAATTACCTGCGAATAGTAAACGCGTTCCAATTTTGTATTGATCCAAGTAGGTCAATAGATCGGTGCGTGTTGTGCCTGCGTTTTCGGTCAATGTGATTAAGAATCCAAACCATGATGGATCTGATTCAGGTGTTTTTTCTGGTAGCAATAAGAACTCAGAACAGTTTGCAAGCCGTTGTTTCAAAAAATAAAAATTTTCTTTGCGTTTTTGTACAAAGCCTTCGAGTTTATCCATTTGTGCCAAACCGCAAGCGGCTTGCATGTCTGTGATTTTCAGATTGTAACCGAGGTGCGAGTAGATGTATTTGTGGTCATAGCCTTGTGGTAAGTCGCCCAATTTCCAGCAAAAACGCTGACCGCACGTATTGTCTTTACCAGGAGGGCAGTAGCAATCACGACCCCAATCACGATAGGATTCTAAAATTTTCTTTAAGTTTGTGTCGTTAGTGAAAATCGCTCCACCTTCACCCATGGTGATGTGGTGTGCTGGGTAAAAACTCAGCGTGCCGATGTCGCCGAAAGTGCCTACTTTTTGACCACGGTAGGTTGAACCCAAAGCATCGCAGCAGTCTTCAATCAACCAAAGGTTGTGTTTTGTACATAAATCTTTAATCACGCCTAAGTTGTAGGGATTGCCCAAAGTATGCGCAAGCATAATGGCTTTGGTTTTGGGCGTGATGGCGGCTTCAATTTGAGTTACGTCAATATTGTAAGTCAGCAAATCAATATCAACGAACACAGGCACTGCGCCAAATTGTAGAATGGGATTGACCGTTGTTGGAAAACCTGCGGCGACACCAATGACTTCATCGCCTTTTTTAATTGTGCGTTCACCTAAAAGTGGTGAGGTGAGGGCTGAAAATGCCAATAAATTCGCGGAGGATCCTGAATTAGTGGTTAATACATGTTTAACACCAATATACTGAGCCAAACGTTTTTCAAATAAATCATTAAAACGCCCTGTTGTTAACCAACCGTCCAATGATGCTTCAACCATGTTTTTAATTTCGTCAGCATCAATAAATTTGCCTGATGGTGGAATGACGGTTTCACCTGCGTTAAAGGAAGGGCGTGAAGCGGCGTCTAAACGAGCGTATTCATCTACTAACTCAGCTATTTGCAGGCGGATCATTTCTTTTGTAGTCATGTGAATTCCTTTTTTAATCTTTCTAAATCAGGTTGAACGATGAATCACATCGTTTGCGATTGAGTTTATTGAGATTTTTATTAAATGGCCTGTTAAAGTTCGTAAGTGGCTATCTGTGAAAGAGTCATGTCTCGCATGTTTTGACCGTTAATGTGTGCTTGATGCCATGCGCAGATCATGTCCAGGGTGTGTTCTAAAGACCAATGCGGTTGCCATGATAGGTGTTTATTGGCTTTGCTGCTGTCTAAAGTCAATAAACCAGCTTCGTGTACTGTAGCAGTATTGGGATCAATAGTGTAATTTGCCTCTGCACCCCATTTGTCTTTCATGCGAGCAATAATCCAAGATACGGGCTGCGCGTCGACAGGGTTTGAGCCAAAATTCCAACCTTCAGCGAAAGGTATGCCATCGATCATTAAGCGTTCTGCCAGCATGAGGTAGCCGTGTAATGGCTCGAGTACATGCTGCCAAGGGCGAATGGCATGTGGATTACGAATGGTAACGTGTTGTCCAGCCGAAAATGCTCGGATGATATCAGGGATCAAGCGATCATCTGACCAGTCGCCGCCGCCAATGACATTGCCCGCACGCGCGCTGGCGAGTGAAACACCGTGTTGATCGTAAGTTTGCGGATTGAAAAATGAACGACGGTACGCGCTGGTGATGAGCTCCGCACAGCCTTTACTGCTGCTGTATGGGTCATATCCGCCCATGGCTTCATTTTCACAATAGCCCCAATCCCATTCGCGGTTTTCGTAACATTTGTCGCTCGTCACGTTGACTACTGCTTTGACTGACGGTGTTTGACGAATGGTTTCAAATATATTGACCAAACCCATGACATTGGTTGAATAGGTTTCAACAGGGTTAAGATAAGAATAGCGAACCAGTGGTTGTGCAGCCATGTGAATGACGATTTCTGGTTGAGCTGCTTGCATGGTGTCGAGCAAATGCGCTGGATCACGGATGTCGCCAATCACCGAACGCATGACTTGATCAAGTTGCGCTAAGTTAAATAAATTAGGCTGAGTCGCAGGTGCAAGTGCGTAACCGGTGATATTTGCACCAAGCCTGTGTAACCACGTGCTTAACCAAGCGCCTTTGAAGCCCGTATGACCTGTTAAAAATACCTTGCGATCTTGCCAAAAAGAAGGGGAGATGGTTTTTCTCATGACCATACTTTCCAAGGTGCTTGACCGCTGGCCCAAAGACTTTCGAGGTGCGTTTTATCACGCAAAGTGTCCATGGGTTGCCAAAAGCCTTCATGCACAAAAGCCGATAACTCTCCTTGCTCTGCCAAAGTTTCAAGTGGTTCTTTTTCCCAGATGGTTGAATCGCTGTCAATCAAATCAATGACCGATGGATTCAATACAAAAAAACCACCATTGATTAAACTGCCATCACCTTGAGGTTTTTCTTTAAACTCGGTGACAATGTGATTGTCAATGTGCAACGCACCAAAGCGCCCCGCAGGATAGACAGCAGAAATGGTGGCTTTGCGTTGATGCATGTGGTGAAATTCAATGGATTGGGTAATGTTGATGTTGCTTAATCCATCGCCATACGTTAGACAAAATGCATCGTCATTTTCGACAAATTTACGAATTCGTTTAATTCGTCCGCCTGTTTGGCTGGTTTCGCCCGTATCTACCAATGTCACGCGCCAAGGCTCAACTTGCTGTTGATGTACTTCCATGGTGTTTTTTTCTAAATCGAAAGTGATGTCGGACATGTGCAAAAAATAGTTGGAAAAGTATTCCTTAATCATGTAGCCTTTGTAACCGCAGCAAATCACAAAATCATTGATACCATGAGCTGAGTACAGCTTCATGATGTGCCAAAGAATAGGTTTTCCACCTATTTCTATCATTGGTTTAGGACGAATCGATGATTCTTCACTGATGCGTGTACCCAAACCGCCAGCTAAAATAATTGCTTTCATTGCATCGTTCTTTTTATGGTTTAAGGAGGTGTTGCACACGCATCATGGTTTACTTCAAGTTACGATATTTAGGCGGTTAAGCACTTCTTGGCGGCCAAAGACATGCAAAACGGTATCCACGGATGGGCTTTGAGTTTGTCCTAAAATAATGGCACGCAATGGTATGCCCAGAGCTGGCATTTTTAAACCATGTTCAGTCAATATTGACTTAATCAATGCATTGATGCTTTCCTTGTCCCATGTTACCGTTTTGAGCCCTTCGGCAAAATCTTTGAGCGCAGGGCGATTGGCATCATTGACCTGTTCATTGATCAGCTCAATGTTGGCGACGTAAGGCAAGTAATAGCTTTCAGCCTCGTCAGTGATTTGCACCAGTGTGTCGCAACGCGATTTGTACAAAGCAACGATGTCTGACAGTGGGTATGTGGTTAAAGGCAATGTATGGTCGTATGTGTTCAAACGTGCGATCAAACGCGGTTCAATTAAGGCGACCAATTCGTCATGTGGTTTTTTGTTGATGTAATGGTTGTTCATCCAATTGAGTTTCTTTGGATCCCATTGTGATGAAGACGATGTCAGGTGTTCTACACTGAACCATTCGACAAATTGTTCGCGCGTAAACACTTCATCATCGCCGTGCCCCCAGCCCAAGCGGGCGAGGTAGTTGCACAGGGCTTCGGGTAAATAGCCCATGCGCTCATAATCCATAACCGCTGTGGCATTTTTACGTTTCGATAATTTAGAGCCATCGGGTGCCAGAATCATGGGGATGTGACCATAAAACGGCAATGGCGCATTCAATGCTTTCAAGATGTTGATTTGCTTGGGGGTGTTGTTGACATGGTCATCACCTCGGATGACGTGGGTGATCCCCATGTCCCAGTCGTCAACAACGACACAGAAATTGTATGTGGGTGTGCCGTCAGGTCGGGCGATGATGAGGTCATCCAGTTCTGCATTGTTGAATGAAATCTCACCTTTCACCACGTCAACCCATGAGGTGTTGCCAGAGAGTGGGTTTTTGAAACGGACAACAGGTTGTACGCCTACGGGAATCTCTGGCAATGTTTTGCCTGCTTCAGGGCGCCAAGTGCCGTCGTACTTTTCTCGTTCACCACGGGCTTTTTGAGCTTCACGCATGGCTTCGAGTTCTTCGCGAGAGGTGTAGCAATGGTATGCTGTGCCATTGGCGAGCATTTGTTCAATCACTTCTCGATAGCGATCCATGCGTTGCATTTGATAGTATGGGCCGTCATCGTGTGTCAGCTTGAGCCACGCCATGGCATCTAAAATTTCTGCAACGTTTTCTGGGGTTGAGCGCTCAACATCTGTGTCTTCAATGCGCAAGACAAATGTGCCGCCAAAGTGCTGAGCCAATGCCCAGCTGAATAATGCAGTGCGTGCGCCGCCAATGTGGAGGGCGCCTGTTGGGCTGGGGGCGAAACGGGTGCGAACAGTTGTGCTCATGGATGCCTTTAAATCTAAAATGTCAGTGGTAATGCGACATTATAACTGGCGAGCAGGTGCAACACCACGTTTCTATTTGTAAAAACATTTTGGCTTGTCATTTTTTTGATTTCCTCTTTACGTCCTAAAGAGTGTAGGGCGAGTGCAAGTCGAGTGCAGGACGTTTAAGGCAATGATTGCGCTGGTTGTGGTGCTGAAGATTGTTTGATTTGACGGATCATGTTGTTGGACATGCCCTCCCTTGTTTTGTGTACTGAAGGTTTATTTTCAAATTATAAGAGGGGCACGCAAGTGTGATGAATGCTCAGTCATGAGCGAGTGAAAACCCTATGCCCATGCCGCAGCCCACCATTTTTTACGTGGCGAGATGCTGACCAAGCCTTGCCACACATCACTGGGTTGTTGTGCCATCTCATTTAGCAGTAGTGTGCGCATTTTTAATAAAGCATGCAGGCTTTTACTTGCTTTCTTGTGTAAAGGCGATAAAGCTTGGTGGCTGTTTTCGTAATTTTGCACCGCCATCTGGGCATGCTGGAGCAGAAGTGTGACCAGTCCTGCCCCATGCTCTGCCCGTTGGGTTGGGGTTAAATTCTTTTTTAAGATTAAATGGGCGGGCAAATTCAACTCTTTCAACCACGCCATTGGCAACCACAATCGAGAGGGCGTAAGTCCATGACCAATATGGCGGGTTTGGTCAATCCACCACAGCGCACGCCCCGCGGTGAGTGCGTGGCTGTGCAGTTCGGGGGCGTCCATGATGGACAACCAGACTTGAGCAAAAGAGCCGCTGATGGCGTCAATGGTTGGTTCTAGTTGTGCCAAATCTTCAATGCGGGTGATGTGATGCCAATGCATGTGTCCATGCAGCAGGCTTTGCAAGGCGATAAAGAAAGCCTCGTTGTCTGTGTTGAACCAAGGTTTAAGGGCAATCAGTGCAGGGTGAGTTATTTCCCCTGTTTTGATTTTATCCAGCTCATGATGCCACCAGTTGAGCGTGGTCACCGCATGGTGTTGATCTGTGTAGACCGCAGCCTCACGCCATTTTTTATGCAAAGTATACAATGCACGCAAAGGTGTTCGTTGATGACGACGTGCAGTGCGGTGGGCAAAAAATAAACTGCTTGCGGGGTGAGGTGCGGCGAGCTGGAAAACTAATTCAGACATGTTTTAGGAAATCATTTAATGTGAAGAAGGGGGGTGCCAATATTAACTTTGTGTGTGGCATACCAGCCTTGGTTCATTTCAATGGCGTACTTAACAGCTGTTTTTGCACAATGGGTGCTCAGCGTTTGAGGTGCCATGTCTTCGGTTTGGCGTAGGACACCTTGTTCATCCAAAAAACCAATCGTCAGTGGAATCAACGTGTTTTTCATCCAAAAGCAGTAGGTGCGAGGTTCGGTAAATGCAAACAGCATGCCTGTATTCTCAGGTATGCTGGTGCGGTTCATTAAACCCAGCTCTTGTTTTTCAGAGGTGTCGGCAAGCTCAAGTTGCACTTGTTTGAGTTGATTCAGCGCTGTGAATGCCGATGATGTACTTGAATTGTTGATGCCATTTGTTGTTTTCCCTGTTTCTTGACAGGCCATCAGCACCACGGCACTGGCGCATAACAATGACATACGGGTAATTGACAACATCAGCCCATCCTTTAAGTTAAACATTCAATTAAGCCTATAACTTATTGAAAGTTATTGAAAAAACATAAGTTATGGTTTTTTACGTGAAGAGCTGGCTGTTGCACGTGCACTTCGGTTGGCTTGACTGGCTGCGCCAACACGGGCTTTACGCACATTGGTGGGTAATACCCCCGATTTTTTACCAACGAAGTCGGGTTGATAGCCCGTTCGGCGTGGCTTCACGGGGGCTGTGCGTGCGGGTGATGGCGGGCATGGTGTGGCATCGATCATGCGGGTGTCACCGAGCCCAAGCGTGCCACCTTCAAATAAGCTATAGCCACCCACTTGTGTGCGAATCAAGCGCAGTGTGGGCAAGCCCACTGCTGCGGTCATGCGGCGCACTTGGCGATTTTTGCCTTCAGTTAAAGTGATTTCCAGCCAATGCGTTGGGATGCTGGCACGATAGCGGATCGGTGGGTTCCGCTCCCACAACCATTTGGGTTCATCAATGATTTCGGCGTGGCAGGGTAAAGTCACTTCATCCCCCAGCTTGACGCCCGCTCGCAAAGATTTTAATGCGGCATCTGAAGGTGAACCTTCCACCTGTACGACATAGGTTTTGGGTTTTTTATGCATGGGATGGCTGATTTGATTTTGCATGTGACCATCGTCGGTCAAAACCAATAAACCTTCTGAATCGGTATCCAAACGCCCAGCGGGATAGACATGAGGCACTTTAACGTATTCTTTCAATGTTGGATGTGTTTCGTGTTTGGTGAATTGGCAAATCACGCCGTAAGGTTTGTTCAGCAGTAATAACATGGTGTTCCTTTGTTCTAAGGCCGTATGATACCAAGTTATGCCATGTGGGGCTTGGGTTTGTGTGTGTTGAGTAATGTTTGTGTTTTTATATGGGCTTATGATGCGATGGAAAAATGCAAGGTTTCATTTTCCGCTGTATTCACACAAATCGTTGATGATGCATTCATTGCATTTGGGTTTGCGTGCTTGACACACATAACGACCGTGTAAAATCAACCAGTGGTGGGCATCGAGTAAAAATTCTTTTGGGATGTTTTTAAGGAGCTTTTGCTCAACATCCAGTACCGTTTTTCCTGTGGCCAGACCAGTGCGATTCCCCAATCGAAAAATATGGGTGTCCACGGCCATGGTGGGCTGCTTGAAAATGGTGTTGAGGATGACGTTGGCGGTTTTTCGTCCGACACCTGGCAGCGCTTCGAGCGAGGTGCGATCACTGGGAACTTGGCTGTTGTGTTTTTCGATGAGCATGGCGCACAGGCCAATCACGTGTTTGGCCTTGTTGCGGAACAGCCCAATGGTGTTGATATAAGGGATTAGACCCTCTTCGCCGAGGGCAAAAATGGCCTCTGGCGTATTGGCAATGGGATAAAGCTGAGCGGTTGCTTTGTTAACGCCGACATCAGTGGCTTGTGCTGACAATACAACCGACACCAATAGTTCAAAAGGACTGGTGTAATTGAGTTCGGTTGTCGGGTTCGGGTTGGCCGCCTTCAGGCGGTTGAACATCTCGAGTCGGTCAGCTGGACGCATGGTTTCTGTTTCCGATGGTGTGCCGCCCGCCCAAGCCAATATGCCAACAGTCAAAGCTGATAATAAATAGGAGGCGGTACAGGTTCTCTTTTAGGAAAAAATAAGTGAATGCAGCAGTGGCAGCAAACAGAGTCAGTTTTAATCGACGGAAGCTTTAAAGGTGTATGGTGCAATCATCAACGACATACCGCAGGAAGTCAGCATTCATGATAGCCGTAAGGTCGTTGATGAAATATTAAGCTTTGGCTTTTAGAGCGGCTTCAAGTTGATCAAAGCGGTCAAATCCCCAAAAAGGCTCGCCATCAAAAATGACAAAAGGTGAGCCGAATACGCCCTTGGCTGTGGCCAAATCAATTTCAGCACGCACTTGCTCTTTGGTGAATGAATTGTTCATGCCTTCACTGACTTCTTCTGCTTTTAAACCGACACTGACGCCCAAATCAATGATGGTTTTGGGATCACCAATGTTTTTATCTTCAACATAATAAGCCTTGAAAATGGCTTGAGCCAAAGCGATGCCTTTGTCTTCGCCGTATTTGCTTTCCGCCCACATCACAGCGCGTGAAGCGTAACGCGTGTCCAATGGAAACACACTTGGGATTTTAAATTCAATGTTATGGAATTTTGCACTGCGAATGTAATCACGCTCAATATAGGTGCGCTTGGCTGGGTTTTGTACCAACGATGTGCCGCTGGTCGACGGTTTAAAAGCCTCGCCTGAAAATGGGTGCCAATCAACTCGGCGGTTGTGTTTTTGCGCCATCTCATTGATGCGGGTGCTGGCAAAGTAGCCGTAAGGTGATGAAAAATCAAAATAAAAATCTAATGCGCTTGCCATATAAAACCCTTTGGTCTTCAGTTCAAATCTTAAAACGCCATTCTAGCAAAATTCAGAACTTTTCGTGAGTACTCGAATGCGTATTTAGTGCAAATTAAGTAAGGTTTGTGTTGTTTTTAATGTTTATATGGTTTTGTCGTGAAGATTCCAGTTGTTGTAGTCTTTTGTGGGTTGCTGATGTGGAGGGGGTGTACTGAAAGCGATCCAACCACAGCTTCTATAAAAGAGACTGGAAATGAAGATCCAGGCATTTAATATTTTGTATGGCCGCCATTGGTGTGAAAAGCACGGATTAAGGGTTGGGTTGTTCCAATTCAGCTAAACATATGGGCACAAGGTTATGCATTAAAATCAACTGAAAGTTTTAAAATTATTTTGTAATTTTAATGTAATCATCACATGCTCTCTGTGAAAAGCATTACAATCGCCTTCATGAAACAAGACATCTTAATCAATACCAACAGTGCCGAAACACGCGTTGCCCTCCTTGAGGACGGTCGTGTGCAAGAGGTTTACATCGAGCGAATGGCCAATTTGGGCTTGGTCGGTAACATCTATTTGGGCAAAGTCGTGCGCGTGCTGCCGGGGATGCAATCTGCATTTATTGAGATTGGCCTTGAGCGAACGGCTTTTTTGCATGTGGCGGACATGATCATTGCTGCGCACAGTCCATCAGCCAGTCAAGCCTCGGGCAATGCATTGCCCCCCATTGAAAAAGTGCTGTTTGACGGTCAAACGGTTCTGGTTCAAGTCATCAAAGATCCGATCGGAACGAAGGGGGCGCGTTTATCGACCAAAATCAGTATTGCTGGTCGTTTGTTGGTGCATTTGCCGAAAGAGCAGGGCATTGGCGTGACGCAAAAGGTTGAGAATGATGAAGAACGCTGGGCATTAAAAAATCAGTTGATTGATTTGTTAGGGGCAGATAAAAGCAATGCACAAGGCGGTTACATCATTCGCACGGCTGCATGTGATGCACCTGTTGAAGAGTGGCAAAATGACATCAACTACCTCAATCGTGCATGGCAAAGTATTTTACAGGCTTCTCAGAAGCACCCTGCACCTTATTTGATTCATAAGGATTTAAGCTTGGCGCAGCGGGTGTTGCGGGACATGGTGACGGTGGATACGGTTTCTGTCGTGACGGATGATGAGGCCACACTTGCGGAATTGAGCAACTTTGCCGACCAATACATGCCCTCTGTGAACGCCAAACTCATACTGGCCCCCATAGAGCGGCCATTGTTTGATGCGTACAAAGTTGAAGACGAGATCAATCTCGCCTTGCAACATCGCGTGGACCTTAAATCGGGTGGTTATTTGGTCATTGAAACGACTGAGGCGATGACCACAATTGATGTGAATACGGGATCCTACGTGTCGGGTCGTAATTTTGCCGATACAATACTTAAAACCAATTTAGAAGCGGCGCGGGAAATTGTTCACCAACTGCGTTTACGTAATTTGGGAGGTATGATTATCCTGGATTTCATTGACATGAGTCATGCCACGCATGCTGAAAATGTCATGAACACTTTACAGGTTGAATTTGGTCATGACCGAACGAGAACCGCTATTCATCCTTTTTCACCGCTGGGTTTAATCGAAGTTACCCGTAAAAGAACGAGAGAGTCGCTGGCTCAATTGTTGTGCGAACCATGCCCTATGTGCTCTGGACGAGGCATGGTCAAAACAACTCGCACGGTATGTTATGAAATTTTGCGTGAAATTGCCCGTGAAGCTTGCCAGTTTAATGCCACCGCATTTCGCGTGGTGGCGCACCCTGATGTGATTGACATGTTGTTGGATGAGGTGGCGCCACATTTAGCAGCGCTGTCTAATCAGATCGGTAAATCGATCTCGTTGCAAGTGCAAGGTATGTTTTTTCAAGAGCAATATGACATCATATTGATGTGATTGTTGGGTCTGTTTTGAAGTAAAAAATGTGCGGTTGCACAATGAAATGTATTGTGAAAGCAACAAAAGACATTAAATAGTTCATGTTTATCGCAATATGAAGTATAATTTCAACATAAAAGAAGCGCGTTACCAAAGTAATGCCGAAGTACGAGGAGATAAGGCTCGATCAGGGTCAGTTTTTTATTATTTTTTCAGAAAGGAATTACCATGAGCCGCTCAACCACCACATTTACACCCCTTAATCTCAAAGAGTGCATGGAAACAATTCGTGCAAAAGTTGCTGAGATGATGACTCAAAAAACACAGCAAACGCAGTCCCATGCCGATGCACCTAAAGCCAAAGGCGATGACATTTGGTCGCGTATTGAAGATTGAGTTGGAACCCAATAAAAAAAGCCTTGTACTCTGTGTATAAGGCTTTTGCATTGTTATCAAGGTCGTTGCTCTCCAGCCAACCACTGATCACCAGCTACCGTGGGGGTGATCTGAGCCCATTCCTCATCTGAGAAAAGTCGTGAGCGAATCAGAAATCGCACGCCAAATGGCGCTTCCAAACTAAACCCGCTGCCGCGCCCAGGTACAATGTCGAGCGTCAAATGGGTGTGTTGCCAATACCTA
Source organism: Ephemeroptericola cinctiostellae (assembly GCF_003339525.1). GTDB lineage: Bacteria > Pseudomonadota > Gammaproteobacteria > Burkholderiales > Burkholderiaceae > Hydromonas > Hydromonas cinctiostellae. The sequence goes on along the minus strand of NZ_CP031124.1, from coordinate 1,815,217 downwards.
AACTGTGATTCGCTCATAAAAAAAGGTGTGCCTGCAACATCTCCCAAGTAAACATCTGAACTGCCCACCAAAAAAGCACCTTTGGGATAACACATTGGGCTGCTGCCATCGCAACAACCGCCTGATTGGTGGAACATCAGAGGCCCATTTTTTTCGGACAGCGATTGAATCCATTTGTTGGCATCTGCTGTGATGTCTACACGGTTCATGGTCTTCTCCTTTTTTGAAAAAATCCCTTTACTGAATGATAGGTATCATCCGGTAAAGGGAAAGCACACATTTTTATGAACGATTTACCTCAAATGTCTTAGAAAAAGCCCATTTTGTTTGGGTTGTAGCTGACCAGCATGTTTTTGGTTTGTTGATAATGGTCGAGCATCATCAAGTGGTTTTCACGACCGATGCCACTTTGCTTGTAGCCACCAAATGCCGAGTGGGCAGGGTAGAGGTGGTAGCAGTTTGTCCACACTCGACCCGCTTGAATGCCGCGACCAAAGCGATAAGAAGTGTTGGCATCACGTGTCCAAATGCCTGCGCCGAGACCAAACATGCTGTCATTGGCAATCGATAAGGCTTCTTCATTGTCTTTGAATGTGGTCACGCTGACGACGGGGCCAAAAATTTCTTCTTGGAAAATGCGCATTTTGTTATGGCCTTTGAAAATGGTCGGTTTAACGTAATAACCGCCAGACAAATCGCCTTCCAATGTGTTGCGTCCACCACCTGCAAGCAGCTGTGCGCCTTCCGCTTGACCGATGTCCATGTAGGACAAAATTTTCTCAAGTTGATCATTTGATGCTTGCGCACCCATCATGGTTTCTGTATCCAATGGGTTGCCAACCTTGATGGCGTTGGTGCGGGCGATGGCGCGTTCGATGAATTGATCGTAAATCGATTCGTGAATCAACGCACGGCTTGGGCAGGTGCAGACTTCACCTTGATTGAGGGCGAATAACACAAAACCTTCAACCGCTTTGTCAAAAAATGCGTCGTCTTCGCGGGCAACGTCAGCCATAAAAATATTAGGGCTCTTACCACCAAGTTCCAAAGTGACGGGAATGATGTTTTGGGTCGCATATTGCATGATGAGGCGGCCAGTCGTGGTTTCGCCAGTGAATGCAATTTTTGCGATGCGTGGGCTTGAAGCCAGTGGTGCGCCCGCTTCGACGCCAAAGCCGTTGACAATGTTCAATACCCCAGCAGGCAGTAAATCCGCAATGATTTCCATTACAACCAATAAGCTGACAGGGGTTTGCTCTGCGGGTTTCATGACGATGCAGTTGCCCGCTGCGAGTGCGGGTGCCAGTTTCCAGGCGGCCATCAGGATGGGGAAGTTCCAAGGAATGATTTGACCCACAACACCGAGTGGCTCGTGGAAATGATAAGCGACAGTGTCGTTGTCGATTTGGCTGGATGAGCCTTCTTGTGCGCGAATGGCTGAGGCGAAATAACGGAAATGATCGATCGTCAATGGAATGTCAGCAGCCAGTGTTTCACGAACGGCTTTACCGTTGTCCCATGTTTCGGCCACTGCGATTTTCTCAAGGTTGGCTTCGATGCGGTCAGCGATTTTGTTGAGGATGTTTGAGCGTTCAGTGACTGAGGTTTTGCCCCAAGCATCTTTCGCTTTGTGAGCGGCATCCAGTGCCAAATTGATGTCTTTTGACGTTGAGCGTGCCACTTGGCAAAACACTTGACCCGTCACAGGTGTGATGTTTTCAAAATACTGACCGTCTACTGGTGCGACCCATTGGCCGCCAATGAAATTGTCATATTTCGCTTTGAAATCAATTAAAGCACCTGGGGTATTTGGGTTTGCATAAATCATGATGGTCTCCGTTATTGTATAAGGTTAAGCGAAGGGTTGTGTTTCGCTTGAGACGCATCATGTCACACAGAAGGTTGAAAATAGGTTGAACGGCGAGGGGGGTGAGTTTTTTTACGAAGACCTTTGATGCCTTGTTGCAATCATTAATCCCAAAAAAGATTTTTAGGCTAAATATGGTCGAGGCAGTCGCATGTTGTCATTGTTCGACTTCAGAAACCCTTTTCACCACTCAGGGGTGTTTCAGGTCGTTGCCTGGGGATGTCCATTGTTCACCAACCATGTTTCGGTGTATCCCTGTTTTTATGGGGGCAATTATTCCAACTGGGCAAGTTTTGCTTCAACGGCTGAGCGGCGGCCATCGCTGTCAGGCAAAAGTTGCTCTAAGCGCAGCAGCACATCGTATTCTGCTTCGTGCATCACGGTGAATTGCCATAACGCATCAATGTTGTTGCTGGCCACCAAAGAACGAATCACCAATTGATGCAAATAGTTTCGATATTCAACCACAGCAGGAGCCTGAGAGTTGGGTAATACGGGCCGTTGGTATAAATTGAGGGCATCGCTGAATTGGCCTGCAAGCACATACTGTTCAACCAAATGGGCATCGGTGGGCAGAACTTGTAAAGCCAGCGCCAAGCGATAAGGGCGTGCTTGTAAAATATCCCCTAGGTGTTGTCGCAGGTGAGAAATTTCAGATTTCAAGGTTGACACAGACACTGGCTCGTCACCATACACGTGTGCATGCAAGGCTTCTAAACTCAAGCCCTCAGGGTGTAAAGCCAAGGTCAGAAAAATTTCTTGTAAGCGTCGAGGCAGCCCCGTTCTGCCCAACCATTGACCATGAGAGCAGCCACAGAGGTTTAAATAAAAGCTGGGTTTGAGCTGAATGGTTGACCACAACTGAGAAATTTGTTGCGCATAGTGGCTCACTGTGGCGAGTGCCATAGGGGTTGAGTTTTGCCACGGTGCACTGATGTCCAAGACACCTGCCACGTGACCCGATGGGCCGTGAACAATTGGCGCGGCATAGCACACCCATTCATGTAAGCTTGGGACATAATGTTGTGCTGAGAAAATCGCAAAGGGCTTGACCATGCGAGCCGCCAAGCCCACGGCATTGGTGCCCATACTGGCTTCATCCCAATGCGCCGAAGGCAAAAAATGTGCTTTTTCAACACGTTTTTGCATCACACGATTGGCGGCAGTCCACTGTAATGTGGCGCTTGGGTCGCTGAATCCAACAGCGAAACCCGAGTCCGTTACCGCATAGACCAATTCATCCAGCAACGGTTTTGCGACTTGGTACAGTTCAGTCGCAAGAAATTGCCGCCGTACCGATTCAGGGTCATCCATCGGGGCGCAGGTCTGCTCCAGCGTGATGTTGGAGGCTGATGTCCCCCATGATTGTTGCAGCCATGAGGATTCGCTGGACATCGATTTATCACGTACAAATTGCTGCCATTCGCGCTCGGTTTTGAGCCGATGGTCGCGCAGCTGGGTATTGGCACGCATGGTTGTCTCCTGTGTGCAACTGAACGGAATAAAAACTCAAATTGGTTTTGTTGTGAAGGGTTCAGCTTTGTAAAAATACATTAAAGCATAAAACAGCGTGTTTCACAAATAAAGTGAAGTTGATGAAGCTTTAAGAATAGCTTTTAACTTATTGATTTTGTTTTATTTTATTTGAAAATACATGTTGTTAAATAATTTACAGTGAATAAAAACTCAATGCAAAGATTGGCTAAACATGCAAGTGATGGCGCCGCCTAACCTTGACACCATCAAGTGCAGAGGTTAGGGGGCGATTGAATTTGGGTTGTATCAAACCCAATTGGCTGCAATGGTGGGGTTCAATGCTGTTTGATAGCTTGTTGGTAAACTGGTTTGACCCGCAGCAGGGGGGCTGAAGGCTGACATGGCGTTGACCAAAGCATCAATTTTATTGCTGCTCAATGTCTTGCCGTCGGATGATTGTATGGTTTCAACTTGGAAATTTGAATTGCTGTACCAATCGTCGATGACCACTTGGTCTGTGCTGCCGATGACACTGATGAGCAAATGATTGCCTGTTTTAGTAAACCACAATTGATTGGCATTGACATTGTTGCTGAATGCCAATGTGTCCGAACCACTGGATTCGGCAATGTGGTCCTGACCATCGCCTCGGGCAAATTGGTAAAAATCCTGATCCACGCCGCCATTCAAATAATCATTCCCTTTGCCGCCAACAAGGACATCTTTGCCTTCACCGCCGTACAATCGATCATTGGCGAGATAGCCCAATAATGTGTCATTGCCTTCACCGCCATGCAATAGACTGGGATTGCTTGTCGCCATCAACCGATCGTGACCCGTCTGACCAAATACGATTCGACCAGTAAGGTTGTCATTGGCATTGCTGCCTTCAATCGAACTTTGATAGGCGATGTTTTTATTCATATACCAAAAAATAGGGCTGTACCGTCGATCAATTAAAGCGCCATTGCCAACGGCATAAGGATTGTATTGAGAAAGCAAATCATTTTCAAAAGAGATGTTTTGGATGTGGTCGGCTTCTACAAAGTTTGATTTGTCTTTGGCATCCATGAACACGCTCCCATCTGACAAACGATAAACGGTCCAATCTGAAGCTGTGCCTGCAAGCTGTAATTCATTGTTTCCATTGCCACCATCCACATGATCAGTGCCTGTACCCGTGCGGATTTTATCGTCGCCATCACCGCCATAAATGTAATCATTGCTGCTGCCGCCTTGCAGTAAATCATCATACTTTGACCCGATGATGAAGGATGGCGCACCGTAATGGCTGGAGGTTGAAGCGCTTTTGTCTCCTACCCATGTGTTGCCTCGGGTGAGTGCAGACAGATTGGCGACAACAGTGGCACTGTCTTTTTCCATTAAATTATAAAAAGGGTTGTCTGCAATGCGTGCATAAGCATCGGTGAAAACGCCATCAATGTGGGCATACCATGACACAGGGATGTTCAACAAAGAGAAAGAAAAAGGCAATGACCACAATGCTGAGGCGTACATGTCATCGAATAGAACGGTGTTGTCGATGCTGCTGCTGTAGTTTTTGTCGGGATTGACCAAGCCAAGATTTGCCTCTGTTAAGGCGGTCAAAATGCTGTCGCTGCTGCCAGCGGCGCGATGCACCACATCGTTTTCGTAACCATAATTTAAAATCACGGATGCATCGTCATAAATCAAAGGGGATTCAATACCAATGAAGTTGGCATTTTTAAAAAAACCACCCGACAAGGTTTCGCGATATTCAGCGGTCAAGTTGGCAATGCCGCCCCCCAAACTGTAACCGGTCACGATGACATCTTCTGCAGTTAAACCATTTTTTAGTGTAAATGCTTTAAGGGCGTTTAATAAGGGCTCCAGCTTGGGCGCCATTTCACCGCTGTTCAATTGGAGGTAGTCGGGCACATCGACCATTGAGTTTGTGCCTGTGTAGCTGATGGCAACTCGGGTGAGTTTGCCTTGCGCATCATATTCACCAAGCAACTTGGCCTGCTCGCCTGTTGGAACACTGCCTAAAAGTGGGCTTTCGATGATGTAATGCCCCGTCGCATCCAAGGCGCTGTCGGGCAAAGACAGCTCTGCTGGGGTCAGTTCTCGCCAACCTGAGGGCAAACTGCTGTTCACTGTGTTGGGGTACAGACCAGGACTGAGCAGTGTGTCGGCGATACTTTGTACGATTGCCCCTGATTGCTCAATGCCTAGAAATCCATTGATGTTGGCATATGTTGCCAATCGATACGACGTTTCCAAAAGCTCTACGGATTCGCTGCTGCTGTAATCTTTGTAATCAAACATGCCCATCTTTTATCTCCTTGTTTTTATTGGTATGAACGTTCATGCTTTTTTGCATGAGTGCAGATCATAGCAGAAAAAATCAAAAAGAAAGGGCTATTGTTGTGGTTGATTTGCAACAATTGTTGTTAATAATCAATGGTTTACTGTGTGATTGGAGGTGCTTTGTTGAGTAAATGGTGCAGTGCTTTTGCTCGCAAAGCCTTGTCAAATAATTGATGTCAATTATTTTCGTTGCAACCGCACGAATGACGGATTTTTATTTCGGGTGCAATTTGGATGGTTTGATAGGGCGCGTCAGGATGTTTAATGCGTTCGAGCAACAATTGAACCGCTTTCACACCAATTTGTTCAATCGGCTGAGCAATCAAAGATAAGCGCGGTTCAAATAAGTCAGCCCAGTCAAAATCATCAAACCCTGCCAAGGCCATTTCTTCAGGGACTTGAATGTGTGCGGCACGCAATGCTTGCATGACGCCAATCGTCATCAAATTATTTGATGAAAAGATCACCGATGGGCGTGGATTCATTGATAATAAATGTTCGGTGACTTGACGCGCAACCACGCTGTTCGACTCACCGCAAATCAGGTAATTGGCATTGACTTTTAGATCGTGTTTTTTATGGGCTGCGTAAAAGCCAGCCAAACGTTCATCGGTTGTTGAAATGTGAGGCTTCCCAATCAGATAAGCGATGTTGCGGTGACCATGTTCAATTAAATGTTCGGTCATGGCTTGGGTGGCTTGGGTGTTTTCAACGCCCACTTGATCGAATTCTTGAGTGCTCAATCGATCAATTAATACGGTTGGGATGCGGTGTTTTTTTAAGTAATCTAAAGTGGCTTCACTGGTGCCCGCAGAAGCCAATAAAATGCCATCGACGCGACGCTGGTGTAGCGCTTGGATGACATGCAATTCACGGTCTGCTTCATCGTGGTGGTCGGCATAAATCATCATCACCCCATGCTCAGTGCATTCCTTATCCAGCCAATGCAAGGTTTCATGGAAATAATGGTTGTTCAGTGCGGAAATCGCGACACCAATGGTTTGATACGATGCACCTGCGAGTGCACGGGCAAGGCTGTTGGGAATGTATCCTAAAACATCAATGGCATCGTGCACTGCTTTTGCAGTTTTTGGATGAACGTGGCGGGTGCCGTTTATGACATGTGAAACGGTGGAGGTGGATACTTTTGCCGCGCGTGCGACGTCAACGATGGTGGCCACGTGTGTCTCTTATTCTGATAAGGAGATGACACCTTTTTTGAATATAAAATTCGCATAAGGTTGCATTTCACTGGTTTGTATGATGGCGTAGGCTGTTTTAACTCGTTCGTAAAACGCAAAACGTTCAACAGCTTCACATTGTTCAGTTGTGCCGCCTGTTTTAACCACTAAATTTACCACATTTTCTTGTACTGCTGAAATATAACCCACATCTGTGTGGCTGACTTTCATGTAAGCGACGGGTTGATTCACATCGGCATCAAGTGGAAATACAGATAAAACCGCCTGGCAGGCACGCCCTAAATCGGCACCAGACAGATGTAGGACAGGTTTGCCAGCACCCAGACTGGCCGCAGTGAAATTCGCGTCCACCACCACCACTTCATCCCCATGCCCCATTTCGCACAGAATTTTAAGTACGTCTGCTGTTAATAATGGGTCAATACCTTTAAGCATGATGATTCCTTTTGTCTGAATAAATAAAATACAACGCCTTGCATGATGTGATTTCGTCAATTTACCGTGATGATGGTCTGTTGAGATGATAGCATTTTTTCACATCATTTATGGAATAGCAAACGTTTTCTTTTTTTAGCAAGCGTTTGCGCAAACGCTTGCGCATTTAAAAAAATTATGCAATAATCGTTTCAAGTGAGTTGCAGCGAACCTATTTTGCTTGACACACTTTTAAGGTAAACGCAGATTTATTAATCAATGACGCAACAAATCATCCAACAATATCCTTTTAGGAGACAGCAATGAAGATTCAAAACATCACCCCAAAATTTGCATTGGCTTCTTGTGCCGCCGCCATCATGGCCTTTTCTTTAGCCGCCTGCCAAAAGCCTGCTGAACCTGCGAAACCAGCAGATGCACCTAAAGCTGCTGAAGCGCCAAAAGCCGATGCAGGTAAAGAAGTGGTCATTGGTTTGATCACAAAAACTGAAACCAACCCTTTCTTCATCAAAATGAAAGAGGGCGCGGAAGAGGAAGCCAAGAAACAAGGTGCGAAATTATTGACTGCTGCGGGTAAAGCCGATGGCGACAATGCCGGTCAAGTCACCGCAATGGAAAACATGATTGCAGCGGGTGCGAAAACCATTTTGATCACGCCAAGTGATTCAAAAGCCATCGTCCCCGCCATCAAAAAAGCACAAGATGCTGGCGTGATGGTGATTGCATTGGACAGCCCAACCGATCCAGCTGAAGCGGTTGATGGTTTATTTGCAACAAACAACTACAAAGCAGGTGAGTTGATTGGTCAATATGCAAAAGCAGCCGTCAATGGCAAACCAGCTAAAATCGCCACTTTGGATTTATTCCCTGGTCACCCGGTCGGCGCGCAACGCCACAATGGTTTCTTGGCTGGCTTTGGTTTGAAATCATTGGATGCAAAATCAAATGATTTGGCTAAAACACCAGAAGTGGTGTGTATGGCGGACAGCTTTGGTGATCAAGCCAAAGGCCAAACAGCGATGGAAAATTGCTTACAAAAAAATCCTGACATCAATCTCGTGTACACCATCAATGAACCTGCGGCTGCTGGTGCATACAAAGCATTGCAAGCGGCTGGTAAAGAGAAAAATGTGGTCATCGTTTCAGTGGATGGTGGTTGCGCTGGCGTGAAAGATGTGGCCGATGGCAAAATCGCTGCAACTTCACAGCAATATCCTTTGAAAATGGCTGCAATGGGCGTTGCTGCGGGTGTTGAGTACGCTAAAACAGGTAAAAAAGTATCGGGTTACACCGACACTGGTGTTGAGTTGATTGCCCACGCGCCTGTCAATGGTGTGACCAGCAAAGACTCCGCCTTCGGTCTGGGCGCATGCTGGGGCAATAAATAATTTTCATGTGTTTTAAGGAAGGGGGAGGATACTCCTCTCTCTTCCTTATTTTTTAATACATGGAATATTGTTTCAAGCAATAGCATCATCACATGCAATAGGGGTGGGTAAAGTCATTGGGTTTTACTCACCTCTCTGCCATCGAACACCGTGTGTCCAGTGCAGTGACAGTGTTAGGTGATGCATTATAAGAATCTAAAAAAGCGACGCTTTTTTTGACATTCATCGGGGGAATTATGAATCCAAAACTTAAAAGTTTGTACGCCAATCCCATAATGGGCGCATTTATTGCGTTGCTGGGGGCGTGCATTTTCTTTGCCACTCAATCTGATCGTTTTTTATCAGGTCAGAATTTTTCTTTAATCTTGCAACAGGTGATGGTGATTGGTGTGATTGCCATTGGTCAAACGCTCATCATTTTAACCGCAGGCATTGATTTGTCATGTGGTATGGCGATGGCGCTCGGCTCCATCATCATGACCAAATTTGCCACAGCATTGGGTTTGAACCCAGCAGTTGCTGTGTTGGCGGGTATTTTGGTGTGTGTTTTGATTGGCTATGTCAACGGCATGTTGGTGACCCGTGTGCGTTTACCTGCATTCATCGTGACTTTGGGTATGCTGAACATCGTGTTTGCCATCACTCAATTGTACTCAAATGGTCAAACGGTAACGGACATCCCACAGTCGATGTTGTTTCTCGGCACGACATTCTCCATCGGTGGTACCAATGTGGCGTATGGTGCGGTGTTGATGTTGGCTTTGTACCTCATCACATGGATTTTCTTGCGTGACACTTCACCTGGACGTCACATTTATGCCGTTGGTAACAACCCTGAAGCCGCACGTTTAACGGGTATTGCCACCAACAAAGTATTGCTCGGTGTGTATTCTTTGGCGGGTTTGTTTTATGGCATTGCAGCTTTGTTGTCTGTTGCACGCCTTGGTGTGGGCGACCCGCAAGCGGGTCAAACCGATAACTTGGATTCGATCACCGCTGTGGTGTTGGGTGGTACAAGTTTATTTGGTGGTCGTGGCTTGGTCTTGGGCACTTTGATTGGTGTGTTGATTGTGGGTGTATTCCGCAATGGCCTGACGTTGATGGGTGTTCCCTCCGTGTTTCAAATTCTCATCACGGGTATTTTGGTGATTCTTGCCGTAACCGTTGATCAAATGACCAAAAAGAAAGGTTAATCGCCATGAGCACATCTCACTCATCAAACGATAACATCGTTTTGCAAGCACGCGGTTTGGTCAAGCGTTACGGCTCTGTGACCGCCATTGATGGCGCGGATTTTGACCTCAAAGCGGGTGAAATTTTGGCGGTCATTGGCGACAATGGTGCGGGTAAATCCTCGTTGATTAAAGCATTGTCGGGTGCAATTGTGCCTGATGAAGGCGTGATTAAATTGGATGGCGAGACCATTCATTTTAAAAGCCCGATCGATGCGCGCCGTCGTGGCATTGAAACGGTGTATCAAGAATTGGCGGTTGCACCTGCAATGACCATCGCTGAGAATTTGTTTTTAGGCCGTGAAATCTTGCGACCTGGCTTTTTGGGCAGTTTTTTCAAGATGATTGACAAGAAGAAAATGCTCTCAGAAAGCGTTGCACGCATGAATGACCTTAAAGTTGGCATTCGTTCCATGACCCAAGCGGTTGAAACATTGTCGGGTGGTCAACGTCAGTGCGTTGCTGTGTCACGTGCCGCTGCATTTGCGCAACACGTTGTGATTCTTGACGAGCCCACAGCGGCATTGGGCGTGAAAGAGGGCAATATGGTGCTTGAATTGATTCGCCGTGTGCGTGATCGTGGTTTGCCTGTAATTTTGATCAGCCACAACATGCCACACGTGTTTGAAATTGCGGATCGGATTCACATTCAACGTTTGGGTAAGCGCGCTGCGATTGTTGATCCGAAAAAAATCAACATGTCTGATACAGTTGCGATCATGACGGGTGCAATTGCCCCTGAAGATATTCCTGAGGATGTGCGTGCATAATGTCTGAATCAAGATTTTAAGCAATGTTTTAAGCGTTTACTGCCATGCATTAAAATGATGCGTGACAGAAAAACCGCCATTTTCATTTTAGAAAATAGCGGTTTTTTTAAGGTTCAAAGTAAAAAGAATGATGGTATTGTGGGCGCATTATAAAAATGCCAAATACACAGGGGCATCGCCTTCTTGCCACGGTTTAAATTTTTCCATGATGTGTGTAAAAACAGGTGAAGCCAACCCATTGTTTAACCACTGTCGCACTGCGGCATACGGTGCATGCTTAAACCATTCTGGTTCCACACTGGCAAATTGACGAACGAAAGGCATCACGCCAATGTCTGCCAGTGTGATTTTTTCTCCAAACAAATAACATTGCCGACTTAAACGAAGTTCAAGTTCTGAGAGAAACACCTCTGCTTTCTGACGAGCAAACGAGGTGTCACGGGTTTTCTCGGCTGAAAAACGTTCTGGGTATTTGTACCGATCTAACCAAAATTTAAAATCGCCATCATTTTTGTCTAATAAAGAGTGCATTTCGCACACATCACCAGCCAGTAAGCCAAAAGGGTCATGAGCATGAAGGGCCCACATCATGATGTCCCGACTTTCCTCCAATACGCCTCCATCCATCAAATGCAACACGGGAACGGTGCCTTTGGGGCTGAGGGTGAGCATGGCATGGGGTTTGTTTTTGAGTGTGATTTCTCGAATGATGGTTGTTTGTTGTGCATAGGCCAAAGCCAAGCGAGCGCGCATTGCATAAGGGCAGCGTCTAAATGAATATAAAACAGGTGCTAACGTTGGAATTGTTTTTGGAGCAGTCGGTGTCATGGGTAAATTAAATGCAGTGGATGTGATGATTCAAATGTAAATTGTAAACCATGCATTGCTCATGCATAGTTCAAATCTTCTGTTGTCGATTATATGAATAATTTCTACCAAAACATTGCAGAGGGGGAATAGGGGCTTGAATTTTTTAGGATTCTGTTTTATAGTGAGGACATGACCACATTAACTTATTCTTTCGTTTTGCTACTTGCGCTGACTGCTTTATTACTAAGCCGTCAGCCGACGTTTGCGCGCGTAACAACGATGAAGTAACTCTTTACCGCTTTGTATCAAACCTCGGCTTAATCCAGCAAATGCTGTGCCGAGGTTTTTTGTTTTTTTGCATTTGCGACTGCTCCAAAAATGTAATACCTACATATTTGGTCAACCAGATATTTTTGTGACACAACCGCACAAAATATAGCACCCAAGGACTTATCAATGAATACGACTTTTAAAACCATGGACCCATCCAAAAAATACCGTCCATACCCGCAAATCGACTTACCCAATCGCCGCTGGCCCAACAATGTGTTGACCAAAGCACCTATTTGGTTGTCCACCGACTTACGCGATGGCAATCAATCGTTGATTGACCCAATGGACATCGATAAAAAACTCAAAATGTTTGATTTGTTGGTTCAAATTGGTTACAAAGAAATTGAAATTGGCTTTCCTTCAGCTTCGCAAATTGAGTTTGATTTTGTTCGTAAGCTCATCGAAGAAAAACGCATTCCTGATGATGTGACGATTCAGGCGCTCACACAAGCGCGCACTGATTTGATTAATCGCACTGTTGAATCGCTTGTGGGTGCAAAAAATGCGATTGTGCATGTGTACAACGCGACCAGCCCATTGTTCCGTGAAGTGGTATACAACAAAACCAAAGCCGAAACAGTTGAGATTGCGGTCAAAGGCATCCAAGACATCAAAGCCGCTTTGGCTGCGTTGCCTGCAGATGTCTGTGCACAAACCCAATGGCGTTTGGAGTATTCACCAGAAACTTTCAGCATGACTGAACTCGAATTTTCAAAAGAAATTTGCGAAGCGGTCATGTCCGAGTGGGGTGCAACGCCAGACAATAAAGTCATTTTGAATTTGCCAACAACCATCGAAGTGGCGACACCCAACGTATTTGCGGATCAAATCGAATGGATGCACACACATTTGGCCAACCGTGAATCTGCGATCATCAGTGTTCATCCGCACAATGACCGTGGCACAGGAACAGCATGTAGCGAATTAGCAATTTTGGCTGGTGCGGATCGCGTTGAAGGTTGTTTGTTTGGTAATGGTGAGCGCACGGGCAATGTGTGTTTGGTTAATTTGGCCATTAATTTGTGGTCACAAGGCATTGATCCTGAAGTTGATTATTCAAACATTAATGAAGTCATTCGAATCGCTGAGGAGTGCACACAGTTGCCTGTGGGCGCGCGTCATCCTTGGGCGGGTGAGTTGGTTTTCACTGCTTTTTCGGGTTCTCATCAAGATGCAATTAAAAAAGGTTTAACCCGTCAAAAAGACCGCGAAGCGGCGGCCGATGGTGACACCATCATGTGGGAAGTGCCATATTTGCCGATTGATCCTGCTGATTTGGGCCGCAGCTATGAGGCGGTGATTCGCGTGAATGCCCAATCGGGCAAAGGCGGCATGGCCTATTTGCTTGAACGCGATTACGACTTGACCTTGCCTCGTTTATTGCAAGTGGAAGTGGCGCGTGCGGTTCAGGTCTTGGCCGATGATACTGGGCGCGAATTGTCGAGCGAACAGATCCACGAAGTTTTTGTTGAGGAGTTCATCGAGCGCAAAACGCCTGTTGAATACATCGACCACACCATCAGCCATCACACGGGTGTGGAAACATTGCGTGCCCAAATTAAAGTCAATGGTGAAGACCGTGTGATTGAAGGTCGGGGCAATGGCCCGTTGTCTGCCTTTGTACAAGCTTTGAATGCTTCATTGGGTACAAAATTTTCCGTTGGTCATTATTCTGAACATGACATTCACAGCGATCAAGCGGGTGAAAACGCGCAAGCGGCATGTTATGTACAAGTGGCTCATGCTGACTTTTCACCCGCGTATGGTGTGGGCATTCATGAAAACATTGTGACTGCATCGTTGATTGCTGTGGTGTCAGGCATCAACCGAAGTGGGGTGGTGGCCATTGAGTCATGAGCGCATTGAAATGAGTCCCGCTGAATAGTGGTTGATTGGATTTAATTAAAAAACGAGCTGATAAAGCTCGTTTTTTAATTCACAATCAATTCACAAGTGATGAATGGGGGGAATTAAATAATGAATGAAGTCAAGTCATCGATGATTGTCCTTTTTCCGACCTGTTTTTTCTATTTTGGACATTTATGTGCGGTGATCGAACTTGTAGAATGGCTGTGGATTGATTAATCCATTTTAGATGAGTTTCTTTACGACTCAGCATTAAATTCATCCACACAACCACTTGAGGACATGCATGTTATTCCAGTACATTCAATCACCCGCAGCAGCAGTCATGATTCGACCGCATCACTTTATATCAAACCCAGAAACAGCCGCTGACAACGCTTTTCAATCGATCCGTGCAAATGATGCCGCTGAAAACATTGCCGCTCAAGCGCGCGTGGAGTTTGATCAAGCCATTCAAAAAATGGCGGATGTGGGCATCACGGTTCACGTTTTTGATGATTTTGGTGAATACGATACGCCCGATTCGGTGTTTCCAAACAATTGGTTTTCAACCCACCAAGGTGGGCGCGTTGCCATGTACCCGATGTATTCACCCAGTCGACGCCGGGAGCGTCGGCATGATGTGATGGAGATGCTTAAGCAGCATTATCGTGTGCAGGAAATTGTTGATTATTCAGGTTTGGAGTACGATCATTTATTTTTGGAAGGCACCGGTGTGATGGTGTTCGACCACATTGAACGTGTGGCTTATGTGGGTCAATCAAAGCGCGCTGATCCTGTCATTTTAGAACGTTTTTGCACCAGTTTTGGTTATGAGCCGATGGCATTTGATACCGCAGACCAAAATGGCACGCCTGTGTATCATACCAATGTCATGATGGCCATTGGTCTTGAATACGCCATGATTTGCTTGGATTTGATCGCAGACCCTGTGCGACGAACAGAGGTTGAAATGCGTCTGCGCCACAGTGGGCGCGATGTGATTGAGTTGAGTTTGGCGCAAATTGCTGAATTTGCAGGCAATGCCTTGGAAATGACGGGTAAAAGTGGCCGTGTCTTGGTGTTGTCTGAACGTGCACTGAAATCTTTAACGGCAGAACAAATTGCTGTGATCAAAAAAAGTGCTGAGTTGTTGCCGCTTCAGATTCCGACCATTGAATTGGCGGGCGGTTCGGTGCGTTGCATGATTGCAGGGGTACATTTAACACCTCGATGAGGGTTTGATCGATCAAAGAAAGCCGTTGTTTTATCAATGGCATGTCTTTAAACAGCACATTCCAGCATGTTCAGCTAAACTTGCAGTTCAAGCGGAGGATGTTATGAAAATAGTGATAGCACCAGATTCATTCAAAGAAAGTTTATCCGCCATGGATGTGGCGACGGCGATTGAGGATGGATTTAAAGAAATTTTTCCACAAGCGCATTACATTAAAATACCTGTTGCGGATGGGGGTGAGGGAACGGTAAGGGCGATCATCGATGCCACGGGTGGTCGCATGTTGCACCAAATGGTCACGGGGCCTTTGGGTCAGCCCGTCGATGCTTTTTACGGTCTCACGGGTGATGGTCAAACCGCAGTCATCGAAATGGCTGCGGCGAGCGGTTTGGAGTTGGTTTTGCCCGAACAACGAAACCCAATGCTGGCCACCAGTTTTGGTGTGGGCGAGTTGATTCTTGACGCACTGGAGTTGGGTGTGAGTCGGTTTGTGTTGGGTGTCGGTGGTAGCGCAACGAATGATGGCGGAGCTGGAATGTTGCAAGCCTTAGGAATTAAGCTGTTGGATGACAAGGGCGAGCAAATTGCTTTCGGTGGTGCGGGTTTGGCGGATTTACAACGCATTGATGTTTCGACCTTAGATCCACGTGTGGCACATGCTGTATTTGAAATTGCGTGCGATGTGACCAATCCGCTGGTGGGGCCAATGGGTGCATCGGTGGTATTTGGTCCGCAAAAGGGTGCAAGTTCGGCCATGATCGAACAACTTGATTGTAACTTGCGCCATTTTGCCGCCTGTATCAGGCGCGATACTGGCATTGATGTGCTGTCGATGGAGGGGGCGGGGGCGGGCGGTGGTATTTCGGCTGCGATGATGGTGTTTTTGAATGGCCATTTGCGCCCTGGCAGTGAAATGGTGATGGATGCAGTGGGGTTGACGGAAGCCATGGGAGGGGCCGATTTGGTCATCACAGGAGAAGGGCGGCTGGATGGTCAGACTATTCACGGTAAAACCCCGATTGGTGTTGCTCGGGTTGCGCAACGATTGGGGGTCCCCGTGGTTGCCATGGCGGGCTGCTTTGGTGAAGGGGCTCGCGCAATACATGAACATGGCATTGATGCGGCATTTTCTATTGTGAGTCGCCCATGTACAGTGCCTGAAGCTTTGAGTGAGGCACAAATGAATGTGCGCACCACGGCTCGAAATGTTGCCGCTGCATTGGCAATGGGAATGCGATTGACGGATCATTGCAACCAAAAAACAGAAACACAAAAATAGAGTTAAATTTGGTTTTTAAAGCAAAGTTTTTGATTCAAATCATTATATTTAATCCCATAGTTGAATGGGTGAAAAAGCCCTCTGCTGATGCTGAGGGCTTTTTTAAAGTGTGTTATGTATATGAATTAGGCCACATTTTTTTGTATGGCTTGGCCTTGTCGAATGAAACCAAACAAGTCTTTTGGATTGTTGAATTCTGGAATCAAATCGATGGTGCGGCCAATGCCATATTGTGTTGAAATTTTATGTACATAAGCCAGTGTGCTGAAATCTTCTAATGCAAAACCAACCGAATCAAAAATGGTGACCTGTTCATTGTTGTCACGGCCGCTGATGTGACCATTCAACACTTGCCACAGCTCGATGACAGGGAAGTCAGCAGGCATCTGTTGAATGTCGCCCTCAATGCGGCTTTGGGGTTCGAATTCAACGAAAACTTTGCCTTTTAATAACACATCGGCGTGCAATTCTGTTTTGCCAGGGCAATCGCCGCCCACTGCATTTAAATGCATGCCCGGTTCGATCATCTCAGGGGTGATGATGGTGGCGTATGCTTTGTCTGCGGTGACTGTGGTCACGATGTCTGCTCCACGGACGGCATCAGCGGTTGACGCGGCACGGATGATGTTGAGCTCAGGAAATGCTTTTAAATTATTGATCAATTTATCAGTGGCCTCGCTGTCGATGTCAAATAGGCGCACTTCGTTGATGCCCAACACGTGATGAAAGGCGATGGCCTGAAATTCACTTTGCGCACCATTGCCAATCAATGCCATAGAACGTGCATTTTTTCGAGCAAGCAGGCGGGCAGACATCACAGATTGTGCGGCTGTACGAATCGCTGTGGCCAATGTGAATTCAGACATCAACACAGGAAAACCTGTTTGCACTTCAGCGAGCACACCAAAAGACATGACCGTTGATAAATCATATTGAGTGTTTTGTGGGTGGCCATTCACGTATTTAAATGCATAACTCACATCATCGGCGGTTGGCATCAACTCAATCACGCCCACATCTGAATGGCTGGCCACGCGAGCAGATTTATCAAATTTTTCCCAACGTTTGAAATCATTTTCAATACAATCAACTAAATCAGCCAGCATGGTTGTCAAACCATGACGATTGACCAAATTCACCATGTCATTCACATCGACAAAATTCGTTTTCATAATTGTTCTCCTAGAAATAAAACGTTTAAATATTTTGCTATAGTGAACATTATCCTAGCAATGTGTATCATTTAATAGTTGTAACAGTGTGCAAATTTTAAAATATAATAGTCAAATTGCTATATTAATTTTACAAAGTGAATAAAATGCTGAATAAAACAGATGAGGCCATGATTTCTCTACTGCGTGTCAATGCGCGCACGCCCGTCTCAACATTGGCAAAGAAACTCGGTGTGTCAAGGGCAACGGTGCAAAACCGTTTGGAGCGTCTGGAGCAATCGGGGGTGATTTGTGGTTACACTTTAATCCTGAAACCTGAGGTAGAGCAACAACAGGTGCGTGCAATGATGTTTGTCACTGTAGAGGGGCAAAAAGAATCTAAAATCATCAACGAGTTGCGTGGATTTCCAAATGTCACTGCTTTATACGGCACCAATGGGCATTGGGATTTGGTGTTGGATGTTCGAACCGACAGTCTGGCCAGTTTTCATGAGTTGCTCGTGCAAGTGCGACAAATCGAGGGGATTGTCACAACAGAAACGACCATTTTATTATCCAGTTTCAAGCATTGATGGTGTGCAGGCGCGGATCATGCTGAATAAAATATGTTCAATAAAAAAAACGCACCGAAGTGCGCTTTTTTATACTTTAGAAACAGGGTAAATTAATACGATGTTTTTGGGCGTGCTGCACGTGGTTTGCCGTAGCCGCCGTCGTCATTGCGCGGTGAACCAGCACGATCACCAAATGAAGAGCGACGCTCTGCTGATGGGCGGCTTTCGCCACCAAAACTACGGCGTTCTTCTGAACGGACAGGGCGATCGGTGCGATCACCACGAGGTGCGCCAAAATCACGACGCGGTGCGTCACCAAAACTTGAGCGCGGTTTGTCAAAATCACGACGGGGTGCACGGTCAGAGCGAGGTGCTGTGTTGTCACCGAATGCACGGCGTGGCTCACCTTGAGGCGAACGGCGTTCAAAACGATCCGATTGTGGACGATCAGTGCGGGTGCCAAATTCACCACGTGGCTTTGAATCAAACTCACGGCGAGGTGCATCGCTGAAACTGCGAGGCTTCGATTCATACGGACGATCACTGTAGCCGCCACGTGAATTACCACCACGATCACCTGCATAGCCACCACGAGAGTTACCACCACCGAAACCGCCACCACCATGGCGAGCACCACCACGCTGTGGTTTGCCGCGACCTTGACGGGCACGATACTCTTCAGCAGAGATTTGAGGTTCCATGCCTTCAACAACCGACTCTTTGATTGGACGGCTGATGTAACGCTCAATCGCACGAATTTTATGGGTGTCTTGGCGTTGTGCAAATGTGACCGCGGTACCTTCGCGACCTGCACGGCCTGTACGACCGATGCGATGCACGTAGTCTTCAGCTTTCATTGGCAAGCCAAAATTGAATACATGGGTGATATTGGGTACATCAATGCCGCGTGCGGCAACGTCTGTTGCAACCAAAACTTTGGTGCGACCGTTGCGCAAAGCATCCAAACGACGGTTGCGCAAAACCTGTGGCATCGCACCGTGTAACGCGGCGGCAGAAATGCCTTGAGACACCAAATCATCGGCCAAACGTTCTGTTTCAACTTGAGTTGATGCGAAGATAACAGCTTGAGCCAAATCTTCTTGTCCCAACCAATGCATCAATAATTGGGTTTGATGGTGACTGTTGTCTGCCCATTGCAAGTGCTGTGTGATGTTGGTGTGTTTCTCAGAAGCCGTTGCCAATGTGATGCGCTGTGGATCAGACATCAATGTGCTAGCCAAACGCATTTCACGAGCGGCAAAAGTGGCAGAGAACATCAGGGTTTGTTGACGGTGTTCACACGCTTCGTGAATTGATGTGATCTCATCCATGAAACCCAAATCCAACATGCGATCGGCTTCGTCGAGTACCAAAGTATTCAAGCAAGCCAAGTTAATGCCACCTTGGTTGATCCAGTCAAGCAAGCGACCTGGTGTTGCAACGACCAAATGCGCGCCTTTAAGGGCAATGCGTTGTTTGTGGTACGGAGTGCCGCCGACGACGGTGGCAATGCGTAAACCTTTGGCTTGTTTAACCAGATTGATTGCATCTGCCGAAACTTGCTGAGCCAGTTCACGGGTGGGGCACAAAATTAAAGTAAATGGGGCATCTGAAGGGTTGTTTTTGCCGCTGCGCAAAAACTCCCAAGTTTTTTGTAATGTGGGCAGTAAAAATGCAGCTGTTTTGCCGCTACCTGTTTGGGAAGCAACAATCCAGTCACCGCCAGAAAGGGCTGATGGCACGACGTGTGCTTGAACAGGAGTTGGTGCAGTAAAACCGAGCACGTTGATCGCGTCTAAGAATGGTTGAGCTAAACCCATATCAGCAAAAGTGCTGGTCGTGTTTAGAGGGGCGGTTTTTGTTTCAGGGGTGTTGTCTGTAGATGTAAAAGTATTTGACACAGGGAGTGACCTTATAAATTGTCACGCACGCAAAAAGACATCAGGCGTTTATATAAAATATAAACGCGCAATTGGCGAGCATAATGCGAGGGTAATCGCACTGACGAATCAAAAAATACATCGACCGTCAGAATAAGGAACACTTCTTTTATAGCAAGAAGGTATAAGATGTGGGCTTATGAGGTGCAAAACAATCAGCACAAGCTTGATGAAAACTCAAAATAGCAAATAAGCGCAAAGCAAAAACTGGGGGCGATGAAACGAGCGTTGTTGAACAACGTACGGCATTATGCCACAGGTGTAGAGATTTTTGTGGTGTTTTTTGTGCAATGCAGTAAGTATTTTTGCGTATTATTAAATTTTGTGGTGTTTTATAGACGTTGTCAGCTGAGTTTCAGTTGGACTTAGATAAAAAAAGCCTGAACCGAAGTTCAGGCTTTTTAAAGAAAATCGCAATGAATTACGCTTCTTTGATGTTTGCAGCTTGTTTGCCTTTAGGGCCATCAACGATGTCAAAGCTAACGCGTTGTTCTTCACGCAATGTTTTGTAACCGTCCATTGTGATTGAAGAAAAGTGCGCGAACAAGTCTTCGCCGCCGCCATCAGGAGTAATGAAGCCAAAACCCTTGCTATTATTAAACCATTTTACTGTACCGGTAGCCATAATACGTAGCCATCCTTTTAAAAAAAACCAATTAAACATCCTCCGCCAACTTTAGGATATACCTATCTGTGTAGCCTTGAGAACCACTTCTGCGCGTTTTTGTTCACGCATGCCCATGATTGTTGTCCCTTTTACCTTGCTTGTCAAGTTAAAACGATGAATTTAACGAGGTTTATCCCCATTTGATGAATAATTCTGCGAAAGTGCCCAAAAATAAAGGGCTTTCACCATTTTTTAACATTTCGTTTGCAGCAAAAAAATCATTTTTGCGTTAATATGAAGTCAATAGAGTGCTGAGGCTAAACGCTTTTTTGCAGAATAGCCAGATGATTTGAGTGAATATGGGACATAAATAAGTATGAGCAGTAAAAAAAGCGTTGTGCGCGAACAAAAAGATCATGGTCATGGGGATGTGCTTGAATTAGAGCGCACAGTTGTGGTTGAGCCACCGCCTTTATATAAAGTGTGGTTGCTTAATGACGATTACACGCCAATGGATTTTGTGGTGACTGTTTTGACCGAATTTTTTTACAAGAATTTGGAACAAGCAGAACAGATTATGCTAAAAGTGCATCATGAAGGCAAAGCCGTATGCGGTGAGTATCCTCGTGATGTGGCTGAAACCAAGGTGGTGCGTGTGGCGCGATACGCGCGTGCACATGGACATCCCTTACAATGCGTGATGGAGGGTGTATGATTGCGCAAGACTTAGAAGTGACTTTACATTTGGCTTTTGTTGAGGCGCGTCAAGCGCGCCATGAGTATTTGACTTTGGAGCATCTTCTGCTCGCATTGTTGGATAACCCTTTGGCTTTGGATGTACTTAAAGCGTGTGAGGCGAATGTTCTTGAATTGCGAGAGGAGTTATCTCGTTTCATCATGCAGAATATTCCTGTGGCGGATGGCAGCGAAGAGGTTGATACACAACCAACATTGGGTTTTCAGCGTGTGATGCAACGGGCCATTATGCATGTTCAGTCCAGTGGCAATGAGAAAAAAGAAGTCACAGGCGTTGAGGCTTTGGTGGCCATGTTTGGTGAGAAGGATTCCCATGCGGTTTACTTTTTAAACAAACAAGGCATTGAGCGTGTGGACGTCACTCAATATGTGGCTCATGGTGTGCGCAAAGAGCCAAAGCAAGAAGAGCTGAAAGGTTTTGAAAATCAAGAGGCGGTTGATGTGCCTGCAAATGATGTGGAGTCCGCTGAGGCCGACACCGCTTTGGGGCGTTATGCGCAGAATCTGAATCGTTTGGCCGAGATGGGTAAGCTTGATCCACTGGTGGGACGTGAGGCCGAAGTTCTTAGAACCGTACAAGTGTTGTCACGTCGTCGTAAAAATAATCCCGTGTTGGTGGGTGAGGCTGGTGTGGGTAAAACGGCCATTGCTGAAGGTTTGGCTTGGAAAATCGTTCAAGGTGAAGTGCCTGATGTCTTGAAAGATGCTCGCGTGTATGCTTTGGACATGGGGGCTTTGATGGCAGGTACAAAGTATCGCGGCGATTTTGAACAGCGTTTGAAGGATGTTGTCAAAGAGTTGGGCGAGAAAAAAGATGCCATTTTATTCATCGATGAGATTCACATGCTGATTGGTGCGGGTGCAACCGGCAGCAGTGCAATGGATGCGGGTAATCTGCTTAAACCTGCATTGTCAACAGGTGCCTTGCGCTGCATCGGTGCGACCACATTCGATGAGTATCGCCGTGTATTTGAAAAAGATGCAGCATTGGCGCGTCGTTTTCATAAAATTGATGTGGTTGAGCCGACTGTGGCGCAAACCATTACCATTCTAAAAGGTTTAAAAGCGCAATTTGAAGCGCATCACCACATTAAATATGCATCATCGGCAATCATTGCGGCGGCTGAGTTGTCAGCCAAATACATGAACGACCGCTTTCTGCCAGATAAGGCCATTGATTTAATTGATGAAGCTGGCGCCGCACAACGGGTGTTGCCTGAAGCGCAGCGCAAAAAAAGCATCACCAAAGTGGACATTGAGGAGTTGATTGCTAAAATTGCTCGCATTCCGCCGAAAAACATCAACTCGGATGACCGCACGCAGCTCAAGCATTTGGAGCGTGATTTGAAAGCGACGGTGTTTGGACAAGAAAATGCCATCAGTGCGGTGGCTGCTGCCATTAAAATGGCGCGTGCAGGTTTGGGTAAGGTGGACCGCCCGATTGGTTCGTTTTTATTCAGCGGTCCGACAGGCGTGGGTAAAACTGAATTGGCGAAGCAGCTGGCTTTTGTTCTCGGTATTGAACTGATTCGTTTTGACATGTCTGAGTATATGGAACGCCATGCGGTGAGCCGTTTGATTGGTGCGCCCCCAGGGTATGTTGGATTTGATCAAGGGGGCTTGTTGACCGATGCAGTGACTAAAAAACCACATTCAGTGCTTTTGCTGGATGAAATCGAAAAAGCGCATCCAGATATTTTTAACATCTTGTTGCAGGTCATGGATCACGGTGCTTTGACCGACAACAATGGGCGTCAGGCTGATTTTCGTAATGTGATCATCATCATGACCACCAATGCGGGTGCCAGTGCGACCCAAAAACACAGTTTGGGTTTCACCAAAGCCAGTGTCAGTCAAGATGACACGGAAGAAATTAAACGTGCATTCAGCCCAGAGTTTCGCAATCGTTTGGATGCCATCGTACCGTTTAAGGCTTTGGACGAGCAGATCATTATGCAAGTGGTGGATAAATTCTTGATGCAACTGGAGTCACAATTGCATGAGAAAAAAGTTGAGATTCACTTTGCCGATAGTTTGCGTCAACATTTGGCAAAAGCTGGTTTTGATCCGCTGATGGGGGCACGCCCTATGTCGCGTTTGATTCAAGACACGGTGCGCCGAGCTTTGGCC
The DNA here is from genome assembly GCF_003339525.1 of Ephemeroptericola cinctiostellae. Classification (GTDB taxonomy): domain Bacteria; phylum Pseudomonadota; class Gammaproteobacteria; order Burkholderiales; family Burkholderiaceae; genus Hydromonas; species Hydromonas cinctiostellae. Next base: position 1,791,832 of record NZ_CP031124.1, on the reverse strand, counting down.
GATGAGTTGCTGTTTGGTAAGTTGGTGCATGGAGGTTCCGTGTCGGTGAGCTACAATCTGCAAGATGAAAAGGTTGAGTTGAACATTAAATCATCGCGCAAAAAATCAAATAAAGAACTTGAAGTAATTGATGTAGATGCTTGATTTATTTTGATTAAAAATTATCGTCAAGTTGTAATTGGCGGTGTTTTCAATGTTGTTGCGATTGAGTTGCTGTCGGGTGTTGCCAATGGTTTATTGGAGATGGGGTGATAATGTCACATGCTTTTCAATTCATGCAAGAGGCTCTCGAATGCCAAAAAAGTGCTTACTTGGTCAATCCTGAGCCCAGCTATGAATCCAGAATCGATGATTTGCGCACATTGGAAAGATTTGTTCGAGAGCAGCAAGAGGCGATGATTGCCGCCATTGATCGAGATTATGGCCACCGTTCTCGACATGAAACCTTGTTTACTGAAATCATGCCAACGCTGGATGGCATCAAGCATGCGATCAAGCATTTGAAGCAGTGGATGCGACCTCAACGGCGATCTGTTGATTTCATGACCTTCACTGGGGCGAGAAACAGGGTGATTCCTCAGCCTTTGGGTGTTGTTGGGGTGATTGTGCCGTGGAATTTCCCTGTGTTTTTAACATTTTCGCCTTTGACTTCGATTTTTGCAGCAGGCAATCGCGCCATGGTTAAAATGTCAGAAAATTCGCGTCATTTGGCTGCGTTACTGAATGAAAAAATACCATTGTATTTTCCTGCAGAAAAGCTTCAATTTTTTGATGAGCAGGGCGGTATTGGCATTGAGTTTTCAAAACTACCTTTTGATCATTTGTTGTTTACTGGATCCAGTCAAACAGGTCGAGCGGTCATGGCGGCAGCGGCACAAAATCTTTGCCCTGTGACGTTGGAGCTTGGAGGCAAGTCGCCTGCGGTTGTATTGGACGATTTCCCTTTGCATAAGGCAGCGGCGCGGATTATGTACGTGAAACTATTGAATGCAGGTCAAATTTGCACCACAGTGGATTATGCGTATTTGCCTGAACATAAAATCAATGAGTTTGTCCAGTTGGCCAGAAACATTGTGGTTCAACGTTATTCAAGCATTCATTCCGTCGACTATTCGTCGATCATTGATGACAAATCGTTTATGCGCTTGACTCAAGCCTTAACCGATGCTCAGTCAAAAGGTTCGACTTTAATTCAGCTGATCGATGGTGAGCCATGGGATGCACGTACTCGTAAAATCGCACCTCACATTGTTCTCAATGCGCCTGATGATTGTGAGTTGATGCAGCGAGAAATTTTTGGTCCTGTTTTACCAATTAAAGGTTTTGAGGATGTTCATGCGGTTGTGCAGGCCATCAATGCTCGGCCAAGGCCTTTGGCGTTTTATCCTTTTTCAAATGATGCCCCCCAAGTCCATAACCTACTGAGAAGGGTCATGTCAGGCGGCGTGACGGTCAATGATGCATTGCTCCATGTGGCGCAGCATGATTTACCTTTTGGTGGGGTGGGGGCGAGCGGTATGGGGCATTACCACGGTCATGAAGGCTTTGTGACTTTTTCTAAAATGCGCCCCGTCTTCTATCAGACTGCAATGTCTTCATTGATGTTCATGATGCCGCCCTATGGGAAACGATTCGAACGAATCCTGAAATTTTTAATGCGGTAAATCATGGGTGTATGCTCTGATGATGGTGCACTTGTGATTGATGTGTGAATGTGTTTTTAATAAAAAGGGAGGAAATATGTCACCAACGGTGCAGACACTGCTGCTTGGTTTTTTTGTGCTTACGGCTGTAATGGTTGTTGGACGGTTGATTTGGGGGCGCTCTGGCTTGGCCAGTGGATTGAAATTATTTTTCCCCATTTGGTTTGCATATGCGGCTTGGCACATGTATGTGGGTGTGAATGAACATGGCTACTCGATCATAGAAGAGCTGCCTTTTTTTATTTTGAATTTTTCTGTACCTGCACTCGTTGCTTATATTGTTTTAAAAAAAATGGCTTGATGTATCATATTCGTTCGTTGCCGTGTGCTGAATCGTTTTTTAATAAAAAAAGCCTTGCACATCTGCAAGGCTTTTTTGTGATGAATCATTGGCTTACGCCATGACCGCTGCCATGGCATCAGCGACGCGCTCGACATTTTTGGTGTTCAAGCCAGCCACGCACATACGGCCTGATTTGACCATGTACACTGCGAATTCTTCACGTAAACGATCCACTTGAGCGGCACTTAAACCGGTGTAGCTGAACATGCCACGTTGCTTCAATAAATACGAGAAATCTTTACCTGCTACTTTTGCAGTCAACACATCATACAGCTTTTGGCGCATGGCTTTGATGCGTTCACGCATTTCATTCACTTCACCTTCCCACATGCTGCGCAGTTCAGGTTGGTTCATCACCGCTGCTGTTACGGTTGACACGTGGTATGCAGGAGATGAGTAGTTTTTACGAACGGTCAATTTGAGTTGACCCAACACTGTTTCAGCTTCCTCAGCATCTTTACAGACCACAGACAAACCACCCGAGCGTTCGCCGTAGTATGACAAGTTTTTTGAGTATGAGTTTGACACAAAGAAGCTGACGCCTGCAGCGGCCATCATGCGAATGGCGGCTGCATCTTCTTCGATGCCGTCACCAAAGCCTTGATAGGCGATGTCCATGAAAGCGATCAAATCTTGGGCTTTAACCACTTCAATCACGGTTTTCCATTGATCGATCGACATGTCGACGCCTGTTGGATTGTGGCAGCATGGGTGCAACAACACAACTGATTTCGCAGGCAATGTGTTGAAAAAAGCAATCATTTCGTCAAATTTCACGCCACCAGTGACCGCGTCGTAGTATGGATAAGTTTTAACGTTAAAACCCGCTGCTTCAAAAATGGCGCGGTGGTTATCCCATGTGGGGTCAGACACATACATGTCGCTTGTTGGGAAATATTTTTTCAAGAAATCAGCACCAATGCGCAATGCGCCCGATGCGCCAATGGTTTGCACTGTGGCAATGCGTTTGTTCACGACCGCTTCATTGGTTTCACCAAACAAGAGGTTTTGAATCGCTGAACGGAAGCTGGCCAAACCTTCCATGGGTAAATAAGGACGTGCCTCAAGGTGATGAGCCAAATCAGTTTCGGCTTTAACCACAGATGGCAACAAAGGAATGATGCCATTTTCATCATAGTACAAGCCAATGCCCAAGTTGACCTTTTCTGCACGTGGGTCTTTTTTGAAAGTATCAACCAACGATAAAATCGGGTCGCCAGGGTAAACGTCAACGTGTTCAAACATGATGGGCTTTCTGTAATGTTGCGGGTTAAATGTTGCAAAGCAAAATTTAATTATACTGGGATTTAGGTGATTAGAAAAGACGAAATTTCTTATTCTGTCAACTCCACCCCATTCCAGACAGCTCTATTAATTGTGTACTGAATGATTGAATTTAGCATGGGATTTTGGATGTAAGTAAAAAGCGAGTGCAATTTGAGTGCAATTTGTGAATGAGCAAACATGAACAAAATGTAAAAATTGTTGTGCATGGTTTTTTTCATTTATACTCCATTATCTACTTTTATAATGAAAAATCATGATTGTCACTTACCCCAATTCGCCCTATGAGCTTCATCAACCTTTTGAACCCGCGGGAGATCAACCCACCGCGATTGCCTCGTTGGTGGATGGGGTGACCGATGGTTTAAGTTATCAAACTTTATTGGGTGTGACGGGTTCGGGTAAAACATACACCATGGCAAATGTGATTGCACGGACAGGGCGACCCGCTTTAGTGCTTGCACCAAATAAAACGCTGGCTGCGCAGTTGTACAGCGAGTTTCGAGAGTTTTTCCCGAACAATGCGGTTGAGTATTTTGTGTCATATTACGATTATTACCAACCCGAGGCTTATGTGCCGTCACGCGATTTATTCATCGAAAAAGATTCTGCAATCAACGAGCACATTGAGCAAATGCGGCTGTCTGCGACCAAAAGCTTGCTTGAGCGGCGCGATGTGATCATTGTGGGAACGGTATCGTGCATTTATGGCATTGGCAATCCGAATGAATACCATCAGATGATCATGGTGTTGCGTCAGGGCGATAAAATGAGCCAAAGGGATGTCATCAAACAATTGGCAACCATGCAATACAATCGCAATGAGCTGGATTTTGCACGAGGAACCTTTCGCGTGCGTGGGGACACTATTGATATCTTTCCAGCAGAAAATGCGGATTATGCGGTTCGAGTGGAGCTGTTTGATGACGAGGTTGAAACGTTGCAGTTGTTTGATCCGTTGACGGGAAAAATTGTGCAAAAATTACCTCGTTTTACTGTGTATCCTGCATCGCATTATGTGACCCCTCGTGCGACCGTACTGCGTGCAGTGGAAGCGATTAAAGACGAGCTGCGCGAGCGGTTGTCTTTTTTTCACACAGAGGGTCGCCTGGTCGAAGCGCAACGATTAGAGGAGCGCACACGTTTTGATTTGGAAATGTTGTCTCAAATTGGTTTTTGCAAAGGCATTGAAAATTACTCCAGACACATTGCAGGCTCACCCATTGGTGCACCACCATCCACGTTGATCGATTATTTACCCAAAGACGCTTTGATGTTTTTGGACGAGTCGCACGTGCTGTCTGGGCAATTAGGGGCCATGTACAAAGGAGATCGTTCGCGCAAAGAAAATTTAGTGGATTATGGTTTTCGGTTGCCGTGCGCACTGGACAACCGCCCATTGAAGTTTGAAGAGTTTGAAAGCAAAATGCGTCAAACCGTGTTTGTGTCAGCAACCCCTGGCGATTACGAGCGAGAAAAATCAGATGCAATTGCCGAGCAAGTGGTGCGCCCGACAGGATTGGTTGATCCCATCATTGAAGTCCGACCTGCTATCACGCAAGTGGATGATGTGTTAAACGAAATTCGATTGCGTGCAGCGAAAAATGAGCGCGTTTTGATCACCACGTTGACCAAACGCATGTCTGAAGATTTGACGGATTTTCTGGGTGAAAACGGTGTGCGTGTGCGTTACCTGCATTCTGATATTGACACGGTGGAGCGCGTCGAGATTTTGCGAGATTTGCGCTTGGGTGAGTTTGATGTGCTGGTGGGCATTAATTTACTGCGCGAAGGCTTGGATATTCCTGAGGTCTCATTGGTGGCGATTTTGGATGCAGACAAAGAAGGTTTTTTACGATCCGAACGTTCGTTGATACAAACCATTGGCCGTGCAGCACGGAATTTGAATGGTCGTGCCATTCTTTACGCAGATCGGATCACAAATTCAATGGAACGTGCCATTGGAGAAACGGAGCGTCGACGCAATAAACAATTGAGTTTTAATTTAGAAAATGGGATTACACCTAAAGGTATTGAAAAGAAAATCAAAGACATTATTGATGGTGTGTATAACGATGGTAAGAAAAAAATTGATAAAGTACGTCAACCAAAAGACAATGAACCGCATTACACCTCAATGTCTGAAGCTCAGCTGGCAAAAGAAGTGATCAAGCTTGAAAAACAAATGCTTGATTTTGCTAAGAATTTAGAATTTGAGCAGGCGGCTAAAACTCGAGATAAATTACATGAAATTAAATCTCGCTTATTTGGGGTTAATTCGTAGTCGTCGAAGCAACTTGATAAATGTTGATCATTGGGCATATTTATTGAGAGTGTTTTTTTGTCATAATTTATTGTTTTATGATAGAATGCAGCGATTGCGATTTTTTGCATCAATATAAATATGGAGGTTGTGACAAATGGGGTTTCAAATGTTAGAGCATCAATTGGCGAAAACTCGGGTCTTGTTTGTGTGCATGGGTAATGTTTGCCGTTCACCTGTCGCACAAGCCGTATTTGAGAAAAAACTCACACAATCTGGATTGGCCGCTTGCATTGAGGTCGATTCTGCTGGCACTGGCGATCACCATGTCGGTCAAAAACCTGATTCGCGCAGCCAGCATGCTGCTGCGTTTCGTGGATATAGTTTGATCGGTCAAGTTGCCCGTCAAATCACCGCAGAGGATTTTGATCATTTTGATATGATCTTGGCCATGGATTGGCAAAATATGCGTGAACTGCAAAATTTGGCGCCTCCGCAACACCGTCATAAAATTGAATTGGTGATGCGTTACGCCCAAAATTCAGATGATGCAGAAGTTCCTGATCCTTATTATGAAGAGCAACATGCTTTTAATAAAGTGGTTGACTATTTAGAGGATGCAGCGACTGGTTTACTTGATGTCGTTAAACGTCGAGCACCGCAACCAGTGGCCGCTTAAAATTCAGTCCAAAACAAAAAAATAACCTAAAGTAAGTAAAAAAGCAGCTCAAATGCATTGAGCTGCTTTTTTACTTTTTGAAGGTTTCTCATCGTTTGTGTTCAATGCTTCGCATCATTCATTAAACAAGCAATCCATTTGCAATGGGTCATCCGATTCACGCAGGCGAATGCCAATGCCCAATAAACGTATGGGCTCTTGATGACGCGTACATGCCGTTTTAAGCAACTCATGAAATTGTTCGAATCCAATGTGGGACGTGTTGTGTTCGACACTTTTGACCCGAAAGCTGGTCAGACGCAGTTTCACAAAAGCTTTTTTAATTTGTTGTGACGCATTGGCTTTTTCTACTCGTTCAAGCAGTTCGTCATACAATATTTTTAACTGCGGTAGGCATTCATCAAATCCATTTAAGTCGTTTAAATAAGTGGTCTCTACACTGATGGATTTGCGAAGGTGATTGTTGTGTACACTGCGATGGTCTATGCCTCGGCACAGTTGATACAGTTGCATGCCCAACTTGCCAAACTGTTCTCGTAAAAAAGGCAACTCGCGTTGGCGCAAATCGGCACAGTTGTTTAAATTTAAAGCATGCATTTTGGCGGCGGTGCGCGGACCCACGCCGAATAGGCGTTCAACGGGGAGCTGCTCAACAAAAGCCTCAATTTCATGCGGTCGAATGACAAATAGGCCGTCGGGCTTATCCCAATCGCTGGCAATTTTTGCTAAAAACTTATTGGGCGCAACGCCTGCGGAGACGATGAGTTTTAACTCTGTTTTGACACGTGCGCGGATTTCACGTGCGATTCGGGTGGCGCTGCCTTGATGGTGATGGCTGTTGCTGACGTCCAAAAAAGCTTCATCCAAAGACAATGGTTCAACCAAATCGGTGTAATCACGGTAAATGGCAAATATGGCTTTTGAGGCAGCTTTATAGCGGGTAAAATCAGGAGGAACAACAATAAGTTGTGGGCACAAGCGTAGGGCATGTCGTGTGGGCATCGCAGAGCGCACACCAAAGGCGCGGGCTTCATAATTACAAGTGGCAATCACACCACGACGATCAGCTTGCCCACCCACGGCGAGTGCGTGTCCAATATATGCGGGGTGATCGCGCATTTCCACTGCTGCATAAAAGCAATCGGCATCAAGGTGGATGATTTTACGGGTATTTTGCGGTGTGGCACTCATGGTGCGGTGGTGCTCATAGAGTGCACAATCAGAGAGGTGAGCGAGTGACGTGGGGTTATTTCAACGTCACAGGGGGAGGTGTTTTAAGCTGGAACGGTCATCATTGAAAAAATATCGAAACCAGCCAATTTATCACGCCCGCCCAAGCCATCCAATTCGAGCAAAAAAGCAAACCCTATGGTTTCGCCGCCAAGCTGGGTGACGAGCTGAGTTACGGCATGGGCAGTGCCACCTGTCGCCAATAAGTCATCCACAATCAACACACGCTCACCTGGTTTGATGGCATCAGCATGAATCTCAAGGCGATCGGTGCCGTATTCAAGTGCATAATTGACACCAATGGTGACCGATGGCAGTTTATTTGGTTTGCGCACAGGGACAAAGCCTGCCCCCAATTCATAGGCCAATGTGGGGGCAAAGATGAAGCCACGTGCTTCGGTGCCAATGACTTTATCAATTTTTTGATCTCGGTATTGATCAATGAAGCCCTTCATGATGGCACGCAAACCTTCAGGGTTTTCAAGTGCAGTCGTGATGTCGTAAAACAAAATGCCTTCTTTTGGATAATTAGGCACTTGGCGAATCAAGGATAAAATATCGATAGAGCTCATGTGGTGTTCTGTTCGTGTGTGTGGTTTATGTGTCAATAAAATCAACCCAAAACATCAGGTGTGATCGTGATGGGCAATTTCTTCAATTAGTTTGTCGGCATTATAATGGACTTTATTATACAGATACCAGCGGTAAAACAAATACATCAACAGGGTGATTAAAACAACAAAAAAGACGATCGAAGTATGTAAGGGGACATGGAAATATTTTAACCCAGCGTACACCGACAACATGAGTAAAATGCTCAAGTTTTCATTGAAGTTTTGAACTGCAATGGAATGCCCAGCACTCAACAGCACATAACCACGATGCTGAAGCATTGCATTCATGGGCACGATAAAGAAACCAGCCAAGGCACCAATGCCAATCATCAATGGAAAAGCCATCCAAACTGAGCGAATCCAAAGCAACGAAATCAATGAAATACCAATAAACATGCCGACTGGAATCACTGAAGTGGCTCGGCGCATCGCAACAAAACGTGCGGCCAATAATGCGCCAATGGTGCTGCCGACGCCGACAAAGGCTTGCATGGCCGACGCCTGTTCAAGCGTTTTTCCCAAATCTGTTTGCGCCCAGTCTAAGATAATGAATTGCATGACCGCTGCCACCCCCCATAATAAAGTGGTGATGGCCAATGAGATTTGACCGAGTTTATCGCGCCATAAAATGAGATTGCATTGCCAAAAATCTTTAATGAGTTTCCAAGGTGTGTGCGCCTGTTTCCCATAAATCACGCCGGTATCAGGAATGATGCGGTTAAGCAGGGCAGCAAAAGCATACACCCCACAAATGATCGCAATGGCCGTTGTGGCTGGTGACAGGGTGATGAATGGTAAGGTGTTGATCAACCAGTTATGTGTAAAAGAGGAGGACAAAAAGCCACCCAAAACCGTGCCAAAGATGATGGATAAAATTGTTGCCGCTTCCATCCAACCATTGGCTGCCACCAGTTTTTCAGCTGGTAACAGTTCGGTGATGATGCCATATTTGGCGGGTGAGTAAGCCGCAGCACCCAGTCCAACTACGGCATAAGCCAACATGGGATGAATGCCAAAGAGCATGATGGCACAGCCAATTACCTTAATGGTGTTCGTGATGAACATCACATTGCCTTTGGGGCGAGAGTCGGCAAAAGCCCCCACAAATGGTGCGAGAAGCACGTATGAAACGGTAAAAAAAGCTTTGAGCAACGGTTCTTGGCTGCGATCAGCGAGCATCTCGCGTAGCAGGGCAATAGAAGCTATGAGTAAAGCATTATCGGCCAGCGATGAAAAAAACTGTGCCGCCAAAATGATATAAAAAGCACGGGTCATGTGTGTGAAACGCTCTTAGTTTGGTGTATTTGAGAAACGCATTGTGAGAATGTGATCAAATGGGGTTTGAAAAAATTCAAATAAACATTCAAACAAGCGCGAGTGAGCGTTCTTTCCTTATTGAAAATCGTCTAATATGTGTCAGCAGGCGTTTTATAACATGATTTTAAGCCACGGGGGTTTTTTTCGCTAAAAACTTCCAAAAAACACCATGAAATAATAACTTATTGTGTGCCATAAAAATTACTGCATTATCGAGATCTATTGTGTAGAATATCGGATAATTTCGATTAACAATAGGAGTTTATCATGCCGCGACCGATAATTGCCACGATATTTACTGATGCAATTGCACACAATATTAAACGTGCGCACCAAGCATCAGGCGCCAAGGTTTGGGCAACCATCAAAGCCAATGCCTATGGTCATGGCATTGAACATATTTTCAAAGGATTGCAAGGTGCGGATGGTTTGGCCATGCTTGACTTTGCAGAAGCGCAGTTGGTGCGTGATTTGGGTTGGGACAAACCTGTGCTCATGCTTGAAGGTGGATTTGAAGTGGCTGATTACAAGTTGGCAGAACGATTGAATCTGACCATGGTAATCCATTGCATTGAACAAATCGAATGGTTGGAGCAAGCGGCATTAAGCCAGCCGCTCAATGTGTATTTGAAAGTTAATTCGGGGATGAACCGTGTTGGTTTTGCACCCGATGCATACGTGAGCATCTATCGTCGAGTGCGTGCATTGGCTTGCGTAGGTGAGATCACTTGCATGACACATTTTGCTAATGCAGATTTGGAGAATGGCATTGTTGAGCCCATGCGTCGATTTGGTACTGCAACGGCTGAATTAATGGCTGAAAACCCAAATCTACCGCGCAGTTGCAGTAACTCTGCAGCCACCCTCGCTCATCCTGAAGCTCATTTTGACTGGGTGCGTCCTGGCATCATGACATATGGTGGCAGTCCTTTTGGGGACAAAGGGGCTGCGGAGTGTGGTTTAGAAGCGGCGATGGCATTGGATTCTGAAATCATTGCCGTACAACACATCCAAGCTGGCGAGTCGGTGGGCTATGGCTCTAAGTTTACCGCGATCGAGGACATGACCATTGGCGTGGTGGCCTGTGGTTATGCCGATGGCTATCCACGTCATGCGGCAACGGGGACGCCCGTGTTGGTTGACGGTGTGCGGACGCGCCTTGTTGGGCGGGTGTCGATGGACATGTTGATGGTTGATTTGAATCCTGTCCCCGCTGCCAAAGTGGGCAGTCCTGTGCAATTATGGGGTAAAGACATTGCGATTGATGATGTGGCACGTGCCTCAGAAACCATAGGCTATGAGCTGATGTGTGCGTTGGCGTTGCGAGTGCCTGTGCGGGTGGTTTAATTCAAGTTTTGATATATGGTTAAAGATACGGTTAGAGATGCCGTTGGAGATGGCATTAAATGATCTGATCCGTTGATGATTGCGGTGGAGCACTTTTTTGATCCATTTGCATCGGTTTCATGTAGGTTCAGTTGAAACAAAAATTTAGATGAATTCCGCCACCACTTCAATGATTTCCGCCCCATAGTTATCCAGTTTCTTCTCGCCCACGCCCGATAACCCACGCAGTTCATTCAGATGCGTGGGTTTTTCTATGGCGATTTCGCGCAAGGTGGCATCGTGGAAAATCACGTATGCAGGGACATTGTGGGCGCGTGCGGTCTCAAAACGCCAGCTGCGCAAAGCTGCAAAAATTGCTTTTTCGATGTCGGATAAATTGGCATCTTGAACGTTTGCGGAACTGTGGTTTGCAGTGCGTTTGGTTTTGACTGGTTTTTCGTAGATGCGCAGTTTGACTTTTTGTTCTCCTTTGAGTACAGGACGAGCGAGTTCGGTCAATTGTAATGAGCTGAAGCTTTCAAAATCCACTGTGAGTAAATTTTGTGCAATGGTTTGGCGAATCACTGCACGCCATTCGGCTTCGGACGCATCTGCGCCAATGCCAAAGGTGGACAATTCTGCATGGTGAAATTGCTGTACGCGTTCGGTGTCAATGCCCCGCAGAACATCGATGATGTGGCCTGTGGCGAAACGTTGTTTAACGCGATAAACGGTGGACAACAGCTTTTGCACCTGTTCCGTGCCGTCCACTGCTTTGGGCGGATGCAAGCAGGTGTCGCAGTTGCCGCATGGCTCGCTGCTTTGATCAAAATAATGCAGCAGCTGCACGCGGCGGCAGGTGATGGTTTCACACAGGCCAATCATGGCATCGAGCTTGGCGTATTGCACCCGTTTGAAATCATCGCCTGCTTCGGACTCGGCGATCATGCGCCGCTGTTGTACCACATCTTGTAATCCGTAGGCCATCCATGCGTTGGCAGGTGCGCCATCGCGCCCCGCACGACCTGTTTCTTGATAGTAGCCCTCAATGCTTTTGGGCAAATCAAGGTGGGCGACAAAGCGCACGTTTGGCTTGTCGATGCCCATGCCAAAGGCGATGGTTGCGGTCATGACCAGATTGTCTTCACGCAAGAACCGTGCTTGATTGGCGGCACGCACGCTGATGTCCAATCCGGCATGGTACGGCAGGGCTGGGATGCCATTTTTGCTCAAAAAATCAGCTGTTTCTTCGACTTTTTTGCGTGATAAGCAATAGACAATTCCCGCATCACCAGCATGTTCGGCTTTGAGGTAGTTAAGCAACTGTGCTCGGCCATTGTTTTTTTCAACGATGGTATAGCGAATGTTGGGGCGATCAAAGGACGAAACAAATTCACGTGCTTCAGTCAATTGCAAACGCAGCGCTATTTCTGCGCGGGTTTGTGGGTCAGCAGTGGCGGTTAATGCGACCCGAGGTACGCTTGGAAATTGCTCATGCAGCACCGACAGCTTGATGTATTCGGGGCGGAAGTCATGCCCCCATTGCGAGACGCAATGGGCCTCATCAATCGCGAATAAAGCAATATCGAGCGATTGCAGCAGATCCAAAGTGCGTGGCATCAGCAGCCGCTCTGGTGCAACGTACAACAAGTCCAAAGCACCCGCGCGCAATTGTCGTTCGACATCTTGTGCCGTCTCATAGTCCTGTGTCGAATTTAAAAAAGCCGCTTTCACACCCAATTCATTGAGGGCATCGACCTGATCCTGCATCAGTGCGATCAATGGCGAAACCACCACACCCACGCCTCGACGGACAATCGCTGGAATTTGGTAGCACAATGATTTACCCGCACCTGTCGGCATAAGCACCAACGCATCATGGCCATCAATGATGTTTTGTATGATGTCACCTTGATGACCTCGAAAAGCAGGGTAACCAAAAGTGGTTTGTAAGACGGACAGGGCAGTGAGAGGGGGCATGACGGACTTTAAGAGGAATAATTCAAAAACACACGGCATTATAAAGGCGTGACACTGTAAAATGTCGATTGTTCCGCACATTGCGCGTTTTAAATCCAATTCCCTCTCGATTCACTAAGGTTGCATGAATAATCTCGAAAAACAAATGTCTGTCCTCAATCCCACACAGCTGCAAGCCGTGACGCTACCTGCGCAATCCGCGCTGGTTCTCGCGGGGGCGGGTTCGGGTAAAACCAGTGTGTTGACCACGCGCATGGCATGGTTGATCAGCACGGGTCAGGCGCGCATGCCGTCGATTCTGGCTGTGACGTTCACCAACAAGGCGGCAAAAGAAATGATGACTCGCTTATCAGGCTTGTTGCCGATGAATACGCGAGGCATGTGGGTGGGTACGTTTCATGGGTTGTGCAATCGTTTTTTACGGGCGCATCATCGCGAATCGAATTTACCACAGACTTTTCAAATTTTAGACACCGCTGATCAGCTTTCGGCAATCAAGCGATTGCTCAAAGGTTTGCAAGTGGATACTGAAAAGTTCATCCCCAAGCAAGTACAAAATTTCATCAACAGTTCTAAAGAAGAAGGCCTGCGTTCGTCCGATGTCGAAGCGAAGGATTATTTTTATAAAAAAATGCAGGAGATTTACGCCGCTTACGAGGTGCAATGCCAGCGCGAGGGGGTGGTTGATTTTTCTGAGTTGTTGTTGCGTGCATATGAAGTGCTCAAAGCCAACGAAGCTTTGCGTGCCCATTATCAAGCGCGATTTTCGCATATCCTGATTGATGAATTTCAGGACACCAACAGTTTGCAATATGCGTGGCTGAAGTTGCTCGCCAGCCCACAGACGGTGATGATGGCGGTGGGGGATGACGACCAATCGATTTATGCGTTTCGTGGGGCTAAAGTCGAAAACATGCGTGATTTTGAACGTGAATTTGCGCAACACAATGTGATTAAATTGGAGCAAAACTATCGCTCTTACGGTCACATTCTCAACGCGGCCAATGCTTTGATTAAACAAAATGCCAATCGTTTGGGCAAAAACCTGTGGACGGATCGTGGTCATGGTGAGCCTGTGCGCATTTATGAAGCGGCCAGCGATTATGCTGAATCGGATTTTGTCATTGAACAAATCAAGGCGCAGATCAGTGAGGGCGCGGCTCGCAAAGACATCGCCGTGTTGTATCGAGCCAATGCCCAATCGCGCATCATCGAGCACGCTTTATTCAATGCAGGCATCCCATACCGCGTGTATGGCGGCTTGCGTTTTTTTGAACGGGCTGAAATTAAACATGCGTTGGCCTATTTGCGTCTGATTGACAACCCTCATGACGACACATCGTTTATGCGCGTAGTCAACTTTCCCACGCGCGGCATTGGCACTCGCACTTTGGAGCAATTGCAAGACATTGCCAAAGCCCTCAACTCATCCTTGTGGGGGGCGGTGCAGCATGCCACAGGCGCAGGAGCCGCCAAGCTGATGGCTTTTGCCCGCATGATCGACAGCATGCGCTTTGACACCGAACATTTGCCTTTATCTGAGCTGGTCGATCATGTGACCACGCACAGTGGCTTGATGGCGCATTACAACGCCGATAAAGAGGGGGCAGATCGCATCGAAAACTTGAATGAATTGGTCAATGCCGCCGCCGCATTCACACAGATTGAAGGCCATGCCTCCGATGCATCTGCCGCCGCAACCGCAGAAGACAACACGGTCATGAGCCCATTGGCAGGCTTTCTCAGCCATGCGGCGTTGGAAGCGGGCGACAATCAAGCGCAAGCAGGACAAGATGCAGTGCAATTGATGACCGTACATGCTGCTAAAGGTTTGGAGTTTGATACAGTGTTTGTTTTGGGTTTGGAGGAGGGCTTGTTTCCCCACGAAAACAGTTTGTCTGATGAAGGTGGTGTTGAAGAAGAACGTCGTTTGATGTACGTTGCCATCACGCGTGCGCAAACCCGTTTGTACATGACTTTGGCACAACAACGCATGTTGCATGGCAAAACCCGTTATGGCATTAAATCACGCTTCTTGGATGAATTGTCCGAGGATGATCTCAAATGGCTCACACCTCGTGTGCGCTACGATGCTTGGGCCGCAACTGCTCAAACGGGTGAAGTGGAAACGCCATCGTTTGGTAGTTTCAAAGAAACCAAAAAAGACACGCTTGGTTATCGGGTCGGGCAATCGGTTGGTCATGCTAAATTTGGCGATGGTGTGGTTGTCAAACTCGAAGGCAGTGGTGAAGATACGCGTGCTTACATTAATTTTGGTGGCAAAGTGGGTATTAAGTGCTTGGCGTTGAGTATTGCAAAGCTAGAAGTGCGGTAATTATTATTGTTCAGACAAAGAGTTATTCAGGTGCAAAGCATTGCCTGTGATGCTACCCCCAACATTGGTGATTTGACCGCTGGTATTCAGGTTTAAGGTTTGAGTTGAACTCGGGAAAAAATAGATTTCTAGTTTTCCCGAGTTTTTCATATGACTTTTAATTTATGAATATCATCATTAAAGGCACACTCACAATCGCCAAAATGGTGCTTAGCATCACAGCTGTTGCGGCTTTTTCAGGATGTACATTCAATTCATTGGCAATCACCACGGTATTACCCGCCATCGGTACGCAAGCCATCAGCAAAACCACTGCTTTTTCGGTGCTGCCGATTGTTGCTCCACATGCATGGATGAGGAGCAAAATAGCCGCAGGCCAATACATGTATTTCCAGCCCAATGCAGCGGCTAGAAATTTCAAATCAACCTCAAAGTGTTCAAATTTAGACAGCGTAATGCCTATCACCATCATGCCTAAAACACTGTACGTTCCTTTGAAATTGCTTAAACTGTTGATAATCACATCGTTGGGTGTTAAATCGGTTAATTTCAATACATACGCCAGTGCAAATGAATACAGAATGGGCATCTTGATCACTTTTTTAAAGCTGTCTTTTATTGAGTGCTGTCCTAATGAGGTGATGTAATAGCCCACCGTAAATTCATATAAATTAACCCCAAGAATAATAAAAACTGCAATCGCTGCACCTGTTTTATCAAACATCGCCAACGCAATCGGCAAACCAAAATAACCCGTATTCCCCGTGCCGCCTGAAAATGCAAATAAGTTTTTAGTGTGATCGACCCAAATGAGTCGACCCATTTGATACGCCAAAAGCGCAGTGACTGAGCAAAATAAAAACGCAGCAATAGAAAACTGTAAATAATTTCCCTTAGGGGCTTGCAGCACAGAAACAAACATAACCGCAGGCGAAATCACATACACCAATAACGTCGAAATGTCTTTTTGATTGATTTTAATTTTTTTACCTACAAATATGCCCACCAATGCAATGCATATTAAAAAACCAACCCTTGTTAAAACCTCTTTAATATCCATTTTGTTTGTCTTTCTAATTGAAATGTGTCAATGATGAAATGTGTGCCAATGAGTGTTGAATGTTTTGCTCATACCCCCAAAGTGACTCGCAATATTGACCACAGTGCAGTCAGAAGTAACATCACGGCAAAGATGGTGCGTATCTTCGCTTCGGGTAAACTGTGAGCCACCGCGACACCTGCTGAGACTGTCAGTATGCCGCCTGCGCCCATGCTCCAGTACACTTGTTGTGCCGTACTGTAACTGAGTAAAGCGATCAATGCGCTTGGAGCCACCAAGGCGAGAGACAATCCTTGTGCCGCAACCTGCTTTTGCCCAAACCAACGGGTGAACAGTGGGGTGGCCACCAAACCACCGCCGACACCCAACAACCCCATGCAGCCACCACCAATTACACCCACCAAAGGCATGAATTTTGATGCAAACGGGCGATGCATGGGTTGAATGGTTTGTGCTCGATTCACTTTTAATAAACGCACACCGAGCATCAAAAGGAAAACATTGAAAACCAAATGCAATGCGGCTTGATTGACACTTGTCGCCACATGGGCGACCGCCCATGTGCTCAATGAAGCGACAACCCCAATTCGAAGCATTGTGCCAAAGGGGATGGGGTGCTGTCGGGCGTATTGCCACCAGCTGACGAGTAGATTGGGCACCATTATCACCAAGACGGTGCCTTGCGCCATGGCTTGTGGCATACCAAAGCCCATCACCAACATCGGTATTGCGATGATGCCACCGCCAATGCCAAATAAACCGCCAAAAAACCCAAGCCCAGCGCCCAGACACAACAGTTCAAGCGTTTGAATGATAAGTGTAGAGCCTTGCATGATGTTGTCCTGTTGTTTACAATAGGTTTCATCATAGCATTGTTAAAAAATACATCAATAGCTATAAAATCATCTAATTAATTACAAAAACACACGAATGAAATCTATTTCCGATCTCGTTTTTTTTGAGCTGCTTGCTCAACATGTCAGTCTGGCTTCAGCCGCTGAAGCAATGGATGTGACGCCACCTGCGGTTAGCCGACGTTTGTCTCAGATGGAGAAAAGGTTAAAGGTCAAGTTGCTCAATCGCACCACACGACGACTGAGCCTGACACCAGAAGGTGAGTTATATTTGGAGCGGGGCTGCACCATTTTGAGCGAACTGGCTGCTTTGGAACGGGACTTAACGAATTTAAATAGCTTACCAAGCGGGTGTTTAAGCATTAATGCAACGCATGGGTTTGGGCGGCAATTTTTGCCAAATGTAATCAGTGATTTTGTGAGTCTCTATCCTGAAGTCAGTGTTGTTTTACACATCTCTGACCAACCGATGTCAATTTCAGAGCATGGGATTGACATCGGGATTCGCCCCAGTACACCGCCAAACAGCCGATTGCACGCCAAGATGCTTGCACACAATCCACGTGTGTTATGTGCTGCACCTGCGTATGTGCAGAAATATGGCATGCCCAAGGTGCCACGTGATCTGCAAACTTTAAATTGTATTGTAACGAGAGAAAACTCGACGACCTTCAGCAATTGGCAGCTCACAGATGGTAAAAGCCAAGAAACGATCAAGGTTCGCGGTTCACTTAGTACCAATCAAGGTGAGATTGCCCTTGATTGGGCTTTGGCAGGGCATGGGGTTTTGTTGCGCTCAGAGTGGGCTGTCAGTAAACACATTGTTGCGGGCACCTTGGTTCGAGTGCTTCCGTCGTGGCAAGGACCAAGTGCAGACATTCATGCTATTTATGCACCACGAAAGATACCTCAGGCTAAGGTCAGCGCATTCATTAATTTTTTGAAGGATCGGTTGTCTGCTGAAATGTCAAATCGTTGATCCGTTTATGCTCAAGTTGTGCCGTTGAACACGGCCTTAAAAATACCCCCCAATACCAAAACACCATTGGGTGGAGGAGATGTTTGATGATAAGATGCGGTTGCTGATTTAATGAGGTTTTTTATGATAGAAGCAGGGGAAGAGAGCATGAAAAAAGTTTGGGAGTCATTGTCTAATTCAGGGACACAAGAGGAGGCATATCCTGATAACCCGCGCACAGACATACGAGGCATGTTTTCCTTTCAACCCAAACGAATTTTGGACATTGGCTGTGGCTTGGGGGCGGTCAGTGGGACGATCAAGCATGATTTTCCAGAGACATTTGCATGGGGGTGTGAGCTCAATCCCATCACCGCTGATGTGGCGCAGACCCGCTTGGATAAAGTGAGTCGATCACCAATGGAGGCGTGGGGGGGCGATGAACTGGAGCTGTTAAAATCAGTGGACACTGTATTGTTGCTTGATGTCCTTGAGCACATGTACAACCCATGGTCGACATTGCAAATTTTACGCGAACATCTGCCAGAGCACGCACAGGTGATTGTGAGTTTACCCAATTGTGCCAACATCCATATTTTTCATGAGCTGGCCAATGGATTTTGGCATTACAAACCAGCAGGGGTGTTGGATGTGACTCACATTCGCTTTTTCACACAGTATGAGATGCAGAAAATGTTTTATGAAACGAGATTTAAGGTGGCGAGGCAAGCTTATCCCTATTTCTTGCCTTACATTCAAGAGGATCGGGTGTTTCCATTTTGGTTTGGTGGTGAATCCATGCAAGTGCATGTGAAAGATCAATCGCATTGGGAAAGTTTAAATGCTGTTCAAATCTATTTTAACCTCGTTACTGCGTATGATGAGCAGTTGAATGAGGAGGAATTGATGCTTAAACATGGACGCCATCCTGAAACACTCTCATGAATTGAGGCTGATTTACTTGAGGTTGATTCACCCAAGCAATTGTGAAAACAATGGTTTGGACTGTGTTGTGATGTCCCGTTGCTGATTGCAGGAGGGACTGATAACAGCTTTTTTATGAAATAAGAACGATAAAGAGAATTATGAAGCAAAGTATTCACACCATCATCATCGGGGCGGGAGCAGCAGGAATGATGGCCGCCGCAGTGGCTGGGCAACGTGGCGTTAAAGTGGTATTGATGGATCATGCGACAAAAATCGGGGAAAAAATTCGAATTTCTGGCGGTGGACGGTGTAATTTCACCAATACAGCTTTGGATGGGGGCGATGCGTCTCCATATTTTGTGTCCCAAAACCCTCGTTTTGTGCGTTCTGCGATGAGCCAATATACCGCGCGTGATTTTATGAATTTGTTGCGTGAGCACCGCGTGCGTTACCATGAAAAACACAAAGGCCAGTTGTTCTGTGACGACTCAGCACAAAACATCATTGATGTGCTTTTTGCTGAATGTGAAAAAGGCGGGGTGCAATGGCGTACAGGCTGTTCGGTGACTGCTGTGCATGCCGTGAATGATGGTTCTGGGATGCGATTTGAGCTGGAAACCAGTACGGCTGGGACATGGCGATGTGCACATTTAATCATTGCCACTGGTGGGTACTCAATTCCAGCGATCGGTGCGAGTGGTTTTGGTTACACTTTGGCTGAACAATTTAATCACACGATTTCACCGACTGCCCCAGCTTTGGTGCCTTTGACTTTTGCAGAATGGGGCAAGCAAGGCTGGACTGAGTTGGCAGGATTGGCTTTGCCTGTGCGCATCGGCACGGCGGAGGGCAAAAAAAACATGTCTTTTGATGAAGATGTTTTAATCAGTCATAAAGGCCTGACCGGGCCTGGGGTGTTGCAGATTTCCAGTTATTGGCAAGCGGGTGCTGCGATTACCTTGAATTTGCAACCCGATGTTGACCTTGAGTGTGCGCTGTGTCAGGGTAAAGTGGGGGCTAAAGTTCAGTTGGATACGGCATTGGCACAGCTTGTCCCCAATTTGCCCAAACGTCTGTTGGCGCACCTTTTGAGCAAGCCTGATTTTGAAAAAATAGCCAAACACAAATGGGCGGATGTGCCTGATAAAGCATTGAAACAATTGGCGCAGCAGGTCAATCAATGGCGTTTGATGCCAAGTGGCACAGAAGGTTATAAAAAAGCTGAAGTCACACGCGGCGGCGTGGCGGTGAAGGAGCTGAACGGTGGGACAATGGAGTCGCGCTTGCATGAAGGGCTGTATTTCGTTGGTGAAGTGGTGGATGTGACGGGATGGCTTGGTGGTTACAATTTTCAATGGGCATGGGCCAGCGGCATGGCTGCAGGTCGGTCTGTTTCTGATTAGGGATTCGTGAGTAAAAGCTTTTAAAAATGTAAATTCAACAAACCATAACTTACAATGATTTAAGCACCACTAAAGTTGAAACCCTTGATTCTTTAATTTTTAAATGGAAGTAGATAGGTTTTTTTCATAGAAGTATATTAAAATTGACATTTCACAATAAAAAGTTATAGGGCTTCAATATGTCGAACAATCCACCCGTAGTACCTGATGGGGTCGATGTCACACAAAACTCTCATCAACCCACTGTAGATACGGGGCTTGCCTGTTTGGTCATCATGGCTCAATTGCATGGTGTGCCTGCGGATGCAGACCAACTCAGCCATCAATACAAAGATAGAAACCACACCTTCAGCCAGACTGAAATCTTACTTGCAGCCAAACAACTCGAATTAAAAGCTAAAGCGGTCAAAATCAACCTTGATCGTCTGGAAAAAACGCCATTGCCTGCGGTGGCGCGTGGTAAAGATGGGCAGTTCTTTATTTTGGCGCGTTTTGATAAAAACCAAGTCCTGATTCAATCGCCCATTGTCGGGCGGCCTGAGTCTTTGTCGATTGAGGAACTTCAAGCGCGCTGGGATGGGGATTTGATTTTATTCACATCGCGTGCTTCATTGGCAGGCGATATGGCCAAATTCGATTTCACGTGGTTTATTCCTGCGGTGGTCAAGTACCGTAAATTGTTGGGTGAGGTGTTGTTGATTAGCTTTGTCTTGCAACTGTTTGCATTGATTACACCGATGTTCTTTCAGGTGGTGATGGACAAAGTGCTGGTGCACCGTGGCTTTACGACGCTTGATGTGATTGCGATTGGGCTGTTTGTGGTGGTGACGTTTGAGGTGGTGTTGACGGGCTTGCGCAGCTATGTGTTTTCGCACACCACCAGCCGGATTGATGTGGAGCTGGGTGCAAAATTGTTTCGACATTTGCTGGCATTGCCGATGGCATATTTTCAGTCACGCCGAGTCGGTGATTCGGTTGCACGTGTGCGTGAGTTGGAAAATATTCGTTCATTCTTGACGGGCAATGTGGTCACATTGATTTTGGATTTGGTGTTCTCAGTGGTGTTTTTGGGCGTGATGTTTTACTACAGCGGTTGGTTGACATTGATTGTGGTGATTTCGTTACCGTGTTATTTCTTGTTGTCTATGGCGTTTACGCCTGTGTTGCGCCGCCGCTTGAATGATCAATTCAATCAAGGTGCAGAGAATCAAGCATTTCTTGTGGAAACGATCACAGGCATTGATACGGTCAAAGCAATGGCAGTTGAGCCGCATTGGACGCGCAAATGGGACAAACAGCTTGCACATTATGTGAGCACCACCTTTAAAACGGCGAATATCAGCACCATCGCCAACAGCGGTGTGAGTTTGGTCAGCAAGCTGGTGACAGTGGCAACAATGTATGTGGGTGCGCGTTTGGTGATTGATAACCAGCTCACGGTGGGGCAATTGATTGCCTTTAACATGCTGGCAGGTCAAGTGGCGCAGCCTGTGATGCGTTTGGCTCAGTTGTGGACAAACTTTCAACAGGTCGGTATTTCGATTCAACGGCTCGGGGATATTCTTAATACACGCACCGAAATTGCAGGCAATAAAAGTGCGTTACCACGTCTTTCCGGGCGCGTGACTTTGGATGATGTGGTGTTTCGCTATCGCCCAGATGGTCAGGAAGTGCTGAAAAAAGTGCGCCTTGACATCGGTGCAGGTGAGGTGTTGGGCATTGTTGGTCGTTCAGGGTCTGGGAAAAGTACGCTGACCAAACTCATTCAACGCCTGTATGTGCCTGAAAGTGGTCGTGTGCTGGTGGATGGAATCGACTTGGCTTTGGTTGATTCATCCAGTTTGCGTCGTCAAATTGGCGTGGTTTTACAGGAAAATATGTTATTTAATCGCAGCATTCGCGAAAACATTGCCTTAACGCAACCAGGTGCGCCGTTGGATGTGGTCATGCAAGCCGCTAAATTGGCGGGTGCGCATGAGTTCATTTTAGAATTGCCAGAGGGCTACGACACCATGGTCGGTGAGCACGGCTCCAGCTTGTCTGGCGGTCAACGCCAACGCATCGCGATTGCCCGTGCACTCATCACCAATCCACGGATCTTGATTTTTGATGAAGCCACCAGTGCGTTGGATTATGAGTCTGAACGCATCATCCAAAACAACATGAAAGCGATTTGCAAAGGCCGTACGGTCATTGTCATTGCCCACCGCTTATCGGCTGTGCGTGATGCCAATCGCATTGTGGTCATGGATCATGGGAAAATAATCGAAATGGGCAGTCACAACGACCTCATTCAAAAAGAGAAGGGCGCGTATGCTTACCTGTACCGCTTGCAACAAGGAGCGCAGTCATGAAGCACCGTTTACAAGCCTTTGGCGATTTAATCAAACGTTATCGAGATGCATTTGGGCAGGCGTGGGAACACCGCGAAGAGCTGGAAACACCCGAACGAAAAAGCATTGAGTCTGAGTTTTTACCCGCAGCCTTGTCCTTGCAAGACACCCCCGTATCACCCGCCCCGCGTATCGTGGCGTGGCTCATCATCGCGTTCATGGTAATCACGCTGTTGTGGGCCATTTTTGGTCACGTGGACGTGGTCGCCACAGCCCAAGGGAAAATTGTACCCAATGACCGGATTAAAACCATTCAAGCCCTTGAAACCTCAAAAGTCAAAGCGATCTACGTCAAAGATGGGCAAGAGGTTAAAGCAGGTGATGTGTTGATCGAGCTGGATACTGCAGGCACGCAAGCCGATCAAGCCCAAGCCGCAGATGAATTGATGGCAGCACGCCTACAAAATGCACGAGGCCAAGCGCTACTGAATGCAATTGCTCAAAGGACTTCACCGAGGCTCGCGCCCATTGAAGGGGTCACAGCAGAAAAACTTCAAGAGGCACAAAGCTTGGTGTCAGGGCAATTTGCTGAATACAATGCCCAATTGGCACGGATTGACTCAACCATTGCCCAACGCAATGCTGAAGTGCAAACCACACAAGCACAGGTGCGTAAACTGGAACAAACCGCACCCATCGCGGCTCAGCGTGCGCAAGACTACAAAAAACTGCAAGAGGATGGTTTCATTTCAAAGCATGCGACGATGGAACAAGAGCAAGTGCAAATTGAGCAAACGGCCGACCTTGCCGCTCAACGCAGCCACATCAAGGAAATCAGCGCTTCTATCCGCGAAGCACAAGCGCAAAAAGCAGAGTTGACGGCCCAAACCCGTCGCACCAGCTTAGACAGCATCACCGAAGCACAGCAAAAAATTGCTACATACGAACAACAGGTATTGAAAACAGAAGCACGCAATGGTTTCATGACACTCACATCACCTGTGGACGGTACGGTACAACAATTGGCGGTGTTCACTGTTGGCGGCGTGGTGTCTGAGGCTCAAGCGGTCATGATCATTGTGCCGCATGACAACCCATTGGAAGTTGAAGCCTACATTGAAAACAAAGACATTGGCTTCGTTAAAGAAGGGCAAGAGGCTGAAATCAAAGTTGAAACCTTCCAATACACCAAATATGGCACGATTCATGCCAAAGTGGTTTCGGTGTCACACGATGCCATCAACGATGAGAAACGCGGTTTGGTCTACATGTCACGTATTAAAATGGACAAATCCAGCTTGAATATCGATGGCACAGATGTGAAACTTTCTCCTGGTATGGCGGTGTCTGCTGAAATTAAAACCAATCAACGCCGGGTGATTGAGTATTTCTTAAGTCCTTTGATGCAGTATGGGCATGACAGTTTGAAAGAACGGTAAGCTTTTTTGGATATCAAGTATTGGTGCGGCTCGTTGAGGAAATATGCTAAAAATATAAGCCCTTTCGTGGCTGCCGTGCAAACTCACTGTTTAAATAATACGACTTAAAGTCTCGTGATGCTTTACTTAGAAAAATTAAGGGAGAAATAATGATGACTGAGTTGAGCGAAGAACTTAAACAAATGTTGCTTCGAAAAGAGTATGCAGAGGTTGAAGAGATATGCTCGAGCGCTCTGGACTCATCTGAGCCCGATAGCGTGCGCCTCGAATACTATATCCGTGCTGTATTGGCCAACAAGCAATGGCGTAAAGCCATTTATGCGTGGGAGAAATTGTGCACCCACAATGTAGAAGAAAGCCTTAGTATTGGTCTCTTACGAGCTTTTATCTGCGCACCCGATGCAGTGACAGACATGAGTCTATTTTCACATTTGTTTGAACATGAAGATTTTTCGTTTATCCTAGTCGAGTTGATGTTGTTCAATAGGCCACACTTTACGGGTGTTGTTAAGCCTATTTTAGCCGATAAACTGTATGGCTTTATAAATACCAACCCACTTACTAAAAACCTATGTCCCAGCGTGGCCATACTGGGTATAGAAGCACTCAAAGATGAGGTAAAATCATTTCTGTCGCAAAACATTATGTTGTACTCTTTTGAAGAAATCTGTACGTTCCATGATGCGATAAAAAAGTTCTATGGTTATGATGTTTTATACGAGTGCTTAGATATTGAGCGACTGCATTCAAGTGAAAATGTTTTTACTTTTTTAATTTTAAACGAAATCCAGCAACAAAAATTAACCACGGCTCAAGCACTTTTCTTACTACAAAAAATCAATCAAGATCTGAAAAAAAGTGACGCTACTCTACCACCGTCGAAAGATATTTTTCTATTTGACAAAGCCAAAGCAGCTTCTTTTTTTATTGTAAACAAGCATTTGGCTGAGTTTAATTACAACAAAAACTGTATGCGCAATGCTATGCCCTCTAAAAAAACGAAGCCACGAGTCGCTTTGTGCATTTCAGGGCAACTTCGTGGCTATCAGCAAGCCTTTGAAACCCTTAAAAACACCATCATCAAAGACCTATCGCCAGATGTGTTTGTACATACGTGGCGCAATATTGGTGGCTATAGGGAGCCTATCTTATCTCACGCACAACGGGTTTTTCCATCAGCATTCTCTGAAGCTTACAAAAATATACTGATGACATGCGACATGAGCATCATGCAGAGAAAGTATCCCACGTTGTTCGCCAAGCTCAACGACCCCACACAAGCCACCACAGATGAATTACGTCTTTTTTTTGGGACAGAACACGTGGTGGTTGAGGATGACACGCAAGCACAGTTTGCAAGCTTCAATAACTTCCAGAAGATGTACTATAAGATCCATGCTTGCCATGAGCTGGCTACGAATTTTGCAAATTATGACTACATCATTCGCATTCGACCAGATAAACCGTTGGCCTATGCAGCGCCAGTTGATTGGGATAAGGTATTTTATGACGCTGACCGTGACACGGCCTACTTAGACGATGTATTAAGGTTACATCCGACGGTAAAAATGGTAGTTGGCGATCAGTTTGCTTTGACCAATGCGGAAACCATGCGAATTTATGCTTCGTCTTGGCAAACTGCGGCATGGTTTAAAGAACAAAACCTACCAGGTGGCTTGCCATTGCTACCCCATAATGCAATCGCCTATCGATTATTAATGGCAGGAAAAACAACTAAAACGATTAAGAACTTAAAATTTCCACCGCTCACCAATTTAGTGTTACCTGCACATGACATCTTAAAATGCTTGGAGATTGATGCGGCACAACGAATGGATGCAGATGATCTGTGTTTGATCTCTGCTGCGCGATCCGACTTATTGGCTGAGATGTAAATTTGGGTTAATTTCTATAAAAATGTGGCTTAGCTTTCTCTTAAATTTGTGTCCTCTTTCATTGAAATAGGCGAATGAAATATGAAAGCGGTCCAAAAGGAGAGATGAAATGATTGTACTGGGAACGAATAATGCGGACACCCTTGGGTCAAGTGGTGATGACACGCTTATTGGTTTGGCAGGTGATGACACTTTAAATGGGTATTTGCCTTGGGGTACTGCTTTGGGCAACACCACCTATCGTTTTTCTAAGGGAGATGGTAATGATGTCGTTAAGGAAAATGCAGGTAGTGATACCATTGAGTTTACTGATGTTAAATCAACTGAGGTTTTTTTTAAGCTTGGAAACAACGGCAAAGATTTGATCATTTTATATGGAACAAACAACTCCATTACGATTTCTGAGATGATTTACTGGCCTTCTGGGAGGGCTATTGAAAATTTTAAGTTCAGCGATGGCGTTATTTGGGACCTCAATGAGTTATACAACAACACGGCAACAACCATTGGCACTTTAGGCAATGACATCATCAGTGGATGGGATGGCTTTAATGTCATTGATGGCAAAGAGGGCGACGACCTCATTAATGGCCAAACTAAAAATGACACTTTATTGGGTGGCCTTGGTAATGATACTTTGTATGGTGGGTACGGTAATGATGCTTCTGATGGTGGAGACGGTGATGATTACTTGTATGATTCATCTGGAAACAACACACTGTTAGGTGGAGCCGGTAATGATTCCTTATATGGCGGAGCTGGGAATGATGTTTTAAATGGCGGAGATGGTAATGACGTTTTATTCGGTGGTGATGGCAATGATATTTATTATATCAATGACATCGGTGACCAGATTTATGATAGCAATGGCATTGCGGATACAGCTTATATCTCAGTGAATGGCGTGAGGACAACGGGGATTGAAAACACCGTTTATACGAATGATGCACAACCGCTTCCTTATTTCATTCGTGCTTTAGATTCTAAATACACGTGGGGGGCTATAGGGCAAGGCCAAACATTGAACTACAGTTTCGCTTTAAATGCTGATGGCGGTGAGGTTGGTTTTGAACTGTATACCGAAGAACAAAAAACGGCGATTCGAGAGGCTTTGCAAAAATACGCCCAGCTCGTCAATTTAACTTTTGTTGAGGTGGTTGACTCAACAAGCGTGCAATTGAGATTTTTTCGTGATGATTTAAGCACTGCGGGTTATGCCGCTTATGCAGGATACGCCAACTATCCTTTTGATTCTTCTAAAGGAGGAGATATTCATATCAAAAACACCATCTCTAATTTGAATCAATTGGATGGATCCTTTGACGTGTTGATTCATGAAATAGGTCATGCTTTGGGCTTAAAACACCCCTTTGAAGATACAGATACTTTACCAACGAGTGAAGACAGTACAACTTATTCCGCGATGAGCTACAACAGCCTCTGGCAAGCCAATAAAAATACAGTTCGAATGTATGATTTAGCCACTTTGCATTATTTTTATGGTGTTAACGCTTCGCAACGTTCAGAAAACAATACATATGCTTTCAGTGATGCTAACTTCACTGATCATTACGTGTGGGATGGGGCTGGCGTGGATGTCTTTGATGCAAACAGCCAAACTCAAAATGTAAGTGTTAATTTGAACCCAGGCAGTTGGAACTTTATTGGAAGTAAAGCAGTGAGTATTTTGTCTGCAGGTCAGAGCTTTATTGGCTTTGGTACCTTGATTGAAAATGCGGTGTCTGGTAGTGGCAATGACACCGTGATCGGTAATGCACTTGACAATCAAATTCACACCAACGCAGGCAATGATTGGCTTAAAGGTGGGGCTGGGAATGACAGCTTGTATGCAGGAGAGGGGAACGATACACTCAACGGTCAAGTGGGTGCAGATGTGATGGTTGGTGGAAATGGTGATGATTATTACTATTTTGACAATGTGGGTGATGCTGTGATTGAGGTGGTTGACGCTGGATTGGATTGCGTTGAGGCCAGTGCAAACTGTACGCTGAACGATAATATTGAAAACTTGGTTTTATCTGGTTCCGGTGCTTTAAGTGGAATGGGTAACGCGTTGAATAATCAAATGAAAGGGAGTGCCGAAAATAATACGCTTAAAGGCATGGCGGGCAACGACTCCTTGCTGGGTTTTGCGGGCAACGACGCTCTGGATGGTGGTACAGGCAATGACACGTTGCGTGGCGGTTTAGGCAACGATGTATTGAATGGTGGCGATGGGATCGATTGGGCCGATTATGTCGACATGACGGCCAGTGTCAATGTCAATTTGAACATCACAACGGTTCAAGTCACGGGTGCGGGTGGTTCAGATACCCTCACAAACATTGAAAACGTTCGTGCTGGCAGTGCCAACGACAATCTGAAAGGCAATGCCTCAGACAATGTGCTTGATGGTCAAGCTGGGAACGACGCTCTGTTTGGTAATGCAGGCAATGACAACCTCATCGGTGGGGCTGGCAACGACATCCTGAATGGTGGTTTGGGCAATGACAACTTAAGTGGGGGGGATGGCAATGACTGGGCGGACTACTTCGACTCAACTGCGGCTGTCAGCGTTGATTTGCGCCTTGCGACCCAGCAAAACACCGTGGGTGCAGGCTTGGACATCTTTTACAATATTGAAAACCTCCGTGGCGGACTCGGCAACGACACCTTGAATGGCAGCGTGTATGCCAATGCTTTGGTCGGACAAGCGGGCAATGATTTTATGGTGGGCAATGGTGGTAACGACACTTTGTACGCAGGCCTAGGCAATGACACCTTATTTGGTGGCACTGGCAATGACACCTACCAATTTAATCGTGGCGATGGTCAAGACACATTGACCGATGCCGATGCAACGGTGGGCAACAGCGACACCTTGGCATTCCAAACCGGTGTGACCAACAGCCAACTCTGGTTGACCCATACGGGCAATGATTTGGTGGTGAGTGTGATTGGCACCACAGATAAAGTCACCATTAAGAATTGGTATGTCAGCAGTGCCAACCATGTCGAGTCCATCACTGCAGGAGGCAAGACATTGGCGGATGGCAACGTGAATGCTTTGGTTGCGGCCATGTCTGCATTTTCGCCGCCTGCTGCTGGACAAACTACTTTACCCTCCAGCTATCAAACCGCTTTGAATCCTGTGATTGCGGCAAACTGGGTTTAGTGGTAAAAAGCTCAAAGCATCAATGACCGATACGGCTTCATTGACACACTTTCAACATTTAAAGGCGTTGGCATGAGGCAAAAAAGCAGCGATCAATTGCAGGGTTCACTTAAAATCTTTGACCTTGATGCTTTACGGGCAATAGAGCGTCAAGCAGAACATGAGCACGTTGATTTGATGGATATCGCAGCGAATGAGGTTGTTGATTGGGTGGTTGCGCGCTATCCTGTGACTTGCCGCATCTGGGTGGCCGCAGGTGCTGGAAACAATGGCGGGGATGCTTTGTTTGCAGCCCATCGGCTGCACCAGCGTGGTTTTGATGTCACTGGTATTGTCATTGCCGTGCCTGTAAGCCCTGCAACGCAAAAGGCTTTCGAGTTGTGTCGATCTGCGGGCATGAACTTGATTGAGCATTTCTCTGATTTAAGTAACATCCAAAACACCCCCGATTTGATCATTGATGGTTTATTGGGCATTGGCTTGAGTCGCGCACCCAGCCCACCTTTGACTGCGTTGATTGAACAATTAAATGCGGTCAATGCACCCATTTTGGCATTGGATGTGCCTTCTGGCTTGGATGCGGGCACAGGTTGTGCAGCAGGTGCATTGATTCAAGCAAGTGACACCTTGACTTTTTTAGGGCATAAATCGGGTTTGTGGATGGCGGATGGGGCGGATGCCGTTGGACATGTTCATTTGGCTGATTTGGGTTGGGTTAATGGTGACCTCGATTGCGGGACAAAATCGCCTGAGTCTTTGGGTGAATTGAATTTAAATCACCGCATGGCGCGCTCGTTGTTGATTCGTCCACGCAACAGCCACAAAGGTCGATTTGGCAGTGTCGCCATTGTGGGCGGCAATCAAGGCATGCTGGGTGCTGCTTTACTTGCTGGACGTGCAGCTTTGTCTGCTGGTGTGGGTAAAGTGTGGCTAAATGTGTTGGATGAACGCTTGGCTGTGGATCCTGCGGCACCCGAGCTCATGATTCGCCAAGCTTTAAGCGATGTGAGTGCAGCAACAGCGGTGGCAATTGGCCCAGGTTTGGGGCAAGATGACGCTGCACACAAGGTATTTCAAACAGCTTTTGACCTTGTGCTCAGTGCCGATAAAACCACCATGGTGATTGATGCAGATGCCTTGAATATTATGGCGCAACAGGCTGAATTTAAATATAAATTACAACAAAATCAGGCACGTGCCATATTAACGCCACATCCAACCGAGGCGGCTCGTTTATTGGCTTGCTCAACCGCTGAAATCCAAGCCAACCGTGTGCTGGCAGCTCAACAGTTGGCCAAAGCATACGCCAGTGTGGTTGTGCTCAAGGGGGCAGGAACGGTGATTGCAAAACCCAATGGATCATTTCGGGTCAACACCTCGGGGGGCAGTGCTTTGGCGGTCGCAGGCCAGGGGGATGTGTTGTCAGGTGTGATTGCTGCGTTACTGGCTGTGGGTGTGCCACCATTTGAAGCGGCAAGCTTGGCGGTATACGTGCATGGTTTGGCTGGTGATCGTTATGAACAAGATGCAGGCGGGTCGATTGGGTTAAGTGCAAGCGCAACAGTTTCTTTAATCAGTCTCGTACTCAATGGGTGGTTGGCATCCAATTGATGAAATGAATGAAATAAAAAATGTGATTTTCTTAAATACAACGGCTGCTTTGATGAGGTTTCATTGAAATTTGATGTGAAGGTGAGTGACAACGCGATGGCCGATAATATCCCCAATATTTAAAAGACCTGATAGGGCAAGTGAAAAGTGTTATCATTCGTCTTATCTTAAACCATCTCGCAAGTAGGGCTTAAACATGCAACGCACCCACATGACTTTAGATCAAGCATCTTTAAATCAACCGTTGATTGTGCGTGCCGTTCATGCCTTTAAAGCCCCTTCAGAATGGGTGCATTGGCTCGAGGACATTGGTTTTATTGCAGGCGAGCATGCAATGATTTTAAAACGACCTTTAATCTCAGGTGGTGCTTTGGTGGTGCGCATTGGTTTATCCACTTTTGCTTTGCATCCAGAAGAGGCCGCATGTGTTGAGGTGACAGCATTAATCTGAGTGATTAAATAAATCATTTTTTTGATTGGCTTGTTTTTTTGTTTAATGCAATTTTATACCGTTAGATGTTGTTCAATATGAATCAAACCCCCATTCAGTTTTACCCCAGCGGCACATTGGTTGCACTTGTTGGGAATCCAAATTGCGGTAAAACCGCTTTGTTCAATTTACTCACCGGCAGTCGCCAAAAAGTTGCCAATTATGCTGGTGTCACGGTGGAGCGTAAAGAGGGTTCATATGAACTGAAGGATGGTAAAAAACTGCGTATTCTGGATTTGCCAGGCACTTACAGTTTATACCCCCGCTCCCCAGATGAGAAAGTGACGTGTGATGTGTTGGCGGGCAAGGCCCGAGGCGAAAAGAAGCCCGATTGGGTGATTTGCGTGGTCAATGCAACCAACCTTCGCCGTGGTTTGCGCCTTGTGCTTGGTGTGAAAAGCATGGGGTTGCCGATTGTGGTGGCGGTGAACATGATGGATGTGGCTGCAAGGCGTGGCATCCACATTGATTTGGATGCTTTGTCCAAAGAATTGGGCTTGCCTGTTGTGAGTACCGTGGGTGTCAAAGCGGATGGCGCAAGGGGTTTGGAACATACCTTAAATGGTTTAGCCACTTTAAAACCAAGCACAAATGCCCCAAGCATGGTCGATGAGTTGGATCAAAGTCAAAGCGATCAAGCTCGCGTGCGCACAATTTTACACAACATTAAATTGGATGATGCCGTGCCTCATCTGCCAACCGACCAACTGGATAAAGTATTTTTGCATCCACTGTGGGGGTCATTGGTTTTGGCTGTGGTGCTGTTTTTGGTTTTTCAAGCTGTATTTTCATGGGCCAGTGCGCCAATGGATTTGATCGAGAAACTGACCTCGCTCACGGGTGAGTGGGTGGGTTCAATTTTGCCTGAGGGCATCATCAAGAGTTTTGTTGTGGATGGCCTGATTGCTGGACTGGGTGGGGTGATTGTCTTCTTGCCGCAAATCATCATCTTGTTTTTCTTTATTTTATTGCTCGAAGAGTCGGGCTACTTGCCTCGTGCGGCTTTGTTATTGGATCGTTTAATGGGCAGTGTGGGGCTGTCAGGGCGATCATTCATCCCTTTGCTGTCTTCATTTGCTTGTGCGATTCCTGGAATTATGGCGGCACGCACGATTCCCAACTCCCGCGATCGGCTGGTGACCATCTTGATTGCACCGCTGATGACCTGCTCTGCACGTTTGCCTGTGTATGCCTTGTTGATTGGGGCATTCATTCCACAAAAAACCGTATTTTATGGTGTCGAGTTGCAAGGGATTGTGTTGTTTGTGCTGTATTTTGCGGGTATATTTGCCGCATTTTCAGTGGCTTGGGTGTTGAAACAATTTGGTCAGCATAAACACACGCGCACATTGATGATGGAATTGCCCGATTACCATTGGCCTAATGTGCGTAATTTAGCCATTGGTTTGTGGCAGCGGGTCGAGATTTTCATGCGGCGTGTGGGTGGTATTATTTTGACTTTGACCATTGTGATGTGGTTTTTAGCCAGTTTTCCAAATGCGCCAGATGGTGCAACGGGTACGGCGATTGAATATAGTTTTGCAGGGACTTTAGGACGTTGGCTGAACGTACTTTTTGCACCGATTGGTTTTAATTGGCAAATCAGTATTGCTTTGGTGCCTGGATTGGCTGCGCGCGAGGTGCTTGTGAGCTCTTTGGCAACGGTCTATGCATTGTCCAGCGGTGATGATGGCGGGGCACTCATGCCCATCATTGCTCAACAATGGTCAATGGCGACAGCGTTGTCTTTGTTGGCTTGGTTTGTGTTTGCACCTCAGTGTTTATCCACTTTGGCGACAATCAAACGAGAGACTGGTGGCTGGAAAATGCCTTTGATTGCAGCAGGTTATTTATTTGCATTGGCTTATCTTGCTTCTTTCATCACTTATCGGGTGGCGCTGTCTTTTGGTTTTTAAGAGGCAAAATGGACATCATGACCTATGCCATCTATGGTTAAATAGGCATAAATAAAACATAAAATACTGCCCATTCAACGCACTGCTGACAATCGTTTGGGCTTATCTTCTGAAAGTTTTCATTGTGCCCAGTCGTTTCTTCATTTTGCGCCACATGCTGACTCGCATGCTCAATCCATCCGATTGGGTGGCGGGCTTGTCTATTGCAGGCTTGCTTTTGCCTGAAGCTGTGGCTTACTCACGCATTGGTAATTTACCCATGCAGTCGGGTATTGTTGCTTTGTTTGCGGGTTTGCTGTGTTACGGGGTGTTGGGTAACAGCCGCTTTGCCATTGTATCGGCCACCTCATCTTCGGCTGCTTTGCTCGCAGCGTCTGTATTGCCTTTGACTGGTGAAGATGCGACCTTGCGCATGGTGTTTGCCTATGGTTTGGTGATGGTCACTGGGATGATGTTTATTGTGGCGGCGATGGCTAAGGTCGGCAGCATCACGGATTTTATTGCCAAACCTGTTTTGCGTGGCTTTTCTTTTGCTCTGGCATTTGTCATCACCGTGCATCAGTTTGCTTTGTTTGTGGATGTGAAACCAACCTATACCGATGTGCCCCGTTATGTGTTTGTTTTGATTGGGGACTTTTTTCAGTGGAATTGGTTTGGTTTTGCATTGGGGGTGTGGGCTCTGTTCTTAATTCAATGGCTGTCTCGCTATCGATATGTTCCTGCGGGTTTGATTGTCATCGCATTGGGTATACTGCTGGGGTATTTTTCTCCACTGTCAAACCATGGCATTCACTTGATTGGCAACATTGATATTCAACTGAATGCGCCTTCCGTGGGCAGGCTCTCATACAGCGATTGGATGCGTTTACTTGAGTTAGGTGTGGCGATGCTGTTGATCGTTTATGCCGAATCTTACAGCTCAATCCGCACCTTTGCCACCAAACACAAAGATGAGGTCGATCCCAACCGAGATTTGTTTGCTTTGGGCGTGTCTAATTTGGTTTCAGGCGCATTTCATGGCATGCCTGTTGGGGCGGGTTATTCGGCCACTGCGGCAAATGAAAGTGCGGGTGCGGCCAGCCGATGGGCGGGATTGGTCGCTGCATTATGCGTATTGATGATGTTGTTGTTTTTGTTGCCGTGGCTGGCATACACGCCAGAACCCATTTTGGCTGCCATCGTGATCCATGCGGTGAGCCATTCATTGAGCCTCAATAAGTTGAAACCCTATTTTAAATGGCAGCGTGATCGCTTTATAGTGTTGTTTGCGATTGGAAGTGTGTTGGTATTGGGGATCTTGGATGGCCTATTGGTGGCGATTGGCATCAGCTTATTGATGACCCTTAAACGGTTTTCAAGCTCCAGTTTGTCCGAGCTGGGATGCTACCGTGATGGCCATGATTATTTGACTTTGGCATCAAGCAATGATGTGCACACGATCCCAAACATTTTGATACTTAGACCGAATGAACCTTTATTTTTCGCGAACATTGAGCGCGTGGTGGCGGAGATTCAACGGCGTGTTAAATCTTTAAACAATGTTGTCGTTACGGTGATCCTAAGCCTAGAAGAAACCCCAGATTTGGATAGCACAACACTTGAAAGCCTTAATGAGCTGATGGTGTCTTTTGAACACAACCACAATCATTTGATCTTGGCTCGGTTAAAAGAGGCGGTGTATGAGCTGCTGACTCAGGGCAATGGGGCAACACCGTGGCAGCATGTTGCTTTGAGCCGATTAAGTGTATCGCATGCGGTGAAACAAGCTCAGCAAACGATGCACAGCAATACACTCGACCATGAGCAGGCTGCAAACGATGTTATGGATGATCATCCTGTTGATGAAGTAAAGTGATTAAACTGGACGTGTCCCAACGTTGACCACCTTGTTGTTGTATGATTTTATAAAAGCCATCAATGAGGGTGGTAATGGGCAAGCTGGCTTCAATCTTTGCTGCTTCATCAAACACCAATCCCAAGTCTTTGCGCATCCAATCGACCGCAAAACCAAAATCAAATTTATTTTGCAGCATAGTTGAACCTCGGTGATTGAGTTGCCAGCTCTGTGCAGCACCTTTGCCAATGACTTGCAAAGCTTTCTCCATGTCCAAACCTGATTTTTCACCAAAAGCAATGGCCTCAGATAAGCCTTGTAAGAGACCTGCGATACAAATTTGATTGACCATTTTTGTCAGTTGACCGCAACCCGACACACCCATCAGCGTCACTGCTTGCGCATATGCAGACATGATCGGCTGTGCGAGCTCAAATGCAGTTGAACTTCCGCCACACATGATCGTCAATTGTCCGTTAATTGCACCCACTTGACCGCCAGAAACAGGGGCATCAATAAAATGCAATTGTTTTGCTTCAGCAAGCACATACAATTCGCGTGCAAGGGTTGCACTGGCCGTGGTGTGGTCGCAAAAAATCGCATCTGGCCGTGCGCTGGAAAATGCGCCGTCGACGTGTTCATCTCCAAGCAACACTTGCGTCACATCGTCATCATTGCCAAGACAACTCATGATGAAATCAGCATCAATAGCAGCTTGTGCGGGTGTTTTGGCATAACTGACATCGAATGTCGCATGGGCATCACACCACGCCATGGCTTTCTCAGTTGTTCGGTTGTAAACCACCACACGATGGCCAGCATGAGCCAAGTGCCCAGCCATGGGCGCACCCATAACACCCAGACCCAAAAATGCAATGGTGCGTTTGTCGGTTTGTGAGTATGTGTTCATAGTGTCCTTTACGATGCAACATTTTTTCAGTGCTTATGAAAAATTCATGTTCATAAACGATTACCACGCCAATAGGTCTCGGCATGTTGGGCATTTTGATTCAGCACGCGCGCCATGATGAAAAAAACATCGGAGCATCGATTGAGGTATTGGGCACATGCATCATTCATCGTTTCAACTTGTGCCAATGCCACCATACTTCGCTCCGCACGCCGAGCCACACTTCGGCACACATGCGCTTGACTGGCCGCCAACACGCCACTGGGCAGAATAAACTCTTTTAATGGGGGGAGGGTTGCATTGGACTTCACGCTCCACTCATCGAGGCCATTCACAGCACCCTTGGTTAGAAAAACAATGCCTGGAACTGCCAATTCAGAGCCAATTTCGAATAAATGGTGTTGGATTTCAATGAGAAAGGCATCCAACTCACGATCTGCTTTGTTCACATGTGCGCGTAAACGACTGCGCAACAACCCAATGTGTGAGTTTAACTCGTCAACATCACCCATTGCCATAAATCGAGGAGCCGATTTTGAGTGACGAGAACCATCCGCAAGGGCGGTTGTGCCATCATCCCCTGTTCGGGTTGTGATTTGGTCTAAGCGAGCAGTCATGGTGTCCTTTGGTTGTTTTATTGATGGATTAATTATAATCGATGAAAATCAAAGGGAGATTGTTTTCATGTTTTTCGAAAAAATTGTATGAGGGTTTGTCCTAATACAAATGAAAAGTATTGTTTTTTGTTTATTTAAAATTCGTTATAAAGCGTATTTATTTAAACAATAAATCGCTTTCGATATTAAGATTTACAAATAAAATGGTGAGATAAAATCATAATATGAATTTTACGTATATTTAGCTCATGTTTCTCGATGTTTCTGACGTATAATTGCATTGGTTATCACGTTAAATCGGCTTTTAAGATCATTTTATGAATAAAACATTAAAAAGCAAAAATATTTTTACTCCCCGTGCGAGCACATATCGCTTCAGTTACGCACTGGTTTTTTTATTAAGTGTCGCGGCATTAGGGGCTGCGTGGTACTTGCAAAACATCAAAGATTTGGCACCTTGTCCATTGTGTATCATGCAACGCTTTGGCTTTTGGGCATTGGCTATTTTTTCTTTAGTAGGACTCATTCAAGGCACGCTCAGTAAACCGATGAATGTCATTGCCGCTTTTACGGGTTGTTGTGCTGTCGGTGTTGCGGCTTATCACAACTGGAAATTGATGCAACCTAAGTTTGAGTGCGGCATTGATCCCGTTCAAAACTTTGTTAATGATTTACCAACCGCGCATTGGTGGCCAGACATGTTCATGGCAACAGGGATGTGCGGTGCTAAACTGCCTTTGGTTTTGGGTCTGGGTATTCCTCAATGGTCTTTGCTCGTACTGTTGAGTTTGACTCTGATTTTTGTGTGGCGTTGTCTGAAGGGTTGAACATTTGATTGAAGAGGTTGCTTCATGAGTCTCAATGATAAAAGGCACAAATACTGTGCCTTTTATCATTCTCGGACCTTAAGATCAATCGCGGAAATTGTCAAAAGTCAGGGGCAAATCATCCATGTCTTTGCGCAATAACGCCATGGTGGCTTGCAAATCATCGCGCTTACCGCCTGTGACACGCACCGCATCGCCTTGAATAGAGGCTTGTACTTTGATTTTACTGTCTTTTATGGCCTTAACAATTTTTTTCGCATCGTCTTGTGCCACACCATTTTTAACTTTAATCAGTTGCTTGACTTTGTCACCCGACATTTTTTCGACTTTTTCTTCAACTAAAAACTTAGGGTCTACATTGCGTTTGGTGCATTTGTTGCGCAAGACATCCAGCACTTGCTCGCGCTGAAATTCTGAGTCTGCATGAATTGTGATGTCAAATTCTTTCAGCTCGACTTTGGCACTTGAACCTTTGAAATCAAAACGACCTGTGATTTCTTTGTTGGTTTGATCAATTGCGTTGCGCAGTTCGACTGCATCGGCCTTTAAAACGGTGTCAAATGATGGCATTTTTTCCTCGAATAGGATGTTTAAACAAATTTGCGATGAATTGCATAAAATAAATCATGGTTGAATTATACCTGATTGATATAATACGAGACCATTTGAATTTTATCAAAGTAAACATGACTCTTTCTTCCATGCAACACAATGTTGATCTGACCCAATACAACACCATGGGTTTCACCGCTCATGCAGTCAATTATTTAGCGATTGATGCTGATGATGATTTGGCTGCATTTTTTCAAAACAATGACCTCCAGCAAGCTCACATGGATTGTTTTGTATTGGGTGGCGGCAGTAACCTCGTCCTGACCCGTGATGTCACGGGTGCGGTGTTGCACATGCGCCAACGAGGCATTCGCATCATGGATGAGTCGTCGTCTCATATTCGTGTGGCTGTGGCTGCAGGTGAAGTGTGGCACCATTGGGTCATGCATTGCATTGAACGGGGTTGGCTTGGTTTGGAGAATTTAGCACTCATCCCTGGCTCAGTTGGGGCATGTCCAGTACAAAACATTGGCGCGTATGGCGTTGAGGTCAAAGACACCATTGATCATGTGAAGGCGTGGGATCGCGCACAACACGTCTGGGTGCATTTAAGCAATGCTGAGTGTGGCTTTGCTTACCGCGACAGTGTGTTTAAAAAGGAATGGTTGATAGTGAGTGGTCAACCACAATCCCGCTACATCATCACAGAAGTTGTGTTTAAGTTGCTCAAGGATGCGAGTCAATGGCGGCCAAAAATGGCTTATGGGGATGTTGCGGCCATGGCGACATCTTTGGCTGGAAGTGAGTCGATTCAGGCAAAGCACGTCGCTCAAGCGATCATTGCGATTCGCCAAAGTAAATTACCTGACCCCGCGGTACTTGGCAATGCGGGCAGCTTCTTTAAAAATCCAATTGTTTCTGTTCAACAGCTTGAGAGGTTAAAAGCTTCTTTTCCAACCATTCCAAACTACCCTCAAGCCGATGCGTCGGTTAAAATTGCTGCGGGTTGGTTGGTAGAGCAGGCGGGATATAAAGGCATGCGCGATGGTGCAGTGGGCGTGTATGAAAAGCAAGCGCTGGTGTTGGTGCATCATGGTGGCGGTCAAGGTCGTGATTTAATGGCTTTGGCACAACGCATCAGTGATGGTGTTTTTGCCAAGTTTGCGGTGAGAATCTCTCCTGAGCCTATTGTGTATTAAAACCTGTTGTTTATTCGTGTATAAAAACTTCAATGTTTTGTTCTTGTTAAGTAAATATCACGCATCGCCACGAACGGATGTGTTACCAAAGTGTTTGCTGGTTGTGGTGATTGATTTTTTTGATGGTCATAAAAGGAAAAAATGATTAATTTATTCAGTTTGCTGTATTTGCTGACGGTCGTTGTCGCCAACCTTGCCTTTGCGCACTTCATGCAAGGTGAAGACATGAAGCAGTTATTGATTGTGGACGGCGTGATTTGTTTCTTGATGATCGGTTTCGATATGGCGATTCGGGACAAGCTACACGATGCTTGGGAGCACCGAGGCTTGTTTTGGAAGATGCCAGCTTTGATTTTTGCAGGTTCTGTTGCAAGCTATGTCATTAACAAAGATGCTGCTCAAGTGGCGCTTGCCTCATTTACAGCCTTTGCTGCTGCGGGTTTTATCGACTTTTTGGTTTATCACGCTTTACGCCATAACAGCCATTGGCTGCGAGTGAATGGCTCCAATTTGTTGAGTGCTGCAGTTGATTCACTTGTGTTTCCTTTTATTGCATTTGGTTTACCCATGCAATGGAATTTTTTTAGCGTAGAATTCATCACGAAAGTACTCGGCGGCATCGTTTGGTTTGTGTTGTTGGGTTTGATTTGGCAACAACGAAAGTATTTCTCAGCTTCTCAACGTTAATTAAAAACACCCGAACATGCATCAATTGAATTTTATATTGAAATGCACGTTCGTTCGCTGGTTTAAATCAATGGCTTTTGTTAAAATGCCGTCATCACACAATCAGCAATGAATCAACCATAACAATTCACATTGTGAACCGTTGTCAATAAGGAGCAAATGTGCGACCAACATTTTTAGATTTCGAACAATCGATTGCCGAGCTGGAAGGCAAGATTGAAGAGTTACGCTTGGTGCAGAGTGATTCTGCCGTGGATATTTCTGAGGAAATTTCTCGCTTAAAGAAAAAGAGCGATGAGCAAACCAAAGACATTTATTCAAAGCTCAACTCTTGGCAGGTGTCTCAAGTCGCGCGCCATCCGCAACGCCCGTACACGCAAGATTACATCAATGGCATTTTCACCGATTTTCATGAATTGCATGGTGATCGCTCTTATGCCGATGACTTATCCATTGTCGGCGGTTTGGCTCGTTTTGATGGGGCCGCTTGCATGGTCATTGGCCACCAAAAAGGCCGAGATACCAAAGAGCGTTCGATGCGTAATTTCGGCATGCCGCGCCCAGAAGGTTATCGTAAAGCTTTGCGTTTAATGAAAGTGGCAGAAAAATTTAAATTACCTGTATTCACTTTTATTGACACCCCAGGTGCTTATCCTGGTATCGGAGCTGAAGAACGTGGACAATCTGAAGCGATTGGCCGTAATTTATTTGAAATGGCAAAACTCAACACCCCGATCATCGCCACCATCATTGGTGAAGGTGGTTCAGGCGGTGCATTGGCGATTGCGGTGGCTGACACGGTGATGATGATGCAATATTCAACATATTCCGTGATTTCACCTGAAGGTTGCGCATCTATTTTATGGAAAAGCGCAGACAAGGCGTCTGAAGCCGCAGAAGCTTTGGGCTTGACAGCTCCGCGCATTAAACAACTTGGCTTGATTGATAAAATTGTGAGTGAGCCTATTGGTGGGGCGCACCGTGATTACAAACACACGGCACAATTGTTAAAAAATGCATTGGCTGATGCATTGACCCAAGCACAAAGCGTGTCGATTAAAGAATTATTGGAATTGCGTATGAATCGCTTAATGGATTATGGTAAATATTCAGAAAAATAACCCAGAATTGAGCACGGAAAGCGGTGAGTCGATCACCGCTTTTTTATTGTCTGAGTTGCGAAAGATGCCACTTTCGGGATCATTCGCGGTTGCGGTCAGTGGCGGCATGGACTCAATGGCTTTGTTGCACGCCTCACACCATGTGGCCTGTGAGCGTGGCGTTGAGCTTTATGCTTTTCACGTGCACCACGGTTTGCAAGCTGAAGCCGATGCTTGGGTTGAATTTGTTCAAGGTTTTTGTGCGGATAAAAGTATTCATTTTAACCATGTTCAACTTGATCCCAGTACTCGAAAAAATGCCCAAAGCATTGAAGACTGGGCACGTCAAGGTCGTTATGCGGCACTGGCCCATATGGCGCAATCCAGCCAAGTGTCATGTATCTTATTGGCACAACATGAAGACGATCAAATCGAAACCCATTTATTGCAAAAAGCGCGAGGTGCGGGGGCACGAGGTCAAGCGGCGATGCCTACTGAGTTTCAACGTTTTAACACCACTTGGCGTCGGCCTTGGTTGAGTGTGGGTCAAGCGCACATCCGTTGCTATGTTGCACATCACGTGGTGCCTTATGTGTTTGATCCTTCAAACCTTAATCCACAGTTTGCCCGAAATGCACTGCGAATTGGACATCATCAAGCCCCGTTGAGTGTTAATGATCGTTTACAAATTCTCACAGATATTCAGATGGCGCAAATGAGTCTTGCACATGACAATGCGTGGGCTGAAGGCATTTTGCTGCCGCATTACATTGAATCTAAAAATGACATTGGAGAGGTGTCATGCTTGCAAAACCTGATTCTCAGGGACTACACCGATGAACAACAAGCCACATTGATTCGCCATTGGCTGGCCTCTGTTGGAATGCGCATGCCAACGAGGTCGGCACTTAAGGAGCTGATTAGGCAGCTCAATAACTCACGCATAGACCAGCACATGTGTTGGAAACATCCCGATGGCGGTGTGGTCACGCGTTTTCGCAACACATTCATCATTGGCCGTTTGTTCCCTGTGGGGCATGTGGGCAAGTTGAAGCAATTACCCATGACTCACGATGTGTATGGTGTGGATATTGAACGGTTGAAAGCTTTTGGCTTGACGATGCAAATGCGCAGTGGTGGTGAGCGCATTCATGTGCACCCTAAGCGCCCAATCATTGATCTGAAATTGGCTTATCAAAATGCCCAAGTGCCGCCCATGCTGCGGGCACACTTGCCTTTGATTTATTGTGGCGATGCATTGGTGTACGCGGCTGGGATCGGTATGAACATTGATGAATGTGTGTTGGGTGGTCAGTCGTTGGCTTGGTCTGTTGATTGAATATCACAATGGCATAGGCATCGAATGCGGTCCATTGCAGCTCAGTACAGCTCATTTGATATAAAAAAAGCATCAAAAAATAGCAATGCCATTTTTTGATGCTTTTTTCTTTTTACAAGCGTTATTGCTTATCGCCACCAAAAGAAAAATCCAAATTTGGATTGTCAAACCGTGCAATACCAACAAACTCAATGCCATTTGGACCATAAAATTGGCCTGAGAACTTGCCTTTATCATTACCTGACTCAACGGTGCCTGTGAGGGTATCGCCTTGCATTTTGCCGTGCATCACAATGCTGTTGCCAAAAGTGTATCGATCGGGGATGGACACGCTGAATCCTTCAAAGCTGTTTTCATTAAAATTCAATGCATAAGTTAAGCGATTGTCATAAACCGATTGGTTTGCCGAGCGAAGGGCACGTCCATAGTAAATTTGATCGTCACGGAGATCCATCTGTTGGCTGGGGGCATCGCCCATCGCAAACACGTCCTGTTGGCCTGTGCGTGAATTCCATGCCCCATAGCGGGTGTATGTGTACGTGGTTCCACCGACGCCAAGTACATCAGGATTTTCTGTTCGAACCATGCCATTGGTTTTAAAAGAGATTTTTTTTAAATCAGTCGCAACCCCTTTGGGATTGGTGTAAATAAAATCTTGAACTGCGCGTTTTTTCTGAAGCGTTGCACCATTGTTGGATTGGTATGAACTGCAAGAACTGAGGGTGATGCTGAAGGTAAGCAATATTGTTTTTATAAATTTCATGATTCACGCAGGTTAATTGATGGGCTGCGCGATTGTAGCGAATTAATTGATTTTTGTAAACTTACTTATGCCGTTTTCTATATGAAAAATATCCACTTAAAGGCCATTGTGGTGATTGGACTCAGTGTGCGATGAATTTAAAAAATGAAGTCTTGTATGTGGCAATAAAATGATGTCAAGAAAGTCTCCCTAACTCTCAATTGACATCATCGAATGATAGCGCATCTCTCTTAAGATGAGATGTGAACTACAATCAGGGGGTAACGACCCCCTGTATTCTTATGTTAATCAGCAAGCAATGGGCATATGACATCCTGTTGTAATAGGGGGCGCAAGTCATGTTGTTAAAGCGGCGATGGCCATGAGGCGAAACACCTGTGCTTGTTTACTTCGATGGTAGTCTTTTTATCCAATTCATG
The DNA here is from genome assembly GCF_003339525.1 of Ephemeroptericola cinctiostellae. Classification (GTDB taxonomy): domain Bacteria; phylum Pseudomonadota; class Gammaproteobacteria; order Burkholderiales; family Burkholderiaceae; genus Hydromonas; species Hydromonas cinctiostellae. The sequence goes on along the minus strand of NZ_CP031124.1, from coordinate 1,748,450 downwards.
CAATATGATTTTTCATTTTTTTAAGTCCAGACCCGAAATGTTTATTGGATGTTGAATTGGGTATCTGCACTTGGGCGGCAATCGCTTGAAATGCAGCGTGTCTCACTCAATCAACGGTGTTGTTAAATGCCCTGAAATCCCGCGCTCAATGCGCTGTTTTGAAAATGGATCTGCGTTTTCAATATAGCGCATGGCCGATTGCATGTTTTTCCAACCCACATACTCCATAAGCGTTTTAATGTCCCAACCATTGGATGAAGCCCAATTTGCGAAGCCCCGCCGCAGTGAATGCGCACTGTATTGAGTGGCCAAATCGATGTGTGCATCTGCAAGCAATGACCTGAGCAATGGAATTAGGCTGTCTTTGTGTAAGCCATCGTTGCCAATATGCCCCCATTGGCTGACCGATCGAAACACTGGACCTGATGTCAGCCCTGACAGTTCAACCCATGCGAGATAGGCTGAGACAGGGCAGAGTTGAGACAGTGCGGGTGTTTTAAAGCTGCTGCCTTTAAGTTGTCGGTCACCCTTTGTTCGTGGAAAGTAGCAAATCATGCCCTCACTCGGAATGACCTCCACGTGCTCAATGCGCAAGCCAATCAGCTCATCCCCTCGAAAACCACGCCAAAAACCAAGCAACAACATGGCTTTGTTGCGCGTGTGCTTCAATTCGTCGCCCCGACAACCCGCTTGTTGGGCGGCCTCAATGGCTTGATCCAACCAAGCCGTCACCTGTTTCAATTGCTCTATTTGAAAAGGCTTTGCGCGCTTTTCTCGGGCTGGATGGAGTGTTTGTACGCCTCGAAATACTTTTTTTACCAAGGGCGCTTTGGTGGGATCAGGAAAACCTTGCTCAATGTGCCATTGCGCGAGTGCCGCCAGTCGCTGCCTGAGTGTGTTGAGCGACAAGATTTCTGCGTAATCGGCCAAATATCGGGCCACGCTTTCAGCTGTGGCTGGTAAGAAGCCTTTCCATTCGAGTTCGAAATGTCGAATCGCCGATTGATAACTTTTGCGCGTGTTGTCCCGTGTCGCGGCCTCAATGTAGCTGTTCAATTTATTCATGTCTGTGGGTTGGTTTATTTTATCGTTGGTCATGTATTTGAAAAATGGTGTTTTTGAGGTTCAGATAAAAAAGGACTTTTTCAATTGGGCGTTTTTTAAAATGTTTTTTTTGCCATATTCAGTACATGCGATAAAGGTGTAATGGATGCAATTAGAGGATAAAAAGCATTGTTTTTCCAAATAACACTGGATAATGCCATATTATACTGTGTTAATTTATATTGAAATTATATTTATTTTCAATGTAAAATATTATGTAATTACATGGTATGTAATACATTATCAAATTCGGAGGTTACCCATGGCGCGCACTGGTCTTTATAAATCACAAGTCAAAAAAGCCAGAGATTCACTATTGATGAACAACCGACACCCTTCTGTGGATGCGGTGCGGATTGAACTTGGCAATACAGGCTCTAAAACCACCATTCACAAATACTTAAAGGAGCTGGAAGGGGAGGATGGAGGGGTAAAAGGATTGCAAGTAACGCTCAGTGATGAACTAAAAAACATGGTTTCACTGCTGGCGCTGCAATTGCAAGAAGAGGCAAATCAAGAGCTTGTTGAAGTGAGGGCTGCTGGGGTCGTTGCACTTGAAAAGCACATGGAACGCATGCAAGAATTACATAATGAATTTGAGCAGCTGAAAGAACATTTGCGTTTGGCCGATGTCTCTATTGTTGATGAACGTCAAGCCCACGAGAAAACCCGATTGATGTTGCAAAATGAAGTCATCTGTCGTCACACCTTAACCCAAGAGGTGCATGACCTCAAGGAGCGTTTGGCTGAAAGCGATGCGTATAGACAATCTCTGGAGGAGAAACACCAACATGCTCGCGATGCTTTGGTGCATTATCGCGAGTCAATGAAAGAACAGCGAGAGCAGGAACAACATCGTTATGAGCAGCATATTCAACAGTTACAAGCTGAGCTGCGCTTGGTGCAGCAAACGGTCATTGTGAAACAAGATGAAGTGACGCGTTTGAGTCAGGATAAAACACGTTTATTGACTGAATTGCAACACATTCAGGAAGGACTTGATAAAGAACACATGAGCCATCTAAACACCATCGAACAATTGCAAGTTTCAAAACAATTGAACCTCCACATGGAGGTGCTAAAGGCTCAGATCGTCGACAGGGATGCGTTGATGTTAACCGCCCGCAATCGGCTCGATGAAGAAGAAAAGAATGTCAATTTATTGAATGAACAGTTGCGTGAGCTTCAATTAGAAATTGTGGCTGCGCATGCAAAACTTGAGGCACAGTTGAGCATTGCTGATGAAGTGCGACGCTTCATGCAAGTTAAGGATGATTTTTGAGGATGGACGACTGGAGCTGGATTGGGAAGGTCGATGTAAGGGCAAGCTGTCATTTTAGTGCTGTCTGACAATAAAAAGCCAAGTGAATGATTTAAGTTGTCATTCACTTGGCTTCGAACAGTGTGTTTGTCATCGGATGTTTCTTGAGCTTTAATCACTGCGATGCTGATAGCCAAGCTCTACCTGACCATACACTTGCACCGATGACCTTTGATTCAGGTGTTCTTTAAAGCGTTGCAAGGCTCGACCTTGTTCTGTGAGTGGAATTTCGCCTTTGATGCCAACAAAGGAGTTTGAATTTCCTTGTTTATCCGAGACCTTATTGGCCACATCAAAAAAAAGCTGGGGGCCGCTGCTCAGTTTTAAGCCCACCGTTGCGGGTGTCTCGTCGTTTGCACATGCCAAACTGCTGATTAAAATGCTTGCAGCAAAAAGAGCAGGTTTAAAATTCATCATGTTTCTTTCATAATGGATTGATCGATCACATGCTTTTGATGTGAGTTATTGGCATTAGTTTACACTTAAATCATGGGCGAATCGTGACTCGCCGCATAAAATCCACAATCCACAATTAATACCCCCAGCCTTGATGCCAAATTGCTTTTATTTGGATTGATCCACATTGGACAACCAGCGTGTGTACAGTTGACGGGCAATCGCTTGAGCCGACTCCGCATACACCCAATTCTCACGTCGAATGCGTTCTTCACCGTGAATGTTGGTGTCATTGGCCAAAGCAAGGTCATCCCGTGCAGTGTCAAGCCAGTGATTGATTTTCTCGGGAATCGCTTCAACATGAAATTGCATGCCCAAGTGAATGCCATCCACAGAGAACGCTTGGTTTAAACAGTACAAACTGCCAGCCAATAACTGTGCATTGGGAGGGGGCAGATAAGTTTCGTTGTGCCATTCAAATAAAGTGACGGGGGTTAAACTACCAAACCATTCGTATGCAGCTGCCGTGTGCAAAGGATTGACCGTGTGCCAGCCTATTTCATGGTAAGGGGCTGGGATCACGATGCCGCCCAATGCACGCGCCAATAACTGACCGCCCAGACAATGGCCAATCACTGGAATGTGATGCTCCACGGCTTCTTTTATCAATGTCATGGCTTGAGTGAGGTGAGGGTGTCCAATTTCATCGTTGGCGCTCATGCCGCCACCCATGATACCAAACCCACTGTAATCGGTGATGGTCAGAGGCAATGTGTCGCCTGCAGCCACATTGATCAGCTCAAATGGAATTTCCCAGTTGATCAAGCAATCGGTGAAATAAGCAGGCCAATCGTAATGTGCATGTTGCAATACTAAAATGGGTTTCATAATAAAACTCGTTTCATGATAGAAGGGTGATAAAGCATCACCTTCCGTTTTTTAAATTGTAAAGATCAATTAACAACAGTGTAATATCGACTCAATCATGTCTGAAAAACCTAAATTAAGGCTGACACAGTTCTTTAACGCATGACTCAAACGCCATTAAAAATTGTTCAATATCGGCATCGCTCGTTTCAGGGCACACCAGTGTCATGTTATGAAAAGGAGTGATCATGACCCCTCGGTTGAGTAAATACAAGTGAATCGCTTGTTCAAGTTCCGCATCCATTGCGGTTTCAGCTTCAGAGCCATTTTTGGGTGATGTGGCACAAAACTGAAACTCACTGCGCGCACCCAATTGTGTGACACTCCAGGACAAAGCGTTGCGGTCGATGATGTCCCGCAAACCTGCTGAAAGCTTGCTTTGCTGGACAATGATTTGGTTGAAAGCTTCCTTGGTTGCCACTTCGGTTAAATTCGTCGCCAATAAAGCCATGGTCAACATGTTGCCTGATAATGTGGTGCCGATACCCGAATGACCGGGGGGCGCGATTTCTTTGGCTGTGCGCATGCGCTGGGCAATGCTTTCACTCATGCCATACACGGCGCAAGGCAAACCGCCTGCAATGGCTTTACCTGCGACCAACATGTCGGGCAAAAAATCACATAAACCAGTGTAGCCTGAATACCCTGCACTGATTGTGTGTGTTTCATCGAACACCAATAACGTGCCTGTTGCATCGCATGCCTCGCGCAATTGAGCTAAAAAGCCATTTCTAGGCAAGACCATGCCGCAATTGGTTAAGGCCGGCTCAGTGAGCACACAAGCGAATTCACGACTGGCCAGTTTTTCACGCACCGCTTCGATGTCATTGAATTCGACCACATCGGTGAATTGGGTGAGGTCATAGACTTGACCCAATAAACTGGCGCGAGTCGAAGGTGGGGCGCTGGGGTCATTGGGGTTTAAATCAACAAACACGTCATCAATTGTGCCGTGATAACACCCATTAAACACCAAAATTTTCTTACGCTCTGTGATGGCACGTGCCCAACGCACCACAAAGCGATTGGCATCAGTCGCCGTGGTGGCCAGTTGCCAGAAAGGCAGGCCAAAACGTTCGGTTAAAGACTTGCCTGCGATTGCGGCATCAGCCGTTGGTAACATGGCGGTATAGCCTGTGAATGCAGCGGTTGCTAAACGTTGAGCAACAGGTGAAGGGCTGTGACCAAACATGGCGCCCGTATCGCCCAAACAAAAATCAGCGTACTCGTGGCCATCCACATCAGTGAAATGTGCACCTTGGGCTCGCTCAACAAACAGTGGCACGGGTGTTCCCCAATCGGCCATCCAGTGCAGGGGGACGCCAAAGAGGTAATGTTGCTCTGTTTGTTCAGCAAGCCGAGCCGATTGTGGGCGGGCTTGTAAAAAGGCTTGGGCTTCTCGTTGCGCGATGGATCTGATTCGATCGCGCGAAATCGTGGGTGTGGTCATACGGGTCTCCTTAAAATGAATCATAAATCATGTGTTTTTAGTAAGACTGCACTTTTATAGTGCAGAACTGGTATTTTCCACCAAAATACCGTGCAATGGTTGAGCCAATCGCTTATTTAATGGGCATCCACTTATAAGAAATGCTATTGTGATGCCATATGCATCCTGTATTTCGATAAACTGTTTTGATATTCATTAGTGTGAAATCATCGATTAATAAAGGAGACCCACATGGCATTTGCATTCATGAGCCAAAATCGTTTTTTAGCTGTACCTCACAATCAAAATGACACCGTTTTCGGCATTGCAGGTGTGCCATACGATGGGGCCGTGACCAATCGGCCAGGGGCACGTTTTGGCCCTGAAGCGATTCGTCGCGCCAGTCAAATGCTATGTGATGGCACACACCCATACTTTGATGTATCGCCTTTTGAGTGCTTAACCGATGTAGGTGATTTGATGATGCCAAACACAACGATTGAAGGCATGCGTGCATCATTGGCTGAACAAATACCTGAATTATTGGCCCAATACCACATGTGCTGGCTGGGAGGTGACCACTCGATCACACTGGGCTTGTTGCGTGCTTATCGCACATGGACGGGGCGACCTTTGGCTGTGCTGCATTTTGATGCGCATTGCGACACGTGGGAGGATCATTTTGGTGAACCATCGGGACATGGCACATGGGTGTATGAAGCGATTCAAGAAGGTTTGGTCGATGCAGAATCCTTTGTCCAAATTGGTATTCGTTCCGCAGGTGTGCGAGAAGCACGTGAATACGTTAAGGATCAAGGCGGCACGATTTTTACTGCCCGTGACATGCGTGGTTTAGAAACATTGGGTGAACTTGAGCCTGTATTAAAAACAGTGCGTGAAAAATTAACGGCCAAAGGCTTGCCCTTGTACTTAACGATTGACATCGATCACCTTGATCCCGCATTTGCACCAGGTACGGGGACACCCGAGCCGGCGGGCATGAGCACCAATCAAACATTTACTATTTTGGAGCAAACCGCTGATTTGCCATGGGTCGGTATGGATTGTGTGGAAGTTGCTCCTGCCTACGATCATGCCGAGCTGACCAGCAATGCCGCGGCGCAGATTGTTTGGACTTATTTGGCAGGACAGACTAAAAAGCACTTAAACCAAACGCCATAAAGGTGGTATGCATGATTGTGCATACCACCTATGTTGTGTGTTTATAGGGGGGGCATATGATTGAAGAGGGTGGGTTTAGCGAGTTTGATTACCTGGATGCAAATGCGGATGTTAAAGAGGCCATTGCATTGGGGCAATTTTCGTCGGCTTATGAGCACTACAAACTGTATGGCCATAAGGAAGGGCGTCTACTGAAAAGGGCGTTATCGAGGAAGGAAAAAGTATTTTGCTTAATTGATAAATCGGGTCTGGGTTTAGAGATTGGTCCCAGTCATAATCCTTTGGCACCAAAAAAGGAGGGCTTTAATGTGAAAATTGTGGATCACGCCAGTGCCGCTGATCTACGCGCAAAATACATCAACCACCCGATCAACCTTGACAACATCGAAGAGGTTGATTTCGTTTCTGAAGGCCAGCCACTCTCTGAATTGGTGGGTTCACTCAATGCTTACGATTGGATCATCGCCAGCCATGTCGTTGAGCATTTGCCCAATTTAATTTCTTTCTTTCAAGAGTGTGAAAAAATCCTAAAACCAGGTGGGGTGCTGTCACTCGTTGTGCCCGACAAACGTTATTGCTTTGATCATTTGGGAACATTGACCTCGACCGGCAACCTTTTGGATGCTTGGCACGAAAAACGCAGAAAGCCCTCACATGGTCAGGTTTTTGATTACGTGGCCAACTCATGTCAACGGGGTGAAGACATCACATGGAACGAAAAAAGCATGGAAAAACTGTCTCTCATGCACACGTTTGCCAATGCAGAACACAGCTGGCATCGCTCGATTAAGGCGGTGGATTATATTGATGTGCATTGTTGGCGATTTACGCCCAAGTCTTTTGAGTTGATCCTCTTGGATTTATTTTTGTTAAAATTATCCAATCTAAAAACCGAAAAACAATACCCCACTGCAGGTTGTGAATTTTATGTGAGTTTGGTGAAACAAAAAAATGAGGTTTCCAATGATGTTAACATTGACTCCAGAATGTCGATATTGGAATCCATTCAAAATGAAATCAATTAAAAGGACGTATTTATGAAAGTCAAAGCTGCCGTTGCATGGGCTGCCAATCAACCATTGTCCATCGAAGAGGTTGACCTCGCACCACCACAAGCTGGTGAAGTATTGGTGCGCATTGTTGCTTCGGGGGTGTGTCACACCGATGCATACACATTGTCGGGTGCTGACTCGGAAGGCGTTTTCCCAGTGATTTTAGGGCATGAAGGAGCAGGTGTGGTTGAAGCTTTGGGTGAGGGTGTGACCAGTTTGGCAGTAGGAGATCATGTGATCCCGTTGTACACACCTGAATGCGGCACTTGCAAGTTTTGCTTGAGTGGCAAGACAAATTTATGCCAACGCATCCGTGAAACCCAAGGCAAAGGGCTGATGCCTGATGGCACATCGCGCTTCAGCAAAGATGGCCAACCGATCTATCACTACATGGGCACATCGACCTTTGCGGAATACACTGTGGTTCCTGAAATTGCTTTGGCCAAAATTGATAAAAACGCGCCGATGGAAAAAGTATGCTTATTGGGCTGTGGTGTGACCACGGGCATCGGAGCGGTATTGAACACAGCAAAAGTGCAAAAAGGTGCAAATGTCGCAGTATTTGGTTTGGGTGGCATTGGTTTGTCCGTGATTCAAGGGGCAAAAATGGTTGAGGCAGGTATGATCATTGCTGTTGACATCAATCCTACAAAATTTGACCTTGCGCGTCGTCTTGGTGCAACGCACTGCATCAACCCAAATGAATTACCCGAAGGACAGAGTACCGAGCAAGCCATCATTGCTTTGACCGATGGCGGTGTGGACTTTTCGTTTGAATGCATTGGCAACACCAAACTCATGCGCACCGCGCTCGAATGTTGCCACAAAGGCTGGGGGGAGTCCATCATCATTGGTGTGGCTGCAGCGGGTGCAGAAATCAGCACACGACCCTTTCAATTGGTGACAGGTCGAGTTTGGCGAGGTTCTGCGTTTGGTGGTGTGAAAGGACGCAGTGAATTGCCAGGCTATGTTGACATGTACATGAGCGGTAAAATCAATTTGGATGATTTTGTTAGTTTTGAAATGCCTTTAGAAGACATCAACACCGCATTCGATTATTTGCATGAAGGCAAAAGCATACGAACCGTGATCCGCTTTGATCATAACGTTTAACTCATCAAGCAGGCTCCGATGACAATTGCCATTTCGACAGCAGTTGTCATCTGTTTTTTATTGCACGTCACATCAAAGGATCGTATGTCCATCCAGCTTTTAAAATCTCACACCTGCTATGGCGGTACGGTGGCCTTTTGGTCTCATGCTTCCGCCAGCACACAAACCGAAATGCGTTTCTCAACATTCATCCCAGAATGCGGCATTGAATGCGTGCAAGGTGCTTTGATTTGGTTGTCGGGTTTGACCTGCACAGAAGAAAATGCGATGTCTAAAGCGGGTGCGCAACAACATTTGGCTAAACACCACATGATGATGATTTGTCCTGACACTTCGCCGAGAGGCTTGAACTTGCCTCATGAACATGATGCCTATGACTTTGGCAGTGGGGCTGGATTTTATGTTGATGCCACCACCGAAGGCTATCGAGACCATTACAACATGTACAGTTATATTGTGAATGATGTCGTCGGTTTATTGCGAACTTATTTTAAAATAAACGTGCCTGTGTCCATTTCTGGACATTCAATGGGTGGACACGGCGCATTAACGATTGGGTTGAAACACCCTGAGCTGTTTGCATCCATTTCAGCTTTTTCACCCATCACCCAGCCCAGCCAAAGCGCATGGGGACAAAAAGCACTCTCTGGTTATTTGAGTAATGATCCAGTGTCATGGCGGAACTATGATTCTTGTGCGTTACTGGATTCGGGACATACACATCCACATTCGATTTTGATTGACCAAGGTTTGGATGATGAATTTTATCCTGCTCAATTAAGAACGGCTGAATTTGAGGCCACTTGTGACCGTGCCAAGCAATCCTGCATCATCAATTACCAAGCGAATTACGACCACAGCTACTATTTTATTGCCACATTCATGAAACAACACATCGAATTTCACGCCAGAGCGCAGGAATCGCATTTGTAAACGAATTGTAACCCTGATGTGACAAGATAAAGAGATTGCACCAAATAAAGACAAAAACGCCGTGAAAAGTTATTGCACCATTTGAAAAATGAGGCATAATGTCGGGGTTTTGGTCTTATACAAGACCATGCTTTATGTTGGTGTGATTTGCAATGGTTTTTTCGCGCTAACACGATCATTTTTAAACAAAAAGCATCTTATTTTTATTGGAGCCACCATGTACCAACACGTTAAAATTCCTGAAGCGGGACAAAAAATCACGGTCAACGCTGATTACAGTCTCAACGTACCGAACGAACCGATTGTTCCTTACATCGAAGGCGATGGTACTGGCTTCGACATCACGCCCGTGATGTTGAAAGTGGTGGATGCAGCGGTGGCCAAGGCTTACGGCGGTGAGCGCAAAATCCATTGGATGGAAGTGTTTGCGGGCGAAAAATCAACCAAATTGTATGGCCCAGATGTGTGGCTGCCTGCTGAAACAATGGAAATTTTACGTGAATACGTTGTGTCAATTAAAGGGCCATTGACCACGCCAATCGGTGGTGGCATTCGTTCTTTGAACGTGGCTTTGCGTCAAGAACTCGATTTGTACGTGTGCTTGCGTCCTGTTCAATATTTCGCAGGTGTGCCTTCACCAGTGAAACACCCTGAAAAAATCGATATGGTTATTTTCCGTGAAAACTCAGAAGACATTTATGCAGGTGTTGAGTGGGAAGCAAAATCTGAAAAAGCACAAAAAGTCATTAAATTCCTGACTGAAGAAATGGGTGTTACAAAAATCCGTTTCCCTGAAACTTCAGGCATTGGCATCAAACCTGTGTCAATCGAAGGTACAGAACGTTTGGTTCGCAAAGCCATCCAATACACGATCGACAACAAACGTGACAGCATGACTTTGGTGCACAAAGGCAACATCATGAAGTACACCGAAGGTTTGTTCGCCAAAGTCGGTTACGAATTGGCACAACGTGAATTTGGTGCAGAATTGCTTGACGGTGGCCCATGGATGGTCATCAAAGCACCTCATGGTGATGTGATCATTAAAGACTCGATTGCAGACGCGTTCTTGCAACAAATTTTGTTGCGTCCTGCAGAATACAGCGTGATTGCAACATTGAATCTGAACGGTGATTACATTTCTGATGCATTGGCCGCTCAAGTGGGTGGTATCGGCATCGCTCCAGGCGCAAACTTGTCTGATTCCATTGCTATTTTTGAGGCCACACATGGCACAGCACCTAAATACGCGGGTAAAGATTATGTGAACCCAGGCTCAGAAATTTTGTCTGCTGAAATGATGTTGCGTCACATGGGCTGGTTCGAAGCGGCTGATTTGATTTTGGCATCGATGAGCAAATCAATCGATGCGAAAAAAGTGACTTATGATTTTGCCCGCCTAATGGATGGGGCAACTCAAGTGTCATGCTCACAGTTTGGTCAAGAGATGATCAACAACATGTAATCATTTAAAATCAAATGATTGTGTTTTGTTGTTAAAGTAAAATCGCCCAAACAGTGTGTTGTTTTGGGCGATTTTTCTATTGGCGTTTAGCCATGCATGTTTATTCTAAAGTTACATCTACACTTGATAAAGGGAACACCATGACTGTAATCACCGCAGATTTATGCGATCAGTTTGAAGCTGAAATCCATTCTGGCAGGATAAGTGTTTTACCCGCGATTTTTAAACAGTATGGTCAAATCGAATCTTTTTATGGACAAGTGGTGACTGTTAAAGCATTTGAAGACAATACCGTCATTAAACAGATCCTTGAAAATGAAAACGGCACAGGTAAAGTACTGGTTGTTGATGGTGGCGCCAGCATGCGCTGTGCTTTAGTTGGCGGAAACATTGCCGCCGCTGCAGTCAAAAACAATTGGGCAGGTGTCATTGTGAATGGTTGTGTACGTGATGCCAGTGAAATCGAAGAACTGAATATTGCTGTATGTGCGCTTGGTTTGCACCCATTGCGATCCATGCGCAAAGGTGCAGGGCAACGAGACATCGCCATTGATGTTCAAGGAATTCGAGTGTGTCCAAATGATTGGCTATATTTTGATGTGGACGGTTTGGTTATAAGCCCAACAGAGCTTAATCGATAAAGAAACAGTTTCATGCCCCATTAATATGGGGCTTTTTTATTGATCACAACTTTATTTCAAAATGCAAAGCGGTGTGATTTATAAAATTGAAATTAATCTGCAAGGGCGTGTTTACCAGAAAGTTCTTTAAAAATGACGGAAAGGTAAACCACACTTTTATAATATTTGAGCATAATCACTTTGTTCGGCAAAATCATTTAAAATGAACAAGCCAATTGGCATTTCAAACCATTAAAAGGGTAAAACCATGACTCAAAAAATCGCACTCATCACAGGCGGCAGTCGCGGCCTCGGTCGAAATACCGCACTGCATCTCGCGCGCAAAGGCGTCGATGTGATTTTAACCTACCACAGTAAATTTGCAGATGCGCAAGAGGTGGCGGCAGAAATTAACGCATTAGGGCGTAAAGCAGTGACTTTGCAACTCGATGTGGCTGACAGTAAAACATTTCCAAACTTTGTACAAACAGTGCAAGCCGAGCTCAAAAATGTCTGGCAACGCGACACGTTTGACTATTTGGTCAATAATGCAGGCACGGGCATACACGCTTCATTTATGGAGACGACAGAGGAGCAGTTCGACCAAATGGTTAACATTCACCTCAAGAGCACTTTTTTTGTCAGCCAGCGTCTTTTGCCCATCATGACCGATGGTGGTCGCATTGTGAATGTCTCCACTGGTTTGACCCGCTTTGCTTTGCCAGGTTTTGCGGCGTATTCAAGCATGAAAGGCGGCATTGAAGTGCTGACAAAGTACATGGCCAAGGAACTCGGCGCACGCGGTATTGCAGTCAATGTTGTAGCACCTGGTGCGATTGAAACAGATTTTGGCGGTGGCTCGGTGCGTGACAATGAACAAATGAACCAATTCGTTGCCAGCCAAACCGCACTCGGCCGCGTTGGTTTACCTGATGACATCGGTGGCGTGATTGCATCGCTGCTATCTGAGGACAATCGTTGGGTGAATGCGCAGCGCATCGAAGCGTCTGGTGGCATGTTTTTATAAGCAATCCTCATGCATCTGAGTCACACAGTGATGGGGATGCTATGGTTATCATCCAATGAGCACATGACATACCTTTATGCATCAAAGATGCATAAAGGTGAGAACAACCATTACTGTATTTAACATAATATAAATTATACGAAATAATAATATAATGACTAAATAGAAATATAAAATATGTTTAACAAGTAAAATTTTATTTTTCTCGTTTATGTAATTTATATTATGTTAAATTATTAATCATTGTTCTCATCTTTATGTAGCTTAATTCATTTGCCATGGATAATGACTTGCAGACTGGTTTTTGAGGTATCAGCTACAATCTCTTAGAAATAGATGCTGCCATCCGATGACGGATCTTGAACCGCTTTATTTTTGGAAACCCCATGTTTATCCTCGCTCAACCACTTAATTTTTTTAGCTCCTATACGTGGTGGTTCATCAATACAGTCGTTTTAATGGTTATGTTTGTCTTTATTTTTTTGTTGTTCAAACAAAAATTTTTCTCTAACCATAAAAACAGCAGTAACCCGCACAATATATGGTTATCAACAACATTTTCTTTGTCGATCATTTGGCTGATGCGCGCTCAATTATTGGATAATTTGTACCTGCATTTCATCGGTGTCAGTTTGGCCTATTTGTTATTGGATATTCCGTTAACAGGTTTGGCATTGGCCGTTGTGCTTATTTTTACAAATGTGACAAGGCATATTTCGTTTGAAATATGGGGTGCACAATATGCGTTATCTGTATTGTTTCCGTTGTTGTTGTCGTATGTTTTACATTTAATATTAGCAAGGCAACTGCCTAAACGCGTATTTGTTTTTATATTTATACATGGCTTTTTTGTCACCGCACTGGTGATGGCTTCTACGGTGGCGTTTAATTTATTGGTTTTAAATTATTTTGGCATCATATTGTTGGATGTGGGTAATGGGATTTTTTGGATTGGTTCGGTTTTACTTGGATGGGGAGAGGCTTTTATGACGGGCATGATCATTACTCTGGTGGCTGTTTATCGCCCTCAATGGTTGCAGCATCGAGTTCAGTTTCAAGATGTTTAAGCAAACGACGCCAGACTTTTATTTTATAAGCGATAATGTTGTTTTTAACACATCAAATGGCATATGGATACTGTGAACATGACTGCTTTTACCTTAGGCACTTGGAATGTCAACTCTCTCAAAGTGCGCTTACCACAAGTGCTGGACTATATGGCGAATCAGACTGTGGATGTGCTGTGTTTGCAAGAAACAAAATTAACCGATGATGCTTTTCCTGAGCAAGCGTTTATTGATGCAGGCTTGCACGTTAGTTTTACTGGGCAAAAAACCTATAATGGTGTGGCCATCATCAGCCGTTCACCCCAATCCGATGTGCTAAAAAACATGCCTCATTTTGAGGATGAGCAACAGCGCCTCATCAGCGCCACCATCAATGGCATTCGGGTGATTTGTGCCTATATGGTCAATGGACAGGATTTGGATTCAGATAAATTTATTTATAAAATGAATTGGTTGACTGCATTGGAAAGCCATTTAAAAACCGAACTCCTCCAACATGATAAACTGGCCCTGTTGGGCGATTTTAACATTGCTCCTGAGGACTGTGATGTGCATGATCCAGCCAAATGGATTGGTGGTAATCTGGTTTCCCCACAGGAACGTGGTTTTTTTCAGGCCTTTCTCGCACTTGGTTTGACCGATTCATTTAGACTGTTTGAACAAGCCGATCAAAGTTTTTCATGGTGGGATTATCGCCAAATGGGATTTCGTCGAAATGCAGGTTTACGCATTGATCATATTTTACTGTCCAATGCTTTAAGCAAGGACTGTGTCCGTTGTGTGATTGATAAAGAGCCCCGTCGACATGAGCAACCGTCTGATCACACCCCTGTTTTAGCCACTTTGGAAATCAAGTAAATTTTATTTTTAGCAAACGCACATTCATCCTCATGTGTTTGATTTTAATCAATAAAAATGGTTTATTGATCGTGGTTTGATTTAAGCTGTTTTGATTTTCATGCCAACCTTTGCTTTCCGAGCGGCGAACAGCCCTTCAACAGCACACCCATTTTTAAACCAGCGCAAAAAATGGCCTCACATACACTGAACACAATCAGGAGAAAACATGCCCTTGGCTTATCCACATAAGCTGTTGTCTCGTTTGTTTCTTTTTGTTATGGCCATTGGTTTGACGGCATGCAGCAGTACCCATGACAAACGCGGTCGCAGTGGTTACAGCAAACCACCTTCAAACATAACCGTTGGTGCTGGCCCCAACCGTGCGCTGGCGGTATATGCCATGAAATACCTTGGAACACCTTATCATTATGGTGGCTCCTCACCCAGCGAAGGGTTCGACTGCTCAGGCTTGGTTCAATGGAGCGCAAAACAAAGTTTAAATTTAAACATCCCCCGCTCAACGGATCAACAAAGTCAATTTGGCGATGAATTAAACGTGAGTCGCATGGCTGCGGGTGATTTAATCTTTTTTAACACCTCAAGTCAACCAAACTCACATGTGGGCATTTATTTGGGTGATGGTTATTTTGTTCATTCACCCTCAAGCAATGGCGTTGTACGGGTTGAAAGCTTAAATAACCCTTATTGGCTACCCCGCACATCAATTGCTCGCCGCATCCAATAACCAAGGAGTTCACCATGAAAAAAACCTCTCTTCTGGCAATCGCCTTGATGTTGACCGCTTGCGCAAGCACCAATGGTATTTCCCCTCAAGCCAGCATGCGTCTGGGGAAAATTGCTGAAAAACAAACATTCACAAAACAAACCAATCATCGAAACCCCATTAATATGGGTGTTGGCATCGGTGGCGGAGGCGGTCACATTGGTTGGGGTATGAATATGGGGTTGAATGAAATTTTTGGCTTAAGCGATTACAATACAACTGAAACTGTGTTTCAGTATAAAATTGAAGTGGCAAAAAATGATTACCTTATCATTCAAAGCAATCAAAACTTGAGCCCCAATCAATGTGTGACTGTTTATGAATTACCAAACAACAGTGACTATCCTCAGATTGCCGCCAATCTCGATTGCAAGCTTCCAGCCACCGCAATTCAGGTCAACAAATGATCAAAACATTGCAGTGACATGATCCATGGATGCAAGTAAACATCTCACTATGTTCTAGAAAGGAGACACAATGAACATCACCGATGAGCTACAGAAACTACAATCACTGCGTGAAGCAGGTGCATTGACTGATGATGAATTTAATCAACTCAAAGCCCGTGTATTGAATCATGGAACCAAGCCCATTGCGGGTAACATCAACGCCGAAACAGCCAATCAGTTCATTCACAGCATCACGCGCTCGCGCACTGACTCTTGGTTGGGAGGTGTCTGTGGTGGTTTGGCGGCAAAAACGGACATGCCTTCATGGGTTTGGCGCTTGATTTTTACTGTTGGTGCCTTTGCTTACAGCGTTGGAGCCATCGTTTATCTGCTGCTCTGGGTATTTGTGCCAATGGAGCCCCTCTCAGCCGTGGCTAAATCTGAAATCATCCCAAATGACTTAAATAAAACCACATCGGTAATGGATGACAAGACCATTGATGCACCCCCACCTTCATCAGTAGGGTAAACCGTTGACTTCATCATTGAATACAAAAAAGCCCATGATGCATGGGCTTTTTTGTATGTGGATTCATGGCAGTCTGTTGTTTTAAACTTCCAAATTATCAATTAAGCGGGTTGTACCAATGCGTGCAGCGGCCAATATGACCAACGCAACCCCTGCTTTGACCTCATCAACGGTCGGTTGCAGCAAGTCATCTTGACGGCGCACCGCAATGTAGTCAGGTTTCCAACCATTGTTTGTCAAAGCGCTCATTGCACCCTGCTCAATCGACAACAATTGTGTGGCAGCGTGCACCCTGTCTGCAAGAATCTGCGCACGCACTGATTGTAATTGAGCATAGAGTTGTGGTGCGGTGGCACGGTCTTCGGCTGAAAGGTATTGATTGCGTGACGATAAAGCCAAACCATCCTCATCACGCACTGTTTCGGCAGCAATAATTTCAACGGGCAAGGCCAACTGACGACACATGGCACGGATGATCATCAATTGCTGGTAATCTTTTTTTCCGAAAACAGCCACGCGGGGTTGAACGCATGAAAACAATTTAAGTACAACCGTGCACACCCCTTGGAAAAATCCAGGACGAAACTCCCCTTCTAGAATGTCACCCAATTGGGTGGGGGGTTGAATGCGGTAGGTTTGTGGCTCTGGATACAAGTCTTTTTCAGTCGGCGCAAACAGAGCATATACTTTTTCTGATTCAAGCTTCGCCGCATCGTTTTCAAACGTTCGAGGGTATTTGTCAAAGTCCTCGTTGGGGCCAAATTGTAAGCGATTGACAAAAATACTGGCGACCACAGGATCACCATGTTGTGCTGCAAGTCGCATCAAGGATAAATGACCTTCATGTAAATTGCCCATTGTGGGCACAAAAGCAATTCGATTTTGGCCACTGAGTTGGGCACGGAGGTCATCAATGTGGGGAATAATGCGCATGAGCGTCTTTCAATTTCAAATAGAATCAGTGTGTCACACAGGTGCCTTGCGTGAAGCCCATCACTGTGGCATCACTGCACGCCGAACATGCATTGCTGTAGGTTTTTAATTCTGTTGATGGACATGGCGTGGTCACACAGCGAATGCCTGTGTCGCGAATGGCACACACAGGGCGATAATCTCGGGTGCATATTTCTGGACGTGGTTCTTGGCAAGCCACCTGTGGTGTTGCTGGTGGTGTTTCTGTGCCCTGAACAGGAGCTTCAACGGGGATGTGTGTGCAGGCTGTTAAAGCCAACGCACAGAGTATCGAGCAAAAAAGTCTCATCAGTCAGGCCTTTGTTTTTCAAGGTTTTTTATGTTCTTACGTTAAACTTTGGTGGACAGCATTAAGTCCCAGTAAAGCTGTGCTCGGGTTGGGGGAAATCACCATTTTTCACTTCAGCCACATACGCATCAATCGCACCTGAAATACTGCTTTGACCCGCCATAAAATTTTTAACAAATTTTGCTTTTTTACCTGGAAACACATCCAACATATCGTACAGCACCAACACTTGACCATCGGTGTCTTTACCTGCGCCAATGCCAATTGTCACCATGGATACATGTTCAGTCACATTTTTACCCACATGCATGGGCACGGCTTCAAGCACCAACATCGATGCCCCTGCTTCTTGCAGAATCAAGGCTTCTTTCAACAGCTGAGCAGCGGCCTCTTCGGTTTTTGCTTGAACTTTGAAACCACCCAATTGATACACCGATTGAGGGGTCAAACCCAGGTGTGCACACACGGGGATGCCATTTTGTACCAACACACGCACGGTATCCGCCAGCCACGCACCACCTTCAAGCTTAATCATATGTGCGCCTGCTTGCATGAGCTTGACCGCATTGTGCAATGCATCCTCTATGCTGCCATAACTGCCAAATGGTAAATCCGCCACCACCCATGCACGCGATGTGGGGCGTGTGTACAAGCCACGCAAAACAGCTTTTGTGTGATAAACCATGTCACTCATGCTCACGGGCAATGTGGTGCGCTGGCCTTGAATGACATTGCCCAAGGAGTCGCCCACCAATAAACAGTCGACATGGTGACTGTCCAACAAAGCAGAAAAAGAAGCATCGTAACAAGTCAGCATGGCGATTTTTTCACCATTTTTTTTCATTTCTTGCAAAGTGGTCAATGAAATCGGCTTAATGGGCTTGCTTGTATCCATTGTTGTTGCCGTGTTACCGTAACTGGCTTGGGTCATTTTTCAAAATCCTATCAAACATTTTTTAATTAAAAATTATATTTTTCAATTGGTTACGTCATGCTGTTAATGTCATTTACAGTTTAACAATCTCTTGTCCCATCACTTGAGGCAGAACATCAGCCAATATTATCTTTTTTTCATTTTCATTCATCCAAGTCAAATGAGGTGAAATTTCAGATAATGGCAACAACACGAAAGCGCGCTCAATCATCCGAGGATGGGGCACCGTCAAACGCTCATCATGTAAAATCGCATCATCATACAACAAAATATCCAAATCGAGTGTGCGAGCTGCATTGCGATGGCTGCGTTCACGGCCATGATCCGACTCAATCCGTTGTAAAGCATCGAGTAATTGATGCGCAGAAAGATGGGTGTCAATCATCGCAACCGCATTGGTGTAATTGGGGCCGTCCGCGCCCTCACCCACGGGTGCACTGCCATACATTGACGACACCCGCTGCACGGTCGTTTGAGGTGCATTGGCCAATGCATGAATGGCGGCATTCAAAGTATGTGCAGCATCACCTAAATTCGCCCCCAGTCCAATGTAAGCGATGGCATGCGTCATTCTGAAGCGCCCTCTGTCACCGTTTTTTTAACATTGGTTTTACGGCGGCGACGGCGTTTTTTAGGTCCTTCACTGGCCATAACGGCGGGTTGGCTGCGTAAAATAGTGATTATTTCAGCACGCTCTTCTGGTTGTGCAAAGTAAAAATCGTCCCACCATTGAGCCAAACCCAGACCTGTTTCACTTAAATGGCCAAGCTGCGCACGTAAAAGTAAAAAGTCATAGGCGGCACGAAAACGGGGATGTTCGACCAAACCCTTTACTTGGCGAGGCAAACGGCGCTCCAATCGAGGTTGTAAACTCCAAATTTCGCGCATGTCTGCGACAAAACGTTTGGTGATGGTGACTTGATCACTGTTTTGATTCATCACTTCAGTGATGGCTTGATCCAATGCGACGATCGATGGAGAGCCTTGTTTTTGATAAAACTGCCAGCGTTGTTCAATTTTTGGCCACATCAATGCGGCAAACAAGAAACCCGGTGAAATGGATTTGTCTTCATTGACCCGCGCATCGGTTTGTTCGAGCACGCGATGCACCCATTCAGCGCCTTTTTCTGCTTGCACCACATCATGTAAAACCGGCATTAGATATTGAGTAAAATCATAATCTTGCAAGGCATTTAAGCTCGCATCGGCATGGCCTGTGGTGAAAAATTTCAAGGTTTCATCGAACAAACGCGCTTGGGGAATGTTGCCCAATAAAGGTTTACACTCTTCCATTGCATCTTCTGTGTGAGCGTCAACGGTAAAATTAAGTTTCGCCATAAAACGTAAAATCCGCAGCATGCGCACAGGATCCTCACGAAAACGTGTCACAGGATCACCAATGATGCGCAGTGTTTGATCTTGCAAATCGTTTACGCCGCCGTGGTAGTCCAACACCGTCTGGTGTTTCACATCGTAGTACAGCGCATTGACTGACAAATCACGGCGCACGGCATCATCCACCAAGGTTCCGTACACGTTATCACGCAGTACACGACCATGTTCATCAACCTCTTGGTCACTGGTATCGGCTGAGCGGAATGTCGTCACTTCGATTAAATCGCGTTTATGGGGCACATGAACAATGCGAAAACGACGGCCAATGATGCGGGCACGACGGAATAATTTCACCACTTGTTCAGGGCGTGCGTTGGTGGCCACATCAAAATCTTTGGGTTGTAAGCCTTGCATCAAATCACGCACTGCACCGCCAACAATGTAAGCTTCAAAGCCTGCCTCAGTCAATGTGCGCGTGACCATTACTGCGGCTTCAGAGATGTATTTAGGATTGATGCCATGTTTTTTTACAGGGTAAGCATGTGCTTTGTGTGAGACAATTTTTTCAGTCACACGTAGCTTTTTCTTCGACTCCCGAGAAGCAGGTTTAGCCGAGCCTTTAGGTGCGAACAGTTGTTTTATAAATTTTGTAATCATGTTTTTTCTTGTCTTTAAAACGCGTGTTTTAAATGTGTACTCAGCGTGTGCATTTAAGCGGCGTATTCGCTATGGAACAACTCAATGGTTGGCCAATGCCGTTCTTTCGCAATCGCAGCGAGCTTGGCATCGGGGTGAACAACGACAGGGAATGTGGCTTGCTCAAGCAAAGGCAAATCGTTAATGGAGTCGCTGTAAAAATGGCTGGCAGCCACATGCGCCAAGGACAAATCGTGTTCATTCAACCACGCGTTGACATTGGTGATTTTACCCGCTTGAAAATTGGGCGTTCCCGCCACTTTGCCAGTATAACGGCCATCCAGCATCTCTGCACGGGTGGCAATCAGATGCTCAAAGCCAAACGCTGCTGCGATCGGCTGTGTGATGAAATCATTGGTCGCCGTCACCAGTGCACAAATATGGCCTGCGTCACGGTGCTTTTTAACCAATGCCATCGCCTGTGGGCGCAACATTGGGGCAATTATGGATTCAAAGTATTCCGTGCGCCACGCTTTCAACGTAGTCATGTCATTGTCTGCCAACACTTTAAAGGCAAATTCGCAATATTCGAAAATATCCAACGTGCCTGCTGTGTATTGGCCATAAAAATAATCGTTTTTACCTTGATAAAACATTTGATCGACATACCCACGAGACACCAAAAAATCGCCCCAACCATGATCTGAATCACCAGGGATCAGTGTTTTATCCAAATCAAAAAGTGCAACAGTGGGTTTAAGGTTGTCCATTTTCAAGCCATTCTTTCAGCAGTGGCAGCGTCAAAGCGCGCTGACGCTCTAAGCTGTATGTATCTAAGTGTTGTAAAAATTCATTCAGCTGTGACAAATCACGGGTCAAATGACGCAACATGTAAGGCACAACATCCGTGGATAAAATCAAGCCCCGTTCCGCAGCCCGCTGATGAAGCACTTGTGCTTTGTCTTCATCGGTCAATGCACGCAGTTGGTAAACCAAATCCCACGCCAATCGGGTCTTTAAGTCTGGCAAGAAATCGTTGGGCAAATGGGCGGGCGCAACATTCGCCGACAACACCAACACATTGCCCTTATAGCTGCGCACATGATTATAGAGGTGAAACAGAGCTTTTTGTTGCACTGCATTTAATAAATGCACATTATCAATCAGATAAACAGTGGGGATTTCATAATAAGGCTGGGCATCAAGTGCCTGTGGCGTGACCCATACCGACTGTGGCAGCAAGGCCAAACTGCTAAGCAAATGTGTTTTACCAACACCCGCAGCACCCCACACATACAAGGCCGAATGCTCAAATTCGCCTTGAGCAACGGCTGCAATTTGCGCCATCGCTTCTTCATTTTGGCCGACAATGTAGTTGGCCAAACTTGCTTCATTCGGTAAAGTCAAAGCCAAAGCCAGCTGCGGATGCATCATATCAACACCTTTGTCCAAGCTTCAACAACCACACGTAAATCATTCATATTCAATATTCACTGCGCCTTATAAAATGGGCTATCAAAATAGCGACCGCGCATGTGTCGCATGACCACCACTGCAATTGCAGAGGCAGGTAAAGCAAACACCACACCAACAAAACCAAACAAAGCACCAAACACCATCAAAGCAAAAATCACAGCCACTGGCGACAAACCGATGCGCTCCCCCACCAAACGGGGTGTCAATACATAGCTTTCGAGCACTTGCCCGACAGCGTAAATGGCCAGCACGGCAAAAAAAGGCATCGAGAAACCAAACTGTAACAATGCCGATAAGGCCCCTAAAATCAAGCCCAGAGAAAAGCCGACAAAAGGCACAATCACAAAACAACCCGTTAAGATGCCGACCGAAACAGCCACATCCAAACCTGTAAAACTCAAGCCAATCGCATAATACAGCGCCAAACTGATGATCAACAAAAATTGCCCACGTACATATTGCGACAACACCGCATCCATTTCATCACCCAACTGAAACACATCCAAACGCCAACCCACGGGCACCAGACGACGCAGCATTTTGACCGTCGAAGGCCAGTTCGCTAACAAATAATACGTGATGATGGGCATTAATGCCACCCACGTGAGGACATTTAAAATAACCGAGCTGCCTTTCATGAGCACGCCAAAGACTTGTTGACTGATATTTGAAAAATTAACATTTTCTATCACCACATCGCGGATGTGCGTGAACCACTGGGCAATTTCACCAGCGGCAATCATGGGGAAAAATTGTTCAATCAATGCCGAGTGGGTCAGCATATTTTGTAAATTAGACAGCATCAAAGGCAAACGGGTTTGCAACACGGTCAATTGTTGACTCAAAATGGGCCACGGAATAAAAGCCACAAATAAAAACACAATCAAGAAAGCCAAAACAATTAAGCTTGAAGCAATTGGGCGACTCAAACCATGCAATGACAGCTTTTTAACGATCGGATTTAATAAATAAGCAAGCAAAGCCGCAAATCCAAATGGGATCAGGATGCTTTTAATCGTCCAAACAAACCAGAAAAACGCTACAATAACGCCCAAAACCAACGCAGCTTTTACAATCTGTGTCCATTTCATATTTTTCCCCCCGCCTTTTTTATTAATTGAGCACTTGGCGTGCACAAGAGGCGTATTTTATAGGAGTTTCAGAGAATCATGGTAGAACATACGTCAGGATTGTCGTACAAAGACGCAGGTGTTGACATGGTTGCGGGTGACGCACTGGTCGAACGCATTAAACCATTTGCCAAAAAAACCATGCGCGAAGGCGTGTTAAACGGCATTGGTGGCTTTGGTGCGCTGTTTGAAATCTCAAAAAAATATGAAAATCCAGTTTTGGTTTCTGGCACGGATGGTGTCGGCACAAAACTCAAACTCGCTTTTGAATGGGGCTTTCATGACACCGTAGGCATCGATTTGGTTGCCATGAGTGTGAATGACATTCTGGTTCAAGGTGCTGAACCTTTGTTCTTTTTGGATTATTTTGCCTGTGGTAAGCTTGATGTGGACACTGCGGCTGATGTCATTAAAGGCATTGCTTATGGGTGTGAGCAGTCCAATGCCGCATTAATCGGTGGCGAAACGGCTGAAATGCCAAGCATGTACCCTGAGGGTGAATACGACTTGGCTGGCTTTGCCGTCGGTGCAGTCGAAAAGTCAAAAATCATCACGGGTGCAAACATCAAAGCAGGTGATGTTGTGCTGGGTTTGCAGTCAAATGGTGTGCACTCCAATGGCTTTTCGCTGGTGCGCAAAATTTTAGAAGTTTCTAAAGCTGATTTGAACCAAGACATGGGTGGCGTGACTTTGCAAAAAGCCATCAGCGCACCCACACGCATTTACGTAAAACCAATTTTGGTAGCACTTGAGCAAGTCACCATCAAAGGCATGGCGCACATCACAGGCGGCGGTTTGACTGAAAACGTGCCTCGCGTTCTGCCCGAAGGCATGCAAGCGGTTTTAGACAGTTCAAAATGGGAGCGCCCTGCGCTGTTCAAATGGTTGCAGCAAGCGGGCAATGTCGCCAATGATGAAATGCACCGTGTATTTAACTGTGGCATTGGCATGGTTGTGATTGTGGATGCAGCAGATGCAGACAAAACGGCCACCATCTTACGTGAACAAGGTGAAACGGTTTATTCGATTGGACACATTCAGGTGTTGCCTGAAGGCGAGGAGCCGACAATCGTTGTTTAAACCGTGACAGCTTGAGATGATTAAATAAAAAAGGCGAATATGTACTCGCCTTTTTTATTTTTATATTGTAACGATTGCTCAATCATCTGATTGAACAAACATCAAAATATGCTGGCAAATGACAAGCAAATGTCATTTTGAGCTCTCAGCCATGCTCTCAACCATTGAGAGCTGCCCCCACTCCCGCTTTAATTCACGAAATCATATGAACATTCTTCGTCATGCCGCTGCATTTGAGTGCGGATATTTATTTGCATGATGCACTTTATGAAAATTTTCCATGTTTAACACGCTACAAAAAGAACTAAAACTGACCCCAGCCGAGCTTAAAACCAATTTGTTGGGCGGTTTAACCGTAGCGCTGTCAATGACGCCAGAAGCCATAGCATTCGCATTGATTGCACACGTATCGCCGCTTACGGGTTTGTATGCGGCATTTATGGTGTCACTCATCACTTCAATATTTGGCGGTCGCCCTGGCATGATTTCAGGTGCAGCGGGTGCATTGGCTGTGGTTATGGTGTCTTTGATGGTTGGTCACGGAGTGCAGTATCTGTTTGCGACTGTGGTTCTAATGGGGGTTTTACAATTACTATTCGCATGGGCTAAATTGGGTAAATTCATCCGCATGGTGCCCTATCCTGTGATGTTGGGATTTGTGAATGGTTTGGCAATCGTGACCTTTGTGGTTCAGTTTGGTCACTTTAAAACTTTGGGTGCGGATGGATTACAGCAATGGATGCAAGGCATGGCTCTGTATACCATGCTCGGTTTGATTGCCTTGACGATGCTGATTATTTATCTGTTGCCCCGCTTGAGCAAAGCTTTTCCTGCAACCTTAGCGGGAGTTCTAGTGGTGTCGGTATTGACAGCGGTATTGGGTATCAAAACCAAAACCGTTGGCGACTTGGGTTCGATTGCGGGTGGTTTACCGACATTTGCATTGCCCAATGTACCGCTGAACCTTGAAACGCTGTATATCATTTTTCCTTATGCGTTGATTTTGGCAGCGGTTGGCTTGATTGAATCACTCCTAACCTTAAACTTGATTGATGAAATGACCGACACACGCGGTCAACCGAATCGTGAATCCATGGCGCAAGGCATTGCCAATGTTGTCACTGGTTTTTTTGGTGGTATGGGTGGCTGTGCAATGATCGGTCAAAGCATGATCAACGTCAACAGTGGTGCTTTGCGTCGTTTATCAGGTGTTACCACGGCTTTGTTTTTGCTCTCATTTATCTTGTTTGCTTCACCATTGATTGAGCGCATTCCATTGGCGGCCTTGATCGGCGTGATGTTTGTGGTGGCAGAAAAAACATTTGAATGGGGCAGCTTAAAAGCTTTACGTACGATTCCAAAAAGTGATGCGTTACTGGTTGTCGGCGTGACCGTGATTACGGTGTTTACCGATTTGGCAATTGCTGTGGTGCTCGGTGTGGTCTTTGCTGCATTGATCTTTGCATGGAATCATGCACGACAAATGACTGCAAGCATTCGCACTGACGAAAACGGCTGGCGCGTCTATAACATTGAAGGTACCTTGTTTTTTGCATCTGTGGCCAACTTCCAAAATTTGTTTGACCTTAAAAATGATCCACAGCATGTCGTGGCCGAGTTTCGTAACTCTCGTGTTGCTGATCATTCGGCTGTTGAAGCCATTGAGGCTTTGGCTGCACGCTATCAGAATGCAGGAAAGATTTTGCACTTGCGCCACCTCAGCCCTGATTGCTTAGAGTTGCTCGACAAAGCCAAAAATATGGTTGAGGTCAATACGTTTGAAGACCCGCATTATCATATTGCGGACAATAAATTGGGGTGATTCTTTTCATACACATGCGCCCCCCTTATGCCCGCCTATTCATTGACTGGCGTTTTTTTATTTAAATGTGATAAAGCTGAATTTGAGTTTAAAACATCTTGGGTACTTTATGACCTGTTTCCTGAATCACCTCCTGATCAGTAAAATATGGATTGTTCCAATTGATGCAAACCTCTAGCAATTATGGTTTAATGCGGCTAAAACAGATCAAACAAAGGAAAACAGCCTCATGAGAAAAATACTATTCACAACCATCACGGCCTTTTTACTCACTGCATGCCAAAGCGCGACAATGGACAGTAAAGAGGGCTATTGCCCAAGTCACAACGGTATGGCACGACATGCCGTTTGCATTGACCCAGCGTGGGTGCTTGATGCCGTACCAGATGGTGAAGGTGAAAAAAGCAAAGTCATGGTGGTATTGAATGCTGAGGGCTTGATTCAATTGAAAGCGAAAGCATTGTTGACGGGAACCATGCCTGTGGCGTTACAGGTCGGTCACTATTTCTTTGAGTCCTATGATAAAAAATCACTGACCAGCGGCTTTTTGGTGCTCAAGCCATTTCACAACCGCGATGAGGCTTTACAAATCACTGATATACTGAAGCAGAAATGATTTGGCGGTTGAATTGCACTTAAGAGTTGCATTTTAAAACCATGCTTAAGGGAACTTAAAATGGTGCATAAGGCCACATGTGTGGCCTTTTTTAATGATTTTTATCACATGTGTAAGTTCAAACGAGCTTTTTCGTCCAATGTAAGATACCCATCGTAAATGCTGTTTTTACAATACACGTTTGTCAGGAGAACCTCATGTCCATCGCCCACCCCATACATGTTCAATATGCCACCAACCCTCAGCTCGAACTTGCCACGCTCGGTGGCGGCTGTTTTTGGTGTGTTGAAGCTGCTTTCGTTGTTCTTAAAGGCGTTGTCGATGTTGAGTCAGGTTACGCCGGCAGCGATAACCCCAATGCCAATTACGAAGCCGTGTGCACGGGACGGACAGGCTTGGCTGAGGTTGTGCAGGTTTTGTTTGATCCCAGTGTCATTGACTATGAACAAATCCTTGCTGTATTTTTTGCGGTGCACAACCCCACCACCCTCAATCAGCAAGGTGCAGATAAAGGCACGCAATACCGTTCAGTGATTTACACCCACTCTGATGCGCAAGATGCCATTGCGCGCGCGATGTTGCCACACATTGAAGCCGATTGGGGGAAGCCCGTGGTCACGCAAATCGAAACGGTGCATCATTACACACGGGCTGAGGATTATCATCAAGAATATTTTGCCCAACACCCTTTTCAAGGTTATTGCCAAGCGGTGATTCCACCAAAATTGGCCAAGCTGCGTGCCCATTACGCGGATCTTTTGAAGTGAATTTAAAAAACTATTAAAACACAATCGATTAATAGCTAAAAACTATTTAAAACATTTAAAAGCATCATTGGTCAAAACTTTTGTTCATTGTTATGATTCTCCCATCAACTTCAAATGAGGTTGCATTTATATAACACATCAAAAAGGAAACACAATGAGTTTGCAAAGTTTTGAAGGCAAAAAAGTCCCTCAGGTCACATTTAAATTACACGAAAACAACCAATGGGTTGAAACCAACAGCGCAGAGTTGTTTGACAACAAAACCGTTGTTGTGTTCTCTTTACCTGGCGCATTCACGCCGACCTGCTCATCCACCCACCTCCCGCGTTACGAAGAGCTTGCGCCAGTCTTCAAGGCCAATGGTGTAGACAGTATTTTATGTGTATCGGTCAACGATGGTTTCGTAATGGAAGCATGGGGGCAAGATCAAAATGTGACAGCGGTGCGTCCAATCGCCGATGGCAATGGTGAGTTCACAGAAGGCATGGGCATGCTGGTCGACAAATCAGCAATTGGCTTTGGTAAACGCTCTTGGCGCTACTCAATGCTGGTCAAAAACGGTGTGGTCGAAAAAATGTTCATCGAACCCGATGTTGAAGGCGATCCATTCCTCGTCTCTGATGCCGACACCATGCTCAATCACATTGCACCCGAAGCGGCCAAGCCTGAACAAGTCGCATTGTTCACTAAAGTCGGCTGCCCATTTTGCGCCAAAGCCAAGGAGCAACTTAAAAAAGTGGGTGTGAATTACTTTGAAATGCCTTTGGCGGACAATGTGCGCCAACGCTTGCTGTCAGCAGTTGCGGGTAAAGCCACATCACCGCAAATGTTTGTTAATGGCGAGTTGATCGGTGACGGTGCTGCAATTGAAGCGTGGGTGAATGCACGCGGCTAAGGAAATGCTTTTTTAAAAGCAATCAATCCGAATGGGGCATCCCTTGAATTGTTGTATTTTGGGTGCTGCCATTTATCAAAACATCTAAATGGAGGAATATCATGAGTGAAGAGACTAAAAAGTTGACCACGGCCTTTGGTTGCCCTGTGGCTGACAATCAAAACGTTATGACAGCGGGTCCCCGCGGACCTCAATTGTTACAAGACGTATGGTTTTTGGAAAAACTGGCTCATTTTGATCGAGAAGTGATTCCTGAGCGTCGAATGCATGCAAAAGGTTCAGGCGCATACGGCACGTTCACCGTCACACATGATATTACCGCTTACACACGTGCCAAGATTTTTTCTGAAATCGGCAAAAAAACCGAGATGTTCACCCGTTTCTCAACCGTTGCGGGTGAGCGTGGCGCCGCCGATGCTGAACGTGACATTCGCGGCTTTGCGATGAAATTTTATACTGAAGAAGGCAATTGGGATTTGGTGGGCAACAACACACCCGTCTTCTTTTTGCGTGACCCATTGAAATTTCCCGATTTAAATCACGCGGTCAAGCGCGACCCACGCACCAACATGCGCAGCGCAAAAAACAATTGGGATTTTTGGACATCATTGCCAGAGGCTTTACATCAAGTCACCATCGTCATGAGTGATCGAGGTTTGCCCTCGTCTTACCGCCACATGCACGGCTTTGGCAGCCACACATTCAGCTTCATCAGTCCAAAGAATGAGCGTTTTTGGGTGAAATTTCATTTGCGCACGCATCAAGGCATTCAAAATTTAACCGATCAAGAAGCGGAAGCAATCATCGGCAAAGACCGCGAAAGCAGTCAGCACGATCTGTATCAAAGCATTGAACAAGGTGATTTCCCCAAATGGACTTTATTTGTGCAAATCATGCCTGAAGCGGATGCCGCTCAAACCCCCTACAACCCTTTTGACTTGACCAAAGTGTGGCCGAAGAAAGATTACCCACTCATTGAAGTGGGTGTCATGGAATTGAATCGCAACCCCGACAATTATTTTGCAGAGGTGGAACAAGCCGCATTCAGCCCAGCCAATGTGGTGCCAGGCATCGGCTTTTCACCCGATAAAATGTTGCAGGGGCGGTTGTTTTCATATGGCGATGCCCATCGCTATCGCTTGGGTGTGAATCATGCGCAGATTCCAGTCAATTCAGCCCGTTGCCCCGTCCACAGTTATCACCGAGATGGTGCCATGCGTACGGATGGTAATTTTGGCAGCACACTGGGTTATGAACCGAACAGCGAGGGTCAATGGCAAGAACAGCCTGATTTCAGTGAACCTCCACTCACTTTGGGAGGTGCCGCAGCACATTGGAATCACCGCGAAGACACGGATTATTATTCGCAGCCGCGCGCGTTGTTTCGCTTGATGTCCAAGTCACAACAACAAGTGCTCTTTGATAACACGGCTCGCTCCATTGGTGCGGCTCCAAAATTCATACAGTTGCGCCACATCGGCAATTGCATGAAAGCAGATCCAGCCTATGGCGAAGGCATTGCGAAAGCACTAGGCATCCCAAGCAACGAAATACCCCGATAAACCATTTTCACCTTTTATCTTTTTGCCACCAGAACAAATGGTGATCCACTTTGATCACCTTGTTTGAATCGCTCGTTTACACAGCAGATAAGCCTTATAGAACACTTATGAACCCAATCATTTATCACACCGACGTTGCGGTCATTGGCGCAGGCACCGCGGGTCTCGCCGCCTACCGTCAATCCATCGCCCAAGGTGCAAGCACCCTGATCATTGAAGGCGGCCCTTATGGCACGACCTGTGCCCGCGTGGGTTGCATGCCATCCAAATTGCTGATTGCCGCTGCCGATGCACATCACGCACTCGGGCGTTTACATGCTTTTGGCATTGACTTACCCATGCCTGCGACGATTGATGGCGAACGGGTGATGGCGCGTGTGCGCAGCGAGCGAGATCGTTTTGTTGGTTTCGTGCTTGATGGCGTCAACAACATTCCCGCTGAACACAAGATCCGTGGTTATGCTCAATTCAATGATGCCCACACATTAACGGTGAACCTTGAGTCTGGCGGTCAAGCCACCATTCATGCAAAAAGCATAGTCATCGCTTCAGGCTCAACGCCAGTGATCCCTGAAATACTAAAACCAGCAGGTGACCGCGTGGTCATAAATGACGATGTGTTTTCATGCCCAACATTACCCAAATCGGTGCTTGTTCTTGGTGCGGGCGTGATTGGACTTGAGTTGGGTCAAGCTTTATCTTACCTTGGGGTGCGCGTGACATTGTTGGGGCGCAACAATGGCATTGGTCATTTGTCTGACCCTGTTGTACGTGAATCGGCATTAAACATCATGCAACACAGCATTGATTTTCAATCCAATGCGCAACTTGAATCTGTCGAACGCACAACACACGGCGTACAAGTGAACTACATCGATGATGCAGGTCAAGCACAAAGCCATGAATACGATTATGTCCTTGCAACGACGGGACGAACAATCAATTTGGACAATTTGAACTTCAAAGCCCTGAACATCGCGACACAACCCAGCGGAGTGCCTGCCTTTGACCGCCATACCTTGCAGATTGAACACTCACACCTTTTCATTGCAGGTGATGTCAACGCCGATGTGCCTTTGTTGCATGAAGCTGCCGATGAAGGCGCAATTGCAGGAGCAAACGCCGCTCGCCTCGCCCAAGGTCAAGCCATTGAGTCAGGTCATCGCCGCTCGCCGCTCGCTGTAATTTTCAGTGAACCGAACATCGCCACAGCTGGGTGCATGTACCGTGAATTGAATTTGAACACGACAGCAGCAGGCGAAGTTGATTTTGGTGACCAAGGTCGTTCACGTGTGATGCAAGTCAATCAAGGGGTTTTGCGTGTCTATGGCGACATTAACACGGGTCGTTTTCTGGGGGCCGAAATGATCGGGCCACGCACCGAGCACATCGCTCACCTGCTCGCATGGTCACATCAAATGGGTTTGACCGTGACGCAAATGCTTGCCATGCCGTTTTACCATCCCGTGATTGAAGAAGGCTTGCGCACCGCCTTGCGTGGTTTGGCAGCGAATATTGCCAACAAAAATGTGATTGCACCCGTGTGTGCCCATGAAGTGGTGGGTGATTAAAAGAGGTTTGAATGAGCGTTGAGTGCATGAAAACCGTTCCACAAGGTTATGAAGGTCATGGGAAAATTTAAGCAGCCATTCTCAATCACCACCTTGCCAAAAAAACTCAACCATTGTACGCGATGCTAAAAATATCAGTTGCCACACTCGCAGCCCTCTCCCCTCATAAAACGGCTGCGAGCGGCAGCATGGATGCCAAGTGAAGATCTCCAATGAATTACAATGGATACTTCAAAGACTGAGCCATTAGGTCGTTTGTTCCTTTTTGAAACCTGGCTGTAATACGGGGCTATACGACCTGAGATACGGTTTCGTAGTGTTGAGTTATTTGATGGAATGGCTTTTAACCGACTGCCTTCGCTTTTCCCCATTTCTCTCCCTGCTCTCAACCATTGTCTGAGTCCAGAAAGTAAAACCTGAGCCCTTTCAGTGCGTTCAAGCGACCACGTGCTCACGTCCTGATGCATCCAACAACAATCCCGATACTTGAGTTTCTGGATACAATTGCGCCAGCAACCCCATGTATTCGTACAGTTGCCGTTCATATTCAGCCATGTGATCCGCCTCCCAGTCGCTTTTATAATCCATCACGGTCAGTCGATCACCATGACGCACCCAGCGGTCAATCCGTTTGACTTGACCATTGGCGGTCATGACACTCATTTCATTGATGGCTTCATCGTATTGTTTTGGGTCAAATAAATGTTGCCATTCACTTTTTGACAAGGTGTTGCTCAACCACTGCTGCACCCTTTCGGCTTGCACATGACTGATGTTGAATCGTTGCACCAACTCAGCCGATGACAGTCGCCGCCTCCAATTGTCGGTAGCAAATTGCAATGCGCCATGCCACGCAACACCTTGTGCTGCGGCTTCAGCCTGCATTTGTGCTTTGATCTTCTCTCCAACAAGATCGGTCTGCGGTAAAAAAGGAATCAACCATTGCGCTGCGACGCCATCGGCCAAAGCAATGTCAACATAACTGTTATTTCGCGTCTTTGTGGGCATGGGTATGGGTTCTGCCTCAACCCATGATGCGGTGTGCTGCTGCCACCCCACATGTTGTTCCAACCATGTTTCAGGTGCAGCTTCTAAGCACATCTCACCATTCAAGGTCTGAATCGCGGTTTGTAAATAATCGTACAAGCCTGCTTTTTTCGATGAAGCGGCTGCATAGGCGAGCTCGCTTCCTTGTGTGTCAATGTCTTGCTCTTTGTTTAATTGTTGCACCTGAGCCGCGCTGACCACGAGCAGCTGTCGCGCGCGCGTCATGGCAACATAGCATTGATTCCATTTTTCAATTCGGCCAATGCGTGCCGAGGCCGACAGTGGTTCTGCTCGCCAATCGCCGATGCGTTGTTTGGTGCTGACCCATGAAAAATGCTGTGGTTCTGTTGCGTGGACAGGCCAATCGATGAACCATTGGTTGATTTCTGGGCGCGCATGTTTGGTTTTCATGTCAATCAACATGACAATTGGCGCTTCCAAACCTTTGGAGGCATGCACGGTCAAAATCCGCACCGCATCCTGCATGCCCAAAGGCTCGGCTTCCGATAAACCTTCAGTGTCGAGCGATTGCCAGCGTTTGAGCGCTTGATAATAACTCGACAAACTGGGGTAACGTCCCGAATTGACCGTTAACGCCAGTTGCAAAAATGCCCGCAAATTCGCCTGTACCTGAGCGCCCAACCAGATCGGCGTAACAGCTGCGTAGCGTTTCAACACTTCGCCTTGGGCATACATTCGATCAAGCGCATCATGTGGTGGTAAATGGGGCACAAACAACAGCCAGTCATTGAGCATGTTTCTGGCACGTTGCAATACATCGCTCACACCGGTCATTTGATTAAGCACTTGCCAATACGAAAAGGGTTCAGCCAAAGCCTTACGGGCATCCAACAGCGATTCAAAATCATCATGCGTTGCCGCAAAGATCGGTGTGCGCAACACATGCAATAACGACAAATCATCGTCCACATTCATCAACCATTTCACCAAAGCCATCACATCCAAGCCCTCCAAAGTATCGAGCAGACCGCCACGGCGGCTGCTGATGAAAGGAATATGTGATTCGCGCAATAAACGCTCATAACCTGACAAATGGGTGCGCGTGTGCACCAACAACATGATGTCGGCATAACGTGCGGGACGATACACACCCGTGGTTTCATCCTTCACAGGATAATGCCCAACCAGCTGGCCAATGGCTTCGATGAGTTGCTTGCTTTCGCTGTCGCGCTCGCTTTCTTCGATGGCGTGTTGTGGCTCAGTCAACCAATCGCGATGGGCGGTGAATGCTTCATCGCCTTGCGACACAACATAATTATTTTCTGCATTGTTGCTTTCTGTGCTGTCATCTTCCGCAAGTTCATTTTCAATTTGATCCTCCAGCCCCAAACACGCCACATGCCCAATATCGTCATTGAATGTGCTGTGTGCCGTAAATGCGGTCAACTCACTTTCAGGCATTGTAAATAAAGCATTCACCCACGCCACCACCGCTCGACTGTTGCGCCGCGTCGCATGGGTTTGCAACACATCGGCCTGATATTTTTCGACCAAAAGCTCTTCAGCCGCATCAAACAAGCGTGCATCCGCTTTACGGAAACGATAAATCGACTGTTTGACATCACCGACCACAAACACATGCGGCTTGGTTGCATCATCCTCATAAGCCTCCAGCCAGCCATTGATGATGTGCCATTGCAATGGACTGGTGTCTTGAAATTCGTCAAACAGTAAATGTTTATAACGCGCATCAAGTTGCACTTGAACATACGCCGCCGTTTCGGGGTGGCGCAACAGCTCAAAACACTGGTGTTCAATGTCGTTAAAATCCAATTGTCGCGCGCGTTGCTTAATGCCTTGGTACGCTTCAATCAACACTTCAATGCACGGCAAAGCATCGACGTGCAACTGATATGCTTTTAAATCAGCAAAACCATTGAATAAACGGCTGAAACCTTCATTCATTAAAGATTCAGCCTCCTCGTAAGCCTCTCGAGTTTGCCCCGCCGCCGCCACATATTTATCCAAATATTGGCTGCCTGAAATTTTCTTGAGCCGCTGATCTGTTTTGCTCCAAAACCCCAACTCGTCAAACAAACTGAACATCGCTTGCGGTGAGGCTTGCGCATAAATTTTATCCAACAACAGCAAGGCTTTTTCTTTGGCCGCCTTGCCTGCGTTCAAATACACATTCAGCCACGCATCAAACTCATTCGACTGATTAAAACCATCCGCCCACCGTTGATACACCGACTGTTCACGCGCTGTCGCATCTGCACTCACATCCAGCCCTGTTTGCTCCAGCACATCCTGTGCGAGCGCCTCAAGCATCGTCACGCCCGCACGCTGACACACCCCTTTGAACAACTGATACTCCGTCGCCTGAAACAAAGACTGACTGAGCATATTCTCCACAGAAAATTCGCCCAGCTCACGCACCAAGTTCAAATAATGCGCCCGCAACCTCTCATTTTTATTCAACTCAATAAAGAATGCATCCCATGCCTCGGTACGTAATTCACTCGAATCCTCCACCAAGTTGGCATCACGCATCACCCCAGAACCCATCGGCGCAGCCTGCAACAAGCGATAAAACCACGCGTGAAACGTAAAAATTGGCACCTCTTGCCCACTGCCCAACACCTCATTGTACAAAGCACGCGCCCGGGGCAATGCCTGCTCCGCCGCCATAGCCGATAAACCGCGTTCAGTCAATTGCTTCAGCACCTCAACCTCAGGTTTATCCGCCAATTCCTGCAAAATCAAGGCCACTCGATCACGCATCTCTTGCGCCGCTTTTTTCGTAAACGTGATCGCTAAAATATGCTGCGGCTGCACCCCATCAAGCAACAATCGAATGATGCGTGAAGTCAACAGCCATGTCTTGCCACTGCCTGCACACGCACGCACCACAATGCTGCGTGCTGGATCAAGCGCGGTTTGGTTAAACTGCGCCGCCGAAACGGTTGTGCCGTTGATTTCATAAGGTTTAAGTTGTTCACTCATTCGTTTTCAATTTTTCTTCGTTTTCAATTTTTTTGATGCATTTACTTCTTTAATGCATGTCTACCATCATTCCATCAAGGCACATGCCGTCGGGGGTGGCATGCATCGTATCGGTAAATCGCCCGATACGCAGGTCAGCGGTCATAGCCAAAGGCTAGCTCAGCCACGATCCAATCCCAACGCGGCTTATGACCAAAAAACCAACCCACTACACCTGCATCACCCAACTCGCACATCCCAAAAACCACGCCATGTCCGTCAACTCCTGCTCCAAAGCAATGCGAAATGCCTTTTCACGCGGTTTCGATTTCACATACCCCAATGATGCATGCATCACACCGTCCACCACCGACACATTCGCCCAGCCCACACATGCATCGCGCCACAGCATGGGTAAAGCGTAGTAGCCCAGTTGACGCGCATGTGCAGGTTTATAGGCTTCAAACTTATACGACCAACCAAAAAATTGCTCAAACCGATCACGGTCCCACACCAACGGGTCAAATGGTGCAAGCAAGCGCACTGCCCCCTCCATTGTCTCAAATCCATCGGCCGACAACACCTCTGCACGAGGCCAATACCAACGCACGCCATCCACCTCCGCGCCATTGAATCGCTCATCCAATCCACGCAAAGCCAGCTGAACCGCAGGTTTCAAGTCAGGTCGACTGCTGGTCAATAAACGGCATATCAACGTCAACGAACGTTTTGTCAACGGCGCATACACTTGCACCAATGCAGTCAACGCTGCATCGACCACAACCGCCGCAGACGCATCCACCCGCGCCACCACAGGCAGGCCATACACGCGCATGCCTTTTTCCCGTCGCACGATGCGCAACAAACCCGACGAATGCATGCGCTGTACAATGTGCGTGCCCTCCTGCCCTTGCCCACCCCACGCATTTGTTATCGATTTTAAACCCATGTGCAGATTTAACGCCTTTGGCAGCACCTCACCCCCATGGTCATGCGCAAATTGCAACACCCGAGCCATCACCTCATCGCACCCAGTCATTTCCTGTAACGATGCGCTCAATGGCTTGTTCGACCACAACAGCGCCGCCAACTCGCGCGACACATAACCATGATTGATGAAATACGCCTCCTCCACCGCCAGCTCAGGATATGCGCGCTCCACATCGCCTTTTCGATATCCAGCCACCCGATGCCGTAAAATCAAATCCTGCGCCGTTGCGGGTGCGGTGATCGGGTCAATTTGCACGAAACCAAGACGATCCAAAGTTTCAATCACAGTGGGAGATGTAAAGAGGGTGCGCTTTATCGCATGTTGGCGAAGAATATCTAAAGTCAAATGAGACAAATCAAAGATCCAAAAAATTAAGGCGTTAATAAATAAAGTTCAAATCATTCAAACACATTGTGTCACATTGCATTTCACTGGGGCACATGATGCCAATCTAATTTTGTTTCGATGTCTGAACATACCCTTTCCGACAAAGCCCCCTCACCTCACACCATGCGCATGCGGTCAATTCGCCCATGGCTTGTAACTCTTCTCCTGCATGCATTCGCTTAAACAGTCCATCCACACGTGCATGCAGTTGGGTTGCTGCAGTTTGTAAGGCAGCGTTGTCGGGTGCGGTCATGCTCGGGTTGAGCCATGCTTGCGGGTAACTGCTGTTGCCTGCGTGGGGTTTTTCTTTATTGAGGGGTTTGCTCGGTTCGCTGCTGACCCCGACGTACCCCGCTTGGGTGATTTGAGCGCGGTCATTGTCGTCGAACAAGTTGACGTAGAAAGCGAGTTGTACGTCATCGTCGTTTTTAATGTTCGTGATGTAGGTGCTTAATTTGCCTGTTTTGTAGTCAATGATGGCACGCTCATATTGAATTTCGCCTGTGACTGGATCTGGGTGCTCTCGACCGTCAATTTGATCTATTTTACCTTTCCATAACAAAGGCTTAATTTCATTTTTTAAAGTAATTTCATAAGCGTGTGGTTGCCATGATTCACTGTGTTCAACATGCCATCCATCGGCTTCACGGTCATACCACCACACGAGGTATGCATCAACATAGCCCAAAAACAATTCATGCACTGCCCAATAGCGGGCATTTTGAGCACACAGCGGTTTAAGCTGATCATGGATGAGTTGCGTGAGCAATACCGCATCTTGTGCATCACTCTGCTCATGCGACTCATGCGGCAAGGCGCGTTTTTTATGAAAAGTGGCGATGATTTTGTGCCATGCATTGCCTTTGTCGGCAGCGCTGATGTCGTCGCTCGGGAGTTCCATTGATGAGACATACAGCACTTGATGGGCGTAATA
This sequence comes from Ephemeroptericola cinctiostellae, assembly GCF_003339525.1. Lineage (GTDB taxonomy): Bacteria > Pseudomonadota > Gammaproteobacteria > Burkholderiales > Burkholderiaceae > Hydromonas > Hydromonas cinctiostellae. Next base: position 1,710,882 of record NZ_CP031124.1, on the reverse strand, counting down.
TTGATAAGGACAAGCAGTGAGTTGGCTCAATTCGCTGGCACTGATTTCAACGGGAACATGTTGGGCAATGTTGACTTGGCTGCGCATGTGTACGTCCGATGTGATGGTTTCAAGTGGTAACGTAATGGGCTTGACCGTCGTTGCATGCCCTGCCCGCAACCATTGTGCCAACCATGTAGAGATGGCGTTCGGTGCACCGTCTTTTTGTGTGCAATAACTGGCGACGGCGCGCGGGGTGGTGGCGAGTAGGTCGATGAGATCGGCTTTGGTTTGGGCGTGTTGATCGAGATGTGTCGGCAGGCCAAGCTGCATGCGCACGGCCATATTCAACAAGCCTCTGTCTTGCTTGGCATTTGGCAGATTCGTACTGTCTGCGCCCATCAACCACACCGCGTCGAAATATCGCATGCGCGTACTGCCGATAGGAAGCAGCAGAACATCGTCGGTCACATCATGCGGACGAAAAGTGGTGGCCTCAACTTCACTGTCGGCGATGCGCATAAATGTAGATAAATCAAGTTGAACTTTACTTGAGGGTTCTGATGCACCGCGCCATTTTTCGAGCAAGCGCAACCAAATTTGACCCGCGGGATCCTTTTGCCAAGCATTGAACAGACCAAAATGTTCAGCCCATTGATGTATATTCGCAGCCCATTGCGGGAGATTGAACGTTCTGCGCCATGCGGCTTGGATATTGAGCGCACGACCAAGCAGGTCAATGGCCGCTTGTCGCACATCGATTTGCAAGGCCTCTGCTTCGATTTGCAAAACCTCATCCACACTTTGACGGCTGATCAAATTCAGCCATGCTTGCCATGTGCGCGCCAGTGGTTTTTGCGCCAGTGCAACTGCATGCATGTGGCGCATAAGCAAACGTTTATGTGATGCAGGCCAATCAGCCAACACCATCGGGTGCGACATCCATTCGAGCAGCTCCACAGCGAGAACTTCACCCTGCCACAATGCCAGACCTGTGCGCCAACTGCTGGCTGCACGTGATGTGGCCAGCAACCAACCCGTGTCGTCACGGATGGTCACACCCAAACGCGCCAGCAATGCCCAGACGCGACGCGAGACCTGACGGTCAAGTGCGACCAGTGCAATTTTTTTGATTAAGGGGTCTTGTCGCCATTCAAAAACTTGACGGGCAATCGCTTGCGCTTCATCTTCGAGGTGCTCAGCTTGGCGAATGTCAAAATGCGATGTTTCAATGACCATCGATGGCTCAACGATTCGTGCCGCTTCTGACCATGCGCGACGCATCTGTTCAAGTTGGTTTGAATCCACCCGCGCACGAACGGCCTGTATGTCCAATAGTTCCACCCGCGCAGCCTTCGCATACGCGCGCCAAAACCAAGCTTCAAGTTGCGTCCAAGGTTTATTGCGCACCAACCAAACTGTGGGCACGGGTGCTTGCTGGATCAACTGCTGCAACGTTTGTAAATATTTAAGTATCGGTGAACTCACATTCACATCAGCCCGCCAACATTGCAACAAAACCGCCAACTCCTGCCGTGCGAAAACGCCTGCATTCATTTCAAACACATGATCGACCGCTGCGTTCAAAGCCGCCTCACCGTCATCAATGTCTCGGCCTGCAAGCAAATGCATGCTTAACTCATCGCTCATGTCAATCAAGCTGCGCGCCACTGCAAACAAATGCACATCCTCAGTCGCACCCAGCCATTCGGCCAATTGCGGCGTATCGCGCAACTGTGTCATCCAATTCAATACACGTTCGGTGTATTGCATGTCAATGTCCGATGCCCCAGCAGATTTCGCCCAATCGAGTAAAGTCATCATGCGTGGCATGATGCACGGGCCTTGAAGCGATTGAGCATGTGCCGCCCACGCCGCTTGAAAAGGCATGTACATTGACGCATCGGGCACAACAACCAGATGCGCACTCAACGACCTCACATCACCCGCCGTCGACTGCCATATTTTATTCACCACATCGGGCCAAAAGTCAGCATCAAACATGCAATCATGTTGAATCCAAGGTGCATGATCGGCGGTTGTTGACGCATCAAAGTCCTCAGCAAATAAATCCAGTGTGAACACGAGCATGCCCCTTAAAATTGATATCCCTGCAATTATACGACGAGTTATATCACGAGCTTTCGCACAAACTTCAGAAAAAAGGTAGAATGATACTTAAGAAAAGCGGATGGGCACTTGTAAAACGTACCCCCGTCCCCACATCAAAGACATCCCCACTTAACTTGAAGGAAAAAAAATGAGTTCACTCACCCACGTCACCGACACCACATTTGAAGCCGAAGTATTGAATGCCAGCACACCTGTATTGGTCGATTTCTGGGCTGAATGGTGTGGTCCATGCAAAATGATCGCCCCAGTGTTGGACGAATTGGCAAAAGATTACGATGGTAAACTGGCGATTGTTAAAGTCAACGTGGATGAAAACAGCGCCTCACCAGCAAAATTCGGCATCCGTGGCATCCCAACGTTGTTGTTATTCAAAAATGGCACGGTCATGGGCACCAAAGTCGGCGCAGCGAGCAAATCGCAATTGGCCGCTTTCATTGACAGCCACCTGTAATTGTTGCATAATGCGCCCAGCTCTTTGCTGGGCGTCATTTTATTTCACCTTCAGCAATGCATCTGACCTCTTCATCGTTCGACCGAACGAACCTCTAAAAATTTCCCTACAAAAATTACCACACGACATTTTTAAAGTTAATCTTTAAACAACCGATGACAATTAAATTTTCGAATTAAAACCCGCTTGCCCCTCGAATGAGGCACATGACAAGCACGACCATTTAAATCGCATCGACATTCAAAAGTACACATCCGCATTATGCATTTAAACGAACTTAAATCATTACCCATCAAATCACTCGTCGACATGGCCCTCGAACTCGGCATTGAAAATGCCAGCCGTCTGCGCAAACAAGAACTGATGTTCGCCGTGCTCAAACGACGAGCAAAAGCAGGCGAATCGGTGTTTGGCGACGGCACTCTGGAAGTACTGCCCGATGGTTTTGGTTTCTTGCGCTCGCCTGATACCTCATATCTCGCCAGCACCGATGACATTTATATTTCACCGTCGCAAATCCGCCGTTTCAACTTGCACACAGGCGATACCATTGAAGGTGAAGTGCGCACCCCAAAAGACAACGAACGCTATTTTGCCCTTGTTAAAGTCGATAAAGTCAACGGTTTGGCTCCAGAACACACCAAACACCGCATTTTATTTGAAAACTTGACGGCGATTCACCCAAACACCCTGCTGCCACTCGAACGTGACATTCAATCGGTTGAAAACATCACCAGCCGCATCATTGACATCGTTTCACCCATCGGTTTGGGTCAACGTGGTTTGATTGTCGCTCAGCCCAAATCAGGTAAAACCGTGATGTTGCAAAACATCGCCCATGCGATCACCGCCAATCGCCCTGACATTGACTTGTTTGTTTTGCTCGTTGATGAGCGTCCAGAAGAAGTGACTGAAATGCAACGTTCGGTTAAGGGTGAAGTGGTCGCCTCAACCTTTGACGAACCTGCCACGCGTCACGTGCAAGTCGCTGAAATGGTGCTCGAAAAAGCCAAACGTCTCGCCGAAACAGGCAAAGACGTGGTGATCCTGCTCGACTCCATCACCCGCCTCGCCCGCGCTTACAACACCGTCATTCCAAGCTCAGGTAAAGTATTGACAGGTGGTGTCGATGCCAACGCCTTACAACGCCCAAAACGTTTCTTTGGTGCCGCCCGCAATATTGAAGAAGGTGGCTCACTGACCATCATCGCCACCGCTTTAGTGGACACGGGTTCTCGCATGGATGATGTGATTTTTGAAGAATTCAAAGGCACGGGCAACATGGAGCTTTGCCTCGATCGCCGCATGTCAGAAAAACGTGTGTACCCTTCGATCAGCATCAATAAATCATCTACCCGTCGTGAAGAATTATTGCTTAAAGCTGATGTGTTGCAAAAAGTTTGGATTTTACGTAAATTCCTCTATGAGATGGATGACATCGCTGCGATGGAATTTATTTTGGATAAAATGAAGCAAACGAAAAACAATTCAGAATTTTTTGACATGATGAAACGTGGCGGAAAGTAAAAGAAGAAAATGACTAAATCAGCCCATGTGTATCGCATCACTTTAGAACAAGTGTCAAGCAAGAACGATGAAACTCCTATGCAAACCCCATTGAAGTTTGAGTTCGGAAATCACGATGACATTTTTTCTATCATCGAAAAAATGAAGCAAACAGACCTCTTCAACCAAGCCAATGAATCGACAGAATTTGCTCTCGGCCTTAAATTATTCAGCGAAGTCATCTTAAAAAACAAGAGCCATCCACTGTTTGAGGAAATCTATCCCGCTCTCGGTTCATTCATGAAAAAACTCAAAAGTTCAACCTGAACCGTTCTTTGGCTCAAATGACCCATCTCAAAAAGCAGCTTCAGCTGCTTTTTTTTTACACACGGATCGATATCACCATATAATTTAGAACCTCTAAAAGTCTAAATTGGATGTCAATGTGGCCATCATGCAAAAAATCACCCCCATAATCTCAGGCAGCTGTCTTTGTACAGCGGTTCAATTTGAACTCACAAGCCAACCCATTCGTGTATTGAAATGCCATTGCACAAGCTGTCGCAAAGCCACGGGTGGCCTGCACACAGTCTGGGCCGTGGTTGAACATGTGCATTTCCATTGGTTGAGCATGAGGCCAAGCTACTTTTCCTCATCCCCTCAAGTCCAGAGGACATTTTGCCCCAAATGTGGCACATCCCTCACCTATCAGCATGCTGATGACGGAACCATTGACGTGACCGTCGCTTCATTACACCATCCAGAGTATTTTCCGCCTCAAGTTGAGATATGGATTTCAGATCAATTGGGCTGGGACAAAAACCATCACGATTTCCCCCAACACCTTCATGACATTGAATGATTTGTGCTTGTGCATCGATGAATTCAAGACAGCCTGACGTAAGATTGTGGGTGCATTCTAAGAAAACACCACAGGTGGGCAATGTTGATGAATATGTCTTGCCATTCTGAATGAAAACACAAACAAAAGGAGAACAAAATGAGTCGTGAAGTCGTGGTTTTGAGCGCAGTGCGTTCAGCAATTGGCAGCTTTGGCGGTGGATTGAGCGGCATTGAGCCTGGAGAGTTGGGTGGACAGGTCATGAAAGAAGCTGTGGCACGCTCAGCGGTTCATGCCGCAGACATCAACTATGTGACAGTCGGCAACTGCATCCCCACAGATTCTCGTTTTGCCTATGTTGCCCGTGTGGCCGCGATTAATGCAGGTTTGCCCATGGAGTCGGTGGCAATGGCAGTCAATCGACTGTGCAGCTCTGGCCTACAGGCGATCATCAGCACATCGCAAGCCATTATGTTGGGTGACTGCGATTATGGCGTGGGTGGTGGCGTCGAGGTCATGTCGCGCGGCTCATACATGACACCCGCCATGCGCAATGGTGCGCGTATGGGCGACACCAAAATGATCGACATGATGGTCGCCACATTGACCGATCCATTTGGCGTGGGTCACATGGGCATCACCGCTGAGAACTTGGTGACCAAGTGGGGCATCACGCGTGAAGAGCAAGATGCCTTATCCGTTGAATCTCATCGCCGTGCAGCACTCGCCATAGCTGAAGGCCATTTCAAATCGCAAATTGTGCCCATTGTCATGCAGACGCGCAAAGGCGATGTGATCTTCGACACCGATGAACATGTCAAAGCCAATACCACAATGGAATCATTGGGGAAAATGAAACCCGCTTTCAAAAAAGATGGATCCGTTACCGCAGGCAATGCTTCAGGCATCAATGATGGGGCTGCATTTTTCGTCCTCGCCGCCGCGGAGGCAGCCGCCGCTGCGGGACAAAAACCCATTGCCCGCTTGGTCAGCTATGCACTTGCAGGCGTACCCAATGATGTCATGGGCGAAGGCCCTATTCCAGCTTCTAAGCTGGCTTTGAAACGTGCAGGTTTGAGCTTGGATCAAATCGACGTGATTGAATCCAACGAAGCTTTCGCGGCGCAAGCCATCGCGGTGTCTCGTGGTTTGGGGCTGAACATGGACAAAACCAACCCCAATGGCGGTGCGATTGCATTGGGTCATCCCGTCGGCTGCTCAGGGGCATTCATCGCCACCAAAGCCATCCATGAACTGCACCGCACGGGTGGACGTTATGCGTTGGTGACCATGTGCATTGGTGGTGGTCAAGGGATTGCGGTGGTATTTGAACGGGTGTGATGCAGCTCAATGATATAAAAAAGCTTTGTTTTTCAACAAAGCTTTTTTTCATTGTGAGATTCACCAGCTGAGACTCATCAATTAAGACTCGCCAACAAACAGATGTTTCTTCATCTCTGTTTTGATGGAGATCAATGTGATATGCGAACGTCCCGCCCAACCCTTCATACGAATAATCACAAATAATCACAAAGCAATGTCTTTCCTTGACATCTCTTTACGATGAGCCATGAATCCATGATCAACCGCTGTTCCTTAAACCAGCAGCCAAGCCATTGATCGCAATGTGAATGCCATTGGTCACATCGGTTGACTCATCACCCGCACGGTAGCGTTTGAGTAACTCAACCTGCAAGTGATTCAACGGATCCAAATACGGCAAGCGGTTGCGTAGACTGCGTGCCAGCGTTGGATTGTCTGCCAGCAAAACATCTTGGCCCGTCACTTTAGAGATGATGTCAAACGTACGTTTCCATTCTGCAACAATTTCACCAAAAATACGTTCGGACAAAGCCTGATCGCTGACCATTTCAGCATAACGTGATGCAATCGCCAGATCCGTTTTTGACAGCACCATGTCAATGGTTGAGATCACCGATTTAAAAAATGGCCATTCTCGGTACATGGTTTTGAGCACATCCAAGCGGGTGGCATCATCGCCCACCCATGTGGTGAATGCCGAACCCACACCGTACCAACCTGGCAACATGATGCGCGCTTGCGCCCATGAGAAAACCCATGGAATCGCGCGTAAATCTTCAATGCGTGCCGAAGGTTTACGTGCTGAAGGACGAGAGCCAATGTTGAGTTGAGCAATTTCATTGATCGGCGTGGCGGCACGGAAAAAATCAGTGAAGCCTTCTGTGCCATAAACCAATTTGCGGTACGCATCAAAGCTCAAGTTTGACATTTCACGCATGGCCACTTCAAACTCATGCCAATCTTTTGCATCAGACACCTGCGCCGCACTGGTTTCCAAGCCCGCTGCAACCAATGTTTCCAAATTACGCAGACCCAAATCGGGATCACCGTATTTTGCACCAATCACTTCGCCTTGCTCAGTCAAACGGATCTTACCTTGCACGCTGCCCGCAGGTTGCGCAAGAATGGCTTCATAGCTCGGTCCACCGCCACGCCCCACCGAACCACCACGCCCATGAAAGAACGACATCGAGACTTTGGCCGCACTGGAGATTTGAGTCAAGGCCTGCTGTGCCTCGTACAATGACCAGTTGGAGGATAAGAAACCACCGTCTTTGTTGCTGTCCGAGTAGCCCAACATGACCTCTTGCGTCCGACCACGTGCATCCAACCACTGATTGACCACGGGCAATTTAAACCATGCCTGCATGACCTCTGGTGCCGCTTGTAAATCTTCGATGGTTTCAAACAAAGGCACGATGTCCACCGCGCAAAAAGCCTGTTCGCCGCCAACCGCCATGCCGGCTTCTTTTAATAAAACCGCAAGTTCCAACATGTCCGATACACTGGTGGCTTTTGAAATGATGCTTTGTTCAATCAAACGCACACCAAATCGTTCACGCAACTCGCGGGCCTTGTTAAAAATGGCCATTTCACCAACCAGCAATTCACTCTTCTCCAACCAAGGGTTGGCCAATAAACGGGTGCTGTTGAGTTCTTTTAACAAAACCGTGCAGCGTTCATCTTCAGTCAATGCCGTGTAGTCATCGAGCACCTGAGCGCCTTTAAGTAATTCAACCACACACGCCTCGTGTACGTCTGAATTTTGACGCAGGTCAATGGTGGCCAAATGGAAGCCGAACACATGAACCGCTTCGATGAGGTTGTTTAAACGACCTGCAACCAAAGCCATGCTGTTGTTTGCCAACAAGGACTCCTCAATCACACGCAAATCTGCAGCCAACTCGGACGCTTGTGTGTACGCAGCTGCAACCACTTGCGAAGCGGGCACCGCAACCAAACCACACAAATCTCGTGCTGCCTGTGCCACACGGCCGTACATGCCAATGATGGCACGGCGATAGGGCTCGTTGGCACGGTGCGGTGAGTTGTCACCCGAGGCTTCAGCCAAGGCTTGCAACTCTGAACTGACATTCACAATCGTCGTCGCCAAAGGCAGCTCACTGCCTAAAGCATGCAATTCTGATAAATAATGCTCAAACACCGACGTGGCTTGTGCATGCGTACAGAAATCCAAAGTTTCGGCCGTGACGTATGGGTTGCCATCGCGGTCACCACCGATCCACATGCCCATACTGATCGGGCGCAAATCGCGGGTCTGTTCTTCATTCGCACCCATGGCACGGGCTGCGTTTTGATAACGCGCAACCAATGCGGGGATGCGTTTTAAGAAAGTCACAGGATAATAGCTGATCGCATTCGTGATTTCATCCGTTACTTTCAACTTGGACGTGCGCAGAATCGACGTTTGCCACAGTGTTTGTACCAAACGGTCAATGTCGCTCGCCCACTCTTGCTCCTCAGCTTCATCCATTGCCCCCTGATCGCGGCGTGCCAATAGTTGCGCCAATGAACGGGTCAAATCAAGCATACTCTTGCGCTGAACTTGCGTTGGATGCGCCGTCAAAACGGGCACAACAGCAACGCGACTCATGGCTTTGAGCGCTTCTTTGGCCGAAATGCCTTTGGCTTGTAAATTTTGCAATGCCCGTGCCAATGTCCCTGTTTGCGGTGCTGCACCTTTTAAGCGGTATGCGCGGCGACGGCGATTTTGATGCACATCTTCAGCGATGTTCGCCAATTGAGAAAACAAACTGAACGCACGAATCACACCCAAAGCCTCGGCATCATTCAAACTCGCACATAAATCGGTCAATGCTTTTCGAGCAGCCAAAGCATCGCTTCCTGATGATTCACTTTTACGAAAATGAACCGCAGATTGGCGTACATTTTCCGTGTTTTCAAATGTTTCAATCCCTGAATGAACACGCAAAGCGTCACCCAGTAAACGTCCCAAAAGACGCGTGTCTTCGATGAGTGGCTGTTGTTTTTCATCCGCTTGAACGGACAGCAAAGGCGTTGCTGGCAAAATCATATTATCTCCTGCTTGGATACATATTGGTATCCGTCAATTGCATCATTGATATCCATGTTGACATGGGTACGTACACGAACACAACCTATCCTTGCGGTTAAGTTGTGACCCTCGTAAACGGCTTAACCGTTCTTTTTTATTGCTTCTTTTTCGTGTGAAGAATGGATGCGTTGCGGCTTAGTTTTTTTAGTTGATCTGTACTGCAATGTATCGCGGGTATGATGATCCACATGTTTAATCACGCCCAAGGTTTGTGTTTACCATTGAGGTGCGTGAAAGCCAAGCAACGGTTTGAAGTGTAACGTGCAATGCAACATAATTCAAGTCAAGCGTCAAACAATGCTGCAAAAGATCAAGTTATTCCCAAGTGTATCTTGAACAAACGGCACATCAAACAGCACATCAACGGAACATGACCTGCTTTGAGCATCACTAAAGCAGTACGCAACTGGCATTTTCACCCCTTTTCACTTATAATCATGATCTTACTTTATTGATTATTTTGAGTTTTTCATGGAAATTGAACGCATTAACGCCATTGGCAACCAACTGACCGACCTCGCGGAGCGCATTCAAGCGCTATGGGGGTATCTTTGACTACGATACAAAATTTGATCGTTTAATTGTCGTCAACGCAGAGCTTGAAGATCCAAATGTTTGGAATGATTCAAAGCGCGCGCAAGATTTGGGCAAAGAAAAAAAACTGCTGGATGGCACGGTTGATTTGCTCAATCGTTTGAAATCGCATCAGGCCGACACCGCAGAGCTGTTTGACATGGCCAAAGAAGAGGACGATATTGAAACCATCGCCACCCTCGAAGCCGATGTGGATGCACTTGAAGAAGAACTTGGTCATGCCGAATTCCGCCGCATGTTCTCGAATCCAATGGATTCGGCCAATTGCTTTTTGGACATTCAAGCAGGCGCAGGCGGTACAGAAGCATGCGACTGGGCCTCTATTTTATTGCGCCAATACGTGCGTTATTGCGAACGTAAAGATTTTAAAGTCGAAATTCTTGAAGAGTCCTCAGGTGACGTGGCTGGCATCAAATCGGTTTCATTGAAAATCGAAGGCGAATACGCTTATGGCATGTTGCGCACAGAAACAGGCGTGCATCGCCTTGTGCGCAAATCGCCATTTGATTCAAACAACGGTCGCCACACGTCTTTCGCCAGTATTTTTGTCTACCCTGAAGTCGATGACTCGATTGAAATTGATGTGAATCCAGCGGATTTGCGTATTGACACGTACCGCGCTTCAGGTGCGGGCGGTCAGCACATCAATAAAACCGATTCGGCCGTGCGTATCACCCATTTGCCAACCAATACGGTGGTGCAATGCCAAAATGATCGCTCTCAACACAAAAACCGCGCCGAAGCGATGTCGATGCTGAAGTCGCGTTTGTACGAGTTGGAATTGCGCAAACGCCAAACAGAGCAAGACAAACTCGAAGCAACCAAGTCCGATGTGGGCTGGGGGCATCAAATCCGTTCTTATGTGCTTGATCAATCGCGCATCAAAGACTTGCGTACCAATGTTGAAATTTCAAACACCACCAAAGTGCTCGATGGCGATCTTGATCCATTCATTGAAGCCAGCTTAAAACAAGGGGTTTAACATGACGATATTTAAAACATTCGCCACGGCTGCATTGTGTGCCTCTGCTTTACTGGCCGTTGCGCCTGCCGCTCACGCATTGGACATCAGCAGCTTCGATGGCCTGACGCGCAAGCAAATTGAATCATCGTACTTCTTTGATTGGAGCCGCAACTCCATGTTTCGTTCGTCGTTGATCAAGGCTTTTCGCAGTTCAAACATGACCATGCCCAGTTGGGTGCGTCGTGGGGGCGGTCCTTCTGCCCCATCACAGGTGATTGACAGTGGCTCGACGCACTTTGTCTTGCTCAACACATGCAAGGCACATGAGTGCGATGAAAACAATATTTATGTGCTGTTCGATCCAATGACCAAAATCACAGCCATTCACGGCAAACTGGATAAAAAGACTTTGTGGGCGGGTCAAACCACGCCCGCCATGAAGCAAATTTTAAGCAGTGCCAGCGGACTTCGTTAACCCCTCACGAAAGCGCTGGTTATACCAGCGCTTATTTTTGTCAGTCCATCGACATCAACTCAACACCCTTTGTTTAGAGTGAGATTCATAAAAATCCAACGGTTTTAGTTTACGAGTTTATTTGATTTCCTAGGATTTGGTTTTCCCCGATGCTGAGGGGCTTGCTTCAGCCACTTCGCTTAACGCTCAAGCAATATTTCCATTTACAGTGAAACAACAAGTTCATTATCCCCTTTAAATTCCTTACCTGAAACAAGCGCAAAACAGGTTTTTTGCGACTAACCATATAGCAGCCACCATGACCGACCACATCACGCCAGAACAAACCATTGACGAAAACAGCATCATCGCCGAACGCCGCAGCAAACTTGCGCATTGGCGCACCGAAGGCATCGCTTACCCAAATGATTTTGTACCCGAACACCGCGCGGGTCAATTGCAAAACCAGTTTGAAGCAGAAGATAAGGCTGCTGTTGAAGAACACAATGTCAGCGTGTCCATCTCTGGTCGCATGATGCTCAAACGCGTGATGGGCAAAGCCAGTTTCGCAACGGTTCAAGATGCAACAGGACAAATCCAGTTTTACATCAATGATGAAGGCGTGGGTGCAGATGTGCATGAAGCCTTTAAACATTGGGACATGGGTGACATCATCGCCGCACGTGGCGTACTGTTCAAGACCAACAAAGGTGAACTGTCTGTGCGTTGCAGTGAACTGCGCCTGATCAGTAAATCCTTGCGCCCATTGCCCGACAAATTTCACGGCCTCGCCGATCAAGAACTCAAATACCGCCAACGTTATGTGGATCTGATTGCTTCACCCGACACACGAGCGACATTCATCCGACGTTCAAATGCCATGAGCGCCCTGCGCAACTTCATGATGGAAAATGACTTCATGGAAGTGGAAACCCCTATGTTGCATGCCATCCCTGGCGGTGCATCGGCCAAACCATTCAAAACACATCACAATGCACTCGACATGGAAATGTTTCTGCGCATTGCACCCGAGTTGTACTTGAAACGTTTAATCGTCGGTGGTTTTGAACGTGTATTCGAAATCAACCGCAGCTTCCGCAATGAAGGGGTATCGCCGCGCCACAACCCTGAATTCACCATGATGGAATTTTATGCCGCATACACCAACTGCGAGTGGATGATGGACTACACTGAATCGGTGATTCGTGAAGTGACTTTGCGCGCCACAGGCAGCGCAGTGCTCAATTATCAAGGGCGCGAACTGGATTTATCCAAGCCATTTGACCGCTTGACCATCACAGCAGCGATTGAAAAATACGCCCCTGAATACATCGGCACAGCCCTTGACAATGAAGATTTCTTGCGCACCGAGTTGCGCAAAAACGGTGTCAAAATGGACGACCCACAAATCAAAAATGCGGGTGTCGGTGCTTTACAATTGGCCTTGTTTGAAGAAGTTGCTGAGCATTTGTTGTGGCATCCCACGTTCATCATTGATTACCCGATTGAAGTGTCACCCCTCGCCCGCGCATCAGACACCAAAGCGGGTTTAACTGAACGTTTTGAATTGTTCATGACGGGACGTGAAGTCGCCAATGGATTCTCGGAACTGAATGACCCCGAAGATCAAGCCGCCCGTTTCATGGCACAAGTTGCCGCCAAAGATGCTGGCGATGATGAAGCCATGTACTACGATGCCGACTACATCCGTGCCCTCGAATATGGCATGCCCCCTACGGGCGGTTGCGGCATTGGAATTGACCGCTTAATGATGTTGATCACAGACAGTCCCAACATCCGTGATGTGTTGCTGTTCCCGCACATGCGTAAAGAAGATTGATCAACACATTGCATGGATGGCTGCCTTAAGGTCATCCATGCAACTTTCCAAAAAACGCCCATCAATCAACCCGTCTGATCTCATGAACCTGATCCGCTACCCAACTCACCATGATGCCAGTACAGCGCGTACAGTCACCATTGGTAATTTTGACGGCGTGCACCGTGGTCACACGGCCATCCTTGACGCGTTGGCGAAACAAGCAAACCAGCAAGGCTTGGCCCCCACCGTCATCACTTTTGATCCCAATCCAAAAGCTTTTTTTGCTCAATTGCATGGCAAACCCGCCCCGCAACGTGTTTCACCGTTACGCGACAAAATCACATTCATCAAACAACACGGGGTGAACGATGTGGTGTTGATGCGCTTCAATCAAGCCCTGGCAAACATGCCTGCGACTGATTTTGTTGAACACATCTTGGTTGAATCTCTCAACACACGGGATTTACTCATTGGCGATGATTTTCGATTTGGCGCAGGTCGCACAGGTGATTTTAATTTGTTGCAAGACATGGGTGAACAACACGGCTTTACAGTGACCTCCCTGCATTCGGTGCTTCATGCTGAAGAGCGCATATCGAGTACCGCAGTGCGTACAGCCATTGCCAAAGGCCAATTGCCTTTGGCCACTGCACTGCTCGGCCATGATTACACACTCAGTGGCCACATCATTTATGGCCAACAGTTGGGTCGAACCATTGGCATCCCAACGATTAACCTTAAAATGCCAGATAACCTCGTGGCGCAAGGCATTTTTGCAGTCACCGTCGAACTGAACGGGCGTGTGCATCAAGGCGTTGCCAGCATCGGCACTCGACCATCGGTGAAAACCAACGGCCAGTGTTGGTGTGAAGTGTATATTTTTGATTTCAATGAAACCGTGTACGGCGACATGGCACATGTGACTTTGCACCATAAAATTCGTGATGAAGCCAAATTTGATGGTTTGGATGCGTTGATGCTGGCGATCCAGCAAGACATCCGCGATGCCCGTGCATTCTTTGCTGCACATGCGTAAAACAAACCGAACTTAACCAAGCTAAGGTAAAATAGCACCACACTTTTTCAGCCTCATGTTCAATCCGCATGACATAAGGCTTCACGGCATCAAACCAAAGACCATTGACATCATGACAGATCCAAAAAAATCCAACTACCCCGTCAACCTCCTCGATACCCCATTCCCCATGCGTGGTGACCTTGCCAAACGCGAACCAGTGTGGGTCAAAGAATGGCAGGCAAAAAAACGTTATCAAAAAATCCGTGAAGCCGCAGCGGGTCGCCCAAAATTCATTTTGCATGATGGCCCACCGTATGCGAATGGCGACATTCACATCGGTCATGCAGTCAATAAAATCCTCAAAGACATCATCGTCAAATCGCGCACAATGGCGGGGTTTGATGCGCCTTATGTCCCCGGCTGGGACTGTCACGGCATGCCGATTGAAAATAAAATCGAATCGTTGTACGGTAAAGGTTTGCCGACGCAAGAAGTTCAGCAAAAGTCACGCGCGTATGCAAGCGAACAGGTTGAAAAACAAAAACTCGATTTCATGCGTTTGGGTATTTTAGGCGACTGGAATGACCCATACAAAACCATGAACTTTTCTAACGAAGCGAACGAACTTCGTGCGCTTGGAACCATTTTGGACAAAGGTTATGTGTATCGTGGTTTAAAACCTGTCAACTGGTGTTTTGATTGTGAATCGGCATTGGCTGAAGCTGAGGTTGAATACCAAAACAAAATTGATTTGGCCATCGATGTGGGTTTTGAATTTGCTGAACACGATAAACTGTCTGTGGCTTTTGGCACCACTGCCGGCCAAACAGGTCACATCGTGATTTGGACAACAACACCATGGACAATCCCCGCCAATCAAGCACTCAACGTTCACCCAGAAATTGAATATGCATTGGTGCAAACGGACAATGGCCAATTGATTTTAGCCAAAGATTTGGTTGAAAGTACATTGGCGCGCTACGAGTTGAACGGTGACATCATCGCCACATGCCTTGGCGCGGCATTGGATCACATTGCCTTTAAACATCCCTTATATTCACGCTTATCTCCAGTGTATTTGGGCGATTACGTGACCACAGATGCGGGGACGGGCATCGTCCATTCAGCACCCGCTTATGGTGTAGAGGATTTTTCATCATGCAAAGCCAACGGCATGAAAGACGATGACATCCTCACGCCAGTGATGGGCAATGGCGTTTATGTGGCGGATTTACCTGAATTCGGCGGCATGCACATTTGGAAAGCCAATGCGGCCATTGTCGAAAAACTCACCGAAGCCGGTGCATTGTTCAAAGTAGTTAAATACGATCACAGCTACATGCACTGCTGGCGACATAAAACCCCATTGATTTTCCGCGCCACCACACAATGGTTCGCCTCAATGGACAACCCAGTCGAAGCCTCAAGCTTGCGTCAACGCGCCCTTAAAGGCGTCGAGGACACACAATTTTTCCCAGCTTGGGGGCAAGCACGTTTGCACAGCATGATTGCCAATCGCCCCGACTGGACGCTGTCACGCCAGCGTCAATGGGGGGTGCCGATGCCCTTTTTCTTGTCAAAAGCAACAGGGCAATTGCATCCTAACACGCCCGAGTTGCTTGAAAAAATAGCCCAATTGGTTGAACAAAACGGCATTGAAGCTTGGCAAACACTCGACATCGCTGAATTTCTCGGTGCAGATGCCGATGACTACGTGAAAAACAAAGACACTTTGGATGTGTGGTTTGACTCGGGTACGACACATTTCCACGTCTTGCGTGGTTCGCACGCAACTGATTTGTCATGGCCTGCCGATTTGTATCTCGAAGGCTCAGATCAGCACCGAGGCTGGTTCCATTCATCCTTGCTCACAGGCTGCATGCTGGATGGTCGCGCACCTTACAAAGCGCTGCTCACGCACGGTTTTGCAGTTGATGGCGATGGTAAAAAAATGAGCAAATCACTCGGCAACATTGTGTCACCACAAGATGTGGCTAACAAAATGGGCGCAGAAATCATTCGCTTATGGGTGGCTTCAACCGATTATTCGGGTGAACTGTCTATTTCTGATGAGATTTTGAAACGTGTGTCTGAAGGCTATCGCCGCATTCGCAACACCTTGCGCTTTTTACTCGCCAATTTGACCGATTTTGATGCAAAGACTCAGCTGTTGCCAGTGACAGAGCTGCTCGAAATCGATCAATACGCGCTCGCATTGACCGCCAACTGGCAAACCGAACTGCTTGCTCATGCTGAGAAATACGAATTCCATCCATTGGTCGCTAAATTACAAAACTTCTGCTCCGAAGATTTGGGCGGTTTCTATTTGGACATCATCAAAGACCGCCTGTACACCAGCGCACCTGATTCTCCTGCACGCCGTGCGGCACAAACCACCTTATGGCACGTCGCACAAAGTCTCGTGCGTGTGATGGCACCGATTTTAAGCTTTAC
This sequence comes from Ephemeroptericola cinctiostellae, assembly GCF_003339525.1. Lineage (GTDB taxonomy): Bacteria > Pseudomonadota > Gammaproteobacteria > Burkholderiales > Burkholderiaceae > Hydromonas > Hydromonas cinctiostellae. The sequence continues at coordinate 1,694,246 of NZ_CP031124.1, read as the reverse complement.
GGCCGAAGAAGCATGGCCCATTTTGAACCACGGCTCAATCGACGACACGATTTTCACGGAACTCTATCATGTCATGCCCTCACCTGCGAACTCAGAAGCCTTGATTGCCAGCTGGTCACGCATCCGTGAGCTGCGCAATGACGTCAACAAAGCCTTGGAAGATGCCCGTGGCACGAATCAAATTGGCTCCGCTTTGCAAGCCAATGTCACCATCAGTGCGCCTGAAGTGGATGCAGACATTTTAAAACGACTGGGTGACGATTTGCGTTTTGTTTTAATCACATCGGGTGCGCATGTTGAGCAAAATGAGCAAATGAGCGTCGCTGTCAACACCGCAGTGGGGCAAAAATGCGAGCGTTGCTGGCATGTCACCGTCGATGTTGGCACACATGCAGATCACCCAACGCTGTGTACACGTTGTGTCGGTAATTTATTTGGTTCAGGCGAACAACGACGTTTTGCTTAACACTTTTATTAAATTGAAATGGCGAAAAGATAAAAACGGACCTCTTCTTAACACACTGTTTTTATTTCAAGTGTTGTCAGGGAAATCCTGACAACAACTCTGATTTCAAGGTGGACACAATGGTTTTTAACTTTTTCCGTTGTACCTAAAAAACGTTTTCTTCTCATATTTTTTAGCGCACTGAAAAAATATGAATGACATGACACAAAGAACATGAACATGACTCAATATTCCCTTACAAAATATTTCAGCCTCACAGCCTTGGTCATTCTCATAGACCAAATCACCAAACTCATCATGGAAGCAAAATTTCAATTCGGTGAATTTAAACCCATCACTGTTTTTTTCAACTTGGTTCTGACTTACAATCCAGGTGCTGCATTTGGCTTTCTTGCGCAACACGATGGCTGGCAACGCTGGTTTTTCACCACATTATCGCTGTTGGCATCTGTTTTCATCGTCATTTATATGCGAAAAAGCCGCCATTTACCTCGTTTATGCCTTGGTTTGGCTTTCATTCTTGGTGGTGCAATTGGTAATTTGATTGACCGTGTGCGCATTGGGCGCGTGGTTGATTTTCTTGACTTTTATGTGGGCAATTCACACTGGCCTGCATTTAACATCGCTGATTCAGCCATTTTCATTGGTGTGGCCATTTTACTCGTCGATGAATTTTCCAAAAAGAAGCCCTAATAAATCGTCGGTCATTGATACACAAAGGACGCGCCATGCTCAAAAATAAACACATTATTCTCGGCATCACAGGCGGCATCGCCGCTTATAAAAGCGCAGAATTGGCGCGTTTACTGAAAAAACAAGGTGCGCGCGTGTCCGTGGTCATGACTGAAGGGGCGAAGGAATTCATTACCCCCCTCACATTCTCCTCACTCACGGGTGAAGCCGTATACGATGACCTATGGCAAAATCGAAATGGCACTGGCAGCAACATCGCCCACATCAACCTCACCCGTGAAGCCGATGCCTTCCTGATTGCACCGTGTACTGCCAACGCCATGAGCAAAATTGCGCACGGTGTGGCCGACGATTTACTCACCAATCTGGTTCTCGCTCGTGATGCGGTCACATGCCCAATGGCGATTGCTCCAGCCATGAATGTACATATGTGGGCAAACCCCGCCACCCAGCGCAACCTCGAATTGATACGGCAAGATGGCATCACGATATTCGGCCCCGCTTCAGGTGAGCAAGCCTGTGGTGAAATCGGCGCGGGCAGATTGCTCGAAGCCAGCGATTTAGCCCACGCGATTGAACGGCTGTTTGTCCCACAAAGCTTGGCAGGGAAAAAAGTCCTCATCACCGCCGGGCCCACCTTTGAAGCCATTGACCCCGTGCGTGGGATCACCAATCGCTCCAGCGGCAAAATGGGCTACGCCCTCGCTCACGCGGCCGCTTGCGCTGGTGCTAATGTCACCCTCATTTCAGGGCCCACCGCTTTACCCATACCTTTCGGCGTGGGTCGCATCAATGTCGAATCTGCCCAAGAAATGCTGGATGCTTGCTTAAAATACAGCCCTGAATCCGATGTTTTCATCGCAGTCGCCGCTGTTGCCGATTGGCGCACCGCCGATGTGGCCACACAAAAAATCAAAAAACAGCACACCGATGATGTGCCTTGCTTAAGTTTTGTACAAAATCCAGATATTTTACATACCATCGCACAACAGCCCAATTCACCTTATTGCGTTGGGTTTGCTGCGGAGACTGAGCATGTCATTGAATTTGGGCAGGCCAAACGCCTCAAAAAAGGCATTCCTCTGCTCATCGCCAACAACGGCCCTGCAACATTTGGAGCCGATGACAATCAAGTAGTGTTATTGGATGATTCAGGGTTGCATGAGTTACCCAAACAAAACAAAGCCCAATTGGCTCACGTATTGATTGCTGAAATATCAAATCGACTCACAAAAAAACTTTGAATCAAATCAAATAACACAATAACCCATTATATTCATTAACAAAAAGAAAGAAAACATGCAGATTGACGTTAAAATCCTCAACGAAAAACTCAATACACAACTCCCCGCTTATGCCACCACTGGCAGCGCAGGTTTGGACTTACGTGCTGCGATAGACACCGCCCTCACCCTTGAGCCAGGTCAAACCGTGCTCATTCCAACAGGTATGGCAATTCATTTGGACGATGCCCACTATGCAGCACTCATTTTGCCGCGAAGTGGTTTGGGTCACAAACACGGCATCGTATTGGGTAATTTGGTTGGTTTAATTGATTCGGACTATCAAGGTGAGCTGATGGTGTCCACATGGAATCGTGGTCAAACGGCTTTCACCATCGAGCCTTTTGAGCGGATTGCACAGTTGGTCATCGTTCCTGTTGTACAAGCCCAATTCAACATCGTCAATGACTTTGACAAGTCTGATCGTGGCACCGGTGGATTTGGCAGCACAGGCGTGAAATAAGTTTCGGCTCTGCACAAGAAAAAAGCTCACATCATGTGAGCTTTTTTTCTGTGAAATCATCGCAAACGACAGGGAGCTTAGCTTTGCGCTGACACCACCACCAAAGCGGGACGCAAAACACGATCTGCAATTTTATAACCTTTTTGCAAAACATCAATCACTGTGTTTGCAGGCAGTTCAGAAGGAATGGCCGAAATCGCTTGATGAAAATGTGGGTCGAATGTTTCACCTTTTGGATCCACAACGATGATGCCACCTTTTTCAAGTGCCGTCGACAATTGCTTGAAGGTCAACTCAACACCTTCGCGCAACGTATTCAAATCACCCGAATTGTCCGCTAAAGCTTTTTCAAGGCTTTCTTGTACAGGTAACAAACCATCGGCAAATTTCTCAATTGCGAATTTATGTGCTTTGGTCACATCCTCAGAAGCACGGCGACGCACATTTTCCATCTCAGCGTGGGTGCGCAACAATTGATCTTTTAACAAAGCCACTTGTTCTTCAAGGGCTGCTGTGGGGCTCATGGTGCTTTCTAAAGGCTCTTCTTCGATGCTGTCAAACGCCTCAAGGTTGTCGAGGCCTTCATTGTTTTTCACTTCGGTTTGTTCTGTTGGGGCTTGTTCTTGCTGGGTCATGCCTGTTACCTTTGATTTGATAAAATTGAATGCGGAGGCGAACATGTGCGCCTTTTTTGTCTGTGTATTTTAAAATAGGGATAAATCCGTTTTTTTCAAGCGGGTTTGTTATAAAAAACCATTTGAATCAAATTTCAATCAACCTAAACCCATGACTTCACGCACATCCCGCATCGTTTCTTGTGCCATTTTACGTGCCTGCTCAGAACCATCTGCAATAATGTTGCGCACCAAGGTGGGGTCGTCCATATAGATTTGCGCCCGTTCTAAAATAGGCAACTGCTCTTTAATGACGGCATCGATCACGGGCTGTTTACACTCTAAGCAACCAATTTTCGCATTTCGACAAGAATCCTGTACCCACATGCATGTTTCATTGTTGCTGTAAATTTGATGCAAAGCCCATACAGGACATTTATCAGGATTGCCAGGATCGGTTTTGCGCACGCGTGCGGGATCCGTTGGCATGGTGCGAATTTTTTTGGTAATCGACTCTGGATCTTCACGCATGCCAATGGTGTTGCCATAGCTTTTTGACATTTTTTGACCATCCAAACCCGGCATACGCGATTCTTTGGTCAACAAGGCTTGTGGCTCGGCAAGAATAATTTTACGGCTGCCTTCAAGGTAACCAAACAAACGCTCTCGGTCCGCCAAGGCAAGGTTTCTCGATTCATCCAGTAAAGCGTGGGCTTGTTCCAATGCCTCTTCTTCACCTTGCTCTTGAAAACGTGTGCGCAACTCATTGTATTGTCTGGCCATTTTGCTACCAAGTTTTTTAACAGCCTCTTGTGCTTTGGCTTCAAAATCTGGTTCGCGCCCATACAAATAATTGAAACGGCGCGCCACTTCACGGGTCATTTCAAGGTGGGGCACCTGATCTTCACCAACAGGAACGTGTTGTGCACGGTAAATCAAAATGTCCGCCGCTTGCAACAAGGGGTAGCCCAAAAAGCCATATGTTCCGAGGTCTTTTTCCTTTAATTTCTCAATTTGCTCTTTGTAAGTCGGCACACGTTCGAGCCAGCCCAATGGGGTTGACATGGCGAGCAGCAAGAACAATTCAGCATGCTCAGTCACCTGAGACTGCACAAAAATTGTCGCTTGCGAGGGATCGATCCCTGATGCCAACCAATCAATGACCATCTCATGTGTGCTTGATTCAATGATACTTGGATCATCATAATGGGTGGTCAGAGCGTGCCAATCGGCGACAAAAAACAAACATGGGTATTCGCTTTGCAAGCTGACCCAGTTTTTGAGCACACCATGATAATGACCCAAATGCAATGCGCCGGTGGGACGCATGCCAGATAAAACGCGTTCTTGAAACATGATGAACCTATAAAAAATTAATTACAAAATGGCTTGCAACAGAGCTGCCAATGGCGTGACCAGCAGCAGCAACAACTTGTACAACGATGACATGATGGGTTCAATCCAATAGGTGAAAATGGTGCTGCCCATTGCCAAAATGATGAACAATGAAAACATTGAGAACTGTTGCTCAAAGGCTTGCATTTTATAAGCCATCGAATCGCTGACCATGGCTTTGGCGATTTGCCAACCTGTAAACGGTGGGATGGGCAGTAGTGAAAAAGCCAAAAATACCAAGTTCACCATCACGCCACGTTGTGCCATTTGAGCAAAAAAGTTTTCTGGGGCAACCGTCATGCTTAACACCAACAACAATAGCAGCCACACAAAAGCCATCGTGAAATTTGCTAAAATACTGGCAAATGAAACCAAACCCATACCAATGTGTGGGTGTTTAAAAGAACTGGCATTCACGGGGACTTGCTTAGCCCCACCAAACAACCATTTGCCCCCACTCAGGAAAAAACTGATCAATGGCACCACAACGGTGAACATGGGATCAATGTGCGAGCTCGGGTTTAATGTTAAACGACCCGCTGATTTTGGGGTGCGGTCACCTAAACGATTGGCCATAAAACCTCGTGCGGCTTCAGCCCAAGTTAAAGCGAGGATCAACGGGATCGCAGCAACAGCTAAATCACGAATGAGGTCAGCAAAATTAAAATCCATGAATGACTTTCTTAAAAAATAATACCATGCAGCCTTGCTGCAAACTTAACTGAGTATTTTACAGAATTTAAGTGTAAAGCGTATGATTAAAGGGACTCGACGAAAATAAGCCAACACACCCTCATGCCCACACACTCCACACAGGTGTTAAACCAGCGGGTAAAGCGGGCACTTGGCCAATGTCCACCCTGCTTTCGTTTAAGGCATGAAAATCGGATCCTGCTGAAGCCAATAAGCCATATCGGCGTGCTGTTTCAGCATACAAGGCATATTGTTTTTTGCTGTGACTGCCCGTGACCACTTCAACCGCGCGACCACCAACGGAGATGAAATCATCAAACAGGCTCGACTCTTGCCCCTCTTCGGTATAAGGATAACGCCCAGGATGTGCCAGCACAGCCACACCGCCCGCACCATCGATCCAAGCCACCGCTTCTTGCAAACTCGTCCAACGGTGTTCAACAAAACCAGGCTTGCCCGCGACCAAATAATCATTAAACACCGCTCGCACATGGTGTGATTTTCTCTGCGCCACCAAAAATCGGGCAAAATGGGTGCGGCTGATTAAATCCTCTCGACCATTGGCATGTGCCAAAGCGCCTTCATACGCGCCCTCAATGCCCACTTCAGCCAATTGCGCAGCCATCTCCAGTGCCCGCTCACGCCGACCGTCGGCCATTTTCTTTAACCCATCAACCAAAGGCACATGATCCAAAGCAATGTTCAGACCCACAATGTGAACGGTCAAGTTCTGCCAAGTCACCGATATTTCAACGCCATTGATGAATCTCATCCCCAATGCATTAGCGGCCATCCGCGCCTCGACCAAACCAGCCAACTGATCGTGGTCGGTCAAAGCCAACTGGGTCACACCATTAGAATATGCACGCGCAACCAAAGCCGCAGGCGAAAGCCCACCATCGGAAGCAGTTGAGTGACAATGTAAATCAACGGTCAAAATCGATCCAATTTAAAAACATGCATGAACATAAAAAACATACAAAAAATAAAAAAACCATCTTTTCATATTTTTCTATTTCGTTTTTACAACGACTTTTTTACAACGACTTAACAGGAATCACTTCTTCTTCAAGGTACTCCTGTGACTGCATTTCCGTTAAGCGTGATACGGTACGAAAAAACTCATTCGCCATTTGCCCTTCAGTATACAACTCGGTAGCGGGCGTCTGTGCGCTGATGAACAACTTAATTTTATGGTCGTACATCACATCAATCAACCATGTGAAACGTCGTGCGGTCGAAAACATGGCGGCGGTCATTTGTGGAATATCCGATACGATCAATGTATCGAAACGCCCAATCAGCTCCAAATAATCCGTCTGCGATCGAGCTGTTGCACACAAGGCATTGAAATCAAACCACGCCACCCGCCCTGCGAACGCCACTGCTTTAATGTCACGATGACCAATGTGCAAGCTTGTGCCTTCGCTGTTGCCCGCCAAATTGTGAAACAATTGAGTCAATTTTTTCTGAGCCACACCATCATTCGGGGTGTGATAGACCTGCGCCGCTGTTAAGGTGCGCTTACGATAATCAATGCCTGCATCGACATTGAACACATCACATATTTTCTTAATCAATTCAATCGCAGGTAAAATGCGGTCACGATGCAAGCCATCGGGATACAGGTCATCGGGCTTGTAATTGGAGGTCATGATGAATCCGACCCCATTTTTAACCAAAGCATCCAGCAGGCGATACAAAATCATAGCATCAGCAATGTCTGACACATGAAACTCATCGAAGCAAATCATTCGGTATTTGGCAGCCACCTGTCGTGCAACCTCATCCAATGGATCGCTGGTGCCTTTGAGGGTTTCCAACTCACGGTGCACACTTTGCATGAACTCGTGAAAATGAATGCGAATTTTTCGGTTCAAAGGCAGATGACTGTAAAACGTATCCATCAATACACTTTTTCCGCGCCCAACACCGCCCCACAGATACACACCAGTGGGCACTTCGGCCTTGCTAAAAAACTTTTTGAATTTATTTGAACGTTTTTCTTTGAACGCCATCCATTCATCTTCATTGCGCTGTAAACGCTTCGCACATGCCTCTTGTGCAGAATCTGGCGCATAACCTTGTTGCCCGAGAATATCGAGGTAATGTTGGAGGAACGTGTGTTTTTTCATGAGACAAGAATCGGTTAATTATAAGTAAACAATATGTTTAATCAAAATGAATTATTTTAAGCTGGATATGCTTATTATTACAGCCTACTGCAGTCTATTGCAGTCCCAATGCCGTGCAAAAATCAATTGAGCAAAATAAATACATTGATAAGCACATTGCGAATATCAGTCCTGTTTTTTATCGTGCCATCGTCTCTTTTGTTGCACGAATGTCATCCAGATAAGCACTGTGCACCGCTGATGCATACGTACCAAATCGGTGACATCACCACCACTCACCCCCCTTGGAGGTGAAATTCAATCATGGCTTGCTGTCGTTGATTAACCCATATCAGACTCAAGATAGGGATCTGCAAACCCCAATCCCATCACAATTTGTTGTTCTAACGCTTCCATGATCTCGGCCTCTTCATCTTCCATGTGGTCAAAACCTTGTGCATGCAACACACCATGCACCACCAGATGCGCGGCATGCTCGACAATCGTTTTGCCTTGCTCGCTCGCTTCGCGCTCCAACACGGCACCGCACAAAATGATGTCCGCCTCAACCTGCTCACCCTGTTCCGCAGCAATCGCGGCACGCACCTCTTCTGGTAATTCGTCCAACTCATCGTCATAGGTAAAGGTCAACACATTGGTCGCATAATCCTTCCCGCGAAACTCAGCATTTAAACGTTGCCCTTCAGTTTCATCAACAAAGCGAATCGTCAATGTCGCATTGACTTGCAACGCTGCTTGAACCCAACGACGCAACAATGGTCGCGGCAAAACATCCATCCAATTCCGAGTGGCATCGGCGTATTGAACCGATAAACTTAACGTATGCATCTTAAAACTCACTTATTATCTGATTGATTATTGCTGATTTCGCGTTCAAGCTTAGCCAATTTCTCTAAGCGAGCCTGCTCTTTTGCCACCGCTTTTCCGCGCGCTTCATACGCATCGACAATTCGCGCCACCAAGGGATGACGCACCACATCCACGCTGGTGAACTCAGAAAAAGCGATGCCTTTGACTTTTTGCAAGGTCTGCACCGCATCCGCCAAACCACTTTTCATCCCACGCGGCAAATCAAGCTGCGACGGATCACCCGTCACCACCGCACGTGCACCAAAACCAATTCGCGTCAAAAACATTTTCATCTGCTCAGGTGTGGTGTTTTGCGCCTCATCCAAAATGATAAACGCATGGTTCAACGTTCGACCGCGCATATAAGCCAACGGCGCGATTTCAATCATTTGCTTCTCAAACATTTTTTGCACTTTGTCAAAACCCATCAAATCATACAAAGCATCGTACAGCGGGCGCAGATAAGGATCAACTTTCTGCGTCAAATCACCGGGTAAAAAACCCAAACGCTCGCCCGCCTCCACCGCTGGACGGGTCAGCACAATGCGTTTCACCGTATCGCGCTCAAGCGCATCGACCGCACAAGCTACAGCAAGATAGGTTTTACCCGTACCCGCAGGCCCAATGCCAAAAGTAATGTCATGCGAAAGGATGTTTTCCAGATACGTTTTTTGCCGCGGCGTGCGTGCTTGCAAATCAGGACGGCGCGTGTGCAACACAGGGCCAGAATCATCCAAAGTCGGCAAATGTTGCGCCAACGCATGGCTCGGCAAACGCGACTCATCCTCATCCACCACCGCACGCGCCGCATGCAGCAAAATGCGCGCATCATGGCGTTGCTCATCCGTACTGTTGCCAGACTTGCTCTTCTTAATAAAACCCGCCTGCAATGACACAATGCCCAACTGAATGTCATCAATGGACAAATCTCGACTGGCTGTATCATAAAAATGCGCCAAAGCCTCTTTGACCTCAGCCGCCCTTGAAGCGTTTGAAGCACTGATATAAAAGCGCGAAGAACGACGAACAATCGTCGCGTTATAAGCTTGTTCAATTTGGCGAAGATTCTCATCGAGTACGCCACACAGGCGAGCCAAACGGGCGTTGTCTGATTTTGGGGCGGTGAATTGGGATTTATGGGCTGGCATATGATTTTAAAAGTTTAATTCCATTTGTACGTTTTTTACTTACAAACAACAATTGTTCAAACAACGATTGAACTCCCCTACTTCTCAAGCTAATTTACTCCAGACATTTTAATCGGAATCGTCACAAACCCGCTATAAAGCATCGGCTTCAGCGCTGCAATGTCAGCATCGCTCATGGCCACGTCACCGCGCAAGGTGATGCCCATCACTTCGGTGATGTTCACATCAATCATTTGCCCGATTAAACGTGAACGAGTGCCTGTTGGTGCTTTGAAGTTGACGATGCGGTTGTTTTCGACTCGGCCAAACAGCTCCGATGGGTCTCGTGTGGATAAACCTTCAACCAAAACCTTCTCAGTGGCGCCCACCATGCTGTGGCTGATGTGTTTGGCGTGATCGTTGATGACAGACTGTAAACGCTGTAAGCGAGCATGTTTGACGTCATACGGCGTGTCATCAACCAGATCGGCAGCGGGCGTGCCTGGGCGTGCGCTGTAGATGAATGAGAAACTCATGTCAAATTTGACTTGGTCGATCAAGCGCATGGTGTCTTCAAACTCGGCTTCAGTTTCACCTGGAAAACCGATGATGAAATCAGATGACATGGCGAGGTTTGGGCGAATGGCGCGGACACGCTGGATGATGTCGAGGTATTTGGCGGCGGTGTAATTGCGCTTCATCGCGGTGAGGATGCGATCAGAACCTGCTTGTACAGGTAAATGCAGGTGATTGACCAATTGCGGTACTTTCTCATACGCCGCAATGAGGCGATCACTGAAATCATTCGGGTGGCTGGTGGTATAGCGAATGCGCTCGATGCCTGGAATGTGTGCGATGGTTTCCAACAAGGTGGCAAAATCAGCAATTTCTGATGTACCGCCCATCGCGCCCATGTAACCATTGACGTTTTGCCCCAACAGGTTGACTTCTTTGACACCTTGATCGGCCAAATCGGCAATTTCAGTCAATACATCGTCAAACGGGCGCGAGACTTCTTCACCACGCGTGTACGGCACAATGCAAAAACTGCAATATTTTGAACACCCTTCCATGATTGAAACATATGCCGTGGCTTTTTCAACGCGTGGTGGTGGCAAGTGGTCAAATTTTTCAATTTCAACAAATTCAATGTCCACTTGGGATTTACCCGTGCTGGCGCGTTTGGCAAGTAAGGTTGGCAAGCGGTGCAAGGTCTGTGGGCCGAACACAAGGTCCACATACGGTGCACGTGCGACGATGTTTTTACCCTCTTGACTGGCAACACAGCCGCCCACACCGATGATTAAATCTGGATTTTTTGCTTTGAGTTTACGAATGCGCCCTAAATCTGAAAATACTTTTTCTTGTGCTTTTTCGCGAATGGAGCAGGTGTTGAGCAGGACAACGTCCGCTTCGTTGATGTCGTCGGTTTTGACGTAGCCATTTTTGTCACGCAGGACATCATGCATTTTGTCGGTGTCATATTCGTTCATTTGACAGCCAAACGTTTTGATGAATACTTTTTTCATTGTTTTCTCGTCGGAGCAGGGTTATAACTGGGGACGAAAAGCCGTTCAAGGCTTTAAGAACAGTTTGATATTATATAAGGGATCGGTAAAAAATCGGAAAAAGGTGTGCGATTATTCCAATGAGGATCACTTTGGCACAATGGGCGTGATTGGTGCATTAAATGCATTTTGGTACTCAGCACATCACTGTACTCGTGTATTGGCTTGGCATAGCTTGACTGTGATCAACATGCAGCATAATTCACTGGCTTAATGCCATTTCAGTCGCTAACAGACATATACAAACACATTCCAATGCGCATCCCTATGAGGTTCTTTTGATTTTGGCGTAACCATTGAAATAAAACACCTTATCTGTATTTCACTTTATTTACATCTTGATTAACTCAGTCAATCTAAAACAGTTTTTAAAATTCTCCGTGGTGGCACGACCCACCTCTTCCACACTCACACCTTTCAACTCTGCAATGCGTTCAGCCACATGGGCAACCCATGCAGGTTGATTGCTTTTGCCTCGATGTGGCACAGGTGCGAGATACGGCGAATCGGTTTCAATTAAAATGCGGTCAAGTGGCACGTACTGCGCACATTCATGCACGATTTTGGCATTTTTAAAACTGACAATCCCTGAAAAAGAGATGTAAAAATTCAAATCCAATGCTTGTTTCGCAACTTCTTTCGCCTCAGTAAAGCAATGCATCACGCCGCCAATCTCGTGAGCATTCTCTTCCCGCATCAAACGAATGGTGTCATCTTGCGCATTGCGAGTGTGGATGATGAGCGGCTTTTTGCTGATGTTTGCGGCTCGGATGTGGGTGCGAAAACGTTCGCGCTGCCACTCCAGATCACCTTCAAGTCGGAAGTAATCCAAACCGGTCTCACCCACCGCAATGACTTTTGGATGCATCGCCATTTCAACCAACTCATCTACCGTTGGTTCGTGAACATCAGGATAATCAGGGTGCGTGCCAACAGAGCCGTATATGTTTGAGTAAGTTTCAATCAGCGTTTTGATGCGCGTCCAATCCGACACATCCACACTCACAGCCAATGCGTGAGTGACTTGTTTCGCCTTCATTTCATCCAAAACCGCAGCCATTTGTGGCATGAGCTCTGGAAAGTCAATGTGACAGTGAGAATCAATGAACATGACGTTCCTTTATGAGAAAGTCGTATTATAATGAAATAAAAAAAGAATCCACATGCCTGTGGTGACAGTCAAAATCATTCTGATAAAAACGACCCATCAATAAAAAAACCACATCATGCGATGTGGTTTTAATATTGGCACACCCAAGGGGATTCGAACCCCTGTAACCACCGTGAAAGGGTGGTGTCCTAGGCCTCTAGACGATGGGTGCTTAGAACTTTTTTACTGCTCGAAAAAATATTTTCGTTTAAAACTTGGCACACCCAAGGGGATTCGAACCCCTGTAACCACCGTGAAAGGGTGGTGTCCTAGGCCTCTAGACGATGGGTGCTTAGAACTTAACTTTGCAAAAAAGTGGCTGACTTTTTTGTTTAAAACTTGGCACACCCAAGGGGATTCGAACCCCTGTAACCACCGTGAAAGGGTGGTGTCCTAGGCCTCTAGACGATGGGTGCTTAGAACTTTTTTCGACACAATAATTGGTGGAGATAAGCAGGATCGAACTGCTGACCTCTTGCATGCCATGCAAGCGCTCTCCCAGCTGAGCTATACCCCCATGTGCGAAGAAACGAGATTATGCCGCATTTCCGCGCTTTGCGCAAGAGTTTTTAAAAAAAATCCAACAAGAAATTGCAGAATAAGTTCATTTTTTAAAACAAATCAATTGAATACAGAAAAAGCAAAAAATCTTTTCCTCACAACCAATTGATTTTATTTTATTTTTTATGCGGTTAACACTGCTTTGCCGTTCATATAAGGTTGTAAAGCCACAGGGATGCGCACCGACCCATCCACTTGCTGATGGTTTTCAAGCAAAGCAACCAACGCACGGCCAACAGCCAATCCAGAACCATTCAATGTGTGTAAAAGCTCAGGTTTGTTTGTGCCCACACGGAAACGAGCCTGCATGCGCTGCGCTTGAAAGGCTTCACAATTTGAAACGCTGGAAATCTCACGATATGTGCTTTGCGAAGGCACCCACACTTCGAGGTCATAGGTTTTCGTTGCCCCAAAACCCATGTCACCCGTGCACAATTGAACCACGCGATACGGCAACTCCAGCAATTGTAAGATTTTCTCAGCATGCCCACGCATGTCCTCAAGCGTTTCATACGATTTCTCAGGATGAACAATTTGCACCATCTCAACTTTATCAAACTGATGTTGGCGAATCAAACCGCGCGTGTCGCGCCCTGCACTGCCCGCTTCAGAGCGAAAGCACGGTGTGTGCGCAGTTAATTTGATTGGTAAATCTTCAACCGCCACAATGCTGTCTCGCACTGTATTGGTCAGTGGAATTTCAGAGGTTGGGATTAAATACATTTCGCGCGCTTCTTCGTCACCACCTTTACTGACCCAAAATAAATCTTCTTTGAACTTTGGTAACTGCCCAGTGCCCAACATGCTGTCGGCATTGACAATGTAAGGCGTGTAACATTCGGTGTAACCATGCACTTCAGTTTGCGTGTCCAACATCAGTTGCGCGAGCGCACGATGAAGCTTCGCTAAACCACCTCGCATGAATGAAAAACGTGCACCTGCCAGTTTTGCTGCGGTATCAAAATCAAGCATGCCCAAGCCTTCACCAATGGCAACGTGATCTTTCACTTCAAAATCATACGTTGCAGGTGTGCCCCAACGTGAAATTTCGACATTTTCAGTTTCATCTTTACCTTGCGGTACGGATTCATGCGGTAAATTGGGGATGCGCATGAGCAGGTCGTTCAGTTTCACCTGAATGTCTTCGAGCGCCACTGCCGAGGCTTTCAATTCATCGCCAATACCCGCCACTTGCGCCATAACCTCATCGGCACTTTGTTTTTGTGATTTCAAAATGCCGATTTCTTTTGACAGTTTGTTGCGCTGCGACTGTAGCTCCTCAGTGCGCATTTGAATGGTTTTGCGCTGCACTTCGAGCGCGTTAAAGCCGTCCACATCCAAATCAAAACCGCGCGTTTTCAGGCGTGCGGCAACAGCATCGATTTCTTTTCTAAGTAATTGTATGTCTAACATTGAATATCCAGTTCATTTGCATCTGTCATTTCCGCACGATTGCAAATTCAGTCGAGCGCATCACGCACCTTAAACCTATGGTTATCATGGGTAAAAAATGCTGCACGCTTGATTGGATTCCCACCGTAGCCTGTCTTCGAAAAAAAGGGAACGGGAATGGCAAATGCGGAGTTTACTTTTTACGCGCCGCCTCATCCAAGGCACGCAGTTGATTTAATTTCTCCGCTATTTTACCTTCTAAGCCGCGACTTGTGGGCTGATAACTCGGTGCAGGCGGCATATTATCAGGAAAATAATTTTCGCCAGCCGCATAACCGTCGGCTTCATCATGTGCATAGCGATAACCTTTACCATAATCAAGCGATTTCATCAGCTTGGTCGGCGCGTTGCGCAAATGCAGCGGCACAAGGCGTGACGGCTCACTCGCCACAAATGCGCGCATTTGATTAAACGCTTTATAGCCCGCATTGGACTTGGCCGCCACCGCCAAATACAGCACCGCCTGCGCCAACGCCAATTCTCCTTCAGGCGAGCCGAGTCGTTCGTAGGTTTGCGCCGCATCATTGCACATTTGCATCGCGCGTGGGTCTGCCAGCCCAATGTCCTCCCACGCCATGCGCACAATGCGCCGCGCAAGGTAACGTGGGTCTGCCCCACCATCCAGCATGCGTGTAAACCAGTACAATGCTGCATCGGGATTGCTGCCACGCACGGATTTATGTAAAGCCGAAATTTGATCATAGAAATCATCACCGCCCGCATCAAATCGGCGCAAAGTCGAACCAAGTGATGATTTGACATGCGCTTCCGTGATGGTGCTGCCATTTTCACTGCTCACCACTTGTGCCACTTGTTCAAGTTGATTAAGCAATCGCCGTGCATCACCATCGGCAGCATTGATAAGTCGTGCACGCGCAGCGTCATCAATTTCGACCTTCAACACTTGCACGCACGCACGGGTAATGAGCACATTCAACTCATCGTCGTTGAGCGACTCAAGCACATAAACAGCGGCCCGTGACAGCAAGGCATTGTTCACTTCAAACGATGGGTTTTCAGTTGTTGCCCCAATAAACGTCAGCAAGCCTGATTCAACATGCGGTAAAAAAGCATCCTGCTGCGATTTATTGAAGCGGTGTACTTCATCGACAAATAAAATCGTTTGCCGACCTTGGGCGCGGTAAATATGCGCCTGCTCAACCACTTCTCGAATCTCTTTCACGCCAGAAAGCACGGCAGACAAGGCCACAAAATAAGCATCGAATGAATGCGCCACCAGCCGCGCCAACGTGGTTTTGCCCACGCCAGGCGGCCCCCAAAAAATCATTGAATGCAAACGCTGTTGAGAAAAAGCGACCTGTAAAGGCATGCCCGCTGCCAGCAAATGCGACTGCCCCACCACATCACCAAGGGTGTGCGGGCGCAAACGTTCAGGGAGTGGCACATTTCCCCCTCCTTGCTGACCATCGTTTCCAAACAAATCACCCATGCTTGCTCAATTAAAATAAGTGTTTCCACGCGGTGCGCGGGAACGAATTCACATCATAGGACTCAAACCATCAGATTCACATCATCAATTGGTAATTGGCAATAAACGTTTATCATCAAACCCAATGCTTTGAATTATCCCACAACTGCTCACAAACCAATCACGAGCTGGCAAAAAATAAAAAAGCACCATGAGGCTCTCATGGTGCTGAATGAGGCAGAGGCATTTACAATACGGGTCCTATTGTGGCCACGGCGTTGTGCCACAGCTGTTTACCTTTGCTCCAAGCATTGACCTCCTCAATCGTCACAGGCACCGATGAATGAATGTATTTTTGCTGACGGGCAATGATGTCTTTCGTTAACTCAGGGTCATAAAATACGATGTTATTTTCATAATTCAAGTCAAAACTGCGACGATCCATATTGGCAGAGCCAATCAATGATGCCTCACCATCAACCGTCATCAATTTGGCATGCAAAAGCCCACCCACGTATTCGTAAATATGAACCCCCGCTTTAAGCAATGGGTGATAATAACTGCGGCTGGCTGCACCGACCACCCATGAATCATTGCGCTGCGGCAGCGTCATGGTGACATGGACACCACTGCGAGCCGCAATACACAAAGCACTGACCAGCGGCTCATTCGGCACAAAATAAGGTGTCGTGATCATCAGGTCTCGCCGAGCGGTTCCAATCATGGTCAAAAATACATCCGACATCGCGGCATGACGCTCGGTCGGCCCTGTGCCAATCACCTGTGCGGGGCAAGAAAGCGAGATCAAGTCAGGTTTAACCTGCCAAATATCATCCAAATTTTCATGGGTTGCGCCCTCCCAATCACTGGCAAACAGGCATTGATTTTGAATCGCAATCGCGCCAGTGAAACGCACAACCGTATCCACCCACGGCGCATATTTCGCTTTGGGTGCAAAAGCGGCATCGGCGCAATTTTGACTGCCGCAGTAAGTGATGCGATTATCAATCACCATAATCTTACGATGATTGCGCAGATCAATGCGCCCCACCAATGTACGAAAAAAAGGATTACCAATCGGCAAGGCGTAAGCCAACTTAACGCCAGCACCCTTCATTTGTTGCCAATGTGTTGAGCCAATCAAGCTGCGCGAACCCAATGCATCGGCCAAAGCACGGCATGTCACGCCGCGCTGAGCCGCTCGCATCAGTGCAGCGGCCACTTTTAAACCACTGTCATCGGTCAACCAAATATAAAACAACACGTGCACATGCTTTTTGGCTTCATCGATGTCCTTGATCAGCGCATCAATGGCCGCTTCAGAGTCCGCCAAGACGACACCATGATTGCCGCCAACGGGAATAAAGTCGTTGATCGAATGCCCAATACGAAAAACTTGATGGTACTGCTCAGGGATAGCCATGCGAAGTGTTTCAGGAATGGTGTATTGCTTGATCGTTTTAAGCGTATCTTCTCGAATCAGTCGCATGCGCTCTACACGCTTGATGCCAATATTGGTTTCACCAAGCATCAAATATAGGAGCACACCGAAAATGGGTAAGCCAATGATGACCAGCATCCAAGCCACACGTGATGCAGGCTCACGATATGGACGCAACATCACCCGTCCGACCATATAAATGACAACAACATAATGGACAATAACGACGAAAATCATCCAAGACATATTGATATGCTCCTTATCGTGATCCCTAAAGCTCAACCAAAACACCATCAAAAAGCCGAAATCACCGTACGGCATTGTTTCTTCAAAAAGGCCAAACCCGTTTTGTTTGTGCCACCATCAGAATATAAGTGACAACCAGTAAGGCAGTTAAAAAAGCCAATCGCCGAACACGTTGTGTTTTGCCCTTTAAAGCCAACATCCCCAACGCAATGTAAACCAACACAGCAACGATTTTCACACTCAACCATGCATATTGAAAAGGATTGCCCCAGAGCAACACCAACATGCTTAGCGCAAAAGCAAGCAACAGCGCATCAATCACATGAGGCAATATTTTCCAGTAACGTTGATGCAAACGCTCAGAATCCAAGCTCATCAGCACACCACGCAAAATAAATAGGCTGATGCTCAAATAAGCCATGCCCTTGTGCGCCTGTTTGAACACTTCGTAACTATTCATATATTCATAAGCTTATTGCTCAACTCAATGCCGCTCATCGTTTGCTCTGTTCGTTGTTTATGATAATGACTTGATAATACAAGAAGATAAAAGAAGAATTCGTTTGAAATAACCGCCCTGGATTCTTAGGCCTTTTACATGTACATCCCGCCATTCACTGCCAGCACTTGCCCTGTGATGTAAGCGGCATCGGTTGAAGCCAAGAAAGCCACCGCATTTGCAATGTCTTGCACCTGACCCAAGCGCGCCATAGGGATTTGACCCGCCAAAGCATTGATGGCATCGGCTCCTAATGCGGCCGTCATATCGGTTTCGATGAAGCCGGGCGCAACACAATTGACTGTGATGTTACGCGAGCCAAGCTCTTTGGCCAAAGCCCGTGCCATGCCCTCAACGCCAGCTTTAGCCGCCGCATAGTTGGCTTGACCTGGATTACCCATTTGCGCCACCACGGAGGTCACATTGATGATGCGCCCTGCCCGTGCTTTCATCATGCCACGCATGACACCGCGAGACAAACGAAACACACCACGCAAATTGGTCGCGATGACCGCATCAAAATCATCGTCTTTCATGCGCATGGTCAAACCGTCGCGGGTAATCCCTGCGTTATTGACCAAAATTGCAATTGCACCCACTTCTTTCTCAATCTGCGCCAGCACGGCATCGGTTTGCTCTGTGTCAGCGACATTGAGTACCATGCCACTGTTTTTAGGATTGATCGCCTGCAAGTCCTTGGCAATGTCCGCTGCCCCCGCTTCAGAGGTCGCCGTGCCAACGACGATTGCGCCACGCTCTGCCAATGTGCGGGCAATGGCACGGCCAATGCCGCGTGATGCACCCGTTACAAGGGCAATTTGATTGTCGAGTTGATTCATGTTGTGTTACTCCTTCTGTGGTTACGGGTGCTTTTTGTATGATGATTTAAATCAATCAAAGCACCTCTTTCATGGTTTTATAGTTTGCTTTTATGAACAGTGCGTTTATTCAAAATCAGTTCAAAGCTTCTAAAATAGATTTTAAACTGGCTTGATCAACCAGTGCATGCCCCGTCACTCGTGCATCGATGCGCTTTGCCAAGCCCGCCAAAACTTTACCTGGACCGCATTCAACAATGTCAGTCACACCTTTATCCGCCATGGCTTGGACGCATTCAACCCAGCGCACGGGATGCCATGCTTGGCGCACGAGCGCATCTTTGATGCGGGCAATGTCATGCTCAATCATGACATCGACATTGTTGATGACTGGAATGTTCGGTGCATTTAAACTGACGTTGTTCAATGCATTTTGTAGCACGTCTGCTGCTGGTTTGAGTAAACTTGAGTGGAATGGTGCAGAAACAGGCAAAATCAAAGCGCGTTTCGCGCCAGCGGCTTTGGCCAACTCACATGCTTTTTCAACAGCGGTTTTGTGACCCGCAATGACCACTTGACCCGGTGAATTAAAATTCACCGCTTGCACCACTTCACCTGCAACTTCGGCTTGTGCAGTTTCGCACACGAATTTCACCGTGTCGTCATCAATCCCTAAAATCGCAGCCATGCCACCCACACCAACAGGAACAGCGCTTTGCATGGCTTCGGCGCGTGTGCGCACAAGTTTCACTGCATCGGTTAAAGTCAAAACGCCTGCTGCGGTCAAAGCCGAGTACTCACCCAAACTGTGCCCCGCCATCATCACAGGCGCTTGACCGCCTGCGTCCAACCACGCGCGATAAAAAGCAACGCTGGCTGTGAGCATGACGGGTTGTGTATTAACGGTTAAATTAAGGTCTTCAATCGGGCCATTTTTCATCATGCTGAGCAAGTCGAGGCCAAGCGCATCAGAGGCTTCAGCAAGGGTGTCTTGCACAACTTTGAGGTCAGCGAGGTCGTTCAACATGCCAATGCTTTGTGAGCCTTGGCCAGGGAATACGAATGCAATCATGGGATCTCCAATAAATGAGCCCTCTCAAGGGCTTCAATGGTTTTTTACACTTGTTTTTTTGATTTTTCGTGGCTCTGATGTTGCTCATCTTTTTAAACCTATCGAAAAACCAGTATTTCAGTTAAAACTCAATTCGTTTAAGCAATATTTAATCAAAACAACGGCATCATATTTGCATGATCCTAAAACTTCAACAGGCTGGCACCCCATGAGAAGCCACCGCCCACACCTTGTAAAAGCAAGGTTTGCCCTTTCTGAATTCGACCATCGCGCACAGCCATATCGAGCGCCAACGGCACTGAAGCGGCTGATGTATTGCCATGCTGGTCAACAGAGACGATCACTTTTTCTGTAGGAACATTCAAACGCTTGGCAGCAGCTTGCATGATGCGGATATTGGCTTGATGCGGAATGAACCAATCAAGCTGCTCAACACCCATGTGTGCATCGTCAAGCACTTCCAGTGCGACATCACCCAACACTTTAACGGCATTTTTAAACACCGCTTGACCATCCATGGTGATGAAAGGGTTACCGACGATTTCACCATTTTTAATCACACCCGTGCTATATAAAATAGAGGATAAGTCACCATCCGAGTGGATTTTGCACGACAAAATCCCTGCCTCTTCAGAGGCTTGCAACACCACTGCGCCTGCACCATCACCAAACAATACACTGGTGGTGCGGTCATTCCAATCCAGCAAACGTGAAATCACGTCGCCGCCAACCACCAAAACATTTTTTGCCTGACCCGCTTGGATCATGGCATTGGCCATGGTCATGGAGTAAATAAAACCGCTGCACGCAGCGACAACATCAAAAGCAGCAGCCTTTTTTGCACCAATGCGCGATTGCAACAAACAACCTGCGCTGGGGAACATCATGTCGCTGGTGGTCGTACCAAAGATGATTAAATCAAGTTCATCCGCGCCAATGCCAGCCATTTGAAGGGCATTTTTAGCCGCCACCTCGGCCAATGAGCTGACCGTTTGTCCTTCACTCACCCAATAACGTTGGGTGATGCCTGAGCGATCACGAATCCACTCATCGGAGGTTTCAATGCCTTTTGCTGCTAAACGTTCAACCAGCATGGCGTTTGTGATGGGTTCATTGGGCACGCAACTGCCTGTGCCTATGATTCTTGCGTATGTATGCTTCATGTTATTGTCCGTGTGCTTTGATGCGTTTTTTATGCGAAGTACCGAGCATTGTACGCCAAAAGACCCAAACTGTGAATGCCTCCAGTGTGCAAATCAAGGCGCTTGCTGTTTTCTCAACGGCATCACAAATCCACGCCAGCAAGTCTGCGCTTGATGGCTTAAATTGCTTTAGAATGCCCAAATGCCTTCCATTAAAATACTTCACAGCATGGCCGAAGCCCCAGATGGGCTGTTCTTGCACAGCCATTCACCTTTTCTATCACGCGCCTTTTGGTTGGCGTTGGAAAACAGTGGCGCCATATCCAATGAGTGCGGCTGGTGGTCACAGCACTTGCTTTTGCTCGACGATGAGGGACAGGCCATGGCTTTACTGCCCTTGTTTATCAAAAGCCACAACCGTGGGGAATACGTGTTTGATCATGCTTGGGCTCAAGCCTATGCACACAATGGGTTGGATTATTATCCTCGTTTGGTCAGTGCGGTTCCTTTCACACCCGTTACAGGGGCTCGTGTGTGGTTGATGGCAGGGGTTCATTTGAATGATGTGCTGCCGTTGTTGCTTCATGGCGTACGACAGATTGCCGAGCAGATCAACGCTTCCTCATGGCATGGTTTATTTCTTAAGGCGCAGGATGTGGTTGCTTTTCAGCAATCGGGTATGCCATTGGCGTTACGGCACGGCTGTCAGTTTTTATGGACGGATCAGGATTTTGGTGATTTCGATGGTTTTTTGGCGACAATGACCGCCAAACGGCGCAAAAACATCAAAGCAGAACGTGCAAAAATCACGCGGGCAGGTATTTCATGCCGTTTTATTGAGGGGGTAGACATCAACGCTGATGATTGGGCGTTTTTCTACACTTGCTATGCACGCACCTACCACATCCGAGGTCAGCGGCCGTATTTGAATCAGGCATTCTTTGAGCAATTGGGTCAAAACATGCCTCAACACATGACCTTACAAATTGCCCAACTAGCCAATGGCGACCAACTGGCTGCGGCGTTGTTTTTTAAAGACGATCAAACGCTGTATGGTCGTTATTGGGGTGCTGTAGAGGATGTGGATTGCCTGCATTTTGAAGTGTGTTATTACCAAGGCATTTCTTATGCCTTAAAGCATCACTTGCGTTACTTTGACCCTGGCACGCAGGGCGAACACAAATTATTACGTGGCTTTTCACCTGCTTACACACAGTCGTTGCATTGGTTGCACGACGGGCAATTCATGCAAGCGGTGCAGCATTATGTTAAGCGCGAACGGCTGGGTATTTTGGCGTATTATGAAGAGGCATGCGCTGCTTTGCCTTTTAAAAAATTGCACGACATTTAAGTTGCACGACATTTAGCCCGCTCGAAACGCAGCTATTGAGCCTTTTTCAAATTTACCCCACACATAGCGTGCGTGTCGTGCCGAGCCAAAACCAGCTGCTAAACTCGCTTTTTCAACACTGTAAGCACCATTACTTAAAAATTTCTTCAGTGCCGACACACGAACCCATTGCTGGTATTGCACCACGCTCATGCCTGTATTTTGTTTAAATAACCGAGTCAAATTGCGTGGACTCATGCACGCCGTGCTTGCTAGGCTATTTAAATCATGAGGCTGATCGAATTCTTTCTGAAGCATGTCTTGCACCCGATGAACACCCGCATGGGCATGGTGACGAGTTCGTAACCATGGGGACATTTGCTCATCTTCCAAGCTGCGTTGAAAATACACCACCATTTCACGCATGGTGTTCTGCATCACGGTCGCCCCAGCCAACTCGCCAAGGGCGTGTAGCAACATGTCGATCCCTGAAGATAAACCTGCGCATGTCCACACATGTGTCTTGCGTCCACTCGACCGAACGACCGCCCGTTGAGGCCTCACACGCACCGTTGGGTGAAATTGCGCCAAACGATCGCACAGTGAATGGTGTGTGGTGGCATCAAAGCCGTTGAGCAAACCAGCACCTGCCACCACAAAGGCACCCGAACAAATGGCGCATACAGTGACCCCTTCATGAATCACATGCTTAAGCCAATCCATAACAGATAAAAATGCTGGATCATTCATTTCCAAAGGAATCGCCAAAGATCCAGGAATGACCACCACCGAACCATCGGGCAGACTTTCAGGCAAAACCTCACATTTCGGTACAACCAATTGCGCAGCATCTGTTAAAACATGAGCAGACGCAGGCGCAACGCTGTGCCACATAAAATCCCCACCAAACTGATTGGCGATGCGGAACACATCAATGGCACTGGCGTATTCAGTCAAAATGGTTTTTGGTAAAAAGACGCCATATACATGAATCATTGCTTATCCTTTAGTAACGAATCAATTATACGTCAATAAAAGCATATTTCCAGCATCACACCAGACAAGCATCGGAAACATCAAGCCATGTTATACCAACTCATAACAAAACAATATTTCTTATACCCCCCTCGCAATGGATATGGCGAGGGGGGATTCAAAGCAAAAAACTATTTCTTAGGTATGGGGTTCAAAGGGGTATTCAAAGTACCGCCAGCGGGTTGAACAGGCACATAAAGATAACGTGTTCCATATTCGTTGTGATAATCATGCCCCCAGTCCATCACGAAATCAGCGCCCGCAGCAACCCCCACCTTGCCTCCAGAAACAGATACACCCGCTCCAAGATTCCAACGATTGCTGATCGCGGTGTACTTCCCTGTCACTGCAAATGCAGTCGCACCATCGTAATTACCCACACCTGTATGGAGCACAACACGACCTGGAATATTCAACGTGGGCATTTGCATGGCCATCGCAGCTGCCACACCATTTTTCAACCCTTTAATTTCTTGATTTAAAGAGTGTTGCAGACCACTCAATTGGCTCACATTGACTGCATCCGTAGGCGCTGAACCTGCCGCCACATTGGTAATGACGCGCTCTTGCCCAGCAGCCCCCACTGACACTTCGCCAACAGGGTTGATTCCAGCAGCGGTACCCGTTGGATTAAATGGCGTGTAATTACTGAGTGAACTACCATTTGCGATAGAGTTTGCGCCCAAAGCCACAGAATTCGGGGACGAAGCCGTTGCACCGTTCCCAATTGCAACTGAGTTTTCACCGGATGCAACCGAGTTTGGACCAATGGCAACTGAGTTTTGGCCTTCAGCATTGGCACCCGCTTCCGTCGAGTTGGCTTGAAAGTATTTCGAACCTTTTGTCACCAATGTTGACAATGAAGCCACTGAACTGTTCACCGCACTCAAGCCCGTTGACGTCGTTGTTGACAATGAGGCAATTGTGCTGTTGGCTGTGCTCAACGTGGTAGAAGCAATGCCAGAAACCACTGTCGATAACGAAGCCACTGAACTGCTTACTGTGCTCAAGCCTGTTGATGTCGTTGTTGACAATGAAGCAATTGTGCTGTTGGCTGTGCTCAACGTGGTAGAAGCAATGCCAGAAACCACTGTCGATAACGAAGCCACTGAACTGCTTACTGTGCTCAAGCCTGTTGATGTCGTTGTTGACAATGAAGCAATTGTGCTGTTGGCTGTGCTCAGCGTGGTTGAAGCAATACCAGAAACCACTGTTGATAATGAAGCCACTGAACTGTTCACATTATCAAAACCCGTTGACGTCGTTGTTGACAACGATGCAATCGAACTGTTGGCCGTGCTTAAAGTTGTCGAAACCGCAGTAGAAACGACGCTTGACAAAGATGCCACTGCGCTGTTGACACCACTTAAACCTGTTGAAGTGGTGGTCGACAAAGAAGCAATTGAACTGTTTGCAGTGCTCAATGTTGTTGAAGCAACAACGGAGACAACGGAGGACAATGAAGCCACTGAGCTATTAACAGAACTCAACCCAACAAACGTTAAGGTAGACAAGGAGGCCACAGAGCCATCGACTCGAACAAAACCTGAAGAAGTCAATGTCGACAACGACGCGATTGCGCTATTTGAAGTACTCAATGTGGTGCTGGCAGCCGTGCTGATTGCAGTTGACAACGAAGCGATGCCACTGCCGGTGATGCTTGACAAGGAAGCCACCGCACTGTCCACACTGCTCAATCCACTTGAAGTCAAGGTCGACAATGACGCGATTGCACTATTTGAAGTGCTCAACGTGGTGCTGGCGGCTGTGCTGATCGCGGTTGACAACGAAGCGATACCACTGCCAGTGATGCTTGATAAAGAGGCAATGCTGCTGCCTGTCAACGTTGACAACGATGCAATTGCGCTATTCGAAGTGCTTAACGTGGTGCTGGCAGCCGTGCTGATTGCGCTTGACAACGAAGCGATGCCACTGCCTGTGATGCTTGACAAGGAAGCCACCGCACTGTCCACACTGCTCAATCCACTTGAAGTCAATGTCGACAACGAAGCAATAGCGCTGTTCGAAGTGCTCAACGTGGTGCTGGCAGCCGTACTGATTGCAGTTGACAACGAAGCGATGCCACTGCCCGTGATGCTTGATAAAGAGGCAATGCTGCTGCCTGTCAAGGTCGATAACGATGCAATTACACTGTTCGAAGTACTCAACGTTGTGCTGCTGGCCGTACTGATTGCAGTTGACAATGAAGCGATGCCACTGCCGGTGATGCTTGACAAAGAGGCCACGGCACTGTCCACACTGCTCAATCCACTTGAAGTCAAGGTCGACAACGAAGCAATTGCGCTGTTCGAAGTGCTCAACGTGGTGCTAGCAGCCGTACTGATCGCGGTTGACAACGAAGCGATGCCACTGCCGGTGATGCTTGACAAAGAGGCAATGCTGCTGCCTGTCAATGTTGACAACGATGCAATTGCGCTGCTCGAAGTACTCAACGTGGTGCTGGCGGCTGTGCTGATCGCGGTTGACAACGAAGCGATGCCGCTACCAGTGATGCTTGACAAAGAGGCAATGCTGCTGCCTGTCAATGTTGACAACGATGCAATCGCGCTGTTTGAAGTGCTCAATGTCGTGCTGGTGGCCGTACTGATTGCAGTTGACAATGAAGCGATGCCACTGCCGGTGATGCTTGACAAAGAGGCCACGGCACTGTCCACACTGCTCAATCCACTTGAAGTCAAGGTCGACAACGAAGCAATTGCGCTGTTCGAAGTGCTCAACGTGGTGCTAGCAGCCGTACTGATTGCAGTTGACAATGAAGCGATGCCACTGCCCGTGATGCTTGACAAGGAAGCCACCGCACTGTCCACACTGCTCAATCCACTTGAAGTCAAGGTCGACAACGACGCGATTGCGCTGTTCGAAGTGCTCAACGTGGTGCTGGCAGCCGTGCTGATTGCAGTTGACAACGAAGCGATGCCGCTGCCGGTGATGCTTGATAAAGAGGCAATGCTGCTGCCGGTGATGCTTGATAAAGAGGCAATGCTGCTGCCTGTCAACGTTGACAACGACGCGATTGCGCTGTTTGAAGTGCTCAACGTGGTGCTGGCAGCCGTACTGATCGCGGTTGACAACGAAGCGATGCCGCTGCCGGTGATGCTTGATAAAGAAGCAATGCTGCTGCCTGTCAACGTTGACAACGACGCAATCGCGCTATTTGAAGTGCTTAACGTGGTGCTGGCAGCCGTGCTGATCGCGGTTGACAAGGAAGCGATGCCACTGCCAGTGATGCTTGACAAGGAAGCCACCACACTGTCCACACTGCTCAATCCACTTGAAGTCAATGTTGACAACGATGCAATCGCGCTGTTTGAAGTGCTCAACGTGGTGCTGGCAGCCGTACTGATCGCGGTTGACAACGAAGCGATGCCGCTGCCGGTGATGCTTGATAAAGAGGCAATGCTGCTGCCTGTCAAGGTCGACAACGACGCAATCGCGCTATTTGAAGTACTCAATGCGGTACTGGCAGCCGTGCTGATTGCAGTTGACAACGAAGCGATGCCACTGCCGGTGATGCTTGATAAAGAGGCAATGCTGCTGCCTGTCAATGTTGACAACGATGCAATCGCGCTGTTTGAAGTGCTCAATGTCGTGCTGGTGGCCGTACTGATTGCAGTTGACAATGAAGCGATGCCACTGCCGGTGATGCTTGACAAGGAAGCCACTGCACTGTCCACACTGCTCAATCCACTTGAAGTCAAGGTCGACAATGACGCGATTGCACTATTTGAAGTGCTCAATGTCGTGCTGACAGCCGTGCTGATTGCAGTTGACAACGAAGCGATGCCGCTGCCGGTGATGCTTGATAAAGAGGCAATGCTGCTGCCTGTCAACGTTGACAACGACGCGATTGCGCTGTTTGAAGTGCTCAACGTGGTGCTGGCAGCCGTACTGATCGCGGTTGACAACGAAGCGATGCCACTGCCGGTGATGCTTGACAAGGAAGCCACCGCACTGTCCACACTGCTCAATCCACTTGAAGTCAAGGTCGACAACGACGCGATTGCACTATTTGAAGTGCTCAATGTCGTGCTGGCAGCTGTGCTGATCGCGGTTGACAACGAAGCGATGCCACTGCCGGTGATGCTTGACAAAGAGGCCACCGCACTGTCCACACTGCTCAATCCACTTGAAGTCAAGGTCGACAACGACGCGATTGCACTATTTGAAGTGCTCAATGTCGTGCTGGCAGCTGTGCTGATCGCGGTTGATAACGAAGCGATGCCACTGCCGGTGATGCTTGACAAGGAAGCCACCGCACTGTCCACACTGCTCAATCCACTTGAAGTCAAGGTCGACAATGACGCGATTGCACTATTTGAAGTGCTCAACGTGGTGCTGGCGGCTGTGCTGATCGCGGTTGACAACGAAGCGATGCCGCTACCAGTGATGCTTGACAAAGAGGCAATGCTGCTGCCTGTCAATGTTGACAACGACGCAATCGCGCTATTTGAAGTACTCAATGTGGTACTGGCAGCCGTGCTGATTGCAGTTGACAACGAAGCGATGCCACTGCCGGTGATGCTTGATAAAGAGGCAATGCTGCTGCCTGTCAATGTTGACAACGATGCAATCGCGCTGTTTGAAGTGCTCAATGTCGTGCTGGTGGCCGTACTGATTGCAGTTGACAATGAAGCGATGCCACTGCCCGTGATGCTTGATAAAGAGGCAATGCTGCTGCCTGCCAACGTTGACAACGACGCAATCGCGCTGTTTGAATTCCCCATAGAAGACACGACAGAAGACAAAGAAGCAACAGAGCTGTTTGTCGTGCTGACAACAGTGGATGTTAAAGAAGACAACGATGCGATCGCGCTCCCAGCACTTCCAAGAGTGGAAACAACCGATGACAGGGATGCAACTGCACTGCCTATCGTAGAAAATCCAGATGATGTCGTTGTTGACAATGAGGCCACTGAACTTTTTACTGTCGATAACCCAGAAGAAGTTAAGGTTGACAGAGAGGACACAGAACTGTTTACAGTGGATAAACCAGAAGAGGTTAAAGTCGACAGGGATGCGATTGCACTGCTGGTACTCGCAATATCTGTCGTCACAGCACCCATTTGATTAATACAATCTTGGGCCGTGTAAGGTAATCCATCAGATGGATCAATGTTGTACACGTATCCTGTTGCGGGATTAATTAAAGTTCCAGCGTATTGATTGTATTCAATTTTAACTGCTGAGCCACCAGACATGGTGAACTGGCAAGCACCATCATAAGTCGTCGATCCAACAATCAATGTGGCATTGGCGATTGGACTGATCAAAAGCATTCCTCCAACAACCACACCTTCTCCTAGCAATGTGGCCACACCCATTTTTGATGGTTTTCCTTGTGCTGTCGTATTTTCAGATACGGCCACCCATACGCCCAGTTTTTTATTGAAAATACTTTTATAAATCTTATTCATGACAACACTCCTTCAGGATAAACGTGTCAATAAAACCCTTGAATTCTTATTTCGAAGCACACCAATGGGAGACAGAAAGAACTTAAAATTGCCCCAAAGTACAAAGCTTGCTGGCAGCCAAAGTAAAAAGTTTCAAACAACTGGATAAAAGCTCCAGAAAATCAAAACAATTGATAGAAATAAAAGGGAGGCAGATAAAGAAAAACGGCCTAAGTTAACAACTTACCAATCAAAAAAATATTTATTATTTGAATTATTTTTAATTAAAAAAGATGTTGAATCACGCAATCAAGGCAAAGTACAGAAAATCATCACAATAGTTATTAATACGATTATAGGACAATTACTTTTAAAATCAACATAATTAATACAAAATCAAACAAACTTTAGTTTATGTTACATAAATCAACATTAAACAGTTGTTTTATATGGGCTTTAAGATCACTCATAGCACTTATCCAAAACCCAACAGTGTCACCGACCACTTCAATATCAACTTTTATAAACTGTTTCCATGGGGTATCATTTTAAAAAACAACCCCTCCAGGAAAAAGCATGCCACAAGCCTTATCTCATTTAAAAATCATAGATTTATCTCGCATCCTTGCAGGCCCTTTTGCCAGCCAAACACTCGGTGACATGGGCGCACAGGTGATTAAAATTGAACATCCAGATGGAGACGACACCCGCCGATGGGGGCCTCCGTTTGTTGAGCGAACCGATGGTTCACGTGATGCCGCTTATTTCTTTTGCTGCAATCGCAACAAAACCAATATCAGCCTCGATTTCACGCAGGCCACTGACAGAGCCACGCTGTTGGACATGATTAAAGATGCTGATGTCCTCATTGAAAATTACAAAGTAGGCGGACTACACAAATATGGATTGGACTATGACAGCATTCGATTAATTAATCCCCACATCATTTATTGCTCCATCACGGGTTTTGGTCAAACGGGTCCTTACAAAGAGCGCCCTGGCTATGATGCACTGATTCAAGCGATGGGTGGATTGATGAGCATCACAGGCGAAGCCGATGGTGCACCACAAAAAGTCGGCGTGGCCGTGGTTGACTTAATGACAGGCATGTATGCAACCACAGCTGTTCTGGCGGCACTCAGCTACCGCGAACAGACGGGTATCGGTCAGCACATCGATTTGGCATTGTTTGATGTTCAAGCCGCCATGCTTGCCAATCAAGCTTCAACTTACCTCTTGAGTGGTGATGTGCCGACTCGTAAAGGCAGTGCCCACCCCTCAATTGCGCCCTATCAACCCATGTCAGTTGCTGATGGTTACGTGATGATGGCGGTTGGTAATGACCGACAGTTCACCGCTTTATGTGATGCCGCAGGTTGCCTTGACCTCGCGCAAGATGAACGTTTTTCGAGTAATGCGGCTCGAGTCAAGCACCGCATCGAACTAGAAATGGCTTTAGCCCCTTCCTTGATGGGCAAAAACATCAAAGAATGGATCACTTTGGGTGAGCAACGGGGTTTTCCATGTGGCCCGATCAACACCATCGATCGCGTATTTGCAGACGAACAACTGTTGTCGCGCAACATGGTGGTGACGGCTGATGATGGCAGTCGCTTGGTGGCCAATCCAATCAAATTTTCAGAAACCCCCATTGAACGTTACACATCGCCACCCGTATTGAAAAGCTCTTAATGCTTAATAGAATTGGAATGTGGAAAAAGTAAAAACTTGCTTTTTCCACACCTCAAGTGAGAAGCCTTGTCAAAGACGATATTGGCCATAATTAAGAAGCATCAAAAGATTGTGTAAGCTATTTCGAATTCGCCCACATCAATCCTGCTTGCTAAATAAACAGCCCCTTACCCCCTCCGCCTACTCACATCTTCTTTTCCCATTCCCTTAACAAATAAGCCCTTAGAGGGAACGACCTTGCTGCAAGGACAGTCTAATTTTTAGTTTTAAAATGATGCAAAGAGAACCTTACAATCAACCATTGGTTCTGATACAATGTCAACGTTTCCTGCGCCTTTCGCGATTTTACAGCCCTTACTCTTGACCCTATAAGCACTTATTAGCTACAAAATATCATCAAGCAGGCGTGAGCATCTCTCTGTCAGATGAACCCAATGTTTGATTGCTTGTAGCGCTCTTGAACCGCATGGTTCAAGAGTACGGCTAAACGATTGGTGCGGGAAATTTTTATTTCTACAGCATATTTCTATTTTTTCACACCCGCATCGAATGTATGATGATTTTGACCTGCGTTTTTCAGCTTAATTAAACGCGCCACCGACAATGATCGATGCGTGTTGCACTGGAACGAGGACAACATGGATTTGATTTGGCTCGCTTACCCTCTTTTGGGTTGCCTTGTGGGTTTTATGGCTGGCTTACTTGGTGTGGGCGGTGGTTTAATCACTGTACCGCTGCTCACTTGGATTTTACAAGCCCAAGGCTTCAGCCACCCCGATCTTCACAAAATCGCACTCGCGACCTCAACCGCCACCATTGCTTTCACCGCTTTTTCAAGCATGCGTTCACACGCTTCGCACAACAATGTGCGCTGGGATGTGGTCAAACATGTGGTTCCTGGCATCATGCTTGGTACGCTCGTTGGTGCTTATTTGGTTCACATCACCCCTGTTGCCCCCCTGCGCGCTGTATTTGTGGCCTTTGCTTTTTACACGGCTTACAGCATGCTCAACAACCGCCTACCTAAACCTTCTCGTACGTTACCTGGCAGCGCGGCATTGTTTGGGGTTGGTAATGCGACTGGCGCGCTTTCAACATTAATTTCAGCAGGCGGCGGCTTCATTTCTGTTCCATTTATGATATGGTGCAATGTGCCTGCACGCTTGGCCATTGGGACCTCTGCAGCACTGGGCTTTCCAATCGCTGTGTTTGCAGTTTTGGGTTATTTGATCACAGGCTGGTCAACTTCAGGCTTGCCTCCTTTGACATATGCTTACATCTACATACCAGCTGTATTGGGCATTGCATTGACCAGCGTGATCTTTGCACCCATCGGTGCGAAAGCCGCGCAACGGTGGAATGTGGCAACCCTTAAAAAGATTTTCGCTTGCATGCTCATTGGCTTGGGTTTACAAATGTTATATAAAATGGGATTAGCAACATGATGGGCAATCAAACCATTTGGAGTCGTTCAAGTATTTTAGGGCTATTGATTTTGGCTGGCTTTGCATCTGCCAATGCCCATGCCAAAGACAGCATCGCCCCGCCTCAGGCTGCCAAGGATTCAGAAATCACGGCGAATGCGACAAAAGAGACCCATGAAAAAATAGGTGTGGTTTTATCTGGCGGTGGCGCACGCGGTTTGGCGCACTTGGGGGTTTTAAAAGCACTTGAAGCCCAGCATGTTCCGATCGATTACATCGCGGGTACCAGCGCAGGCGCACTGATTGGTGGCATGTATGCCAGTGGCATGTCGATCGCACAAATTGAAAGTAAAATCAAAGACCTCGACCTCACAGCAGTCGCATTTGCCCCTCCCAATCGTAAAGAACTGCCTCAAACCACGCGCAATTTGGACTACAAAGGCAATGTCATTGTGGATGTCAGCGTGACCGAAGAAGGTAAAGTGGCATTGCCCGCAGCGGTTTCCAATGGGGCGAAAGTTGAGCAAGTACTGCGAGACATACTGAAAGATCATCCTTACAACATTGACTTTGACACACTGCCCATTCCTTTTAGAGCCGTTGCAGCTGACTTGGTCACAGGGAAAATGGTTGTGCTCAAACAAGGTCAATTGGCGAATGCGTTGCGAGCCAGCATGTCCATTCCTGCCGCATTCACTCCCGTCGAAATAGATGGCAAGCTCTTGGTTGATGGCATGATTGACCGCAATCTACCCGTTGACGTGGTCAAACACATGGGGGCTACGCGCATCATTGCCGTTGATGTCAGCAGCGGCTTACTGCCCAAAGATCAATTGAACAGTGTGATTGGCGTATCTGAACAAATGCTTAATCTGTTGGTCAAACGCAATATGGACGAGCAAATCGCCTTATTAACACCAAAAGATGTCTACATCAAACCCGCATTGGGTGACATCGGCAGCCTGGAGTTTCAAAGGGGGGCGGAAGCAGCAAAAATTGGCTTTGAAGCGACAGAAACACCCTCGATACAACGCCAACTTGCGCATTTATCGGTTCCATCTGCAACGTATGCAACACTTATGGCAAAGCATGCGCCACAAAAAGCCCCAAACATCAAAATTGATTTTATCCGTGTTCAAACCAATGGTTTGGCCAGCCCAGCAACGCTGCGCGCTGAAATCAGCATGAAAGAAGGACAAAACTTCGACATCAATGCGATTAACAACGACATCAATCGCTTAATGAGCTCTGGCCGCATTGGTTCGGTGGGTTATTCCATTGACAAAGTTGGTGATTACAATGAGTTGGTCTATAAAGTTGAAGAAAAAGATGTTGCAAAAAATGCCATTCGAGCCGGCGTTGAAGTTGCCAGCAATGGGTTATCAGACCAACAATTCACATTGCATTTATCACACCGTCGTGTGTGGCTCAACAGTTTTGGAGGGGAATGGCGTAATCACCTGACCTTTGGGAAAACAACCAGTGTTGATACGCAATTGAACCAACCACTCAGCCACAGTGGCAATGTCTATATTCGCCCCTATGCCCATGCATCCTATGAAAAGCACCCAGCCTACCTTACAAACAGCGACAACATCGGTGCGGAATATACCAGCAATCGCCAAAAGTATGGCTTTTTAATAGGCACACCCATTGGGCGCATAGGTGAATGGGGTGTTGGTTTGTCATATCGCCGTGCTCACCTGTACAGCAATACAGTTAATCCCTTACTCAACATCAGCTCATCGACATTCAGTCACACCACATTGGATGCACAAGTCACATTGGATCAACTGGATGATGTGTACATCCCAACCAAAGGTTATTTCTTACATGCCTTTGCCCATGTCACCCCCAACACATCTCAAAATGAGCGGCGCCACATGCAAGCGGGCTTCATTGGCCTGTATGCCATGAACAAAAAAGCCCATTCGCTTACTTTTACTTTGGAAGCTGCGGGTCAAAACAACAGCGGCAATGTCTATTTATCCCCTTTCACATTGGGGGGATATCAGCATTTATCGGGTTACGCCCAAGATCAATTTGTGGGCAATTATCGGGCATTCTCAAGCTTGACTTACCGTTATCGGACACCTCTGAGCATCTTGAATAACCCACTGATTGTCGGCGCATCACTTGAAGTTGGTAACACATGGGAGCATGCTTCAGACATCAACACTCGATTTTTGAAATACTCAGGCAGTGTTTTTGGTGCTTTGCGCACCCCCATTGGCCCTGCTCAGTTGGGCGTCGGTTTAACCCGAAGTGGTAATGCCCGTTTGTATTTCTTTTTGGGTAAAACCTTCACTGAAAACCCTTGAAAATATAAAGTCAAATAAAATCAAATGGATAATCAACATATTTCATCTGAAATCTCACCTGCTTTTGAAGTGCAAGGCCCCTCTCAAGCCACACCAGACCCTTTGGCCAATGAATCTTTACACAAAGCATTGGATGGTCAGCCCGATGATTGGGATGCCGTTCACCCAACGGCTGCAACACCGTTGCGTTTTAGCTTCTCTGGGCGCGGCAAGGATTATTTATCCTTGTGGTTGACCAATTGGATTTTAACCATTGTGACCCTTGGCATCTATTCAGCTTGGGCAAAAGTGCGCCGACTGCAGTATGTCCATCAAAACACCCAATTGGGTGGTTTTGCTTTTGGTTTTCATGGGGAGCCAAAAAAAATCTTGATTGGACGCATCATCGGCATCGGCTTGATTTTTATTTCAAATGCAACCAACATCTTTGGTGCAAAGTTGGCTGGGTTTTTCTCTTTGATGTTCATCATTGCATTTCCATGGCTCTATCGCTCTAGCATTCGTTTTTACACCCGAAATTCCAGCTACCGCAACGTACGCTTTCGATTCGTCGGCACAGCCAAAGCCATGTACAGCATTTACCTCAAGAGCGCCTTGATTGTCATTTTTACCGCTGGCTGGGCATTCCCCTACGTGGTTTATCGGTTACGCCGTTATCGCATTGAGCACTCTCGCTGGGGTAATAACGCCTTTCAATTCAGTAGTTCTGCTGGGGCATTTTTTGGGATTTATATTTTGAACATCGTAGTCACGGCTTTGGTGATGCTGGGTTTGATGGCCTTAGCATTCGCATCAAGCAGTTCATTGTTAAAAGGCCTCTCTAAAGAGATCAGCAATATAATGACACACCCCACTCAATCACAAATTTTAATTATGGCGGGGCTTTATCTTTTGTTCATTTACATGGTGTACGTGATTGGCCGTGTATTGACGCAAGACTTAATTTTCAAAGAATCATGGAACCACATCGCGATTGGCAAAAGTCGTTTTGCCTGTGACCTGTCGATTGTGCGCTTGTATTTCATTCGTTATGGCTGCTTTATCGCCAGCTTGTTGACCCTAGGGATTTTCATTCCATTCGCCCACATGATCATCACCAAACGACGCATCGAAAGCATCAGCGTCACCCCCTCGCATGATTTTGATGTGGCTCAAGCCACACTCGATGAAGACACCACACGTTCTGCAGAAGTGGCAGACATGTTCGACATCGACATCGGTTGGTAAATCCAACAGATCTTTTTAATTAAGGTTAATTAAGTTAAGGCGCATGACATTTATGGCACGCATTGAATTTTATGACGGCACGTCAGCACTCGCACATGAAGCGCAAGTCTCTGTTTACAATGGGAAACTCATCATTCGTGCCAATGGGCAAGCATACACCATCGAAGACCAAGACATCAGCCCGACGTTGTCGACACCAAATGGTCGACGCTTCATCAATTTGTCGAACAATATGGCGCTTGAATTTCATGACAACGCCGATGCCGAACGACTGCTGGACAGCTTAAACGTCCCCCATTTACGTCAAATGCGTTGGTTTGACCGCCATTATCGCACGTGGCCATTCATCGCTGGTGCACTGATGACTTTTGTCGGATTGGTCGCCCTGTTGTACTTTTTCGCATTGCCTGTGGTTGCCGAACGCATTGCAGACCGTATGCCCAGCCATTTGCTTGATGACATGAGTCAAGAAGCATTGACGCAAATGGAAGACAATGAAACACTTCAACCAAGCAAGCTAAGTAAAAAAAGACAATTGGCGCTTTTGACCCAATTCAATGCGCTCAAAAAACCAGACACCAAAGTGCCATTCAAACTGCATTTTTACAGCGCACCCGACATCGGCCCCAATGCTTTTGCACTCCCGTCTGGGGATGTGGTTTTGCTCGACGAACTGGTCAACCTTACCACTTCAGATGACCAAACCATGGGCGTACTCTCACATGAACTCGGCCATGTGGCCCACCGTCACACCATGCGCGGCATCATTCAAAACAGCATTGTCAGCTTTGCCGTCGCCTCTTGGTTGGGTGATTATGGCAGCACCTTGGTTAACTTGGGTGCATCTTCACTTTTTTCTGAAAAATACTCGCGTGATTTTGAGCGTGATGCTGACAATTATGCGATTAAAATGATGAGATTAAACAGCATCTCACCCGCCGTACTGGCAGATTTCTTTGTCATCATGGAACAAAAACACGAAACAAAAAAAACAGATGCGTCCAGTAAAGCCAACCCACCTTCAAAAGACAGCAGTAAAACGAGCAAATCAAATTTTAATTTAGGCGACTTGTTCGCCAACCACCCGCCGACAACGGAGCGCATTGACACCTTGCGCAAAGCGGCGACACAATAAAATAAAGCATCGATACTTACCACTCACATTTATTTAGAGGACGTTTATTATGATCACCCCGCGCCCCGCGTTCATGCAACAGCTCAACCAAGCTTGGCACACA
This sequence comes from Ephemeroptericola cinctiostellae, assembly GCF_003339525.1. Classification (GTDB taxonomy): domain Bacteria; phylum Pseudomonadota; class Gammaproteobacteria; order Burkholderiales; family Burkholderiaceae; genus Hydromonas; species Hydromonas cinctiostellae. Next base: position 1,657,469 of record NZ_CP031124.1, on the reverse strand, counting down.
CAGAACTCACTGCTGTGCGTCGGTCTCGACCCCGACATTCAGATGATGCCTACACACTTGCAAGCCTTACCCATTGAACAAGCTATTTTTGAGTTTTGTAAAACCATCATTGACGCCACTGCACCCTATGCATGCAGCTTCAAACCACAAATCGCTTACTTTGCAGCCCACAGTGCCGAACATGTTCTACAAGATCTGATCGCTTACAGCCACACCCACCATCCGCACATCCCCGTCATTCTCGATGCCAAACGCGGTGACATTGGCTCCACCGCCACACAATATGCCATTGAAGCATTTGATCGCTACCAAGCCGATGCCGTCACAGTCAACCCATATATGGGCTTTGACTCCGTTGAACCCTATTTGAGTTACAGCAACAAAGGGGTCATTGTCCTGTGCCGCACCTCCAATGCAGGTGGCAGTGACTTACAATTCCTCAATGTCAGTGTCGATGACCACACACGGCCACTCTATCAACATGTCGCCCACCTCGTCGCAGACAAATGGAACACCAATGGTCAATGTGCCCTTGTTGTTGGCGCCACCTTCCCAAATGAAGTGAAACTCGTACGGGATTTGGTTGGTGATATGCCTTTATTGATCCCAGGCATTGGCGCGCAAGGCGGGGATTTGAACGCCACCTTAAAAGCAGGCTTAACTGAAAATGGCACAGGTGTGATGATCAACTCATCACGTGGCATCATTTATGCTTCTAAAGGTGAAGACTTCGCGCAAGCCGCCACAGTTGCGGCGCAGGGGCTTGTGCAGGCGATGAATGCGTTGAGATAAGACCATTCTCCTTCCCCCTTTGTGCTAGAATCCGCCCTTGATCAAACAATAATAAACACATCTAAAGGGCGAAATGATAAAAGGTACAGGGGTAGCATTCATATTTATCACTTATTCCAGCTTAACACATGCCGCATCAAGCATCGAACTGTATGGTTCGATGCAAATTGCGTATGAGGCTCAAAGCAAATACCTTGATTTATTAGACAATGGCGGTTTACAGCGTTTATGGAAAGCACAACGCGCTGAAAGAAATCGCCTTTCATCATCTGGCATCATTTCAGATTTAGATGCCGTTGTCGCCGCAGCTCATAAATTAAATGATGACTTTCAAATTGATGAGCAACGTGCCGACATCCAGAAACTAATCGATGCCATCAAAGACATCAACATTCTACAAGCGATCAAAAATGGCGGCAAGGATGTGAGTCAAAGCAGCATAGATGCGCTCATTGATGCTGCAAAGGCCATCGACAAAAACAGCCTATGGACATCTGAGGACAAAGATGATTTAAAAAATTTGATCGATGCAGCAAAAAAAATCAAAGTGAAACACTTTATTGAAACAGAGCGCAAAGCACTTAAACATGTCCTCGCTCTCGAGCGCATGGTTAAGTTTAAGCAAAAATCTGAAGGTGACTCTTATGTTGGCATCAAAATCAAAGAAGATCTCGGCCATCAAACCTCAGCTTTTGCACAATTAGAAATGGGTTTTAGTGCAAACAATGGCGTTCTTTACACAGGAAGCCGTGACAATGGGGGCATCACCCCCAAATACAACCACAACAAATCATTGGTGGGACTCCGCTTTCAAAACGACATGGGGCAACATCAACTGTATTTTGGCCGCTCAAATACACCATTTGACAGGTTGGATAACAGCGTGGGCAAATTACATGCCAAATTTGACACAGATATGAATCAAACATTGCTGGGTGGCTTGTGGAGCAACGGTGCTTTTTATGATTTTAATAATAAAAACATCCAATTCATGGCTGCCAGAACAACCCGAGCAGGTGTCATGGGAAACACTTACGAAGGCTCTCAAAATCCAAAACGCAAAGCTTCTTTTGGTTTGGCCACTCGATACACTGCATCTAACGGTTATCTTGGCGCAGGTTGGCAAAAGCAGTATTTTTCAGCCGATGAGATTTGGGGAATTTTAGGGGATTTACGTGATTCGAAACTCATAAGATTGACGGGTTTAGGCGATACACTTGTCCCACCATTGCTTAATAATGAGTGGAAAGTGATGGGTTCTTACTCATGGCGAAATTTAACCTTAAGCGGTTCTTTCGCCCAAGGAAAAATCAGTTACTCACCCAAAATTTATCTCAACCACCACACCGCACAAGCTTCATTGGCACTAAACATCACACCAATTGACACTTTATTTGCCAACTATGGCATACAAAAATTTAAAACGTTTACTTACAAAAACAGCAACGCCACACTTAAAATTGACAAACTGGGTCTTGGATATGTTCATCATTTTGGACATCACACCCAAATATTTACCAATTTAATGGTCGAGCGAGCGCAAGGCAAGCTGACGATCAAGAACAAAACTTATGCACGTTTTAATCGCATTTTCGGTGCGGCAGCCGACATTGGGCTTTCTCATCAATTTTAACCACTTCAATCCTACACACCTTGAAACCCACCACGCCTAAAAGTTAATACCAAAGTATCCCGATGACCCGCCCCATCCAACGGCTGAATCGGGGTCGACTCATGGATGACTTTTTCATCATCTAAAAACAACAATGTCCACGGTTCGATTAAGGTGAAACGTTGTCCATTTGGCCCATCTGACTCAAATACACGGGTTTCTCCGCCTTTGATGCCCTCACGCCCAACCACCAACACAGCCACAAAATCAACGCCATCACGGTGCGCACCTTCAGGTGTGGGGCGTCCGATGCCATCGGTGGTGTCAATGCGAAATTGATGAGCCTCAATGAACCATGGCTGCTCACCTTTTAATGATGAGCATTGCTTTGCCAAAATCCGCAGCACATTTTGCCATGCAGGATTCGCAATCACAGCAGGCTCAATGGGCTCAAACATGCGCTCCATGCCACCATGCAAAGCGTTATAAGCCAAAGGCTGCCAATGCGCACGATGCGGCACTTGCATCACTTGATCGGCCTCGGCAATGAAACAAGAATGGCGGCGACGGCGATAGCGTCCGCCATCCTTTAAATAATGATCGGGGGGTAAATCATTCCAACTGGCCACCAATGCACTTAAATTGTGGCCCGTTTCATCACTTGCCCACTGGTTCACATCAGTTGCGGCAATGACCGCATAGCCATGGTGTTGAATCGCATGGATGAATTGTTCTGTCTCAGTCGTTGGTGGGGAAATTAGAAAGGTCATAAGAGAAGTCGATTAAAAGAATGCATCCATTGTACGAGGGTGCATCCAATGACGCAAATGACTTTCACAGTGGTATGCCTGAAAAGAATAAATTGGATGTGAAAAGATTCCGCCTTTCCCCTTGAAATATATGGATAAAGCCATCATAATTAGCAGTCTAGGGACGTGAGTGCTAAAACGGTACTTTTTGGAAAATAGAACGTCCAACAACGCCCTAACATTTTGATTTTATTGTTCTTAAACTGATAGGAGTTATCCATGAACATTCGTCCATTGCACGACCGCGTGATTGTTAAACGTGTTGACGCGGAGCGCACGACCGCTTCGGGCATCGTCATCCCTGAAAGCGCGACTGAAAAGCCAGATCAAGGTGAAGTCATCGCTGTCGGTCCAGGCAAACGCAACGACCAAGGCGTACAACAAGCCCTTGACGTTAAAGTTGGTGATCGCGTGTTGTTCGGTAAATATGCAGGCCAAACTGTAAAAATCGACGGTGACGAAGTGCTCGTCATGCGCGAAGAAGACATCATGGGCGTGGTTCAAAACTAAGGTTTTGTCACATCCAAATCAATTTAATTAAATTTATTCATACAGTTAACAGCGTCATTTAAAGAAAACTTTTCGAGCGTCAATCGCGTGTCGGTTTCATTCGTGCTTGACCCCCACACCCTTATTACAACCAACGTGACGGGTAAAGATTGCTTAAATCAACACAGTGTGTGACAAATGCTGGGGCTTTCAAAAAAGACACCGTTAATTAACATGAGTATTGTATTAAATGCATCAAACATTCATTTGAGGAACTCAAAATGCCAGCAAAACAAGTATTATTCGGCGACATCGCCCGTGCAAAAATGGTCGAAGGCGTTAACATTCTCGCCGACGCAGTTAAAGTTACTTTAGGCCCTAAAGGCCGTAACGTTGTATTAGAACGCAGCTTCGGCGGCCCTACTGTCACCAAAGACGGCGTGTCTGTTGCTAAAGAAGTCGAACTCAAAGACAAATTCCAAAACATGGGTGCGCAAATGGTTAAAGAAGTGGCTTCACGCACTTCTGACAACGCAGGTGACGGCACAACCACTGCGACCGTTTTGGCACAATCAGTGGTTCGCGAAGGCATGAAATACGTTGCCGCAGGCATGAACCCAATGGATTTGAAACGTGGCATTGATAAAGCAACCATCGCCGCCATCGAAGAATTGAAAAAACTGTCACAACCAACAACTTCTAACAAAGAAATCGCCCAAGTCGGCACGATTTCTGCCAACTCTGACGACTCAATCGGCAACATCATTGCTGAAGCAATGGCCAAAGTCGGCAAAGAAGGCGTGATCACTGTTGAAGACGGCAAATCATTGCAAAATGAACTCGACGTGGTTGAAGGCATGCAATTTGACCGTGGCTACTTGTCACCTTACTTCATCAACAACGCTGAAAAACAAGTGGTTGAACTCGACTCTCCATTCGTTTTGTTGTTTGACAAAAAAATCTCTAACATCCGTGATTTGCTCCCAACTTTGGAACAAGTGGCTAAATCTGGCCGTCCATTGTTGATCGTTGCAGAAGACGTTGACGGTGAAGCATTGGCCACTTTGGTGGTGAATAACATCCGTGGCATTTTGAAAACTGCTGCCGTTAAAGCCCCAGGTTTCGGTGACCGCCGCAAAGCCATGTTAGAAGACATCGCCATCCTCACGGGCGGCACAGTGATCGCTGAAGAAACAGGTTTGACTTTGGAACAAGTGACTTTAGAACATTTGGGTCAAGCCAAACGTGTTGAAATCGCTAAAGAGAACACAATCATCATCGATGGCGCAGGTCAAACAGCGAACATCGAAGCCCGCGTAAAACAAATCCGCGCACAAATCGAAGAATCAACATCTGACTATGATCGCGAAAAATTGCAAGAACGTGTTGCTAAACTCGCTGGTGGCGTTGCCGTGATTAAAGTCGGTGCAGCGACTGAAGTCGAAATGAAAGAGAAAAAAGCGCGCGTTGAAGACGCATTGCATGCAACCCGTGCAGCGGTTGAAGAAGGCATCGTGCCTGGTGGTGGCGTTGCCCTCCTCCGCGCCCGTGCAGCGATCAGTGGTTTGACTGGCGTCAATGCCGATCAAAACGCTGGTATCCAAATCGTTCTGCGTGCGATGGAAGAGCCATTGCGTCAAATCGTTCAAAATGCAGGTGAGGAAGCCTCTGTGGTCGTGAACCGCGTCATCGCTGAAACAGGTAACTTCGGTTACAACGCTTCAACGGGTGAATACGGCGACATGGTGGCAATGGGCGTTCTCGACCCAACCAAAGTCACGCGCACAGCATTGCAAAATGCAGCATCGGTTGCTGGCTTGATCTTGACCACCGATTGCATGATCGCTGAAATCCCAGAAGACAAACCTGCTATGCCTGATATGGGTGGCATGGGCGGTATGGGTGGTATGGGCGGCATGATGTAATGTGTCAAAAAAAGCAAACCTTTGCTTTTTTTGGTTTGAGCTGCACATTGAATTGAGGCCTCAGTTCAATGTGCAACAAAAAAACCTACAAAAATCCCCAGTCGAAAGGCTGGGGATTTTTCACATCAGGTCAATTAAATAAGGTACAGAATGCTCATTTCAATCCATCCTCAATAAACTGCGCTGCCCAATTTGATGAAAACCACACCGATTCCGCCATACTTGTACTTGACACGACCTCTCACAGCGCAGGAGATTGGAGGCAAGCCCGTAATGACTCATCGGATGAATCGGATGATTTAGGTTTCGATTATCACCCCAATCTGAAATAACTCGATTCACAAACAAAATCTATGCTGGCTGTGCCGCTAAATGCAACCGTAAAAACTCAATAAAACGCAACACTTTAGCTGGCAAAAGACGTGTCTCTGTTAAGGCATACACTGGGATAGACGCACCTCGCCACTCAGGCAACACCTGTTGCAGCAAACCATGCGCCACATCATCGGCCGCTATGCCTGCGGGCAGAATGGCAACACCCATACCCAATGCTGCAAAGCGTCGAACCATGCCCATGCTATTGAGCATAAAACGACTGCTCACAGCAACATGATGACTTTGCGTGTCATCATGCAGCAACCATGTATTGGCTTTTAGCATGTACAAACACTCGTGATGCGACAGATCAGCGGGCTGCTTTGGCTCACCTTTTTGCTCAATATAATCAGGTGAAGCGTAAATATGGGTGGATAAGGAAGCAAGTGGCCTCGCAATTAACAACGAATCAACAGGTTCACCCATGCGAATCGCCACATCAAATGGCTCACCGACTAAATCTACATTGCGTGGACTGGCGTTTAAATCAAAATCAATCAAAGGAAACTGTCTGGCAAACTCGGCAATCAATGGTGCCAAATAGGTCACCGAAAAATCAACGGGCAGCGAAACACGCAGCACACCGCTTGGCTGAGCGAGCATATCACCCAATTGCTCATGCGCCAGCCGAGCCTCTTCAACAATTCGTTTACACCGCTCAAAATAAACCTGTCCTGCTTCTGTTAACTCAATTTTTCGCGTCGTTCGATGTAACAGCCGTAAACCAATGGCCTTTTCTAATGCACTGATGCGCCGTGACAAGGTTGAGCTGGGCATGCCCAACACCTCTGCTGCGCGACGAAAATTCATTGCTTTGACCACCTCGACAAATAAGCCCATGTCATTCAATTGCTTCATTTTTATTGCTCCAAAAATGCATTAGTCAAGTCCATTTTACCCCATTTATCCCAAATCAATTCAAGCGTATGATTTCAATCATCGAAACAAACCTTAGGAGTACACCATGATCACCGCTCAATTACAAACCATGAGCCGAGGCCATAACTTTCGTGCCCATGCATTGCGCAGTGGCAGCATGGCACCTTTTCTAGGTGTGGATCATGCTTGGATGAGTGCACCGACGTTCCCCATGCACCAGCATGTGGGGCTGTCAGCAGTGTCTTATGTATTTGAAGACACACAAACCCCAATAAACAACCAAGACTCATTGGGCAACCACAACCTCATTCACGCGGGCGGCTTGCATTGGGCAGCGGCTGGTCGCGGTATACGCCATCAAGAAGACCCTTTAGAAATCGGTAAAACCGTGCACCAATTACAAATCTTTGTTGATTTGGCTGATGAGAAAAAAAGCGATGCGCCTTTTGTCCTAAGCCTTGATGCAAAAGACATCCCCGTTGTCAAACAAAATGGTGTGCGTGTGCGTGTCCCCTTGGGCAGTTATGGCTCAGCGCACTCACCACTGACACCACCAACTGAAGTCAATCTGTTTGATATTTCGCTGGATGACGGGGCGGTGTTGATTGTACCGATTGCAGCAGGACACAATGCTTTTGTTATGCCCATTGTTGGTACAGTCACCATCAATGGGGCAATTTTTGAATCCAATCAAAGTGCAATACCCATTTTTGCCGCACAGAATGAAGCGCACACCATTGAACTTCACACTCAACATGGCAAGGCGCAAATAGTGGTATTTAGTGGCGCACCCATTTAATCCAAACACCCCATACCATACTTAACTTATTTTGACCCCCTGAGGTGGGCTACCTCAAAGCAACTTCAACTTTAAATTTTAAGTTTTTAACTCAAGGAAACATCATGAACTACTTTAACGCCGATGACACCGCCCTGCTATTGATTGACCATCAGGTCGGCACCATGCAACTCATCAAAAACATTGACCGTGAATTCGCAGCCAAGCAGTCGATTGCGCTTGCCAAAATGGCCAAAATCCTCAACATGCCTGTCGTCATCACATCAAGTCAAGAAGAAAATGCCCAAGGTCCAATTTTGCCAGAGATTGCAAAAATTTTGCCTGAAGCACACGCAGCGCGAGTTAAACGACCTGGTGTGGTCAACGCATGGGCATACGCTGACTTTCGCAATGCCGTGCTCGCCACAGGCCGTAAAAATTTGATTATGGCTGGCGTCACCACCGACGTGTGCCTGATTTTCCCCGCAATTGATGCAGCACTCGAAGGTTTTAATGTGCAAGCCGTGATGGATGCATCGGGTTCACCAAGTGATTTGTCTGAGGAGTTTTCACGCCAGCGCATGCGCGATGCAGGCGTGGTGCTCACAGCAACCAACACGCTGATGGCAGAAATTGCAAAAGACTGGTCTACGCCAGCGGGTCAACAATTGATCACACTGTTGTTCACCGATGTGTTTCCTGCTTTGGGTGCCAGCATTGCTTAAAGCATGTGAACAAAACAGTCATGTAAAAAACCTCCGAAACGGAGGTTTTTATGGTGGGATGATATTCACGCTTTTTCCGCGATTCAAACATTAACTTCGAACAGCCACGAAGAGTGACACGTTCTTTTGTCATTTTTCGCTCATGATATGCGCTCATAATGACCCATTGTTTAAGCCATTAGACAAGCAACACATTAAACCGTTTGTTTTATGCTGGCATTCATATTGAGATTCCACGGATTAACGATGAGATCCCCAATCTTGATTGCCCCACTCATTTCCTCGAGCATAGCCTGCATTGTACCCACCGTGTGAACGTTGATTGTGATGTGACCGACCAAAATCCCTGCGATCATGTGATTCAAATTGCACATTGTCACGATGTGGATGATAAGCCCCATCACCAATCACAAACACATCAGGGATACTGATCGTCGGGCCGCTGACTGCAACACGTGGAGGTGTAACGGTGCAAGCTGTAGTGAGAAGGGCTAATGCGCCGAATAAGGCAATATGCGCTGTTTTTTTCATAATGAACTCCCAGATTGAATGAATCCAAACACCGCAAGCAATGGTGGTTAAAGTAAAATCCACTCATCAAGCAAGAAACTTTGTAAATGGTGTTTGTTTTAACTCAATGCTCGAATGGTTCATTTGGTGGACAGCCATCCAACAAAAAAATGCTTTGCTTTGTTTGGTTTTGCTTTCGTGTACAAAGAAACATTATAAAAATACAACAATCGTTTTCTTCATCTCACGGTCTCTGGGTATTTGATCAGCAGTTCACTTGGGTAAAATTTCCAACACCCTGTCTGCTGGCCTGCACAATCGTGTGCCATGTGTCGTCACCACAATCGGCCGCTCAATAAGAATGGGATGCTCAACCATGATATCAACCCATTCATCTTCGTTCAAAGCTGCATTTGCTAAATTCAGCTCAAGGTATAAATCCCCTTTTGTGCGCACCAAATCACGCGCACAGATGCCCATGTCAGCGATCAGCTGAGTCAATTCAGTTCGAGATGGGGGTGTTTCAAGATAAAGCACAATTTCTGGCTCAATGCCTGCTTGACGAATAAGCTCAAGGGTATTGCGCGATGTACCGCACTTGGGATTGTGATAAATGCTAACGGTGGTGGTATTCGATGTGTGTGTTGAATCGGTGTGCTTCATTTTAAAAACAATTAAAAAATTAAAAAACTCAATGAACGGTGTTTGGAGCAGTCAGTAAAAATTGAGAAATATCCACAATAAACTGTGCGCCCGTTTCGTCGACGCAATAATATTCACCATGCATTCGACCAAACGGTGTGGATAAAGGACAGCTGCTGCTGTATTCAAAGCTTTCACCCGCCGCAATTTTTGGTTGAACCCCAACCACACCATCACCGCGAACTTCGCGGGTGGTGCCGAAACCATCGGTGATCACCCAGTGGCGGCTTAGTAATTGCGCTGATTTTTGACCCACGTTGGTGATTTGAACGGTGTAAACGAAGACATACACATCATTGGCGGGATCTGAATGCTCCGGCCAAAATGCAGTATCAACTTTAATTTTAAACATGAGACCCACCTCCAAAAGCCAAGCCATTGACTCAATCTTAATTTATTTAGTTTGATTTCGATGCAGCCTGACAGGCACCGATTTTATTGTAGCATGCTTTGTGGGTGCCCGCCTCCGATTAAAACACCTTGCCAGCTCGGCTCCCCTTCGCATCTAATCAAAAAAAGCCTTCAAAGCATAGTAAAATACGGCATTCAATTTAACTGAGGATCACCATGACCTTTCGCATTTCCCCTTCCCTGCTTTCTGCCGATTTTGCTAAATTGGGTGAAGAAGTCACCAACGTATTGGCAGCAGGTGCCGATTGGATTCACTTTGATGTGATGGACAATCACTATGTACCCAATTTGACTTTTGGACCCATGATTTTAGAAGCAATTAAACCGTATGCAGGCAATGCCATGATGGATGTGCATTTAATGGTCGAGCCAGTGGATGCGTTGATCAGCAGTTTTGCCAAAGCTGGCGCTGACATGATTACGTTTCATCCAGAAGCATCGCGTCACGTTGATCGCAGCTTGGGTTTAATTAAAGATTTAGGTTGTAAGGCGGGCTTGGTGCTCAACCCAGCCACGCCACTGAACATTCTTGATCACGTGATGGACAAACTTGACATGATTTTATTGATGTCGGTCAATCCTGGGTTTGGTGGTCAATCATTCATTCCTGAAACGCTCAACAAAACACGGGCAGCCCGCGAGCGCATTGATGCGCACGTGGCTGCAGGCGGCCAAAATATTTTATTGGAAATTGATGGTGGTGTGAAAATTGATAACATTCGTGAAATCGCTCAAGCAGGTGCGGATACATTTGTAGCAGGCTCAGCCATTTTCAATGCCCCTGATTACAAGGCTGTCATCGATCAGATGCGTGCAGAACTGGCACAAGTCAAATAATGACACACACCGAGCACATCCCCACAGCACACCCACAAATCAAAGCCATCTTGTTTGACCTTGACGGCACTTTGCTTGATACAGCACCTGATTTGGTGGCTGCGGTCAATGCCTTGCGTGGTGAATACAATTTACCCCCTCTGTCATTTGATACGGCATTGTCCATGGTGGGGAAAGGTGCTCATAATTTAATTCAACGCGCATTGACGCATGAGCAACCACTGACATTTGATACAGACATCGCTTATGCCCATTTTGCAGCGCATTATCACCGCATCAACGGTGATGCAACACGTGAGTACAAAGGGGTGAGTGAGGTGTTGCACGCTTTGCACGCACAAGGTCATCGCCTTGGCATCGTCACAAATAAACCCACTGAATTCACACTGCCGTTGATTCAACAGTTTGGCTGGTCGGGTTTATTCAGCAGTGTGGTTTGTGGAGACACCTTAACTGTTCGAAAACCACTGCCTGAGCCTCTGCTTCATGCCCTTTCAGAAATGAACAGCTCAGTGGAGTCCGCACTGATGGTGGGGGATTCCATGAATGACGCATTGGCCGCTCAAGCCGCTGAATGTGCTTGCGTCATCTTAGATTACGGCTACAACGAAGGTCAACCCGTGCGCGAGGCTTTAAAAAAATGGCCTCACATCCCTGTGCACTCGGACTTTGCCTCTGCCTTACACTCATTTTTACCTTGATCATTTAAAATCGCCGTCGAAACGGCGATTTTTTTAAGAGCATCAACATTGCTCACAAACTTATTCGCTTATTCAGTTGCGAAATGAAATTGAAAACACGCCATGACCATTGTTTTGATTCCAACCATCATGTTGACGCTCTTGGGCATGTTGAGCAAATTGTTGAGCTCGCCAACGGCGATAAGCATAAACTTCATGGCGATTCATGTGAGGTTGAGCATTGCTCCAGTAAAACTGTGTGCCAACTGGCACGCCGAATCGATGGTCATCGTATGAATCATGGTTCATTTGAACCTGTTGGTCAGCACCCCCTTGCATTTGTACAGCGCGTTCATGTGCCCAACGATCATGGGAGGGGTACTCATCGCGTGCTTGAGTGTGTGCCGTTTCCATGCGCTCCATCCCAATTCGAGCCCTTTCTTCTCGGCTCAGCGAGCGATGCGATACATCCTGATAATCCACTGTTGACGGAATCAACGGCTGAATGGACTGATTGCTGCTGTTGTGATTCCACCCCCATGGGGTTTGTGCAAAGGCACCAGCAGAACCCCCCATCACCACAGCCAACACAGCCACTTTAATTCGTTTCATCATAAACTCCTTTTTAAGCGAGAGAGAAATGCCCTCGCTATCTAAAATGAAGCAAGACACCATTGGTTGACGAACCTCAATAAAAAAACCCACACGATGATGCAGGTTCTGTGACGGTTCGTTAATGACTTAGAATGTAAAACAAGCCTTCGTGTAACGAAGGCTTGGAATCCAGTCTAAATTTTCCAACAGGCTTTTCAAGTCAAATAACCTCTTAAAATACACCACACTTTGTGATCTCTTTATGATTTATCGAAACAAGTGGAGAAAAATACCAAACATCAATCAAGGTAAAAATAGACTGGGTAAAAGTAAATTGTTTACTTTCACTGTATTTTTTTATGATTTTTCAAGTGCAGGTGGGGTAATGTCTTTTTCCGCAGCAATCATTTTGTCATCGCCTTTAAGCATGGCACCGAGCAACAACCCCAAACCTGCTGCCATGCCAACGGCTTTCCAAGGATTTTCCTTAACAAACTCCTCTGTTGCTGCACCCGCCTCTTTCGCCTTTTGCACCGCTTGATCTTGCAACACACTGGTTTGAGCCTTGACTTGCTCCAATAATGCCATCGCCTTTTCACGTAGCTCTGCGGCCTGTACCCCACTTGTGCCTGCGGCTTGACGCAAGAGATCCTCAGCTTGCGCTAAAATGCTTTTCACTTCATTCATCATTCACCTCACAAAATTCAGTTGAAACCATTGTGCAAAATTGCGGCTTATTATGACTCAAAAAAATATTCACTGCATGTCATGCCCAATATTTTTCATTGAAGGCCATTATAAAAAAGCCACTGCAAAATACAGTGGCTTTTTTATGTGTTAAATCTCGACCTGAGTCCCCATTTCCACGACACGATTGGGTGGAATTTTGAAGTAATCCGTGGCACGCACCGAATTACGCATCATCAAAGCGAACATTTTTTCACGCCACAAAGCCATGCCTTTTAATTTGCTTGGAATCACGGTTTCACGGTTGAGGAAGAAAGAAGTGTCCATCATCTCCATGATCAAATTTTTCTTGGCACATAAGGCCATGATGCCTTCCATGGTTGGCTCTTCTTTAAAACCATAATGCGCATTGACCACAAAAGCAGAATCACCAATTGTTTGGATCTCCAGTTTATTTTCGTCTTTGATGTAAGGTACATCTTCTGTGTGAACCCCCAAGAAAACGATGCGCTCATGCAAAATTCGATTGTGCTTAAGGTTGTGCAACAGTGAATTGGGCACATTGTTCAAATCACTGTGCATGAACATTGCAGTGCCTTCAACACGCACAGGCGGATGTGCCAATAAGCTTTCCATAAAAGGCACAAGTGGTAAATTGACCCCCTCTGTGCGCTCGTGAACAAGCTCTTTACCACGTTTCCACGTCATTAACAAAGTGAAAATGGCCAAGCCAATTGATGCAGGGAACCAGCCCCCCTCAAGGAATTTAACTGCAGTCGCCGAAAAGAAGGTCAGGCTCACCGTGATTAAAAAAGCAAAAACAGCCAAAGACAAAGCACGGTTCCATTTCCACACCGTGAACATCACCACCAACAACAAAATGTCATCAATCGTCATGGTGGTCACCACTGCAAAGCCATAGGCTGAAGCCAAATTGCTTGAGCTTTTGAACAAGACGATTAAAATCATCACCAATGCCCACAACAACCAATTGATGAATGGCAAATAAATCTGGCCTTTTTCTTGTTCATTGGTGTGAACAATTTTTAAACGAGGACAATAACCCAATTTAATTGCGGCACTGGTCAAAGAGAATGCGCCTGAAATCACCGCTTGAGATGCGATCACCGATGCCAAAGCCGACAAAACCACCAAAGGCAAAGTACCCCAAGCTGGAGCCATCATAAAGAATGGATTTTCTTTGGTCGCATTGTCAGCCAAAATCATCGCACCTTGACCAAAATAGTTCAACATCAAACCAGGCCACACCACGAAATACCATGCATACACAATTGGCTTTCGACCGAAATGCCCCATATCCGCATATAAAGCTTCGCCCCCCGTCAGTACGAGCAAAACCGAACCAAATACCAAGAAACCGTGAATCCCATTGTGGGTTGCAAAATACAAAGCATGGTATGGGTTTAATGCATGCAAAATGGTTGGATTGGCAATGATGTGAGAAACCCCCATTGCGCCCAACACACCGAACCACAGCAGCATGATCGGCCCAAACAACACACCAATGGTCGCTGTACCCCGTTTTTGAATCACAAACAAACCCGTCAAAATGACCGCAGAAATGGCCAAAATGAGGTGATCATCGATCGATGGAATCGCCACTTGTAAACCTTCGACAGCAGACAACACCGAAATCGCTGGTGTGATCACCGAATCACCATAAAACAAAGAAGCCCCCAACATGCCCAACACAATAATCCATTTGTACTTATTGTGATCTTTACCACGCAAAGTCAATGACATGAGAGATAAAATCCCCCCTTCCCCATTATTGTCTGCACGCATGATCAAGCTGACGTATTTGAAACTGATGACAATTGCGGAAGACCAAAACAGCAACGACAACAGGCCTAAAATTGTGGCCTCATTCATGACCAAGCCATAATGCGCTGCAAAACTTTCTTTCATCGCATACACAGGACTGGTACCGATGTCGCCAAAGACAATGCCAAGTGCTGCCAAAGCAAGCGCATGCATGGCCTGCTTGGCATGGTCATCGTGCTGTATATCATTTGAGTTTTGCATAAAAAACCTCTGCTAATTAAAAAAATATAAAAATAGATTATTACAAGCGAATCACAAGTAAATCACTTGTAATTCAATAGGATAAACCGCTTAATTAAAGCGGTTTATGTGATTTATTATGAATTATTTCTGCGTCAAAGCCATTTCGATCTGTTCAACCATAGACAAAGGGCTCGTCGATGGCGAAAAACGCTGCACCGTGACACCATCACGCCCCACCAAAAACTTAGTGAAATTCCATTTGATGCGCTCAGTCCCCAGAATTCCAGGTGCTTTGGCTTTTAGATCTTTCCATAAAGGTTCAGCATCATCGCCATTGACATTGATTTTTCTCATAATGGGAAAGGTCACGTGAAAGTTTTTATCGCAAAACTCACCAATTTCAGCCCCATCACCTTTTTCTTGCGCACCAAACTGGTTGCATGGAAAAGCAATAACGCGCAACCCTTGATCGGCATATTGCTCATACAGGGTTTGCAATTCAGCGTATTGCGGAGTAAAACCACAAGCACTGGCGGTATTCACAATCAACATGACCTCACCGGCGTATTGTGACAACTCAAAGGGTTCGTCGATCAAGTTTTTAACTGTAAAATCAGTGATTTTTTTCATATTTTTGGCTTTTATTTTAGAATTCAACCCCATCAACTCGCCCACACTGGCATGGCTTCAGCCACGAGACGCATATCCAATAATTTTTGATAGTGTTGGTTAAAGGTGAACATTTGATGCGCAGCACTGGTCTGCATCACTGCTGGTAATTGATTTTCTTTGGCTTCTTTAATTAAATTTTTGACAGCAGCATTGGCTGTCAAAACTTCGTATGTGGCAATTCTACCTTGTTTATTCACATTTGTGTTGCAACGCACCAATCGTTGAGCAACCACGCCAATCAGCACACTCGACAGCACATTGCGAACAAAAGACTTATTTTCTGATGGAAAGACATCAATTAAACGAGAAATGGCTTCAACCGCACTCGCACTGTGCAAGGTTGCAATCACTAAATGCCCCGTTTCAGCTGCACGCAGAGCCAATTCAATACTGACCAAATCGCGCAACTCACCTACGACAATCGCATCGGGGTCACGACGCAACACATCCCTCAAAGCCGTCGAAAAACTGCCCACTTGATTGCCCACTTCCGATTGATGAATCAAGCATTTATCACTTGAAAAACGATATTCAATCGGATCTTCCAAAGTCACCACATGCGCTTCATCTTGTTGATTCACATGGGCAATCCAGCTGGCCATGGTGGTGGACTTACCACTCCCTGTTGCACCTGTAATCAAGACCAAACCATGCCTAAATGGTTTGAGTTTTTCCAAAAACTCAGGTGCGCCCAGCTCTGCCAAACTCGGTGCTTGTTTTGGCAATAAACGCACCGCAACAGCAATACCATCCGTTGTCATGTAGGCGGTCAAACGCACGCGTATACCGCAACCTTGATCGAATAGAGCAAAATCGACCTGTTCACCACTCGACCAAATCTCATGCTGAGCTGTGGTAAATTGAGCCATAAGCCAAGTATTCAATTCATTGTGAGAAAGAATTGGCACAGCCAAAACTTTCAATCGGCCTGCGACTCGCACCCGAATCGGTGCGTCAGCACACACGTGCACATCACTGGCATGCTCCAATTGAGCGGCACTTAAAATAGCACTAAAATTCATGAACATCGCTTTGTTAATTGCAAAGCAATCCTGCTTTGCGCTTGTTTAAGGTTAGATATTTTGAGCAAAAAACAAGCGTAATGCCGTTTTTTATAAAACAGCTTCATTGTTTTAGATCAAGCCATTGACAACATTGATCCATTTCACTATAAAGTATTTTGAGGATGTGAAAAGCACAGGCACATGCTATGCTTACATCCTTGATCAGCACCCATTATTATTGAATACATTCAGCATGTCAAACTCAGTCGACCATCCACTTTTTACCTCACTTGAACAACAGATACGGCGCATCACATCGACCATTCATGATGCGTGCATCGCAGCACAACGCTCACCAGATGCTGTTCAGCTGCTTGCTGTGACCAAAACCCATCCCATAGAAACCATACAAGCAGCTTATGCACTTGGTTTAAAAAGATTTGGTGAAAATTATGTGCAAGAAGGTGTGGATAAAATCATCGCCTTGCGCGGCATTCTTCCTGACAATCAAGCCATCTGGCATTTCATTGGTCCCTTACAAAGCAATAAAACGCGCCCAGTAGCCGAGCATTTTGCGTGGGTACACGGAATCGATCGCCTCAAAATTGCCCAACGTTTAAGTGAACAGCGACCCACGCACCTGCCGCCATTGAATGTGTTGATTCAAGTCAACATCAGTGATGAAAGCAGTAAAAGTGGTTGTGCGCCTGACAGTGCACTCGCACTGGCTTTAGAAATCATTCAATTGCCTCGCCTTACTTTACGCGGCTTAATGACCATCCCCGCCGCCATTGATCCCCAAGCGAATGAAGCGACCCAATGTGCTCCTTTTGTCGCCATGGCTCAACTGCATGCCAAAATCAAAGCCCATTTACCCCATGACGCAGCCCCTGCATTTGATACGTTGTCGATGGGCATGTCCGATGATTACCCTCATGCCATTGCTGCGGGCTCCACTTTGGTTCGCATCGGCAGCGCATTGTTTGGTCGCCGTCCTGCACCAACTCAGACAATGACACTCAACAACACACCCCATTAATAACACATCCCATTCGCAATCAAATGGAAATTCATCGTGTATGCCCTAAAAAACTTAAAAAACCACAACATCCTGTTCACAATCATTTCAAAATCATTTGAAGTGGATTTTCTTACCCTTACTTTAAAATCCCATTTATAACATGACACCCATGAGTAAAACCTACCTTGTTGATGCCAATTATCGCTTTATTGCTGCCAATCAAGAGGTCAACACCCGGATTGCCCAGCGCCAGCAAGCCTTGGCTTTATACGTCAGCTTAATGTTGAGTTTACTCGCTGCATTGGTCGCCTTACGCCCAACAACCGGCATGAAAGAACCTCCCATTGAGTGGCTGACTTTGGGATTTCCAGTGTCATCGATTTGCTTTGCCTTTCTCAATTACAAAGCTGAACGTGCCATCAGCAACTTACGTGCTTTTTTGTCGGTGCTTGAACGTTTAGAGAATGCGCATGAAACATTGCCCAGTTACAACACAGACCCACGCTGGTCAAACAATGCCAATCAAGCACGACGGTTTCATGACTACACCGCCGTCCTCTTGGTCGCAGGCGGTAATGCCGCAGGCTTAGGAGCGGCCTTTAGCATATACCCACAGCGACTCACCGATGCCCCGCTGTTCTTATATATTGCCATTTTTTTGGCATTGATTTCCATGGTTATTTTGATACTAACACCCAAATGGAGTTATCAAGTACACGTTGAATGCGATTGAGACACCCACCCTCTTTATTTTTTATTTTTTCAAAAGGTACAGCACCATGCATACAACCCCTCAAATCGTGTTCCTCGGCGGTGGCAACATGGCCACAGCCATTATCACTGGCATGATCAATCAAGGTGGTTTCGCCCCTCAGCAAATTGTCGTGGTTGAACACAACGCAGATCACCGTGACCATTTGCACCGCACATTGGGCGTGACCGCATTTGAAAATCTCGCAGCGGCCGTGCACCTCTCACCCGACGTGTGGATTCTTGCAGTCAAACCTCAGAGCATGAAAGCGGCTTTGGCTGAGTTGTCCCCTTTGGTGAAAGCCGATCAAGTCGTTCTAAGCATCGCAGCAGGTTTAACCATCGCCACTTTGTCCGAATGGTTACAAAAGCATAAAAAAGTGGTGCGCACCATGCCCAATACACCTGCACTTGTGGGTAAAGGCGTTACAGGAATTTATGCACCACTGAGCATTGT
This sequence comes from Ephemeroptericola cinctiostellae, assembly GCF_003339525.1. Classification (GTDB taxonomy): domain Bacteria; phylum Pseudomonadota; class Gammaproteobacteria; order Burkholderiales; family Burkholderiaceae; genus Hydromonas; species Hydromonas cinctiostellae. The sequence goes on along the minus strand of NZ_CP031124.1, from coordinate 1,638,732 downwards.
GAGCGAAAACGAGCAAGTGCTCATCAACCAAATCCTCTTAGCGGTGGGCGTGAATGTCTGGTTACAGACAGAAGCTGAAATTGACACCATCGCCGCCATCTCAGGCTCAGGTCCAGCATATGTATTCTATGTGATGGAGCACCTCACAGCAGCGGCTCGTCAATTGGGTTTTGATGAAGAGACTGCCAAGCTGCTCGTACAAAACACGTTCTCAGGTGCTGTGGCCTTGGCCGACGCTTCAGAAGATCCTGTCGACGTGTTACGCGAGCGCGTCACATCAAAAGGTGGGACAACTGCAGCGGCCTTGGCCGTGTTCAATGCCCAAGGCATCGATCAAGCCCTTATTCAAGGGACTCAAGCTGCGACTGAACGTGCCCGCGAGTTGGCCGTTGAATTGGCGAAATAAATTTATTTCAATTTGGGTGTGCTCATTTTAAATACGCAACAGCACACAAAAAGACTGCACCCATCTTTGATGCATCAACGCCCCCAATACCCAATAAAGAGGGCTAATTCTTTAACTTAAACAACACGATACCTTATGGCTAAAAAGCAAAAACCACAACCCATTGCCCGCATCCTTCAACAGCAAGGTTTCGGCACGCGTGCCTATTGCACCGCCCTCATAGAAACAGGAGAAGTACCTGTTAATGGTGAGTTTTGTGATGATCCTGATGCCCTATTTGACACTGAGCACCTGTCATGGGTGATTGATGGAACAACATGGCACTATCGCGAATACGTGTATGTACTGATGAACAAGCCTGAAGGTGTGGAGTGCTCGCAAAAACCCAAACACCATAAAAGTGTATTGACGCTGTTGCCTTCAAACCTGCGGGAACGTGATGTTCAGTGTGTTGGGCGTTTGGATGTGGACACAACGGGTTTGCTGTTGTTGTCAGACGATGGCCAGTTTATCCACAAAAACACCTCCCCAAAAAAGAATGTTGATAAAATTTATCACGCAACTTGCCGCCACCCCATCAGCGATGAAATGATCGCAGCATTAAAAGAAGGTGTGTTACTGCACGATGAAAATGAAACATTAAAAGCGGCCCATGCCCAAGTCCTGAGCGAAAAAGGTGATAATGTGCTGGAACTCACCTTACGGGAAGGCAAATACCATCAAGTGAAACGCATGGTGGCTGCTGCTGGTAATCGTGTCGATGCATTGCATCGAGTGGAAGTGGGTGAGTTTGTATTGCCAACGGACTTGAAGTTGGGTGAATGGGTGTTATTGGATCTTTAAAGCCAGACTTTTGAATCTTTTAAATTTTTTGAATCCTTTTGATTTTGATTCCCCTTTAAGAAATGCAATCATTCGTTTCGCAGCAAATTGTTTGAGCCACCACAGAGCGATGAGTATTGCCATATTGTCACTGTGTAGGGTGGCTCACTGTATGCTAAATCAGGCTCATGATTGATCGGCATGCGCCATCCTTACAAAGAACGAAAAAGAATAACATGACTGCACAAGCGCAAATGAAGTTTCTCACGGGTTCAACCATGCACCATGTATTGACCATGACGGCCACAGGTGCCATCGGTCTGATTGCCGTGTTCGTGGTCGATTTGCTCAATTTGTTTTACATTTCACGGCTCGGTCACAAAGAACTCGCTGCCGCCATTGGCTATTCAGGTACTTTGCTGTTTTTTGTGACCTCGATCGCCATTGGCATCTCAATTGCAGCCACCGCACTGACATCACGGGCTTTGGGACGAGGCGATCGTCATCAAGCCAAACAATTGGCGGGCGCTTCTTTAATCTTGATGGTCGCCATCATGGTGTGCCTGATTGTGCTGACGTTGCCTTTCCTAAACCAATTGATTGCGTTATTGGGTGCAGCGGATGAAACGGCTCGATTGGCTGTTCGATTCATGTACATTGTCTTACCCTCTTCAATTTTATTGGGCTTGGGCATGTGTTTGAGTGCCCTGCTTCGCTCTGTTGGTGATGCCCGCCGCGCCATGTATGTGACACTGGGTGCAGGTGCCGCAACAGCAGTGCTTGATCCAATTTTCATTTTCGGTTTTAATTTAGGCATTGATGGCGCTGCCATTGCCACCTCTTTGGCACGCGTGGTCATGGTTGTGCTTGGACTTCATGGTGTGCTCAAGGTTCACGGTTTATTTGCTTGGCCCCCGCTGTCGGTGTTCAAACGTGAGCTCAAACCTTTTATGGCCATTGCTTTACCTGCCGTGTTGACGCAAATCGCCACGCCTGTCGGTAATGCATTTGTGACCCAATCAATCGCTCAATTTGGAGACAGTGCGGTTGCCGGTTGGGCAGTGATTGGGCGGGTGATTCCTGTGGCTTTTGTCGTTTTATTTGCACTGTCAGGTTCAATTGGTGCCATTTTAGGGCAAAATTATGGCGCCAAACGTTTTGACCGTTTGCGCTCAACCATGAACGACAGCATGAAAATCACTGTGATTTATGTCTTGGTGGTGTGGTTGTTGCTTGCACTTGGGCGAAATCTGTTGGCGGATGCTTTTGGTGCACAAGGTACGGCACATGAGCTGATTACATTTTTTTGCCTGTTCGTGGCGGGCAGTTTTTTGTTTAATGGTATTTTATTCGTGTCCAATACTGCTTTCAACAACCTTGGTTTTGCATTTTACTCAACTGCTTTGAACTGGGGACGCGCCACGTTGGGTGTGATTCCCTTTGTTTGGTTGGGTGCACAATGGTATGGCGCAAAAGGGGCATTGGCGGGTTATGGTTTAGGAGTGGTGTTTTTTGGTGTACTTGCAGGCGTGCTGTGCTTCCGAGTGCTGCGTCAACTCGAAAAACAAACGTAACTTGCAAAAAATGCACTGATCATGGGGTGATTGACGTGTCACCGATCCATCACTTGGAAACACGCATGACAATCACAACACATCTCTCCTCTTTTTTAACAATGTTCAGTTTATTGAAGTACCTGCCCATGATCCAGCTGAATCACACGTTGTGCCATGCGAATGGTGCTTTCGCGGTGTGCCACAAAAATTCGGGTTAAATCCAGTCGGCTCACAGCTTCATTGACTTTCATTTCATTGCCACCATCCAAATGACTGGTCGCTTCATCCAACAACAGCACTTCAGGCTGGCGGTACAAAGCACGCGCCAACAATAAACGCTGCTTTTGCCCACCCGACAACGACGTCCCCATGTCACCAATCAAAGTGTTATACGCCATCGGCATGTCCACAATGTCATCGTGCAGAGCGGCCAAGTAAGCGGCCTCTTCAACACGTTCAATGCTGGGCGTTCGAGAGAAAAAAGTGATGTTTTCTAAAATAGAACCTGCAAACAAACTGTCATCTTGCATGACCGTCGCCACACGCTCACGGTAGTTATCCAAGCCCATTTTATTGATGTCCAGGCCGCCATAGAGCACTTCCCCTTCTTGTGGCTTGAGCAAACCCAGTAAAATTTTAACCAATGTGGTCTTGCCACAACCCGATGGGCCAATGATCGCAACAGACTCACCCTCTTGAATTTTGAACGAACAACCTTTCAGAACCCATGCAGATTGATCATCATAACGAAATGACACATTACGCAATTCGATGGTCGGCTTCAACTTCAAAAAACCGCTGACTTTGGCATGGGTGTCCTCGCGCTCGGTTAACACAATGTCGGCTAAACGCTCGGTTTGCACCCTCATCATGCGCAGCGCAATGTATTGATCAACCAAATTTGCAGCGCGTGATGAGAATTGAGCTTTATACGACAGCACAGCAAACAACATGCCGACAGACAAAGCCCCATCCATCACCAAACTGGCACCCAACCACATGATGACAATGGCCTCAACGCCAAAAATCAAACCATTGAATGCCTGACTGATCATTTGAACTTTTTGGATTTTTAAATCGGCATTGCGCCGATCCACTTCCAAATTAAACCAATGTGATTTCCGTTCTGTCAAAGCATTGAATAATTTGATGCTTTGAATGCCACGCAACGTTTCAATCAAAAAACTTTCAACCTTGGATGCAAACACCATCTGATTTTCAGTTTCCAGACGCAGATGTGAATAATGAAACCAACGCAACACAATGTAAAACAACAATGCCAGTACAGCCACCATGGCCAGCATGGGGCTGTAAAACAGCATCATGGCCAAAGTACCAACAGTCATTAAACCATCCAACACCGCTTCAACCAGCTGAGTGGTGATGAGCTTTTCGATGCCATTGACCGAATGGAAACGTGAAATCACATCCCCCAGATGCCGTTTCTCAAACCAACTCACAGGCAAACGGATTAAATGACTGAATACATTGCTCGCCCATTGCAAATTAAATGTGGTGCTCATGTAAATCACAGCCCAGCTGCGCAGCAATTTGATCGACACTTGAGTCACAGTCAACAGTAGAAAGCCAATGCCCAAAATGGTCAATAATTCTCGGTCTTGCGACACCAAAACTTGATCCAAAACCAATTGATTTAACAAAGGCATGACCAAAGCAAACAGTTCCAGAACAACCGCCAAACCAAAAATCTTCAATAACGAGCTTTTTAAACCCTGCACCTGCCCAACCAATTGACTCAGTTTGACATTTTGTTTTTCTATTTTTTGTTCAAATCGAATGTTTGGCGTTGCCACCAAGGCCACACCAGTAAAATGCCCGCTCACTTCATCCATACTCAAAACCACATGCCCGCGTGCAGGGTCATGAATTTCAACTTTATTGCCTTTGACCTTTTTCAGGACGACAAAATGGTTCATGTCCCAATGCAAAATGCACGGTGTTGGCAACTGATCCAATTCATCCAATTCCAAACGCATTGCCTGTGCATCCATGTTCATCCGCTCAGACATGTTCATCAAGTCGTCCAAACTCACGCCACGGGTTGAAATGCTGAAACGTGCTCGCAAAGAGGCCAAATCCGTGACAAAGCCATGGTAAGAAGACACCATGGCCATGCACGCCAAACCACATTCTGCGTTCTCAGTTTGCAACACCACAGGCAAACGCGGCTCACCTAAAAAACTCAATTGCTTAAAAACGCTCATACTTTAGAACCCATTAAACGCCCCGTGATGCTAAATAAAGGCTCAAACAGCCATTCATACAAACGGCGCGTATCCATCAACACATCGGCTTCGAGCTGCATGCTTGGCTGCAAAGCCTCTTGTTTGCCATATGCCATGATCGTTTGTGATGCAGGTTTAATTTTCACACGATACATCGGCTCTGTGGCCTTCAATATACCCGCCTCAATCAACTCGTTGTTGGTGAGCGCCACTTTGGAAATGGAGACCACCTCCCCCTCATGTTGACCAAATTTTTGATAAGGAAATGCTTGATAGCGCAACAACACACTGTTGCCCTCTTTGATAAAACCAATGGCACGGCTGCTCAAATACACATTCGCTTCTAGCAAGGCATCTGTTGGTACAATACTTAAAAGCACTGTATTTGCATTCACCACTTGCCCAACATCGGCCTGAATCGCCGAAGCCACACCGTCAATCGGTGCCAACACCAGTAATTCACGCTGGGTCTCATTGTCCGTGATGCTTTGGGTAATCGATGCATTTTGATTGTCCCCTTTGAGTTTGGCATCCTCCAACTCTGTTTTCGCAGAAGACAGCTGCTGTTGAATGCTGGTTTTCTCGCGCATCAAGCGTTTTTGATTGTTCAATTGGTTGAGGTAATTGTTGCGTTTGTCCTCAAGCACCGCAGAGGAAATAAACCCCTCGTCAACCAAAGCTTGATTGCGTTTATACACATCATTGGCAATGCGCAGCTGTTCTTTATAAATGGATAATTCGCTGTTGATTTGCGCCAACTGTTGTTGTAAAGCTGAAATTTTTTGTGCCGACTGCAATGAACTGATTTCATTCATGCTGTTTTGGCGATTGAGTTGTTCTTCTAACGATTGGCGTTTTAACTCCGACTGATTCGATGCCAATTGCCCTACCACCTCAGAACCAACAGCACGGTCACTTGAAATACGATACAAGACATGGCCACGCTTCACGACTTGCCCTTCCGTCACTTCACGTTTGACGACCGTTCCCATCTGGGGTGCCGCCACCCGCACAAGTCCCAAATTGGGCAATAAAACCCCTGTGACACGCTCCTTTTTTGTATAAGTACCAAAAATCAAAAAAGCCAGCAATGCCAAACCAATTAATAATGAAACCACAGTCAAAACATTTACAGCCAAAGGCTGGATGAGCAAAATACCACTTAAAGGCTTGGACTTCGATCGCTCGACAGCCTCAGGACGGAACAAAGAGTCGTTCATGCTGTTACTCAGTAAAAAAATAAAGGCTTGCTGTTTATTTGTAAAATGCATTCATTTTACGCACAAACATGCAAGCCAAGCTTTCATTATTAGAAAAAACTCACAAAATGACCATAAAGTAAGCCATCAAAAATTTTTTTCTAATAATATAAAAGAGATTTAACTCATCAAAAAATATTTCTAAGACATTGAAAATGCAATCTATGAAATACCCCATGCAGTCAAATGTTCATTTTAGGTGTACCACTTAAATAAAATTACGCAGCACTGCTTGATGGAGACGGTACTGGAGCTGGAGTTGGCGTTGGGCACGGTGTTGGCGTAGGAGTTGGGCACGGTGTGCAGCGAATGCGAGTACGATAACCACAGCCACCATTAACAAAGCTCAGTTCAAGTTTTTCCAAGTTTCTCATTGTTTTTCCTTAAATATAAATAAAAAATAAAACGAGATAAATTAGTCATTAACATCCGTTATTAACATCAGTCGTTAACCATAACTCATCCCTCTCATCACAATGCCAATTGTTATTTAAATGAACGTGCGGCATTAATTCACACCATTAGTCACCAACACAAAAATCAATCTAAATAAATACGCACAACACAACGATAACCAGCACTATGTGACGATAAGGAATTTTATCACAAAAAATATTTACAATATTTATTAAAATTACACTCGCAAGCAAAAAAATTAATATTTATTCCTATTTGTAAATAAAAAACAACCCATGTAAATATGTATTTATAATAAAAAACGACAAAATAAAATGACTTGCCTTTTTTAAGGGCAAGCCATTACAAAAAAACAACACCATAAAAAGGCAAAAAACAAATCACCCTCAAGCGAGGGATGGGGTGACCAGTTTACGCAACCCCACTGGTTTTAATTTTGCATCAATGAGTTTGCCTTTTTTTGCACGCCCGCCAACAAAGGGTTGCAAATTACCGCCTGAAACACGAAGTTCTTGCGCCTTACCAGCCCTTGCATTGTGCTGCACCAATAACGCCACGCCATCATTTGGCAACGCATCCATCAGTGTCACGTCCTCATCCAAGCCCATTAAAATAACACCTTTGCCACCACTGCTCAATTCTTTCAGTTCAGCCAACAAAAAATTAAGCAGGCGGCCGTTGTTTGCCAAACAAGCAAGGTACAAGTCATCAGAATCGACACTCATCAATTTTAAAATGGCATCCCCTTCGGCCAAATTCACAAAAGATTTACCTGCTTTCACACGGCTTTGTAAATCATTGGCTTTACAAGTAAAGCCCAATCCTTGCTTTGTCACAATCACCAATTTACTGTCATCAGGCCCAGTAAAATAATGGATCAATCGCGCACCATCTTGCACATCAATTAAAGATGCCAAAGGCACGCCATCGCCGCGCCCTCCAGGTAAAGCAGACACAGGAATACTGTATGCACGACCTTTTGAATCCAAGGCATAGAATTGATGGATGGATCGACATGGGTAAACAGCACATAAGTCATCCCCCTGTTTAAACGTTAAACCACCAACGTCAACAGCATGACCTGTTCGCGTACGAATCCATCCTTTTTGCGAAACGACGACCGTCATGGCTTCGTCCACCGTGGTCACTTCCAAAGTGGCTTTTTTCGCTTCCTCGAGTAAAGTTCGACGCGTGTCGCCAAATTTTTTGGCATCTACTTCAATCTCTTTAATAATCAAACGCTTGAGCACACTTTCATTGGACAAAAGCTCATTCAGCCCCGCCAATTCTTCTCGCAAAGCCATCAACTCTTGTTCAATTTTAATCGCTTCCAACCGAGCCAACTGACGCAAGCGAATCTCAAGAATGTCCTCCGCTTGACGATCTGACAGATGAAACGCCTCAATCAATGCAGGTTTAGGTTCATCCGATTCACGGATGATGCGAATCACCTCATCGATGTTAAGCAAAACCTGTTCGCGACCTTCGAGAATGTGAATCCGATCGGCCACTTTTTGCGCACGGTGTGCTGTCCGACGATGCACCGTGACCTGACGGAAGCTAACCCATTCCGTTAAAATGTCTCGCAGCGATTTTTGTGTGGGTCGGCCATCGCGCCCCACCATGACCAAATTCAACGACACCGAGCCTTCGAGGCTGGTGTTTGACAATAAAAAGTTACTGAAATCCTCAATCGAAATGTTTTTTGATTTGGGTTCGAACACCAAACGCACAGCCGCATCTTTACTTGATTCATCGCGCACACGGTCCAACATCGACAACATCAAAGCCTTGTTATTGGTTTGATCGGGCAGCAATGCTTTTTTACCTGTCTTGACCTTTGGATTCGACAACTCCTCAATTTCCTCAAGGATTTTTTGCGATGACGCATTCGGCGGCAACTCATTCACCACCAATTGCCACTGCCCACGCGCCAACTCTTCGATCGTCCAACGCGCGCGCACCTTAATCGAACCGCGCCCCGTAGAATACATCGTGCGAATGTCATCCAAGCTGTTGGTGATCTGCCCGCCGCCCGGAAAATCGGGCGCGGGTAAAATCGTGCACAACTCTTCATCTGAGATGTTGGGTCGCTTTAGGATCGCCACTGCAGCAGCCGCCACCTCATTTAAATTATGGGCTGGAATCTCCGTCGCCATCCCCACTGCAATCCCTGACGCGCCATTTAACAGCACAAAAGGCAAACGCGCAGGCAACAACGCAGGTTCATCCATCGAGCCATCATAATTGGGGATGAAATCGACTGTCCCCATGTCCAGTTCATCCAATAACAACGACGCAATCGGTGACAAGCGCACTTCTGTATACCGCATGGCCGCAGCACCATCGCCATCCCGTGAACCAAAATTCCCTTGCCCGTCAATCAACGGATAACGCAAAGAAAAATCCTGTGCCTGTCGAACCAAAGCCTCATACGCAGATGAATCACCGTGTGGATGAAACTTACCCAACACATCACCCACTACACGCGCCGATTTCACAGGCTTCGCATTGTGTGCCAAACCCATTTCATGCATCGAATATAAAATCCGTCGCTGCACAGGTTTCTGCCCATCGGCCACATCGGGCAACGCCCTGCCCTTCACCACCGAAACGGCATAATCCAAATAAGCCCGCTCAGCGTACTGCGCAAGCATGACTTTGGTATCGTCATTGTCCAACATCAAGTCATTGGTGGTTTGCATACAAAACATCCTGAAATTTAAAAAATAGAGGTGTGATTATAAAGGAATCGACGACTTTAAAAAGCCCAACCCATCGATTAGACAAGGGCAGTTCAATGCTGAAGCGCTTGGACAGGCCATGAACCATAAGGATCAAACTAAAACAAACAGACCCGTGATCAATGACCATGTAATTTTGACTGTTTTAAAGGTGGCTGGATTTCGAATGAATCGCTCACTTAAAACCTCTGGTTACCGAGACAACCTACTGAGGTAACCTCAAAGAAGGGTTAATTTTGCTTAAAATCACCTTTGTGTCAAAACACATAGTAAAACGCCTTTGAAAATGACATTTCGGCGATTAATCTTTGATTTTGAAATAAAATCACCCCAGATGTCCAGTCAGACGCGACTAACTAAAAGCACCTCGTCGCCCTGTCATGGCTTGCGCCAAAGTACCCAAATCAACTTGTTCCAGCTCACTGCCCACAGGCACACCTTTGGCCAACCGCGTGACCTGCAAGCCTCTGCTGGTGAGTTGTTCGGCGATGTGATGGGCGGTGAGCTCACCCTCATTGGTAAAATGGGTGGCAAGAATCACTTCATTGACGATGCCATCGGTGGCGCGCTTGAGCAACGCATCGATGCCAATGTCTTTGGGGCCAACACCATCAAGTGGATTGAGCTTACCCATGAGCACAAAATACAAACCGTTGTAAGTCATGGTTTGTTCAATCAAGAGCTGATCCATCGGTGATTGAACAACGCAAAGCAATGCGTCATTGCGTTTTGGATTGGCGCACACATTGCACAGCGGTTGATCGGTGAGCGTGTGGCATTTTTCACAATGACGCAGATGCGTGAGCGCATCGCTGATTGCATCCGCAAGGGTTTGTGCCCCTTCACGTTCATTTTGCAACAAAGTGAAAGCAAGTCGTTGGGCAGATTTTGGCCCCACACCAGGAAGAACGCGCAAAGCGTCAATGAGGATTTGGATTCGATCGGGTCGCATAAAGTCATTCAAAAAAGAAAACCTACTTTTCTGCGAGGTTTTTAGTGTGTTTTAAAGCCATTTTTTACAGCAAAAATGGACTTTTTTAAAAAATTACGAATCACGCATCCAAAGCCGTGCGCACGTCAGCAACCCAATTGCTGACCACTTGCACAGCATCTGTGCCTTCTTTCAATGCGGTTTCCACTAAAGTAATCAGCTTACTGCCAATCACCACACCATCAGCGACGTCAGCAACAGCACGTGCGCTGGTGGCATCGGATATGCCAAAACCCACATTGATGGGCAGATCAGTATACCCACGCAATTTCGCCACTTGGATTTTCACCGCTCCGACATCCAAATTACCCGCACCAGTCACACCTTTGAGTGAGACGTAGTAAATAAAACCACTGGCAATATGTGCAGTCGACTGCATCCGCGCTTCGGTGGTGGTCGGTGCGACGAGGTAAATCACATTAAGGCCAGCAGACTGGGCATTGTGCGCAAAAGCAGTTGACTCTTCTGGTGGATAATCAACAATCAGCGCGCCATCGACACCGCTGGCAACCGATTGTTTAATAAACTCATCTTGCCCCATGTGTTCAATCGGATTGGCATAACCCATCAGCACAACAGGTGTTTGTTTATCGATTGTCCGAAATTCACTCACCAGTGCAAGCACATCATGCAAACCCACACCATTGGCAACTGCACGCTCACTGGCACGCTGAATCACAGGACCATCGGCCATTGGATCCGAAAAAGGAACGCCCAATTCAATCACATCAACGCCTGCCGCAACCAAAGCATGCATGAGCTTGAGTGTCATCCCCACATCAGGGTCGCCCGCAGTGATGAAGGTGACGAGGTTTTTACGTTGATTGGTTTTATTTTGATTCAGTACGGCACTTAATCGAGTGGTTCCAGTGGTGGTCATATCAATTCATTTCAATTTTTAAATGTGTGAAACTTGGTCAACCTCAACGGTATCACGAAGCGGTTGGTTCTATCAATAAAAAATACACATCGCCCTTGGCAATGGGTCGATGTTCAACATTTCGAGGCACAATAAACAATTCGCCTGCATTCAGTTCGACGCGTTTGATGCCCTCAGCAAGGCGCATTTCTAATGTCAAATGCCCTTGAATCACCAAAAACACATCGTCAAAATCTGTGTGTGTATGCCATGGATAGTCTTTTCTCCCCAAGCCAATCATGATGTCATGGCCATCAAATTGAGCAAGGACGTTGGGTGACCATGGCTCAAGTAAGTTGGGTAGTTGAGATGTGATGTTAATTGCATTCATGTGCGAGCTCCATCATTGAGTCAATTGGAAAAATAAAATCCATTTTTTGATGCTTTAAGTTAAAACTTGCGCTGGTAATGATTCATACAAAGCTTATAAAATTTCAAAAAAACTGTGCTGTGTGCAATTTTTATGATCAATCAACACTCAACAATATCTAACAACATCCAACAACACTCAATAATACAATACCACCCCACAATTGAATTATCGCGGCAAGCCGCGATAATTCGTACCACATGTTTAAGTTTAGGTGACTAAACTCAATTACTCTTCACGCGAAGCACGTTTACGTTCGTGTTCTTTCAAATAGCGTTTGCGCAAGCGAATCGATTTGGGTGTGACTTCAACCAATTCATCGTCGTCAATGAAGTCAACCGCATATTCCAAAGACATCAAAATCGGTGGAACCAAACGAACTGCCTCATCCGTACCTGATGAACGAACGTTGGTCAATTGTTTACCTTTGATTGGATTCACAACGAGGTCATTGTCACGCGAGTGAATGCCAATGATCATGCCTTCATACAATGGGTCATTGTGGCTGACGAACATGCGACCACGGTCTTGCAATTTCCACAAAGCGTAGGCCACTGCTGCGCCGTCGTCTTGAGAAATCAACACACCATTGCGGCGACCCGCCATTTCGATTTTTGGATCGTATGGCTCGTAGGCATCAAACACGTGGCTCATCAAGCCTGTGCCGCGCGTCAACGTCATGAATTCACCTTGGAAACCAATCAAACCACGTGCAGGCACACGGTATTCCAAACGCACACGGCCTTTACCATCGGGTTGCATGTCTTGCAAATCACCACGGCGGCGGCCGAGTTCTTCCATGATCGCGCCTTGATTGCCCTCTTCAACGTCAACAGTCAACATCTCATACGGCTCGTGACGCACACCGTCGATTTCTTTAAACACCACGCGTGGACGTGAAACGCCCAGTTCAAAACCTTCACGGCGCATGTTTTCGATCAAAATCGTCAAATGCAACTCACCACGGCCAGACACTTCAAACACCGTGTCATCATCGGTTTGTTTAACACGCAAAGCAACGTTTGATTTCAATTCTTTTTCGAGGCGATCACGAATTTGGCGGCTGGTGACGAATTTGCCTTCACGGCCGGCCAATGGCGACGTATTCACCATGAAGTTCATGGTCAAAGTTGGCTCATCAACGCTCAACATGGGCAATGCATCAGGTGCGTCAACGGCGCACAAGGTGGTACCAATGTTTAATTCTTCGATGCCATCAACCAAAACGATGTCGCCTGCTTCAGCTTCATCCACCACGATGCGGTCAAGGCCTTTGAATTTCTGTACACGGTTGATGCGACCTGTTTTCGGCGTGCCTTCAGGGCCGTCCATGAAAATCACGTTTTGACCTGCTTTAACACGACCACGGGCAATACGGCCAATCGCGATTTTACCCACATACGTTGAGTAATCGGTTGATGTGACTTGCATTTGGAACGGTGCAGAGGCATCCGCTTCGCGTGTCGGAACATTGGTCAAAATCGATTCAAACAATGGATCCATTGTGCCTTCGCGCTCGCTGTCATCCAACGATGCATAACCGTTCAATGCCGATGCATAAACCACTGGAAAATCCAGTTGTTCATCGGTCGCGCCGAGTTTGTCAAACAATTCAAAGGTTTCATTGATGACCCAATCAGGACGTGAGCCTGGACGGTCAATTTTATTGATCACCACAATCGGTTTCAAACCCAAAGCCAATGCTTTACGGGTCACAAAACGGGTTTGAGGCATTGGGCCTTCAACCGCATCGACCAACAACAACACGCCATCCACCATGGTCAATACACGTTCAACTTCGCCACCAAAGTCGGCGTGACCTGGGGTATCGACGATGTTGATGTGTGTGCCTTGATATTCAACCGCGCAGTTTTTTGACAAGATGGTGATGCCACGCTCTTTTTCAATGTCATTCGAGTCCATCACGCGTTCGTCTACTTTTTCGTTGTCGCGGAAGGTGCCTGATTGGCGAAGTAATTGGTCAACGAGTGTGGTTTTGCCGTGATCGACGTGGGCGATAATCGCCACATTGCGCAATGCGCGTTGCTGTGTCATAAATCTTCTTTCAATAATAAAAAACAAACTCAATAGCCTAAAATGGCCTATTCAGGTAAAACAGTCATTAAAACGGTTTGTGGTGACAAAACGCCTCGGGTTTGGGTTGCCAAACCCAATAAAACTGGCGGTTGTTGCGATGTTATTTGCCCTGCATGCTGCCCGGAATCTTGCCAATAAATGCGCAAAGTCACGCCCTCAACAACATCTTGATTCAAATCATGCACATCTTTCAAAGCCAAACGTTGACCTTGTACAAAACGCGCCGCCAAAGCATGCGGTAAATAAACAGCAGGTGCATCTTGCAACAATGCATCCAATGGCAATAACGTTGCAATACGATCCGACTCAGGAATGGCTTCAAGCTGTTCCAATGTCAGCGCATCAGCGAGCTGCAAATGCGCCACGGCCGTGCGACGCAGACCACTCAAATGCGCGCCCACACCCAATGCATCACCCATGTCTTGAGCCAAAGTGCGAATATAAGTGCCTTTGCTGCATGTCACACTCATCACCACATGGGGGTAATCGAATGACACGGTTTCAAGGTTTAAAATCCTCACCGCTCGGGCTTCACGTTCAACTTCAATCCCTGCACGTGCATATTCATACAATGGCTTGCCGTCTTTTTTTAACGCCGAATACATTGGTGGCGTTTGTAAAATATCACCTAAAAATTGCGGAATGATGACATCCCACTGCGCTCGGGTAATAACGGCATCAGAGGATGCAATCACTTCACCTTCAACATCACCTGTGGTGGTGGTTTGACCCAAAACCACTCGTGCTTCATAGGTCTTATCGGCATCCAACAAATCATGTGCCAGTTTGGTTGCATGACCAAAACACAATGGCAACAAACCATCCGCAAGCGGATCCAATGTGCCCGTATGCCCTGCTTTCAATGCACCGATCAACCATTTGGCACGCCCAAGTGCTTGCGTACTGGAAATGCCAAGCGGTTTATTCAGCAACAACACGCCATTGATGGCTGTTCGGATTTTTTTAATTTTTTCCGTCATGCCTGCTTAATCTTCTACTGGCGGTGTTGAGTTGGCCGCATCAATCAATGAGGACAACTCAATCGCTTTTTCTAAACTGCTGTCAAATACAAAATGCAGAGTGGGTACCGTGTGAATGCGCAACATCTTAAACAAATGATTGCGCAAAAAGCCAGCGGACTCGTTCAACACTTTCTCAGTGACCGCCGAATCAGCCCCTAACACCGTGAAAAACAATTTGGCATGCACATAATCGGGCGTCAGTTGTACTTCTTGTATCGTCACAAGACCAATCCGCGGATCACGCATTTCACGTTGAATCAAAACAGAAACGTCTTTTTTGATTTGCTCAGAAATGCGTACCGTGCGGTCTGTGGCTGGTTTTTTTGCCATAAAATCAATTTCAAATAAATAACCAAAAAACATTCACAATGAGTCGATCATCACGATTTTTTTGATTGGTCATACAGGGAGCGACTTGGGTTCAAGCCGCCCTAAGCGATGCTGCGTGAAGCCAAAGATTATAAAGTACGTGCCACTTCTTTGATTTCAAACACTTCGAGTTGATCGCCTTCTTCAATTTCAGTGAAGTTTTTGATCGATAAACCACATTCAAAACCTTCTTTAACTTCTTTAACGTCGTCTTTGAAGCGTTTGAGCGATTCGAGTTCACCCGTATGCACAACAATGTTGTTTCGCAAAATGCGAACCATCGCACCACGTTTGACCATGCCTTCGAGTACCATACAGCCTGCAATCGTACCGATTTTCGTCGCTTTGATGACTTGACGAATCTCAACCAGACCCAGCATTTCTTCTTTCTTCTCTGGGCTCAACATGCCTGTCATCGCCGCTTTGACTTCATCAACTGCGTCATAAATCACATTGTAGTAACGGATGTCCACGCCATTTGACTCAGCCAACTTACGGGCTTGCGCATCTGCACGGGTGTTAAAGCCAATGATGACCGCACCAGAAGCAATCGCCAAATTGATGTCAGATTCAGAAATGCCACCCACACCACCATGTACGACTTGGACTTTAATCTCTTCGGTTGACAGTTTTTGCAATGATTGAACCAAAGCCTCTTGTGAACCTTGAACGTCAGCTTTAATCAACAGGGTCAAGTTTTGTACTTCAACCGTCGAACCACCCTCGCCCGTCATCACTTCAAACATGTTTTCGAGTTTCGCCGCTTGTTGGCGTGCCAATTTCACTTCACGGTATTTACCTTGACGGAAGTTAGCGATTTCACGTGCTTTACGTTCATCAGCCAAAACCATGACCTCTTCACCCGCAGCGGGCACGTCTGACAAACCTTGAATTTCCACAGGAATTGAAGGCCCTGCTTCGTTGATGTTTTTACCATCTTCATCCAACATGGCGCGCACACGACCATACGTTGTGCCCGCAAGCAAGACATCGCCTTTGCGCAATGTGCCGCTTTGAATCAAAATCGTTGCCACTGAACCACGACCTTTGTCCAAACGAGCTTCAATCACGAGGCCTTTGGCTGGTGCATCAACAGGCGCTTTCAACTCAAGCACTTCAGCTTGCAACAACACTTGTTCGAGCAACTCATCCAAACCCGTGCCTTTTTTCGCTGAAACTTCAACGAATGGTGAATCTCCACCGTATTCTTCAGGCACAACACCTTCAGCAACGAGTTCATTTTTCACGCGTTCAGAGTTTGCATCGGGTTTGTCAATTTTATTAATTGCCACGACCAAAGGCACACCAGCTGCTTTCGCATGGGCAATGGCTTCTTTGGTTTGAGGCATCACGCCATCATCCGCAGCGACCACGAGAATCACAATGTCTGTCGCTTTCGCACCACGGGCACGCATCGCCGTAAACGCTTCGTGACCAGGGGTATCGAGGAAGGTGATCATGCCGCGATCGGTTTCCACATGATACGCACCGATGTGCTGGGTGATGCCACCCGCTTCACCATGTGCCACACGTGCACGACGAATCGCATCAAGTAACGACGTTTTACCATGATCGACGTGACCCATAACCGTGACCACAGGGGCACGCGGCAAGAGCTCGGCATCATGATGCTCGCCTTCAACGCCTTCTTCCAAAAATGCATCAGGGTCATCCAATTTTGCTGCAAATGCTTTGTGACCCAATTCTTCAACCACAATCATCGCAGTGTCTTGATCAAGCACTTGATTGATGGTGACCATTTGACCCATTTTCATCAATACTTTGATGATTTCAATGGCTTTAATCGCCATTTTATGCGCCAAATCAGCCACAGAAATGGTTTCAGGCACATGAACTTCTTTCACCACGGGTTCAGTTGGTGCATTGAAGCTACCCACTTCATCGTTGTGCTCGGCTTGGTGGCGATTTTTCTTGCCACCACCACGACGAGAACGATCATCGACCATGCCCCCACGGGTTTTCATGCCGCCACGACCACGTGCGCCATCGCCTGCACTTTTACCAGGAACGCCTTTTCCACCTTTTTTGGCATCTTCACGCACAGAAGCTGTGGTTTCCATTGTGGCCACAACAACAGGCTTTTTAACCGCAGTGCCTTCTGGCTTATTGGGTTTGTGCAAGGTGCCTTCAATCGGTTTAGCAACCAAAGTACGCGCTGGCTGCGACATCATTTGCTTGATGTTTGCAGCTTCGGCTTCGGCTGCTTGACGACGGCGTTCGCGCTCTGCATCCAAAGAATTGGATTGCACTTGACGCTCTGCACGGGCTTGTTCCAAGCTCGCACGGGCTTGTTCCGCATCGGCTTTTGCTGCTTCTAATTCACGTGCAGCACGGACTTGTTCTTTGGTTTGCTTTTTCTCTACAGGTGCCACAGGTGGTGTTTCTTTTTTCTTAGGTTGAACAGAGGCGACCATTTGAATCTGTGCGGGCTCAACAGGTGCGGCTGCGACTTCAACAGGCTTGATCACTGCAGTTTCACGCTCAACCCGTGCACGCGCATCGGCTTCTTGACGTGCCAACAACTCTTGGGTACGGGCAAACTCCGCTTCACGCTTTTTAATTTCTGCATCGTCTAAAATGGGTGCAGCAGGAATGCTCGCAACGATTTCAGTAACAGGCTCGACAGCAACAGGAGCGAGCTCTTCCTCTTGCTGCACAACAGGCGCAGCAGCTTCTTCACGAGCAACAAAGGTGCGTTTTTTACGCACTTCAACTTGTACCGTGCGGGTCTTACCTGTTGCATCGGCTTGGCGAATTTCACTGGTTGACTTACGCGTCAAAGTGATTTTCTTTTTGCCATCATCCACCGCACCATGCGAACGGCGCAGCGATGACAATAACGCTGTTTTATCGGTTTCGGTCAGAACATCACCACCCGATGATTTGTCAACGCCTGCTCCACGCAATTGCTCCAACAGCACATCCACTGGCATTTTGAGCTCTTGCGCGAACAAGTCTACCGTCGTATTTATCATATTTTACCTTCGATTCTTTTTTGTCCAACTGTGTTCTATGGGCTTTCAGTTTAACCGTCCGCCCCAACCATTTACCGCACGATCACGCTTCTTCAGTGAACCAATGTTCACGGGCTTTCATGATCATGTTTTTGGCTTGTGTTTCATCGAGTGAAGTCATCTCCATCAATTCATCCACAGCCAAATCAGCCAAATCATCGCGTGTCAAAATATGATGATCAGCCAACTGTGCGGCCAACGCAGTGGTCATGCCTTCGAGGCTCAACAAATTTTGTACGGTATCGGCTTTTTCTTCTTGAGCAATCGCATCCGTCAAAATGGCAGCACGGGCGCGTGTGCGCAATTCCTCAACCAAGTCTTCATCAAAGGCTTCAATTTCCAACATTTCAGAAACAGGCACATACGCCACTTCTTCCAAACTGGTGAAACCTTCTTCGATCAAAATCATCGCCACTTCTTCATCCACGTCCAACTTAGCCGTGAACAAGCCCACCAAAGCGGCACTTTCTTTTTCATGTTTTTCAGCGGATTCGGCTTGGCTCATCAAATTAATTTGCCAGCCAGTCAATTGACTTGCCAAACGGACATTTTGCCCTGATCGACCAATGGCAATGGCCAAATTTTCTTCATCCACCACAACTTCCATGGATTTAGAATCTTCATCCACCACAATCGAACTCACAACTGCAGGCGACAATGCATTCATCACAAATTGGGCAGGCTGCTCATCCCAAATCACGATGTCCACTGCTTCGCCACCAATTTCATTGCGAACTGCGGTCACGCGTGAACCACGCACACCGACACAGGTACCCACTGGATCCACGCGGGGATCAACCGCATGCACTGCCAATTTGGCACGCACACCAGGATCACGCGCAGCACCTTTAAGCTCCAAAGTGCCTTGATTGATTTCAGGCACTTCTTGGCGGAACAGCTCCATCAAAAATTCGGGAGCAATGCGTGACAAAGAAATTTGACGTGCACCACGGGCTGTTGTATCCACTTCGGCCATGTAAGCGCGGATGCGATCACCTGCACGAAAATTCTCGCGCGGCATCATATTTTCACGCAACAACACCGCTTCAACTTTACCAGACTCAACAATCGCTTGGACTTTATCCACACGTTTCACCGTGCCCATCATGACTTTGTCGCCACGCGCCAAAAAGTCTTGTAACAATTGATCTCGCTCAGCATCACGGATGCGTTGCAGAATCACTTGTTTGGCTGTTTGTGCACCAATGCGACCGATCTCAACAGACTCAACCTCTTCCTCAACAAACTCACCGACTTCAATTTCGGGCATGTCTTCTTGTGCTTCAAACAACAAAATCTCGCGATCAGGCTCTTGCAAACCTGCTTCATTGGGCACCACTTCCCAGCGACGGAAAGTTTCATACGAGCCGGTGTCACGGTCTATTTGCACGCGCAAATCCACACCCTCTTCGGTGTAACGGCGTTTGGCCGCAGAAGCCAACGCCGCTTCTAATGCGCCAAAAACCACGTCCACATCAACGTTTTTTTCGCGTGCCAAAACATCCACCAACATCAACACTTCACGGTTCATTTTTGCTTCCCTTTAAAATTATAAACAGGCACCAAGCGCGCCTTGTCCACATCTGCCAATCCAAATTCAAGTAATTGCTCCGCACCTTCGTGCTCAAAAACCAAACCCAACTGCGCACTTTCATCCGCCCCCTCATTGACTTCTTGGAGCTTACCTGTGAAATTTTTGCGTCCATCAACGGATAATTTCAGTTTGATGTTTGCTTCCAAACCTGCAAAACGAGCATAGTCCGACAGCTTCCTCAATGGGCGATTCATACCAGGAGACGACACTTCCAAACGCTCGTAACCTACGTTTTCAACTTCAAAAACGTAAGTCAACTGACGACTGGCCGCCTCACAATCGTCAATCATGATGGGCTTGCCCGCTTCGAAATCAATGTGATCAATGAAAACGGTCATCAACCCATTGCCCGAGCGCTCAACATCGACCAGCTCGTAGTTCAAACCCGCTAAAGTTTGGGTAATTAATTGTTCTAATGTCATAAAATAATTTACTTCAAAAAAGTGAAACTCACTTTTTCTGTTGGTGGTTTCAAACAAAACTCATGCTAAAACCACATAAAATCCATATTAAAATTTAAATAAATGGGGCCATTGCATATGCAACAACCATAAAAAATGGGCTCCACTCGTGGCGCCCATCTTTGACTGCGCAGCTGAATAAACGCGATGCACCGCATTTATTTGTGGCCAACTGCACATTAACCTGTTAAATCATTCGACATTATACTCAATTTTTCCTTGTTTTTCAATTACTTTTCAGTATTTCATTGATATTTCGGGTCAAATAATAAACACAATGTTCAATCGGGGTTGCCGGAGAAAATCCACGCCACTCTTGATGGGAATAAAGTGCACCTATTTTTTCAATGGCCTTCTGCGAGCGAATATTGCTCGCAGCAATATGAAATATAACGCGCTCAATCCCAGAGAAACCAAATGCATAGTTTAACAAAACAGCTTTAATTTCTTGATTGGCCGTGCCGCCCCAATATGCGCGCGTCAAAAATGTGTAGCCAATCGCCACGCTGCAAGCCTCTTCACTCACATCGTAAAATCGTGTCGTACCAATCACCTCTTGCGTCTGTCGATCCAAAATGAGCAATGCACAGCCATCACTCATCATGGCATCAAAAAAATCAATAAAGATTTTTTTCTGATGTCGCTTGCTTGGATGATATTCCCAGATCAAAGGATCCGAAGCCGCGGCATACAGAGCATCAAAATCATCCTGCTGCACGACCCTCAGCATAAAACGCTCTGACGTCAATTGATCCGGTTGCTTAAAAAAAACAGCCATATGCCCGCCCTTCAAATGGAACGCAAACACCTACACACCCAATCGGTGGATCGAATCACTCACCACCATTGCCATTATTACCACCTCGACGACCGCCAGATCCGTTGCGACGACCGCCATACAAACCTGAGCGCGCTGCAACACTTTGACGAGGTTGATCTGTTGACGCAACCCCACGAGCAGTTTTTCCACGTGCCGATGGCTGACCAGAAGTAGATGCCACCCTCGGATTTTTCTCCACTGGGCTGGCCGTGCGTCCTCCTCGACGACCATCGGCCATTTCATTCGGCGTGCGACCACCTTGACCACCCTGCACGCGCCCCGCTGTTACGCGGGATCTTTGTGCGCCCACGACCCCACGATTGGGTGTACGGACAGCCGCCCCGCGAGCCTGATTGGGACGCCCCCCCAAACTACCGCGCCCAGTCAAACCCACTTCTTTGACCACTTCAACCCCAAAAGCGCTCATTAAATGGGCATTTTCGGGCACAATCTCAACCTTACGGCGATTGTCTTGACCGCTTTGCTCGCCATAACCACGGCCACCACGTGAGTGCTTAACAGCCGTTTCAACTTGTGCATTCAAACCAAGCTCGCGCATCAACTGCACAACCTGTGGACGCTGCCACTCTTCAAAGCGCCCACGCTTAAGCAAACTCGGCAAAATGACAGGGCCAAAGCGCACTCGAATCAAGCGACTCACAGTCAAACCAATCGCCTCAAACATACGCCGCACCTCACGGTTACGCCCTTCGCTGATGACCACGCGCACCCAACGGTTTGCACCATCGCCACCCAATTGATCAACAACAGAAAACTTCGCCAAACCATCGTCCAGCTGAATCCCTTTTTTCAAGGTTTCAATGTGCGCTTTGGTCACTTCACCTAACACGCGAACCGCATACTCACGCTCTTGCTCGTAGCGGGGATGCATCATTCGATTGGCAATGTCACCCGATGTGGTCAAAATCAACAGACCCTCAGTGTTAAAATCCAAACGCCCAACAGCCAACCATTTGCCTTTGCGGGTAAACGGCAACTTATCAAATACCGTTGGACGACCTTCTGGATCAGAATGACTGACAATCTCACCTGCAGGCTTGTGGTAAATGACAATGCGTGGGACCGTTGGAATCAAACTTTTGCGCTGCAGTAATTTGCCATTCACCTTCACTTGATCTTCATCTACAATTCGTTGCCCCACATGAGCAGGTAAACCATTGACCGATACACGCCCAGAAACAATCAGCTCTTCCATGTCTCGGCGTGAACCCACACCAGCATCAGCCAGTACTTTTTGCAGTTTAACCGAACCCTCAGCAACATCAATGTCGCTCGCGTCATCATCCAAGCGCACTTCGCGTGATGTACTTTCTTGCACATGTCGATCTTTACCCTTAGAACGAAGACCTGCACGAAACAAACGCTGCCCCACCCGCTCACGTGGTGCAGATTTATTAGATTCTGGTTTATCCTGCCAACCCCACTGAGCAGGCAAACTGTCATCAGTTTCTAAAAAAGTGTGTGCCACATTGTTTTCTCGCACAGTTTTTTGTGCTACTTCTTGAATCACACGGGGTTTTTTAGCAGGGTGATCATCCTCACGCCGCTTGCGCAAACCATGAGGCCCACGCAAAAGGGTGCTCTTTTTCTTTGGCACATTACCCGCTGTCTCCGCATCAGACGACAGGTTAGACGGATTGTTCTTGTTTTGGCTCATAGCGCTCTACTTTAAGATTGAGGGATTGGATCATCAGGCAGCAGTTCTGCCAGTGGACTCAAAAGTTTATTTATATTTTCTATTGGATTTGACTGAGATGAAGGCTCATTTAAATAAAGGTCTTGGCATCAAATAGGCAAATCATTGATTTTTTGCAGCAACGCATCGTCGATAGGCTCATCTCGATTTAAAAAACCATCATTCAAACCCGTCTCAACATCTGCATGTTGAATATCGTTGTGCGTCCACTCAAGTGACTCGATACTGACCTCTAAAGAAGAAGCTGCCTCAGCACTTGCAGCCGCATGCGACTCAACGATTTGAGTCAATTGCTTAACCCCATCCAAAGACAATTGAGGCTCAGCAGGCTCTTCATCCGATTGCACCAATGAGGGTAAGCCGTGTAGGCCCTGTAAACCCAAATCATCTAAAAATTGCTTGGTTGTGGCCAAGAGAGCAGGTCTCCCAGGCACCTCCCTATGGCCAACCACATCAATCCAACCACGTTCTTCAAGCTTTTTTATGATTTCCGATGACACAGTCACACCACGGATGTCCTCAATATCACCTCGAGTCACAGGCTGTCGATAGGCAATAATAGCCAAAGTCTCAAGCACTGCTCGTGAATATGCAGCAGGCCTCTCCGCGCGCATGCGATCTAAAAAAGGCGCCAAGTCTGGCGCACTTTGGAAACGCCACCCCGTCGACACCTGAATCAGATTAATGGCACGAGAACGCCATTCCTCAGCGATTTCTTCAAGCAAAACCCGCATTTGTTCATTGCTTAAATCACTGTCCAGTGAATGCTTGATGTGTGCCAGAGACATTGGCGCATCGTGACATAAAATCAGCGCCTCAATGATGCGTTTTAATTCATAAAGTGTCATGGAAACCATTGTATATGGACGACCAAGCGACCATGCGCTTAAGTTCGGGCATTTGACGGCAATTGTATTGCACGCCACTTAGATGTAACAAAACCAAGCATTGCTTGGTCATTACTATATTTAAAAAGAAAAATATGAGAATATAATGTTGGCTTTCTTATTGTGCTGCCAACTGTCTGGTGACCATTTTAGTGGTTGCGGGGGCAGGATTTGAACCTACGACCTTCGGGTTATGAGCCCGACGAGCTACCATGCTGCTCCACCCCGCGCCAGAAAAACTAAGAGGTATGATTGGCGGAAGCGGTGAGATTCGAACTCACGGTGGACGTAAATCCACGACAGTTTTCAAGACTGTAGCATTAAACCGCTCTGCCACGCTTCCCCTACCAAGAACGATAGTATACCCAGATCAATAATTTTACGCAAGCTATTTTTTCAAATAACTGTAACTTTTTTTAAAAAATTTGTTTTTCCCTTGTTTTACCCCAATAAAAAACGGCTGATTGAGGCAATCAGCCGTTTTTTAGAGGAAAAAAGAAAAACAAACAATGCTTAAAAACAAGATGCTTATATTTTCTTAAATAACACCGAACCGTTTGTGCCGCCAAAACCAAATGAATTACTAATGGCCACATCAATTTTTAAGTCCCGTGCAGCATTTGCGCAATAATCCAAATCACATCCATCGCCTGGTGTAAACAAGTTAATTGTTGGTGGCGATTTTTGGTTCAGGATGGCCAAGATTGAAAACACAGCCTCCACACCACCCGCCCCACCCAACAAGTGTCCAGTCATCGACTTGGTCGAGTTCACCACCACTTGATTGGCATGATCGCCCAAAGCGCGCTTCACAGCAATGGTTTCAGCCACGTCACCCAACGGCGTTGATGTGCCGTGTGCATTGATGTAATCCACCTCGTCAGGGCTCACACCCGCATCACGCATCGCATTACGCATCGCACGCATGGCGCCGTCACCATCGGCACATGGCGCCGTCATGTGATTGGCATCTGCACTCATGCCATAACCAGCCACTTCTGCATAAATCTTTGCACCTCGTGCTTTGGCATGCTCATACTCTTCTAGCATCAGCACGCCAGCCCCCTCGCCCAACACAAAACCATCACGGTCTTTATCCCAAGGGCGTGAAGCCGTTGCTGGATCATCATTTCGACTAGAAAGTGCGCGCATGTTACCAAAACCAGCCATGGCCAAAGCTGACACCGTACCTTCTGCGCCACCAGCCACCATGACATCCGCATCACCATATTGAATCATGCGTGCGGCATCACCGATGCTGTGTGTGCCTGTTGTGCATGCCGTCACAATCGCGACATTTGGTCCTTTTAAACCGTACATGATCGATAAATGGCCTGAAATCATATTAATGATCGAACCCGGAATCATGAACGGAGACACACGGCGTGCACCTTTATTGAATAAATTACCGCAGTTTTCTTCAATCATGGGCAATCCACCAATGCCAGAACCAATCGACACACCGATGCGCTCAGCATTCTCTTCTGTGACGACAAGACCTGAGTCACGAAAAGCTTGAACACCCGCAGCCAAACCGTAATGAATAAACGCATCCATGGTGCGCAACTCTTTTGCGCCAATGTATTCTGCAGGATCAAAGTTTTTAACTTCCCCTGCAATTTGACAACTCAAAGCACTCGCATCAAATTTAGTGACTCGAGTAATGCCCGATTGCCCTGCAAGTAAATTACCCCATGCGGTGCTAACGTCATTACCAACAGGGGAAACAATTCCCAAACCTGTGACCACCACTCTACGCTTACTCATAAAATTCCCCATTCGAAAAACCTGCCTATTTTTCGATTCTAAAATAGCTGCTATGCGCTATTGCATCTTAAAGGCTTCCTGAAAAAACAAAGAGACCCGCATTAAAGGTCTCTTTGTTTTTATTCATTCAGCCAGAACAAAATAACTGCCAATCAATTATTTACCGACATTTGCCGACACGTAATCAATTGCTTGTTGAACTGTGGTGATTTTTTCTGCGTCTTCATCAGGGATTTCGCATTCAAATTCGTCTTCCAAAGCCATAACCAATTCCACTGTATCCAAAGAGTCTGCACCCAAGTCGTTAGTGAAAGATGATTCGTTTTTGATGTCGGCTTCATTCACACCCAATTGCTCTGCAACAATTTTACGGACGCGTTGTTCAATGTTTTCCATGCTTAATCTCCATTCATAAAAATAAATCGTGTGTGATTTATGGTCGCTATTGTAACAGGGTTTATTCGGTGCATTGCAAGTTTTATGTTTTAAATGTACGGCACGATCGTGCTGTTCTGCAATCAATCGAGGGCATAAATGCGCATTACATCCTGTTTTTATACCGCCAAGATATCTGAAATTCGTATTAATTCAGCATCAATCTCATGGTTTTTCTTCACAGCATCTGACAAAGGCGTAAAAACAACCTGTCCACCACGCAATCCAGCCATAACCCCCGATTGCCCAGCCATCAACCCCTCCACCGCAGCCACTCCCAATCGGCTTGCAAGCACCCGATCCGAACAACTCGGCGCGCCACCCCGCTGCAAATGTCCAAGCACAGTCACACGCATGTCATAATCAGGATAATGCTCACGCACACGCTTGACAATTTCAAACACCCCACCCTCTTCACCTTCGGATACCACAATAATCGATGATGATTTACCTGCTTGATAACCGCGATCAAGAGAAGCGAAAAGTCGATTCAAATCCAAATGCTCCTCGGGAATTAAAATATCCTGAGCACCCGCGCCAATACCACCATTCAAAGCCAAAAAGCCAGAATCACGCCCCATGACTTCAACAAAAAACAAACGGTTATGTGAAGTCGCTGTGTCTCGAATCTTATCAATCGCATCCACCACAGTATTCAGTGCTGTATCGTAACCTATCGTTGTATCCGTACCGAAGATATCATTATCAATCGTACCCGGCAAACCAACCACAGGCACGTTGAATTCTTCAGAAAACAGCATGGCACCCGTAAACGTACCATCCCCACCAATAACAATCAGCGCATCCAAACCATTGGACTTGAAATTCTCATACGCCTTTGCACGCCCCTCCGCCGCATAAAATGCTTTACAGCGAGCCGTTCTCAAAACAGTGCCACCACGGTGAATGATATTTTTCACATCCCGCGCACCCATTTCATTCATTTGATTATCAATTAGCCCTTGATAACCCATTTCAATCCCCACGGCTGAAATACCATGATAAGCGCAAGTACGAACAACCGCACGAATCGCCGCATTCATACCTGGGGCATCTCCACCAGATGTCATCAAACCAATTTTTTTCATTGAAATAGCCATACGCACTTACAAAATAAAAAATGTAGCAAAACTACGTTTAAGATAATTAAAGATTTATTAATTCCTTACATCATATCCTCGTATTCAGAGCACTTCAAGTAAATCACACAAGCCCCATACCAATTTTTTATTTTCCCCACAGATAAAAATGACTACAAAATAAAAATCTTAAAGCTCAAAGATAAATTTAAAAAAACCATGTAAAACCAAACAAAACCCTGTCAATCAAAAAATATCCCTATCAATTAAGTGGTCATTTAGCGTATGATTAAACCATGAAGTAAGAATGGTTAATAAAACGACAAGGAGTTATCATGAGTGACATGTGGAATTATGTGCCCGCTGAACTGCGTTACGTGGTTTATGCTTTATTGGTGTTTGCAGGATTAACCACCTTGGGAATTATCCGACTTTTGATCAGAAAAAAATAAAGGGTCTTAGGAAGCAGAATTCAATAACGGCTCATCTCGCAGCATGTTAAGAAGCACTTTATACAAGTCGCTTTTGCGATGGTTAAACCTAAATTCAGTTTCCTTCAAATGCAGTAAAAATGTGTTTTTCGGAACGCCGTTAAACTGAACCAAACGACGTTTAGCATAGCTCCAGAATGATTCTATCCCATTCACATGATTAGAACCATTTACAAACTCATCGGCACCATGATTCACCCGGAAGTGTTTATCAAACCCGATGTCCACCAAGCCATTATAGCCGCGCCAACCATCGGTATGGATAACGCTGTTAATGTCTGCTTTCCCACGAATAATGGCTTGCAGGCTGGCTTTGGAAGCATCAGGCACAATCTCAGTGTAGATATTGCCATCACGTTTGAGTAAACCAAACACGATGGTTTTACCTGAAGCACCACGTCCGCGTTTACCTCGAACACGATGCGGACCAAAATATGATTCGTCGGCTTCCAACTCTCCTTTGAGTGGTGAGCCTTGGAGACAAACAATCACCAAACGACGACGAATCTTGAGGTAAATGGTGTTGATTGAACGAACGGATATGCCGCTTAACGCAGCACATTCCGTTGCCGTTAAATCAAGGGCAAAATACCGTAAAATTTGGCGAAACTTCGCTTCGCTAATTTTTGAATGTTTGAAGTACTTGTTTTTCATTTGGTCTCAAGAGCTTAGCGCATATTTTAATGCGTTTGCTTCCTAAGACCCAAATAAATTCTTTTATTTTATCTTATCTTTTAAATGGAGAGTTTGTTCCAAGACTGCTGAACCTTGCCTAGAAGATGGAAATGAAGTAACAAGTAATGTGAGATCATTAATTTAATGTATTTCATAATAAAACACCCGCCAAATTTTTAACTTGGCGGGTGTTTTGTACAGTGCTTTTGCACAGGTTTGAAATTGGCATAATGAAAGTCTGTTGACAAGCCAAAACGTTGATTATCAGGGTTAAAAATAACATGCCCCGAAAAATCATAATTCATACCCGAATTATGCCCCGTTTATTTTTGGCTTTCAATGTGCTGTAATGGACTAATAAAAACCCCGCTAACAAAAGTAGCAGGGGCTTTATTACATTGATGTAGAAATAAAATCTTCTACCTTAATGGACTTCTTTATTTCTTCATGGAAGAAAGAATAAACTTATGAATGGTGCCCGGGAGAGGACTCGAACCTCCACAGTGTTGCCACCGCATGGACCTGAACCATGTGCGTCTACCAATTCCGCCACCCGGGCAGGTGTTCTACACAGAAGAGTGTGATTTTTTTGATATTTTCACACTATTTTGACCGTTTTCATGTATCTTAGAATAAACGCGGACAAAAGTAACAACTTCTGCGACAGTATAAAGCGATGTGTGAGCCCTTTAGACAAAAAGCTCAAAACACGTGAACTTGCTATTTTATAGGGTTTAAATATTTTGTCAAATCGAAACAGTAAAAATACAGTGAAAATCATAAAAAAAGACGGCGAAATCGCCAAAACACCTTTAAAGTCGACGACATCTGACGAAAAGCGCTCTCCAAATATAAAAAAACGCTCAAATGCAAAGACAACCCAAACCGCTGCATTGTTAACACCTCGCAGTTCAACGACTGAAACAAAAACACCTACACCATCAAAAACCACCGCCATCGCTTCGCCTAAAGCAACGCCTCGAGTCAAAGTTCAGGCTGAAAAAATCATCACCCTACCTTCTCGCAGTACCGTGTTCAACACCATACATACCCATGCAGTGCTGTATAAAAAACCGTTAAACACCATTCAGCTCGCGCAAGAATTGGATGTGACGCCAACCCAAGTATCCGCTTTACAAAACCTATTGGATGAAATGACGACGGCGGGCGACATTAAAATGAATCCAAAAGGCTCATACTCTCCTTTGTCTGATCAACCTTTGGTCTCAGGTGTTTTACAAACCCATAAAGATGGTTATGGGTTTGTAATCAATGATGCGGGTGAGGATATTTTCTTACCTGAACGACAAATGCATGGTGCGTGGCATGGCGACACCGTGACGGTGCGCATCACGGGCACTGCTCGCAATGGCAAGCGCGAGGGTGAAGTGGTTGAAGTGGTCACGCGAAAATCCAGTCAAGTGGTGGGTCGTTTGTTATCTGAAAATGGTGTGTGGTTGGTGAGTCCGGATGACATTCGCTTGCGTGCCGACATTTTGGTTGCGGCGGATGAATTGGCTGGCGCTTTGGCAAATCAAATCGTCGTTGTGGCTTTGAAAAATTACGGCGATGAATTGGCCATGCCCACGGGGCGAATCATTGAAGTGCTTGGCAACGCAGATGATGCAGGGATGGAAATTGAAATTGCGGTACGTAAGTTTGATGTGCCTCACGTGTTCTCGCTTGCGACAGAAAATCAAGTGGCCAAACTGGCAGACGTGGTCACCCCTACCGAATATGCAGGTCGAGTGGATTTACGCGATGTGCCTTTGGTGACGATTGATGGTGAGGATGCCCGAGACTTCGATGATGCTGTGTATTGCGAACCGATGTTGCAAGGCAAAAAAGTCATCGGCTACCGCTTGCTGGTGGCCATCGCCGACGTCAGTCATTATGTTAAAGACAAAACGCCTCTCAATGAGGATGCCCTCACTCGCGCCACCAGCGTATATTTTCCTCGCCGTGTTGTGCCGATGCTGCCTGAAAAATTATCGAATGGCCTGTGCTCATTGAATCCACATGTTGAGCGTTTGTGCATGGTGTGTGACATGGTGGTTGATTTGAATGGTGAAATCACGGCCTATCAGTTTTACGAAGCGGTGATGCACTCAGCCGCACGTTTAACTTACAACCAAGTGTGGCAATATTTAAATGAAGGCACAGGTATTTTGCCTGAACAATTTGGTGAATTGTGCACGCACATCAGTGACTTATATGCTTTATTTAAACTTTTTCTACAAGCACGAACCCGTCGAGGCGCAATGGAATTTGAAACCATTGAGACCTATATTGTTTCAGATGATAAAGGGAAAATAACCGAAATTTTACCACGTTCACGCAACGATGCACACCGCGTGATTGAGGAATGCATGCTGGCAGCCAATGTGTGCTCAGCTGAATTCATCGCTGCATGTGAGCGCCCAAGTTTGTACCGTGTACATGAAGGGCCAACTCCCGAAAAACTTGAAGCCCTTCGTCGCAGTTTAAAAGCCGCTGGTCTGTCATTGGGCGGTGGCGACAAACCGCAGCCCAAAGACTATGCTGCGATCACACAGCAACTGCACGGCCGTCCAGATGCCGCCGTTTTACAAACCTTATTGTTGCGTTCAATGCAACAAGCCATTTATACGCCCGACAACTTAGGTCACTTTGGCCTTGCTTATCCGGCATACACGCATTTCACTTCGCCGATTCGCCGCTACCCTGATTTACTTGTTCACCGCACGATCAAAGCCATTTTGAGCAATCAACGTTATTTGCCCATGACAGATCAAGTGCCTCTTTTGGAAGACACACGCAAAAAACGTGGCGCAGATGAAATCAATCCAAAAGAAAAACAGGATAAAAAAGAAGATGCCGTTCACAAACTTTGGAACAGCCTCGGCGAACATGCCTCAATGTGCGAACGCCGCGCCGATGAAGCCAGCCGCGATGTGACCCAATGGTTGAAATGTGAATACATGAAACAATTTGTAGGCCAAACATTGCCTGGCCACATTTCATCGGTGACCGCATTTGGTGCTTTTGTCACATTGGATGACATGTATGTCGATGGGTTGATTCATATTTCCGAATTGGGTTCTGACTACTTCGAATTTGATGATGTCAGTTTTAGCCTAATTGGTCGCAGCTCAGGCATGCGTTACCGCATGCAAGATGCTGTTAAAGTAAAAATTGCCGCCGTTGATTCAGACACCCGCCGTGTGGATTTTGTACTCGAAAAACCTGAAGGCAGTCGTACATCTTCACAGAAAAATTCGGCCAAGCCAATGGCAAAAAACACAAACCCGCGATCGGAACATAAAGAAGCTGAGCTTAAAACCAAAGGCAGTCGACGCAGAGGAAAACGCTAACCTCAACACGCAAATAAAAACTGTGAATGTTTGAATACGTGTGCGATATAAACATAACAAAGCCATCGATGGAATTGATGGCTTTTTATTGGTCTATAAATTGAAATCACCTCATCATGTCAACCATTGACTCAAATGAATCATTGGATGAGGAGACAATTCTTTTCAAACCATCAAAATATCATAAGAAAAACACCACAGGAGTCCACATCATGAGAGCACTCGTTTTTTTCCCTTGTGCATTGCTGACCGCTTGTGCGGGCTTGAATTACACCCCACCAGTCATCCCAGCAAACGTTCCAGCCGCAACGGTCAGCTATCATGCCAATTATGATGAAGACATGCAGTTGACCACCAACAGCACATGCCAACCTCGCTCTTATTTTGGCCGCAAAGACGTATACAGCATGGGGCATGCTTTGCATTACGTGCCCAACTCTGACAGCATGTACCGTGTCACCGTCGAAGCCAACAAACCATTCGTTGCCTCTGGCTTTAAAAAACTCTTGGTTGGTTATGAAACGCGCTGGGAATGGCACAATGGATTCATGATGCCAGAAGACTACCCCATCTACCGTGCCGCGAGCATCATGCCAATGGTATTCACACCCAAGTCAGGACACAACTACCTTTTGGGACTTCAGCACACATCGGGTACGGTGAGCGCAAACATCACCATTCAAGACTTAGGGGTCAGCGACTCCCCCATCACCTCTCTCGCATCAGCTGCGCCGATCACAGATGAACAACACTTGATGCCAGCTGTTCAGTGTCCAAGAAAGTAATAAAAAAGCACCGCCCATGATGGCGGTGCTTTTTTATTAAAATTTAACGGAGCAACTGTATTTACTGCTCCCCAACCCATTGTAAAAACAAGTCGTGTACTTGCTTACCCGCAGCCGTTTGCGCCGCACCATCTTGAATAATGCTCACAACCGCATATCGCGCACCACTTTTCCCATCAATGTAACCCGCAATGGCACGCACATCACTTAAAGTACCTGTTTTTAAACGCCCTCGCCCCACCATATCGGTGTTGGTCAACCGATTTTTAACAGTGCCTTCAATACCCAAACGTGCCAAAGTATTGACAAAAGAAGGATCTGAACTGGCGCGCACCAACATATGACCTAAATCTTCAGCGCTCACTGCTGTTTCGCGAGACAAACCAGAACCATTGCCCATGCGTAAAGAGTTCAAATGCAAACCTTGTTCGGCTAAACGATGGGTCACAATGGATGCACTGTCCTCCAAACTCCCCACCCCTTTTTCTTTCGCCGATAAACTCAAATAAATCTGACGTGCCATCACATTGTTTGAAAAATGATTCATATCGCGCAAAATATCGGTCAAAGGGGCAGATTGCACACTGGCCAACACATGTGCACCCACAGGGGTACGACCCTCTTCAATACGAGGTTGTGTCCAAACACTTCGAACAGGTGGGGCAAATAAATTAATGGGGTTCAAATCATTGTTCGGCGGCACAAAATAAGCAGGTTGCATGCCCCCACCACTTGCCATCAATCCCCCCAGAATACCTTTGACATAATCATTTGCAGCGGTTTGATAAGCATGAAAATTCCAGTTTTGCGCACCACACCCACTGTAGTACTTACCCCCCATATAAGCCTGATCACCACTCACATTCAACGCTAAAGTACTTTTCCACCCCCCACTTGGACAGGCCCCATCAACCCATTGCACAGCGTTGTTTAAGCTATAACCCATCAACCATGGGGTCAAAGTCACTTGCTGTGTTTCTGGATCGAATCGAAAAATCAAGGCACGAAAGTTCATCAATGCCGCATCGGGTTGAGCGTTATAAGGCATGGCGGGCTCACCATCAAAGCTCGATGCATCCTGCCGTTCATCTTTAAAAATCGACCGATCGACCACAATTGGCGCATCCACTTGTTTGACACCATTCTTCGCTAAATTTT
The DNA here is from genome assembly GCF_003339525.1 of Ephemeroptericola cinctiostellae. Taxonomy (GTDB): domain Bacteria; phylum Pseudomonadota; class Gammaproteobacteria; order Burkholderiales; family Burkholderiaceae; genus Hydromonas; species Hydromonas cinctiostellae. Next base: position 1,605,257 of record NZ_CP031124.1, on the reverse strand, counting down.
GCGTCAACTCATCAATTTTTTCGATGACCAGCTGAGGGTCACCACTGCCTTTTAAGTAAACAGGTTGATGCAAGACACCTGCCGCATCGGGTGAACCTTGGCTTAACAGCTGGGTCGTCCAATGAAAATCAGGGCCAAATGTTTTTAAGGCCGCAAAACTGGTGACCAATTTAATCACCGAAGCTGGATTTTGCGCCCCATGTGCATTGGTGTTAACCAAAGGCGCAGGTTGATTCACCGCTTGCACATAAAAGCTTGCGGCACCATTTGGTATGCCTGAACGCATCAATGCGCCAGCATAATCAAATGAAGTGCGCATACCCGTCATCATTGCACAACATGACGAAACAGCAGGTACAGCAGTAACATCATCCACCATTTGTGCAAAAACAGAGCAAGACACAAACAAACCGCCCACCATTATTTTTTTTGCTAAGAAAGTCATGATCAACACCTTAAACACACTTCAAATAAAGCCCAAATACGATCCCAACCACAGAATCGAACACGCCATAAAACACTGTAAAACCCAATGTTATTTTACTGTTATTGTTACACTTTTTCTGATTACACACCCAAATACTCGCCGCTTTTCATGTATTTTTTGTACAATAACGCTTTTGCACTTTTATATAAAGATCACCTATGAGCGCCACCATCATTGACGGCAAAGCCATCGCCGCCGCCACCCAACTTGAAATCAAAGCCCGAGTCAGCGCACTTGCTACACGTGGCATTCACCCAGGCTTGGCCGTTATTTTAATCGGCGACAACCCCGCATCACATGTTTATGTCAGCAATAAAGTCAAATCATGCGGTGCCGTTGGCATGCACTCGGTGCTCGAACAATACCCAGTTGATTTAACCGAAGCTGAATTGCTCACACGCATCGATGCTTTGAACAACGACCCCGCCATTCATGGCATTTTGGTTCAATTGCCCCTACCCAAATACATCGATGAACACGCGGTTCTTGAAGCCATTTCACCTGAAAAAGATGTTGATGGCTTTCATTTGATCAATGCGGGTGCCTTAATGACTGGCCAACCACGCTTGCGCGCATGCACGCCATACGGTGTGATGAAAATGCTTGAGCACAGTCACATCCCTTTGCGTGGCGCACATGCTGTCATCGTCGGGGCATCTAACATTGTTGGTAAGCCCATGGCCATGATGCTCCTGCAAGCAGGCGCAACGGTAACATTGTGCAACTCAAAAACACGGGATCTGTCTCATCACACCCGCCAAGCAGACATCGTCATCGCAGCCGTGGGACGTGCAAAAATGATCACCGGCGACATGATTCGTGCAGGCGCAACGGTCATCGATGTGGGCATTAATCGGGATGAACATGGAAAATTGTGCGGAGATGTTGACTTTGACAGTGTTGCCCAAGTGGCAGGCGCAATCAGCCCTGTACCAGGGGGGGTCGGCCCCATGACCATCACCATGCTGTTGATGAACACATTAGAAGCAGCAGAAAAGCTCTAATCGCCAAAGGCAAAGCCCTCCGCTTTGCCTTATTTTTTATTTGAAATCATCTATTTTTTTAAAAATACACTTCCCTCTCGCACTTTTTATCATTTAAATATAAGTGACAGATAAAATAAAAAAATGAATTATGCACACATCAATCACATTTCAACTTTAATTGGTGACACATAAATCGTTTTTTTCAGCCTTTACCCCCATATTCACCAAAAAAACGCCTACTTAATGAACATTTTTTATTAAATTGTTTAACATATATCAGCTATTCAACTAATGTACTTTCAAAAAACCTCAATTTCAGCTACACTAGCAACTTATGAACACTACTCGGATTAGCCGCATGAACGATACACCGAACAACGAGCTCATCATCCGCGGACTCACCACGGATGGCAAACAATTCCGACCCAGTGACTGGGCCGAGCGTTTGTGTGGCGTAATGAAATGCTTTGAAGATGACAACAGCCATTACGGTCACCTGACTTACTCCCACTATGTACGCCCCATCACCATTCAAGGCATTAAATGCGTGGTTGTGAACACCGACCTTGAAGCAGAACTTCCTGTCGCATTTAAATTCTTCTTGGATTTTGCCGAAAGCAATCACCTGCAAACCATCGATGCCCGCGCTGATGAAACATCATCGTTTGGTGCTTAACCCCATATAATTTGATATTTGATTTACTGTAAATGCCATAAACACTTGACGTGTTACCCTCCAAAAACCGCATTCCCATGCGGCTTTTTTATATCCATCCCAGATTGACCACAATCCGCGCTGTGCATTATTTCTGGACAATGGTACAATCAGAGCTATTTTTCAGTTTATAAAACCATTTTTGACCTCCATCACCATGACCCACACCATCACCGTTCTTCCGTCAAATGACACCTTCCCCATCGAAACAGATGAAACAATTCTTGACGCAGCATTGCGTGCCAATGTCATTTTGCCTTACGGCTGTAAAGATGGCGCCTGTGGCTCATGCAAAAGCAAAGTCATTTCTGGCATGGTGAAACACTCCGAAGACAGCACCGCATTATCGGATGAAGAAATCGACCACAACATTGCTTTACTCTGCCACACCACAGTGGAGTCAGATGTGACCATCGAAGCCCGTGTGATTGGTGCAGGTGCTTATCCCGTCAAAAAGTTGCCCACACGGATCATTTCCATGAAACGTGCAACAGAAGCGGGCGACATCATGTTGGTTGAACTCCAATTGCCAGCCAATGATTCATTTGAATACCGTGGTGGTCAGTACATCGATTTTATTTTACGCGATGGCACCCGCCGCAGCTATTCAATGGCATGTGCGCCGCGCCTCACAGACAAGAAGCTTGAGCTGCACATCCGTCACATGCCTGGTGGCGTATTCACCGACCAGCTGTTTTCATCCATGAAGGAGCGCGATATTTTGCGCCTTGAAGGTCCTCTCGGTACATTTTTTTTCAATGAAGTCACGGGTGCGCCTTGTGTTTTTATTGCTTCAGGCACAGGCTTTGCCCCAATTAAAGCCATCATCGAAGAAATGCAATCCAAATACCTTGTTCGACCCATTCATTTTTACTGGGGGGTTCGCCGTCCACATGACTTGTATCTACATGAATTGGCTGAAGAATGGGCGCGTACGATTCCAAACTTTAAATATATGCCTGTGATTTCAGATGCTTTGCCCGAAGACAACTGGCAAGGCCGCACAGGCATGGTTCATGAGGCCGTGCTGGCTGATTTTGCCGACTTATCGGAGCACAACATCTATGCTTGCGGTGCACCGTTGATGGTTCGTGCCGCCCACGAAGCATTCACCACAACCCGTGGCTTACCTGAAACGGCATTTTATTCTGATGCATTTTTGAGCGCAGCAGACAAAGTGAAAAAATAATGCCCCGCTGTTTATGGTGATTCATTGAATATAAACACCATCATTTTTAGTTGATGGAAGTGTCATGAGCACATCATTCATTTGGATTTTGGACTTTGCGATGAACATGTCTGATGCCCTATTTACTGAACCAGCATTTGAACCACCCCAAAAGACTTCATCAACATGATAAAAACAATTCCTTATAAAATCTGACCATTACAATTGTTTTTGAAAGTACTTTATAAGGTATTAAATCAATTTTAAAAAAGCAAGTGAGGACATCACTTGCTTTTTTAATGAGACTTCACTTGTGGCTCAGATCAAGCTGCGTCATAATCAATGCGATTCATCTCAAAAGCATCTTATATTTCTGAATATATCTTCATTCTTATCAACAAGAAAGATTTCTCATGAAACGCATTTGCCGAACCCTTTTGGCTGTCAGTGTATTGGCCATTGTCAGCCCACCCACACCAGCCAAAGCCCTTAAAGGTCACGAATACCACTTCACGATCGTCCATACCAACGACCACCATGGCCGTTTTTGGAAAAACAATGAGGGTGAATATGGCCTGTCTGCGCAAAAAACAGCCATTGACAAAATCCGGGCAGAAGTCAAAGCCAATGGTGGGTACATTTTGGTCCTCAGCGGTGGCGACATCAACACCGGAGTTCCAGAATCGGACATGCAAGATGCAGAGCCCGATTTTAAAGGCATGAGCAAAATCGGCTTTGATGCCATGGTTTTGGGGAATCACGAATTTGACAATCCGCTTCCCGTGCTGGCCAAACAACAAAAATGGGCAAATTTTCCCCTCCTTTCGGCAAACATTTACCGTGCGGGTCGCCCCATGTTTGAGGCGTATAAGATTTTTAACAAAGGTGGGTTGAAAATTGCCATACTGGGACTAACCACCAATGACACTCAAAAAATGGTCAATCCTGACAACTTGGCTTATACAGACACTTGGAAAAGTGGGCGTGTGATCAATCCAAAAAGCATTGCTGGCCTTGAGTTCCGCAGCCCAATTGAAGTCGCGGCACAATGGGTTCCCGTGTTGCGCACCCAAGCAGATGTGGTCATCGCAGCCACCCACATGGGACATTACACCAATGGCAATCACGGTTCAAATGCCCCTGGTGATGTCGAAATGGCACGAGCGGTCAACGGCATCGATTTGATTGTTGGCGGCCACAGTCAAAATCCAGTGTGTATGAAAGCTGAAAATGACCGCAATGATGCATACGTCCCAGGAGGAGAATGCACACCCGACCGCCAAAATGGTGCATGGATTGTTCAAGCCCACGAATGGGGGAAATACGTTGGCCGTGCCGACTTCACGTTTAAAAATGGCGTCTTGACATTGGATCACTATGCTTTGATCCCAATCAACTTGAAAAGATCGATCAAATCTCCCGATGGTGCAATCAACAGTAAAGTACTGTATACCGAAGAAATCAGTGAAAATCCCGACATGCTCGCTTTTCTACAGCCGTTTCAGGACAAAGGTCAAAAAACTTTAATGCGCGAAGTGGGCAGCACCCTTGGCACATTGGATGGCGACCGCTCACATGTCCGCGCTCAAGCCACCAATCTGGGCACTTTAATTGCCACCAGCATGATGGAAAAAGTCAAAGCGGACTTCGCCGTCATGAATTCAGGCGGTGTACGGGACTCCATCGCCAATGGTAAAATCACCTACAAAGACATTTTGAAAGTTCAACCCTTCGGCAATACCATTGTCTATGCCGATTTGACGGGGCAAGAAGTTCAATCCTACATGAATGCCATGGCCACGATGACACCAGGCTCTGGCGCATTCCCTCAATTCGCAGGCATTCAGGCTGTATTTGAAAATGGCATCGCAAGTGAGATTCGAATCAACCATGTCCCAATGGATTTAAACAAAACCTATCGCATCGCACTCAATGATTTTGCGGCATCAGGTGGTGATGGCTATCCAAAACTCAAATCAACCGCCAGCTATGTCAATACCGGATTCAATGACGCCGACGTTTTGAAAGCCTACATCAGCAAAAACAGCCCCATTGATGCTTCGAAATTTCGACCCGATGGTGAAATTGTACGGATGAGTACCCCACCTCAAAACTCAAAGATGAAATAAAACAAATTAAAAAAGTGAGCCGTTGAACTCACTTTTTTAATTACAAACAATCACTACAACCATCACGACCAATACCGCTTCAGCCCCGCAAAAGGCGCGCCACTTCAAACACGGGCAAGCCCATCACCGATGAGTAACTGCCAGATAAATGCTCAATGAATGTCGCCGCCAAACCTTGCACCGCATACGCTCCTGCCCGTCCAAAAGGCTCTCCGCTGTCAATATAAGCCTCCAACTCCACAGGTGAAATGGTTTTAAATGTGACTTGACTGGTGACACATGTCCTTTTCACCTCATGTCCGCATGCCAGAGCCACGGCAGTGTGTACTTGGTGGACTTGCCCAGACAACATAGTCAAGATTCGCCTTGCATCGGCCGCATCCTCAGGTTTACCTAATATTTCAGCAGCAAAGGCCACTGTGGTGTCTGCACATAAAATAGGTTGCGGTGGTAATCGAGCAGTATTGATTTGCTGTTGTATGGCCTGCAATTTAGCCAAACTCACACGCTGCACATAATCCACTGGATCTTCATTTGGCAAAACAACTTCCAACAATTCAGCCGCTGCACTGTCTTCTGGCAAAAACACATCAAATGGCACACCCATTTGTTCAAGCAACTGGGCACGGCGCGGACTCTGAGAGGCCAGATAAATTCGAGGAAATTGAAAAGGGTTATGTTGTTGAACGTTCATACAACTCCATAGATGCGGTTATACGCGATGATAAGGATGATTGTTATTGATGGAATGGGCACGATAAATTTGCTCTGCAAGCAACACCCTCACCATACCGTGAGGCAAAGTCAAACTGGACAAACGCATCAGCCCATGACAACTGGATTTGAATTGAGGATCCAAGCCATCTGCGCCGCCCACAACCAAAACCACATGACTGTGTTCATTTTGCCAATGCTTTAATTGTTTTGCCAGCCCCACGCTGGTGAGATCCTGTCCTTTTTCATCCAATGCAATGATGAAAGCCCCACGCGGCATCGCGGCATGAATGCGGGTCGCTTCTTGCAGCATGGCGTGTTCGACCGTTTTTCCCTCACGTACTTCTGGTTTGATCTCTTTAAACTCAAGCTTCAACTCGCGGACGGGTAAACGTTTGGCATATTCGTTGTACGCTTCATTCACCCATGCAGGTTGTTTATGGCTAACAGTCATCAAGGTCAAGGTAAGCATGGGCGTGTCTTTATTGGATAATAATCACATGTTGTCATGACATAACAACATTTGATTATAATGTATTCGTTAAATAAATCAGTAATTTCACTTGCCTTCGCTGCTTTTGATGTATTTTATGTACTTAAAATACAAAAAATAGAGCCTCATTTTTAAAAACAGATAAAAACAATCAGCATAAAGCAATTTTAAACAATAAAAAGCCCACCGAAGTGGGCTTTTATAAAGAACAATTAAGCGTCCTTCAAAGCGTGTACGAGACACGCTAAGAATTATTTCTTAACTTCTTCTTTAACAGCAGCTGCGCCAGCTTTCGCTGCGTCAACTGCTTTACCAGCTGCATCTTTAGCTACAGTAGCTGCTGCACCAGCAGTTGCTTTAGCTGCGTCAGCAGTTGCAGCACCAGCTGCTTTAGTTGCGTCAACAGTTGCAGCACCAGCTGCTTTAGTTGCATCAACAGCTGCACCAGCTGCTTTAGTTGCATCAACAGCTGCACCAGCTGCTTTAGCTGCGTCTGCTGCTGGAGCTGCTGCTGGAGCCGCTGCTGGAGCCGCTGCTGGAGCTGCTGCTTCAGGTTTCTTTTCGCCACCGCAAGCTGCCAAAACGCCAGCTGCAACCAATAATGCTACCAATGATAATTTTTTCATGTTGTTACCTATATAGAGTAATTAAACACGCAGTGCACATCTCGCAACCACGCTAGACATCAACACTGCACGCGCATTATAACTCCAAAATTGTGCAGTGTGTCAAATATCCTTATTTTGGTACAAATATAGACATTTCGCTGGGTCAATAGTGTTCATTTTTACAATGCTTAAACTTTAAAATTGATTCATTCGACCAACTCCAACCAACCTTGTGCATACCAATCGTGCAATACGGTCCACAATGCGCTGTCCGTGTCCCATGCCTGTGCATCGCTCGGCTCAGCGCCACGGCTATTGGCCAAAGATTGCAATGCTGTTGCATCCACCCCATCCGCAACCAAATGCTCACCATTGATAAAAACCCATGGTGTGCTGTATAACATTTTGCTCCCGCGAGCCAAAACAATACCACTCTTTTTCACTTGTCGCTTAAATGCAGCCAGAGCAATGGGTGCGGGGGTTTCAAACCACACATTGTTTTTTGGTTCACTCAAGTAACATCCCAGACACTCTGCCACCCAACCTTTATCCCACTTCAATTCCTGTAATTTAGCATACACATCACTGACCATTGATGGCGGCACTTCAGCAGGTGTGGTTTGGGGTTTGAGTTTTGGATCGGCATACCGCCCTTCCAACTCAATGTTGTCTTCAACAAAATTCAATAACGCAACACCAAGCTCTCGATACGTGGGCGCGCGAAACCCAATTGAATACGTCATGCAATCACCTTCAGCAATGCCGTCATGTGCATACTGTGGTGGCAAGTAAAGCATATCGCCTGGCTCCAACACAAATTCCTCTGTTGGTTTGAAGTTTTGTAAAATTTTCAAAGGCATGTTTGGAATCAAGGTTGGGTCTTGATCGGCACCAATGCGCCAATGGCGTTTGCCATGCGCTTGGAGTAAAAAAACATCGTATGAATCATAATGTGGCCCAACACCGCCACCGTTGGTGGCGAAGCTGATCATCAAATCGTCCAAACGTGCATCTGGAATAAAGCGAAACAAATTAATCAAAGCATGACCCGATGCATCGTTTAGATCAACCCCTTGGATCAGGGCTGTCCAGTTCGATTTTTTACGAGATGGAATTTGGCGCAATTTCAATGGGCCGCTTTTCAACTGCCAACCTTTTGTTTCATCTTGAGCGATCAATCGGGACTCAAAAGCCTCATCATGAAGCGCACTCAAAGCATCATCTGGTGAAAAAAAGGCTTTAAACTCAGGAATTGCGTTGCGAATCAACAATGGTTTTTTATGCCAGTAGTGTTTTAAAAAATGCTCAACCGTCATACCACCTAGAGGTACAGGTTGACCGTTGAAACGCGGCCAAGCCTCTGTGGAAGGAAAAGCACTGAATGTTGCCCATAAGGGTGTGTTTAATTTTGAAGTCATATTTAAAAATAAAAGTGCTCAATGCACATTAAAGTGAAGTTTTGGGTGTTTTTTTTGTTAACAAATCAATGAACACATGTTCATACTCACGTAAAAATCGATCCTCACGAACCGCAGCAAATGTGGTATTCAAGCCAAACAAACTGCCTGCATCAAGTGCCATGAGGTTGGTTTGGGTCAAATTGTCTTTCATCGCATCCAATGCCATGCCCGCCAAAATCCCAACCCCCATACCCACCTCAACATAAGTACGGATCACGTCGGCATCTATCGCTTCGAGCACAATGTCTGGTGTCACTTGGGCATTTAAAAATGCACGGTCAATTTTTGTCCGTCCCGCAAAGGCAGGGTCATATGTCACGAGGGGAAAGCAAGCCAACTCCGTAATGCTCAAGCGCTTTAGCTTCGTCAAGGGGTGATTTTTTGGTAAAAGAATTTTATGTTGCCATGTATAGCATGGCGTCGCCCGTAAACCATGCGTGTCCGCAATGGATTCTGTTGCCACGGCAATATCAGCCTGCCCTGACAACACCATTTGTGCGATCTGCGATGGTGCACCTTGCAATAAAGACAGGCGAACATCTGGATACTGCTCTCGAAAAGCCATGATGACAGGCGGCAAAACATACCTCGCCTGGGTGTGTGTGGTCGCAATGGTCAATCGACCCATGCGAGGGTTTTTACATTCAGCGGCATTCTCTTTCAAATCAGCCATGCTTCGCAGCACTTTAACAATGAATGGATAAACCTGCTCGCCCTCTTTGGTTAAACCTTTGATGCGTTTGCCGTGGCGTAAAAACACATCGAAACCCAACTCACTTTCAAAATCGAGCACCATTTTTGAAACCCCAGGTTGAGATGTAAACAATGCTTGTGCAGCATGGGTGAGATTAAACCCCTGCTGAACAATTTCATGCACGCAACGCAGTTGCTGGAAATTCATACTTGACCTTTTCGACCTGATTTAAATCTTTGGTGACTACAAACGGATGCCATTGAAAGCATGCTTATACGCGCGTGACCCGATAAATCCAAAAAATGGCAATGGACAAAAAAATCAAACTCGGCGCAACAGCTAAACCAATCGGGGACCATGTCACCAAAGGACCAATGTATTGTGTGGCCGCTGTTAAAATAAAAAATGACAGACCGAGCATAATCCCCGTTACCACACGCACGCCAACACCACCTTTGCGGGTTTGCATAAAAGCAAACGGCAGAGCCAACAACACCATCACCACAACACCCAGCGGATAAAACATTTTTTGCCAATACGCCACTTCAAAAGGGCGGACATTTTGCCCTGTGGCACTCAACGTGTGGATGCGCTCCTGCAATTGTCCCATTGTCATGTTGATGGTTTCTTGACCATAGTTGCGAATCACATCGATGTTGTTTTCAGCCAGATCAACATCCAAAGTCTTTGGGCTGGATAGGGTTCGATCAATCAGTAAGCCTTGCGCATCGGTGTGCACATCAATTTGACGCACATCCGACAACTGCCATGATCCCGATTGCGCCAATGGTTTGGCTGTTTTGGCCTCAATCATTCGCTTCAATGTAAATTGAGATGACAAATCATACAATCGAACATCAATCAACGTGTTATCCGCAGTCAAAGAAGCAATATTGATCATGCGAAAACCACCATCGGCCAATTTCTGCTTACTCCAATAACCACCATCGTCTTTAAAATAGCCTGTTTTATGCAAAGCCACTTTTTTCATTTCTGTTGCTGTTCGACTGGCACGGGCAATTCCACCATCACCGATCAACCAGAGCAACGCAGACAACACCAAACCAACGGCCGAGACAATTCGCACCAACCGCCACAAGCTCACACCCGACACGCGCCACACCACCAATTCTGAGCGAGCGGCCATGCTGGACAAAGCCAACACCGAACCAATCAATGCACAAATCGGTAGTAGTTGATAAATGTACTCGGGCTGATACAAACACAACACCTTCAGGTAAGTAAGCAGGTGAAAATCACCCTGCCCCAAAAACTTAACTTCATTTAAAGCATCAATGGTGAAAAACAACAACATGAACGCCAACAACACACCAAAAATAGACAACAACAGCTCTTTAAAAAATACTTTATTGACCACATGAAACATGCATTTCCCCTTTTTATCCTGTGCTCAACGGCGGTGTAACAATTGTGAAAAAGAGAAACGCCACGCATTTTGTCGATACCATAAAGCCAGCAACGAAAACACCATCATTGAACCATGCACCAAACCCATCGCCTGGGCCAAAGACCAACGACCCGATGACACGCGACTTTCGCCCAGCTTAATAAAATTCAGGTAAATCATAAACACCAACAGCCCCATCATCACCCCCAACGCACGGGTGTTTCCGCGTGGACGCACATACCCCAGAACCAAAGCCAGCAAAGCCATGGGCACAATCATGAATGAATCGCTGAATCGACGATAAAATTCAGCTTTTGCAGGTGCTTTGGTGTTGTCCAGCAGCTCATGTGTGGTCATCAAAGCCACCGGCTTCTCAGCCAAATCACGGCTTTTGATGCCTGTAAACTCATCAATAGAAAAACCATATCGACCATAGCGCATGCTTTGGAAATAATCTTCTGAAAACTTGTCCTGATACTGCAAACCATTTTCAAGCACCAGAAAGGTACGGTCATCAAAAGTATTGTCTAATTTGGCGCGTTGAGCCGTCACCAGCAAGGTTTCTGTTTTCATCTTTTGCAAGACAAATACATTTCTGAATTCAGGTGAATTTGACTTCACCACCTCGTCCACAAAAAACACCCGCTGACCATTCTGCGCTGTACGAAAAGCCCCGGGTTGAATCAGATTTAACTCATCAATGCCCGATTGATTACGTGTTTGCGCAAGCTGTTGATTACCCCACGGGGTCAACACTGCATTCATGAACAATAAAAACAAAAACATGGGAATGACCAGCATCATGACGGGGCGCAATAAACTTAAGTTACTCAAGCCAGAAGCTTGCCAAACGGCCATTTCCGAGTCTTGATACAAACGGGCAATGGTCATGATCATGCCGATGATGACCGTCACCACCACCACCAATGGGAAATAACGTAAAGTGGTGATCAACATCAGCTGCAACACACCATCCACTGCAATCGCACCGCCCGCCGCTTCACGCAAGCCTCGGACAAGAAACAGCACCAGCATGATGGTCAACAGTGTGAATAAAATCACCGCAGAGACCGCAATTTTTTCTCGTAAAATCGAACGTTGGAAAATCATGGGCAATCCAATCTCAATGTATTATTTTCATTTTATTTTTTATAAAGCAAATCGGTCACAGCACCCAGCGTTCGCTTATAATAATCGGGTACAGCCTTAGAGGCTCGCCCATTCAAATCGCCATTTTACAGGAAACCCCCATGATATTTCAGCTCAAATCTGCCGCGTTGCCTAAAGGCACAAAAAAACAGCTTGCCACCTTATTTATTGTGTCCAGCCAAACCAGCACTGAGAATGCATTCATTTCGGGTTCAAGCCTGAGCCAACTGTCAAACACAGCCCAAACACAAATCAATTTAGCCATCAGCAGTGAACGATTCAAAGGCGCAACGGGTCAGCACATCAGTATATTTGATGATGAATCACACCAGCACATCGTTGTACTGGGTGTGGGCCAAATCAAAGATGCAGCATTGACTGCACGTGCACTTGGTCAGCAGATCGCCAGCCACTGTAAACAATACAGCATTGATGCTGCCGCCGTATTAATCGACGACGCCATCAGCAGCAGCGATGAGCTCATCAATCACATTGTGATTGGTGCAGCAGACGCCAACTACAATTTTGAAGCCCCATACGATTCAAAACACAAACAAAACAGTAAAAAATGGGCCACAGACCGCGCACGCACCCTGACGTTGCTTTTACCTAAAACGCCCAACGCCACTCAAAAAAATATTTTCACACAAGCCTGCGGCATCGCAGAAGGCATTGCATTGACCAAACATTTGGGCAATTTGCCTGCCAATTTTGCCACACCGACATACCTCGGTAAAGTCGCGCAAGAACTAGGTAAAACCTATGATTTCAAAGTTCAAGTGCTTGAACGCAAACAAATCGCCGCTCTGAAAATGAATTCATTTTTATCCGTCACCGCTGGTTCAGAACAACCACCGCGCTTCATCATCATGGAGTACAACGGGGGACACGCGAAAGATGCGCCGATTGTGTTGGTGGGCAAAGGCATCACTTTCGATACAGGCGGCATTTCACTCAAACCAGGCCTGGGCATGGATGAAATGAAATACGACATGTGTGGCGCTGCCTCCCTCCTTGGCACATTCAAAACCATCGGCGAAACCAAGCCTAAAATCAACGTTGTCGGCCTGATTGCCACCTGTGAAAACATGCCTTCTGGTGGCGCAACCAAACCAGGCGACGTGATCACCAGTATGGCGGGTCTGACCATTGAAGTGCTCAACACCGATGCCGAAGGCCGTTTGGTGTTGTGTGATGCGTTGACCTATGCTGAACGTTACAAACCTGCGGCTGTTGTCAACATGGCAACTTTAACGGGTGCATGCATCGTTGCCCTTGGCCATCACAACAGCGGTTTATTTGCCAACAACGATGATCTGGCCAGCGAGCTGCAAACCGCAGGAAAAACCCAACGCGATACGGCATGGCGCATGCCTTTGGAGGATGCCTACCAAGAACAGCTCAAATCAAACTTTGCCGATTTGGCCAACATTGGCGGCATGCCCGCAGGCAGCGTGACTGCGGCATGTTTCTTATCTCGTTTCACAAAAAGCTACCCTTGGGCGCATTTGGACATCGCGGGCACAGCATGGAAAAGCGGCGCAGCCAAAGGTGCAACAGGCCGCCCTGTGGCTTTGTTGAGCCAATTTTTGTTTAACCGAGCAAAGTAACATCACATGACAATCAAACATTGTTTACTGATTGCAGCCAGCTTGTGTGCCTCCACCTTTGCCCATGCAGAAACGTGCAATAATCCTCAGACTCAAATGAAGATGAATGAATGTGCGGGCAAAGCACTGGATCAAGCAACCCAAAAAATCAATGAGCAATACAAAAACATCCGCAGCCACCTCGATGAGGCGGGTCAATTGCACCTCAAAAACCTTCAGTTGCAATGGATCAAAAGTGCACCCGTGAAGCTGCCGAATATGAAGGGGGCTCGATCCAAGCAATGATTTTGAGCAACTGCTTGACCCATTACACCAAACAACGCATTGTTTGGCTGAAAAACAATTATTAGGAAAATGCGGGGAAATTAAAAAACCTACGTTCCCGTGCGCCTTTAGGTGCATCGTATCCGTTTACCCAGCCACAACCCAAAAGACATTGATGCCACATCATGTATTCATGTGACATCCATGCATGATGTGGCTCAATTCTTTTTAACCTTTAATATTTTCTTCATGACTCGAATCGATTTTTTCAGTAATGCCCCCAACCGTTTGGATTATGTTGCCCGCTTACTCAACAAAGTCCACACAGCCCAGCAAACTGCTGTGGTGTATGGTGATCCGCGCATTTTAAATGCATTGAGTGATGCGCTTTGGCACAACCCCGCATTTCTGGCGCACGACGTGCAACCCAATGTCTCGCTATCACACAGTGCCCCCATTGTGCTCATCAGTGAAGCCATGCTCGACTTCCCTCATCACAATGTTTTGATCAACCTATCGGACGACACGCCCAGTTTTTTTGCCAGCTTTAACCGCTTGATTGAAGTTGTACCCAACGAAGATGCACCCAAGCAAGCGGCACGTGACCGCTGGGGATTTTATAAAGCACGCGGTTATGTTTTGACCCACCACGACATTGCAGCAAAAAAAGCAGCACATCATTCAAGCTAATCGCACAATAAAACTCGATGCCTCATACTGAAGCTTATTGAATGAAGCATGTGTTTGGTTCAGATCAGATCACTTGCCAATTTATCGCCGTCAATATGATCGTGTCGTTAAAGAGTTTGGGCGAACACCCTTTCAACATCATCAATTTATGCTTCAAGAAAGTAACACCCAATAAAAATGCGTTCACAACATGAACGCATTTTTATTGAAATCATCGCTTAAGTTTTAAATGATTTATCACTTCAAATTACCTGACAAAAACTGTTGTAAACGCTCGGATTTTGGATTGCTCAACACTTCACGTGGATTACCTTGTTCTTCAATCAATCCTTTGTGCAAGAAAATCAAGTGATTGGACACTTCACGTGCAAACCCCATCTCATGGGTAACGATGATCATCGTCCGCCCTTCTTCAGCCAATGCACGCATCACACGCAACACCTCACCAACCAACTCAGGGTCCAGCGCCGATGTTGGCTCATCAAACAAAATAACCTCTGGCTCCATTGTCAAGGCACGGGCAATGGCCACACGCTGTTGTTGCCCGCCAGACATGGCTGAAGGGTATTTATTTTCAGCACCTTGCAGACCCACTTTTTCAAGGTATTTTTTCGCACGTTCAATGGCATCGGCTTTTGACATGCCGAACACACGAATGGGTGCTTCAATCAAATTCTCAAGCACCGTCATGTGCTGCCATAAATTAAAGTGTTGAAAGACCATCGACAAACGACTGCGAAAATGTTGCAGTTGTTTGGGATTGCTTGCATTCAACTCGCCATTTTTAGCCGCTTTTAACTCAAGTTGTTCGCCATTTAAATGAATTTGCCCTTGATTTGGCTTTTCAAGTAAATTAATGCAGCGTAAAAATGTACTTTTACCCGAACCACTTGAACCAATGATGCTGATCACATCACCTGCCTGAGCAGAAAGTGACACACCTTTTAAAACCTGATGGTCACCATAACTCTTATGAATGCCCAGTACTTTTAACTTATCCATGCTGTTCAACCTATTTTTTTATATGATTAAAATCATTTGAAAAAGACAACCAACAATTATGCCGACAAGCCAGCACCGCGACCCAAATCAACCTGACCTGAAACACTGATTAAATTATCACCTTGCTGAGCAAACTGTATGGTATTCCGCGCATAAACAAATCCGTCAATCGGGCTGAACACACCAACCGACTCGCCATGAATGGGATCAATGACTTCAGCCACAATTTGTCCTTCAGCAATATCATCACCCGCTTCGATGTGAAAAACCACCACGCCAGAATGAGGCGCAAGCACATACGCTTTACCTGATAAAGGATTGGGTGCCGCCAATAAATCTGGAAGCGCTTGTGTCTGCGCTGCAGTCAAAGCTACATCACCTCGGAATCCCAAAAACTGTACAATGGCATGGGCATCTTTCACTGCAAATTCATGCGCCACATCGGCTCGACTGCGCAACTCAACAGTCGTACTGGCACATGCATAAGGGATGTTCGCCTCTGGATAAGCGGCACGCAATTTAGCCCAAACGGTTGATAAAGCCTCATCAAAAGGATTGACATGGGTGTCTTCAGCCAACAGTTGGCATCGGCTACCCAAAAATCGAGCCAGCGGTTCTAAAGTTGGCCACAACTGAGGCAACGTGTACATGTGTAAAGCCGCTGTTTCATCGCAATGCAAATCAAGCACAACATCGGCATCATGGGCAAGGCCAAGTAAAATCAAATGCAAATGTTCAAGTTGAGTCACACCCTGTCGCTGCGCCAGTGCCTTGGTCATGGCTTGACGTATGGTGCGCACATTGCTCACTGCATCCGAAGTCAAAATGACTTGATCGGTTTGAAGCTGGGTCAAAGTCATTTCAAACAAACTCAAATCACCCAAGCGATTGAAGTTCTGACCTGAAAATAAATCAAAACGCCCCACATGGGCATAATGGATGCTCTGCCCCAAGCCAATCGGATTGCACATGGGCACCAAGACGATTTTCGAATGAAGCTGTCCTTGTGATTCGAGCTCAAGTAATTTTTGACGCAAATGATAAGCGGTCAAAGCCCCTGGCAATTCATTGGCATGCAAGCTCGCCTGAATGTAAATTTTGCGGGTTGCAGACTCTGGGCCGAAGTGTAATGCGGTCACAGCCCTTTGAGTACCCAATGATGCACCTGATAAATTGTGTTGTTCAACACGCATAGCCAACCTTATTGATTTAAATATTGAATGGGCCCACTTAATGAGTCCTTGGTTTCAAATGCGCCAAATAGCGGTTTTCAGCCAAACGGAACAAATACACCAAAATGAATGTGAGCAATAAATAAACCGTTGCCGCAGCAATAAAGACAGGGAAAGGACGGTATGTTTCTGAATTCATAATGATCGCTTGCCCCATCACCTCATACAAAGTAAAAGACGATGCCAGAGCGGTGGATTGCAGCATCATGATGACCTCATTGCTGTACGCAGGTAAGGCACGGCGCAAGGCAGAAGGCAACACGATGTGGCGGGTGACTTGACCCGCACTCAGACCATAAGCACGACCCGCTTCCACTTCGCCATTGTCAGTGTTTTTGATTGCACCTGAAAAAATCTCAATCAAATACGCCGTTGTATTCAAAGTTAATGCCAACCACACCCAAAAGAAACCCTCTTTCAAGAAGTCAAAAGCTTCTGTTTCCATCAAGGATTGAACCCAATCAAACTCAGGAAAGCCTTTATAAAACAAATACATTTGCACCAACAATGGCGTACCTGTAAAGAAATAAGCGAACAAGCGAACGCAACGTGCAGGAAAAGTAGAACGGCGGGCATGAATCACCGACAAAGGAATGGCCAACACCAGCCCCATCAACACCGCACTGAATGTCAGCAACAAGGTCAATGGCAAACCTTCTAAACATTTTAAAAAAGTACGAAAGAAAATATCAAAAGCATTAGGATTCATAACGCACCTCACGCACGCCACGTGCATATTGGCGTTCCAATTTACGGAAAACGACCAAAGACACCGTGGTCAATAACAAAAACAACAATGCTGAAACCAAGTTGAACATGAAAGACATTTGCTCCTTACTACCAGCCAGCTGCGCCAAACGGGTCACATCGTCCAAGCCGACAATCGACACCAATGCAGTGGTTTTCGTCAGCACCAGCCAATTGTTTTTCACCCCAGGCAAAGCAAAGCGCATGAGCAAAGGGAAAGTAATCCGCTTGAGCACCTGCCAAGCACTCATGCCGTACGCATAACCTGCCTCCATTTGGCCAGATGGAATCGCCAACATGGCACCACGAAACGTTTCTGTGAAATAAGCACCAAAAATAAATGCAATCGTGAATACACCGGCCATAAACGGACTGATTTCAATGGTTTCGTAATTGTATGCTTCAGCAAAATCATTCAGCCAGTATTGCAAACCATAATAAATGAGAAACATCCAAACCAAGTCGGGCACACCGCGAACAATGGTGGAATAAGCTGTCGCTATGCCGTTGATGAGTTTGTTTTTGGACAAACGCATGTTGGCGCCCAGCAAACCCAAAGCAAAAGAAAGTGCGAATGACAGCAATGCCACCGCCAATGTCAGCCATGCACCGCTTAATATGCGTGGCATGTACTGCATGATGATATTTATTTTATCCATAACACAGCCTCTGGCTTGGTAATGATTTGTTTTTTATAGCAAAAAATAAATTTAGATTTAATTTAACGATGCTATATTTGATTGTTATGTGTGATGAATAGGTCAGGCAATTAGACCATACAACAAGTGCCCATGAAGGGCACTTGTTTATCTACATGAGCCAATTAGCTGCCGTAGATGTCAAACTTAAAGTATTTATCGGCAATCGCTTTGTATTTGCCGTTGGCACGAATCGCATCAAATGCTTTGTTCAATTTATCTGCCAACTCAGCATCTTCCTTACGCACTGCAAAACCAGTGCCATCACCCAGAATCACTGGATCAGCCGCATTCGGCACATCCGCGCCCAATTGAGCATAGCCTTTACCCGCTGGCTTGCTTAAGAATCCATCACTCAAGACCACGCCATCGGCAAAGACCGCTTCAATGCGTTTTGCTGCCAAATCAGCATATGCATCTTCAATGGTTTTATAGCTCTTGATTTTTGCATCTGGGTAGTATTTTTTAGCATAGGTTTCTTGAATCGTGCCCTGCTGAACGCCAAAGGCATGACCTTTCATGCCTTCTGGTGTGATTTGCAATGCACTGCCTTCTTTGGCCACAAAGCGATTCGGTGCACTCCAAACTTTTTGAGTGAAACGAACCGATTGTTTGCGTTCAGGTGTGATGCTCATTGAAGAGGCAATCACATCATATTTCTTGGTGGTCAAACCTGGAATGATGCCTTCCCATGCTTGATTGATGAATGAGCATTTGGCCTTCATTTCTTCACACATCGCATTGGCAATGTCGATGTCGAAACCCACAATTGCACCAGACGCGTCAGTCGACTCAAATGGAGCGTACGTTGCATCGGTACCGAACTTCAAATTCATGGCTTCGGCTGCGGGTGCAGTGGCTGCTGGTTTAGTGGCATCGGCTGCGGGAGCCGCAGGTTTTGCTTCTTGTTTAGGCGTACATGCTGCCATGAACATGGCAAAAATGCTGCCACTTAATAAGGCTACTTTACGATTGCTCATCGTCTTTCTCCAGTGTAAAAAATTATAAAAACAGACTCGCAATGCAAGTCGTAGACTATTTTGTCAATTAAAGTCTAACATATTTTTTACATGTTGCAAGTGCGTAAATGCATCAAAAGAGCACAGTCGTTTCACAAAAAACGTAGTTTTACCTATTTTAATAATAACTGTGCACCATTTTGATCTCAATCCTTGCACCCATCCATAGCCGCAACAAACATGGGATTGAAACCGCATCAAGACAGATAATCTGCCAATCCATTGGCATAATCATACAGTTCAGCTAAAATTTCTTGCCCTTCTACATCGTTGGTATCAGACAATTCATCACCCAGCTCATCAAGCTGGGTCAACAATGCATTGGCCGTTAAACCACCGCCAGCCCCATGAAGCACGCGATTGGCACAGTGTGCGCGCCATTCAGCTTGCTCTTGAGCATCCAAAGACTGAGGGAAATTTCGTGCACGGTAGCGCCAAAACAGCTCTTCTAAGCGAGCATCAACAAAACTGGGTTTGGCTTTGGCTATTCTTTCAACATCAAGGGCACGTAAATCATTGAGCACGCGGCGGTCACCATTGCCCACAAAACCGCCGTATAAGTCCTGTTCAACATCCAGAGCATCCCCAAAATCACGGTGAAACACATCTCGCCACGTGGCACTCATGTCCACTAACTGAGCGGCATGTTTCGCATGTTCAGCCACCTGCGCCATGTCAATCGACCATTTGTCAGCCATTTCGGGCTTAAGCGTTTTTAAATTACCAATGACAATCGGGGATTTGTTGATGTGGATGGTTTTGATTGGTAGACGCGTCACGCCTTCCGCCAATGCATCTGCTCGGGAAAACATGCGCAGCTTAATCTCATCAACCGACAAGCCCTGCAATTCACGCGGATCATGTGCCAAATCCCACACAATGATTTCATTTTTATTGGTCGGATGTTGCGCCAAAGGCCAAACCACCCCCAAGCAACCTCGCTCAACAGGGAACATGCCTGACACATGTAAAAATGGTTTACCCGCAGCTCCAATCAAACCAATTTCGTCAGATACACGGTCTTTTTTGTGTAAGGCCAAACAAAAATCAAATAACTTTGCGTTCTTTGTCCGGATCAAGCGTGCCAATGCAATCGTTGCACGCACATCGGACACCGCATCATGTGCTTTTTCGTGGGCGATGCCATTCGCTTGGGTTAACAATTCCAGTCGAAAACTGACTTTACCATCCGCACCTATCGGCCATTCAATGCCTTCTGGACGCAGAGCATGCGCGGTGCGCACCACATCCAAAACATCCCAACGACCGCATTGGTTCTGCCATTCGCGCGCGTAAGGGTCAATTAAATTACGCCAAAACAAGTGGCGCGTCACTTCATCGTCAAAGCGAATCGAATTGTAACCGACGCCGATCGTGCCATTCGCACCCAATTCACGTTCAATGATGTTGGCAAATTGATGTTCAGCCACCCCCATTTCCAAACATTTTTGTGGCGTGATGTGGGTAATCAGACAAGCCCGCGGCTCAGGTAAATAATCAGGGGTTGGGCGACAAAAAGCCTCAACGGGTTCACCGATTTCATTTAACTCGGCATCGGTGCGAATGCCCGCAAATTGCGCGGGACGGTCTCGACGTGGCACCGCACCAAAGGTTTCATAGTCGTGCCAAAAAAAAGTAGAGGTCATGGCGAGTCTTATTCGTTAAAATTATTCATGATCGGCATGCGCCAGTCTTTACCAAAAGCCAAGGTCGTGACACGAGGCCCGAGCGCACCTTGACGGCGCTTGTATTCATTGATGCGCACCAACCGTGCAATGCGCTTCACTGTCGCCTCATCATGCCCCGCAGCAACAATGGTTTTAATCGGCTGACGCTGTTCAATATAGCGTTCCAAAATGTCATCCAACACCTCGTAAGGCGGCAAGCTGTCTTGATCTTTTTGATTGTCACGCAGCTCAGCCGATGGCGCACGGGTGATGATGTTGTTGGGAATCGGATCACGCACATCGTATTGTTCGGTGCCGTTGCGCCATTCACACACTTTATATACCACGGTTTTATACACGTCTTTAAGTACCGCAAATGCACCCACCATGTCACCATACAATGTGCAATAGCCTGTTGCCAGCTCTGATTTATTGCCCGTATTGAGCACAAGCGCTGCGTGCTTGTTCGATACCGCCATTAAAATCACACCACGAATGCGTGCTTGCAAATTTTCCTCGGTCACATCAGCGGGTTTGTCTCCAAACACAGGTGTGAGCGTATTGACATACAAATTGAACATGTCCTCAATCGCCACCACATCGTATTTCACACCCACCCGATGTGCCATCTCTTGCGCATCATCCAACGACATTTGTGCGGTATAGCGTGTGGGCATCATGATCGCGTGCACATTGTCTGCACCCAATGCATCAACCGCGACCGCCAAAGTCAGTGCTGAATCGACACCACCCGACAAGCCCAACACGACCCGTTTAAAGCCCGTGGTCGCCACGTATTCTTTCACGCCCATCACCAAAGTACGATAAATTTGCTCTTCGGCGGACAGCATGTGAATTTGCATGTCTTTATGAAAAACTTGTTTGTTGATGTCAAAAATGACTTCTTCTAAAATGTCTGTAAACAGTGGCAATTGCATGCGCAACTCACCGTCACCATTCAAAGCCAACGAACCGCCATCGAACACCAATTCATCCTGTGCACCCGTTCGGTTCACATACAACATCGGCAAACCTGTTTCTTTCACGCGTGCACGCAAAACCGTGTAGCGCTTTTCCATTTTATTCACATGGAATGGCGAGGCATTTGGCACAAGCAACAACTGAGCCCCTTTGTCTTTCAAAGCCAACGCGGGGGCGCTGTGCCATGCATCCTCGCAAACCAACACACCGATGCTCACCCCTTGAATTTCAATGAGCTCAGGTACACAACCCACGGCAAAGTAACGTAGCTCATCAAAAACGGCCTGATTGGGTAATTTTTGTTTATGCACGCGCTGCACCTCAACCCCACCCTGCACGATCGCAATACTATTGTACGAGCGCAGCTTAACGCCCTCCTCAAACCAAGTGGGCAGGCCAATCAACACATATAGATCGGGATACTGCGTCAAAGCTTCGCACAAATCATGATAGGCCTTCTCGCACGCTGCGCGGTATGCGGGGCGCATCAACAGGTCCTCAGGGATGTATCCCGTTAATGACAACTCAGGGGTGATCACGATGTGCGCGCCCTGCTGTTGGCCATTGGCGGCGGCGCGTAAAACATGACCCGCATTGTAAGCAAAGTCACCAATGCGGGCTGGAATTTGAGCGGCAGATATTTTTAACATAACTTTGTCCTGACTGACTGAAAACGGTGCTGGAAATAGACCACATCATATATGAAATCACGCGCATGAGGCTTCGCTTTGCACGGCCAATGCGCAGTTAAAAACGTGATTTGATTAAAATAAAATCGTGTTAAGCCGCATAGAACCTGATGAAGTGTCAAAATTGATGTGCACAGGCATCGACGGCAACACATCATGCCACCAATGTGACGGTTTAAACTCAAGGCGTCATCACTCCCCCCTATAAACAAAAAAGCGAGAACCATTCTCGCTTTTTTTAAGGCATGTGTTCAGACTAAAAACGCACCAAATTAGCACCCCATGTGAAACCACCGCCCACGCCCTGCAGTAAAATGACTTGACCTTTTTTAACCCGCCCATCACGCACCGCCACATCCAGCGCCAATGGCACAGAGGCCGCAGATGTGTTGCCATGCAAATGCACCGTGGTGATGACTTTATCCATCGACACACCCAAACGCTTCGCTGTGGCCTGTAAAATACGCACATTGGCTTGATGCGGGATCAACCAATCCACATCGTCTGCAGTCAAATTCGCCGCAGCAAGCACTTCTTTTGCAACATCGCCCAAAACTGAAACCGCTTGTTTAAAGACTGCTTGACCATCCATGCGCAAAAACGGATCACCCACAACACTGCCACCGTTGATTGAGCCTTCCGCAGTCAAAATGTGCGCCAACTTACCATTTGCATGCAAACGGTTGGCCAAAACTCCAGGTTCATCCGAAGCCTGTAAGACGACAGCGCCAGCACCATCACCAAACAATACACAGGTTGTGCGGTCTTTCCAATCCATCAATCGAGAAAACACCTCTGCCCCAACCACCAAAACAGTCTGTGTCTGACCTGACTTGATCATTGCATCGGCTGTCGTCAAAGCATACACAAAACCACTGCACACTGCCATGACGTCAAAAGCTGCCGCATGATCGGCACCAATTTTTGCTTGCAATAAACAAGCGGTGCTTGGAAAAGTCGAGTCTGGCGTTGAAGTCGCCACAATAATCAAATCAACGCGATCCGCAGTGATGCCAGCCATTTCAAGTGCTGCACGTGCAGCATGAGCGCCCAACTCACTGGCCGTTTGTTCTGGCGATGCGATGTAACGCTGGGTGATGCCCGTGCGCTCGCGGATCCAAGTGTCTGATGTTTCAACATTGTCTTTCGCCAAACGAGCAGCCAACTCGTCGTTACCGACAGCCGCATTGGGCAAAAAACTGCCCGTGCCGATGATTTTTGAATAAAGGGGTGTTGTAAATTGCGTCATACTAAAAGTCCTAAAAGCCCACAGGGCAAGTCTCGACATTGTACGATAAAAGCCACCACTTGGCGAAGTTGTCTGTGCTTTGGACTGATGGAAAAAGTGAAATTTTTTTATCGCACACTTTGCCGTCATCACACCTTTGAAATTTAGGTCAACGCACATAACGCGCACATTACTTTTGAAACAATCAAATGAAATCAAACAACGCCAACCAAACCCTTTGAACACCATTGGATGAGCCACTTAATTGAACATCACATTGAGCACCACAAATGCCCCTCATACCAAAAAAAATTAAAAATGATCAGCTGCATTACCAGCTTTATTTACTTTACTTGCTGCTATTTTTTAAACACAAAAATTAAATCTTAATATATACTCCAAAACAACTTCAGACCAACCAAGGATGAAGCCAATCACACCAAAACGACATTAAAAACAGGGGACAATCATGCAAAAAAAATTTTCATTCACATGGCTCACGACCTTGCTCATCAGTGGCCAATGCTTGGCACAAGGCGGCGCCGTTCCACAGCTGGGTAAACAATCCATCCAATCGGTGATTGCCGCCATGACGCCAGAAGAGAAAGTCAGTTTGGTGATGGGCACAGGCATGCATTTCCCTGGCTTGTCAGAAGATAAAAAAGCACCTGTGGTGGGTGAAGTCAATGGCCGCGTGCCTGGCGCAGCAGGCACCACATTTGCCATTCCTCGTTTGGGCATTCCTTCTATTGTATTGGCTGATGGCCCCGCAGGTCTGCGCATTCAACCCCACCGCCCAGATGACACAGCAACCTATTTTGCCACCGCGTTTCCAATTGGCACGGCTCTGGCCAGCAGCTGGGATACGGATTTGGTTAAACAAGTCGGCGCAGCGATTGGCAATGAGGCGAAAGAATACGGTGTGGATATTTTGCTCGCACCCGCCTTGAACAATCAGCGCAATCCTTTAGGCGGGCGTGGTTTTGAATACTATTCTGAAGATCCCGTCATTTCAGGTCACATCGCTGCCGCCTACGTTAATGGCGTGCAAAGCAATGGTGTGGGCACGTCAATCAAGCATTTTGCCCTCAACAACCATGAAACCAACCGCAATGTCATTAACATCAAGGTTGATCAACGTCCAATCCGTGAAATTTATCTGCGTGGTTTTCAGATTGCCACACAAAAATCAAAACCTTGGACGGTCATGTCGTCATACAACAAAATCAATGGCACTTATGCCTCTGAAAATCATGATTTGCTGAGTACAATATTGCGTGATGAGTGGGCATTCAAAGGCATGGTCATGAGCGATTGGTTTGGCGGTCAGGATGCTGTCGCACAAATGAAGGCGGGCAATGACCTGTTGATGCCCGGTACTGACTTTCAGCACAAAACCTTGCTGACTGCACTTCAAAACAAAACGTTACCTGCCGATACCTTGGACAACAATGTTGCACGCATCCTAGAAACCATCGTGCAAACCCCTTCGTTCAAAAAATACGCGTACAGCAATCACCCCAACCTCACCGCCAATGCCCAAATATCCCGTATGGCCGCCAGTGAGGGCATGGTGCTGCTCAAAAACACGATGCAAACTTTGCCTTTCAATGTCGACATCAAAAAAGTCGCTTTATTTGGTAATGCCGCTTATGACCTGGTAAAAGGTGGTACAGGCAGTGGTGATGTGCATGCCGCAACAATCATTTCTCTACCTGAAGGTTTGGCACAAGCGGGATACAGTGTTGACGAACACGTCAAAGGCATGTACAGCCAATACATCACCGACATCAAGTCCAAACATCCAGCAGGCAATCCTTTCTTGCTGCCACCGCCAGTGCTTGAATTGGATTTGAAAACAGTCGCCCCTCAACTCATTGCCCAAATGGCCGATGAGCAGCAAATCGCCATCGTGGCTTTGGGGAGAAACTCAGGCGAATTTGCTGATCGCCACCTTGATGCTGATTTCAATTTGACCGAGGTCGAAAAGCAATTGCTTCAAGATGTGGCTCAAGCTTTTCATGCCAAAAACAAAAAAGTGGTGGTGGTTTTGAATGTGGGGGGGGTGATTGAAACCGCCAGTTGGCGTGACATCCCCGATGCCATTTTGCTCACGTGGTTGCCAGGGCAAGAAGCAGGTCATGCCATCGTTGATATTTTGAAAGGAAAGGTCAATCCATCGGGCAAGCTGACAATGACCTTCCCCATGCAATACACTGACGAGCCATCTTCTGGTAACTTCCCTGGCACAGTCCTGATCCCCAAAGACCCAAACAATCACGATTTCACCAGTGGCGATCAAGCGGCTGAAATTGAATACACCGACGGCATTGGCGTGGGCTATCGTTATTTTGACAAAGCCAAAATTGCTACAGCCTATCCATTCGGTCACGGTTTAAGCTATACCGATTTCACTTATGATGACATTCGTGTGACGAGCCCTCATCTTGGACAAGTTGACATTGATGTGAATGTGACCAATTCAGGCCGTACTGCGGGTAAAGAAGTGGTGCAAATCTATGTCGGCGCCCCTAAAGGCAAGTTAGCTAAGCCCATTAAAGAATTGCGTGCTTTTGCCAAGACAAAACTGCTTCAGGCTGGCGAAAAGCAAACCTTGCACTTTGCGCTCAAACCAATGGATTTATCTTCATTTGATCCTGACCGCTCAAGCTGGGTGGCTGAGCAAGGAAACTACACCGTTTATGCGGGCACGTCCTCACAAGACATTCGCAAAACGGCAAACTTCACCCTCAATCAAGAGCTCATTGTAGAAAAAGTGCATCCAGTGTTGCAACCGCAAAATGCAGTTGAAGGATCTAAATAAAGAACAAGGGAAAATATGTTTATGCCATTCCGTTAGGGTCTGTTTAAACATTAAAACGCCTCAGCACTTGTGCGCTGAGGCGTTTTTTAATAATGATATACAACAAAGATCATTCCGAGTGCCCTACCACACACAATCTCTCTCCATGAAGGCTAGGGAAAGTAGGCATTATTTTTTCACAGAACTTAATTGACCAAATAAACTGACCAAGACACAGACCATACCCGCTTAATACAGACGCAATGCAATGTATTTTTAGGTCTGTATTTACGCCCAAGCATTTGACTTTATTGATATTTATGGCGGACGGAGGGGGATTCGAACCCCCGATAGGCTATGAACCTATACACGCTTTCCAGGCGTGCGACTTAAACCACTCATCCATCTGTCCTAAATTGGTTGCTTTACTGGAGCGGGTGAAGGGGATCGAACCCTCGTCTAAAGCTTGGGAAGCTTTCGTTCTACCATTGAACTACACCCGCTGCGGAAAACTTCGACATTATAAACGGCGTTTGGTGTTTTTAACACCCTCTTCTACTGTTTATTTTCCATGATTGAATTTGCTGATGACCATTTGTTTTTCACGCTGCCATTCACGCTCTTTTTCAGATTGACGTTTGTCATGCTGTGCTTTACCTCGTGCCAATGCAATTTCACACTTGATGCGCCCGCGCGAAAAATGCAAATCCAACGGGACAATGGTGAAACCACGTTGCTCTACTTTGGTGATCAAACGTTTAATTTCATCCTCTTTCAGCAGCAACTTGCGTGTGCGTGTCATATCGGGATGGATGTGTGTGGATGCACTGATCAATGGGCTGATGTGGCCACCCAATAAAAACAATTCACCGTTGCGAATGATGACATACGTGTCCTTGAGCTGAACACGCCCAGCGCGAATGGCTTTGACCTCCCAACCCTCAAGAACCAAACCTGCTTCAAATTTTTCCTCAATGAAATAGTCGTGAAATGCTTTTTTATTATTGGCAATGCTCATATTGAACCTACGGCAGATGTGCGTGAGCACGGATTTTTGTTACAATTACCGCCATTGTAGCAAAATTGGAAGAAAAGATGCCTAAGGTTCATAAAACAGTTGTATTACCCTACACCGCGGAGCAAATGTACAGCCTCGTAGAAAAAGTCGAAGACTACCCTCAATTTTTGCCTTGGTGCGGCGGTGCCGTCGTGCACTCACGCACCGACACATCACTCGAAGCATCTGTGACCATTGCCTTTAAAAGCTTGCAACAGACCTTTCGCACCAGCAATGTCAATGAGCCATACAAAACCATGACCATGCATTTCAAAGACGGTCCTTTTCGCTACCTCACCGGCACGTGGCTATTTGCCCCAATAGGCGATGACGATGGTGTTCGCGTTGAGTTTGACTTGGACTATGAATTCTCTAACAAGCTTTTTGCCCTTGCAATTGGCCCCGTATTTAACTTAATTGCGCAAACTTTCATTGATGGTTTCATTAGTCGAGCGAAAGTACTGTATGCACGCTGACATTCGAGTGAGTGTGGTGTATATGGCTGAAAATGGCACATTATTTAACATAAATGTGGTTGTGAGTGAAACAGCCACGGTGCGTGATGCCATTTTGGCCAGTGGTTTTTTAAATCAACACCCTGACATGCCCATCGAAACCCTTCATTTGGGCATCTACAGCTTACGTGCAACCCCAGATGATCGCTTGCACGACAAAGATCGCATTGAAATTTATCGTCCTTTGCTCATAGACCCGATGGCTCGCCGCCGAAAAGTTGTGGATGAGAAACGCGATCCAGCCAAATGGCGACGTGAACGGTGATCACACCATCAACCCTCTATTTTTAAATCATGCTTTTGAAAACAGAACCAATCCTCTGCTGAATGTGCGCACGAATTGCGCACCATTTGGCATGACGGACTTCGTAATATCGAATGGCAGCAAGCGCATCATCAAATGATTCATATTGCCCCATGTGAATCCATGCTGGGTTTTTCTCTATGGGTAAAAGTGCTGTTTTCATTCATCTCTCCAATTCAGAATAGAAACTAAAAAGCGATTAATTTGTTTGCAAAACAATTACAATTTGTAAAATACAAATCAAACTTGTATTTACTATAAAGACACACCTGGCATTTGTCAACATAAAAACAAGACAATTACAATTTATTTTTGTATAATAGCAACATAAATACAAAGGAGATTTGTATGTCTTTCGCAATTAATTTTAAAAATGCACTAAAAAATATAGGCTTGGCTCAAAATCAAGCGGCTCAAGCGCTCAGCGTGTCCGACAATACGCTAAGCAATTGGCTCAATCGAGGCATCATGCCCTCTTGGGATAACCTAGAGAAATGTGCCGCATTGGTGAATTTAAGCATGCAAGAGCTGTTGTTCGGCACCCCCGTTCAATCAAACGATTATCTGGAAATCCCTGAATACAACATTCGCTTTTCTGCTGGGCATGGCGCCATGTTATTTGAAGAAGGCGCTGCAGACAGCAGCGCGAGCTATCGTGAAGACTTTTTTAAAAAGCAAAGTTTAAATCCTAAACGATGTGTCCGTGTTCGCGTTCAAGGCACGTCCATGCAGGGCGTACTGTGGGATGGCGACGTGGTGCTCATCAACCGAGAAGAAACCAATGTCGTCGATGGCAAAATCTATGCACTGCGCATTGGTGAAGAACTGTACATCAAGCGTTTACAGAAAATTCCTGGAGGGCAGCTTAAGCTGCAATCAGAAAATCCAGATTACGATGATGTCACCGTCAGTATCGAAGAAGAAGTGGAAATTATTGGGCGTGTCCGCGATAAATCAGGCCGTGGTGGCTTATAAAGAACAACGCAGCGACATGAGTTTTTCTTAAGAATTCATGCCTGAGTGGCATTTTATCGGTATTCCCTGTAAAATCACACCCATCAGAGCACCTCTGAAACGGCATCAAATCGGCTCCATTGCCCTGCTGCCCCATTTATTTTGATTCAATCACCAAGGAATGTTATGTCTTCAGTACGCTTTACCACCAACCACGGTACTTTTGTTGTCGAACTCAATGCTGAAAAAGCACCCAAAACGGTTGCTAATTTTATTGAATACGTGAATGCTGGTTTTTACAATGGCACCATTTTTCACCGTGTCATCTCTAACTTCATGATTCAAGGTGGTGGTTTTGAAGCAGGCATGAAACAAAAACCAACCAATGCCCCAGTTAACAATGAAGCAGACAATGGCTTAAAAAATGATGTATACACCATTGCAATGGCACGTACATCAGACCCACACTCGGCGACAGCTCAGTTTTTCATCAATGTCACAAACAATGATTTCTTAAATTTCTCTGCGCCAACATCACAAGGCTGGGGCTATGCGGTGTTTGGCAAAGTTACAGAAGGCATGGACATCATTGATGCCATGAAAAAAGTAAAAACCACGCGTGCGGGCGGCCACTCTGACGTTCCTGCTGAAGATGTCATCATCGAAAAAGCGGAAATGATTTAATTTAAATCATTTAATGCCTTGCGAATGCATTAATAAAAGGCACTCGCAAACAACATCATTTATTTGAGCATCACGTGCACAGAAAAAGCCCCGTCCCGATTCGCCTCATGGATCAAAGCCATCCACGCGAATTGCGCGGGGCATGTTGTTTCATCTCAGATCTGCACTTAACCGTTGACATGCCGCACACTTTGGCGAAATTCGAAACCTTTTGCCAAGACATTGCCCCCCATTACAAATCACTGTTGATTCTCGGTGATTTATTTGAATATTGGGTGGGCGACGACACCGCAGATGCCAATCCTGCCGCAATGCGGGTGATTTCCGCCCTGATCAAGCTCAAGCAGCGCGGATTATTCATTGGATTTATTGCAGGTAACCGCGATTTTTTGCTCCGTGAACAGTTTGCCCGTCGAGCAGGCATGGTGCCTTTACCTGATCCTTGTATCTTAAAAATCAACGGTCATGCGGTCTTGTTGACCCATGGCGACCAACTGTGTACAAAAGACACGGGCTACCAAGCATATCGGCGTGTCGTTCAGATTCGCCTCATCCAAAAACTATTCTTGATGGCACCCCTTGCTTTACGTAACGCTTTAGCTCGCCGCATGCGAAAAAAATCACAACAACGCGAGTACAACGCAGAAGCCCACGCACGACGTTTAATCAAACAAGACGTTCCCGCTCAAAGCGCAGCACAGTGGTTTGATAAGCATCATGTCCGCTACATGATCCACGGACACACCCATCAACCCAGCACACACCTGACATTTGATACAACGCGCATTGTTTTACCCGATTGGGATTGTGAGAATGAGGACAAAACCCGCTGGGGGTATATCGATTGGAGCGATCAAGCCGAGGAACCACGCTTGATTGTTCATTCAAAATAAACCCGCACAAAAAATCCACGGTATACCGTGGATTTTTTGTGGCCCGCTTAATTTTTACAACTGAAATTAAGCTTTGATGCAATAAAATGCACGTTTGCCAGGGTAACTTGCTGTTTCACCCAAAGCCTCTTCGATGCGCAAGAGTTGGTTGTACTTCGCAATGCGGTCAGAACGTGACAATGAACCTGTTTTGATTTGACCTGCGTTCAAACCAACCGCAATGTCAGCGATGGTTGAATCTTCGGTTTCACCTGAACGGTGGCTGATCACAGCGGTGTAGTTGGCGCGCTTGGCCATTTCAATCGCTGCAAAAGTTTCTGTCAATGTGCCGATTTGGTTGATTTTGATCAAAATCGAATTAGCAATGCCTTTATCGATGCCCTCTTTCAAAATCTTGGTGTTGGTCACAAACAAGTCATCGCCTACGATTTGAACTTTATGACCTAAAATTTCGGTCAAATATTTCCAACCATCCCAATCGCCTTCGGCCATACCATCTTCAATTGAAATGATGGGGAACTTATCGGCCAAATTAGCCAAATAATCGGCCATTTCTTTGCTGCTGAGGCTCAAATTTTCGCCTGGCAATTCATACTTGCCATTTTTGTAGAACTCGGATGCTGCGCAATCCAATCCAATCAAAATTTGCTCACCCACGGTGTAACCTGCTAATTCAATTGCAGTCAATACAGTATTCAAGCACTCTTCATTTGATTGAAAATTCGGCGCAAAACCACCCTCATCGCCCACGGCAGTGTTCATACCTTTGTCATGCAAGATTTTTTTCAACGCATGGAAAATTTCTGCACCAGCACGCAAGGCTTCACGGAATGAATCAAAACCAGCTGGAATGACCATGAACTCTTGAAACTCGAGGTTATTATCCGCATGTGCACCACCGTTGACGATGTTCATCATGGGTACAGGCAGCTGCATCGCACCTGAACCACCAAAATAACGGTATAAAGGCAAACCCACCTCTTGTGCTGATGCACGAGCAACGGCCATTGAAACAGCCAATAAAGCATTCGCACCCAAGTTCGATTTGTTGTCCGTACCATCGAGCTGAATCAATGTTTGGTCAATCAAAGCTTGCTCTGTGGATTCCATGCCAATGATGGTGTCCGCAATGACTGTGTTGATGTGATCCACAGCTTTTAAAACGCCTTTGCCAAGGTAACGTGATTTATCACCATCACGCAATTCAATCGCTTCGCGTGAGCCCGTTGATGCACCCGATGGTACAGCCGCACGTGCTGTCGCGCCTGATTCCAATAAAATTTCGCACTCAACCGTTGGGTTGCCACGTGAGTCTAAAATTTCACGTCCTACGATGTCAATAATTGCACTCATTTCTTCTCCTTAATTAAAAAAATTGTCCGCACCCTCACGCGGCTTGTGATTGTTCTCAACGGTTTGAACCATCAAGCTTCAATTTAAAATCAAAAAAATAAACATTTAGGGATGCTTTTTAGGCAACGCCTTCAACAATGAAAATATCAGCAACGGCTGCATTTTTGCGCAGCTCACGCCCAGTTTTGTAGGTTTCCGAATCATAAAAAGCCTGTGCTTTTTCAACCGATGGAAACTTCAGAATAACGGTGCGCGCATGTGCTGAACCCTCTAAAACCGTCATTTCCCCGCCACGCACCAACACTTCGGCGCCATGCTCGGCCATCGCTTGTCCTGAAAACACGCGGTATTTGTCGTATTGCTCAGGATCGGTCACATTGACATTAAATACAACGTAAGCTGGATTGCTCATAAAAAAGCCTTTTGAAAAATGAATTTACTCAAAAAAACGCAAAACGATACCCGTTTTGCGTTTTTTTGGTTTTACCACGTATTAAAATTATCTTCTAAAAACATGCCGTTGGCTTTCACAGCCACATCCAATGCTTTGAGTGTCGTTAACAACTCTTTCATGCGCGATAAAGGCACAGCGTTCGGACCATCTGACCACGCTTCATTTGGATTTGGATGCGTTTCCATGAAGACACCTGCGACACCAACAGCCACTGCCGCACGCGCCAAGACAGGTACAAACTCACGTTGGCCACCGCTGGTGCTGCCTTGCCCACCAGGCAATTGCACGGAATGGGTCGCATCAAAAACCACGGGTGCACCTGATTCGCGCATGATGGCGAGGCTGCGCATGTCAGAAATCAAGTTGTTGTAGCCGAAGCTGACCCCACGCTCACAAGCGAGGAAATTGTCTTCATTTAAACCCATTTCACGCGCCGCGCTGCGTGCTTTTTCAACCACGTTTTTCATGTCATTGGGCGCAAGGAACTGCCCTTTTTTGATGTTCACGGGTTTGCCACTTTGCGCAACCGCTCGAATAAAATCGGTTTGGCGGCATAAGAACGCAGGCGTTTGCAGCACATCAACCACGCTCGCCACTTCGGCGATGTGCTCGATGTCATGAACATCGGTCAAAACAGGCAAACCCGTTTGGCGGCGCACTTCCTCCAAAATTTTCAAACCATGTTCGATGCCCACACCGCGTTTCGTGTTGCCTGATGAGCGATTGGCTTTATCAAAAGAGCCTTTATAAATCAATGGAATGCCAAGCGCTTCGGTCATTTCTTTGAGCTGCCCCGCCACATCCAACGACATCTCTAGGCCTTCAATCGAGCATGTGCCTGCAATTAAAAAGAACGGTTGGTCCAAGCCAATATCGTAACCACATAGTTTCATTTTTTATCCTCGAAAGGTTAACAGCCATTTATTTTTTGCTTTGTTTGAAAATAAACCACAAAACGCCTTTTAGACTCACCACCGTAATGATCAAGCTGGCAACCACGATAACCCTTGAGCTTGTGTCCATTGTCTGCCATAACTCAATCATCTGAAACCCCTATTTATATCAAGCGATCAAATGACTTGTGATTGCAACGTGGCTTGCACAAAAGCACTGAACAACGGATGTCCATCGCGTGGCGTCGATGTAAATTCAGGATGAAACTGTACACCAACAAACCATGGGTGCACTGCTTTGGGCAATTCCATCATTTCTGGTAACTGTTCTGTTGGTGTGCGTGCCGAAATCACCATACCAGCACTTTCGAGCTGCGGGGTGAATTGTGTGTTCACTTCATAGCGATGGCGATGACGTTCGGTGACTGTTGCACCATAAATATCATATGCCATTGTGCCTGCCTTGACTGGGCATGATTGAGCACCCAAGCGCATTGTACCGCCTAAATCAGAAGCTTCATCACGCTTCTGCAACGAACCATCTTTGCCCATCCATTCGGTGATCAGCGCCACAACAGGTTGTGAACCATTGGGTTCAAATTCTGTGCTGTTGGCTTTCGCTAAGCCAGCCACATGGCGAGCAAACTCAATCACGGCAAGCTGCATCCCAAGGCAAATACCGAGGTATGGCACTTTGTTTTCACGGGCATATTGTACGGCACGAATTTTACCTTCGGTGCCGCGCTTGCCAAAACCACCTGGCACCAAGATGCCGTCAAGCTTAGACAACTGCTTTTCAACTTCGGCTTCGTTGTTTTCAAAATCTTCCGAGTCAATATATTCGATGTTCACTTGTGTTTCATTGTGAATACCCGCGTGGCGCAAGGCTTCAATCAAAGATTTGTACGACTCGGTCAGATCCATGTATTTACCCACCATGCCGATGGTCACTTCATGCTTCGGATTTTCCAAAGCAGCGACCAACTTGTCCCACAACGCCACATTGGCTGGTGGTACATCCAAGCGCAACTCGTCACAGATCACTTGATCCAAGCCTTGTTCGAACAACAGATGTGGCACTTTGTAAATCGTATCCACATCGCACACTGAGACAACGGCATTGGCAGGGATATTCGAGAACATTGAAATTTTTGCACGTTCATCTTCAGGAATCATGCGATCGGCACGGCACAACAGTGCATGCGGAATGATACCGATTTCACGTAACTTTTGAACCGAGTGTTGTGTTGGCTTGGTTTTTAATTCTCCTGCGCCAGCAATAAATGGCACGAGGGTCAAATGCACAAACGCAGAATTACCACGCCCCATGCGCAAGCTCATTTGGCGCACCGATTCGAGGAATGGCAAGGACTCAATGTCGCCCACCGTACCACCAATTTCAACAATCGCAACATCGGTCTGGCCATTGTTTGAGGCGGCTGCGCCACGTTCAATGAACAATTGGATTTCGTTGGTGATGTGTGGAATGACTTGTACGGTTTTGCCCAAATACTCACCACGGCGCTCTTTACGCAAAACAGATTCGTAAATCTGACCTGTGGTGAAGTTGTTTGACTTGCGCATTTTGGCGCTGATGAATCGCTCATAATGCCCCAAATCCAGATCGGTTTCTGCGCCATCTTCAGTCACGAACACTTCACCATGCTGAATTGGGCTCATGGTGCCAGGGTCTACGTTAATATAAGGATCAAGTTTGAGCATGGTCACTTTCAGACCGCGCGATTCCAACAAAGCCGCCAAAGACGCTGCTGCAATGCCCTTACCCAAAGACGACACAACGCCGCCTGTTACAAACACATATTTTGTCATTTTATCACCAGAATTACCACATATTGAAAGCGAGATTATACCTGTAAATGGCTTGGTCTTTTTTAAAAAATGGCATTGCTTATGGCTTAAACCATCCATTTTTATCGGTTCAAATGTTGCTTTCAACACAGATTGATCTAAAAAATGAATGCCAATACCCGCTCAAATGTAAATGAATGCCCGACACATGAGCACTTCAAACATGTGACACACTTTCCTTCATTGGTTCATCCCACCCACTCAAAATTATTCACTATGTTATTTACTATGGGCTACATCTGCCAACAGCTCCATCATGGCAACCACATTGTGTTTATAATACGAAATCGAAAAAAGCCCCCTATCTAAAAATCTAAAACAAATGACACGCAACACCTAAACCCTTTATGATCACCATCATCTACGCCCACCCATATCCATCACACTCGCACAGCAATCGAGTGCTACACGATGCCGTCAGCAATCTGCCTGATGTTCATATCCGTTCATTGTACGAGCTGTATCCTGACTTTCACATCAATGCCCGCGCTGAGCAAGAGGCTCTGCTTAAATCACACACCATCGTCTTGCAACATCCTTTGCACTGGTATCACACACCGGCCTTGCTCTCGTTGTGGATGGAAAAAACCCTTTCATATGGTTGGGCATATGGCGAAAATGGCACAGCCCTGCACGGCAAACGCTTGATGTGGGTTGTGAGCACGGGCGGTGATGCGGATTCTTATTCAGCCAACGGTTACAACAATTTCAGCATGGCGCAAATTGCTACGCCCATTCAACAAACGGCCTTGTTTTGCGGCATGGAATGGTTGCCACCATTTATCACGCACGATGCGGGCACTTTAAGCAACGATGCCTTATTACTGGCCAGCGAAGCTTATCGTGATCGCTTGGTGGCAGAACTCACGCAGCTCAAAACGCAGCCGCCCATTATTAAAACACACGCTTTCACGATGGGGGGCTGATCATGCACGGTGAAATAAACATCTTGTTTTATTTGATGATTTACCTGACCGCAATGGTGCTGGTGGTACCAATCGCCAAACGGCTGGGCTTGGGTGTGGTGCTGGGTTACTTGTTGGCGGGTTTGGCACTGGGGCCGAATGGCTTTAGATTGACTGAGAACACAGAAAGCATCAACACATTGGCCGAGCTGGGTGTGGTCTTGATGCTGTTCACCATTGGGTTGGAGCTTGATGGTCAGAAATTATGGGACATGCGCCACCGCGTGTTTATTTTTGGTGCTTTACAAATGGTGGTGTGTGCTATGGCATTCTTTGGTGCAACCTATTTGCTCGGCATGAACCCAACCGCCGCACTCATCATTGGACTGGCACTGGCATTGTCCTCAACTGCCGTCGCGGTGCAAATGATGAATGACCGCAATCTAATGAACACCGATGCAGGCAAAAGTGTTTTTGGCGTGCTGTTGTTTCAAGACATGGCGGCGATTCCACTCATCATTGCCATCGGTCTGCTCGCACCTGTAGCGGGTGCAACACAATTCAACGCGCTCAATGCAATTGGCGCAGTGCTTGCGGTGATCTTTATCGGAAGGTATTTAATCCGCTACATGCTGCGCTGGGTGGCACAAAATGGTTCACGCGAACTCTTCGTCGGCACCGCATTGCTGTTGGTGATTGCAGTGATGGAACTGATGACTTCAGTTGGTGTTTCTGCAGGTTTAGGTGCTTTTTTGGCAGGGATTCTACTGGCCAGCTCTGAATATCGACATGAGCTTGAAGCCGATCTAAACCCATTTCGTGGTTTATTTCTCGGCTTGTTTTTCATCACCATTGGTTCAAGCATGGACATCCCGCTGCTGCTCAGCGCGTGGCCACGTATTTTGGGCTTA
The DNA here is from genome assembly GCF_003339525.1 of Ephemeroptericola cinctiostellae. GTDB lineage: Bacteria > Pseudomonadota > Gammaproteobacteria > Burkholderiales > Burkholderiaceae > Hydromonas > Hydromonas cinctiostellae. The sequence continues at coordinate 1,567,824 of NZ_CP031124.1, read as the reverse complement.
TTGCTCGCTTACATGACCGTCAAATTCATCCTGCTGTACCTCATCGCAGGCATCGTACGCATCCAAGCACGCGAGCGTTTGACTTTTGCTTTGATGCTCGGGCAAGGTGGCGAATTTGCTTTCGTCGTCGGCGCATTGGCCGTACAAGGAAAGCTATTCAATGTGCAACAAGGCGCATGGCTGAATTTAATCGTCGCCCTGTCATTGGCCGCCTCGCCCTTATTGATCAAGCTGTTCGACATCATCAATGCCCGCTACTTCACAGGCAAAGAAGACAATGCCACAATGGACACCGACATCAAACAAAGGGAAGTCATTGTCGCTGGCTTCGGGCGATTTGGACAAATCATCTCCCGTTTATTGTTTTCTGCGGGCATCCGACCCACAGTGCTTGACCACGATTCATCCACCATCGAAACCATGCGTAAATTTGGTTACAAGGTGTATTTCGGTGATGCCGCTCGCCTCGACTTGCTCGAAGTCGCTGGCGCAGCAACAGCCAAACTGCTGGTTGTCGCCGTTGAAGACCGAGAAGTTTGCCTCAAAATCATTCACCTTGCCCAGCGTCACTTCCCGCACTTGGAAATTGCAGCTCGCGCATATGACGTATCACACTATTATGACTTGCGTAAACTTGGCGTGACGGTCATCGAACGGGAATTGTTTGAAGGTTCACTGCGCCTTGGCCGAGAATGCCTAAGAATCATGGGCATGGATGCCTACGAAGCCCGTGAACTCACCAACAGTTTTCGCGACAAAAACTATGAGTTCATGCATAAAAATGAAAGCATCCGAGAAGATAAAAACTTCGCCAGCATCATACGCCAAGGCCGAGAAGAGCTTGAGCGGCAACTGCAAGAGGAGCTGAATCTGCCAAAAGTTGGGTTTGAATGGCAGGAAAAATTGAAGCGAGCTGCAGATGAAAAACTTTAATAGACATTCATGCCGCCACATCACACGCACTCATGTGTATTCATATGCATGGCGCGTAAAAAAGCGCGAATCATCGCGCTTTTTTATGACAGAATCACTCAATGCTTAGATAGGCTTACACTGAACCAAAGTGCCCTCATCAGAACCTTCAATAATGCGTTTGAGCGCACCTTCTTTAACAATCGAGAACACTCGAATCGGCATGTTTTGATCTCGGCATAGCGCGAAAGCCGTCGCGTCCATGACCTTCAAATCCTTGCTGATGGCCTCATCGAAACTCACCGTGCTGTAACGGGTCGCCGTTGGGTCTTTTTTCGGATCAGCAGTATAAACGCCATCCACTTTAGTTGCCTTCAGCACCACTTCAGCACCAATTTCAACACCACGCAAAGCCGCTGCGGTGTCCGTAGTGAAGAATGGATTGCCCGTACCTGCGGCGAAAATCACGATTTTACCTTCTTCGAGTTGGCGCAAAGCACGTGGGCGAATATAAGGCTCAACCACTTGATCAATGCGCAATGCCGATTGCACGCGGGCATCCATACCCGCTTGTTTCATCGCATCTTGCAAAGCCAAAGCATTCATAATGGTCGCCATCATGCCCATATAATCAGCCGTTGCACGGTCCATGCCCGCGGCACCACCCGTCATGCCACGAAAAATGTTACCACCACCAATGACAATGGCAATTTCAACACCCATATCAGAGATTTCTTTAATCTCTGAAACCATGCGCTCGATGGTTTTTCGATTGATACCAAATGCATCATCGCCCATCAGGGCTTCACCCGACAATTTCAACAACACGCGCTTATAAGCCGCCATAACCAACTCCTTGATATTTAACCAATAAATACGAAATGGACCCACCCAAATGCCAGACACAAACTCTCGACAGGATACACCTTTTCGATCTGTTTTTAACAATAATCGGCACTCATCCACCCAAAAAAATACTTTTTTGAAGTAAGCCTACACACACATCAAGCAAGCCCATTTCAAAAAAACATTGAGGTTCATTTCTATCGACGTGGTTCATCGATCATTTTTTTGATTTCAAACCATTTTTATCCGAAAATAGAGAAACCATCAATCTGGCTCCACTTTCCGGGCAAAATAAAAGCGGGCAAAGCCCACTTTTATCATCAAACGATCAGCTTGATTAAGCTCCAGCTTGTGCCGCAGCCACTTGAGCAGCCACTTCCGCAGCAAAATCATCAACCTTTTTCTCGATGCCTTCACCCACGATGAACATGGTGAAGCCAGCAACTTCAGTTGCTTTAGATTTCAACATCGCAGCAACTGTTTCTTTGTCATTTTTAACGAAAGGCTGGTCAAACAAAGACACTTCTTTCAAGAATTTTTGCACTGAACCTTCAACCATTTTGGCTGCGATATCAGCAGGTTTGCCTGATTCGATGGCTTTTTCAGTTGCCACTTTGCGTTCTGTTTCGATCAATTTAGCAGGAACGTCAGCAGAAGACAAAGCCACTGGCTTCATCGCAGCGATGTGCATGGCCACGTCTTTGGCTGCAGTTTCATCGCCTTTGTACGACACAACCACACCAATTTTTGCACCGTGCAAGTAAGACACCAAGCTGTTGTCACTGTCAAAACGCACGAAACGACGGATGGTCATGTTTTCGCCGATTTTACCGATCAAGTCAGCACGAGTTTGCTCAACTGTTTTGCCATCCAAATCCAATGCAGACAAAGCCTCAACATCGACTGGGTTGTGTTCTGCAACCAGTTTTGCGCAACCATTGGCCAATGCCAAAAAGTCATCATTTTTTGCAACAAAGTCAGTTTCAGAGTTGACTTCAACCATCGCGCCTTGCGTGCCGTTGGTGTACACCACAACCACGCCTTCAGCAGCGATGCGTGAAGAGGCTTTACCTGCTTTGCTGCCCAATTTTACACGTAAGATTTCTTCTGCGCGTTCCATATTGCCTTCGGCTTCCACCAAGGCTTTTTTGCATTCCATCATCGGTGCGTCAGTTTTGCCACGTAATTCCGATACCATGCCTGCAGTAATTGCTGTCATTTCAATTCTTCCTATAATCAGTACAAAAGGATCACAGACCCTTTTGAATTTAAGCTACAACCATTTGTGCGGTTTAACACCGCTCAAATGATGGGACACCCGATGAACACACCTCAAGGTCTCCGAAATTCTTTCGAAAAAGGGGCTCTGAAGCCCCCTTTCATCACATCACTTTTCAGTGATTAAGCATCAGCAGATGCATCATTGATTTCTTCAACGAATTCTTCTGGTTCAGACGCTTCTTTAGCCGCTTCAATGATTTCATTCACAGCATTCGCACGACCTTCGAGGATGGCATCAGCCATGCCGCGAGCGTACAAACGAACTGCGCGTGCAGAGTCATCGTTACCTGGAATGATGAAATCAACACCTTTTGGATCATGGTTGGTGTCAACTACAGAAATCACAGGAATGCCCAAGTTTTTCGCTTCGAGCAATGCACCTTTGTGGTAGCCGATGTCCACAACAAAAATCGCATCAGGAACGCCAGCCATATCTTTGATACCGCCGATTGATTTTTGCAATTTTTCCAATTCACGTTTAAACAACAACGCTTCTTTTTTGATCATTTTGTCGGCTTCGCCAGACTCGATCGCTGCTTCCATTGTTTTCAAACGTTTGATTGAGGTGATGACTGTTTTGAAATTGGTCAAAGTACCGCCCAACCAGCGTTGATTCACGTATGGCATGCCAGCGCGTGTTGCTTCTTCAGCCATGATGTCACGTGCTTGACGTTTTGTACCAACGAACAACACCGTGCCACGACGTGCAGCTACTTTTTTGATGAACTCAGCCGCGTCGTTGTACATGACAACAGTTTTTTCGAGGTTGATGATGTGGATTTTATTGCGATGGCCATAGATGAATGGAGCCATTTTTGGGTTCCAGAAACGGGTTTGGTGACCAAAATGGCAGCCCGCTTCGAGCATTTCACGCATTGTAACTAACATAATATAATACCTTTAATTCGTAAAAGGGTTGTTTCTAACATTGGCAAGCACTGTGGCTCGAAACCTGATGAACTGTTCCATGCCGATTTTGATGTTCGATGAGCTGATATTCACAAACCCGCTTAACGTGAGGACTGAACCCCATCCATCGTCATGATTTCAAAGCACCCTTATGGCTGCCAACGCGCGATTTATCTTGAGCCTTACCTTAGGGTTTCCCCGTACGCTCGCAAAACTTCTGCAAACGAGCCCAAGACAGCCTATAATTATATAGCAAAACATCCAACAGCTCAAGTCCCGTGTTCAAACAACGCAGAGCTCGCATTCTGAAACATCTATTAAGAGAATCCTATGGCCGTTACCATCAAAAACGACAATGACATCGCCCACATGCGCATCGCATGTCGACTCGCTTCCGAACTTTTAGATTACATCACCCCTTTTGTCAAAGCAGGCACAACGACAGGCGAACTCGATCGTTTATGCCATAACTATATGGTGGATGTTCAAAACACCACCCCTGCGACCCTCGGTTACCAGCCACTGGGTTATCCTCCTTACCCAAAATCGTGCTGCATTTCCCTCAATGACGTGATTTGTCATGGCGTCCCTTCCGACGATAAAGTGCTTAAAAACGGTGACATCGCCAACATTGACGTGACGGTCATCACACCAGCAGGTTATTTTGGCGACACTTCACGCATGTTCATCGTCGGCGAAGGCTCGATTGCAGCCAAGCGCTTATGCGACATCACCTATGAATGCATGTGGATTGGTATTGCCCAAGTAAAAGAAGGTGCAACGCTGGGTGACATCGGCGCCGCCATCGCTGCCCATGCGCATCAAAATGGCATGTCGGTGGTGCGTGAGTACTGCGGTCACGGCATTGGTAAAGTGTTTCACGAAGACCCTCAAGTTTTACACTATGGCATCAAAGGCCAAGGCATGCAGCTGAAAGCAGGCATGATTTTCACCATTGAGCCCATGATCAACGCAGGGAAGCGTGACATGCGCACCATGCCAGATGGCTGGACGGTCAAAACCAAAGACCGCAGTTTGTCGGCACAATGGGAGCACACCGTGTTGGTCACACCCACAGGCTACGAAGTGTTGACCTTATCAGAAGGCTACCCTGCTTTACCGTCATTCATTCAACCTTCTGCCTAAAAATTTATGCCCACTGCAGCGCCGTCCCACGCCCTTGATCGCACCCGTTACCAAGCGGGTCGCAGCATGCTTTTTTCACAATTCACAGCAAACAACAGCCCAACACGTGCCGTGCGTCGCTTAATGCGTGAACTGACCCACCTCACGGATCTGTGTGTATTAGAAGCTTGGGCGCACTGCATTGGCACGTTACCTGACAATTTACGCCATTCCTCCAGTCTGATCGCCATTGGTGGTTATGGTCGCGCAGAACTTCTACCCAATTCCGACATCGATTTATTGGTACTGATCAAAACAGATCATTTGCCAGCCGAATCAAAGGCACAGCTCTCTCTTGCCATTGAGCAATGGGTCAGCATGTTGTGGGACATGGGCGTGACCTTAAGCCATAGCGTGCGCACCATCGATGAGTGCATTGCTGATGCGCTTGAAGACTTATCCATTCAAACATCAATCCTTGAAGGTCGCTATTTGGCTGGTGATAAAAAAATCCACCAGACGTTCTACGCGGCCTTTAATCGTCATTTTGACTTACTCACCTTTTGGCGTGAAAAAATGGCGGAAATGCGCCAACGCCATTCCAAATTTGATGACACACCATACAGCCTCGAACCCAATTGCAAAGAAAGCCCTGGTGGCTTACGCGATTTGCATCTGATGTTGTGGTTGGCTAAGGCGGCCAATATTGGTCAAACATGGCAAGAATTACACCACAACAATTGGCTGACCGCCAGTCAATTGCGTTTGATTCAACGAAGTGAAAACCAACTGTTGGCGATTCGCGCCCACCTGCACATCCTCAGCAAACGCATGGAAAACCGTGTGTTGTTTGATTTACAAACACCCTTGGCGCACGCTTTTGGTTTGTTTGAAACCGATGGCAAACGGGCGGGTGAGCACCTAATGCAACGCTATTACTTGGCAGCCCGAGCGATTTATCAACAATGCGCCCTCTTTGTTCAAAAATTTGAACTGTTTTTATCGCCACCATCTGCGCCACATATTGCCCATAAAATCAAAGGCTTTCCTGACTTTGTTGAAGTAGATCATGTGCTTGATGTGGTTAGAAACGATGCTTTTATTCGCAAACCCCATTTGCTGATTGACGTATTCTATGTGTATGGACAAGTGACGGGCTTGACAGGTTTTTCCCCAAAACTGTGGGATGCGATTTTACAAGCACGCAACTTAATCACCCCCGAATTTCGACGCACCCCTGAAAATCGTTCTAAATTCATCCGACTGCTTAAACTCGATAACGGCATCACGCATGCCATCCGGCTGATGAACCAGACCGGTGTTTTGGGACGTTACATTCCCGCATTCCGTCGCATCATCGGCCAAATGCAACACGATTTGTTCCACATTTACACCGTTGATCAGCACATCCTGACCGTCGTGCGCAACTTACGCCGCTTCACTTTACAAGAACACATGCAAAGTCATTTTTTGGCCAATCAAGTCATGGCAGAATTTGGACAACCCTGGTTGCTCTACATCGCAGGCCTGTTCCACGACATTGCCAAAGGCCGAGGTGGCGATCACTCTGATTTGGGCGCGATCGAAGTCGCACGTTTTGCTAAACAACATGCGTTGACCAAAAAACAAACAACATTGGTGGTTTTCCTCGTTAAACACCACTTAACGATGTCAACTTTCGCCCAAAAAGAAGACCTGTCCGACATGGAGACGATTCAACGCTTTGCCAGCACGGTTAAAAGTGTCGAAAACCTTCAAGCCTTGTACCTACTCACCGTCGCTGACATCCGTGGCACCAGTCCAAAAGTTTGGAATGCTTGGAAAGATAAACTGTTGGCGGATTTGTACCAATTGACCCTGCGCGAATTATCAGGACAAACCCAAGCCCCTGTCAGCATGCTCAAAGAACGCACAATGGATGCGCTTGAGCTGCTGCCCAATGCCGAGATTCAAGCGCAAGCACAAGCCTTGTGGAACGATTTCGATACCGAATATTTCATGCGTCACGATGCCACCACCATCGCATGGCATGCTGAACACATTGTTCAACGCCCAAAGCACACAGGCAAAACATCAGCCGTTGTTGCCACCAAACCGTTCAACAATGACCACAGTTTACATGTCATGGTGTACACCGCAGATGTTCCCGACTTGTTTGCTCGCCTCTGTTCTTTTTTTCAGCAACGGTATTTATCCATTTTTGATGCGCAAATTTACACCAGTGGGCAAGGCATCGCGCTTGATACTTTCCAAGTGCTCTTACCCGAATCACATCAAGCCGATGCCCTGTTTGTTCAACGCCTTAACCAAGAACTAAGGGAAACACTCACCACCGCCCCAGCTCTACGTGCTCCCAACTTGGGGCGCTTGACTGCCCGCTCTCGGAACTTCCCCATTGTGCCACGCGTCAGCCTGACGCCAACAGACAAGGGTGAGTACGTCCTCAAACTCGCAGCAACAGACCGCCACGGCGTGCTGTACAGCATCGCTTATATTTTGAAACAAATGAATATTCGCCTGCGCAGCGCACGGATTGTCACTTTGGGTGAGCGATTAGAAGACGTGTTCATATTGTCATCCGACCAACTCAACGACCCAAGTGCTGCCGCACAGCTGGAAGCGGAACTGATGCGTGTATGCACCATTTCTTAGACTCTTAGATTAAGGGCATTCACTCACCATGACCCACCACCACTACACGCCCCCATGGTGGGCACGCAATGCCCACATCCAGACCATCGCCCCCACCTTCCTGCGCGCCCCACAACCCATTTATATGCGTGAACGATGGGACACACCCGACAATGATTTCATCGACCTCGATTGGGTCAACCATGATAAGGCTTCACATCAAAATCAAAGGCTTGTTGTTTTATTTCATGGACTTGAAGGCTCCAGCCAAAGCCCTTATGCACGTGCTCTCATGCACGCATGTGCACACAATGGTGACTCTGGCGTGGTCGTGCATTGGCGCTCATGCAGTGGTGAACTTAACCGCCAACCCATTTTTTACCACTCAGGTTTTTCACAGGAAATTGACTGGATTCTACGCCGCCTCGCTAAAGAATACCCAAACAGCCAACTTTACGCCACAGGTGTTTCGCTGGGCGGCAACGCGCTGCTCAAATGGCTTGGCGAGCAAGGCCATTCGGCATCTGCCATTGTTCAAAAAGCCGCCGCCATTTGCCCTCCGCACGATTTGAAAGCAGGCTCAATCGCCCTCGCCAGCGGTTTTAATCAACGCGTCTACATGCGTCATTTTCTCAGCACACTCAAAATCAAAGGACTTGCCAAAGTCGCCGCCTACCCAGAACTCGGCATTTCAGCTGAAAAAATCAAAACATCTCGCAATTTCTTTGATGTCGACAACTTCATTACTGCGCCTTTGCACGGTTTTAAAGATGCTGAAGACTATTGGCAACGCTCATCCTGCAAGCAGTTTCTACCTCACATTGCCGTCCCAACACTGATCATAAATGCCTTGAATGACCCTTTTATTCCCGCAACGTGCCTCGCCCGCGCCCACGAGGTCAGCCATCATGTGCAACTGCACTACCTTGAACAAGGCGGCCATGTTGGATTTATTCATGGGCAAACCCATCCCCGTTTGAATTGGTTGCCTCAACATCTATTGAGTTTTTTCAATCAAAACGGTGAGTAAAATCGTTACACTCAAAAAATTAAGCAATCCAATGCAATTTGTGAGCTTGTCCCACAAAACCTTGCGCGAAGAGATGTCGTGTCAAACATGGTTTGATGGAATGCGTATGATTTTCATAATAAAAAATCCTCGCCACAGCGAGGATTTTTTAACTACAGCACCAAACCGCCGCGTTCAGCCACCGTATGCATGTCTTTATCACCTCGCCCTGACAGGTTCACCAAAATCACCTTATCGGCCGGCATGGTTTTAGCCAATTTCAAACCATATGCAATCGCGTGTGAAGATTCAAGCGCAGGAATGATGCCTTCAACACGGCACAAGGTGTGAAACGCCGCCAATGCTTCTTCATCATCAATCGCAACGTATTCAGCACGCCCCGTATCTTTGAGCCATGCATGCTCAGGGCCTACACCAGGGTAATCCAAGCCTGCGGAAACAGAGTGGGTCTCAGTGACCTGACCATTTTTGTCTTGCAAGATGTAAGTGCGATTACCGTGCAACACACCCACACTGCCCTTGCCCAAACTGGCGGCATGGCGAGGGGTATCCACGCCATCACCCGCAGCTTCAACACCAATCAAACGTACATTTTCATGCGGAATGTAGGGGTAAAAAATACCCATGGCATTTGAGCCACCGCCGATACACGCCACAACTGCATCGGGTTGACGATTAATCATTTCAGGCATTTGAACCAAACATTCATCACCAATGATCCGCTGAAAGTCACGCACCATGGCGGGATATGGGTGTGGCCCCGCCACAGTACCAATGATGTAAAAGGTGTTTTCCACGTTCGACACCCAGTCACGCATGGCTTCGTTAAGTGCATCTTTAAGGGTTTTTGAGCCCGATTCGACTGGAATCACGCGAGCACCAAGGAGTTTCATGCGGTACACATTCGATGCTTGACGCGCCACATCTTCAGAACCCATGAACACATCACATTGCAACCCAAAACGCGCCGCAATCGTGGCGGTGGCAACACCGTGTTGACCAGCCCCAGTTTCAGCAATCACGCGCGGCTTGCCCATCTGACGGGCAAGCAAGGCTTGTCCGATGACGTTGTTGATTTTATGTGCGCCCGTGTGGTTCAAATCTTCACGTTTGAGGTAAATCTGTGCGCCACCATTTTCAGATGACAAGCGTTTGGCATGATAAATAGGGGATGGACGACCAACAAAATGCTTGAGTTCGTAAGCGTATTCATCTTGAAAGGCTTGGGTTGGAACGATGGTTTTATAAGCTTCAAGCAGTTCGTCGAGCGCAGGAATGAGGGTTTCTGAAGCGAAACGGCCGCCGTAGATGCCGAAGTGCCCGTTGATGTCGGGGAAGTTGTACATTTGGATTCCTTAAATCTGTTCAAATAAAGCAAAAAAACACCTGCATCATTGATTTTAAAACGTGTTGGGGCAATATCATGGCATTCCAATCAGGGGTTATGCAGCCACTGCGCCCATTTTCATTAAAAAAATTAAATCTTAGCGACGCCATCGCTCGGCATCGGCCATTGATACGGCTTGCATAAAAGCATTCATTTTTTCTACGTCTTTCTCACCTTTTACATCGGCTTCAATGCCCGAAGAGACATCAAGTGCATAAGGGCTGACTTCACGAATCGCCTGTGCAATCGTGGTCGCCTGTAAACCACCGCTTAAAATAATTTTACCTCGCACATTATTGGGAATCACCGCCCAATCAAAGCCATGACCAGAACCACCGTAGCCCATGCTGTCCGCATCGAGCAAAACACCAGCCACCGCATCAATGTGCGCCGCCACTTCTGTCCAATCCGTGCGGTCATTGACACGCACGGCCTTAATGACAGGATGTCGCAAACTGTATTGCAACTGTACCGCAAAGTCCCATGTTTCGTCACCATGCAATTGCACGTTCTGTATTGGCGTTTGATTCAGTACGCCTTTAATCTCTTCCACGCTGGCGTTGACAAACAATCCAACTGTATTGACGAATGCAGGCATGTGCTGAACCAGTTGTGTCACGGTTTCTGGTGAAACATAACGCAGGCTTTTTTCGTAAAAGACAAAACCAAGTGCATCAGCACCCGCAGTCACAGCGGCTTGAACATCTTGGGGTCGGCTGAAACCACAAAATTTGACTCGGGTTCTCATATTTTAAATCGTCCTGTCTCTTGTGATCGGAAACTCATATCGCCACACCCAATAAGGCCATCAGATCGTCATTGGGCTCAGGTAAACCAAACCGTTGATCGTAATGAATTGCGGCCAAATATAAACCACTCGATGCAAATGTCGGCGCCGATAAGGTGCGGTTTTTTTGGGTGAGAAGAAAAGCCAGCCAATCAATGGTTTGCTTGCCTGTCCCGACATAAATTAAACTGCCCACAATATTGCGCACCATGTGGTGTAGAAAAGCATTTGCGGTGACACTGACAACAACCAAATCGCCAATGCGTTTAACCGAAATCGCATGCATGGTTTTTATCGGTGATTTGGCTTGGCATTGTGCCGCACGAAAAGCTGAAAAATCATGTTCACCCATCAAAGCCTGTGCAGCAAGGTGCATTTTTTCAGCATCTAGGGGCTTATGATACCAGCCCGCACGGTTTGTCCAAAGGGGTGATCGCGTTGGGTGATTATAAATCACATAATGGTAAGTGCGTTTAAACGCGTCAAAGCGCGCATGAAATTCAGATGCGACGGTCACCGCCCAGCGAACCGCAACCGCATCGGGTAAAAATGCATTGACCCCACGCACCCACGCATTGGCATTGCGCTCAAATGGCACATCAAGATGAACAACCTGTTCGAGTCCATGCACCCCCGTGTCTGTGCGCCCAGCACATTGAACAGACAGGGGAACCGTGGCAAACTGAGACAATGCATCTTGCAATACATCTTGAACTGTTTGACGGTGAACTTGCGATTGCCAGCCTTGATAAGACGTGCCATCGTATTGAATCCCAAGAGCGATACGTGGCATGTTATAAAGGCCTTGGTGTTGACCACTCTTTGCGCAAGCGAACGGCCATGGCACACTGTTCAGCGTCACCACGGAACAACACATCCGCCAACATGGCCTCAGCCACTTCGCCATAACGTTCTTCATGCGCGTCTTGCGCATGCAACAACACATCTTCAGGTGTATTTTGATTCAACCACGCCTGTAAATGGGCACGATCCAACAAATCTTCAAAATCAAGCGATGGTTGCACGCGCATGGGCGGCATTTGATTGGTGTAACGTTTCATAAAGCCTGAAACGTCCAAATCAAGTCCTTTGCTCAAAGGCACGATTGTTCCATTTTTTGGCGTGATGGCGTTCATTGAAGGTGTTTCAATTGCAATCTGTTCAACGGTTTGGGCTTCAATGATGTGATCGGTCTCTGCGGCGAGATCGGCTTCAACGCTTGTATCTGCTGCGATGGCTTCAAGATTCACATTGCCAAACGTATTATGTGAAAAAGCGGGATGAGTCGTGCTGATCGATGGTTCAACAGCCGATAGACTCGTTATCGCAGCACGCTGAACCATTTTAATCTGCGCCCCCTCCAACAAATTGGATTCAAATTCAACCCGCTCAAAATCTTTCTCCTTCACACCCGCTTGATTGTCCACAGCGCTCAAAGCAGGTGAGTGTTGATCCGCATCGTTGGCCTGCACGTTGTCATCAGATGAGCTGTGTTCAAACGGGCTCACCTCAACCTCTTTTTTTGTCAAATCCACATGAACCGTCGGTGGGTTGAGGGTCGATGATTTTTGATCTTTGTCTTCATCCACATCCAAAAGCGGTTCCTGTGCGGAGCGACGAAACATCCGCACACACAACATCAACAAAGCAATCGCTATGAGGCACATCGCCCAAATCGGCATGGGCAGCGTCGAATCCAAATTTGATTTCGCGCCATCGGCAGTACCCGCCGTCACTATGGCCGGTGCGTTTGAAGTGTTAACCGTTGATGCTGCAGCGGGCACTGGCATCGTTTCTACGGCTTTTTTTTCATCTGGCACGCCAGCCGTTGGTGTCGCAACCTCAGCTTTGGCTGCATTAATAGCATTCAAAGGTTGCAAACCAAGCAATTGTGCCCGACTTGGTAAAACAAACGGTGCCCCAATGATCAAGACATCGGGATCATTTTTAATAAAAGCATTCGGATTTGCAGCCAACAACCCCGTTAAAGTCGCGTTAAACGGCACATTGTGCGCGCGTGAATACCTTTTGGCAATCTCACGCACATTGTGTCCCTTACGAATGATCATGGTCACAGAGCCATCCACACCAAGCGTTGGGGCTGCTGGTTTGACCTCTTGCGCGTACACCGAGGGCAAACACACCAAAGACGAAGCAACAGCAGCAGCGGCTGAAATGTGCAGCACAACATTCAATTTGAATTTCGACAATCGCGGTGTATTCATGGTCATCTCAAAAATAGTGAGCCGTCATTTTAGACCCATCCAAAATGACGGCATTTAGTGATTTGCTTCAACCACTGCTGTGACTCAGAGCGGGAACAATCTTGATGCAGCGTTACGATGCCAATACAATGCGCAACATGCGGCGCAAGGGTTCAGCAGCACCCCACAACAATTGGTCACCCACAGTGAATGCTGACAAATAATCACCGCCCATTGCCATTTTGCGCAAACGACCGACAGGTACAGTCATTGTGCCAGTTACAGCAGTTGGTGTGAGCTCTTGCATGCTGACTGTGCGCTCATTGGGTACCACTTTAACCCAATCATTCGCTTTCGCCAACATGTCATTGATTTCATCCAACGGCACGTCTTTTTTCAATTTGATCGTCAATGCTTGACTGTGGCAACGCATCGCACCGATGCGCACGCACAAACCCTCAACATTGATAAAGCCAGCTTGGCCTGCTGTTTTACCCAGGATTTTATTGGTTTCAGCAGCGCCCTTCCATTCTTCTTTGGTTTGACCATTGCCCAAATCTTTGTCGATCCAAGGAATCAAACCACCTGCAAGCGGCACACCAAAATGCTCAGCAGGATAATCAGGCTCGCGCATTTTTGCCGCAATTTTACGATCAATCTCAAGGATGCTTGAACGAGGATCCGCCAACAAATCCGCCACTTCTGCATTCAAAATACCCATTTGAGAAATCAACTCACGCATATTCGCCGCACCACCGCCCGAAGCCGCTTGATACGTCATTGAAGTCATCCAGTCGATTAAATCGGCTTTGAACAAACCATCCAAAGCCATCATCATCAAACTCACCGTGCAATTACCACCGACGTAGTTTTTAACGCCTTTACTCAAGCCGTCTTTAATCACATTCATATTCACAGGATCGAGCACAATGATCGCATTGTCTTCCATGCGCAAAGTTGAAGCCGCGTCAATCCAATAGCCATTCCAACCCGCCGCACGCAAAGGCTCAAAAACCTGTGTCGTGTAGTCGCCACCTTGGCATGAAATAATGATGTCGCAAGTTTTGAGGGCATCAATGCTATTGCCGTCATGCAACACGCCATCCGACTTTGCAAACGTTGGCGCAGCACCACCTGCATTAGACGTGCTAAAAAATACAGGTTCAAAATGTGCAAAATCATTTTCTTGCAGCATACGATCCATCAACACTGAACCCACCATCCCGCGCCAACCCACTAAACCCACTCGTTGCATCATTTACTCCAATTAAACAATAACTTAAAAAACCAAGCCGACAGAAATCAGCCCCTAAACTTCATCTTCACTGTGCCATTTTACCCAGCACATATAAATCTTGATGCCCCCACCAAAAACCTTCTTTAAACAGCTCAAAGCGCACAGGTGAATACACGTGTAAATCCGACACTTTATCCATCACATAGCTGGGATGTGTATACGCAGTGCCGTAATATTGTCCTTCCAAATCCTTTTGCTCACTGTCAGGATAAAAAATAATTTGATTTTTACCCAACACATAATTACTGGTGACGCGTCCATGTGTCGTGAAAATCAGGTACCCACCTGGCTTGACCAACTGATACAAACGCAACAACCACCGGGAAAAATAGGCATCTGAAATATGCGAAAAAAACGACAAAGTGAACACCACATCAAACTGCCGCTCAACCCTTAACTCTTCAGGCACAGATTGCGATTGAATGGTGTCAAATCCAAATTGTTCATGGTTAAACGCATTGGCTTCAGGGTGAATGTCACATGTGGTCACCCGCGCTTGAGGCATGACAGTGGCATAATGTCGAGCCACCATGCCATAACCCGAAGCAAAGTCCAAAAATTCAAAAGATTGCTTAACATTCAAATCTTGAATGATGCGATTGAGTTTTTCAGCAGAATCACGACCATTGGCCAAATAATGTGACAGCGCATCTTCTGAGCTGAGAACCCCACGTTCTTTAATGAATTGTAGCAAAAAATCATTTTCATGCACTGTGGTCACTGTTGTCATTTCCCCATCCCTTTAAAAAGATCAAACTACAGAAATTCGCATCAATTACTTTTACTTACTCCAAGGTATCCAAGATATTTTGGTATTTCAAATCATCTTTATGACCAACAAACTACAAACCCGCCAAAACTACATTCACTCAATTGAAGTCACCAGCTCCTGAACATTAGGAATTTGTTTATCCAGTTGCGTTTGATTAACCATTATTTTTTTACCTGCCACACTGTGAAAACCGTGACTTAAATTGGCAATTGGGATCCCTTTTGCGCTGGACACGACAGATGCAGTATTTGCATCATTCACTTCAAATTGAAACATTTGTTTAAATGTTTTTTTACTACTCGGTGTTACAGCACCACTCGGATGAGTCGCAAAGTATTTAGCATGCCGTTGCCAAACGGCATAGATTTCATCACCAATGGTGTTGACTACCGTTTTAAATGCAGATGCAGAACTGTTGTTCATTTGTGTTAACCGATTGCCTATATACATATAAATTTGCGGCAACGCCATTTTGTATTTTTCTGACTCAAGAAAGAAATCAGACTGTCTTTCACCCGAATAACGAGTAATTCCGTATAGCAAAGACAAAACAGCCTTTACCGCTCGCTTAGATGAACCATCTGCAGAAAATGGAATCAGCAAGCGATCCGATGCCATAAGCGCAAGTTCTGTATAAATTGTAAAACTTGGATTACAGTCAATGAAAACCGCATTGCCTTCACCCCAATAATTTTGCACATCATTGATTAAATCTTTAATCCACAAATGCACAATTCGCCATGCATCATCTGGTCCATTGATAGATGCGCCATAAATTTTTGAGGCTTGATTCTCTAACTGCTCATCGCCAACTAACAAGTACAAATTAGAGGGTATCTCAGTATTGTAATTTTGAACTTGAGTCAAATAATTAGCACCTGTTTTTGGAGAGATATACGGACTAACAATCCGTTCATCAATGTAACCCGATATTGTTTTTCGTTTTTCAATATTAGAATGAATTGTTTCAAGAACACTCTCACCATTTTCCATACCACCTAATAACATTGTGGAAGAATTGGCTTGAGGGCACAAATCAACAACCAAGACTTTTTTATTTGGGTTTTTTAAGGCGTATTCCGCTGCGATCTGAAAAGTTAAGTAACTTTTACCAACTCCGCCTTTATTATTCCAAATTGCATAAATTGCCATCATATTCTCCAAAACAATGTAAAAAGTGCTTAATTGTAACTAGCTTACTTTTATTACTGTTAATAAATCGCATAAAAAACCAAGATCACAAAACTGCCAACACCGCATCACCCATCTCAACAGTACCAACCTTTTTGCCGCCTTCGGTCATGATGTCACCCGTGCGGTAGCCTTGCGCAAGTACTTGTTTCACTGCGCTATCGACACGGTCGGCGGCGGCGACTTGATTCAAACTGTGACGCAGCATCATGGCGACGGATAAAATCATGGCCAATGGATTGGCTAAATTTTTACCTGCGATGTCAGGTGCAGAGCCGTGAATGGGTTCGTACAAACCTTTGCCATTGGCATCCAATGAAGCCGATGGCAACATGCCGATCGAACCCGTGAGCATGGATGCGGCATCGGACAAAATATCACCGAACATATTGCCCGTGACCATCACGTCAAATTGCTTCGGATTGCGCACCAGTTGCATGGCGGCATTGTCAACCAGCATGTGACTTAATTCAACATCGGGATATTCAGCGGACACTTCGATGACCACGTCACGCCAGAGTTGCGTCGCTTCGAGCACATTCATTTTATCGACTGAACACAGTTTTTTCGCACGTTTTTGTGCAGTTTTGAACGCGCTGTGGGCGATGCGGCGAATTTCTGATTCGCTGTAAACCATGGTGTTGTAGCCGACACGTTCGTTGCCAAACTCTGTATCGCGCATTTCGATGCCGCGTGGTTCGCCAAAATAAATGTCACCCACCAGCTCTCGAACGATGATGATGTCCAAACCTGAAATGACTTCGGGTTTTAATGTTGAGGCTTCGACCAACTCAGGGTACACCAAAGCTGGGCGCAAATTAGAAAACACATTCATGACTTTGCGAATGGCCAACAAGCCACGTTCTGGGCGTTGCTCACGTGGCAACACGTCATATTGAGGACCGCCCACTGCAGCCAGCAAGACTGCATCTGCGGCCAACGCTTTGTCTTGGGTTTCTTGTGGGAAAGGCACGCCTGTCGCATCCACGGCACAGCCACCGATCAACGCGTTGTCCCATGCGATGTCTAAGCCATCGGATTTGAGTCGTTCAAGCACGCGGACGGCTTGTGCCATGATTTCGGGGCCAATGCCATCACCTGGCAAGAGAAGAATATTTTGAGTCATTGTCAGTACCAAAAGTTATTTTAAATTCAGTCTATCGTCCAAAACATTGGACGAATCATTATAAAGCGCGGTGGTTCAACCAAGGGAAGCGCGTCAAATGCGCGGCTTCAAATTGTTTAATTTCTTCGGCATGACGCAAAGTCAAACCAATGTCGTCAAAACCATTGGTCAAACAGTATTTGCGAAAAGCACTGATCTCAAAGGGGAAGGCATCATCGCCGGCACGCACGACTTGCTCTGGCAAATCAATGGTCACTTCAAAGCCCACAAAACCCGCTGTCAAATGAAACAATTTGTCCACTTGTGCTGCGGTCAATACGATGGGCAACAAACCGTTTTTATAACAGTTGTTAAAGAAAATATCGGCGAACGATGGTGCGATGACCGCACGGAAACCGTATTGTTGCAACGCCCAAGGTGCATGCTCACGTGATGAGCCACAACCAAAATTATCACGCGCAATCAACACACTTGCGCCTTGATAGCGCGCTTGATTGAGCACAAAATCAGGGTTGATCGGACGGTTTGTGTTGTCTTGCCCTGGCTGACCCACATCGAGATAGCGCCATTCATCGAACAGGTTATCGCCAAAACCCGTGCGGGCGATGGACTTTAAAAACTGTTTGGGGATGATCGCGTCGGTATCAACATTTTCGCGATCCAGCGGAGCGACGAGCCCCTTATGTACGGTGAATTTATCCATGGATTTTCCAGCCAATAGGTCAACTAATATAAATGGGAAACGCATTGCAGCGCAATGCAGCAATGCGTTTCAAAACAAGACAAACAGATGTGAAACGATTAATACAAAACAGGTCTCAATAGCCTGATGTGGTTGCGGGTGCTGGCACTTTCTCTTGAACATAATCGCCACCATTTTTGACCGCACCGCCCACAGCCGAAACATCCTTGCCTAAACCATTGGTAAAGCCTTTAAATGTGTTGCAGCCTGTCAAGGCCAAAGAGGCTAAAACACTTAAGATTAACATTTTACGCATTTCATTTTCCTTCAAAAAAGTTTTGAACAGTACCGCAGAAACCACTCTACCAAAAAAACATGGCCACATTTCGTACGGTGTTGATAATTTAATCTTACGCCAATGCACGGACATCCACAAAATGCCCTTCAATCGCTGCCGCAGCAGCCATCGCAGGGCTGACCAAGTGGGTGCGTCCACCTGCACCTTGGCGACCTTCGAAATTTCGGTTTGATGTCGACGCACAACGTTCGCCTGATTCGAGGCGATCGGCATTCATCGCCAAGCACATGGAGCAACCCGGTTCACGCCACTCAAATCCCGCATTTTTAAAAATGACATCCAAGCCTTCGGCTTCTGCCTGTGCTTTGACCAAACCAGAGCCAGGCACGACCAAGGCCAATTTGACATTGCCAGCCACTTTTTTACCCAAACGTTTGACCACCCATGCCGCAGCGCGCATGTCTTCGATGCGGCTGTTGGTGCATGAGCCAATAAAAATTTTGTCCACATTGATCGATGTCATCGGCACGCGTGGCTCTAAACCCATGTAAATCAATGCACGCTCCATCGCGTCGCGTTTCACGGGGTCTTTTTCAAGTTCAGGATCCGGCACATTGGCATCAATGGCGACCACCATTTCAGGTGAAGTGCCCCATGTCACCTGCGGTTTAATGAGTTCAGCTTGCAATTTAATCACGGCATCGAACTTCGCGCCATCATCCGAGCGCAAGGTTCGCCAAAACTCAGCCGCCATGTCAAATTCTGCACCTTGTGGGCCGAAAGGACGGTTTTTCATGTAATTGATCGTGACGTCATCAACCGCAACCAAACCCGCACGTGCGCCCGCTTCAATCGCCATATTGCAAATGGTCATGCGCCCTTCCATGCTCAATGCACGAATCGCAGAGCCTGCAAATTCAATGGTATAGCCTGTACCACCCGCTGTGCCAATTTCGCCAATCACAGCCAGCACGATGTCTTTGGCCGTGCAGCCCGCAGGCAAGGCACCATCGACTTGTACCAACATGTTTTTGGCTTTTTTCATCATCATGGCTTGTGTGGCCAGCACGTGCTCAACCTCAGAAGTGCCAATGCCAAATGCCAATGCACCCATTGCACCATGCGTCGATGTGTGCGAATCACCGCACACAATCGTCATGCCGGGCAATGTTGCACCTTGCTCAGGGCCAATCACGTGCACGATGCCTTGACGGATGTCGTTGATTTTGAACTCTGTAATCCCAAAGGCATCACAATTGCTGTCCAAGGTTTCCACTTGAATTCGTGAAATGGGATCCACAATCCCTGCATTGCCTTGTGAACGATCGGTTGTGGGCACATTGTGATCACACACCGCAAGATTTGCATTCAAACGCCATACAGGACGCGAAGCCAAGCGCAAGCCTTCAAAAGCTTGTGGGCTGGTGACTTCGTGTAAAAGTTGTCGGTCAATGTAAATGAGCGCGGTGCCGTCATCCTCAGCACGAATGACGTGCATGTCCCACAATTTGTCGTATAAGGTTTTCATGAAAATCCAAACTTACCAATGATTGATATTAAAATTTAAAAGTTATTTTTTCTTCGCTGCGAGGTACAAAGGGCGAACTTTTTCAGCCAGTACACGCAATGAAGCTTGACGGTTACCTGAGTTGGGGTGCGTGCTCAAAATCTGAGGGATTTCTCCGCCTTCTACGCGTTGCATTTTGTCCCACAGCGTCACAGCTGCGTCAGGATTGTATCCCGCACGTGCAGCCAATTCGATGCCCAACTGATCTGCCTCTGTTTCATGTGCGCGACTGAATGGCAAATTGAAACCCAAATCAGCCCCAATTGATGCAATCTGCCCCACATTGGATAGACCATATGCTTCACCCACGGCGCCAATCACGCCTGAAACAAGACCGATGCCTTGTTCACGTGATTGCTGTTCGCGAGTGTGCTCACGCAAAGCGTGGGCAATCTCATGCCCCATTACTTGAGCGATTTCGTCATCGGTCAAATTCAAACGTGAAATCAAACCGCTGTACACCCCAATTTTACCGCCTGGAAAGCAAAACGCATTGATTTCGTTATCTGCAAACACATTGACTTCCCACGCCCATGATTTTGAATCAGGGCGCAAAACAGGTGCTTTTGCAATCAAACGGTTGGCAATGCCACGCACGCGAGCGGTCAGTGCCGCATCTTTATTGAGCGCTCCTTTGGTGCGCGCTTGAGCAACCATTTCAGTGTAGCTTTGTGCCGCCTGTGTATTAATCGCTTCAGATGAAATTGAAAAAGTTTGCTTGCGCTCAACACCAACAGCACTGCCCGTGGTGGTTGTTTGCTGTGTACCGCACGCCGCTAAAGTCAAAGACACTGCAATCGCAGCTGCTGTTTTTGAAGTCAAAAAAGTCATTGCTCACTCTCCGTGTTGTAAATGTAATACTGGGGTTGAAACACTGACATCGCCATTCTGCGCGCGATGCAATAACGCGTGATCCATCAAAACCAAAGCCAGCATGGCTTCCAAAATAGGTGTTGCGCGAATGCCCACGCATGGGTCATGCCGTCCAAAGGTCTCAACGGTGGCGGGATGGCCATGGATGTCCATGCTCTCACGTGGAATACGAATCGACGAAGTGGGCTTAATGGCAACGTGCACGACGATGGGCTGGCCTGTCGAAATACCGCCGAGCACCCCACCCGCATGATTCGATTTAAAGCCCGATGGTGGCATTTCATCCCCATGCTGCGAACCACGTTGCGCGACCACATCAAAACCATCACCCATTTCAACGCCTTTGACCGCATTCACACCCATCATGGCGTAAGCAATGTCTGCATCGAGCTTATCAAACAAAGGCGCACCCAAGCCAACGGGCACATTGGTTGCCCCCACCATTAAACGCGCCCCGACAGAATCACCTGAACGGCGCAAGGCATCCATATAAGCTTCTAATTCAGGCACAATCTCATTATTGGGTGCAAAAAATGGGTTCTGAGCGACATGATCCCAATCTTGGAATGGAATGTGAACATCACCCAATGCGGTCATGCAGCCCATCACCTCGGTACCAAATTTTTCTTTCAACCATTTTTTGGCCACCGCACCTGCTGCCACCATTGGTGCGGTTAGGCGCGCTGAAGAGCGGCCACCACCACGGTAATCGCGGATGCCGTATTTATGCCAATAGGTGTAATCGGCATGACCGGGACGAAACTGCACGGCAATATTGCCATAATCACCGCTGCGCTGGTCTTGATTGCGAATCAACAACGCAATGGGCGTGCCTGTGGTTTTGCCCTCAAACACCCCAGATAAAATTTCGACTTGATCCGCTTCTTGTCGTTGCGTCACATGGCGTGATGTCCCCGGACGACGGCGGTCTAAATCAGGCTGAATGTCTTCCGCCGACAATGCCAAACCTGGAGGGCAACCATCGATCACGCAGCCGATCGCGGGCCCATGAGATTCGCCAAAGTTAGTGACACTAAAAAGTTGTCCAAAAGTGCTGCCTGCCATGATAAACCTTAAGAATAATTGAATGTGCAATGCACAAATATGCCCCACATTGTAGCCCATTTTTTCACATAAAACGAGACCCGCGAGCAAAAGCTGCGGGCCTTGGTCATCAAACTTGATTTGGTCATCGCCAACAATCACCCAAAGGTAAAGCTCCTGTGGAAAATCTCTGCCCCGTTTCGTTAATACTTAAAGTCCCACAATCTAGATCAGGAAGCCCAGTTTGTCTAGCAGATATTTGATAAGTCGTTGCCGTTGGAAAGCCTGCAGCAAAAGCAAGAACATAAGGCTCATTGGGATCCAATGCGGGCAGTGCCGCCCCCACATAAGTATTGGCGCGTAAAAAATAACGCTCCATGGCTTGTTGCGCCATCAACAGCCTTGTTTGTGCCGCATGACGGTTTGAACTGATGATGTAGTCTTGGTAGCGCCCAACCGCCAAAGACGACAACACGCCGATGATGGCAATCACCACCAACAATTCCAGCAAAGTAAATCCATTCTGAGATTTGGATGATTTCGATTTCATTTGATCAAGGCCCTCGCCATCCAACTTGCACAGCACCACCCTGCAAAATCAGAGGAGAAACAACAGCCCCATTACTTAAGGTAATGACCGCTGCGCTTTGCACACACCCCACATTGAACAGATTGCATGCGGGATACAAAATCTCTGATGTTTCTAACAAGCCGTTCGCAGTGGTCGTTACAATCAAGTTGGGTTGCTGCCAAAATACAGGCGCACCACCGAGCAAAGGAACGGGTACTGCAGCAACAACTGTACAAGTACCATTGGGCACGGAAACGGTTGGAGTCCAATTGAAGACAGCAGCTGCATTCGATTTAAATGCATTTTTCACGATAAGCAAACACGCTCGATGGGCATTATGCGATACCAAAGCCTGCTCATTCATTACAAAATAACCACCCGTCTCTCTAAGCTTTAAGGTTTGCCCTCTAAGCATGCTGGCCACCACGCCAGCCAAGATCAGCAGTGTGATCAACACCACAATCAGCGCAAAACCGCGCTGATTTTTTTTAAAAGGAAAAACGTATGATGTTAACAATTTAAACAACCTAGTTTGCCGTGAAGGAATAATTGTTCACAGGCATGTCAATGCGGGTTTTATAAAAAACAGCACCAGCGGGAAGGCCGTTGCCCGCACAATCGGTCAATGTGGCCGAACCATCGTTCAGACCGCTGGCATCCGACGTCACAATGCACAAACCAATGAGACGGGCAACACCATTGATGTTGGTTTGGTTAAACTGAGCACCCACAACACCACTTAAAATATCCCTCCAACCAAAAGCAGGTGCTGCGCCATTGCCAAGACAAGTCAAGTCAAGTAAAGTGCCGTTGCGTTGAAAGGCATATTGATTGTAAACAAACACCCATCCATTATTCAGCAAACCATTCGCTGCAGTGTATTGAATGGCATTACCATGACAATCTCTGGCTTGCGCGACAGGCACAACAGAGGCCACATTCAATTGGCTTCCAACACAATTGGCCGCGGTGCATGGCGCAATACTGACCCCAACCTTCAAAACATTCATCTGGGCAGGGGCAAACAAAGCTACCCCTGCTGTGGTTGCGAAAGGATAAGAGCCTGCTTGCGCAACATCGCGTTTTAAGTTACTCAACGAAATTTGAACCTGTGATGATTGATCTTGACGCAATTGCACAACGGTTTGATCCACCACCACACCCGCAACATAACGTTGGACGGCAATCACAATACCCAACATCAGCAGCACCGAAATCAGCAGTTCAAGCAAAGTGAACCCACTTTGCTTGAACTTTTTTCGTGTCGATTGAGATGTAAACATCACGGCCCAACCCTCAATAACATTGAAACGCAATGATTGGCTGCCACCACCACACATGGGGCTCTTTGTACCACGTTTGCAGGGGCATGGGCAGGCCAGTCCATTTGCACACTCCACACCGCGTTTGCTGCGCCAACGGGAGCAATCCTTAAGCGTGCACCTATTAAACCAGCCTCAAATGCTTGCGACTGCCACATGGGGACATCATACAGAAGGGCAATTTGTGCGGGCGTACATCCCACACATAAGGGTGGAGTCACCGCCGCAGCAAACCACGTACCGCTGTATGTATTTGCGGCCAGCTCCTGATTGTTTACTTGCATGCGACTCACCATGTTAACAAGAACCAGTTCTGCCCTCGCCAATTCGGAGGTATCCGAAACCTGCCGAAGGTTGTTGGCATGAATGATCATGGTCGCCCCAATCGCCACAGCAGCAATCAATGTTGCCACCAACACCTCGATTAAGCTGAATCCTTTTTGATCTTTCAAGTGATTGTTTTTTTCTTTCATCATGACCATCATTGCGCAGGTGCCGCCGCAGCTGCTGTCACGGACACCCCAACCGGCGGAGCTGGTAGCAATACAGCAGGCGTCGACTCGGTTGTGAATACGGTTGAGGATGAGAGCGCCGATGTTGAACTTGTGGTGGATGTGTCCATTGTTAACGTTGGCAACACTGCTGCTGTGGTGCTAGCTAATGTAGTATTGCTTGCGGGGGCCATCACATTGGTACTCAAGGTGATGCGACCAGAGGATGCCAAAACAACCTGTTGAGGTGTTTGAGCTTGAGCGGATGTCACTTTTATTGTCAAATTTGAGCCATTCGCAATTCCTTTTCGATCAAAAGTGATGGTGCTTCGATCTGAAACCATATTAACCGAAGCAGGAGCCGCCTCACTGCGCATGATAATAGAGTTAACACCATCCACACCCACGGGCGCCATCCAAACCCAAGCGCTCCAATTGGCAGTATTATTTAAATTGAGACATGTGGGTGGGGCGAAACCACTTAAATCAGCAACATTAACGGGGCAACCCGTCACGACCACCGAATGACTTTGGGCGTATATTCTGGCTGCTTCCATCTGTTGAGCGATTTCACTGGCCATCACATCGACATTTCTTTGCGCAGAAACCCCTTGCAGGCGTGGAATAGCCAAAGAAGACATGATTGCAACAATGGCCAACACCACTGTCATTTCTAAAGCCGTGAAACCGCCTTGTTTCCTTGAACAAATTCGTTTTGACCGTAAAAAGCGATGCCATAACTTTGCCCGCACAGAAGCATGCGGTAAATCACTAGTTGTATGGCATATTTGATAGAAAAATCTAAACATCTATCCATTTCACCTTGAAAAAATGTCCATCTTTGCACTGTGTGAACTTTATCACACATTCATTTTAGGGCACTCAATTGATATAGTTTATTTTATCTAAACGACATCATCTTGAGTTGCTTTACTATTAAAAAATCTGGCAGAACGGCATAACCTGTTGATTTTAGTTTTAAATATTTTTTAAAGTAAAATTTTTTTTAAACAGCTTAGGCTTTCAGACCCTTTATTATTATTTTATTATAACTTAAGCAAGAAGTGTAGTTATTTTAAGTATATTTACGTATCACATATCATTTGGTTAAGCCACACAAAAAATCACTTCGCCCCACCTAAAGACACAGAAAAACATGTCAAAAAAATGGCACCCCAAGTGCCATTTTTTTTGATGAGTCATAAAATATCTATCTGCTACCGCACCCGTTGCTCACCATCAATTTGAATGGTGACACGTCGATTGGGCCCCAAACATTCAATCAATTGAGCGCGCCTTAAGCCATCAGAACAAGAAAAAATCGGTTGTGACATGCCCATACCTTTGGTGCTGATCAATTCACTCGATACGCCTCGGCTGATCAAATAAGAACGAACTGTGTCGGCGCGCTGTTGTGACAACTTAGCATTCGATGTTTCTGAGCCCAATCGATCGGTATGCCCTACAACTTTGATGGATGACACCACCCGATAAGTTTCAGCGATCATATTGCCGACATTATCAAGTTCAGCCCGCCCTTTTGGATTTAAGTCCTTTAACGCCCCACCTGCAAATGCGAACAAAGCATCGGCTGATAAAGCAATCATTTTAGGTTGTGTTACATCCTTAACAACAGGTGCGCAAGTGCTGTACATCTCTTTGTTCGTCAAAAACTGCCTGCGATCGTCTCTCTCAAAATGAATTTGATATTGACATGTTTTGTAGCTGCCATCGTCTTGCTTAAAACGAAAGACATAATCCCATGCGGTTTCAGAAAAAGCCCCTTCATCAAAATGTGGCCGTCCAATCAGTTTAACAATTTGCCATTTACTCATATTGGCATCGACAAGATTTAGGGTGTCAAGATCGATTACACTCGGATGTTGAAAATGTGAATCACTGATTTTTGGAAACTCAACAACACCCAAGCCATTATGCCAAGGAGATGGAGGCGCCGCTTGAACTGTTGTCGATAACATGAAACCACAGAATGTGATTGCTTTTGCTGCATTATTTACATATTTTTTCATTTTATCCTCAGTATTTTTTGCTGAAAGGTGATTTTTTAAAGCGGGTCAAAGGGTAAACACAGACGCCCACCCTTTTACCCATGAGTTTTTACTCATCAATCTTTACCCATCACCCATTCAACACCTGCTCCCGCAGCAACACCGCCTTTGCTTGCAGATACACCGCCAGTTAAACTCCATCGACCATTATCAGCCGTTTGTCGTACAGAAACACCCATCGCTGTTTGACCTCTAAAGTAACCGACCCCTGCTCTGACTGTCGTTTTACCGGGAACAATCAATGCAGGTGCTTGTAATGCAATCGCTGATGCAACACCCGCAGACAATTTGTTATCCAAACCATCAATTTTTGCATTGATTACACTGCCCATACCTTTCAACTGATTCACATTCACCGCATCCGTGCCGTTTACGCCTTCAGCCACATTGGTGATTCGACGTTCACTGCCCGCAGAACCGACCGATACCGTATTGGCCTCATTGGCCACTGAATTCGAACCCAAAGCCACAGAATTAGCCGCCGAAGCCGTCGCGCTCGTACCCATCGCCAACGAATTGGTCGCACTGGTCGTGGTCACAGCCCCATTGCCCATAGCCACTGAACTGTCACCATTCGCCACCGAATTAGGACCAATCGCCACCGAGTTATTGCCCACAGCCTGCGCGCCCGCCTCCGTTGAATTGGCTTGGAAATACTTCGTACCTGCATTGTTAATGACATTCACCGTCGTTGACAAAGAAGACACCGAAGTAGACAACGAAGCCACCGCACTGTTGGTCGAGCTCAAGCCAGTCGAAGTCAAAGTTGACAACGACGCAATAGCACTGCCCGTCACCGTCGACAACGAAGCAATCGAACTGTTCGAAGTGCTCAAAGTCGTTGAAGCCATCGAAGACACCACCGTTGACAACGAAGCGATCGAACTACCTGTCACTGTCGACAACGAAGCAATCGAGCTGCCCGTCACCGTCGACAACGAAGCAATTGTACTATTCGCCGTACTCAAAGTGGTCGAAGCCATCGCTGAAACGGTCGTCGACAATGAAGCCACCGCAGAATTCACCGAACTCAAGCCTGTCGAAGTCGAAGTTGACAACGAAGCCACTGTTGAATCAACCGTGCTGAAACCCGTTGAAGTCGAAGTTGACAACGAAGCAATCGAACTGCCCGTCACCGTCGACAACGAAGCAATTGTGCTATTCGCCGTACTCAAAGTGGTCGAAGCCATTGCTGAAACGGTCGTCGACAATGAAGCCACCGCAGAATTCACGGAACTCAAGCCTGTCGAAGTCGAAGTCGACAATGAAGCCACTGTTGAATCAACGGTACTGAAACCCGTTGAAGTCGAAGTTGACAACGAAGCAATCGAACTGTTCGCCACACTCAAGGTTGTTGAAGCCATCGTAGACACCGCAGTCGACAATGAAGCAATCGAACTACCCGTCACTGTTGACAATGAAGCCACAGCTGAATCCACCGTGCTCAAACCCGTTGAAGTCGAAGTTGACAACGAAGCAATCGAACTGTTCGCCACACTCAAGGTCATCGAAGCCATCGTAGACACCGCAGTCGACAATGAAGCAATCGAACTACCCGTCACTGTTGACAACGAAGCCACAGCTGAATCCACCGTGCTCAAACCAGTTGACGTTGACGTTGACAACGAAGCCACTGTTGAATCCACAGTGCTGAAGCCTGTTGAAGTCGAAGTTGACAACGAAGCAACTGAACTGCCGGCTGCTGTTGACAACGAAGCCACACTCGAATCCACAGTACTTAAACCTGTTGAAGTCGAGGTCGACAACGAAGCCACTGTTGAATCAACTGTACTGAAACCCGTTGAAGTCGAAGTTGACAACGAAGCAATCGAACTGTTCGCCACACTCAAGGTCGTCGAAGCCATCGTAGACACCGCAGTCGACAATGAAGCAATCGAACTACCCGTCACTGTTGACAATGAAGCCACTGCCGAATCCACCGTGCTCAAACCAGTTGAAGTTGACGTTGACAACGAAGCCACTGTTGAATCAACTGTACTGAAACCCGTTGACGTCGAAGTTGACAACGAAGCAATCGAACTGTTCGCCACACTCAAGGTCGTTGAAGCCATCGTAGACACCGCAGTCGACAATGAAGCGACCGAACTGCCTGTCGATGTTGACAACGAAGCCACAGCTGAATCCACCGTGCTCAAACCAGTTGACGTTGACGTTGACAATGAAGCCACACTCGAATCCACAGTACTTAAACCTGTTGAAGTCGAGGTCGACAACGAAGCCACTGTTGAATCAACTGTACTGAAACCCGTTGAAGTCGATGTTGACAACGAAGCAATCGAACTGTTCGCCACACTCAAGGTCGTTGAAGCCATCGTAGACACCGCAGTCGACAATGAAGCGACCGAACTGCCTGTCGATGTTGACAACGAAGCCACAGCTGAATCCACCGTGCTCAAACCAGTTGACGTTGACGTTGACAATGAAGCCACACTCGAATCCACAGTACTTAAACCTGTTGAAGTCGAGGTCGACAACGAAGCCACTGTTGAATCAACTGTACTGAAACCCGTTGAAGTCGATGTTGACAACGAAGCCACTGCCGAATCCACCGTGCTCAAACCAGTTGAAGTTGACGTTGACAACGAAGCCACTGTTGAATCCACAGTGCTGAAGCCTGTTGAAGTCGAAGTTGACAACGAAGCAACTGAACTGCCGGCTGCTGTTGACAACGAAGCCACACTCGAATCCACAGTACTTAAACCTGTTGAAGTCGAGGTCGACAACGAAGCAATCGAACTGTTCGCCACACTCAAGGTCGTCGAAGCCATCGTAGACACCGCAGTCGACAATGAAGCAATCGAACTACCCGTCACTGTTGACAACGAAGCCACACTCGAATCCACAGTACTTAAACCTGTTGAAGTCGAGGTCGACAACGAAGCCACTGTTGAATCAACTGTACTGAAACCCGTTGAAGTCGAAGTTGACAACGAAGCAATCGAACTGTTCGCCACACTCAAGGTCGTCGAAGCCATCGTAGACACCGCAGTCGACAATGAAGCAATCGAGCTACCCGTCACTGTTGACAATGAAGCCACTGCCGAATCCACCGTGCTCAAACCAGTTGACGTTGACGTTGACAATGAAGCCACACTCGAATCCACAGTACTTAAACCTGTTGAAGTCGAGGTCGACAACGAAGCAATCGAACTGTTCGCCACACTCAAGGTCGTCGAAGCCATCGTAGACACCGCAGTCGACAATGAAGCAATCGAGCTACCCGTCACTGTTGACAATGAAGCCACTGCCGAATCCACCGAGCTCAAACCAGTTGAAGTTGACGTTGACAACGAAGCAACTGAACTGCCGGCTGCTGTTGACAACGAAGCCACACTCGAATCCACAGTACTTAAACCTGTTGAAGTCGAGGTCGACAACGAAGCCACTGTTGAATCAACTGCGCTGAAACCCGTTGAAGTCAAAGTTGACAACGAAGCCACTGTTGAATCCACAGTGCTGAAGCCTGTTGAAGTCGAAGTTGACAACGAAGCCACGGTTGAGTCCACAGTGCTGAAACCCGTTGAAGTCGAAGTTGACAACGAAGCAATCGAGCTGTTCGCCACACTCAAGGTCGTCGAAGCCATCGTAGACACCGCAGTCGACAATGAAGCAATCGAACTACCCGTCACTGTTGACAACGAAGCCACGGTCGAATCCACAGAACTCAAGCCTGTTGAAGTTGAAGTTGACAATGAAGCCACTGTTGAATCCACAGTGCTAAAGCCTGTTGAAGTCGAAGTCGACAATGAAGCCACGGCTGAATCCACAGTGCTGAAGCCTGTTGAAGTCGATGTTGACAATGAAGCCACTGTTGAATCCACAGTGCTGAAGCCTGTCGAAGTTGAAGTCGACAACGATGCAATCGAGCTATCTACCGTACTGAAGCCTGTCGAAGTTGACGTTGACAACGAAGCCACTGTCGAATCCACAGTACTCAAGCCTGTCGAAGTCGAA
This sequence comes from Ephemeroptericola cinctiostellae, assembly GCF_003339525.1. Classification (GTDB taxonomy): domain Bacteria; phylum Pseudomonadota; class Gammaproteobacteria; order Burkholderiales; family Burkholderiaceae; genus Hydromonas; species Hydromonas cinctiostellae. The sequence continues at coordinate 1,537,434 of NZ_CP031124.1, read as the reverse complement.
GTCGACAACGAAGCCACTGCTGAATCCACAGTACTAAAGCCAGTCGAAGTCGAAGTTGACAACGAAGCCACTGTTGAATCCACAGTACTCAAACCTGTTGAAGTCGAAGTCGACAATGATGCCACGGCTGAATCCACAGTGTTGAAGCCTGTTGAAGTCGATGTTGACAATGAAGCCACTGTTGAATCCACAGTGCTGAAGCCTGTCGAAGTTGAAGTCGACAACGATGCAATCGAGCTATCTACCGTACTGAAGCCTGTCGAAGTTGACGTTGACAACGAAGCCACTGTCGAATCCACAGTACTCAAGCCTGTCGAAGTCGAAGTCGACAACGAAGCCACTGCTGAATCCACAGTACTAAAGCCAGTCGAAGTCGAAGTTGACAACGAAGCCACTGTTGAATCCACAGTGCTGAAGCCTGTCGAAGTTGACGTTGACAACGAAGCCACAGTCGAATCCACAGTACTCAAGCCTGTTGAAGTTGAAGTCGATAACGAAGCCACTGCTGAATCAACAGTGCTGAAGCCTGTTGAAGTTGACGTTGACAACGAAGCCACTGCTGAATCCACAGTACTAAAGCCAGTCGAAGTCGAAGTTGACAACGAAGCCACTGTTGAATCCACAGTGCTGAAGCCTGTTGAAGTCGATGTCGACAATGAAGCCACTGTTGAATCGACAGTGCTCAAGCCTGTCGAAGTTGAAGTCGATAACGAAGCAACTGTTGAATCGACAGTGCTAAAGCCTGTTGAAGTTGAAGTCGATAACGAAGCAACTGTTGAATCGACAGTGCTAAAGCCTGTTGAAGTTGAAGTCGATAACGAAGCAACTGTTGAATCGACAGTGCTAAAGCCTGTTGAAGTTGAAGTCGATAACGAAGCAACTGTTGAATCGACAGTGCTAAAGCCTGTTGAAGTTGAAGTCGATAACGAAGCAACTGTTGAATCGACAGTGCTAAAGCCTGTTGAAGTTGAAGTCGATAACGAAGCAACTGTTGAATCGACAGTGCTAAAGCCTGTTGAAGTTGAAGTCGATAACGAAGCAACTGTTGAATCGACAGTGCTAAAGCCTGTTGAAGTTGAAGTCGATAACGAAGCAACTGTTGAATCGACAGTGCTAAAGCCTGTTGAAGTTGACGTTGACAATGAAGCCACGGCTGAATCCACAGTGCTCAAGCCTGTCGAAGTTGAAGTCGACAACGAAGCCACGGCTGAATCAACGGTGCTAAAGCCTGTCGAAGTCGATGTTGACAACGAAGCCACTGCTGAATCTACAGTGCTGAAGCCTGTTGAAGTCGAAGTCGACAATGATGCCACTGTTGAATCGACAGAGCTAAAGCCTGTTGAAGTCGAAGTTGACAATGATGCAACCGAACTACCCGCTGCGGTTGACAACGAAGCCACAGTCGAATCCACAGTACTCAAGCCTGTCGAAGTTGAAGTCGACAATGATGCCACTGTTGAATCCACAGTGCTAAAGCCTGTCGAAGTCGAAGTCGACAACGAAGCCACGGCTGAATCTACAGTGCTGAAGCCTGTTGAAGTTGAAGTCGACAATGATGCCACTGTTGAATCGACAGAGCTAAAGCCTGTTGAAGTCGAAGTTGACAATGATGCAACCGAACTACCCGCTGCGGTTGACAACGAAGCCACAGTCGAATCCACAGTACTCAAGCCTGTCGAAGTTGAAGTCGACAATGATGCCACTGTTGAATCCACAGTGCTGAAGCCTGTTGAAGTCGAAGTTGACAATGATGCAACCGAACTACCCGCTGCGGTTGACAACGAAGCCACAGTCGAATCCACAGTACTCAAGCCTGTCGAAGTTGAAGTCGACAATGATGCCACTGTTGAATCCACAGTGCTGAAGCCTGTTGAAGTCGATGTCGACAATGAAGCCACTGCTGAATCTACAGTGCTGAAGCCTGTTGAAGTCGAAGTCGACAATGATGCCACGGTTGAATCCACGGTACTGAAGCCTGTTGAAGTCGAAGTCGACAATGATGCCACGGTTGAATCCACGGTACTGAAGCCTGTTGAAGTCGATGTCGACAACGATGCAATCGAGCTGTCTACCGTACTGAAGCCTGTTGAAGTCGAAGTCGACAATGAAGCCACCGTTGAATCCACAGTGCTAAAGCCTGTCGAAGTCGATGTCGACAATGAAGCCACAGCCGAATCAACGGTGCTCAAACCTGTCGAAGTCGATGTCGACAACGAAGCCACAGCTGAATCCACAGTGCTCAAGCCTGTCGAAGTTGAAGTCGACAACGATGCCACGGTTGAATCCACAGTACTCAAGCCTGTTGAAGTCGAAGTTGACAACGAAGCCACTGCTGAATCAACGGTGCTCAAGCCTGTCGAAGTTGACGTTGACAACGAAGCCACTGTTGAATCAACCGTACTGAAGCCTGTTGAAGTTGAAGTCGACAATGATGCCACGGTTGAATCCACCGTGCTCAAACCCGTTGAAGTCGAAGTCGACAACGAAGCCACAGCTGAATCCACCGTGCTCAAACCTGTCGAAGTTGACGTTGACAATGATGCAACAGCAGAATCAACGGTACTCAAACCTGTTGAGGTTGAAGTCGACAACGAAGCCACTGCTGAATCCACAGTGCTCAAGCCTGTCGAAGTTGACGTTGACAACGATGCTACTGTTGAATCAACCGTACTGAAGCCTGTTGAAGCTGAAGTCGACAACGATGCAACCGAACTACCCGCTGCGGTTGACAACGAAGCCACCGCGGAATCAACGGTGCTCAAACCAGTCGAAGTCGAAGTCGACAACGAGGCAACCGAACTGCCTGCCGCTGTTGACAACGAAGCCACAGTCGAATCCACAGTACTCAAGCCTGTCGAAGTCGAAGTTGACAATGAAGCCACGGTTGAATCCACAGTACTGAAGCCTGTCGAAGTCGAAGTCGACAACGAAGCCACAGTCGAATCCACCGTACTGAAGCCTGTCGAAGTCGAAGTCGACAATGATGCCACTGTTGAATCGACAGTGCTGAAGCCTGTTGAAGTCGAAGTCGACAATGATGCAACCGAACTGCCTGCCGCTGTTGACAACGAAGCCACAGTCGAATCCACCGTACTGAAGCCTGTCGAAGTCGAAGTCGACAACGAAGCCACTGCTGAATCTACAGTGCTGAAGCCTGTTGAAGTCGAAGTCGACAATGATGCAACCGAACTGCCTGCCGCTGTTGACAACGAAACCACAGTCGAATCCACAGTACTCAAGCCTGTCGAAGTCGAAGTTGACAATGAAGCCACGGTTGAATCCACAGTGCTGAAGCCTGTTGAAGTTGAAGTCGACAACGATGCAACCGAACTACCCGCTGCGGTTGACAACGAAGCCACCGCGGAATCAACGGTGCTCAAACCAGTCGAAGTCGAAGTCGACAACGAGGCAACCGAACTGCCTGCCGCTGTTGACAACGAAGCCACAGTCGAATCCACCGTACTGAAGCCTGTTGAAGTCGAAGTCGACAATGATGCAACCGAACTGCCTGCCGCTGTTGACAACGAAGCCACAGTCGAATCCACAGTACTCAAGCCTGTCGAAGTCGAAGTTGACAATGAAGCCACGGTTGAATCCACAGTGCTGAAGCCTGTTGAAGTTGAAGTCGACAACGATGCAACCGAACTACCCGCTGCGGTTGACAACGAAGCCACCGCCGAATCAACGGTGCTCAAACCTGTTGAAGTCGAAGTTGACAATGAAGCCACTGTTGAATCAACCGTACTGAAGCCAGTCGAAGTCGAAGTTGACAATGAAGCAACCGAACTACCCGCTGCGGTTGACAACGAAGCCACCGCCGAATCAACGGTGCTCAAACCTGTTGAAGTCGAAGTTGACAATGAAGCCACTGTTGAATCAACCGTACTGAAGCCAGTCGAAGTCGAAGTCGACAATGAAGCCACGGCTGAATCTACAGTGCTGAAGCCTGTTGAAGTCGAAGTCGACAATGATGCAACCGAACTGCCTGCCGCTGTTGACAACGAAGCCACAGTCGAATCCACAGTACTCAAGCCTGTCGAAGTTGAAGTCGACAACGATGCAACCGAACTACCCGCTGCGGTTGACAACGAAGCCACCGCGGAATCAACGGTGCTCAAACCAGTCGAAGTCGAAGTCGACAACGAGGCAACCGAACTGCCTGCCGCTGTTGACAACGAAGCCACAGTCGAATCCACAGTGCTGAAGCCTGTCGAAGTCGAAGTCGACAACGAAGCAACCGAACTACCCGCTGCGGTTGACAACGAAGCCACCGCGGAATCAACGGTGCTCAAACCTGTTGAAGTCGAAGTTGACAATGAAGCCACTGTTGAATCAACCGTACTGAAGCCAGTCGAAATCGAAGTCGACAACGAAGCCACTGCTGAATCTACAGTGCTGAAGCCTGTTGAAGTCGAAGTCGACAATGATGCAACCGAACTGCCTGCCGCTGTTGACAACGAAGCCACAGTCGAATCCACAGTACTCAAGCCTGTCGAAGTCGAAGTTGACAATGAAGCCACGGTTGAATCCACAGTGCTGAAGCCTGTTGAAGTTGAAGTCGACAACGATGCAACCGAACTACCCGCTGCGGTTGACAACGAAGCCACCGCGGAATCAACGGTGCTCAAACCTGTCGAAGTTGAAGTCGACAACGAAGCCACTGTTGAATCAACCGTACTGAAGCCAGTCGAAGTCGAAGTTGACAATGAAGCCACGGTCGAATCCAGAGTGCTGAAGCCTGTCGAAGTCGAAGTCGACAATGATGCCACTGTTGAATCCACAGTGCTGAAGCCTGTCGAAGTGGAAGTCGACAACGAAGCCACAGCTGAATCAACGGTGCTCAAGCCTGTTGAAGTCGAAGTTGACAACGAAGCCACGGTTGAATCAACCGTACTGAAGCCTGTCGAAGTCGAAGTCGACAATGAAGCCACTGTTGAATCAACCGTACTGAAGCCTGTCGAAGTCGAAGTCGACAACGAAGCCACCGTCGAATCCACAGTACTCAAGCCTGTCGAAGTCGAAGTCGACAATGAAGCCACGGCTGAATCCACAGTGCTGAATCCTGTCGAAGTCGAAGTCGACAACGAAGCAACCGAACTACCCGCTGCGGTTGACAACGAAGCCACAGTCGAATCCACCGTACTGAAGCCTGTCGAAGTCGAAGTCGACAACGAAGCCACTGCTGAATCTACAGTGCTGAAGCCTGTTGAAGTCGAAGTCGACAATGATGCAACCGAACTGCCTGCCGCTGTTGACAACGAAGCCACAGTCGAATCCACAGTACTCAAGCCTGTCGAAGTCGAAGTTGACAATGAAGCCACGGTTGAATCCACAGTGCTGAAGCCTGTTGAAGTTGAAGTCGACAACGATGCAACCGAACTACCCGCTGCGGTTGACAACGAAGCCACCGCGGAATCAACGGTGCTCAAACCTGTTGAAGTCGAAGTTGACAACGAAGCCACGGTTGAATCAACCGTACTGAAGCCTGTCGAAGTCGAAGTCGACAATGAAGCCACTGTTGAATCAACCGTACTGAAGCCTGTCGAAGTCGAAGTCGACAACGAAGCCACCGTCGAATCCACAGTACTCAAGCCTGTCGAAGTCGAAGTCGACAATGAAGCCACGGCTGAATCCACAGTGCTGAATCCTGTCGAAGTCGAAGTCGACAACGAAGCAACCGAACTACCCGCTGCGGTTGACAACGAAGCCACGGTTGAATCAACCGTACTGAAGCCTGTCGAAGTCGAAGTCGACAATGAAGCCACTGTTGAATCAACCGTACTGAAGCCTGTCGAAGTCGAAGTCGACAACGAAGCCACCGTCGAATCCACAGTACTCAAGCCTGTCGAAGTCGAAGTCGACAATGAAGCCACGGCTGAATCCACAGTGCTGAATCCTGTCGAAGTCGAAGTCGACAACGAAGCAACCGAACTACCCGCTGCGGTTGACAACGAAGCCACAGTCGAATCCACAGTGCTGAAGCCTGTCGAAGTCGATGTTGACAATGAAGCCACGGTTGAATCCACAGTACTCAAGCCTGTCGAAGTCGAAGTCGACAATGAAGCCACAGTCGAATCAACGGTGCTGAAGCCTGTTGAAGTCGAAGTCGACAATGAAGCCACGGTTGAATCCAGAGTGCTGAAGCCTGTCGAAGTCGAAGTCGACAACGAAGCCACTGCTGAATCCACCGTGCTAAAGCCAGTCGAAGTCGAAGTCGACAACGAAGCCACTGCTGAATCAACCGTACTGAAGCCAGTCGAAGTCGAAGTTGACAATGAAGCCACGGCTGAATCCACAGTGCTGAAGCCTGTCGAAGTCGAAGTTGACAATGAAGCCACGGTTGAATCCACAGTGCTGAAGCCTGTCGAAGTCGATGTTGACAACGAAGCCACTGCTGAATCTACAGTGCTGAAGCCTGTTGAAGTCGAAGTCGACAATGATGCAACCGAACTGCCTGCCGCTGTTGACAACGAAGCCACAGTCGAATCCACAGTACTCAAGCCTGTCGAAGTCGAAGTTGACAATGAAGCAACGGTTGAATCCACAGTACTGAAGCCTGTCGAAGTCGAAGTCGACAACGAAGCCACAGTCGAATCCACCGTACTGAAGCCTGTCGAAGTCGAAGTCGACAACGAAGCCACGGCTGAATCCACAGTGCTAAAGCCAGTCGAAGTCGAAGTTGACAATGAAGCAACCGAACTACCCGCTGCGGTTGACAACGAAGCCACCGCCGAATCAACGGTGCTCAAACCTGTTGAAGTCGAAGTTGACAATGAAGCCACGGTTGAATCCACAGTGCTGAAGCCTGTTGAAGTTGAAGTCGACAACGATGCAACCGAACTACCCGCTGCGGTTGACAACGAAGCCACCGCGGAATCAACGGTGCTCAAACCAGTCGAAGTCGAAGTCGACAACGAGGCAACCGAACTACCCGCTACGGTTGACAACGAAGCCACCGCGGAATCAACGGTGCTCAAACCAGTCGAAGTCGAAGTCGACAACGAAGCCACGGCTGAATCCACAGTGCTGAAGCCTGTTGAAGTTGAAGTCGACAACGATGCAACCGAACTACCCGCTGCGGTTGACAACGAAGCCACAGTCGAATCCACAGTGCTGAAGCCTGTCGAAGTCGAAGTCGACAACGAAGCAACCGAACTACCCGCTGCGGTTGACAACGAAGCCACCGCCGAATCAACGGTGCTCAAACCTGTTGAAGTCGAAGTTGACAATGAAGCCACTGTTGAATCAACCGTACTGAAGCCAGTCGAAGTCGAAGTTGACAATGAAGCCACGGCTGAATCCACAGTGCTGAAGCCTGTCGAAGTCGAAGTCGACAACGAAGCCACGGTTGAATCCACAGTGCTGAAGCCTGTCGAAGTCGATGTTGACAACGAAGCCACTGCTGAATCTACAGTGCTGAAGCCTGTTGAAGTCGAAGTCGACAATGATGCAACCGAACTGCCTGCCGCTGTTGACAACGAAGCCACAGTCGAATCCACAGTACTCAAGCCTGTCGAAGTCGAAGTTGACAATGAAGCCACGGTTGAATCCACAGTGCTGAAGCCTGTTGAAGTTGAAGTCGACAACGATGCAACCGAACTACCCGCTGCGGTTGACAACGAAGCCACAGTCGAATCCACAGTGCTGAAGCCTGTCGAAGTCGAAGTTGACAATGAAGCCACGGTTGAATCCACAGTGCTAAAGCCAGTCGAAGTCGAAGTTGACAATGAAGCCACGGTTGAATCCACAGTGCTGAAGCCTGTTGAAGTCAAGGTTGACAACGAGGCAACAGAACTACCTGCCGCCGTTGACAGCGATGCGATTGTTGAATTAACTGTGCTCAAACCCGCTGAGGTCGAGGTTGATAACGAGGCAACTGAGCTACCTGCTGCCGTTGACAACGAGGCAATCGAACTGCCTGTCACTGTTGACAACGAAGCAACCGAACTGCCTGCTGCCGTTGACAATGATGCAATCGAACTACCCGTCACGGTTGACAATGAAGCAACCGAGCTGCCTGCTGCCGTTGACAATGATGCAATCGAACTGCCCGTCACGGTTGACAATGAAGCAACCGAACTGCCTGCTGCCGTTGACAACGATGCAATCGAACTGCCTGCCGCTGTTGACAGCGATGCGATTGTTGAGTTAACTGTGCTCAATCCCGTTGAGGTCGAGGTTGACAACGAGGCAACTGAGCTACCTGCTGCCGTTGACAACGATGCAACGGCCGAACCCACAGCGCTCAAGCCTGTTGACGTCACAGTTGACAACGAGGCAACAGAACTGCCTGCCGCGGTTGACAATGATGCAACGGCCGAACCCACAGCGCCCAAGCCTGTTGACGTCACAGTTGACAACGAGGCGACCGAGCTACCTGTTGCTGTTGATAATGAGGCCATTGCGCTGTTCGCCGAACTCAAACCAGTTGATGTTGACGTTGATAATGATGCAATTGCACTTCGATCCGAGCTAATGCTTGTTGAAGTTGCTGTCGATAATGATCCCACTGTACTGTTGATTGAGCTCAAACCCGTTGAAGTTACAGTCGACAATGAAGCCACCGCACTGCTGGTTGAGCTAAAGCCTGTTGAAGTCACAGTCGATAATGATGCCACCGCGCTGTTGGTTGAGCTCAAACCCGTTGAAGTCAAACTTGAAAGTGATGCAATTGCACTTCTATCAGAGCTGATGCTTGTTGAAGTTGCTGTCGACAACGATGCCACGGCGCTGTTGGTTGAACTCAGACCCGTTGAAGTCACAGTGGACAATGAGGCCACCGCGCTGTTGGTTGAGCTAAAGCCTGTTGAAGTTAAACTTGAAAGCGATGCAATTGCACTTCTATCCGAGCTGATGCTTGTTGAAGTTGCGGTTGACAATGAAGCCACCGCACTGCTGGTTGAACTCAAACCTGTTGAAGTTACTGTCGACAACGAAGCCATTGCACTGTTGATTGAGCTCAAACCCGTTGAAGTTACAGTCGACAATGAAGCCACCGCACTGCTGGTTGAGCTCAAACCTGTTGAAGTTACTGTCGACAACGAAGCCATTGCACTGTTGGTTGAGCTCAAACCCGTTGAAGTCACAGTAGACAATGAAGCCACTGCACTGCTGGTTGAGCTCAAACCCGTTGAAGTCACAGTCGACAATGAGGACACTGCGCTGTTGGTTGAACTCAAACCCGTTGAAGTCACAGTCGACAATGAAGCCACTGCACTGCTGGTTGAGCTCAAACCCGTTGAAGTCACAGTGGACAATGACGCCACGGCGCTGTTAGTTGAACTCAAACCCGTTGAAGTTACAGTCGACAACGATGCCACTGCACTGCTGGTTGAACTCAAACCTGTTGAAGTCACAGTCGATAATGATGCCACTGCACTGTTGGTTGAGCTCAAACCCGTTGAAGTCACAGTCGACAATGAAGCCACTGCACTGCTGGTTGAGCTCAAACCCGTTGAAGTTACAGTCGATAATGATGCCACTGCGCTATTAGTTGAACTCAAACCCGTTGAAGTCAAACTTGAAAGTGATGCAATTGCACTTCTATCAGAGCTGATGCTTGTTGAAGTTGCTGTCGACAACGATGCCACGGCGCTGTTGGTTGAACTCAGACCCGTTGAAGTCACAGTGGACAATGAGGACACCGCACTGCTGGTTGAGCTCAAACCCGTTGAAGTCACAGTGGACAATGAGGCCACCGCGCTGTTGGTTGAGCTAAAGCCTGTTGAAGTTAAACTTGAAAGCGATGCAATTGCACTTCTATCCGAGCTGATGCTTGTTGAAGTTGCGGTTGACAATGAAGCCACCGCACTGCTGGTTGAACTCAAACCTGTTGAAGTTACTGTCGACAACGAAGCCATTGCACTGTTGGTTGAGCTCAAACCCGTTGAAGTCACAGTCGACAATGAAGCCACTGCACTGCTGGTTGAGCTCAAACCCGTTGAAGTCACAGTCGACAATGAGGACACTGCGCTGTTGGTTGAACTCAAACCCGTTGAAGTCACAGTCGACAATGAAGCCACTGCACTGCTGGTTGAGCTCAAACCCGTTGAAGTCACAGTCGACAATGAGGACACTGCGCTGTTGGTTGAACTCAAACCCGTTGAAGTCAAACTTGAAAGTGATGCAATTGCACTTCTATCCGAGCTGATGCTTGTTGAAGTTGCTGTCGACAATGAAGCCACGGCGCTGTTAGTTGAACTCAAACCCGTTGAAGTTACCGTCGACAACGATGCCACTGCACTGCTGGTTGAACTCAAACCTGTTGAAGTTACCGTCGACAATGAAGCTACCGCACTGTTAGTTGAACTCAAGCCTGTTGAAGTTAAACTTGAAAGCGATGCAATTGCACTTCTATCCGAGCTGATGCTTGTTGAAGTCACAGTGGACAATGAAGCCACTGCGCTGTTGGTTGAACTCAAGCCTGTTGAAGTCACAGTCGATAATGAAGCCACTGCACTGTTGGTTGAGCTCAGACCTGTTGAAGTTGCTGTCGACAATGAAGCCACCGCGCTGTTGGTTGAACTCAAGCCTGTTGAAGTCACAGTCGATAATGATGCCACTGCACTGCCCGATGCCGCTGACAACGATGCCACTGCACTGTTGGTTGAGCTCAGACCTGTTGAAGTCACAGTTGACAATGAAGCCATTGCACTGTTGGTTGAGCTCAAACCTGTTGAAGTCACAGTTGACAATGAAGCCATTGCACTGTTGGTTGAACTCAGACCCGTTGAAGTTACAGTCGATAATGATGCCACCGCACTGTTAGTTGAACTCAAACCTGTTGAAGTTAAGCTTGAAAGCGATGCAATTGCACTTCTATCCGAGCTGATGCTTGTTGAAGTTGCGGTTGACAATGAAGCCACTGCGCTGTTGGTTGAACTCAAACCCGTTGAGGTCACAGTGGACAATGAAGCCACTGCGCTGTTGGTTGAACTCAAACCCGTTGAGGTCAAACTTGAAAGCGATGCAATTGCACTTCTATCCGAGCTGATGCTTGTTGAAGTTGCGGTTGACAAGGATGCAATCGAACTTTGAAGCCCACTGGCAATGTAGAACAATTCGGAACCGTTAATGGCATCGGTTGATGTGCTCGTAACTGCACCAGGTGCAACATTGACCACTTGTCGTTCAGCACCTGCTGCGCCGACAGACACAACACCCTTGGCTGTTCCTGCAAAACCGCTGTAAACGATGCCACTTACAGTACCCGTGGTGACTTGTGCATACGCTTTGTCAGCAGACAAATTACCGAGCACGACGTTTCCGTTGATCGTGTTAGCAGCAGAAATAATGGAAATATTATTACCTAGGGCAAATGAGTTATCGACCAAAATTAAGTTGTTGTTACCAACAGAATAAGATTGACTGCCTATCACAATAGAAGGATCACCGAAGGCGCCAGAAAAATTACCTGACACATTGTTTTTATACCCAATCGAGATGGACTGTACGCCCGAAGCGATCGCACCTGTACCGATGGCAATCGAATCATTTTTACTGGCTGTTGCACTGTAGCCTATGGCATTTGTTCTAAATGCCGAAATGCTCTGGCCAGCCGCATAGCCAATGGCAACATTCTCATTGCCTTTAACACTTTTTCCAGCAGCATTACCAATACTGGTGTTGTTCCAGCCACTCACGCTTTGCCCTGCATATTGGCCAAGTGAGTTGTTGCCCTCACCAGATACATTAATCCCCGATTGGAAGCCGATGGCATTGTTGGCGCCACCACTGACGCTGTTACCAGCTTGAAAGCCAAGTGACACATTGGAACCGCCAGTTACTTTTTGACCTGCCTGAAAACCAATGGCATCATTCGTATCGCCGCTGACATTATTACCCGCATAGTAACCAATGGCATTGTTTGATGTACCCGTCACAAATTGGCCCGCAAAAAAGCCAATAGACACATTGGTGGAGCCCGACACACTATTTCCCGCACGTGACCCCAGAGCCGTATTGTCACTGCCTGTCACATTGTTACCTGTAGAACGCCCAAGTGCTGCATTTTCATCGCCCGATACGCTGCGGCCTGCGAGGAAGCCCACCGCGGTGTTGTCTTTGTTTGTTGACGCGCTGCCTGTACCAGCAGATGTACCAATGACGGTATCGTCGATCCCAACGGCTGTCGCAGATTGACCAATCGAAATCGATTTATCACCCATAGCACTGGCTTCCACCCCCATTGCTATCGCACCCACACCAATGGCGGTTGAGGATTTGCCAACCGCAACACTACCCACAGCATTGGCATACGCATTACTTCCGAAAGCGATGGATGTATCACCAGATGCAGTTGAGTTCGTACCTATTGCGACAGCACTCACACCGCTGGCTGTATCCAACTGCCCTAATGCAATTGAGTTGACACCTGTTGCCGCTTGCGCTTGTGAAGACTTAAATTGCCCTGTTGAAGCATTGGCTGGCGTACTACCAATCGCAATTGCTCCCGACGCTGTTGCTCGGGCATTTTGCCCCATCGCAATAGAATTTAAGCCTGCCGCTGTAATTTCTGTACCAAATGCAATTGCATAATCATTGCTTGCTTTAGCAAAAGTACCAAGGGCATACGCGTAATACCCCGCAGCAGTATTCGCCGAACCCAATGTTATATTGGAACCACCACCGAAGCCACCGCCATTATTAACAACATTAAGATTGCCAATCTGGACAGCGTCCGTCGCACCAGAGTTCTTATTATAAGCGCCGTAAATTACGCTGTCAGCAACGGCTGCAGCATCGGTATTACCCATACCAAATACGATTTCACTCTTACCTAGCAGTTTGTTATTAGCCCCACCCACTATGCTAGAATAGCCTCCGAACGTGCTTTCAACCGTTGTGTTGGTATCGTAATTATGGGCTTCTATGAGACCCACTAGCCCAGCCGTAGCTGTATTGCCTTGACTTGGCGTAACTGACTCTGTTAAGAACAGCTGTGCCTGTGCTTGACTTCCCATCAGAGCTGACCCAATTAAGGTCGAGACTGCAACAACCATAGCAGCGCGGCTGCGCTTGCCTTTTGCCGCGACAATTTCAGACACTGCCACCCATGTCCCTGTTTGCTCATTAAAAACACTACGAAAATTCAAGTTCACAGCCACTCCTTAAAAATAGATGGTTATGCGAAGGAATGCAACGATCAAAGTCAGTCAACTTTGATTCAAAAAACATCCAAAACAACACTCAGGTCAATGATTGTCGTGTTAAAACAAGGTGATCACATCAATTTAAAACGAAGATCAACATGTATAAAACCTATAGCACTTTGATTTTTAAATAAAAAACAAGGCTTCAAGACAAAACACTCAATCATTTAAAATAATTCATTAAAGGCTGTACGCAATTAATTTGGGTCTTAAAAAGCAAACACATTAAAAGGCGTATCAATTTATTGAGAGCAAAGAGAAAAAACCTAATATAAACTTCAAACATTCCAAAAAACGATCGCAATTATTTGAATGGGATAAATTCACTCTGGAATCATGCAAAACGCTGGGTGACTCAATTTAACGATATCCCTAAAATATTTCGCATTGCATTTTTTACTGAGTTTAAATAAACAAAATTTATACTCAATCAGCGTAATGGCAATCTATATAAAGTGTGCTTTGTAATGCCCAGTGATGCACCCTATCGACTTTTGCCCTTTATCTGCTGCACACCTTTTAAATACAGTTTGCTTTTCATTTTACCTATATTTGATACATAAAACTACTATAAAAACCATGTAACCACATGTAAAAAATGGATTAACAAAATCCAACAATGGGCAAAAAAAACACGCAATTAGTCAATATTTATGAAAAAACACAATAAATAAAAAATAATCACTTAAAAAAGCAAATAATTTAATATAAAATAAAAATCAACCAATTTTAAAATGCAAAAAAACATGTATATGTTTTTTAAAATAAACACAAACAACTACTTAATAACAACACTGCATTTTTTCAGTACAAAATGCTTGCAAAATGAAAAACAATCCTGATTGTCCGCTTGCAAGTAAAATACGAAAATGCATCGTTGCATTTGCCCCTCCAATCGCTTTTAATCCATTAACAGACAGGATGTTTGAATCGAAGCAATTGCGGCTCAGAAGAAAAGCCAATGAATGCATGTTCAATCGCATTTTGCTTGCGTTTGTACGCCACTTATCAAAGAGACAATTAACAACCCTCTTCTTGCTTTTTTGCATTGGCCTCTATTGGGCTTAATTTTTATTGTTCAAATCAAGCCAAACAACATGTTAAATTACAAGTCAAAACGCTTACTTACTTCATTTCACCTGTATTTCATTGGCTTGTTTTTTTGACAATTAAAAAAATCACCTCAAAACAGCAAGACAATGGCTAGGTTTACACAAAGCAACTCTCATGTTTTTCAGACCAATTGGCGATGGACGAACACTCCATTACGGATTTTTATTGACCAAAACAGCTTCTAACACGATAATTCACTCACTTATCACGTAATAATTCATGCTTAAACTTGTCACTTCATTTTAATAAAGTGACGATTTTTTAATTCACACAAGGAAACCTCATGTCAAATGCTGATTTACAAACTCGCAAGAATGCTGCCACACCACGCGGTGTTGGCGTGATGACTGATTTTTATGCCGCTCGTGCAGAAAACTCTGAATTATGGGATGTTGAAGGTCGTCGTTTCATCGACTTCGCTGGTGGTATTGCTGTTTTAAATACAGGTCATCGCCACCCCAAACAAGTGGCTGCCATCACAGAGCAATTGAATAGTTTTACACACACCGCTTACCAAATCGTTCCATACGAAAGCTATGTGTCTTTGGCTGAGAAAGTAAATGCACGTACACCTGGCACACACGCAAAGAAAACTGCTTTTTTCACCACAGGTGCAGAAGCCGTTGAAAATGCGATCAAAATCGCACGCGCCGCCACAGGTCGTGCAGGTGTGATCGCTTTCACGGGTGGTTTCCATGGTCGCACAATGATGGGCATGGCATTGACAGGTAAAGTCGCACCATACAAAATCGGATTTGGTCCATTCCCTTCAGAAATTTACCATGTACCATTCCCAGTCGAATCGCACGGCGTGACTGAGAATGATTCACTTAAAGCCATTCAAAACTTATTTAAAGCCGACATTGAGCCAACACGCGTAGCAGCCATCATTCTTGAGCCTGTTCAGGGCGAAGGCGGCTTTTACATGGCTTCTCAATCGTTCATGCGCGCTTTGCGTGCGTTGTGTGATGAACATGGCATTTTGTTGATCGCCGATGAAGTTCAAACAGGTTTTGGCCGTACGGGTAAATTGTTTGCTATGGAGCATTATGACGTCCAAGCTGACTTGACCACTTTTGCTAAAAGTTTGGCGGGTGGCATGCCTTTGTCTGGCGTGTGCGGTCGCACTGAAATCATGGATGCACCCGCACCAGGCGGTTTGGGTGGTACTTATGCTGGCAATGCTTTGGCTTTGGCTTCTGCACATGCAGTATTGGACATCATTGACTCAGAAAACTTACTTGACCGTGCCAATGTGTTGGGCGACAAGCTTAAAGCGCGTTTAAATGACTTACGTGCGCAAGTGCCTCAAATTTCAGACGTGCGCGGCCCGGGTGCGATGAATGCAGTTGAATTTGTTGATGCTGCGACAGGCTTGCCTTCACCAGAGTTCACACAAAAAGTACGCGTGGCGGCTTTAAATAAAGGCTTATTGTTATTGTCATGCGGTACTTATGCCAATGTGATTCGTTTCCTGTTCCCTCTGACCATTCAAGACAGCGTATTCGACGAAGGCATGGCTATTTTGGAATCGGTACTGATTGAAGCAGCTAAAGCTTAAATAATGCTGTTTTAACTCATCGAACTCTAACAGGGCGGGCGACAAGCCCGCCTTGCAGTTTATCGTTTTACTTTTACAGCCATACGATCACTGCCAATGCATGCAGTTTTCTTAGGCGCATCTTTTTGCATCTCTTTGCATCTCTTTTAAAGGATTCACTATGTTAAACCTTAAAGATCCAAGTTTATTCAAGCAACAATGTTACCTCAATGGTGAATGGGTCAGCGGCAGCGACACCATGACTGTGACCAACCCAGCCACAGGTGAAGTCATCGGCACCATTCCCCATCTTGGTCAAACTGAAACAGCCAAAGCCATTGCGGATGCAAATGCCGCTTGGCCTGCATGGCGCAAAAAAACGGCAAAAGAACGTTCAGCCATTTTGCGCAAATGGTTCAACCTGATGATGGAAAACCAAGACGACTTGGCCATGATTTTGACCGCAGAACAAGGCAAGCCTTTGGCAGAAGCCAAAGGTGAAATTGCCTATGGCGCATCGTACATCGAATGGTTTGCTGAAGAAGGCAAACGCGTATACGGTGAAAACATTCCATCGCACATGGCCGATCGCCGCATCATGATCACCAAAGAACCAATTGGTGTGTGCGTGGCGATCACGCCATGGAACTTTCCAAATGCAATGATCACGCGTAAAGCGGCACCCGCCATGGCTGCAGGCTGCCCGATGATTGTCCGCCCAGCTGATTTAACGCCCTTCTCTGCATTGGCCATGGCTGAGTTGGCGCACCGTGCAGGTGTGCCTGCTGGTGTGTTCCAAGTCATCACCGGTAAATCACGTGTTATCGGCGCAGAGTTCACATCAAACCCAACTGTACGCAAATTGACTTTCACAGGTTCAACTGAAGTGGGTCGCGTGCTGATGGAACAATGTGCGCCAACGGTCAAAAAAGTATCAATGGAACTTGGCGGCAACGCACCTTTCATCGTCTTTGATGATGCCGATCTCGATGCAGCCGTCGAAGGCGCAATTGCTTCAAAATACCGCAATGCGGGCCAAACCTGCGTTTGCGCAAATCGTTTATACGTGCAAGATGGTGTGTATGATGCTTTTGCTGAAAAATTAGCGATTGCCGTAGGCAAACTCAAAGTCGGTAACGGCGTTGAAGATGGTGTGACCCAAGGCCCAATGATCGATGAAAAGGCCATGGAAAAAGTTGAAGAACACATCGCTGATGCCATCGCCAAAGGTGCGACCATTAAACTGGGCGGTAAACGCCACGCGCTCGGTCATTCATTTTTTGAACCCACCATTTTGACCAATGTGACTCAAAACATGGCTGTTGCACGTGAAGAAACATTCGGCCCCATGGCACCACTGTTCCGCTTCTCGACTGAAGAGGAAGTCATCGGTTACGCCAATGACACCGAGTTCGGCCTCGCATCGTATTTCTTCAGCCGTGACATCGGCCGCATCTTCCGCGTATCAGAAGCCCTCGAATACGGCATGGTCGGCGTGAACAGCGGTCTGATCTCCACTGAAATCGCCCCATTTGGCGGTGTAAAACAATCAGGTTTGGGTCGTGAAGGCTCAAAGTACGGCATTGAAGATTACATGACGATCAAATACACTTGTTTGGCTGGATTGGACAAGTAAGCTTTTGTTGTACTCGTTAACAAAAAAACCGCCGTTCATTTGAACGGCGGTTTTTTCATTCAATCCTTTTAAAAACAATTTTCAAATACCACTTTATCATAAGGCAACTCTCCACCCCGCGGAAACGCAGGCCGTATGCCTTTACCAATCGCAACAATCATACCAATTTTATGTTGCTCAGGAAGTTTGATTAACTCCGCGAGTTTGTCCGCATCAAAACCAACCATCGGGCAAGACTCATAACCTAAAGCTTGTGCTGACAACATGAGGGTTTGCGCTGCAATACCAATAGAACGAAGCACTTCATCGTATTGCTTTTGTGGTTGATTGTGATAAAACTGTTTAAGCATGTTCACCATGAATGCCTGCCGCTCTTCAGGAAAATTACGCCAATATTGTTCAGGCTGATCCTGCCATGCCTGAATATCCCCACAAATGACAATGACCAAACTGGCATCAGTGATTTGTGATTGATCCCATGCCGCTGCACGTACCAGCTTTCTTTGCTGTTCATCTTTAAGTAGCAAAAAGCGCCAATGCTGAATATTAAACGATGTGGGTGCCAATCGTGCGGCCTCCAATAGTTGACGCTCAATATCTGCGGGCATCTGATGATTTGGGTCAAACGATTTAACAGCACGACGCGCGTTGATGGCTTGAAATACATTCATTTAAAACTCCTGTTCTGTTGTGTATCAATGGAAACAGCATGATAAACGCTTACTTTATTAAATGATAGAATGCACATTTAAGACCGATACACACATTTTGTATACTGCAATTCACAATTTCTCACTCAAACAACCCTCTGAAAAAATGACAGAAAATAAAAAAAAACCTTCGCAACTCGACACACAATGCTCCATGAGCGCAACACTAGAAGTCATTGGTGGAAAATGGAAAGGTGTGATTTTGTATCATTTAAGTCAAGGCACTAAACGTTTCAACGAGTTGACGAGATTGATTCCCAATATTACCCAGCGCATGTTAACTCGTCAGCTGCGTGAATTAGAAGAGCATGGCATCATTTTGAGGGTTATCTACCCTCAAATCCCACCAAAAGTTGAATACTCTTTAACCGATATCGGTCAAACGCTAAGACCCATTATTAACACGCTCACACGCTGGGGTGAGTTTTATGAAGAAACAATTAGAAAATAAATTAGAAAATGACCATGCTTTTGTCAATAATTGTAAAAAATCAACGCCAAACACGGACTGCTTGCTTTCCGTAACAAATATTTGTTTCAAAGTGCATCATGTTTTTCAAGATATGATGCTTGACTTCGAGCACGCTCAAACCTCTATCATCACGCTATGAACACTTTTTACCGCATCACCGACATCGCCCAACGCACAGGCTTATCCGCACATACTTTGCGTTATTACGAACGCATTGGTTTAATGGATGTGGTGGCGCGGAAAAACGGGCATCGCGTTTACAGTGATGACGATGTCCGTTGGCTTGAGTTTGTCTTGCGCTTGCGCAGCACAGGCATGTCGATCGCACGGATGTTGCGTTATGCCGAGTTGCGGCGTTTGGGCGAAACGCTGGAAAGTGTTCATGGGCGGCGTGAGATGTTGATCGAACATGCACGCCATGTGTGCGAGGAGATGGCGGCGTTGAGTGGACATTTGTCGGTATTGAATGACAAAATTGAACGTTATACCGACATTGAATCGCGCTTAAACCATGAAAAGGATGCGCAAAATGACCACCCAAAACTTAACCCAACAAGACATTCATGAACGCGGCTTGAAACGTTTGTTTGATGTCGATGCAGAAGCAGGCGAACGCGTGATTGAAAGTTTGCAAAGCATCAGCCCCGACCTTGCCAATTACGTGATTGATTTTGGCTTTGGACATATTTACAGCCGAGAAGGTTTGACTTTGCAGCAACGTGAGCTCGCCACCATCGCCGCGTTAACCGCTTTGGGCAATGCCGAACCACAACTCAAAGTGCATTTACATGCCGCTCTCAATGTTGGGTTGAGCCGCATGGAAATCATCGAAACCATCATTCAAATGGCAGTGTACGCAGGTTTTCCTGCCGCCTTGAATGCAATGTTTGCAGCAAAGGCTGTGTTTGCCGATCATCCACTGGTCAATAAAAAACCAAACTACGGCATCACGGCACAGATTCGCGTGCGGGAAGGCATTGATGTCGCTGTGGCGAAAAAAGCGTTAAATGAATTGGCTCACGCCACCCGCACCGAAGCAGGCTGCTTGCAATTTGACATGCAACAAGATGCTCAACGTCCTGACCACTTTGTGCTGTGGCAACGCTTTATCGACGAAGCGGCATTTAAACAACATTTTGAAATGCCACATACGAAACGTTATGTCGATCAAAACCTCACGGAACTTGTGATGCACTGGGAAACGCATGACTTCAATTAAATAAGAAAGAAGGATGAGGCAATGACATGTAAAAAATGCCCTTCAATCATTGCGTCGTATCTGAACAAAACAGCGAATCGCTTGATCTAAGGCATTCGGGACAACGCTTGGGTGGGTGACTATTGAGCCACACCCTCCTTGTCTGCCCGCATCTCTAAACCCGTCAAATAAACCCTCAGGTCAAACTCAAGCTGATGGTATTCGGGCAGCATGTGTGTGCAAAGCTTATAAAAGGCTTTGTCGTGGTTGCGCTCCTTCAAATGTGCCAACTCATGAACAACAATCATTTTCAAAAAATCAGCGGGTGCACTTTTAAACACACTGGCGATGCGGATTTCTTTAGCAGCCACCAGTTTTCCACCTTGCACACGTGAAATGGCCGTATTCAGCCCAAGGGCGCGATGAGTGAGGTTGAGGGTGTTGTCGTACTGGACTTTATTTAAAAGGGGCGCATTTTTGAGGTGTGTTTTTCTATACTCATTGACGAACTGATACAGCGCTTTATCCGTTTGAATGGTGTGGGCTTGAGGGTATTTGGCTTGAATATACGCGCCAATGCTTCGCTCTGCCATCATGTGTTTGACTTGATGTTGCAGTTCAGGGGCGTAGTGGCTGAGGTATTTGAGTGGCATAAACAGTTGAGTGGTAAATGACGTTTGATTTTAAGTCAAATTGGGTTCTGCTGCTTGTCAAACGTGATCTAGAGGCGGGCTTATTGCATCTTTTTTGTTTGGATCAAATGGCTGTTTCAATTGATTTGATTGAGCGAAGGCTGTTCAGTACATGCTAAAAATAAAGTTAATTAAGCCCATGATTCATTGGTCGATTAGCGTTTAAATTAAACCAATTTATCGTGTGGTCGCATAAAAAAACCATCATTCTGGATGGTTTTTTTATGGAAAACAGTAATCATGTAACAGGCGACAAAAAAAGCCAAAACTTACTGCTTCAATGAATTTTAGTGATGATGACCATCGCCAGCATGTGCATGACCATGAGACAATTCACTGTCAGTTGCATCACGCACACTGTCCACCGTCACATCAAAATGCAAGCGTTGACCAGCCAAAGGATGATTGGCATCAACCGTCACCACTTCGTCAGTGATGGCCATGACCACAACAGAAATGGGCCCTTGTGGCGAATCACCGTGCAACTGCATGCCCACTTGCAGATCGGGGACATTCACAAACGCCTCACGGGGCACTTGCTGAATCGCATCCTCTTGACGCACACCATAGGCATCTTCTGGCTCAATGCTCACGTTCAACTGCTCACCGACAGTTTTACCCAGCATCGCATTTTCTAAGCCAGGAATGATGTTGCCATGACCTTGCATGTACATCAATGGTTCTTTGCCTGCGGATGTGTCGAGTACTTCACCAGCATCGTTTTTAAGTGTGTAATGAATGTTTACAACAGAATTTTGTTTGATTTGCATGGCGTCCTCGTGATTGCAATTAATCGAACACAGATTATAAATGAATTTATCACGTCACTGATAAAAAAAGCCACTTCAACAGGCGTGATGACCGCAATTTGACAACCGTCGCTTTGAGTCAAACAAGCATGAGCGGTGCATCGTTCAGCAGACTTCAGCAAACATGGTTTGGTGACAATCCAAAAAAGGATTTTACGTAATTCGCTCTGAACGACATCCCAATGCGACATGTGAAATATTTTTTGAACACAGTCACCACACATACGCCACATGCATGGTTCATTTAACGAATGGGTGACATTAACTGTCGTGATATAATTTTTTACATATCGCTTTTAAATAGACTTAAGCACACTTGAAGCACGTCATGCACACCCTTCCAACATTAAAAAACAAACAAATTGTGCTGCTCCGTGAAATTGCCCTCACAGGATCAATCACGCAAGCAGCTCAACACATTGGCATGAGCTATAAAACCGCATGGGATGCCGTGGATGGCCTCAACAATTTGTTTCCTCAGCCTTTAATTGTCGGCCGAATGGGTGGAAAAAATGGGGGCGGCACCCGACTCACACCTTATGGTGAACAGGTTTTACATATGTTTGAGTCTGTTGAACACCAATACCGTGTGTTTTTAGATGCCGTTGGTGTGGAGACATCCTCAACAGTCCCCCAACTTCCCGATACCTTTGGTATTTTTTTAAAAGGACTGCTCATGAAGACCAGTGCGCGCAATCAATTCATCGGTCAAGTAACGAAGATTAAACAAGGTGCAGTCAACAGCGAAATCCATCTCAACATCGGCGGACAACAGGACATCATTGCCACCATCACCAACGACAGCGTGACACATTTAGAGCTGACAGAGGGAAAACCCGTTCATGCTTTAATTAAAGCATCTGCTGTGCAGCTCGCGGTCAACATCACCCCCAGCCAAGTTAGCGCAGAAAACTGCCTCTTGGGTGAAGTGGAACATGTCACCTTAGGCGCGGTCAACTGCGAGGTCAAAGTGCGCTTGCTCAGTGGCAAACAAATGGTGGCCATCATCACCAATGAGGGGGCGATGCGCTTTGCACTGAACATAGGGCAAACCATTTATGTGCTGTTCAGTGCATCCAGTGTGATTTTAGCCACTGAAAGCTAAATATAGTGCAACTTCAATTTTCATTTTAAATTGACTCACACGGATTTTTATGACATTCAAATCACTTACACTGCTCATCATGGGCTTGTCTTGCATCCATACGGCAATGGCCGAAGACGTTCAAATAGCGGTTGCAGCCAATTTTGCTGGGCCGATGCAAAAAATTGCCCGTCAATTCCAACAGGCAACGGGTCATCGTGCCATTCTCAGCTTTGGCTCAACAGGCAAGTTTTACACTCAGATCAAAAATGGAGCCCCTTTTGACGTGCTTTTATCTGCGGACACAGCAACACCCGAGCGATTGGAGCGAGAAAATGAAGCCGTGAGCGGCTCGCGTGACACGTATGCAATTGGCAAACTGGTTCTGTGGAGTCCACAAAGTAATTTTGTTGACAAAATGGGTCAAGCGCTGATCACGGGTCGCTATGATCACATCGCCATTGCCAACCCAAAAGTTGCCCCTTATGGCATCGCCGCACAACAAACCATGCAAAAATTAAACTTGTGGTGGAATCTGCAAAGTAAACTGGTGCAAGGCGAAAACATCGGTCAGACCCATCAATTTATCGAAACGGGCAATGCAGAATTGGGATTTGTTGCTTTGTCTCAAATCCAAGGGGATGGGAAAATGTCTGGTTCTTACTGGCTTGTACCGCAAAAGTTGTACAGCCCTTTGGCGCAACAAGCTGTTTTGCTCAGTAAAGCCCGAGACAATGCGGCTGCAAAAGCATTCTTGTCCTTTTTAAAAAGCACTCGCACACGAGATGTGATTAAAAGCTACGGCTATGATTTACCAAAATAAGCCAAACCCTTTTCAAGACAATGAATGACAAACCAACGAATGGCAAACAATGACGGGTCGTGAAATTTGCACATAACCCAATGTTTTAACTGGTTTTTTCTCCTTTACATTTTGCCACCATGTTTTGATTTATCATTTCAAAGGTGGTGTGCGCATCTCCACACACCTTTGACTTCAGACAAACACAAAGTGGGATTTTACTTGGCGATGAATGATCGCAATTGACGATAAGACGCATTTATGACACCTGATTGGCTTCCCCCTGTCCTTCTTACCCTGAAACTGGCCGCATCGACCACACTGATTCTCATGTGTTTGGGCATCCCCTTGGCATGGTGGTTGGCAAATACGCATTCATGGCTCAAAGCACCATTGAATGCAGTGATTTCATTGCCCATCGTTTTACCACCAACGGTGATTGGATTTTATCTGCTTCTGTTGCTTGGCCCCAAAGGGGCTATTGGACAAATGACCCAGAGCCTTGGCTTGGGCAGTTTGGCATTTACCTTTTATGGCTTGCTGTTGGGTTCCGTATTTTACTCAATGCCGTTTGTTGTTCAACCATTACAGAACGCCTTTGAAACGATAGGCAAACGTCCAATGGAAGCCGCAGCCTCACTGGGTGCATCACCCATTGATTGCTTTTTCACCGTTGCATTGCCGTTGGCTCGCCCTGGGCTTTGGACTGCGGCTGTTTTGGGGTTTGCCCATACGGTGGGTGAATTTGGCGTGGTGCTGATGATTGGTGGCAACATCCCAGAAAAGACCCAAGTCATCTCAATCTACATTTATGAACATGTTGAAACCTTGGAATACGGGCAGGCTCACCTCTTATCCATGGGGTTGTTGTTGTTTTCTTTTGTGGTGTTGAGTATTTTGTATGCCGTCAATAAACGGTCACGTGGGGTATTTTGACATGAACACAATGCACATCGCCCTGCAACTGAAACGCCACACATGCGATTTAGATGTTGATTTGACCCTTCCCATTCAAGGCATCACAGCACTGTTTGGCCCTTCAGGTTCAGGTAAAACCACCCTTCTACGCGGTCTCGCCGGATTGGATCGGGTCAAACAAGGGCACATCCGTGTCGGTGAATCCATATGGCAAAATGAGCAGATATTCGTCCCAACACACTGTCGTGCTCTGGGTTATGTGTTCCAAGAAAACAGCCTTTTTCCTCATTTATCCGTCAAACACAACCTTGAATACGGCCTGAAGCGTTGCCCCAAAGAACGACAACAATACAGTTTCGAGCAAGTGGTGGCTTGGTTGGGTTTATCCGATCTGCTTAAAAGGCAACCTCACGAGCTGTCTGGTGGGCAACGACAAAAGGTCGCAATTGGTCGCGCCATCCTGACCAGTCCTGAACTGTTGCTCATGGATGAACCCTTGTCCAATTTGGATCAAGGCAGTAAAAATGAAATATTGCCATATTTAAAGCGAATTAATGTTGAGGCCAACATCCCAATGATTTACGTCAGCCATGCCCTGAGCGAGGTGTTGTACTTGGCGGATACTTTGGTGCTGATCGATCAAGGGCGCATCACGGCAGTCGGCTCCCCCCATGATTTGGCTGCTCAACTTGATTTTGGATTCATGACATCGCTGAGTGCATTTTTAGATCGTGATTAACATGGTGTGTGCCATCGGGCATGCAATCGGCTTGCATCATCAAAAAAATTAAGATGACTTTGACATCCATGCGAAAAACAATCCATTTCCATGACGACATGGTGTGATGCAAGTCACCGTGACCAATCAAGTTTTGTGCTTGGCCAGTGACATTTAACCTTTAAAATCAACTTCCAACATCAGCTCTGTTTCATCAATGCCATCGATGAATTCGTGTAAGGCACGTTGCGGGTCTGCCTGTAAATCAGTCAGACCTTGTGGACTCAGCAGCAACACATGATCCAGCCAATCACCCTCAAGCACTTGTTCGAAATTCATAACGCGGCCATTGGGTGGGCTTTGATCCACCAGCACATGAAAGCGCAGTTGCATTGTGGGCAGAACGGTCTCATGCCCCAATGCTTGCCCTTGCGCAAGCAATTGCAGCTCCCTTTGGCTGATGCGCCAACGCATGGTGTTTTTTTCAAAACGAATTTTCATCAACGTTTAACCTCAGAAAAAGTATTTTCAAGCACTTGTTTTTTATCTGACTCCGTTTGTGCTGACCAATAATTGTGGTTCAACTCAAGTGATTGACCAATACGACGCGCTTGTGCCATCCAAACATCTGACAACTCATCAGGAAGGACTTCACGCATGGTGCGTTCAAACAGTGGCAGCCAATGATGGTTCAATAAATCAGGCGTAAACCCAACAGCGCGGTGTTTCGGTGCCACGCTGTACTTATGATCCATGTAACGTTCGCCCCCCAAAGTCATCCACCAAAAATGGCTGATGATCGCCTTGTGATGGGTCCAATCGGTCACAATAGAAAAAGGCTGAGACAACCCTTGATCCAGTTGAACACGATCATAAAACAGATCAACCACTTGGGCAATTTGCTCTTTGCTAAGGGTTAAATCTTGCTGTACATCCATAAAAACCTCCAGTGTATTTTTGCTATTTTTTATACATTCGTCATCACCGCCCACAAATGAAAAAGGCCACTCATTGATCATTGGTATCATTGGTATCATTGGCGTCATTGGAATGAACCCAGTCACCGCTTTTGCCACCCGCTTTACGCAGTAAATGAACATTTTCAATGCACATCCCTTTATCAACGGCTTTAAGCATGTCATAAATGGTCAACAGACCAACGGTCACGCCCGTTAAAGCTTCCATTTCGACCCCAGTCCGTCCAAAAGTCTCCGCAGTGACTTGAACGGACACCGAAAAAAGTGATGCATCGATGATAAAATCAACTGCGACGCGGGTTAAACCCAAAGGATGGCACAATGGAATCAATTGTGATGTTTGCTTACAACCTGAAATGGCTGCGATACGGGCAATCGCAAGCACATCCCCTTTTTTATTGCGTTCGGGCTGCAACTGTTCAAAAGCTGCGGCTGACATGCGAATCTGACCCGATGCAACAGCAATGCGATGGGTCTCGGATTTTTGTCCCACATCCACCATATGCGCCTGACCACTGGCATCGAAATGGGTGAGTTGTGAATTAGAAACAATGGCATTCATTATTGGCAAACCTTATCATGAGAAAAAATACGCGTCTATTGGCATTTTGCTGAATAAACCCAAGCGATTTATGAGCGATAATGTGCGTATTATAAAGCCGTTGGCCAATTGGGATGCATCGGCTTGTTTCACCTTTATCCATTTAAGTAAAAAACGATGATACACATTCAATATTTTGGTGCATTGCACGATCAACTGGGTTGCGCCAGTGAACAATTGGCTTGGACGGGCGGCACAAGTCAACAACTGCTGACCGCACTGCGCGAACGTGGCGAGCCATGGTTTTCAGCATTGCAAACTGATCGCATCTTTAAAATCGCTGTCAATCGGGTGCTCAAGCATGAAGTCGTAGACATCCATGATGGTGATGATGTGGGCATTTTACCGCCTGTGACAGGAGGTTGATTCATGGCGGGGTTTTGGCAAAAAGTCAGCATCCAAACCGATGCCTTTGAGTTGGGTAAAGAGGAAATTGCCCTGCGTCAGCACGCGGGTGATGCAGGTGCATTGGTTGCTTTTCAAGGCATGGTGCGTGAGTTTGATCACGGCATGGCCGAAGAACGGGTGGTGGGTTTATGTTTGGAGCACTTCCCCGAAGTGACTGAAAGCGAAATTGAGCGTATCATCCACGAAGCCGCGCAAAGATGGTCGCTCACAGCCGTTCGGGTGATCCATCGGGTCGGGGCATTGCATGCGAATGAGGTCATTGTGTTGGTCATGGTGTGCTCTCGTCACCGTCGAGATTCATTTGCGGCGGCCGAATTCATCATGGATTATCTGAAAACCCAAGCCCCCTTTTGGAAACGCGAATCGCGCGCCAATGGCTCTCAAAAATGGGTTGAAGCCAAACTCAGCGATGCACAAGCGGTGCAACGTTGGCAACCATGAAGGTCGCGGGTCTCGTCCTTGCCGGCGGCGAAGGACGGCGCATGGGTGGTGCCGACAAAGGATTACAGTATTTTCAAGATCAGCCGTTGGTGCAATATGTCATTGGACGACTTGCCCCACAAGTGGATGCGCTGTGGATCAGTGCCAATCGCAATATGAGCACATACGCAGACTTTGGTCATCCCGTTTTCAGCGATGCAGAGCCGTGGCATGCACAAGGTCCTCTGGCAGGGATTGCCAGTTTTATGGCGATTTTACCAGTGCAATACGATGCAGTACAGATCATGCCATGCGATGTGCCCTTTTTCCCGCTGGATTTAACCGCTCAATTATTGGACAATTTAGGTGCTGCAAATATGATTTACCCATGCACCCCAGACGCTGAACATTATGCGTGCATGTTGATTCGCCGTTCATGTCTGCCCTCTGCCCTGCATCAGCTCACCAACAAACAATTAAGCTTGCGCGCGTGGTTGCACAGCAATCACGCCGTTGCTTTGGCGGGCTTTAATTCATCTGATTTTGTGAACATGAATACCTTGCCTAATCATCACTTTTAAAACACACACCCTATGCTCGATTACCAAACTGCCCTCAATCAATTGCTGACAGCCGTCGCTGAACGTCGCACCCTCGTTCATGCCACCCCCTTACGCGAAGCCAGTGCCCGCGTGCTTGCTGAAAATATTCATGCCCAATACGATTCACCTCAATTCGACAACAGTGCGATGGATGGTTATGCGCTGCACACCAATGAAACCGCAGTGCAAACTGAATTTACCGTGATCGGGCGCATTGCTGCGGGCGATGATGCGGCAGATTTTGAATTGAACATGGGTCAAGCCGTGCGGATTTTCACAGGCGCACCCATTCCTGCTGGCTGCAATGCGGTGATTGCACAAGAGCAAACTGAAATCAACGGCAATGTTTTGCTGTGCACCAGCCCTCCACAATTAAACCAACACATCCGCCGACGCGGTGAAGACATTCATGCAGGCGACGCATTGCTTGAGGCGGGTCAAATACTTTCTCCCGCAGCCATCGGCCTTGCTACCAGTCAAGGGCATGCGCATGCACTCACCCACTCACCCCTGCGCGTGACGGTATTTTCCAGTGGCAATGAGCTACGCGAACCTTCCACAAAAGGTTTGATCGGAGGTGAAATTTTTGATGCCAACCGTTATCAATTGCTCACATGGTTGCAACAATTGGGTTGCACCGTCACCGATGGTGGCATTTTGCCCGATCACCGCGCCACCACCGAAACGTGCTTACAAGCCGCTGCGGCAACAAGCGACTTGATCCTCACCAGCGGCGGCGTGTCCGTCGGCGAAGAAGATCACTTAAAAGCCGCATTAGAAGCATCGGGAGAATTGGTGCAGTGGAAACTTTTACTCAAACCAGGTAAACCTTTTGCATGGGGGCGAATGGTTCATACGACCGTGATGATGCTGCCCGGCAATCCCGTGGCGACATTTGTTACTTTTAAGATGTTGGTTGAACCTGCGGTGCGTGTGCTAATGGGCATGTCATTCGAACAAGCTCAGCCTCACATGGTGACCGCACGTGCTGATTTCGCTCAAACCCAACCCGAGTTTCGGCGGGAGTTCCTGCGTGGCGTGATGCACATAGATGCAGATGGCGTTGTGCATGTTAAGAAACTGGTCAATCAAGGCTCACACATGCTGTCAGCCTGTGTTGCGGCCAATGTACTGATTGAAATTCCACCACACACGCAAGTCAATGTTGGCGACACGTTAAATGTCTACCCCATCCACAGCTGATCGTAAAATAAAAGTTACTTTACGAGTATTTGTATTTTTACAATTTTGAGCGATGATTTGCACAAAATATAAAACCCACAATGATCTAAAACAACCGAAACAAACCACACACAAACATTTCATTATTTAAGACATTTCATTCTAGAACCATGACCCACCCACACCATTTACCCTCTGTCAAAATTGGCATTGTCTCCATCTCTGACCGCGCCAGTGCAGGCGTGTACACAGATGAAGGCTTACCCGCATTGCGCGACTGGTTGACCCGCGCATTAAAAAACACCGTTGAATTTGAAGAACGCCTCATTCCCGATGAGCAACCCCTCATTGAAAGCACGTTAATTGAATTATGCGACATTCAAAGCTGCGCACTCATCCTCACCACAGGCGGCACGGGCCCATCGCCACGGGATGTGACGCCAGAAGCAACGCTTGCGGTCGCGCATCGCGTGATGCCAGGCTTCGGCGAACAAATGCGACAAATCAGCTTGCACTACGTCCCCACAGCGATTTTATCGCGTCAAGTCGGCGTGATCCGTGGCACATCATTGATTTTGAATTTGCCTGGTCGACCCAAGGCCATCGCAGAGACTTTAGAAGGGGTGAAAAATACAGATGGTGACACGTTGGTACACGGCATTTTCTCATCCGTGCCGTATTGTATTGAACTGATGGGTGGGGTTTATTTAGAAACGCATGAGGATGTGGTTAAGGCCTTTCGGCCGAAGAAAAAATAGCCGACCATTCAAAAGTGTATAAAACAGGTATGGAAATAAAATTCGAAAAAAGCAAATGAATGCTTTTTCCGAATTCACTCAATCCTTAAGCCGCAGCACAACACCATGCAGGCGCAACATCACATGAATAATAGGTTGGGCTGGCACTGCTGTAGCACGACACCACAGGCGTGCACGACATGGATGAGACCAAAGCATCGATGTTTTGAATCACTTGATGGCCTGCTTGGATACCCACTTGATTTTCGGTCGACTCAAACCAACCTTCAAAGGTCACACTATTGTCCGTGCAAGCCACACTGACCACGAGATCACCATTGGAATTTGAAAACCTCAGATTACTCGCACTGGTGTCAAAAAAGGCCATGTCATTGTCACCAGCAGCATCATACACCGCATCTTGACCAAAAGAACCTGAGAAATAATACGAATCATTACCCGTGCCACCTTGCAAGCTGTCATTGCCATAACCACCAACCAACGTGTCATTCTCGACACCACCAAACAATTGATCGTTACCTGCACCACCAAACAAAGTATCGTTTGATGCCCCTCCCGTGATGTAATCATTGCCATTGCCACCCGATAAAAAGTCATACCCGATGTCACAGTCCAGTTTATCATCGCCATCACAACCATACAAATGGTCATCGCCTAAGCTTCCACGCAAGGTGTCTTTGCCCTCCCCTCCCACCAAAGTATCATTCCCAGCATCGCCAAAAAGATTATCGTCACCACAACCACCCGATACAAAATCCTCACCCAATCCTGCCAATAAAGTGTCGTTTCCCGAGCCACCATACAAGGTGTCATTACCGATGCCTCCGGTCACATAATCATCACCATCACCACCACTTAAAAAATCACAACCCGAGTTGCCATCCATCGAATCATTACCACAATCACCATACAAGGCATCATTGCCTTCACCACCTTCCAACACATCCTGACCCCAACCGCCATACAGGACATCGTTACCTGCATTGCCACGCAAAGTATCGTTGCCCGAGTAACCGATGAGCACATCCGCACCACTTCCACCCACCAAGCTGTCATCACATGACGTGCCATAGATGTAGTTTGAGCATGAATAGCCTGAATAGTTTCTTCCATAAATCGCATAAGACCAAAAATTACTTAAAGACATGATTACTCTCCCAAGAATTATTAACAATGAACAACCTAGAAACCTCATATGAAATATGAAGATTCATCGTCATAATATATAAAATACATAAAAGAGTAAATACGTTTAAATACATATAAATCAATAAAAATAAAATATTTGTCAATAAATCAATACATTGACCCATGTCATGCTCACGTGCTCATTGCGCATTGGGTACTAGGTACTGGGTGGGGATACACAATAACGATGCTATTGATGTTGATTATTTTTATACTCGCCTAGATTTTGTGCGATTTTAAGCTTAAACACCCTAATCCCCCTGATCGTACACACACGGAAAATCAAAATGCATGAGGATGACATTGCCATTTTCAGAGCACATACGCCTTCACAATGGCCTCACCTCGCTTAACTTGCTCAATGGTTTTTTGGCTGATTTTACGATTGTCTTTTTGAATCAATTCAATCAATTGACTGATGTGCTTGGCTTCTGAATCATCGTCATATTTAGCGCTCCATAAAATCATTTCAAAAACCAGAGGAATGAGGTCTAAGCCTTTTTCAGTGAGTGTATAAAGACCTTTCCGCGCATCGCTTTCATCTTCATCGAGCCGAAGTATGCCAGCACTTGTCAAATGCTCTAAGCGTGATGCGAGAATGTTGGTGGAAAAACCTTCTTCCGATTCCAAAAATTCGCCATATGTGCGTTTACCTCTAAAGATAATATCACGCAGGATGAGTAGCGCCCAACGGTCACCGAAAGCTTCGAGGCCATAATTAACAGGGCAATGTGAACGCAGCTTGGTTTTATTTTTTTTCATGTCATCTCATGTCATCTTTACTTGGTCATCAATCAATTGCATTTTACAAGCATTCATAATAAACTACCCATATTACTTGCAATTTGCAAGTAATGAATTTTACCCCTATTCATTTCGGTTTTATCTTTTTTGGAGATTGACATGGCAAATATCATTCACCGCATCGCGATTAAACAACCCATTGAAAAAGTCTATCAAGCCTTAACTTCGATAAATGGCTTGGCCCATTGGTGGACAACCGAGGTGCAAGGAAATACAAATGTAGGCGAAAAAATTGATTTTTCTTTTTATAAAAAAACAGGTGATTTTATGGCGACCATGGTCATGCAAGTGCAAGAAAGCGTTACAAATGCATGTGTGCGCTGGCATTGCGTGGGTGGACCTGATGACTGGGTGGGTACGGATGTCACGTTTGAATTATCAGAGCAGGATGGCCAAACCATTTTAATATTCGGTCATCGAAACTGGCGCGAACAAAATGAACACATGGCGCATTGCAGCATGAAATGGGCCGTGTTTATGCTGAGTTTGCGTGCTTACGTGGAAACAGGAACGGGTAAACCGTCACCTGACGATGTTAAAATTGACAATTGGAATTGAAAAAAATGGGCAAATTGAAATCGAATTTGCCCAACCCACTTTCACCCACCCTCTCGAAGGAGCACCCAATGGCGCGCATGGTTGTTATTTATAAAACCCCAAAAAACCCCGCTAAATTTGATGAACACTATTTCAATATTCACATTCCAATGGCCAAACAATTACCTGGTCTTAAAAGATATGAAGTCAGTAAGGGGGCGATTGTTGCTTTAGCAGGTGCTACAGACCCATACCTTATTGGAACGTTGCATTTTGACTCTCTAGATGCCATTAAAGAGGCCTTTGCATCTGAATGCGGACGCGCCTGTGCTGCGGATCGCAGGGTTTTGGCTCCAAACGATGATGATGTTCAAATGTTTCTATTTGACAATCTGGATGCATACAGTGCGTAAGGGTAATTGATGGTTTTTGCGCCATCGTCCCTTTTTTCATTCGTACAATGACGCGTTGCTCACCATAGCGCCCTCTTATTATTGACTTGTGATGCCAACGGGGAGATTCAAGATCGGAAAGAATGCGATTGACCTGACTAATGATGAGCGCCAATATTCCTCAATTCGCATGAGATGGGATGAATGCGCGCTTGAGCGGCTTTATGCTCAACTACCCCCCCGTCATCGACATGAAACGAATGATTTTTTCAGGCTGCTCATGAAAATCATGCTTCTCTGGTTTCAATTCAATGGCTGTTCGAATGGCTGCTTCCAACTCAGCATCAGAGCAACCTGCACGCAACATGGGTCGCAACTCAAACCGTTCATCTTGTCCCAAACACATGTACAGCGTGCCATCGACCGATAAACGCACACGGTTACAGGTTTCACAAAAATGCTGTGACATGGGGGTAATCACCCCCATTGTGAATGCACCATCCGCACTGCGCCAATAACGGGCGGGTCCACCACCCAAACCATCGTCATGTACCGCGTGCAAATCAAATTGATTTTTTAATCGAGCCAAAATGGGCTGTGCATCAACAAAACCCATGCTTTGGCCTGTTGCACCCATTGGCATCATTTCAATCAAACGTAAAATAAAACCATGTTGCATACAAAAAGCCACCATGTCACTCACATCGGATTCATTCACATCTTGCATCAACACCATGTTGATTTTGATGCGTTCAAAGCCTGCACCTTTTGCCATGCGCAAACCATGCAACACTTTTTCTAAACTGTTGCTGCCCGTGATGTGTTGCACACACTCACCGCGCAATGAATCTAAACTGATGTTCAAACGCTTCACACCCGCGCGACGCAAGTCATAGGCCTGTGTGGCCAACAAAGTGCCATTGGTTGACAGTGACAAATCGTCCACACCATCAATGCCATTGAGCTGCCCCACCAGATCAACCAATCCTTTGCGCAGTAAGGGTTCGCCACCCGTCAAACGAAACCGTCGTGTGCCTAAACGAGCAAAAGCACCCACGACACGGGTGATTTCTGCAAACGACAACCAATGCTCAGGCACTTCAAAACCACGAAACCCTTTGGGAATGCAATATGAACAACGCAAATCACAACGATCCGTCACAGAAACACGCAGATAGTCAATGCTTCGATTAAAACGGTCGGTAAGAGTGGGTGGAGAGAAAATTAGGCTGGAATTCATTCAAACATTGTACGGTAAAAACAAAACATTCACCCTCCTCCAACAGACTCATATCGCACCAATTTGGTTCAAATACTCAGACTTCACGTCAAAAACTTTTTGATTTTCATGGCTTTAATGTAATTATTGCTTGAGACAAAACTCGCCACTCTCACGGCGATTGTACTGCTCCAATTTGCTGTAATAAACCAAGCATATCAGGCTGGCCATGTTCTTCAATAAACTTACCATGTCATGGCAATCTCCTTTTGATGTTTATGACGATTTAACATTGATATATGGGCAATAATTATTGCACCCTTTGTTTTGAAACTACTGCGGCGGATACCTCAGAGGTTATTCATGAAGAACGGAACAAGTTTAGCCAGCGCCAATGCAACTGGCTCAGGTTTGTCGTACAAGTCGTAATGTGACCAACCCGCCAGCTCCACTATTTCTTTGTTCTTTGAAGCGGCCCTACCGACGATTTCATAGCCATCCCTGTATGCACCGAACGCCCCTACCTTGTCGCCCACGACCACCATGAGAGGTTGCGTAAGAAGAATTTCTGCGAGATGGAATGCGTCCCAACCTACAGCGGCCGCATGATGCGAAAACAACCAGCGATTAACTCCATCAGGTTGGCGTCCCCGTGGGGTGCGGTAGTACTCGGTAGCTTCGAAAACATCGATTTCGGTCAATCCAAGGCGTATGGCATCTTCAGGGCTGGGCGGTAATACATCGTCTGCACGACGTTCGGCGCCGAGGGCTTCAGCAGTACGTTGTTTGGCGATGGCCTCCAGCATGGCAAGAGGGTCATTCCCGCTGAAAACTTCACGCATCAAACGACCGATGTTCACAGCAGTAACCGAGGCAACTGCCTTGATGCGTCGCTCGGTCATGGAGGTGTTGATGGCATATCCCCCGCCACCGCAGATGCCCAGAGTGCCAATACGCTCCTGATCCACGTAAGGCAGAGTAACCAAATAGTCAACAACGGCACGAAAGTCTTCAACCCGCAACGCTGGGTTCTCAATGTAGCGGGGTTCTCCACTACTGGCTCCCTGGTAACCAGCGTCGAAGGCTATAACTACAAATCCTTCTTTGGAAAGACCCGCACCGTACACATTACCAGAGGTTTGTTCTTTGCAACTGCCGATAGGATGAGCGCTGATGATGGCTGGATACTTATTGCGGGCGTCAAAGTTTGGAGGGAAATAGATATCTGCGGCGATGTCACAATAAAAATTCTTGATGCTAACGGTTTCCATGAAGTTCACCTTTTTAAGAAATTAATCGGTTCTTTATTTACTGGCAATAAATTGCTAGAGAGAATTGTGTCACATCGGTCATTGGAAGCGGTTGCCAAAATTGAGGGATATTTTGCCTAATTCAATGATTTGTAAAAACACTGCGATCATCTTGAATGGACGCGTGATAAACTAAAATCTAATAATTAAAAGGAGTACAAGATGATGGAAAATGACAACGATCTTGCCAAAATCGTAATGTCAATTGCTCAAAATGATGGCGACTACCAAACAGCCATTCCAGAATTATCGTTGTATCGCAGAAGCATGACCACAGAGCCAATGCCGTACATTTATGAGTTTGGTCTAGCAGTGACCATTCAAGGCGGTAAACAGGTGACGTTGGGCGATAAAGTATTCAACTATGGCTCTGGGCAGATTTTATTGACGACCGCCGATTTGCCCGTGGTTTCGTATGTGACGCGCGCCAGTGTAGATACACCGTATCTCGGCCTGTTGTTGTTAATGAAGGCACAATTTATTGTTCAACTGGCCACTGAAATGGCTTTACCGCCACCCAGCAAAATAGATATTTATCAAGCGATGTCTATTGAAGCACTTGATGGCGGGATAAATGATGCACTTATTCGATTACTGAGACTGCTTGACGAGCCAGATTTGCTTGCTCATGTAGCACCATTGATTCAAAAAGAAATCGCCATGCGCCTGTTGACTGGTGCTCATGGCTCAAAATTGCGGCATTTCGTCACTCATGAGTCGCCGAGCCAAAAAATTATCCAAGCCATTTCTTGGCTCAAGCTAAATTTCTCAAATGATATACGGGTAGACGATCTTGCAGATAACGCTTATATGAGTCCATCAACATTTCGACAGCATTTCAGAGCCGTCGCAGGCATGAGTCCCGTGCAATACCAAAAGCAATTGCGTCTTCAAGAAGCACGACAACTGATGCTCAATCGTAACTTTAACGCGGGCAGTGCTGCAATCAGCGTCGGTTATGAAAGTGTGTCTCAGTTCAGTCGAGAGTATAGCCGACTGTTTGGCGCTCCACCTTTACGAGACATTAGGCAACTAAAACAAACATGAGAAATCACCACAAAAAAGGGCGAACATTATTTATGTCCACCCATTCATACTTTCAACTCTGAATTTGTATAATGAAACGTGCGCTCTGACCTCAAAAACAAAGCAAGCAACACGTTTCACATGGTTTTCACCTTATTTCGCATCCCGCATCAAAGTTGATTTGCCAAACAAACTGTCAACCAAGTCCACTGCGAGCAATGCAGTTTGATTTTTCACATCGCATGCAGGATTAACCTCCATGATGTCGAGCGAAGCCAAACGCCCCGTATCCGCGATCATTTCCATGCACAATTGAGCCTCTCGATAAGTCGGCCCACCAGGCACTGTTGTCGCCACACCCGGTGCAATTGCGGGGTCTAGGAAATCAACATCAAAACTGACGTGCAAATGAGTGTTGTCGGTCATGCCATCCAAAGCGCGCGCCATGGTTTCACGCATGCCATGCTCGTCGATGTAACGCATATCAAACACTTCCAAGCCTTGTTGATGAACAAAACGTTTTTCACCCTCATCAACGCTGCGAATGCCGATTTGATGCACCACATCCGAATCAATTGCAGGAACAACCCCACCAATTTGAATCAATTGCTCAGGTCCATGACCACACAATATGGCAACAGGCATGCCATGAATGTTACCTGTGGGGGTCAATTCACTGGTGTTAAAATCCGCATGGGCATCCAACCAAATCACGCGCAAGTCTTTTCCCGTCGCGCGACAATGGCGGGCAACGGCACTGATTGAACCGATGCCGAGGCAATGATCACCCCCTAAAATAATCGGCAAATGACCTTTTTGCAAAGCGGCATAACTCGCCTCATGCAAAGCCTCGTTCCATTCGGTGACCTCCGCAAGGTGGCGATAGCCATTGACGGGGGGCAACCATGGGTTGGTTGGCCCCGCCAAATTGCCACTGTCAATCACGATCAAACCGTGATTTTTAAGCATTTCAATCAAACCCGCCACGCGCAAGGCTTCAGGTCCCATGGATGCGCCGCGAGCACCCGCTCCAATGTCTGTGGGTACGCCAATCAATTCAATGGTTGTACTCATGAGCACCGCCCTTTCTTTGTGTATGATGGATGGAAAAAGTAAAGGCTTTTTCCGAGTAAAAATGAGATCTTTTGTTTGAGAAGCAAGCAGTGAGAGTGAGGTTTTACTGGTTTCAAAGCCACGACACACTTTAAACAAAAAAGACTGAAATACAAATTCAATATCCAGTGAATGCAATCACCGCACCCCATGAATTGAGTGTTAGCATCACCTGATGCTAACATACAAAAAAGTATCAAAAATACTTACAAGTATAACATTATTTACCAAACACTTCGTGTTTCAGTTTCTCAATCAAGGCCTGAACAGCCTGCCCACGGTGACTGATGTTATTTTTCTCAACGGCATCCAGTTGTGCAGCAGTCTTGCCCAATTCAGGTAAGTAAAAGTAAGGGTCATACCCAAATCCACCTTCGCCATGTGGTTGCCCTATGATTTCTCCCCACCATTGTCCATCCACAATAATGGGTTGAGGATCATCCGCATGCCGTACACACACCAGCACGCAATAATAATACGCCCGCTTGTCGGTTTGATCTGCCAGTGCAGCCACCAACTTAAGGTTGTTTCGGGTGTCTTTAGGGACGTTCAGATCGCCCTCATGACCAGCGTACCGTGCCGAAAACACCCCTGGTTCACCACCCAATGCGGGCACACACACCCCCGAATCATCTGCTAATGCAGGCAATCCTGTTTCGCGCGCCGCATGACGGGCTTTGTGTAAAGCATTTTCCACAAAGGTGAAAAAGGGTTCGTCACATTCGGGCAAATTGAATGAGCTTTGCGACACCACATGCAGATCCAATGGCTTTAACAAGCGACTGAATTCAGATAATTTACCTGCATTGTTTGAAGCCAACACCAACTGTGACATACCACTCCTTAAAGCAATTAATTATTTTCAACGTTTATGCCATTTTTTTAGATCAAACACCAAACGGGTACTTTTGAGGTAACGAAATTGCTTTTTAAACCAAACAACAAATCCACGCTCAGGCTCAATGACAAAGTTATGTTTAAGGTACAGCCCCTTGGCTTTTTCCGTCATGTCGGGCACATCCACCAGCACACGTTCATAATTATTATCCCGCGCATACCTCAACACCTCTTGCAACAAACCACGCCCCACCCCTTGCCCACGACATTGGGGGTCATTGGCAATGCCATCCAATAACAACTCATCGTATTGGGTATAACGGTTATAAAACAGCAAGATAAAAGTGGCCCACAACCCGCTCCAAAATCCCAGTACTTGATACAGTACCCGAAATGTTGCCTTTTCGACCAATGTGCCATACGCATTTTGAAACCCCGCCACGCCAAGTAAATGCTCTCCTGAATAAGCCGCAATACAAAACCGCGGGTTTAACAAACGGTGCACCACTTCACGGCGTTTTTCGTGATTACGAATCGCCAATCTGAACTTTTGACCAAACGATTCATTGTATAAAATCGAGACCAATTTTGCATCACGGGCGTTGTAGCCAATGGTGTATCTGATTTTCATCTCATTCTCACTGAATGCCAGCGCGCAGTGCCGCCACGGCTGCTTCTAAGCGCTCGGGTGTGGCTCGCTCTGGCGCTATGGGTGCGCCCACCACCACCTGTACCTTTGAGAACAGCCCACGGGCAAAAGGACGGCTCATGGCTGCACCATATTTTCTTGAAAAGAAAGACCCCCACAACCCCTGCAATGCGCATGGGATAACAGGCGCCGCGTGTAAAGACAAAATTTTACTGATGCCCGCACGGAATGTCCCCATTTCACCATCGGTCGTCAACCGCCCCTCAGGGAAAATGCACACCAACTGCCCATCCTCCAACTCATGCGCCACTTGTAAAAAAGCGGCTTCCAATAAAAAAGCATCGTCTTTTGCACTCGCAATCGGAATCGCATCCAGTTTTTTAAACAACCAAGACAACACTGGTATTTTGAAAATCTGTGAGTCCATCACAAAACGAATTGGGCGCGGGCTGGCCGCCATCAAAAACAAAGCATCCACAAATGACACATGGTTCGCCACCATGATTGCTGCGCCACTGGCAGGAATCAATTGCCGATTGACAAACGTCACGCGGTACAACAAATGTGTCAGCACCCATGCCAAAAAACGCAACAAAAACGCGGGCACAAGACGGAAAATATACACCGCCACCAAAACATTCAACAATGCAGTGATGCCGATGATTTGCGCCACGTTCGAACCCAACTGTGTCAACACAAGCGCCATCACACTCGCCACAATCATAAACAAGGCATTGATGATGTTGTTCGCTGCGACAATGCGCGCGCGGTGAGTTGGCCGCGCAAATGTTTGAATCATCGCATACAACGGCACACTGTAAAGCCCTGAAAACAATGATAACAAAAACAAATCCAACAACAAACGCGTGCTGCCACCATGCCGCAAAAACTCACCCAGCCCCATCAATGCCCCACTGTCCACCCCTGAACGGACAAAACCATCAATGGCAAAATACAAATCAATGCCAAAAACACTCATGCCCATCGCACCAAACGGCACCAAACCAATCTCCAATTGCTGACGAGACAGTTTCTCACACAGCACAGAGCCCACACCAATTCCAATTGAAAAAGTCGCCAACATCAACGTCACCACACGCTCATCAGCATGCAACATTTCCTTCGCCAAAGGTGCAAAGTGCGTTAAAAAAATCGCTCCAAAAAACCACAACCACGAAATACCAATCATCGCATAGAACACCGCCATGTCCTCACGCGCCAGCCTCAAGTTGCGTGCTGTTTCCGACAATGGGTTCCAATTCATTTTTAAACTTTGCAATGCTGGTGTGCTGGGAATAAATCGGCTGGCCGCATACCCCACAACCGCCACCACCAAACACAGGAGCGCCACCACGATCACGCCCTGCTCACCATGATGCACCAACTCCCCTGCCACCAAAGAACCAAGCAAAATCGATATGAACGTTGCCATTTCGACCAAACCATTGCCACCCACCACCTCTTTACTCGACAAATGCTGGGGTAAATAAGCATATTTTGCAGGGCCAAACACCGCCGAATGCACACCCAACAAAAACACACACAGGTACAACAACCATGCTACTTTTTGCATCAGACCAAAAGCAGCAAGGCTTAAAATAACGATTTCAAACATTTTAATGCTGCGCATCAACAGCGCTTTATCAAATTTATCGGCCAGCTGTCCAGCCGTCGCCGATAACAACACAAAAGGCAAAATAAACACACCTGCAATTAAATTACTCGCCATTGCACTCGATAAGCCACCATATTGCGCAGCATAAAATGTGACCAACAAGGTCAATGCCGACTTGAATAAAGTGTCATTAAAAGCACCTGACAATTGGGTCACAAAAAAAGGGAGAAATTTACGCTGGCGCAATAAAACAAATGACGAATTGGACATGTGCATCCCGTAAGGTCGATGTGTTGGACGACGTGTTGGATATAATGTGCCCGCGTGGCTGACCATGGATTGTCAGGCAACAAAGAGGACACCCCTAAAACAACGATGAGAAGGCGGTACATCCCATCGAACCATGTGTGTACCCGATTATACGTGATTCTGTGATGACGCCTGAAACTTAGACAGAAGCTTGAATGTGTGGAAAAGACATAAATAAAGCCATTCGCCCACCAACTCAAAGTTGAATTAATTGCATTTTTCATCCTAGAACTCAACTTGGATTCAACACGGATTCATTTGAATGACGAATGGCATTAGATCTCTCACATAAAAAAAACGGGCACAGCCCGTTTTTATCATTTACTTTGAATCACTTCAATTTACTTGATGAATTCAACTTACATGACATCAGTTTTCAGCAGGCCAATCACGGATGTATGCTTTAAGCATTTTATTTTCGAGCTGCTGCGCATTCAACATGGTTTTTGCCACATCATAAAAAGAAATCACGCCCATCAACACATGGTTATCAATGATAGGCACATAACGCGCATGACGATCCAACATGGCTTGGCGCGTGTCGTGCACATCGGTTTCTGAAGTCAACACCAAAGGTGAGCGCTCCATGACTTGTCCCACTGTCGTCCCCGTGATCGTGCCTCGGGTAAAACTCAACGATGCGATGATCTCACGAAAAGTCAGCATGCCGACCAAAACACCACCTTCGAGCACGACCAATGAACCCAAATCTTTTTCCGCCATCAAATCCACAGCCACTTGCAGGTCGGTGCTTGGATTGGCGGTGAAAAGCGTAAAGTTTTTTGTTTTTAAAATATCAGCAATTTTCATGGTCATCTCCAACAACATATATAAAAGTACGCGAAAGCATCGCGCGATTGATTAAACGCATTGTAACCATAAGAGATGCATTTGTGCACCTTTTTTATCTCTTTTCAAACAATTCCGACAGATAAACACGATGATAAGCAGAGCGGTGTAAATCGGTCAATCGACTCGCCCAAGGCAAACCCGCCTGCTGGGCTTTTGCTGAGAAATATTGCGAGTCAAAGACAAATACATCATACAAGTTGGCCAAAGTGACATCCCCTGTATCGCAAATTAAAGCCCAACCTGTCCCATCGTCCGTGCGACGAACCTTCCCCACCCAACCATGCACTTGCAACGTTTGCATGATGCTGGACAAGTCTTCGCTGTTTAATTTGAGTTGAGTTTGCAAGGACTCCCAACTGACCATACGGGCTGGTGAATGCTGGGCTTGGTACAAGATATACAAAACCATCAAAGCCTCGGGCAAATCATCGCCCACACGTGGCTCTTTGCGCCAACGTTCATATTTTAAAATTGGCAAACTGGCGGTCAAGGACGCCCCAAGCAGCACAATCCACCAAAAGACATACAACCACAAAAACAGGGCAGGTAAAATGCTGAATGCGCTATAAACAATCGCATACACTTGAAATTGCCGAAACACCAATGAAAAACTTTGGGTCAGTCCCGTAAACAAAAGTGCTGCAACCAAACCGCCAATCAGAGCATCATGCCATTTAACTTTACGATTTGGCACAAACATGTATAAAGCGGAGAAACCAAGCAAAATCGATATAAAAGGGACAACGAAATCCAAAGCCTCAATCATCATGATGGGCGAATATTTCAAAGTATCCACCATATAACGGTTAAACAACAGAATCAAACCGAACAAAATCGGCCCGACCGTCAATACAGCCCAATACACCAATACATTTTTGCGCAACAAGCCTCGGCGTTTGACCTGCCAAATGTCATTGAACACCCGATCAACCGTACCCATCGTCATCAACGATGTGAACACCAACGAGACGCCACCAGCCATAGACAGACGTGAGCTTTGATCAGCAAACTGAGTGATCTGTTTCATGACCACCTTACTCATTCTATCTGGCATGAGGTTATCCAACATGTACTGCTGAATTTCTTTTTGAAAACGATCAAATACAGGGAACGCCGTCAAAATAGCCAGCATCACCACCAGCAAAGGCACCAGAGACAACACAGAGGTGAAACTCAAGCTGCCTGCCACTTGATTCAAGCGGTGAACGGCCATTCGCCCAAGCAAAAAACGCACCACGGCGCGCACCCGTTGCCCGATGTCTGTTAAATTCTTTAATTGCATACTTTTCATCGTGAGCCATCCAAATACAAACAGTTACCAATCGAAAATGACTGATGACCGCTGTTTTTTCTTTTATTTTATGTGTTTTTAAGGAAATACGAAAAAGTGAACATTACTTTTTCGTATTTTTTTAGTGAGCATTTCCAGCAAGGAAAAACCAACAAAAATCAAACCAAATCAGCTGCTGGCAAGGGTATTTTTAAGTTTTACCTAATTGAATCAATTCATCGAGGAAAAAAGCCTTGCTTTAAGCTTCTTTAATTTTTGAGCCGCTGCAATGGCAGTGGGCTTTTTTACAACCAAAGCCACCCAGATCACCTGTGCATGTACAGGCCAATCAACACGCTCGGTACAACTGGGTGCACGCAAATACCCTTTGTTGGGAATCTCTCTATATAATACCGATATTGTAATCAAATTAGCGAGTCGCTTGTTGTGCGACGCAACATTTTCTCCATGAACACTCCTTATATTCTCGTTTTATTTTATTCTCGCCATGGACACACGCAACGTTTGGCTGAATTCATCGCCCAAGGCGTCGAATCCATTGGCGGTGTTGAAGCACGTTTGCGCACCGTGCCAGCGGTGGCCGTGCAAACCGAGGTCAGTCTGCCGTCTATACCTTTGGACGGTGCTCCGTATGCCAGTATGGATGATTTAAAGCATTGCATTGGCCTCGCATTGGGTTCACCCACCCGTTTCGGCAACATGGCGGCACCCATGAAGCATTTCATCGATGGCACCAGCGGTCTGTGGATCAACGGAGAGTTGATCGGCAAACCTGCCTCAGTATTCACGAGCACGGGTTCTTTGCATGGCGGTCAAGAAACGACTTTGCTGTCCATGATTGTGCCGCTCATGCATCACGGCATGATTTGGGTGGGTTCGCCGTACAGCAGCCCCGAGCTGATGCGCACCACCTCGGGTGGTACACCCTATGGGGTCACGCATGTTGCTGGGGCAAACAGTGATCGAGCCATTGATGACACCGAAAAACAACTGGCCATCGCTGCGGGTCAGCATTTGGCTAAAATCGCCTTAAAGCTGCTTTAAAATATTTGTTAGTCATAACGCTGAACGCCTTATTCGCCCTTACCTCAAACAAACGCAAAGTAGATTTCACTCTGCAATTAGCCATCAATCGAATGCATCAATGACCCCCACACACACACTGCACAATCAACCCGCACTCAACGCATTGGCACGAAAAACCACTTACCTCAGCATTGCTTTATTTATATTGTGTGTGGTGTGGGAAACGGTAGGCGCACCACTCAAACATGGTGCGGGTTACTGGATGGCGCTTAAAGGGATTTTATTTTTACCATTACTGACCAAACTGTGGCGTGGTGAACGATATGCCTATCAAGTATTCAGCCTATTGAGTTTGCTGTATGTGTTGGAAGGTT
The DNA here is from genome assembly GCF_003339525.1 of Ephemeroptericola cinctiostellae. Lineage (GTDB taxonomy): Bacteria > Pseudomonadota > Gammaproteobacteria > Burkholderiales > Burkholderiaceae > Hydromonas > Hydromonas cinctiostellae. The sequence continues at coordinate 1,493,101 of NZ_CP031124.1, read as the reverse complement.
TATTGCGCACGTTTTCTGATGCAACGCCCTCAAAATACTTTGCCATCGCAGAGTTACTGATGTCGACTTTTATTTTCATTTGGGTCAATCAATTCGCCTACAGAACCAAAGCCCCCAAACCACAAAAAGAAAAAAAGACTCGCAAAATGAGTGGTTTATTGTATGTGGCGATGATCGTATTTGCCATTAACCTGACACTGCCAAGTGCCGACAATCCAATGATGGGCACTGAAGATCAAGGCTATATTCAATTTAAAACAGCACTTCAATGGATCACCATTGGTTTGGTTGTGCCTTACATGCTCATTATTGGTTTTTATCGCGTACGCAGCGGACGCGATCACACGAAAAACAGCCATACTGAACACCCCACCTCCACAGATACCGATCGTCTCCAATGAGTTTGAATTCGCACAATGACCGTTTCATTCATGACCTGACCCTCATTGTGGGTGCAGCACATGTACGCACAGGCGAATCGGCACAAGCCTTTCACACGGATGAACGAAACCGTTACCATCAAGCACCTTTGGCGGTTGTGCTGCCCAGTTCCATCGAAGAGGTGGCGCAACTGGTTCGACTCTGCTCCGCCCAACAGCCGCCCATCGCCGTGATTCCACAAGGGGGTAACACAGGCGTGGTTGGCGGTTGCGCGGTACTGACGGAGCGCACCAGTATTTTGCTCAATCTATCGCGCCTGAACCGCATCATTGCCATTGACCCCACCAATCGCACCTTGACCGCACAAGCGGGCGTGACTTTGGAAATGGTGCAACAAGCGGCCAGTGCACACGGATTGATTTTCCCCTTGACTCTGGCTTCACAAAGCTCGGCCACCATTGGCGGCAATCTGGCAACCAATGCTGGCGGCACGCAAGTGTTGTGCTATGGCACCATGCGCGATTTGTGTTTGGGGCTGGAAGTGGTGTTGCCGAGTGGCGACATTTGGCAGAACCTCAATACTTTGCGCAAGAACAACACAGGCTATGACCTCAAACACCTGTTCATCGGTGCTGAAGGCACTTTGGGGTTGATTACGGCAGCGGTGCTCAAACTTTTTCCTGCACCCAAAGAAACACAAGTCGCCTTAATTTCAGCCACCGATGTCACAGGCATCGTCAACAGCTTCGATGCTTTACAACGCCAATTCGACTCACAACTCACCGCTTTTGAATACATCACACCAGCGGCATTGAAATTGGTTTGTGCTCAATTTGGCTGGGATTTACCATTCCCTGACGAAAACAGCCACATTGCACTCGTCGAAATTTCCAGCGCGACGTCACATGCCCAGTTAGAAACAGTGTTACACACGCAACTCAGCCTGCTCATTGAACATGCCACACTCACCAATGCGCTGCTCGCACAAAACCTCAATCAAGCCGCACATTTTTGGCGGCTGCGCGAAAACATTTCTGCCGCTCAAAAACGAGTTGGTCAAAACGTCAAACATGACATCAGTGTGCCCATTTCAAGCATCAGTGCTTTTGTGGACAGCACGTATTCCGCCCTCGAACAAGCCCATCCAGGCATTGAATCCATTGTTTTTGGGCACATCGGTGATGGTAATTTACATTTCAACGTCTCAAGAGGTCATGCATTTTCGGATGCTGAAGCGCTCATGGCGCACGAATCCAACATCAATGCAATCGTGTATAAACAAGTTGCTCACTTCAACGGCAGCATCAGTGCTGAACATGGCATTGGTTTACTCAAACGCGACCTGATGATAAACATCAAGTCCCCTGTCGAATTGATGCTCATGCAGCAGATCAAACAGACACTGGATCCACTGAACATCATGAATCCAAACAAAGTCATTCCAAACACCATCATTTCTCTTGAAGGGTAAATGATTGCATCATGGACTGAAATGGTTACGTATGGTTACACAAAAAAGCATGATTTTCTTCCTGTGTACTGCTATTTTAAATTAATATGACACATGCGCACATTCACGTGTCTGTGTGCAATTTTTTCCACTTTAAGGAGAGCAGCATGAGCGGTTGGTACGAATTATCTAAAAGCAGCAACGATCAATTTAAATTCACCTTAAAAGCAGGTAACGGCGAAGCCATTTTATCAAGCGAACAATACACCACACGTGCTGCCGCTGAAAATGGCATCGAGTCGGTGCAAAAAAACAGTGCATTGGCTGAACGTTTCAGTAAAGAAACTGCCAAAAACGGCAAAGAATATTTCAACCTCAAAGCAGGCAATCACCAAATCATCGGCACCAGCCAAATGTACGCCTCGGCCGCCTCTCGCGACAACGGCATCGAATCGGTGATGAAAAATGGTTCAAGTGACACCATTAAAGATTTGACCGCTTAAGTTGTTTGCATTTATTTGCATTCGCTTGAAACTAAAAAACCACATGTTTGCATGTGGTTTTTTGATGCCTGTTCGCTATAAGGTAGCAGAATCCCAATACTAATAAAAACAAGTAGTTGACAATATTTTTAATTGTCAGCTACTTGAAAAAATTGGGAAAGGTTCAACATTTTTCTCCCAGCGTAAACAAAGATCATTTGGCTTCATTAACCACCGAGTTTGAATGCTATCGATAAATCCACTTAAATTTAAATATTTTTTTTCAAACGTAATCACAAAAGCAGGTAGGCTTAAATATCTGAACAAGTCAAAATCTACAGCATCATTACTATTTTTATTAGATAAAGGATTGTAGCCTTTTTGTTGTAAGCTGCTGCTCTTAAACTTATTATAAAAGTACTTGATTTGTAATTCCATTCTTGTCGATAGAGGTGGAATTAAATCAGGGCACTGTCTATCAAGCACATTGAAGGCCTGAATTAAAACGCTCTCATCAGTCTGTAAACTTTGAGCAGCTGTTTTGTTAAACATTTCACGGTAACTATCTATTTCATCATCAATTATTTGAGGTGCAGTTATGTTGTACTCAAGTACTGGATTCTTTAGCATTTCCCAGTATCTTAATCCAGTCTGTAAAGACTCTTCTAGAGTCCAATTATGTCCTTTTCTCAAAGCACCTATTCGTCCTTGTAGATCGACTTTCCCTGGTAACACTGGCTCTGCCATATCTAAAAAAAGCTCTAACGTAACGAACAGTTTAGGCAAATCCTCTAGTCTAATTTGACAAGTACTTATTTGTTTAATTAGCTCAAGCACCGTTCCATCTGCAAGTGAAAAAGAGTACCCTTTTTTTGACATTAAAATAAAGGTTTCTACCCAACTAGGCATTTCTGAATGGGGTAAAAGCTCACGGACAACGCAAGTGTCAAGAACAACTTTATGTTTAACATTTGTTCTCACTTATCGGAATCCTTATTTTTTGCTCGAACTTGGCATCTAAGCGCCTCTACAGCTCTAGATACTGCATTAGGTTTAGGAGTTTGAGATGCCCATTCAGTCCAAAATTGACGTGTTGCGCTTGCAGGTTCAATTTTTGGTTTATCCAACTTAATTCGAGTTGGAAGCAAGATCGAGTCACCTAATAGCAGTGCTTCACCAAGATCAAGAAGGGGTAATATGTCTGTAATACCTCCCATAGACTCTGGCATCAGTCGTTTTACAACACTTTGGTCTTGATCATTTGTTAAGCGCAGAACAAGAAAATTATTACATTGACTGAGAATTGTACGGCTCACGTCGGATGGTCTCTGGCTGACAACAAGTAACGAGACGCCATATTTGCGACCTTCTTTAGCAATCCGTTCAAATGACTCCAGTGCACGTTTCTCCGCAGCCTCAGCAGAATCACGGACAGGAAGATACAGATGTGCTTCGTCGCAAACAATGGTGAGAGGATGCCGCGATTCCTTGTCCATCCAGAATTGAATGCTGTAGAGTAATCGTGCTAGAACGCCTGTAACTATAGGTAGGACGTCCGACGGGACTTCAGAAAAATCAATAATTTTTATGCCACCCTGAGCACCTGAAACCGAGAATAGGCTACCCAGCATCTTTTCAAGCCAACCGTACTCGCTGCACATTGCCGGAGGTTGAAACATGAACCCACATCTTCGATCATCAGTTTTCGCCTTCATGCGAATAATGAATCGACTCAGTTTGCCGTTCCAATCACCCTTGATTGGCTTGTCATTGGCTCCGGGTTTTGTGCCCGTGTCGTCATCTTTCAAAAGGGAAAGTAGTGACTCAATGGGGTAGGGAATCGGTGAGTCAACCGTGAACGTGGCGAGGACATCTGTCTTTTTTGAATCGGTCAGAACCTTTTCCTTCAATGCCCGAACGTGTTCGGTAAATCGGGCTGCTTGGTTTGGGGCATTGTCATCACTGCGATCAAGAATCAGCGCGAGCATTTCTTCACGGTTCAGTAGCCAGTAAGGTAAAAATAAGCATTCGTCATCAGGCTTATCCAGATCACCAGGTCCCGCAATACGATACTGTTGCGCAATAGCGTTAGGGCCTTCGCACAATGTCGAATACTCTCCGTGCATGTCTAGCACGATTAGGTTTGCAGACTTCAAAGCGGCGGCACGTTCGAGCATGAGCGCAACTGCCCAGCTCTTTCCAGATCCTGTACTTCCCAAAATTGCAGCATGACGCTGAAAGAACTTATCACCATTCGCTACGGCAACAGCCGTTTGATCAGCCATGAAATGACCTAGAGTCAAACGTTCCTTTTCCTCCACTTTCATAGAGAGCAAATTCATGAACTGCTGAAGGTTCTTGCTGTTCACATGAAAGCAGTCACGATCAACTTGCGGGAAACAATCTGCCCCGCGCTTGAAAGTGTTTGATGAACTACCGTCTACGGTGCGATAGGTTCCAATCAGAACCGCCTTTATAAAATCCTCTTGACTCTCGCCAAGCGGAATCGACCCATCATCTGCGGTTTCATCAAGAAGCAGCTTCTCACTAACAGATCGAGTAGCCCGTTCGACAATTCCAATTAGAAATTCGGCTGTGGTACGACCTTGTATTGCAATTAGATTCCCGACTGCAATGGTTGTCATGTGTTGATGATTTTCGACTGAAATCAAAACTCGACTGGTATCGACTGCTGCAACTCGCCCAAGTCGGTCGCCATCTTGAAATTGTAGTGCCGCATTTGTCATGATGTTAAAACTCCTTTTACAAAATTTTCTACATCCCACCATCCTACGTTTGGAATTAAGATTTTACTCATGCCACGAATCACAATAGTTCCAGGATTTTTTACATCCGTACTGTTAACAAGCGCGATGCAGTTTTCTGATTGGCTTACAACCGCCTGTGCTTTTGGTGACAAGCTATGGGTGAGAAGAAGTGCTTTTGTCCCACTTTTTAACTTTGGAGAAAGATGGGTTTGCAAGTGGTCATCATTGAAGCCGTAACCGATACACAGAATTGATGATGCATTGTCAATTGCTGCGTTTCCACGCTCGCGATGGGCATCAAACGGTTGGCCGTAACCTCTTTTATACTTACCTACACCTGGCGTGATGATAAGCGGATCTGATGGAAATCCCATACTACTTGTCATCGGTGTATCACCAGACATAAACCAGTCTAGGCTTCCATGAGGTTTGAATAACTTGATGTGGTTTCTGTAAATTAGTCTAGTAGCACCTTTATTGCCAGACGAAACTCCCTTGATCATAAGCTTGTTACTTAAATCAGGATTATGTTTCCCCCAATATCGGCCAACCATCATCGAATCAACCCCCCAACCCTCAGATTCAGTTGCAAATTCGATTAGTCGGTCATAATTTGTGGTGATGATACGGGCAATTTTTGGTGTGACTGCTGAAATGTGAGGGAGTAGCGATGCAATTTTGAGTTTGCGGGTTCCTATCACGCACTCTGTTATTACTTCCTGTTCTTTCGAGTGAACGAAAGCTGCTGTGAAGTGAATAATCGCCATTTCAATGGCATCTGTAGGTGGGTGCTTGAGTAATGCGCTCTCGAGACCATCCGAGACTAAAGCGGCTTCAATAGCAGCCCAAGTAGCTTTGTCTGAGTCAGGAATTACTAATGGTACTTTTGAAGTCAACTCTGTCGCAAGTGCACTCATACTTGGTAAACCTTCAGCACAAGACAGACCAGAGCCAATCACCACGACCAATCTGTCGGAGAAGATAGACTGTAGTTCACATGCTAATGTATTTTGTTCTGATACGCTAATTGTGTCCAATAATCAACCCCAAGTATGTGTGAATTAAATGTGGAAACCTATCCAAGCCATATTGAACCATTCTTTTATTTTACATCATTTGATATATTATTCAAAAAATTGTTTTGTAAATATTTATTGAATGCATTTTCAGCAATCCGTAATTGTTTGCATAAGTCGTCGGTTCTTTTGTGTTCATTGAATGTTTTAATATTTTCGTACCATTTTCCAGAGTCAGCCCATTTTCTAACATTTAATTGCGCCTCCCAATATTTCAAGAACGCATCACTTTCTATTAATACTTGATCCACTGCTATTTTGGCTGGGAGAAACAAATTTAAATTATCTAAACCATAATCCCAACCCAATATTTTTTGTTCATATTGCAATTTTTCTGATTTAGAGAGTCTATGTGGGCTAACACCCTCAAGATGCCACAGCCGATCAGAAACGCGACCAATAAGTGACAAATAACTCAGGCCTCTATAGGTATGATGTAAATAGCTAAAGGTAGTTAATGGCAAAATGAAAATTTCATAGAATTGATAAATTGGGTTTGCAATACCGTGACGCATCAACTCTTCCCCACAAAGCAAAAGCATTCTACAAATCCAATATCCAACTTCAAAAGCATATTCCGAATCCCCCTCTTCAGAAGCCTTTCTTGCAATTATTGTGAGACATGCGAGCGCACTAAGTCCTGCTCGTCTTTCAATTGCCTCAAACGCTTGTGTTTTAAGTTTGCGGTGTTCTTTGTATGGGCTAGATCGACTAAATAATAGAACCTGAACATCTGGTTCTATTCGCATTAACCAACTGGTTGCATTCAATGAAGCTCCGAGTTCTAGGCGTAAAACATCCCATAGCACATGATTAAAAATAGCCTCTGTACCTTGATTAGTTTTGTCAATTTTTAAAACCAAACTTTGATTTGGTGTGTGTTTACCAATGGCATAACCTCTCCATTTATTATGCCGATACTTTTCACCGTATTTATCGACTTTGAAGGCATCTGGTTCAAGAAGTTTTTCTAACTCATATAAGCTTCGTGTCTTATTACGGATTTTAAGTTCGTGAAACCAATAAACTATTCTAAAGGCATCAACTACATCCCTATACTTACCTTTTTGTAATGGATCGTAATTTCGCGCTTTGGCGTGAAAACAGAATTCATCAAGAGAAAAGCTATAATTAACAATAGGATAGTGTTTCATTTTTTTAAGAAAACGAGTAATGATTTGAGTATTTATTACTCATTGCCATTCAATGTTAGTAAGTTTAACATTGTTCATCAATATAACTGAGCGTAACAATGGACAAAAATGACAAAATTGCTCTACTGACAAACCAGCTAGAGGACGATTTAGTTGAGCGCTTTGGAACACTTTTAGGTTCAAGTGCTTTATCGAAAGCTTTGGGTTACTCGAGCGTTGATGCATTGCGACAATCAATAACTCGCGCAACGGTGCCAGTTCCTGTTTTTAAGTTGCCAAATAGAAAAGGTTACTTTGCTTTTAGTAAGGATGTCGCCATTTGGCTTGCGCAGCAATATGAGTTGACTCGCAACTCAAATGAGTAAATTTATTTTTATTTAATTACAAGGAGTTTTATGAGGAGTAACTGAGAGATGTTAAATATTAAACAACCGAGACAAAACACAAAAGTCCAGATTCGTTGACGCGAATTCTGGACTTTTAAAAGAGTGTATCAATGCTTTGAAACGGCAGCAGATGCACTTATATTCTCCCATTTCGACTTTTTTGTCAAGCCTATTTTTTAATAGACTATGGGAGAGTGTTGTCTCTCGGTCACTGGATTGATCCAGATTGGAACCAGTATTTTTGCTGGTAATAAACCAAATGACCAAGGAGAGCCATCATGGCACAACATTTTTTAAATTCATCAAAATTACGTGATTTACCATTTGAAGAAATCACGAACTTAACAGAAACTGAAGCACATCAATATTTTGCAGATCTGCGTTGGGGAATACCTGGCCATCAGATTTGTCCTGAATGCGGATTGGTAACAAATCATTATTGGCGTCGGCATCGCCGACACTGGCGTTGTCGTGCAAAAGGCTGTGAGCGTGAGTTTTCTGCAACGCTAGGAACGGCATTTCAAAACCACAAATTACCCTTGAAAGTCATTTTGCAAGCAATTTTCCTTTACATTACCAATTGGAAAGGTTGTTCTGCTCATGACATGCTTCGATTTATTGATGTGAGCTACCGTACCGCTTGGCTTTTACTATCAAAAATAAGAGAACTGTTTTATAAAAATCGAGATAATTCTTTATTCAATGGCGTTGCACATGTTGATGGTGCTTATTTTGGGGGGAAGCGGCGTGACGCAAATAAACGTGGGGTAAAATTTAAAGATAAGATCGAAGGTGTACAAAGTGCCGTCTATTCTACGTATGGTGCAGCACCATCAGGTCGGCAACGTAGAGCTAAGCACTTACTGCCTGGTGGAAAGGCTAATGCAAAACGAAAACTAAAGCGTCGAGTTGTATTGGTTGTTCGTGAGCTATCAAGTGACGTTGGCAAAGGGGCAAGCCGAACTCGGGTGACAATTGCGCACAGAGAGCACGAAAGTGATGTCATACCCTTCTTAAGGGCGCATGTGCAAACAGGTGCAACGATTATGTCAGATGAAAATGCTGCTTATAATCAGCTTTCAACACTTTATACTCATAAAACGGTGCAGCATGCAATTGAATATCAAGCCGATGACGGAACCAATAATAACCAAGCTGAATCATTTAATTCACGCATGCGTCGGGCGGAGTATGGAATTTATCACGGGTTTCGACCTACGTACCTTATGATTTACGCGTGTGAGACTGCCTGGCAAGAAGATAATCGCCGTAAAACACTCCGTGAACGCTTCACACAAATATTTAAACTATTAGCTATTTCGGGCTTGTCAGAGTTTTTTCGGGGTTACTGGCAAGGTAATCGTCTTCCAGAGGAATTGCTGAATAAGTGATTCCAACCCGAAAAGAAGGCTTCTGGCGCCAAAAGCCTTCTTTATGAAGCTTACCAGAGTTGATGCGATCGATTTTGCCTTGATATGCTAAACCAATTAGCCGATTGCGGACGACATCTCTGAGATTGATAAAATTTTCATCGTTAATGTTGATGCGTGTTATGGATTTTACATACACAGCAACCTCTGTTGTTGATAGCCATACTTTTGAGCGAAACGAAAAAGCTGAGAAAATACTTTGTGTTAGAACACCTCTTTTGAAAAGATATGGATTTTTATGGGGTCGTAAGTCACCTAACTGTGTTAAATCAATCGGAATTTCGTGCAAACTTATTGAGCGATCAATTGCAGCTAAGTCTTTTTTTAACACTTCAATTTGCTGAGATATCAGTTCATGCTGATGAATGAATAAATTTGCTTTTTGAAGATGTATTTCTAGCTTTGACTTTTCATCGGCGGCAAGTTTTATGCGGCCTGTAATGACACGTCTATTACGAATCAGCCAGCTTAAAGAGGGAGGTATTCTATATGTACTCATGCTGATAGAATAAGCTATCAGCATGAGTTATGGTAGGGGATTAAACCACCTTATAGCGTGCCTGTTGACCCATAAATTCAATGACAATTAAACATCAAACCTCATCACTCCCCCCCCATCAAAAGATTTCATGAGCACTCATATGCCATCCATTAACATGAAAACCGCCTGTCTCTTCAACTGAAACCCAAAGGACAATCGACATTCGCATTGACAACAGCATTTCGACTTTTTAATCAGTGCTGAAATTTCAGAACTACTTTTTGATAACCCGGAATACTGTAGGTGTACTGCCCCAAATAAGTGGCGGCGGTGTGCCCAACGACAAACCCCACCACACCTTCAAACTGACCCACTTTGGCCACCTGCTTAACAGTTGACTTCGGCACGACATACTGTTGTTGTATGGTGCACATCCATTTTACACCTGTGAATTGGATTTTGGTGTATGCAGGTCCTGTCACTGTGATCATATTGCCCGATGGATCCTCTTCAAAAGAGGGACCAGTGACCGTAGAGACCGCATAACTGCCCAGCAAATTCCCTTTGATTGTGAACACAACGTATTCATACATCCCAATGTGGGTATTTTTTGCACTGCGAATTGAATTGTTCGTGTGACAATAAGCCGATGCCGTGGTTGAAACCGACCATAACACACCTGCTGCAATTAAAGCCATTGCTTTCATGATGCACCTCCAAAAACAGTTTAAGGAAGATCAAACGGGGGCTTGCTGCTATTTTTTTATTGTAATCTTGCAATCACTCACGACAGTGCGATTGATGTGTGAGCGAACACAATACTAGGTTCTGCTTGCCATGCGTTGCATGACTGTCCGTGCATAACCGCAAATCGGAACGGCTTTCAAATGCTGGCTTTGTGCAAAATCAAGGGCAGCCCGTACGATGTGCTGACCCACGCTTTGACCTCGAAATATTGGATCGACATAAACATAATCCAAAAAATAGTGCACATCGTCTACGTGATAATCCAAATAACCCATTTCTTGACCCTGTTCATCCTCCAAAGCAAAACGGTTGGGAGAACGATCGATGGTTGTGTGATGATTCATGACTGAGCACCTTTTGACACGGTTTTTGACACGGTTTTGGATTGAATCGAGTATAGCAGGAATCAAACCCTGTCCATTTGTTTTTTCAAGTTGAACATCGATCACTAAACAAGCAATCCACGAAAAGCCGAAAACGCTCAAAAGGGCTTTGCTTTATAGCGCCTCACTTATGCGATAGAATGACACCTGCCCCCATGACCCCGCTTGATTTTCAACATTCTTTTAGGTAAATGCCCATGAGCACCCCTTTACATTTGGCTCCTTTTGCCCCATCGGCATTCGTCGCTCGCCGCACACACTTAATGAACCGCATGCTGGCATTGGGTGGTGGTGTTGCCATCATCCCCACAGCCCCTGAAGTGGTGCGCAACCGTGATGCACAGTACGATTTTCGACCTGACAGTTATTTTTATTACTTAACAGGCTTTTGTGAGCCTGAAGCGGTGTTGGTGCTGGTTTCTACTGAGCACATGCAACGGTCAATTTTATTTTGCCGTGAAAAAAACATGGAACGTGAAATTTGGGATGGCCATCGTTACGGACCAGAAGCCGCACAAAAAACTTTTGCATTGGATGAAGCCTTGCCTTTTGATGCGCTCAAACAGCATTTACCCACTTTACTTGCCAATCAAACCCAAATTTTTTCTCCCTTATTGGACAATGCCACATGGGATGCGACTTTACGTGAAGCCCTCAACAGCGCACGATCGGCCACACGCAGTGGGGTGAGTGCACCACGTGTTGTGCACGATGTGTACGCCTTATTAGACGAACAGCGTCTGGTTAAAGATGGGCAAGAACTGGAATGGATGCGTGCGGCTGGCCGTATTTCCGCCAAAGGGCATGTGCAGGCGATGCAAACATGCCGTGTGGGTCAACGTGAGACCGACTTAGAAGCAGAAATCCTATACAGTTTCGCCAAAGATGGTGCTCAGCATGTCGCATACAGTTCAATTGTTGCAGCAGGCGCAAATGCCTGCGTGCTGCATTACCGCGCAGGCTCGTCTTTGCTCAACGACGGCGATTTGTGCTTGATTGACGCGGGTGCGGAATACGGCCTGTATGCAGGTGACATCACCCGCACTTTCCCTATCAATGGTCGATTCTCGCCTGCACAGCGTGCAGTGTATGAGATTGTGTTGGCGGCGCAAGAGGCAGCCATTGCAACAACGCATGTGGGTGCAAGTTTCAATGCACCTCATGAAGCGGCCACCCGTGTTTTAACTGAAGGCATGTTGAACTTGGGCTTGCTTGATGCCAATCGAGTTGGCTCCGTTGATGATGCCATTCATTCAGGTGCGCATCGCCAGTTCTACATGCACCGCACCAGCCATTGGATCGGTTTGGATGTGCACGATTGCGGCGCATACAGCAGTGGTCAAGACAATGCACAGCAACCCATTTGGCGCACGTTACAAGAAGGCATGGTGCTGACCATTGAGCCTGGTTTATACATTCGACCATCAGCCGATGTGCCTGAACAATTTTGGAACATCGGTATTCGCATTGAAGACGACGCCATCGTCACCGCCAGTGGTTGTGAGCTGACCACACGCGATGTACCTGTCGCCATAAACGATATTGAACACCTTATGAAACACTGACATGCATCATGGGCATTCCTTATGCCATCCAGTGGATGTCCTAAAAAAACACTGTTTTTTGATCTATAGTACAAGCATATTGACAAAAATATGGTATGCCGTAAAATCTGAACCATTGGTTCAAACATCACCACGGCACTCAAGCCGAGGTGATGCACTTATTGCACTCATGCTTCTTTCGTATACCCTTTAACAAACCTACAATCCCCATGTTAAAAAAACTGACCGCCCTTTGCATCACACTGACTCTTTTTGCATGCGCACAAACAGGCTTGCCACCTGACCAGCGCCCAAACACGTGGGCACAACCTGTTTCAATTCCAGGGCTACCCAATTTACATCAAGTCTCACCCACCTTATTTCGCTCAGCACAACCCGATTTTGAAGGTTTGGTCATTGTCAACAACATGCAACGTTTCAGTGCACAACAAGACGCCCCATTGAGGACAGTGCTCTCTTTGCGCCCTGATCGCTCAGATGAAAAAATCTACCCATCACGCAACGTCCATTACGAACGCATCGAAATGAACACATGGGACATCAAAGACGCTGACGTCATCAAAGCATTGCGCATCATCAATACCCCAGCCATGCAACCTGTGCTGCTGCATTGCCAACATGGTGCCGACCGAACAGGACTGATTTCCGCCATTTATCGCATCATGTACCAAGGCTGGAGCAAAGACGAAGCCATCCGTGAAATGACTTTGGGCAATTTTGGTTATCACCCCATGTGGAAAAATTTGATCGAATACATCAACCAACTGGATGTGGCGGATTTACGTAAGAAAGTGGAGGCCGAAGGCCCTTACCCAGAACCCCCTTTCCCTTACTAAATTAAAGGGCATGCCTGCTTAAGGAGATCCTTGTTTAATAAAAAATCCCGTCACTCATGATGACGGGATTTTTTATTGAACTTTAGATAAAGCCTTAATCAGCATCAGGCCAAAATGACTTCAATGGCATTCAGCTCTTCAGCGCTAAACGTCAAACGGTTTAAACAAGCCAATGAATCACTCAATTGCTTGGCACTGCTCGCACCAATCAAGACCGACGTCACCCGTGGGTCTTTGAGCAACCATGCCAAAGCCATTTGCGCCAAACTTTGCTGACGTTGCTGTGCAATCTCATTCAAAGCCTTAATTTTGATCAGCACGGTTTCCGTGATGTGCGACGTTTTGAGGAAGCCATGGGCTTTCGAAGCACGAGATCCGTCAGGCACGCCATTCAAGTACTGATTGGTCAACAAACCTTGTGCCAAAGGCGAATATGGAATACAACCCACGCCTTTTTCACCCAACACATCCAATAAACCGCCTTCCACCCAACGGTCGAACATCGAATAACGGGGCTGATGAATCAAGCATGGCGTCCCCAAATCACGCAGCATGTCAATCGCCTGAGCCGCCAATTCAGCAGGGTAGTTCGACAATCCAACATACAGCGCCTTGCCTTGGCGCACCATCAAATCCAAAGTTGACATGGTTTCGTACAACGGCGTTTCTGGATCTGGGCGGTGATGGTAAAAAATATCCACATAATCCAAGCCCATGCGCTTCAAGCTTTGATCCAAACTGGACACCAAATATTTTTTTGAACCAAAATCACCGTAAGGGCCATCCCACATGGTATAGCCTGCTTTACTGGACACAATCAGTTCGTCACGGTAAGGTTTAAAGTCACGCTTCATCAATGCGCCGAAATTCTCCTCAGCTGAACCCGGTGGCGGGCCGTAATTGTTCGCCAAATCAAAATGCGTCACACCATGGTCAAAAGCCGTGCGCAGGGTGTCTCGATAATGCTCGAACGTGTCCACCCCACCAAAGTTATGCCATAAACCCAGCGAAATGGCGGGCAATTTCAAACCACTGTTGCCGCAACGACGATACTGCATGGTGTCGTAGCGGTTGGGGCTGGCCAAGTAAGTCATTTGTCATCCTTTTTGTTATGGTAATGCAAGAAAATGGGGGAGCCGATTTTTCTCTTTTTACAAGATCAACCGCGACGCCATTCCACCACACCACCTGCTTTGTCTTCAATCACAATGCCCAACGCCGTCAACTGTGCGCGAATTGCATCCGCCGAAGCGAAATCTTTACTCGCTTTAGCGACTTTGCGCTGCTCAATCAACTGTTCAATGTGCACCACATCATCGTCAGAACCTGCTTGCAAAAATGCATTCGGTGCGCGCTGTAAGAAGCCCAAGACACCCGCCAAAGCTTTAAGCTGAGTCGCTAAAACGGGGTCTTTGTGAATATTAACCAAAGTCACCAAGTCAAACAACTCCGCCACTGCCAATGCCGTATTGAAATCATCGTCCATCGCCGCTTTAAAAGCAATGGCGTGAGCTTCACTCCAATCCACCTCAACCTCACCCAACTCAAAATCCTTTAAGGCCGTGTATAAACGGGTCAGAGCGGCACGCGCATCATCTAAATGCTCATTTGAGTAATTCAACGCGCTGCGGTAATGGGCGCGCAGAATAAAAAACCGCACCACTTCGGCATCGTACTCTTTCAAGACATCGCGAATGGTGAAAAAATTCCCCAACGATTTACTCATTTTTTCGTTATCCACGCGGACAAAACCATTGTGCATCCAATAGTTGACGAATTGTTTCTGCATTGAATGGTCGTGGCCGCAATCTGCCTCACAACTGGCGGCACCATTCATCGCCCCTTCGGATTGGGCAATTTCATTCTCATGATGAGGGAATTGTAAATCGGCACCGCCACCGTGAATGTCAAAGCTTTCGCCCAGCAACGCACGGCTCATCGCAGAACACTCAATGTGCCAACCAGGACGACCGACGCCCCATTTGGAATCCCACTTGGTGTCCGCAGGCTCATTTTCTTTTGCGCCCTTCCACAGCACAAAATCCAGCGGATCATGTTTATCCAAAGTGACAGCCACGCGCTCACCGGCCTGCAACTCATCTAAACTTTTGCCCGATAACTTGCCATAACCCGCAAACTTCCTCACGGAATAATTCACATCGCCATCGGCGGCCTGATACGCCAAGCCATTGGCTTCCAATTGATCAATGATCTCCAACATCTGCGGCACATATTCGGTCGCACGCGGCTCGTGGGTTGGACGTTCGATGCCCAACGCATCCGCATCCTCATGCATGGCTGCGATGAAACGATCGGTCAGTGCGCGAATGGACTCACCGTTTTCCAAAGCACGTTTAATGATTTTGTCATCGATGTCTGTGATGTTGCGCACATAAGTCACCTCATAGCCTGATGTGCGCAACCAACGTTGAACCATGTCAAACGCCACCATCACGCGCGCATGCCCCAAATGACAATAGTCATACACCGTCATGCCACACACATACATGCGCACTTGGTTGGGATTCATCGGCTTAAACACTTGCTTCAAGCGGGTCAGGGTATTGTAAACGCGTAACATAGGCACCAAAAAATAACAAAAAAATCCATCACACGCCAGCAACATCGGCAAAGATGGGTAAAATAGCACCACACTTGGCTTACAGGTGGCACGGTCAAGGTGAAAGTATAACACCGCCCCGACCCGCCGTCTCGCCACTTCACTCCATCACGAGAAAAACAACCATGCAAATCAAGCACTTCATCTCAGCCCTCGTCTTCAGTATGACCGCTTTAAGCGCACAAGCACAAACCGCCCTCATTCAAACCAGCGAGGGCAATATCACCCTCGAATTGAATGCCAAAGCCGCCCCCGTGACAGTCAAAAATTTCATCGCACGCGCACAAGAAGGTTATTACAACGGCACAATTTTTCACCGTGTGATTCGTAATTTCATGATTCAAGGGGGTGGTTTTGAAGCCAATATGCAAGAAAAAGCCGATCGACCCACCATCGTTAATGAGGCGGATAATGGCCTGAAAAATGACAAATACACCATCGCCATGGCACGCCTGCCAGAGCCCCATTCTGCCTCTGCACAATTTTTCATCAACACCAAAAACAACGACTTCCTCAATCACACCGCGAAAACAGATCAAGGCTGGGGTTATGCTGTGTTCGGTCAAGTCACCGCTGGCTTTGATGTGGTCGATAAAATCGGCAAAGTCTACACCAAAACAGTGGGGTATTTCGACGATGTACCCATCAAGCCGATCGTGATTCAGAACGTCAGTATCAGCCAATAAATCATTAAATTACAGCCATTTTAGAAAGCAGTACTGTTTTAAAAATGGGATTGCTAAAAAAATTTTGATTAAAATCGTCATGCGGCGACATTACCAGAATTGAAATTCTATTAAAATGGGGCTTGCCCTTTATAAGCATGCAACCCACTCAACCTTTTACGTATACACGCATTGACTAACATCAAAAATCACATACAGATTTGGTTAATCGCCAATGACATCAACTCAGCTGTGGTTTCAACCACTTCAACATCTGATTTTAATCAAGATGTAAAAGTCTTAATTCAAAGCCTTTTAAATGAGTCAAATAAAGCCATGCGCGACGACATGACCTTAAAATTATTGCTTGCAAAGTATATAGGGCAAAGCATTGAAAAAATTAAAATTAAAAGAACTGTGTTGGGGAAACCATTTTTAGTAAGCCATCCAAAAATTCATTTTAGTGTGTCGCACACACGAAACTTCAGCTGTATTGCGATTAGCAGCATGGGCGAAATAGGTGTTGATATTGAGAATGAAGAAAGCTCTTTAAAGGATCAAGATTTACCATTTACGGCATTATCGAGAAATGAGCAATCCTTTTGTTTGACGCAACCCAACAAAAGACGGGCATTTTTCAGTATTTGGACAGCAAAAGAAGCCTTTTTGAAAGCCATTGGTTGTGGGCTAAGCACACCGCTGTCCGATTTCTCAGTGTTACCTTTACCCAATGATCAGTCGTATCACTTCATTCCACATACCGCAGCCCTTGAATCAATCCAAACCACATTTAAGCACTATTTGACCGAGGATGGAGTTCACATCACTTATTGCATATTGACTTAAACAATCACACAGTGGCACCACCATCAACCCGCAAATCATGCATCGTGATGTGACGGGCTTGATCAGACAATAAAAAACACACCGCATTTGCCACATCATCCGCATCAGCAATACGCCCCAATGGGATGCCCAATCGATGTTGCTTCAACGAGCCTTGTAAAACAGCATTTTTATGCTCTGGGGTCAACCACAATTGATGTTGCATGGGTGTATCGGTTGAACCTGGAGACACCACGTTGCAACGAATGCCAAGTGCCGCCAACTCCAATCCCAGGCAATGAGTCAAATGTGTCGACGCAGCTTTCGAGGCGGCATAGACCCCCATGCCGATACGGGGAGTGTCGGAGGCATTGGATGCAACGGTGACAATACTGCCCTTGCGTCGAGTGGACATGTATTGTGCAATTGCTTGACAGACATTAAAAACCCCTTTGACGTTGACCGAAAAGGCACATTCCCACTCCTCCTCGGTTGCATCTAATATACGATTAAGTGACAGAACCCCAGCCACATTGACCAACATCGTAACCTCGCCTATCTCTTTTTCGATAGCATCAATCACCTCCTGCACCTGCATCCTATTGGTGACATCCACTTTGAAAACATGAGTTTGAGGTACATTTACATAGTCTTCTGGATTGATTGTTTTATCGAGCAAGACCACTTGCGCACCATCGTTCAATAACCGTTGAACAACGGCAGCACCAATACCTTGAGCCGCACCCGTAACAACAGCAATTTGATTTGAAAAGTCCATGAACACCCTTTGAAAATTAAATAAATCTATTGAATCAATGCCAAACGCTGCGGCACAACCAAAGGCATGTGATCAGGCGTATACATAATATCAGCATCAACGCCATAAAGCATTTTGATCAATTCTGCAGTGACAATCTCTTGCGCCGTTCCAGAACATATGATTTGCCCCTCATTCATAGCAAAGATTTGATCGGCATAACGCACAGCCAATGCCAAATCATGCAACACCAACAAAACACTTTTGCCCATTTGAGCGAGCCCCTTAATTTGCTCCAACACCTCTATTTGATGCCCCAAATCCAGCATGCTGGTGGGTTCATCCAATAACACCAACGGTGTGTCTTGTGCCAAAATCATGGCCAGCCAGCAGCGTTGACGCTGCCCACCAGACAGCTCGTCCAAGCGTCTGTTTTCAAACTCAAGCACGCCCAATTTATCCATACTTAAGCGCACCGCCAAATCATCGGTCTTCGACCAAGAGCGGAACAAACCTTGATAAGGATAGCGGCCATAACGAACCAACATGCCCACAGTCATGCCCTCAGGTGCATTAGCCGATTGAGGCAACAATGACACTTGGCGTGCCATTTGTTGATTGCTCATCAATCGAGTATTTCGGCCATTCAACACAATTTGTCCCTCATCCAAAGGATGTAATTTTGCAATCGCTTTAAGCAATGTTGATTTGCCACAACCATTGGCACCGACAATCACACCCACTTGCCCTGAGGCCAGAGACAAACTGGCTCCCCGCACCACTGCTTTAGATTGATAACGAAGATGTATATTATTAACTTGTAAGTCACTCATTTCATTCCTAACGATCACGCCACAACAACCACAGCACAAACACCCCACCCAGAATATGGCACACCACGCCTGCGGGTAACTCTTGGTTCGGCAAGATCAAGCGCCCCAGTGTATCTGCCCATAACACCACGCACGCCCCGAGCAAGGCACTGCCGAAAACACTGATTCGACCATGCCCCCACATAAAACCAGCCATAACGGGTGCCGCCAAGGCAACAAAAGCCATCGGACCACACACACCCACAGCCAGCCCACTGAGCAACATCGCCAAACACAAGCCCCAGAGTTGAGTGCGTTGGACATTGAGCCCCAAAGTCGATGCAATCTGCACATCCAGTCGCAAAAGCTGAATAGCGCGTTGACTCAGCAGCGCCAAAGGCAACAAAACTGCACATCCCCAAATCAACGGTGACAACTGATAAGAGCGACTGCTCAAATAGCCCATACTCCACAAATACAAAGCACTGGCATGACTGAGCTCTTGTCGAGAGAGCATCAACTCAATGGCTGCACGCAGCAAAGCAGAAAGCCCCAAACCCGCCAAAATAAAACGTTGTCCATGCCACCCAACCCCTTTAGCAACAACCAAAATTACAGCCAAGGTCAACGCTGAACCTAAAACACCAATCCACCAACTGACCGCCAACAAACTGACAGCACTGACCAAAAAACCTATCAATATTGCAAATGCAGCCCCTTCATTGACCCCCAGCATGTCAGGGGTTGCCAATTTATTACGCGATACCGCTTGCATCAGACAACCAGCAACACCCAATGCCAATCCAGCAAAAACGGCAGCCTGCACCCGAGGCCATCGAAAATCGTATAAAAGTTCCAAACGCGGATCATTGACTGAATGCATCCAAACAGACCACAACTCAGAACCAGAAATCGACACCGCCCCCACCATCAAAGACAGCAAAATACTCAAGATCAATAGCAAAGCGACAATCAGACTCATCCAACGAGCCCGAGCATCCGCTGTAAAGCTTTTTAAATTGATTAAATCGACTCGACGACTTAATACTGTTTCCATATGTTCCCCCATCGAGCCAAAGCCATCATCAAAGGTGCACCCAAAAAGGCCAAAACCACACTGACTGGCGTTTCAAACGGGTAAGAAACAATTTGAGCCAAAGCATCGGATATCAGCAAAATCACCGCCCCTAACAATGCAGACAATCCAAACTGCTTGAATAAACTCATGGGCATCAAGTGACGTGCAATAAAGGGGGCCAATACACCCAAAAAAGCAATCGGCCCCGTCAAAGCAACCGCCCCACCACTTAAAACCGACACCACAGCAACCAATAAAAAACGGGTCAATGCGGGTCTTTGTCCCAAAGAATGCGCCACATCATCGCCCAACATCAAAACAGATAAGGGCTTAATCAAAATAAAAGCAAACAACACAGCAGCCAGTAATATCGGTGTGCTGATCAATAACGCAGTGCGATCCAAGGCAGCCAAAGAACCCAATTGCCAAAATCTAAACTGATCCAGTCCTGACGGTTGACTGAGCAACAAAGCAGCGGTTAAACCATGAAATGTCGCCGACAAAGCCACACCCGCCAAAATCAGGCGCAAGGCACTGTCTGCTCGACGTGTACTTTTCGCTGCCAACAAAACCAATAGGCATGACAAAAAAGAACCTAAGCCAGCGAACAGCGAAAAACCCAAACGTGAATCCACCCCCCAAACAACAATCGCCAAAACCACCAATAAGGCCGCACCCGCTTGTATACCCAACAAGCCTGGTTCAGCCAACGGATTACGGGTCAAGGTTTGCATCAATGAACCAGCAACAGCCAATGCACAACCCACCACAACTGCAGCCAACAACCTGAACCAAATACTGTTTTGTGCCGTCTGCACAATAGGTTTTAAGTTTATTGACGATAGACGATCCCCTGCATTCATGTGTTTTTGCACATCAGCCAAAACCGCCATGGCAGCCATTGGCCCACCCACACCGGTCCACAATGCGCCATCAACCACCACAAAATGATTGGTTTGCACAGCATTTAGTTGTCGAAATTGCGGGAGAGCCATGCTCGCCTGCATCAACTCACTCGCCTGCCCATTGGGATTAAGCGCACCTAAAAATAACCAATCCGCATCAATTTGTGTCAACGCATCCATGTTGACTGGCAATGAATGCGCTGCACCCGCCTCCTGCTGACTCAGCGGCCGACTCAACCCTGCATCACGTAACACCAGGCTGGCAAAAGAATCATTCAACATGTAAGCAGGGCCTTGAGCACTCCAGCGCACAATGCTGACACGACTGTCGCCTTGCGCCACAAGAGCTTTAATCTGTAAGGCTTGAGCGGTGTATCGCTCCATAAAAGCTGCGGCATTGGTTTCCCGGTTTAAAACTTGAGCAATACGCTTAAAAGCATCCGCCCAAGGTTCCCCAGGTCGAAAAGTCACCACTGTGGGTGCAATTTGTTTCAATTGCGCCAATAAATTCGCATCTGGAACACCGCCCGCCAAAATTAAATCGGGTTGATAAGCGACCACTTTATCCAAAATCGGCGATGCAAAGCCTCCAATCAAAGGAATATGTGCCGCCTGTGCATTTAAGTAAGCTGGAATTGCGGTTTGTCCACGCCCCGCAGTCGTTGCCAAAACGGGGTAGTTGAGTGCCATCATTGAATCCAAATCAAGTTCGGATAATGCAATCACGCGCTGAGGTTGATCTGGAACATTTACACTCTGATTCGACACATCAACGATCACTCGAGCCCAAACCGTTGAGTAATAGAAGAAAACAATGAAAATGCATAAAATCCACTTAACACACCTCAAGCCGCTCATGCTTCCAATCCATCCATAATGAGGTGACGCTCTTGGTGATACTCTTCTTCGGTTTGTTCATCTTTCCAATAAGGCACCGCATACATCATGTCACGCGAAAGCTGTTTGTCGATGCGCAGGTAATCTCGAATCAACACCACTTGTGAGCTTTCTCCCGCAATGGTGGCGGATGCAACCCCCTCCAACCAAGACATGTTTTTCACCGCTTGCAATAACAATTGACTTTGACCTGCTGGTTGGCTTTTACGGTTAAGCCACGAAATATGCATGCCCATTGGGTGTGGTAAAGGCTGATGCGCAGATAAATCAGCTACCTCTATAAACGCATAACCACGTGCATTTTTTGGTAATTGAGATAAAACAGCACGAATGACAGGTAATGCACTTAAATCCCCAGCCAAAACAAACCAATCGGCTTGAGCCTGAAACAAATCGGGTCCACCTGGCCCAGCCACCCCAATGCTGCTGCCCACAACAGCAGAATGAGCCCACCTAGAAGCAGGTCCATTATCGCCATGCATGACAAAATCCACAGACAGCAAATTGAGCACAGGATCAAAATCAGCAACGGTATAAGTTCTTAAAATAGGCTTTAAGTGCGGCTCAGGCCAAACCACTTTACCGCCATCTAGGGTAGGTAAAACTGGACTAATCTGATGGGATTGCGGCAACATCAGCTTGATATGTGCCCCCAAACTGCTCACAGGAAAATTGCTCAACGACTCGCCCGTTAATACGACACGCCGTAAATAAGGGGATAAATCTTGTGTTTTTACCACTCGAAGCAATCGAGGTGGCGTTTTTTTAACCTTACTCATAAATACCCTTTAATCCAACATTGATTTTTTCAATCACATAGATTCAAAACTAAAAGACCACTAAAAATTGATTTCAGCATCACCCGTTCACTCAGACAATCCGCTCAGTCATTTCCGCATGGGGTTGCTGAAACTCTGTGCGGCGCAACGTACAGCTCCCCCCTGATTGACAAGGGTAAAAACGCTTTGCGCTGGACTCGACTCCCGCTAAAAAATGTGGGAACGATGGAACAGCCCGCTAAATTAGCAGTACCCATTCAAAAATCAACTTTTATAGACCTCCATTAATCAAAAAAGACCTGACTATTTTTCAATCTAAATAAAAAAATAAGCCTTTATCGTTCATGTTTACTTCATATGCTGCGACAGCACTTGACCAATATGAGCCAAAGGCAATGGCCGACACATGCCCGAGTGTGTACTATCAACATTCACACAATGAATTTCCCCGATGACATAAGGCTGCCAACGTTCAAATGAGTGTGTATATGCAGTCGTAACCTGTGTGGCCCTGAAATACAACACATCCCCCAGATAAGGCTCGGGCTTCAATTGACGATAAGCCAGCATGTGCTGCCACGCCACATAACCCAAATGCTCGCTTTGTTCATCGTTGAGTTGAGCAAACGGCCCGCTTCTGTCACGGACACGATGCTTGACTTCCTCAAGAGATAAACGATCACCATCGTGGTTGTAAGCCGTATCCCCAGTCACATCCAATAAAGCCTCCCATGCTTCTCTTAGACTGGGCTCGGGCAAACCCTCCCACACATCACTTGGATAAGCATCCATCATCGCCAGCAATGCAACTTCATCACCAGACTTTTGGAGTTTCACAGCCAAGGCGTGAGCCAAACCACCACCCGATGACCAGCCGATTAAATGGTATGGCCCTGCGGGTTGCACTCGCCGAATGGCATCCGCATAGATGTCCAAATAATCCACAATCGATGCAATATGTGTGAGTGAAGACGAAACATCCATAAACGGACTTTGCAAACCATAAAGTGCGCAATCGCTCAAATGTGCGCTCAATCCCATATAGCACCACGACAACCCTTCGGTCGGATGAATGCAAAATAAATGTTTGCGCCCCTCAGGTTGCAAGGCCAACAACGGTGCAAAAGGATCCAACCGCCCCTCCCCTTGTGGTGGCTGATGACCAGAGCTTTCATCCAGTGCTGAGGCCAATTGCCGAACAGTCGGCAAGCGAAACAATACCGCCATCGAAATGTCTTGCTGGAGTGCGCTGCGCAGGCGGTTGGCGACTTGTATTGCCTGTAAAGACTTTCCACCCAACGAAAAAAAGTTTTGATCAAGATCCGATATCACCTGCCCCAATACCTCTTGCCAAATCAGCAACACAGTATTTTGAATGGATTCAAGCCGTGAATGCGCAACCTGAGTCGGCTTCATGTTTAAAAAATAGGCATCCAACTGCTGACGCAATTCTTTTCGATCCACTTTGTTATTCGCATTCCGTGGTAAATTCATCAACCCGTTAAACACCGTCGGAACGGCGTAATTCGGCAGCAGCGAACTCAGATGCTGGGTGAATATTTGATGACACTCAGACATGCGCCCCGCATCAACCGCGTCATCTGAACTCAACACATAAAAAGCCACCAACTGCTTAATCCCCACCGCAGAGGTGTAACCCAACACCACCGCCTCTTTGACGTTAGGATGGGTTAACAGCGCATTTTCGATTTCATTGACATCAATGCGATAACCACTAATTTTAAACTCATCGTCTAGACGCCCCATATAGTACAAAACGCCATCGTCATCCATGCGCACACGATCGCCTGTACGATAGGCACGCATGTTGCCCTGATGATGCATCTCAATGTTTAAATCGACAAACCGTCGAGCCGAAACCTCCTCACGCTGCCAATACCCCATCGCCACGGTCGGCCCACTGATACACAACTCACCAACCTCATGATGAGCCACTGCACGCAATTGCTCATCCACGACAACTGCGGTCAACCCCATCAAGGGCTTACCTATCGGTATGACATGTGCATCGTTTTCACTTAAGCCACCGTGAATCGGCATACTTAAATCCGCCAAAGTACAAATCACAGTGGTTTCTGTCGGTCCATAGCTATTGAACAATTGGATTTTCCCTTGGGTGCAATGATGCCAACGCTTAAGGTGTTGAGCCAATACCGCTTCACCACCCAAAATCACCAAACGCAATTGACTGCCCTCTAAATCAATTGACTTCAAACCATACACCCATTCATGCCAAAATGCTGTGGGTAGATCCAACACACTGATTTCATAGTCTATACAAGCACTCAACAAGCCATCCATCGAGCCAACCACCTGCTCATTGCGCAACACCAAAGTCGCCCCCATAGACAAACTGATAAAAATTTCCTCAATGCTCGCGTCAAAATGAAGTGGTGCAAATTGCAAAACCCTGTCACGGTGAGTGACTTGATAATAATGATTGGCCGCATGAACAAAATACGCCAAGGCGGAATGTGCAACCATCACCCCATTTGGCTTACCAGTAGAACCCGAGGTGTAAATCATGTAAGCCAACGACGTCTCTGACTCCAACATAATCGGTAAACACTGTTCAGCACAATCAACCACACTGGCCGACTCAGCACTCAACAGGTCCAAATAAAAAACAGGTACATCATGCGGCACATCTAACGCAACTTGTGAATCGGTCAGAATCACATCCACTTGGGCATCTTCTATAATTTGCAAAAAACGCAACTTCGGGGTGGTGGGATCCAAAGGGATATAACACGCCCCCAACCACAACAACGCATAGATCGCCACAATGGTACTGGTTTGACGCGGCGCAATGAGCATCACTTTACTGCCTTGAATTACACCATTTTTCTTGAGCAAAACCGCTAAGCGTTGCACTTGATGCAATAAAATGCTGTAGCTCAATTCATTTCCACACATGTCCATCAATGCAGTGTGCTGTGGTCGCAAGGTAGCCTGAGCGATTAAACTTTGCATGACATCGGCATGCGGAACAGTCAACTTATCGGATGAGCTGTAGGACAAAGCAACTGCTTTTTGCTTACTTTTGATTTGACTCGGCTCAAGCATTGCAGTTGTAAAGCCATTGAGCGACAAGCCATCCAGCCATTCACAAAATTGTTGGGTGCGCTCACATGCCCCCCCTTTATGATTGGTAAAACCCATTTGATGCAACCTATAAAAGCCATGCAACGCATGGATCCAAGCATCAATCAATTGCTCTGTTTGCTGAACCGAATATGCCGCGGGATTGCTTTGCAACTCAATGCTTAAACCCTGTTCATTCGGTATGACATTAAAAGCCAAATCCTCCACAGGTCCTGCGGCTAAAGTATGAGTCTTAACTGTTAAATGCCCCCACATACTCGGTCGATCAAAAGGCATGATATTCAGCACCGATGAAAACAAACGGCTTGAGGCTTGGATATTTAAATCCTCTTTCAGCTTCTCATAACGGTAACGCTGGTGGCGCTTTACTGAGCCCAATTGCTGTGAAACATGCACCAACCACGTCTGAGGGCACTTTAAATAGTGAGCCCTCAAAACAATCGGCACGATATTCATGTGCATGCACGGCACAGTCAAAGACACCGAACCCAAGCGCCCCATCACGGGAAAGCCAATCCGAACCTGATTTACAGCACTCGTCTGCAACTGCAAAGCCCCCCAAACCGCAGCAAGCCAAGTCGTCCAATCAACACCCTCGCTTTGCGCCGCCTCTTGCCAAGCAAACCAATCTTGCGCCTTGATTTGCCGAACAGCGCTGTGACAAGCAGAAGAAACGGCTTGCTTAGCGCATAAAGCCCCCGCATCGGGCACTTGATGTAAGTCGGACAAATAAGAAAACCAAAATTGGCGATCACGCTCAAACTCTCGACTTTGAGCGTAACGGGAATCCTCTTCAATTACCTCACGTAAAGAAGGCATCGTGACATTTAAAGGATGTGAAATATTCAACAGATGGGCATACTGTTGAGCCACTTGACGAGCCAAAAGGCCATACGCATAGCCATCTAAAGCAATATGATGGCTACATAAATACCACAGATGTCGCTCTGGACTTAACGTCACAATGGCCGTTCTAAACAAGGCACCAGACAAATCAGCAGGGCAGGATGCCAGATCATCCAACATCCATTGACGTGCAGCCTGTTCAGGCTGAACATGCCCCTCATGAGACACACACTCAACCACATCAATGCGCAGCTCACCCCACTCGTCAAAATGCGCTCGCGTCGGCAACTGGCACGGCAATCCAGAAGCATCCAAAGTAAAGCGCATGTGTAAAGCCTCTGTTTGTGCAATCACACACCTCACCGACTCAAGGAACAGCGACTCATTCCATTCACCCGTCAACTCAAACATCTGAGCGGTCCAATAACTGTTGCTTTTAGAATCTAAAAGTTGACCAACCCAAATACCCAGCTGGGCTTGAGAGAGAGGCAATGGCGATGATTCAAGCTGCTTTTCCTGAAACTTTAAACCGCCATCGGATTCAGATTTCAGCTCGACAACCGATTGAAATAAAATATCGTCCATCAATTTTCATTTCGTTCAAACTGTTGCACAGACTGGCCTTGCAATAATGCCCACCACTCATTAAGCGTCGTTTTTTGCGCCAAATCAACAAAATCCAATCGACTACCCGACCGTTTCCATCGCTCAACCAAACTCATTAAACGAATCGAATCCAAACCTGCGAAAATCAGGTTATCCTCAGCCTCCAAATCCGCCACAGGAATCTCAATCAACCGTGCAACTTGCGCAGTCAATTGAACTAAATTACGGGGTAAAGCATCTGTTTCAGTTTCTGGCTGTAGCACACTCAACAGCTGAGCAGTGCTTTGCACAATGCCGCAACAACGCGACACGTATGCCAAAGCCTCTTCATGTTGAGTAAAAGAAAAATCCGCCACCCCATCTGCAACAAAAAACACCTGCATGTCCCTCATAAATGCTTCAACCGCCGTGGTCTGGCAACCAATGTGCGCATACACGCCACAAATAATCAATTGGTCGCGCTGCTGCGCCTGCATATCAGAGGCCAATGTTGATTTTGAAAAAGCACTGTAACGCCATTTGGTCAACACAACATCGCCTTCAGAAGGACTCAACTCAGGGACAATATCAACCTGTTCAGGAAACGCAGTCACACCATTACCCCACCACTCCTGCAAAATACCGCGCTCAAGTAAAGACTGCTGAGCGGGCTGAGCACTGTAAACCACTGGAACACCCAAAGCCTTGCACACCGACTTAATGCGAGCAATATTGCTCAGCAATTCTGGAATCGGTGATTTAGACGCATCAAAAAAATTAACAAAATACGATTGCATGTCATGAATCAACAACACAGCCCTTTTGGCATCACAACGCCAATTCAGTTTCGCCTGTGGCACATTACTTGCACTGGGCATTGGATAACTGGAAATTCTTGGAATACTCATCACTTACCTTTAAAACAATACGGAACAATTAAAACGCACAGGCTCCGAAAAATATTTTACAAACACAGCCTCTCACCACCACGCTAATCACGCTAATCACGTTCATTCTGAGCTTGCTCAGCCATCTGGCGCAGCAATAACTTATTGATTTTACCTACAGCGGTTTTAGGTAAATAATCAACAAATTCAATGCGATCAGGGATTTTGTATTGCGCCAACCCACGTTCATGTAGGAACATTTTGAGCGACATTGAGCGAATGGGCTCACGAACCACGACAAACGCACAACTGCGCTCCCCCAAATACTCATCGGCGACCCCCACCAATGCAGCATCCAAGACAGCTGCATGAACCAGCAAGTGCGCCTCAACTTCCTGTGCCGCAATTTTTTCGCCTCCTCGATTGATTTGATCTTTCGCACGCCCTTCAACTACCACATAACCCATTTCACTTTGACGAACCACATCCCCTGTTCGATAAAATCCATCGTCAGTGAATGCATTTTGATTGTGCTTTGCCGCCTTATAATAACCACGAATGGTATAAGGACCACGGGTCAACAAATGACCAACCTCACCCACCGCAACCTCTTGATCCAAATCATCCACCACTCGAATTTCATCATCAATGGAAATTGCACGCCCCTGTGTTTGACAAATAAGGTCCTCAGAGTCATACCAACGTGTATAACAAACCAAGCCTTCAGCCATACCAAATACCTGTTGCAATTGACAGCCCATAATCAAACGCACAGAGCGTGCCGACGCCTCATTGAATTTAGCACCACCAACTTGCAACACCTCCAATGATTCAAGCTGCCGCGCATCCTTACGCGCGCTTTGAAGCCATGCCAAAGCCAACGATGGCACAACCGCAGCTAAATTCACCCGATGTTTTTCAATCAATGGAAAAGCCACATCTGCACTGGCATAACGGCTCAAAACAACACATCCACCCGCATAAAACACCCCCAAAGAACCAGGGGAGCTCAGCGAGAAATTATGCGCCACAGGCAACACACTCAAATACACACTACCCTCTGTCAATCGACAAATATCAGCACTTGCTCGAACCGAATACAGATAATCATCATGGGTACGAGGAATCAACTTGGGCAACCCCGTACTGCCGCCAGACAGTTGAAGCATCGCCAAATCCCGAGCCGACGGCGCATGCTCATTCAATTGATTAAGCAACTGAGCGGTATCTCGACCGCCTGCTTGAGCAGAGAGCTCGCTCAACGCCACCCACGGCCCTGGATCACCCACCACCCACACATGTTTTAAGCACATGGCCGTCGACTTCAATTGCTGAGCCAAATTTCGATAATCAAAATCTCTATCTTCTGCAATCACATAACCCACAGCCTGTGTCGACTCGATCAAATGATTAATTTCGCTGAATCGATGAGCTGGCAACGCAAAAACAGGTCTAGCACCAATGTGAAACAATGCAAAACAAACGGTAAAAAACTCTGCCACATTAGGTAATTGAATCACAACGGCATCTTTGGCCTTAATTCCATTTGCCAAAAAACCAACGGCCAAAACATACGATGCCTGCAACACATCGTGATAACTCAAGCTGCGCGAGCCACAAACAATGGCCGTATTGTTTGGCGTTTTAGCAGCGCGCTCTTCAAGCATTTCACCAATGGTTTGACCTTGCCAATAGCCAAGATCCAAATAACGCTGCGCCACATGTTCAGGCCAAGGGGTTAACTCCAATTCGTTACACATATGCTTCCTCGCTATACTCCAGGATCTCATTCAAACCCATGGCATTCAACATCGTCCGCATTTTAGCCTGCGTCTCACGTAATTCACGCTCAGGTTCAGAACCACTAACCACACCAGCACCTGCATAGACGGTTACTTTGTCGTCAGTCACTTGAGAACAACGAATCGTCACCGCCCACTCGCCATCACCAAACTCATCCTCCCAACCAACAAGTCCTGTGAATAAGTTTCGATCGAAGCCTTCATGTTGTTGAATAAAGGTACGCGCCGCCTCGGCTGGATAACCACACACCGCAGGCGTTGGGTGTAAAGCTTGCGCCAAGCTTAGAGATGAAGTTGACGCATCATGCAACGTACCCTCAACCACTGTTGATAAATGCCACATGGTCGGTGTTGACAGTAAAGAAGGGCGACTTGGTACACTCAGCTGGGTGCAAAAAGGTGCCAATGCAGCAGCAACCGAACGAACAACCAATTCATGCTCGTACAAATCTTTCGTTGATCGCAATAAATTTTGCGCCCGCCGTCGATCCTCCTCAGGATCAACACAACGCGGGATAGAACCCGCCAAAGGATTAGAGGTAACAGACACACC
Organism: Ephemeroptericola cinctiostellae; assembly: GCF_003339525.1. Lineage (GTDB taxonomy): Bacteria > Pseudomonadota > Gammaproteobacteria > Burkholderiales > Burkholderiaceae > Hydromonas > Hydromonas cinctiostellae. The sequence goes on along the minus strand of NZ_CP031124.1, from coordinate 1,462,825 downwards.
ATTTTTAGACAACAACAATTCAGGGCTTGCACCAACCAAAGTGGCCATCGCCCCCTCACTATCCTCGTGATGAAACGCAAATTTATATCCCTGCGCATGACTACTCAACAATTGCTTGATTAAATTTGAAACATTGATTTGTGCCGAAATCTGTAAAGAACGAGATAACACCACCTTATTTAATGATTTAGCATCAATCGCATCCAAAGCATGACCGACCATGCTTTTGTAACACTCCTCACTTGGAATGGACACAACAGAATCTACCTTTACGGGCAAAACCAGATCAAAAGCAAAATCAGCAGCAGGGGAAGCCAACACCATCACTTGCTCGGGCACTTGAATATACGCTTTTGCATTAGAGTCGAAAGGTAAAGCCGCAAACAGCATGCGGCGTCCGCCGCCCTGCTCAACCTGTGAAAGCATTTCAGTCACGAAGGCTGCATTGACCGCTGAAGATGACACTTTAAGCTGTGCAGCAACCCCTTTACCAATAATGCTTTTGTGCGGAGACACAAAAAGCGTTTTTCCCGATAAATCATTCTGCTCCACCATAAACTTTTCACATGCCCTACCAACCTGAGTCACATCATTCATTGCACACCTCCCCATTAAATTCAATAGCCGCCAATAATCACAGTCACTCATTTAAAAACAATACAAATTTTTATACTCTTATGACCAGCCCTCAGCTACAAAAGAAAAGCTATTTTTTTGCCATAATATATTAAAAAAAACATAAATGCAAATGCAAATGGTAATTACTATCATTATGCTATACAATGCCATTTAACTACACTATCTTGTAGGCAACTCAATCAACTTAACAACATAAGGAACAGGTATGCGCCGTTACAACTTTGTGCAAAAGACGTTATCCATCGCAATCATCACCCTTTTCAGCAGCAATGTATGGGCTCAAGACAGCAAAATAGATGCCACTGAAAGCAATCCCACAGAGTTACCAAGTATTTTGGTCACTGGAACACGTGGAAAACAAACCAATACCATTGTTAAAAGCAAGCGCATCGCGGCAGAACAAGCTGTTAGCCTACGAGATATGTTTAAACAAATGCCTGAAGTCAATGTGGCAGGCGGTCAATCGACCGCACAAAAAATATACATCCGTAATTTAAGTGAGAGAATGACGAACATCACGATTGATGGCGCAACTCAGCCAGAGTCGGTCTATCATCACACAGGGCAAGTCCTGATTGAACCCGATTTAATTAAGCGCGTTGAAGTTGAAGCGGGTACGGGCGCGGCAACAGCTGGCCCTGGCGCTCTCGCAGGTGCGGCTCGTTTTACAACAAAAAATGCAGATGATTTGTTAAAAAGCGGTGAAAAAATCGGAGCCATCGTTAACACTGGGTATCAAACAGCCAGTAAAAACATGCTTGGATCCGCCACTGTGTTTGGTAAATTAACCGAAAAAATTGGTATTTTGGCCAGTGTTCATGCTTTAAATGGCGACAATTATAAAAGCGGTGATGGCCATGAAGTTGCTAACAGTGCTGCGAAAACACGCGACTACTTCATCAAGCTCAATGGTCAAACTGACAACGGACACTCCATCGCCCTGTCGCACGAGCAATATCAAGACAGCGGCGTGCGAAATAAACGCACCAATTTACAGCCAGCACTCTTCAACCTGCCCGAACAACAAAAACTAACCCGCCAATCAACCATCTTGAATTACGATTATGACAATGGCAACCCATATGTCAACGCCCATGTCACAGCCTACCACAATGACAATGACATCAATTTAGGTGCTGGTACATCCACTGAGCAGAAGTTAGGCACATCCACTTACGGCCTCGATTTGAGCAACACATCACAAGCAGGACGACACAAATTGACCTATGGCTTAAACTACCGCCACGATAAAGGTTACGCCACTGTCGCGGGAACCCGCTTAAAGGATGAAAACGCCTCTGTTGTTGGTTTATATTTACAAGACGACGTGCAATTGGCAAAAGAATTGGTTTTGACTTTAGGTGGGCGATACGACAGCTACAGCTACACCGACATGCTCAATAAAAAATACTCATCTAAAGGGTTCTCACCCAGTGCCAGCTTAACTTGGACACCTGTAGAAGAGCTGACATTCCGACTAAGCCATGCACGAGCACTGCGCGGTGTCGGCATCATTGAGCCGTATTTAAAACACTATCAAACCAACGCGGATCAACTAACGGCTGAAAAAGCGAAAAATACAGAGTTATCAGTTCAATGGAAACGCGGTAACTGGCATGCCACCGCAACAATTTTTGAACAAAAAATTGACAACTACATTGGCTACGATGATTACCGCCAAAATTTAGGCAACCTAAAGAGCCGAGGTTACAGCGCCAGTGCGGGTTATGATGCCAACAGTTGGGCTTACAGCATTGGTGTGACACATGCAAAACCTAGACTCAACGGCATCAGCTTAGTTGACAGCGATGCCCTATTGTTAGGCAACTCAACAGGAAGAACTTGGGCGAGTCAGTTCGATTACAAAATTCCGAGTCAAAACTTGAAATTGGGTTGGACTGCTCGATTTGTTGAAAAACTCAAAGGCGATACCCACTCTAAACCTGGCTATGGGGTACATGATCTGTACGCACAATGGCAACCCACAGGTAAAGACAATGTAACGCTCACATTGACGATTAAAAACATTTTTAATAAATATTATTTTGATCAAGCCAGCTTTGGATACCATGCACGCTGGGGAACTGTCGCTGGTTTACCCGAAATTGGTCGTGATGTTCGATTGGGCTTAAGCTATCGTTTTTGATCAAAGAATCAGGAATGGTTTCAAATACAAGGTTTGTCTCAGATGACAAACCTTATATTTCCCATTTAATAAGAACAGCTCTAAATAAGAATGGTTAAGCGGGCGTTACGCCCACTGACCTCCCATCAAGCTCATGCTGGAATAACGGAGTGAGTTGTTATTATCAATGGAGGGGTGTGGATGTTGATATCCATTTTTATAACTCACCCTAAGCCAATACGAAAAAAACAAACACCTGACATCTGCACACCTTTATTTAAAAACTCTGCTCCACAGCCCTAACAAGAATGCAATAAAAGCAAATATTGTAGACGGCTGCCTTTAAAAAGCTCACTCACCCCATACACTTGTTTAAAAAGCAAACTGCCCCTATTTTTACATCCCATTTTCATTTTCTGATGCCACCACATGAAGCAACCGCCCCGCTCCGCACTAATTCTTCTCATCGCCGCCCTGCAATTCACCTATATACTCGACTTTATTATGGTCATGCCACTGGCACCAGATTTAAGTCGATCATTGCAATTTAACGTACAAAAAATTGGATTACTTTCTGCCGCATACACTGGAGCATCAATGTTTTTAGGGGCTTTGTCACTTAAATTCATCGACAGGTACAATCGACGTACACTTTTATTATCCAGCTGGGGGGTGTTCGCATTGTCCACGTTGATGTGCGCATGGGCACAAAACTTCCAACAACTATTTTTTACCCGAGCATTGGTTGGTGCCTCTGGCAGCATGGCACTGTCAATAGCAATGGCCATTGCTATTGACATCACACCACCACACCACCTTGGTCGTGTCATGGCCAAAATCATGACGGGCTTCACTTTAGCCACCGTGTTAGGCGTACCCTTGGTTTTAACTTTATCGGAACAATACGGGTGGCAATATTGTTTTTTATTGATCGGTTTGCTCGCCGTTGTGTTGTATGTTTATACTTATTTTAAACTGCCCTCATCCAATTCTGTGCTTGATGAGCCTGAAAAAAAAGATGCAAGTGCCTATTTCTTAAAGCAGCCAAATATTATAAGAATGTATATTCTACAAGCACTTAATCAATTTTCAGCATTTTTGATCATCCCAACCTTGTCAGCTTATTTGATGTTCAATTTTGCGATTGAACGTGAATATCTACCGTACTTTTATTTATTGGGTGGTGTTGTCTCTTTTATCACCATCCACACTTTAGGGCGCATCGCAGACAATAAAAGCACAGACATGACCTTATTTTTAGGAACCACAATTTATGCGACTGGATTGTTTGCATTCAGTTTTAACGCATTGCCCATATGGCTTACGTTAGTGTGCTTCGTTGCATTTATGGCTGGTAATGCAGGACGAAACATCAGTCTAACAACCAGCAGCAGTCGCATCCCAGAGCCCTCATTTAGAGCACGGTACATGACTTTTCAAGGATTCGTACGCGATGCATCCATTACATTGGCAAGTGTGTTGTCGAGCACCGTCCTGAATACTCAAAACAATGGGTATATTGAGAACATGCCCATTTTAATTGCGCTATCGCTATTAACCGCACTATACGTACTTTACGCCCACCACACTTGGTTTCATAAAAAATAAAAGTCAACGTTGCCAATATTAATAATCATGGAACATGCACGCCGATGCAGCGTGCATGTTCCATTCAAGCATGGGTGCAACATGGTGATGGCCAGTTGAATGACGCGCACTCAAAACAGGCCAGCAAGATCAGTATCAAAACATCGGATGCGCATTTGCCGAAGTCGCAGGCGCATCTTGAATCACATCCCAATGTTCAACGATTTTACCGTTTTTAACACGGAAAATATCAACAACCGCATTGATGCCGCCGTCTGGACGCTTGTTGCGCACATGTAAAAACACGGTGTCGTCCTTCACTGCGCTGCGCACGATATCCACTTTTTCCTTGGCTGCACCTGAGAACCATTCTTTCGCCGCGGCCTTAAGCGGAGCACGGCCATCTGGAACGGTGGGGTTGTGTTGGATGTAGTCTTTGGAAAGGTATTTATCGATGGCCTCAAGGTTTTTATCACCGAAAAGTTGCTGATAAAAAGTAATGACCAGTTTTTCATTGGCGCGTTCGAGAGAAGATGATTTTGCATGAGCAGTGCTCAATACAGCGCTGCTGGCGATGATACTCGCAAAGAGAATTTTTTTAAGTTTCATGGCATTTTCCTTTGTGGTTGAGAAAGGTTTGATGGAAAGATGTATCACTGAAGAACCATCCACTGAATGTGGTTAGGATTACACCAGCAGGGATGCCAATCGCGCTTTGAACTCATCGGCATGACCATAAAAACCGCCGTGATCAATGCGTTTAAATTGACCATTTTGCTCAAGAATAAGGCTTGGAAAGCCTTGTACATTGAGCCTTGCCATGAGTTTTCGGGTGTTTTCAATGTGTGCAGTGGCTTGGGTGATTTTATATATTCTATCAAACTCAATTACATCCAAACCCATTTCACCCGCGATTTCAACCAACACGTCATCACGGCTGATATGGCGACCTTGCACCCAGTGCGCGATTTGTAGGGCGCGGTGCATGTCCAGCCCGCGCTGCGCGATGTGTTCAGCGGTAAGAATCGCTCGAATAACAGGTTCAGAGTCAAGGCGTGCGGTATCATCGAAAATGAGTTGATTCAGGTAGGCCTCTCCAAGTGGCTGCCCTGAAAGTTCAGAAATACGCTGATCACCCGGAACAACCATGGCGCGGAGTTCAGGCGTAAAGCGCTTAACATTCGCACCCGTCCACATGCCACCTGCATGTGCTTGTATGGTCAATCCATCCAGCGTGCGTGCCGCAGAAATGAGTGGTGTAGCGGCGTAGCACCAGCCGCAAAGTGGATCGTAGATGTAATGTAATGTTGTGTTTTCCATAATTTGGTCTTTATGTTGTGTGATGATCGAGGCGATGGATGCTTTTCATTTCATTGACTGGCACACAGTTGCACTGTCAACAAACTGTTCAAATTGTACAATTTTGCTATTTTTCAGTTGCCACACATGCGCCGCCCTTGCTTCAAAGTATTGTTGGGTTTGTTGATACGTGCCTGAATATGTACCCAATGCCACGACTTTATCATCACTGGCAATATAGCTGTCAGGCGTGAATTTGTAATCTACCCATTCATTGGCCAATCGACTGAATACATTTTGGGCTATGCTGGCCAAGCCAATGTATGTGCCTGCATAGGGAAAACCCTTTGCTTCTGTCCACGATATGTCGTCTGCGGCGTATTTTTCTAAATTCTTACCATTTTCTTCCGAGCTCTTACCTTCGTAAGTGCTTTTAATGATGTCAAGGTTGGTCATTTTAAAATTCCTTATAATCGTCTGCATCATTTAATCATAACCCATTGAATGGCTTGATCGTGATTCATAAAACCCCCTATGCATTAGCAAACCTTCACCTGCATGCCCCCTTCATTTCCACCTCGAAAGCATCGACCTCTTCACTCAATGTGCCTCTGCTACGAAAATGTCGGCCGCCCTTGCCATACCAATATTCAGCGTCCTCTAAATCGCCTTCTTCAATGTGCAAAATGCCGTGTAACCATGCCGCCAACAAAGAATCATCCGTCTGAATCAGATTGTGCGCCTCACGCCAATGCCCTGATCGCATCAACTGAAAGCTGTCATAAATAATATTCATACAAATCCTCAACATTTGGATTAAACAACAAAGGTCGCAAACACACGCACAGTGAAAACCATAGACATTCCACCATGTCACGCTTGACGCGCCTCCTCCATCAAACAAGAGATTAACGGTCAAGCCCACAATGGCACATCAATGATTTTAAATTTTAACGATATGTTCCCCCCAAACTTTAACGCGTACAATTTGAGGGGCCATATTTACGGTTTTAAAGCAGCAGCACCTGCACTGGCAACCGCCCCATCATCAGGCGGCATCGCACCACTGGCACCAATTACGCCAATGACCCGATTATTTTCAACAAGTAAAACACCTCCTTCGACAGGAAATGCACCAGGTACGCCAAGTATATTAAGCTTTCCTGCCAACACTTGCTCTTCAATCGCCTTGGTCGGCGCCTTAATGCCATTGGCTGCTTTGGCTTTCCCGACCGCTGCATCTATTGTGCCAATCCCTGCCTGATCGGCACGTTCCAAATACACCACGTTACCACCAGAATCGACCACAGCAATGGTGAGCGCAAGGTTTTTTTTATGCATTTCAGCCGAAGCGGCTTGTACAACTTTTTTCGCACTTGCCAAATCAATCGGTGCGCCATACGGCAAATTTTGTGCAAATGCATTGACTGAGCCAAATGCCAAGGCGATCAAACCAAGTTTAACGAATATTTTTTTCATTTTAAAACCCTTTAAAAACAATGTGTCACATCGTTCTTAAGATTGATGTGACAAAAACTGTGTCATGTATTTAATGCCACTGCATTTCGCCTTTATTGACTTTCGCACCGATGTCCAAAGCCACGCCCAGACCCGCATTGGGGTATTTTTGTGTCATACTTTGAATCAAAGCCGCCGCATTTGCAGATTGTTTCAACTCTTTTTCAAACGTCGTCAAGTAATGTTGGCTGTAAGTCACAGAAGCCAAGTTGGTCGGTGCGTCTTGTTGGAAGTGACCTGGGATCACTGTTTTGGGCTTTAACGCCGCAATCGCTTTCAAACTTTTTGCCCAATCTTGACGCACTTTCAATGTTTGAGAATCCGCCGTCCACAGGTGCAAATGACCAAACACCAATACGCCACCTGCCACGGTTTTAATCGACGGAATGTAGACATAGGTCTCGGCATTTTTCTCACCAACGCCATGTTTAATGCGAATTTCTTTGCCTTCAAGCATCAAGCGATTGCCTGTATACGCCTCTGGCAATGTCGCCGTTTTCGGCACCAAATCACCCATTTGGCTGCCCCATGTGGCCAATTTCCCATCAACAGTTTCGTTGATGTGCTTGAGGATCGCAGGTGTGGTCAATATCTTTGCCTCAGGAAAGGCAGCTTTAACCACGCCCAAACCAAAGTAATAATCAGGGTCACCACTGGTGATGAACACGGTTTTTAAAGTTTTGCCGCTGGCTTTGATTTGCTCAACCAGTTTTTGCGCATCGGGCAAAGTGAATTGCGCGTCGAGCAGGATTGCATCTTTTGCGCCACTGATCAACACCGATGAGACTTGAAAACCTTTTGGGTCATGGTTGTTGTACACTTGAACGTCAAGGGGTTTTGCTGAAGCTTGCGCTGCAATACTGGCAGCGGCAACAAGGGCAAAGGTCAACGTGTGTTTAAGGAAAGAAGGACGGTGTGTCGTTTGGGTGTTCATTTAAGGCTCCGAGAATATTAAAAAGTAAATGCTTGTTTCATCCAACCATTGACACACTTGTTTGGCTTGCATCAATGGTGAAATAGTAACGGCTTTTAATTAGTAGATAAATAATGATTTAAATAAATGATTGTTCGAATAAAATGACTAAATTAATCTAAACCCACATCCCATGAAACACATTGACCTTAACCTGCTCATTAAATTCATCGCTGTCTGTGACACAGGCTCGTTCACCGCTGCTGCGGAACAGTTGGGTGTCGCAAAATCTATTTTGAGCGAACACATCACCCGCTTAGAAAAAGATCTGGGGGTGCAGTTGTTGGCACGCAGCACCCGCAAACTGAAGATCACCGAAGCGGGACAAACCGTCTTGAATGCCGCTCGATTGGCGATTGAGCAACTGCACACCACCGTGCAAACGGTGCAAGAGGCGCACCATCAGCTCGCGGGCAAAATCCGGTTAACCAGTTCACTGGATTACAGCAACTGCATTTTGACTCGGCAATTGGCGGATTTTTCCAAACGGCATCCCAACATCGACATCGAAGTGATTGCAAGTGATGAGCAGTATGATTTGCTGAGCGCTCAATTGGATGTGTCCATACGGGTCGGCTGGCTCATGGATTCAAGTCACAAAGCCATACGCATCGGGCAGATGAAACAAAAATTGGTCGCTTCACCCGCTTACCTCGCTCAACATGGCACACCGACAACACCTTCAGACATCACCCAGCACAATTGGTTGACCTTGACTGCACTGTCGAATGCACAATGGACTTTTACGCGCGACCAAACGCAGCAAGTCATTCGACCTGCTGGGCATTTACGCGCCAATGCCACTTTAGTGATTTATCAATGGCTGTTACTCGGTATGGGCATATCGGTGTTGCCCGATTATCAGCTGCAAGGCGATATTGATGCTGGGCGTTTGGTGGCGTTGTTGCCCGATTGGCATTTGCCCGATGGCGGCATTTACGCGGTGTATCCTGCCAATAAGCATTTGCCACAACGGGTGCGCGCATTGATTGATTTTTTACAAAGCACGTCGACACAGTAAGTTGCTATCATGTGGGCTTCAAAAGAACGGAATGGGATGTCGTATGAACAATTGGTTTTCTATATTTATGGTCGCAATCGGCGGTGCAACAGGTGCAGTGTCACGTTACAGCGCATCCAAATGGATGCTGAGGCACACGCCTGACTGGACTTTTCCCATCGCCACATTCACGATCAATGTCATCGGTTGTTTGCTCATTGGCATTTTGGCGGGTGTTGGGGAACGTTTTAGTTGGCTCACCAGTGATCTGCGTTTACTCTTGATCACAGGCGTATTGGGTGGCTTCACGACATTTTCAGCTTTTGGCTTGGAAACATTTGCCCTGCTTCGTCGAGGTGAACACTGGATGGCAATGGGCTATGTGGGACTGAGTGTGATGGTGGGTTTGCTGCTGTTGTGGTTGGGCTTTGTGGCAACCACCACGTTGGGTAACCCCAATTAAGGAAACACGGAAAAACAGACCCCTGCATTTTCCGCATGTCCTTTTTATGAGGTCAGGCCGCTGAACGCCAGCGATAGCCGACGCCACGAATGGTTTCCAAATGGGCTTCAATTGCAAAGCGCTGCAATATTTTACGTAAACGCAACACATGCACATCCACGGTGCGCTCTTCAATGTACACATGGTCACCCCACACGAGATCAAGCAATTGTGTGCGTGAAAATGTCTTGTTTTGATGCGTCAATAAAAACTTAAGCAGCTTAAACTCAGTGTTGCCAAGGGTTTCGACCACGCCCGCTTGACTCAATGTGTGGTCATCGTCGTTCAAAGCACAGCCAAAAAACTCGACCACTTGTGCCACGTGCTGGGGTGCAGAACGGCGCAACACGTTGTTGATGCGAGCCACCAATTCTTTCGGACTGAATGGTTTGGTCATGTAATCGTCTGCACCACCTTCAAGGCCTTTTAGCTTATCCGACTCTTGCGCACGCGCGGTCAGCATGATGATGGGCAAAGGGCGTGTGCGCTCATCGCCACGCAGCTGATGCAACCATTCGATGCCTTGCCCATCAGGCAACATCCAATCCAACATGATGAGGTCAGGTAAAACTTTTTTGACACTGCTTCGCGCATCAGCCAAATTTTTGACCCACGTGACGGCAAAACCCGCGCGCATTAAGCCAAATCGCAGCAATTCCGCAATGTCTTCCTCATCCTCAACCACCAAAATAACGGGTTGTATATTCACACAATGTCCTTCAAAAAATTAAAAATGGACTTTTTAGATTTAAAAACAGCGATTAAACAACGACTCAAGAGTTGTGCGTGTAACGCACATCTTCACCTTCAATGATATAAATCGCATTTTCGGCAATGTTTTCGGCATGATCGCCAATGCGTTCAATCGCCTTTGCCACCCACAAGTCATCCAATGCGGCGCTGATTGTACGCGGATCTTCCATCATGAATGTGATCAATTGACGCACACTGGCTTTATACAATTCATCCAGCTCCAAATCAGAAGCGAAAACCTGACGTGAATCGGATGTGTCTTCACGGGCAAAGGCATCCAATGCGCTGCGTAACATGGCTGCGGCCAAATCGGCCGACTGAGCAATCGTTTGCAAACGAGGTAAAAAACCACGCTTGCTTAAATCTGTATTCAACGCCATTTTAGCAATTTTTGATGCTTCATCACCAATGCGTTCCAAATCAGACACGGTGCGCACCATGCCCAACAGCATGCGCAAGTCGCTCGCCGCAGGTTGGCGCAAAGCAATGATTTCAGAACACATGCTGTCAATCGTCAAATGATCGCGATTGACCTCGCGCTCCACCTCAAGCACTTGCTCCGCCATTTGCTTGTCGTTTTCATTGAAAGCGAGTACCGCTTGGCGCAGCTGCGATTCGACTTTGCCACCCATTTTGAGCACGGCGGTGCGTAAATCTTCCAACTCTGTTTGATAAATCGTTGATGTGTGTTGATGGTTGCTCATGGTGTCCTTTGCGATGTCTCTTTGTGTATCGTATGCGGCGTATTCTGCTCTAAAATCAACCAAAACGCCCTGTGATGTAATCTTCCGTCTCTTGGCGCGACGGCTTGATGAACATTTGACGCGTCTCGCCAAATTCAATCAATTCGCCCAAATACATGTACGCGGTGTAATCCGAGCAACGCGCCGCTTGCTGCATGTTGTGCGTGACAATGACCACGGTGTAATCCTGTTTCAATTCAGTGATCAATTCTTCAACTTTGGTGGTTGAAATCGGATCAAGTGCCGAACAAGGCTCATCCATCAACAACACATCGGGCTTCACCGCAATGGCGCGGGCAATGCACAAACGTTGCTGTTGACCGCCTGACAAACTGTTGCCACTTTGGTGTAATTTGTCTTTGACCTCATTCCACAGCGCGGCTTTGGTCAAAGCCCATTCAACACGCTCATTCATTTCACCTTTGGATAATTTTTCAAACAAACGCACACCAAACGCGATGTTTTCATAAATGCTCATCGGAAAGGGTGTGGGCTTCTGAAACACCATGCCAATTTTTGCACGCATGATGGAAATGTCCACTTTTGAGGTCAAAATATTTTCACCATCAAAATTGATTTCACCCTCAGCATGTTGACCAGGGTACAGCTCAAACATGCGGTTCAATGTGCGCAACAACGTTGACTTACCACAACCCGATGGGCCAATGAAAGCCGTGACTTTGTTTTTTGGAATGACCAAATTGATGTTTTTTAATGCTTTGTACTCGCCATAAAAAAAGTTCAAATTATTCACAACCAACTTAGGCGTTTCTGTTTTTAGAAGTTCTGTGGTGACCATGTGTGTTCCTTTAAATTCAATCTGTTGCTGCATTGTGTACGGTTTTATTTACCACGAGCAGCAATGGCACGCGTGCTGATGTTGATGAACAAAACAAACAAAGTGATGAGCATCGCCCCACCCCAAGCCAGCGTTCGCCAGTTGTCATCGGGGCTCATGGCAAAATCCAAAATGACTTTGGGCAAGCTTGCCATGCGCTGACTCATGTCGGTACTGAAGAAATTATTACCCACTGCTGTCACAATGAGGGGCGCTGTTTCGCCAAAAATCCGTGCAATACCAAGCAATAAACCCGTCAGCATGCCAGTTTTCGCTGAACGGTAACAAATCATAAAAATCATTTTCCAGTAAGGGCAACCCAGTGCCACAGCCGCTTCACGCAAACCATTGGGCACCAACTTGAGCATGTCATCGGTGGTGCGCACCACCACAGGCAACATGACAATCGCCAATGCGATCGAACCTGACCAACCTGAATTCGCATGCCCCCCCAAACCCAAACCAAAATAAAACAAAATAAAAGCAAACATACCGATTGTGATCGAAGGTGCAGACAACAAAATGTCATTCACAAAACGCACCACACGGGTCAAGGTGTTGTTGCGACCATATTCCGCCAAATAAGTGCCCGCCAAAATACCCACAGGTGTGGTGATGAGCGTCGCCGTACCGACCATCATCAAGCTGCCAACAATCGCATTTTTTAAACCACCGCCCTCTTCACCCATTGTGGGCTGGTTGTGCGTGAACAAGTTGACACTCAACGCAGGCAAACCTTTAGACAGCAAGCTCCATAAAATCCAAACCAACCACACCAAACCAATCACCACCGCCACTGCCGTCAATGTCAACATGATGGCGTTGATGCGTTGACGACGTTTGTAAAGCGAACTGTTCATAAAATCTTGAATTTGCATTTCATTCTCTCTTAACTGCACGTTATTGATGCCGTTTTAATGATTCATAAATAATTTAATGATTCATCAAAAAATTGGTTTCATCAAAAAGCAGGCTTCATTTTGTATCCAACCGTGCCAACAACAATTTCGCCAAACTCAACACAATGGTGGTGATCAAAAACAACACCAAAGCCAATGCCATCAAAGCCGACAAATGCGCATCCGATGCCTCTGCAAATTCATTGGCAATCGTCGAGGCAATGCTGTTGCCAGGGGCAAACAAAGACGTATTCAAGCCGTGGGCGTTACCAATCACAAATGTTACCGCCATCGTTTCACCCAAAGCACGCCCCAGACCCAAAATCGTTCCGCCCACGGCACCAATGCGTGTATAGGGAATCACCACATGGCGCACCACCTCCCACGTCGTACCGCCCAAACCATAAGCCGATTCTTTTAACATCGGTGGCACCAGTTCAAACACATCGCGCAACACTGCCGTGATGAAAGGCACAATCATGATCGACAGCACCACACCCGCAGTGAACACCCCCACACCCAATACAGGTGCTGCAAAAAATTGACCGATGAATGGTAATTTCCCAATCGTGGCCATCAAAAAAGGTTGAACATATTTGGCAAACAAAGGGGCGAGCACAAACAAGCCCCACATGCCATAAATGATCGACGGAATCGCTGCCAACAGCTCAATCGCGGTCGCCAAAGGACGGCGCAACCAGGTGGGCGACAACTCGGTTAAAAAGATCGCGATGCCAAAACTCACGGGCAATGCCAGCACAATGGCAATGCCAGCCGTCAACAATGTCCCAACAATCGGGCCCAAAGCACCATATTCATTGGCACCCACATCCCAAGCATCACGCCACAGAAAAGCCATGCCTTGGGTCTTAAATGTATCGCTTGCGCTGTACGCCAATGAACCAATGATCGCGATGATGATCAGCAACACCAACCACGCGTTGACCAGCGTCAGGTTTTTGAATGCGCTGTCCAGCCAACTTTTTCGAACTGTTTGGGTCGAACTCAAACTCATATTATTCTCAATAACAATGACAAACCAAAGGAAACGTGGAGCCGTCGTTTTACTCAAAGACATCAATTAAATGCATGAGGGGTTTTAAAAACCGCCCACTCAAGCATTTAATTTTATTAATTTTTTGTCAGGACAATCCTGACGAACCACTGACTTAAGCGCTCGCTTAATGTACTGGCTAAGGCACTAGAAAAATGATGTTCACTTTTTCTGTATTGCTAAAGTCGTGAAGCGGCTTCAATCAAGCCGCACACACAACAAAGGCGCGCATTAAGCGTGCCTTTGTTTAAACACACATTACATCAGTGGCTTACCCGATGCATCGGTGATTTTTTTCCACTCAGCTTTAACCAAAGTCACCACATCAGCCGGCAAAGGAATGTATTCCAACTCATTCGCTTGTGCTTGACCTGCTGTGTAACCCCAATCCAAGAACTTCAACACTTGGGTTGCATTCGCCGTGTTTTCAGGCTTCGCATACATCAACACAAAAGCAGTGCCTGCGATGGGCCATGATTTTTCACCTGCGGCATTGGTCAAAGAAGCAGCCATGCCTGGCACTTTCCAATCGGCTTTAGCGGCCGCAGAAGCAAAAGTTTCTGCTGAAGGGGCCACAGTTTTGCCGTCTTTATTGATCAAAGAGGCGGCTGCCATGCCATTTTTCTTGGCATAAGCGTACTCAACATAACCGATTGAGCCATCAAACTGCTTCACGTTCGCTGCCACGCCATCATTGCCTTTACCGCCAATAGAACCGTCCATCCATTTTGGTTCTTTGCTCGCGCCCAATTTTTCCCAATCGGCATTGGTTTTTGACAAGAATTCAGTGAACAAATAAGATGTGCCTGAACCATCCGCACGGCGCACCACTTTGATGTCCATGTCTGGCAATTTGGCTGCCTTATTCAAAGCCACAATCGCTGGATCGTTCCATTTTTTGATTTTGCCTGTGTAAATGTCACCCAACACTTGACCATTGAACACCAAAGGTTGATTGCCGATGTCTTTGATGTTGTACACCGCCACCACGCCACCAATCGCTGAAGGGAATTGAACCAAACCCGCTGCAGCCAAATCATCCGCTTTCAAAGGTGCATCGGTTGCGCCGAAATCCACCGTTTTTTTCTTGATTTGGTCGATGCCCGCACCAGATCCCACCGATTGGTAATTGATCTGCACACCACCCACTTTATTGAACTCAGCCGCCCACTTACCGAACAAAGGCGCAATGAATGAAGAGCCCGCGCCATTGATGCCCGCTTTGGCTTCAGCTGCAGCAGGTGCTGCACCATCTGCTTTTTTCTCATCTTTCGCACCACAAGCCGCCAATAAAACCGCTGCCGCCAAACCTGTCATCAAAAATTTTAAACGCATTGTTAATTCTCCAAAAGAGTCATCTAACTCACAATTAATAGTTCAGGGGTCATCCCCCCTTAGAACAACGACACTATATAAAATCTATGTGACAATTTCGTGACATTGAAATATTATTCATCTCAATTGAAAAACAATGCAATACAGCGGCCCCTTTGAACAAATCAAAGGATTGGATTGGCTGGCTTGGCTTATAGTGGGGTTTATTTTTCAGAATGGCATAGAAACCCGTGCTTCCCATCAAGCAGGCGCAAAAAAGCCAGCAATGATGCTGGCTTTTTTAACATGTGTTCGGTTTTCTCTTGATAGCGGCATCAGATGCGTTAAACCCGTTCGTGCACAAACGCCTTGATCAAATCCACATTGGCCGCCATGGTCACCGAGCGTTGCGGGTGTTTCTCAATGCCCACATAGGCATCTGGACGTGGTGCGGGGACATTCAACGCTTCGAGAATGGTTTCCTCGAATTTTGCGGCTTGCGCTGTTTCAAGCACCACCATGGGCACGCCTTTTTCCAAATATTTGAACGCCACATACACACCGTCTGCGGTGTGTGGGTCAATGATCTGTTTGTACTCTCGATGCACCTCGCGAATCGCCTGTACGCGTTGTTTGTGCGTGCTGCTGCCCGACACAAAACCGTATTTTTCCTCAATCAGGGCGAACTCAGGTGTGCCTGAAATGTCAAAGAAACCTTGGGTCTCCACCTGTTTAAACAACGCTGCTGTTTTCGATGCATCACGTCCCATGAGATCAAATATGAAACGCTCAAAGTTCGATGCTTTTGAGATGTCCATGGATGGGCTGGATGTGTGGTGTGTGTCTTTGGCAGTGCGCACGCGGTACACACCTGTTTTGAAAAACTCATCCAACACATTGTTTTCATTGGTGGCAACCACCAATTTATCGATCGGCAAGCCCATTTGGCGAGCGATGTGGCCTGCGCACACATTGCCAAAATTACCCGATGGCACGGCAAATGAAACTTTTTCATCGTTGTTTTTGGTCGCAGCAAAAAAACCTTTGAAGTAATACACGACTTGCGCCACCACCCGAGCCCAATTGATCGAATTGACGGTTCCAATGTTGTGCGCCGCTTTAAAGGCATGGTCGTTGGACACCGCTTTGACGATGTCTTGGCAATCATCAAATACCCCTTCAACTGCGATGTTAAAGATATTGTCATCCATCAAAGAGAACATTTGTGCCGTTTGAAATGCGCTCATTTTGCCTTTGGGCGACAGCATGAACACTTTCACACCGTGTTTACCACGCATGGCATATTCAGCCGCACTGCCCGTATCGCCTGAAGTTGCGCCGAGGATGTTCAATGTTTGGCCACGTTGTTTCAAAATAAATTCAAACAGGTTGCCCAGCAATTGCATGGCCATGTCTTTGAATGCCAAGGTCGGGCCATTTGACAATGACAGCAACGACAATGGCACCCCTTTTTCTTGTCCCAAATAAGTCAACGGCGTGATGTCTTCGATCCATTGACCCGCACGTGCATTGATGAAGGCCTGTGATGCATACGTGCTTGACACGAGTGGATTCAGTTCTTCTGGCAAAATGTCTGTGCAATACTTGCTCAAAATTGCAAAAGCCAACTCAGGATAAGACAAATGCCGCCACGCCGCCAGCTCTGTCGCGGACACTTGTGGGTACACCTCAGGCAAATACAAACCGCCATCAGGAGCTAAACCGCCCAATAAAATGTCACAAAACTGCTCATTTGCGGCATGACCGCGCGTCGAAATGTATTTCATGGAAAAAGTCCGAAGAAAGTGGGTTAAATAATCCGACCATTATAAACAAAAGACATGAATAAGCCTATGGTTTTAAAAAGCTAAAAACCATTGAACGTGAAAGGCTGATTGAACTCTGCGCGCTGGGAATTTTTGATGTTATGCGCGTCCACACATGGCAACAGGTGCAAAAGCATGGTTCAACGGGCCATGCCCGCGCCCAGTGGTGACTTGTGCACCCGCGACAATGGCTTGATACGTGTAATGGTGTGCATGACCCACCGCATCGGGCAATGACTCGCCCAAGGCCAAGAAGCAAGCAATGGCAGATGACAATGTGCAACCCGTGCCGTGGGTATTTGGGGTGTCGATGCGTTGATTGGTGTACATCTGTGTGGCATGGCTTTGGCTGTTCTCATCCCAATACAACAACACATCCACCAGCTGTTCATCCAATAAATGCCCTCCTTTGATCAACACCGAGGCGGCGCTTTTTTCACTTAATTGCTGCGCGAGCATGGGAAATTGCGATGCTGACAATCGCGCTTTACCTAGCCCCAGCAGCAATGCCACTTCATCTAAATTGGGCGTGATCACCGTCGCCAAAGGAAAAAGCTCATCCATCAGCACCGCAATGGTTTCTTCTGCAATCAATCGATCGCCGCTGGTCGCAACCATGACAGGATCGAGCACAACGTGCTTAAATTTAAATTGACGAATCGCCTGCGCCACCACCCTCACCGTGGCAGGATCATGCAACATCCCGATTTTCACCGCATCCACACCTATGTCAGAAGCAACTGATGCAATCTGCTGAGCCACCATTTCAGGCGCGATGGCTGCAATCGCCTGCACGCCTTGCGTATTTTGCGCCGTGATGGCTGTGATGGCCGTCATGCCATAACAGCCAAGCACACTGTATGTTTTCAGATCAGCCTGTATACCAGCCCCACCACCGCTGTCAGAACCCGCAATGCTTAACACACGAGGATAATGAAAACCATTAGATGTCATCGAAAATGTCATTGCAATCCTTTCCTACGCAGGCATGACCCTGTTCAGGTTCAGCGGTGTATCTCAGCCCAACGAGACAAAAAATGGGCGCCCGCAGGTTAATTTGAAGCCGAATCATAATACGTCATGCGCTAAAAGTAAATCAAAGGACCGCGCACATCACACTTGCCAATCAATGGGCAACTTCCCCTGCGCCACCAACAACTGATTGGTCAACACAAAGTGGTTACACCCTAGAAACCCTCCCCCCGCCAATGGTGAAGGATGGATCGCCGTCAACACATGGTGACGCGATGCATCAATCAATTCAGCCTTCTTCTTCGCAAAATTACCCCACAGCAAAAACACCACACCCTCACAGTGCTCAGACACTGCCTGGATCACCGCATCGGTGAACACCTGCCAGCCAATGCCCGCATGGCTGCCGGCCTTGTCGCGCTCCACCGTCAACGACGCATTGAGCATCAACACACCCTGTGTCGCCCAATGAGATAAATCACCGTGTTGCGGCACCTCAAAACCCGCTACCGTCGCCGCCAATTCCTTATACACATTGCGCAACGACGCGGGGGTTTTTACACCCAGCGGCACAGAAAATGATAAACCCATCGCCTGATTCGGCTGATGGTACGGATCCTGCCCCAAAATCACCACCTTGACATCACTCAAAGGTGTCGAATTAAAAGCATTAAAAATCAAACCACCACGGGGGTAAACCTCTTTCCCCTCCTCACGTGCGGTCACCAATGCCGTTTTTATGTTTGAAAAATAGGGCTTTTCAAACTCCTCAGCCAAAGCCGCTTTCCAACTGGGTTCAATTTTGACATCCATCATCGCTCCATTGCACTCATCGCATTAAAAACATTAACTACCCAAAACCAAGGCTGTTTATTGCTCCTCAGTTTATTGCCCCTCAGTGTACGTGATTCACCTCAAACACAACACATTTTTAAAACACGGCACACACCACAAATAAAGCACGTAAATGAAAAAACGCAGGCAAGCCCACGTTTTTTCGTCACCTCATTTCATGGTGAAACACAAAGATTCTCATGCCACATGTTTATTTAAACACGCCCAACTGCGACATGAAAATCACCACAATCGCAATCGGTGCCAACACGCGCAAAGCAAAAATAAACACATGATACCAAGGCAAAGTATGTTGACCATTGCTGCTCAACTCATCCACAATATCCGACTTCAACATGCGCCAACCCACAAAAAATGCAATCAATAAACCGCCCAAAGGCAAAAACACATTCGAAGCCCACCACTCAAAAAAGTCGAACAAAGGCACTTGGCTAAAGCCTTCGCTTGCACTTTTCAAAATCGGGAATGTCCAAGTCGACACCACAGAATCAGGACTCATCGACAAAGAACACAATGCACCCAGCAACGTCGTCGACAAAAAACCCAACAACACAGCGGCACGGCGAGAGAAATTCAGCTCCTCCACCATGTACATCACAATCACTTCAAGCACCGAAATCGTCGACGTCAATGCCGCCACCGCCAACAACATAAAAAAGGCCACAGAGAAAAAAGTACCGCCAGGCATCTGATTAAACACATTCGGCAACACTTTAAACACCAGCCCCACACCCTCAGACGGGCTCAAACCAAAAGCAAACACCGCAGGGAAAATCGCCAGACCCGCCAAAATCGCCACCGCTGTATCCGCCAAACTCACTTGCAAAGTCATCGACAGTAAACTTTGATCCTTACGAATATACGACCCATATGCAATCATCGTCCCCATGCCCAACGACAAAGAGAAAAAGGCATGACCCAAAGCAATCAACACCCCCTCTTTGGTCAACTTGCTGAAATCAGGCTTCAAGAAAAACTCAATCCCCTTGCTCGCCCCAGGCAAAGTCACCGAACGGATCACCAACATCAATAAAATCACAAACAACAACGGCATCAAAATTTTAGAATACTTCTCAATCCCATTTTGCACACCACCCCACACAATGCCCGCAGTCAACATCGAGAACACCACCTCCCAGAACACAGGCTGCCAAGGATTCGAGACAAATGCACCAAATTTTTGATTGATCAACTCAGGCGTATTACCCACCAAATTTTGGGTCAACGAAAAATACGTGTAATGCAAAGTCCAACCTGCCACCACACTATAAAACGACAAAATCAAAAATGCCGTCAACACCCCAAGCAAACCCGTTAAAAACCACGGCGATTTTGGTTTCAATGTTTTAAAAGCCGTCACCGCCGTACGCTGCGTCCGCCGCCCGATCAAAAACTCAGCCAACATCACAGGCACACCAATGCACACAATAAAAATCAAAAACACAAACACCAAAGCCGCGCCACCATTCTGCCCCACAATGTAAGGAAACTTCCAAATATTCCCCAACCCAATCGCAGACCCAGCCGCCGCCGCCAACGCCCCAAACTTCGAACCAAACCCATCGCGTGGCGCATTATCATGAGAACTCACAAGCACATTCCTTTACATTTTGGATAAAGCAGGCATTACAGCTTACAATACCCGTCAAAAGGCATAATTTTAACCGCATTTCACCATCGAATCCAGCAATTAAAACCAATAAATAGCACGAGAGGCAGTAACAATCACCAATTAAAACCTTGATGACATAAAAAAGCGCAACACCAAATTGATGTTGCGCCCATTCACTTAACAATCACTTACCATACGACACTTAAAGTGTCATCAACGATACGTCCCTCATAGCCGCCAAGGCTAAAGCCATAGCCTGCAAAAAAACATCTATACGCCCGTGTTTACCATCAGCTTAATATTCCAAATCAATCATATGAAATCAATAACCTTCTTCATTTCACCCACGTCATCATGCGCAACCAGCACATAGCGCCAAGGCTTGCCGCCAAATTGGGTATTGTAGTCACTCGCATGCGTGCACCACGTTTGAGCGGCACTGGCTTTTGCCTGAACCTCTTCGTTATTCATCTCATTGCGTGCCTTGGTCTCAACCATTACAATTACATCGGTCATCTCCAACACAAAATCAGGCACATATTCAGGCTGCTCGCCGCCGCGTTTATAATAAATTTGAAACTGCCCTTTGACAGGCTTAAACCACTTCATCGCATCGCGTTCAGCCAAAACTGAGAATCGCCGTTCCGTATCCGAGTCAAATTTTTGTACAGGATACAAACACTTTTCAAACCCACCAAACACCATCTGCTTAATCCGCCCCAGCTCCGTTACCGTTTGACGAAAATGATGAATAGGCTCATTAGCGGAAGTGGTGATGTTGGATGTTTTTAAACTGGTAAATCCACGACTGACTTGTGCCTCGTAAGCGGTGGCGGTTTCCCAAAAATGCGCCATCATTTGCGCATGAATGGTTTGCGCAATCATGCGTCGATACTGAATCAATACATTGCGCGCATCATCGTCGGTCAAATAACTGCGCAAATGCGCCACCATTTGCCCCGCCAAATCATAAAGCAAATCGGCTTGGGTAAAATAATCCACATCCTCAAAGTCCATCAATGCATGCACCACATAATTCTCCAACCGCTCTTCAGTAAACCCAGTTTCAGCCGTCATCGTAAATTGACTGTGGCTGTGTAAATCCTGTCCAACAATCTCACGGGTTGCAGGTTGTAAACGCAGTTGCGCCACATCCAACTTAAATGGGTGAAAACCAGAACTCACCTCACCTGTTGGCACCACAACAATTCTCGGGATATCAATGATTTGGGCTTGAAAAATCGCAGTCGTTTTCGCCACCACATCAGCCACATTCACAACCGTTTGTGCGGTGTCCGCCTCATCCAAAAGCCCCGCTTGCTTGGGTTTAATCGACTCAGCCACCCGTTCGGTAATGATTTTTTGCACTTCAGGTGTGCTCAGTGCCACAGAATTTGGCACCAAACCACGCTCCAATTCCAAAGCCTGTACCTGCTGCAAAACCACCCTTGCCACCTCACGCTCTTGCTCATTGGCAAAAACAGGCTTGGCGTTGCCCGACGCCTCACCACCATCACTTTTAAGCGAATCTTTGTGAGCGTTGGGCGTTACCAACCCCAATAAATGCTCCGTATTGGACAGCACTTGCAAACTGACTTTGGCATCATCCTTATTCGGCGCATCCAAAATCAACTGCTGCAAACGAATCGGCGAACCCGCTCGATTGGCATCATCAACAATCTCTTGGAACTTATCATGCGCAATGATATTCAGTCTATCCACCGCATCCACCCCTGTGCGTGCGCCATAAGGCAAACGCAAGCCACGGCCAATCGATTGCTCAACCAAAGTTCGCGCATTCGCCGCACGCAGCGGCACGATGGTGTACAAGTTGGTCACATCCCAACCCTCTTTGAGCATATTCACATGCACCACAATCTCGGTCGGCTCATCAAAGCTCTCTACCGCCAACAGTCGTGCAATCATCTCCTCTTCTTTCGCACCCGTTTGGCTCGAATCGACCTGAATCACCTTGTCCCAATAACGCCCTTCATAAAAAGCATCCGACTCCATCAAGCTTTTGAGTTGCTGTGCATGGGTCGTATCTCGGGCAATCACCAACATAAAAGGCTTGACCACCGCCACATTGTTTTCACGAGCATAGGTCAGTAACTCCACCTTGGTCGTCTCATGCAAACGAATACCGTCCTCCAACTTAATATGCTCCAACTCTGCGGGGCTGTATTGTGACGCATCAAAATTGCGTTGCGTCACCACAGCAGGTGACTTCACAAAGCCATCATCCAAAGCCCGACCCAAGGGATAATCCATCACCACATTCTTAAAAGCCACAGTTTTGCCGCTCGTCGCCTCGACAAAAGGCGTAGCCGTCAACTCCAAACCCAGCAAAGGGCGCAAATCATTGATCGAGCGTATGCCCGCCTGCGCACGATAACGGTGCGACTCATCCATCAGCAAAACCAAATCATCCAGATTGGCCAAATAATTAAAATAACTGTCGCCCAAAACTTCACGCATCCGCTTAATCCGTGGCTCTTTGCCACCTCGGACTTCAGAATTAATCTTCGAGATATTAAAAATATTAATCGTCACAGGGCTCAACAATCCGATATTCGCGCCACGCTCCTCGTAATTATCCCCAGTGATTATCTCGGGTGGCTGCTGCCCAAATTCCGAAATGCCCTTAAACACATACTTCGGCGTGTTCGGCGTAAAGTCCGCAATCAACTTGTTATAAATCGTCAAATTCGGCGCCAGTACAAAAAAATTATTAATCCCATAAGCCAAATGCAGATACGACACAAACGCCCCCATCAAGCGCGTTTTACCCACCCCCGTCGCCAACGCAAAACACAACGACGGAAAATCACGCTCAAAATCAGACAACGTCGGAAACGCCTCGCGCAAAGCCGCAAGCACCTCGCCCAAATCACGCTCATGCGAGAGCAAACCACTCGACAAATCAATCGCCTGATGCAACTTTGCCAAAGATTCCGCCTGAGGCGCGCGTAAAGACAAACGCTTATCCACCCAATGAACGACTTGCTCTGCTGGTCGGTTGTTACTCATCATGAATTTATCCCTTAATATTTACCTGACCCCACGGTATTCAACACGCCATGATGTCTGATGCCCTCAGGCAGTTATTAAGTCATACTTAATAACTGCAAAATTTATAATCGCTCAGTGATCCGAATTTCTCGGATAACTGGAAGTCATTCAAAACATTGTTCAGTTGATCGAAATCTTCGAGTAACTGCCCTCGCAAAAATCTACTCTGACGCCTCAAACAACCCATCCAACAAAGGCGCATCATCACGCACCACCTTACCGCGCGGGGTTTTGCGTGTATTGGCCACCTCAGATGCTTGCGATACGCTCACAGGCGTAGGCTCGGCCATCGGTAAATTCGCCACATTCAGGCTGTAATCATCATGCCCCCACTCGCAGCGTGACAAGACCATCTTAGGAATCTTTTTCAAGCTCAAATTCGGGAAGCGCACCATCGCCTCGCTCGACTTAATCCCACGAAACGCCGAACAGCACACCAACAACGACCGATGTGCGCCCACCTCATCACTCAAAACCTGCAACTGCGCCACCGACAAACTCTGCGTGGTCACATAAATAAAATCCGTCTCGCTCGAATACCCCTGCTGCCACCAATGCACCTCCGATGGCGCATAGGTAAACGCCTCCAACTTACACAAAGCCTCCGCCAGCATCGCCGCATTGTATTCAGGATTGATGATGTCATTGCCCCAACGGTCTTTGATAATCAAGGTTGGCGCAAGGTGATAGTAACGAAACCCACCGCCGCCCTGCCAATCGACCGCCTTGCTGATGCCGCCTTGGTCGGTGCCATCAATCACCTTTTGCAAGCGCGGAATAATATGCGTATGACAATGCTCACCCAACTCAATCATGATCCAACGGCGACCCATCTTGTGCGCAACCGCGCCTGTGGTGCCGCTGCCTGCGAAGGAATCGAGGACGAGGTCGTTGGGGTTGGTGGCTAAGTGGATAATGCGTTGTAAAAGGCGTTCGGGCTTTGGAGTATCAAATGGATTGTCGGCACCAAAGAGGGTATTAATTTCTTTTTTCGCTTCTTGATTGTGACCTACTTCATCATTACTCCACCATGACCAAGCATTTTGTCCTTCCATTTCCGACAAAAACCGCTTTAATCGAGGGCGTGCATTTCCATCCGCACCAAACCAAACTCGGTTTTCCAGCATTAGTTTGTTAAAGTTATCTTCACTGATAGCCCAACAACGGCCTTCTGGTGGAGGATGCTTCTTTCCGTTTGGCGAGACAATTGTATAAAACTGTGATTTTGTAGCATGCCCAGTCATTCCTGTGAAATCTGTTGAAGCCCACGCACCTCTTTGGTCACCATCAGGATTCTTGAAGTCTTTTTTACGTGATTCACTCACTTGTAATTGGTTAAAGGTTTGATGCATTAGCGGCGATTTACCATAAACAAGAACATGGTCATGCGCATTGCCTAATCGTAGACGATTGTCTGGCGATGTTCGTTTCTGCCAAACCACATTCGCCACAAAATTCCCACGCCCAAAAACTTCATCACACAAAACTTTCAAATAATGGCATTCATTGTCATCAATCGTAATCCACAAACTACCATCATCACTCATCAGGCGGCGGATGATTTCGAGGCGGTCACGCATCAAACCCAACCAAATACTGTGCTCCAAACCATCGTCATAATGCGTAAACGCACTGCCCGTGTTGTACGGCGGGTCAATAAACACACATTTCACCCGCCCCGCATACTCCTGCTCCAACGCCTTCAACGCCAGCAAGTTATCCCCAAAAATCAATTGATTGTCAAAAATATCCCGCTCACCCACCCGCGACTTCGCATGATACGAACGAGCCGCATCCTCCAATAAAATCCGCGCCTCCAACTTCGGGCGCAGTTCCTTGCCAATCCAAGTGAGTTCGAGTTTCTGTTTTTTCATTGTGCTTCTCTAAATTCAATTTGTGGTGCTCGCTGCACCATGTAGTTAAAGCGAGATTCTTTGGGGAACTTATCGAAAAGTCCCTTGGGCATTTTGTCTAATGCGATATCTGATACAAGCCAAAAATGAGTTCTCATAATACGATCCATCAAATCCACCACATCCACCTGACTTTTAAAAAAAGCTAAAGGCCCTTTATATGCAGTAGAAATAAAAGAATCAATGATCTGCTGACGTAACTCATCTAATGGACTGCTCAGTGTGTTTTTTAATTTTTCAATGTCTATAATTCGCTCTAAATCAATCCAATTTTTCTTCAAGCATTTCATCATTACAGCAATGATGACAAATTTGCCGTGCCGTAAAACCAATTTTTCTTGACCTTGACTTCCTCGTTCATAATCCAAAATGACGCTTTGCAAGGTTTGGTACACAAGCGTGGCATTTAAGAGTTTAATTGCCCTCAGATCTTCAGTAAAAACTTCTTTATAGGCCGAACTATCTTTATGATTTAAGGCATTTGCATTGTGCTTTATTTGGGCGGGATACGTTGGGTTGTTGCTTACAAGCAGCAACGCATTTAAAGCGTCTTCAAGCCGAATCACATGAGTACTGTTCACAATAGCTTCTGGACGATAAGAGTAAACATAGCCTTCATTGAGTACAGCAATATCTTGGCGAATTCGCTCTTGTATCGGATCTAATGCGGCAAAATTATTGGTTGTAACTGGATTTTGATGATTACGCGCTTTGGTAATTTTCGCCCCAAATGCTCGCGCATCGGCTTTAATCAGTGTAAACATCACTTTCGCTGCACTTAAATCAACATCAGGATTGTTTTGAGCAAAATCAGCACAGGTAGAAATCGTTTGAGCACCGTTGATAATGGACAACCCACGTACTTTAATTTTTTGAATACCACTTTTGCCTCGATTATGATTAGATTTTGGCTCTATAATCTCGGCAATTGCTGTAATTCCATTATTCAAATAAAAAAATTGTTGAGGGTGTTCACGTAAGGTTTTTTGGATAGATTGGTTAACCGTCGATTTTGATGTACCCAAAAAATATCTAATATTGTGCTCAAATAAGGCTTTACCATGCTGCACGTGTAAGTCAATCATGTCAGTGATATTTACAAGCCCATAGTAGGTGAGAGAATCTTGGTCGATTTTTTGGCTTTTGGTTAAATACAAGTCAGTATGAATAGGTTTGTGCGATTGCTCTTCTCTTAATTTATCCTCAATCTCTTGTGGCGAAAAATAGTCAATCATCTGACAAAGACGCTCATCCAAGTCATCACGATCATTGAATAAAGTATCAAATTTTTGTTTGGCAGTTTGTGAGACATCATTACCCGTATAAATCACAAGTAACTGAATGTGCGTACACTCGTCTAATGCTTGCACAATCTCTGTTTGACGATTTTTAACGAGGTCATTAAAACTATCAAATTCTTGACGCAATATTTTACGAACACCATCCATCATGCAAAGAGCGTCCTCTTGCTCGAAATTTTTATTGTCGTTTAGTTTTGCTTGTACTAAGTATAAAGTACCATCTTCTTCGCTATTTTCTGCTTTATGGTAATAAATTGCATCAATACCATGATCGTTAACATCATCAATGACAGATTTTGCGGCCTCTTGAGGTTTAATATCCAGACGTTTATTCAAGGCAAATGCAGCCAATGCGCGAGAACATGATTTTGCTTCATCACACGTACTCTTTGTTTTGGGCATACTCGCAACAAATCTATCTTTTAAAATTTGCTCAAGTCTTTGCTTAAATTCAGCCTGAATAGCAGTCAAAATAACCTCCCTTTTATTTTTGAAAGAAACTCTTTCATAACAATAACCATTCTATACAAAACAACACTTGCTCATCCACATTCTGAACTAATTTATCTTCTAATCCACTTATCAACTTATTACGCTCTTGTTCCACCTCATCCTGTCTATCAAAAAGCTCGCGACGCAGTTTATTTCTTCTTATTTCAAGTTCACGCTGTTGCTTTTGCCAATGCAGTTTTTCATCTAATGTCGGCGCAGTGGCTGCGGTTTTGCGTGTTTCTTTGATGTCGCGGTCGATGTCTTTGATTTGTTGTTCTAACCCAAGTTTGCGATCGTCCGCCCATGCATCGAGTTTGTCGATTTCTTGGGTGAAGTAGCCTAAGTTGCGCTGATTGATGTCGCGTTGGCAGTTTTGACTGCGCTGGTTCACATCGGCGTCTAATAATTCATTGTGTGACAAAGACTGGATTGCCTGCTCTTGCGCAGGTATGCGCAGCAAACGCTCTGGGTCGTCGTCTTGTAGAACTTGTCCATCATCGGTCACGGCTGAGACGATGAGGTGCTGCTCCATGCGCTCCAATGCTTGCACGGTGAGTACTTTGACGATGAGTGTGCCGCTTTGTCCTTGATACGGCTCTAAGGTGCTGATTTTGCTTGGGTAGGCTTGATAGTCAAATATCAAGCGCGTAGATGTTTCGTTTAGGCTGCGGCTTTTCGCTTGGGCGATGACCCATTGCGCGAGTGGGTGGGCGATGCGATAGCTGTGCGCATCGTTCGATAACCTTGGTAGCTCGTAGCGACCGAGTGGGCAAATAGACTCTAATGTCGCGTCGGGTAATTGTTTGAGCTCAAAACCATGGTCATCAAACACAGCACATTGGTCGGTCTTTAATTCTGCATGGGTGATCTCAAGCAACATTTGCTCATAGCGGTTTTGGGTGCGCGTGCCGTTTTGTGCTTGTATGCGGATTTTTTGATGTACTTCTTCATCGAAATGCTCGAACAGCATTTGCCGCGTTTGCATCATTTTTTCGTTGATTTCTTGCGAGAGGTCGAGTTGAAGTTGTTCAAAACTGGTTTTAATCTCTTGTGGGTCACGACAGTTTTGATAAATATCTGCAATGCGCCGCTCAAAATCCACGCCAGACCCAATCGCGCCGAGCACTTCGTCACTGGCGCCAAATACACCATCAAACAGTTTGAACTTGATGTTGAGCAAATCATAGACGCGCTGATCGGCTTCGTTGCTTTTATCAATGAAGTTGACCACAACCACGTCGTGCTTTTGACCATAGCGGTGACAGCGACCGATGCGCTGCTCGATGCGCTGTGGATTCCACGGTAAATCGTAGTTAATCACCAATGAGCAAAATTGTAAGTTAATGCCTTCTGCACCCGCTTCGGTGGCAATCATGATTTGCCCTTGCGGATTATCGTGTTCACGAAAGTACTCGACCAGTGCGGCGCGTGTGTCGGCGGTTTTTGAGCCTGTGATGAGGTCACTGCCTTGATGCTTATTGAGCCAATCTTTGTAGATTTTTTGTGCGCTGGCATCTGAATTGGTACCATTAAAAAGCACCAGACCTTCACCATAAGGTGTTTGACTGAGCAATTCTTGTAAGTAAGTTTGAGTTTTCTTTGACTCGGTAAAAATAATGGCTTTTTTCGCAGCACCGAGTCGTTTGAGTTCAACGAAGGCTTTGTCTAATCCTTTAATCAACGCTTGACCTTTGGCGTTATCTCGAATGCTCGCTGCAAGCTCAGCAAATTTCTTGAGTTCGGCGATTTCGTCCAGATAAGCGTCGCGTTCTTGTTGTTGCTCTGGATCGAGTGGGCCACTGTCCGACCATTCATCTGCCATTTCGTCTAAGGCTTCAAAATCCTCATCTAAAGAATCGATTAAGTTGACGGGCTGGAGGGCATCATCTACTTTGTTTTGTAGGCGTTGACGCATGGTCTCTAATGCGCCGGCGATCGCCTGCGGTGAGGAAGCCAGGAGCTTCCATAACACCAGTGAAATAAGCTGTCGCTGACCGTTGGGCATGGCTTTAAGATCAGGACGACGGAGATAATCAGCAACCATGCTGGAAAATTCGCGCTCTTGTTCGGTAGGGAAAAACTCTTCGACAATGGCAATGCGATTGGTATAGGGCACATATTGTTGTACGTCGCGTCGCAAAGTACGCTTGCATAAAGGCAACAAGCGGTGACGCAATTGGGCAAAGGTACTTTCGCGATTGGTCAATGCGAATTGCGCTCTAAAGCTGTCTAAATCACCAAACACACGGTCATCGATTAAACTCACCAAACCATAGAGTTCGAGTAAGGAGTTTTGCAATGGTGTGGCGGTCAATAAGATTTTTGAGTCTACATGAGCTAACGCATCTTTAAGCGTATTGCCAATCACATTGGATGATTTGTAAACATTGCGCAGACGATGCGCTTCATCCAGTATCACAGCATCCCAAAAAATTTCTTTAATTTCCTTGGCTTTGGATTTTGCGAATGGGTAAGAGCAAATAATCGGCCCTTGGGTATTCTCAAACAATGTTTCGAATGGTTTTTTGTGATTTTTTGCCAAGGCATTGTAATTTTTACTTTCTAAAATCGTGCCTTGTAAACCAAACTTTTCTTGTAACTCTTGATGCCATTGTTTGCGTAGATTGGCGGGGACGATGATGAGTTGCTTGCGTTTGCGTTCTGCCCATTTTTGTGAGATGACCAAACCCGCTTCAATCGTTTTACCCAAACCGACTTCATCCGCCAAAATCACGCCACGGCTGAGTGGATTTTGACACGCGAACAATGCCGCTTCAAGTTGATGCGGATTCAAATCAACCTTGGAGTCAACCAACGTACTCGCCAATGAGTCAATGCTGTTACTCGCGGCATTGCGACTCAAAAGCCAAGCCAAGTATTGACTTTGATAAGCTGAAATGTGGTTTGTGCTCAAAATGAGTTTCCCGTATCAAGAGTCTATATGAATATACTTTAAATTCAAGTACAGAGTTTTTTGTAAAAAAGCGGGATAACTCCCGCTTTTACTTTATTTAATTTCTGCAGTTTAACCCAACTCTTCAACCCGTAACTTGACCACATCACCCGTCACCGTATCCAATGCTTTGATCTGCTGTACAGCAGCATCGACGCTTGACTCAAGCGAGATGTGCGTCATGATGACGATGTGGGTTTGTTTGGTGGTGTCATCGACTTCGGTTTGCAGCATGGCGTCAACCGAAATATCGTGGTCAGCGAGGATGCGGGTGATGTTGGCGAGTACGCCTGTGCGGTCTTGTACGGTGAGGCGCAGGTAGTAGCGCGTTTTGACCGCAGAGAGTGGCAACATCGGGATGTTTTCCAGAGCATCGGGTTGGAATGCGAGGTGTGGCACGCGGTGTTCAGGGTCGGCGGTGATGGTACGGGTGACGTCGATGAGGTCCGCGATAACCGATGAGCCTGTCGGTTCTGCGCCTGCACCTGCGCCGTAGTAGAGCGTTGCACCCACGGCATCCCCTTTAACAAGGACGGCATTCATGACGCCGTTGACGTTGGCGATGAGGCGTGATTCTGGAATCAAAGTGGGATGGACGCGCAGTTCAATGCCGTCAGGTGTGCGTTTGGTGATGCCGAGTAATTTGATGCGGTAGCCAAATTTTTCAGCATAGGCGATGTCGGTGGCGGCGAGTTTGCTGATACCCTCAATGGATGCGGCTTTGAAATTAATCGGCACACCAAATGCGAGCGCGCTCATGAGGGTGATTTTGTGCGCAGCATCGACGCCTTCAACGTCAAATGTGGGATCGGCTTCGGCGTAGCCGAGCTCTTGGGCAACCTTAAGCGCGGCGTCAAAAGTCCAGCCTTTTTCACGCATTTGCGTGAGGATGAAGTTGGTTGTGCCGTTGATGATGCCTGCGATCCATTCGATGCGGTTGGCGGAGAGGCCTTCGCGCAAGGATTTGATGACGGGGATGCCGCCTGCAACGGCGGCTTCAAATGCGACGGTTACGCCTTTATCTTGTGCGGCTTTGAAAATTTCGTTACCGTGTTCAGCCAACAACGCTTTATTGGCAGTGACCACGTGTTTGCCGTTGGCGATGGCTTCGAGCACAAAAGTGCGAGCGGGTTCGTAACCACCCATGGTTTCAACCACGATGTCCACATCGGGGTGACGGGCAACGGCCATGATGTCGTCGACAATTTCAACACCAGTACCCACCAAAGCTTCAGCTTTTGAGCGTGTGCGTGATGAGACCACGGCCACTTCAATGCCTCGACCTGCACGGCGGGTGATTTCTTCTTGGTTGCGTTTGAGGACATTGACCACGCCGCTGGCGACGACGCCAGTGCCTGCGATACCGATTTTGATGGATTTCATAGGGTTTCTCTAAAAATAAACATGCACAAACGGCGGTCTGTGCATGGGGTGATGATGTTGAACTGATGCGCTATTGTAAACCATGCGCTTGTTTCCGCCAAGCATGGATTGAATGAGTGCATCGCTTCCTTTAAATTCGATTGAAAACACCGAAAGCAATTGGCACTTCTAAATGATCAATGTGATCAAAGCATGATTAATCCGCCATTTTCACCAAACGAAACGCTTCAAAATCCCGTCTAACTTTGCTGTAGTGCGCATCCAATGCGGCTTGCCAATCGCCATTTTCCTCATTTTCATAATGGGTGGTGTAAATGACCTGACCGTCAACAAGTTGCGTGCGGTTCAAATAATTATCGGTTGCAGACCCATCACGCAGGTGATGTCGCACCAGTCGACGGCTGTAATCGGCAGCCGTGGCTAAAAAATGCCGCAGTGGGGTTTTGAACGCAATGTCTTCACCCGCAAGCTTGGTGCGAAACGCGGCCTCAACGGGAAAGCCCCCGATTCCCCAAAATGCAACCCGACGAATCAATACATTCCACGGTACCGATGACATGATCGCAATGTAGCGTGGGTCTGTGATGTCCAGCAAATTGATGCCATCTTTAACAATTTCTGCGCCGCACTCAATCGCTGCGAGGTGGGTGTGCTGATTTAAAACAGCTGACATTTCCTCACAAAAGCCCGATAGATACATGTCATCTTGATCCATAAATGCAATGTACGGTGCACTGGAAAGCGAAGCCGCGACATTGCGCATGGCCGCCTGTCCCAAGTTGGTCGCCAGCTCGATCACACGCAATTTCCCTTGTGCAATGGCGGCACGGTGTGCATCGGTCAAATGTGGCGCCAAAGGCTCTGGTGAAGCATCGACCATCAGCATGACTTCGTGGCATGCGGGGCTGTTGATGACCGAATCAATCGCGCGGGCAATGGTGCCGCCACCGTTATAGAAAGGAATGATGCAGGAGACTTGTGACATATTGAACCGTATTCGTGATGTGGAGCGTGCTTATGATTTGTATGATGTGTGCAATGCGTTGAAAACAAATCATGTGGACACGCTCATAAAAAGACTGGACGACAATTGTAGCGAATTTCAGCCATTTGATGCGATGATTCAGATTGTATTTGACTCCTCCCCATAGTCTGTCTCAACTCATCCAGCCAACCATGCCGCCACGCCCTCACCAGCCGCTCGGCCCGTGGCCAAACAGGCCGTCAACAAGTACCCCCCCGTCGGTGCATCCCAGTCCAGCATTTCCCCTGCACAAAAAACACCCGGCAATTGATTCAGCATCAAATGGGCATTCATGCTGGAGAAACTCACACCACCCGCACTGCTGATGGCTTCAGCCACAGGCCTCGTGGCGGTCAGTTGAATGGGTAAAGCTTTAATCATCCGCGCCAAAACATGTAAATCGGCCCAATCGTCACGGCTGAGTATTTCAAATAACAACGCCGTTTTCACGCCCGTCAACCCCAACCGGCTGGACAAATGGCTGCTCATCGAACGTGAGCCACGCGGGTGAGTGACTTCGCGTAAAACCTGACCAAAACTGTGTTGCGGCAACAAATCGAGTTTCATTGTCGCCACACCTTCGCGGTTCAACATGTCGCGCAAACAACGGTTGGCGGCGTACATCAATCCGCCTTCCATGCCTGTTGCGGTCAAAATCATTTCACCTTGGCGCTCAAATAACATCGCATCGGTGTGTGCATCATGGATGCGCAGCGTCACGGGTTTGATCGGGCGACCTGCCCATTTATCAATCAAATGCTGACTCCAAGCCGCCACATCAAAACCGCAATTTGAAGCCTGTAATGGTGTCATCGAAACGCCTTTTTCAGTCAACCACGGACACCATTGCGCATCTGAACCCAGCTTTGGCCAACTCGCCCCCCCCAAAGCCAAGACCGTCGCCGCCGATTGAACCTCGACCCGTCCATTGGCCTGTTCAAACACACAATGCCCCTCATCGTTCCATCCGAGCCAACGGTGACGCATTTCAAAACGCACCCCTGCATCGCGCAATCGCGCCAACCACACACGCAACAAAGGCGCGGCCTTCATATCGGTCGGAAACACACGCCCAGAACTGCCCACAAAGGTTTTCAAACCCAAACCCTCAACCCATGACACCACAGCCTGATTGTCAAATGCACGCAAGCTGTCCAACAGCACCTCACTACATGGCTGGAATCGGCTCAAAAAACCAGATAAGGACTCAGAATGGGTGATGTTCATGCCGCCAATCCCCGCCAATAAAAACTTACGCCCCACCGATGGCATCGCGTCATACACCGTGACCGCATGCCCTTGGCTGGACAACACCTCGGCTGCCATCAAACCCGCAGGACCCGCACCAATGATGGTGATGGTCGGTTGAGCACTGAACGTTAAATCTGTTTGCATAGCATCCCAAATTAAAAAACACATCTTATTTTTCATGCAAATATGCTATTTTACATCCCATTGCACGCCAAAATCTCACCTGTATTGACAAAAATTCAGTGAATTGAACCAAAAGCAAGCAACGTTTCATGAACACACCATTCATGAAACCGATGGGTCGCCTCCATTCTAAAAATACAGCCTCAATACACCTGCGTTTACCGCCTCACCCCAAGAATTTCCATTACAATCTCTCTTTTACCCATCAAGCCTGTCCCCTTGGAATTGTTATGACCACCTCACGCACAGAAGACCTCAATGTCATCCGCATTGAACACATGCCCTCTCCCGATGAAATCAAAGCCATAGTGCCCTTATCGGACGCGGCCGCAGCCACAGTAGAAGCAGGCCGAACGGCTTTGCAAAACATCTTGGATCGTAAAGACCACCGTTTGATGGTGGTGGTTGGCCCTTGCTCCATTCACGACCCCATCGCTGGATTGGATTATGCCAAACGTTTAAAAGTGCTCGCCGATGTTTTGAGTGATACCCTGTTGATCGTCATGCGTGTGTATTTTGAAAAACCACGCACATCCACAGGTTGGAAAGGTTTCATCAACGACCCGCACATGGACGACTCGTTCTGCATCGCTGAAGGCATGGCCAAAGCACGTCAGTTTTTACTCGACGTCAACGAATTGGGCTTGCCCGCAGCGACTGAGGCACTTGACCCCATCGCGCCACAATATTACGGTGACTTGATCGCTTGGACGGCCATCGGCGCACGCACATCCGAATCACAAACCCACCGTGAAATGGCTTCCGGTTTATCCACCCCAGTGGGCTTTAAAAATGCCACCGATGGCACATTGGATGCTGCGATCAACGGCATTATTTCCGCCGCCGCGCCACACAGCTTTTTAGGCATTAACAATTCTGGCGAATCTGCCATCATCCGCACGCGCGGCAATGGCTACGGTCACACCGTATTGCGCGGCGGCGGTGGCCGTCCAAACTACGATACAGTATCGGTGTCCTTGGCAGAAAAAGCCTTGAGCAAAGCCAAATTACCCAGCAACATCATGATTGACTGTTCACATGCCAATTCATGGAAAAACGCCGACTATCAGCCACTGGTCATGAAAGACGTCACCCATCAAATCCGCGAAGGCAACACCTCCATCATCGGCGTGATGATCGAAAGTTTCATTGAAGCGGGCAACCAAGCCATTCCCGAAGACTTGAGCCAACTCCGATACGGCTGCTCAGTCACCGATGCTTGCGTTGACTGGCTCACCACCGACAGCATGTTGCGCGACACCCATGCTTTGTTACGCGAACCTCTAAAAGAACGCATGAAAAGTGCATAAAGCATGCCCCCTTCTGCTTTTTGACAGTTTAAATATTGAAATTTAAACAACAGGGGCACAAGCACCATCAAATCAATGTGCGCCCATAAAGTAAAAACGACGTGAAGTTTCACGTCGTTTTTACTTGCGATTAAATATGCACTCGCCCAAGGTTTTTTGGGAATCATTTTTCTAGATTTTGTGTGAACCCACCCACTCAAAACCTCTTGTCTTAAATAAACGAACAACAACAAATAAACAACACAAATAAACAACAAGCTTCTATTTACTGTGCAATAAACCATCCAGTTATAAGGTCATTCACCGCTCACATGTGGGCTATTGACGCATGCACATGCATTTACGTCAATGCCACTGTCTGTCGCTCCAAGCGACGAATCCACCAACGCGTCAATAACGGCAACATGTAAATGGGCAGCTGCATCGCCCCCACCAACAGCATGAATTCACTGCCAACGAAAGGCGCTGCAATGGTATAGGTCAGCAACACATTGCGGCCACCCGAAGCGACCGCAGCAGAAATTGCATGTTCAATCGGTGCTTTTCGATAAATCCAAAAATTCAAGGCAAACAAACCAAAACACAGCAACGCACCCATCAGCAACAAAAAAACACCATGTGCAGGATTCACATCAAAAAAATGCCGATATGCCCCCACCAAACCAAATGGGAAGGCCATCACCAAAATGATGGTGATTTTCGACAACTGCTGATGCACATGGTGCAACACATGCTCACTGAACAGTTTATGCACCACAGCGGAGATCGCCATCGGACCTGCGATGAAAATCAACAAGCGTTTGCTGTACAACACCAAATCCAAATGAACATCACCCGTTTGGAACAACCATAAATTAATGAACAATATGGCGGGCATCACCAACGTGCTGGCAATCGTCAAGGCCATCGCATACAAAGGACTGAAACCGATTGAACGCACAATCGCAGGCGTGCCAAACAACGCACCTGTCGCCATCATCGCCGCCAACGCCAACAACAAATCACCCCGAATGCCCAGCAGATAGCCTGCCCCCACAAACACAAGCGTCATGCCAAAAGAATGCAAGAGCGCATAGCGCCACACCCCCAGCTGTGACAGCATCCGCAGCAGTTTTGGCTGCGGAATACCAAGTAAGGTAAAAAACATCAGGGTAAACAACACCTGAGGCAAGTGCGCAAGCACAGCATTGGCAGCATCGGGCCACGCAAAACCAAACAAGCAAGCCAACATCATAAAGACAGCCGAATGGCGATTGATATAATTCAAAGCGAACATATGATTTCCAAAAGATTCGCTTAATTAACAGACCCACCAAGCGACTAAAATACCCAACATTTTGAGCCGCTGATTATAGCATCAACGGCCCATGTGAACTGAATACAAGTCATCAACGATAGACCAGCACAGGCACACTGCTGTGGGTCAGCACTTTCTGAGTCTCACTGCCAAGCAGCAACCCCATAAAGCCACCTCGACCATGTGATGCCATAAAAATCAGATCGCACTGATGCAAACCTGCTGCCGCAATGATGGCTCGGTAAGGAAAATCATCCACTGCCGTATCTACATCACAATCAACATGCAGCTCATCCGCCACCCCTTTGGCCAAATCCAACACACGTTGCGCCTCTTTTTGAGTGGACAACAAAAACTCATCCGGGGTTGGGTTCACAACAATCGCCTCAGTGTAGGAAATCATTGGAAAATCAGGTTGGGCATAAAAAAACGTGATTTTAGCACCTGTCTCCTTCGCAAAACTGACGGCACGCCTGACGGTACTCTGAGACAACTCAGAGCCATCGGTCGGAACGAGTAAATGTTTGAACATGTCAATCTCCTTTATCAAAATTTAAACTTTTAAAACCTTTTAAAACAACACCTTATTTCACTTTATCTCAATGAACCACATGCGGTCATTTCTAATATTAACCAAGCCTCTCAAATGCAATGGGAAAGTAAAAAACGACTGTCTTCATTTAAATTATAGGCTTTTGCCGCATGGGTTGTGATGACAAATCACCCCAAAAAATAGAATAAAGTAAGGATAAAAATGGCATTTTGGAAACAAGTTTTGAAAACAAAAAATGCCACAGGTTAGACCTGAGGCATTCTCTTAAACAACCCAATCATCTGCATTTTTAATGGTTCAGGGACACCGACCATCATCCAAACAACCTCAGTACCCCTTCAATAACAATGCTCAGGTACGATAACGTCCCAACAACAACGGCACGACACCAATGGCCAAACCACCCACCGCAATTAAAGTTGTGATGCCATCAAAAGTCGGTAACAAATACAACCCTAAAAAGAACATCAACACACCCGATCCAAGCGGCCAAATCACATGTGAAAATGCATCATACACGCCTGATTTCAGCATGCCACGGTAATGCCACACGCAAGCAAATGCCGCCAAACCCATGTAAAAGCAAATGTGAAAACCAATCGCCATCACAGAGCTGTCCAAAATCGCTTTGACCGATGCCATGGTCGACGATGCCGCCAACAGCAACACGCCCAACAGCCAAATCACAAATGTCGCCACCCATGGTGTTTGCCATTCAGGGTGAATGTTTGCATAACGCGGATGCAGCATTTTGTCGCGCGACATTGCAAACATGCTGCGAGAGAATTGCAAAATCTGTGTTTCAACCGTCCCAATCGTGCTTAAGATCGTCGACAGCACCGCAAAGCTACTCCAAGGTTTGGGAAACAATTTATCCGCCACCGCATACAACACATTGGTGTTTGCAGCGGCAATTTCATCATCAGTCAAAACGATCAACACCACAATCATCATGATGATGAAAAATAAAATCAAGTTGACCATCGCCCAAAAAGCCCCACGTCCAGCAGGTTGCGCCTCACCTTCAGCAGCTTCTTTGGTTTCTTCCCCCAAGTTCATGGTCACATCCCATCCCCAGTAAAAGAAAATGGCGGTCAATGCGCCCGCAGCAAACGACTCAGGCGTGAATGAAAAAGGTGAAAACCATGCCCATGTAGGCATGTGTGCAGGCTTACCCCAATACTCAATGAAACCCGCAATGATCAGAGCAAAAATGATGATCGTTTCAATCACCGTCATGATCAGCTGTGCATAGCTCGCATGTTTAATGCCTTTCGTCACCACAATCGTGATCAAAGTCAACCAAACGGCCGCCACGAAAGCCACCCAACGCGTGTCTTCGATGAGGTCAGGGGATAAATCAAATGCGTTTTGTGCAATCAACAGCGTCGATGTGGCCGCAGGAATGGTCGCCGAAACCATGAACACAATCGAAGCCACCAACAAACCCCAACCTGCAAAAAATCCCCAAGTCGGCCCAAACACATGACCCACCCAAGCATACGTCGCCCCCGCATTGGGTGAAATTTTATTCAAATGGGTGAATGCCAGCATGATGCCAAACATGATTAAACCGCAGTATAAAATACTGCCCACCGCCAACTCGCCGACCACCGACACAATCACCGCCGTTGTCACCGCCACACTGAATGCAGGGGCAGTGCCCGCAACACCCATCACCGCTGATTCAAAAGTACCCAAAGAGCCTTTCGCTAAACTTGCTTTTTCTGACATGTTGTCTCCTTTTTTTATTTTCAATCGAGATGCTTTCAACTGAAAAGATCCTGCTATATTTCGCCACAATTAAACCAAAGAACGAATGGCGCATGATACATAAAAAAGAGACCATCACCCCCTTCCACATTTCACAAAAGAGACCAACCACTTTTTAATTCTCATTTTAGAAAAAACCGCATTAAATCAAGGGATATACACCGGCCAACACCATTTCGCACTCAAGGGATAACGGTTATAAACTAAAAAAGTCAATATCGCTTTTAAAGTCCAACACGCACTCGCAAAAAACGGGCAAATCGAGGTAAGCCTGCTGCCGTCAAATCATTGAATTGATAGGTGATGGTCGAACCAATCTCAGGTGGATGAGCACGCTGAGCATCACTCAACCCGCCCCCGACATTGAATTCACGTCCATCCGCACCTCGCACCCTCAATGCACCCAATTGGTGTGCATACTTGCCATTCCCCCGCAAATGTGCGACAACCACAGCCTCAGCATCCTGTAACGGCTTCAATTTATACAGTACATCGCTTCGCCCCGTCTCATAAACCGCACTCGCCAAATGCAACATCAAACCTTCGCCGCCCTCTCGAGTCACCTCATCCAAACGCTGTTGTAGCTGCAAACGATCACGTAAACGAAACTGTCTTACTGCAACCAATTGAGGATTGTGTGCGTCACGGACGATGCGCTCAATCTGTTGCACCCGTTGCTCAAAAGAACCCTCTGCATTTGGCAACTCAAACACCATGTACTTCACACGCCGCCAATCCACATCATTGGGCGTACGTTGGCGCACAATGCCTGACGTCACTTCAAATTGTCCACGACCTGACCACAATTCACCATCCAAGGCTTGAGCAGGTAAAGCACGCGTGAACCATTCAGGTGCAGCCACCACGCCGCCACCACGAAAACGCAACACCCGCCCATCCCAAAAAGCACGCACGCCATCATATTTTTCGCTGACAAGGTAATCTGCCACACGCACGTCAGCAGGCAACTCTTTGGCCAACAGCAATGCAGGCGGTGCAGCAACGGACACAGGTGCAACGGGTGCAATCTGCCCTGCAAGTACAAGATTTGATGTGCTTTGCGCATGCGCGCTCCCAAGCATGCCGATCAGCAGAGCCGCCCCAGCATACAGTCCCACACAATCAACATTCGAAGTCCGCCACCTATTTTTCCAAACCATTCTCCACCCCTTGATTGAAGTCACACCATTTTGCATCCGTCCAGCTCGCCAAAACGCTATAATAGCGTTTCTAGTTTTTTCAAATTCACATTAAGTTCAGCACCATGACCACGCACGCCACCACACAACCCGCCCCATACACCCCGAATACCCTCGAAACCGCCGTTCGTGCGACATGGACAGCCGACGACGTTTACACCGTCACGGAAAACAACGACAAACCAAAATTTTACGCCTGCTCCATGTTGCCTTACCCATCGGGCAAACTGCACATGGGTCATGTGCGCAACTACACCATCAATGACGTGATGACCCGTCAACTGCGCATGAAAGGCTATAACGTCCTCATGCCGATGGGCTGGGATGCATTTGGCATGCCCGCTGAAAATGCCGCACTGAACAACAACGTTCCGCCCGCCAAATGGACTTACGAAAACATCGCTTACATGAAAAAACAAATGCAAGCGATGGGCTTGGCGATCGATTGGTCGCGCGAATTTGCGACGTGTCAACCTGAATACTACCGCTGGAATCAATGGTTTTTCCTGCAAATGCTCGAAAAAGGCATCGCCTACCGCAAAACCCAAGTCGTGAACTGGGATCCCATCGATCAAACCGTTCTCGCCAATGAACAAGTCATCGACGGTCGCGGCTGGCGTTCAGGCGCATTGGTCGAGAAACGTGAAATCCCCGGTTACTATTTAAACATTTCCAACCCAAAATACGCCGAAGAATTATTGAATGACTTGGACGATTTGGGCTGGCCAGAACGCGTCAAATTGATGCAAAAAAACTGGATTGGCAAAAGCACTGGTGTGCGCTTTGCGTTCACGCATGACATCAAAGACAGCAGCGGCGCATTGATTCAAGACGGCAGAATGTACGTTTTCACGACTCGCGCCGACACCATCATGGGCGTGACCTTCTGCGCCGTGGCAGCCGAACACCCGTTAGCGACACTGGCCGCCGAAACCAACCCAGACTTAAAAGTGTTTATTGAAAAATGCAAATTGGGCTCAGTCATGGAAGCCGACATGGCGACCATGGAAAAAGAAGGCATGAACACAGGCCTGCAAGTCACGCACCCACTCACAGGTGAACCTGTGGATGTGTGGGTCGGCAATTATGTGTTGATGACCTACGGCGATGGCGCGGTCATGGGCGTGCCTGCGCATGATGAGCGCGATTTTGCGTTTGCACAAAAATATGATTTACCCATCAAACAAGTGGTCAAAGCAGGCGACACTGCTTTTTCAATTGAAGCATGGGCGGATTGGTACGGCGACAAAGAACAAGCCGAATGCGTCAACAGCGGCGCATACGATGGTTTGAAATTCAAAGAAGCCGTTGCCAAAATCGCCGCCGACCTATCCGAAAAAGGCCTTGGCGAACTCAAAACCACCTACCGCCTGCGCGACTGGGGCATCAGCCGCCAACGCTACTGGGGCACACCGATTCCACTGATTCACTGCGATTCATGTGGCGTTGTACCCGTCCCCGAAAAAGACCTGCCTGTCGTTTTACCAGAAGACTGCATCCCTGACGGCTCTGGTAACCCATTGAATAAACGCGAAGATTTCCTCAACGTCGCCTGCCCAAGCTGTGGCAAACCCGCACGTCGCGAAACCGACACGATGGACACATTCATTGATTCATCTTGGTATTACATGCGCTACACCAGCCCAAATGCCAACAGCATGGTCGATGCCCGCAACGATTACTGGATGCAAATGGATCAGTACATTGGCGGCATTGAACACGCGATTTTGCATTTGTTGTACGCCCGTTTTTGGACAAAAGTCATGCGCGACATGGGCTTGGTGTCATTCAACGAGCCGTTTAAAAACCTCCTCACGCAAGGCATGGTGCTCAACGAGACCTATTACCGCGAAAAGGCCAATGGTCAAAAAGAATGGTTCAACCCCGCCGATGTCGAAGTTGAGCACGACGACAAAGGTCGCCCAGTGGCTGCCAAGTTGATCGCCGATGGCGACATGGTGCACATTGGTGGCACCGAAAAAATGGCGAAATCGAAAAACAACGGCATTGATCCACAGGCCTTGATTGAACAATACGGCGCGGACACCGCCCGCCTGTTCACCATGTTCGCCTCACCACCAGAACAAACCTTAGAATGGTCTGACAGCGGCGTTGAAGGTTCGCACCGTTTCTTGCGTCGCGTGTGGAATTTCTGCCAATCTCAAAAAGACAACATTGCCGTTTTAAAATCAGCAGAACTGACCCCTTCAGCGGCCGCCAAAGACTTTCGCTTCACCGTACACACGTTGCTCAAGCAAATCAACTTTGACTACGATCGCCTGCAATACAACACCGTCGCTTCTGGTGCAATGAAATTGCTCAATGAACTCGAAGCCGCCTGTAAAAACGATGTCGCGCCATTGGGCAAAGCTTTGCCTGAAGCCATTTCGATTTTACTGCGCACGCTGTACCCGATTGTGCCTCATGTGACTTATGCACTCTGGAACGAACTTGGCTATGCCGACAGCTGT
This sequence comes from Ephemeroptericola cinctiostellae, assembly GCF_003339525.1. GTDB lineage: Bacteria > Pseudomonadota > Gammaproteobacteria > Burkholderiales > Burkholderiaceae > Hydromonas > Hydromonas cinctiostellae. The sequence continues at coordinate 1,420,141 of NZ_CP031124.1, read as the reverse complement.
GGTGATTTGCTTGATGTGGCTTGGGCAGAATTTGATGCCAGCGCGCTCGAACGCAGCGACGTGACCTATATGGTACAAGTCAATGGCAAACTGCGAGACCAATTGACAGCGGCTAAAACGGCAGACAAAGATGCATTGCAAACATTGGCTTTGGCGCTGCCCAATGTACAAAAATTTGTGGAAGACAACCCCGTGAAAAAATTCATCGTTGTCCCCAACAAACTGATTAACATCGTGGTTTAAACACACGCATTGCCAAGGATCGACATGTTTGTACTGAAAAAAATCGCCCTGACCAGCAGCATCATTGTCACCGCATTCAGCTTCTCTGCATGTGGCTTTCACCTGCGCGGCAGCACCCATGCAACAGCGATGAGCTATAAAACACTGTCCATCATTGGCGATTCAAAAAGCAATTTACCCAACCAACTCGCCGATGTGATGCGCGGCCAAGTGATTCAAATCACACCGCCCGCACCGGCGCAGGTGACGGCTGAAATTGGCGATGTCGTTCATACCAAAGCAGTTTCAAGCAAAAATGCAGCGGGTCGGGCGATTGAATACCGTTTATCCACCTTTGCCACCATGCAAGCCTATGATGCCAACAAAAAACAACTGATCGCCCCCGTGCGCTTATCAATCAGCCGCACGCTGTCTGCTGGCGACGGTTACGACACGGGACTGGACTTAGAAGAATCGCGCTTATACAACGACATCGACATCGAATTGGCCAATCAAATGCAATACCGTCTGCGTGCGATTAAATTAAACGGTGCACAATAAACACATGACTTCAACCTCAGCATGAGCCCAACATTCCGCCCCCCCCTTAAACCGCTGTACGTTATCAGCGGCGATGAGATTTTATTGATTCAAGAGTCCGTCGATGCCCTGCGTGCAGCCGCCCGCGCGGAAGGCTACAGCGAGCGCGAGGTGCTCAATGTTGAAGGTCGATTTGATTGGGGACAACTGACTGAATCGTTACAAAGCCTGTCGCTTTTTGGTGATCGAAAAATTGTTGAACTGCGCATCCCTTCAGGCAAGCCTGGAAAAGACGGTGGCGATGCACTCAAACAACTCGCCAGCCAATTATCCGATGACGTGCTCATCATCGTCACCCTGCCCAAACTTGATAAAACCAGTAAAAACAGCGTGTGGTTCAAAGCCATCTCCACCGCAGGCGAGTTGATTGAAATCAGCAATGTGGTCCTGGCGCACTTACCGCGCTGGATCTCAGACCGCCTGAAAATCAACAACCAATCCGCCAGCCCCGCTGCATTGCAATTGATGAGTCAACAATTTGAAGGCAACCTGATTGCCGCCCATCAAGAAATTCAAAAACTTGCCCTGCTCTTTCCAGCGGGTGCACTGAACGATGAACAGGTTCAACACAGTGTCTTTAACGTTGCCCGTTACGACGTTTTTGGTTTATCTGAAGGCCTGCTCTCAGGTAATGTCGCCCGAGTTTGCCGCATGATCGAAGGCCTCAAGGCCGAAGGTGAATCGATCATCCTTGTTTTATGGGCGCTGACCGAAGATGTCCGTACGCTGACTGCATTAAAAATCGAAGTCCAAAATGGTGCTCACCTCGCCAGTGCCATGCGCGAAAAACGCGTTTGGGGGCCACGTGAAAAACTGATGCCACTGGCAGTCAATGCACTCACATTGCCCTTCTTAAAAAATGCCCTGCAACGCACCCATGAACTCGACCGCTTGGCCAAAGGCCTGAGCAAAGGCGATGTATGGGATGCGACTTTGCAACTGGCCAGCCAAATGGCACTGCGAATTCAACAGAAAAAATAAAGCAATCTTTAACTTTTTAAACACCTTGCATTTTAAGAAAAAAAACATTATGATTGAGCCGCTGTAGCAAGCACTTCATCGGCGGGGGCCGCTGAAAACAAGGCTTCGGTAAAACGTAGCCACCAAACAAAAAACCAGACTTCGCGTCTGGTTTTTTCATTTAACTTTTTCATTAAAACTTTTACATCAAACGCCATCAGATGCTACTAAAGCTGTAGGAATCCGCCACCGATGGAGTGTTTGCTACAATCGCAACACTTAAATGTAACGCCTTTTTACAGTTTCAGTCCCCCACCGATGAAGTGTTTGCTACAATGCCCTTCCATGATGTCATGTCCTAAATTCGGTTTCAGTCCCCCACCGATGAAGTGTTTGCTACAATGTGACAGTGTTTGTTGACGTCGCCGTCGTTGTTTCAGTCCCCCACCGATGAAGTGTTTGCTACAATCGATGATTGAAAAAGAATGTATATCATAGTGTTTCAGTCCCCCACCGATGAAGTGTTTGCTACAATAAACGCACGCCGCCTCCACGTATCAGGTCTGTTTCAGTCCCCCACCGATGAAGTGTTTGCTACAATGCAGGCACAGGCATCTCGATTGCGGGCGGTGTTTCAGTCCCCCACCGATGAAGTGTTTGCTACAATTCTGGTGTCTTGGGCGGCATGTTCTCGGCAGTTTCAGTCCCCCACCGATGAAGTGTTTGCTACAATACCCGTTGTTGGCGTTGAATGGTTACAACGGTTTCAGTCCCCCACCGATGAAGTGTTTGCTACAATTTGATGCGTGACGGGGCAAAGTCAAGGAGTGTTTCAGTCCCCCACCGATGAAGTGTTTGCTACAATTTTGCGACACGGCCTGATGGAGTATTTGCCGGTTTCAGTCCCCCACCGATGAAGTGTTTGCTACAATAAAATGTGGGCAGTCCTGTAGCGCCTGTTCGTTTCAGTCCCCCACCGATGAAGTGTTTGCTACAATAAAGCAAAAAATATTTTGACAAGCAGTACAGTTTCAGTCCCCCACCGATGAAGTGTTTGCTACAATGCTTAAGGACACACCATGACCACAATCGCAGTTTCAGTCCCCCACCGATGAAGTGTTTGCTACAATGACGGGTGGCCCTCATGGCTAAAGTCCGCAGTTTCAGTCCCCCACCGATGAAGTGTTTGCTACAATCGTGGTCATCAATGCAACAGGTGTTTTTGTGTTTCAGTCCCCCACCGATGAAGTGTTTGCTACAATACCCCTGCAATATCCTCTTGTTTATCAAGGGGATTTTTTCTTTTCAATAGACTAAAACAAGTCAATTTGTTCATATTCATCAGGCTTTTGCTTGGTCTTTTTGGTGCCATAAAACTCTTCTGTCATGGCCCATTGTTTATCTGTTACAAAAAAGAATGCAACCGATGCACCTGCTGGGATGTTTGAACGCAGGCGCTCAATGACCGCATTCGCTTGGGCATACGTCGGGTAATGTTTGACATACAGCGAATACTGCAGCTGTAAAAAATTTTCTTGCAATAGTTTCTTTCTAAACAAAGTGTAATCACGACGCTCTTCGCGTTCAGTCATTGGACAATCATATACGGCTAGACACCACACGATGCGCCATCCATTTCTCATTCGGCTCACAGTCATGATGTAAACCAATCTTTAGGGAGCTTGAGTTTGACGGCGTGTTGCGTCATTTCAAGCACTTGACAGTAGCTGCGCACCGTTTGTGTGATGGCTTGGGCAAGCCGATAACGGTTGTTATCGTCATGGGTCAAAATCAAATCACACCACAGTGCTTTGAGTAGGTTTTGTTTGGCGTTTCCTGTAAAGGGTTGATCAATGTCTGTCAATTGTGCCACAGCCCATTCAGCGATACAGCGATAGGGCTCAATAAAATCATCGGCTAAGTTGAATGGATTGCCTTGGTTGTGATGTCCTACCCCTAAGCTTGGGTTAAGCCCAGAGGCAATCAACTCACGTGCGATGCTGGTCCTTAGCATGGCGTAAGCATAATTCAGTCGTGCATTGACTGGGTCAGTTGCATCTTGCTTTTGGCGTTTCTGACCGTGTTCAGCCAATCTAGGGTGGGTGAACCAGCATTGCCAAAAATGTTTTGCGGCTTGCCCTTCGATGTGTGTCGCGTCATCAGGTTGTACTTGTTGAGCCAAACGCTCCATGCGCACAGCTCCATTGAGCCCAAGTTGACGCAGCACTGCGCCACCATTGTGTACTTTTGCAGTAACAAGTTGTTGCCAAATCAGTGCTTGACGTCCCTTGTGTTGCAGCAATGCAATCTGTTGCATCAATCGGGTATTCGCCACACTGCTGGCTTGCTGACTTAGAGGGTGTAACACAGCACTTGGCATGTGTTGTCCATCAGTGATGATGACCGCACAATCTGACTGTCCAAGCACACGTAAGGCGTGGTGGCTGATGGTGATCTGCTCATGGTGTAAGCACAGGACAGCCAAGTCACTTGCCAGTTCCATACGTTGTGCACCATCAATTTTTCTAAAAACAATTCGCCCTGTATCCACACTGATGTGGCAGGGGCTTTCAATCATTAAGACGCGTTGGTCTGCCATGGAATGGATCCTCTATGATTTCAACAATATCCCAAAGACTGACACTCCCAGCTCTTTTAGGTAAAGTGAGTAAGAAATTTTGACGGCCCTCCTCTTGTTTTAAGGAAGAAATCGCACAAACCTTTTGCATTGACTCGACTCTATTTGCAGCTTCATTCAAACTGACCACTACATATGAAAGGCCATTTTTTGCTAAAACAGTATCCCCCTTAAAGACCCGCATCCATCCTTCTGGTATTTTTTTCCCTTCCCTGGCACCATAGCTGTTCACCACTTTAAAGCCATCGACTGGGTTATTGGGATTCCATGCAATATAAGCATTCTCATCACAAATCAAATATTTGCTCAGTTGTACTCCTTGTTTATTTGAGTGCCTTATTTTGATGTGCTTACTCGCCAAGTAAAGTGCTTTTATTTGACGAACCTTCACAATGGGCTGTCCAGTGCGGGGATGTGCGGGTGGTATAAGCCACAAATGTTCTGTGATTTTGGCGTATTCTTCTTTGCTTGGGCTGCTGCTTCCCCAATGTTTCTGACAAAAATCGGCATGGCTTTCACGTAGTGCTTTTTTAATTTCGATGCCAGCAATGCCTTCAATGTTGCCATTGGTTGCGGCATCGTCTTTGCCTATCAGCTCCCGCACGGGATAACGGCGGGTCAAGTGCGCTTGCCTCATGTCATCAATATATAAACCGTAAGCCATTTCTTGAAACCATGCACCCCCTCCTTTACGGTCAGGTCGATGTGTCAGCTGTTGTACTTGACAGCTGACACAACTTGATCACGCAGGCGTGCCATCGGCTCTTCTCGACGTCCAAAGCGGATTTTTTTCTGTATTTCCAATGGTTTTTTTGCTTCCTCTTCACAGCGTTTTTTATATTCATCTGCCATTCGTTTGACCATACTGCGATTGCACAAGGCGGTGACGATGGCATCGATCAGGTGATGGCGATGATCACAACGTTTTTCAAGAAGGTATAAACCCGTTTGACGCAGTTCAGCAAATTCATCTGGGGTCAGCCGTTGCTTGTTCCAGTAGCGCCACAGCAAGGTGGATTCTTTGCCTGCTTCATCATAAAACATGGCTTTAGCGGGGACAATTGCTTCTTTAATCTCGCCTTTTTCATCATGGCTGCTGTATACGGGTAAGCCTTCAATGATGCGAACTTCTGGAATCACGCTTTCGAGCTGCCATTGCCCACGCAATTGAGCGGTCATCTGCCCTTTGGTACACTCCACATTCACACCCAAGCTGCGCAACCATGTGGCGGTGATTTTGGTGATCCACGCAGTTTCATTGAATTGACGGTCACAAAACTCATCGAGGATCGCATCATCAATGGCGTTGCTTGGGGTTTCGGGTAGTTCCAGCAACATGGCTTTACGGTCTTGTTTCAATTCCCGCAGTCGCATTACCAATTTTTCTATGGGGCCTGTATTGAATGCAAAGGCTTCCATAGGTACACGTTTGCCTTTTTTATCATTGCAATGACGATGTGCCAATACGATTTCTGAATATTTGCGTCCCACCTGGGTCAGAGATTGCGGGATGATGTGTTCAATATTGGTGGCACTGCCATCATAGATTTCCATCACACCCATGTTCTTTCCACAATAGGGACAATCGTAACCTTGGTCTTGTGCCAGACGATATTTGAGTACATTGGTTTTTGAGTATGGAACTTTATATTCAACCATATTTTGTGCTGCTTTTTTATTGATGGTTTTATTTTGATTTTGACTTTTTTGAATGTCGTTTCGTCCCGAAATCCCTTGACTCATTTCCCGTGCCATCTCGACCACAATGCGCGTTGGCTTACCATGCTTGATGATAAAAGCATTCACCACTTTCTTTACCTGCATGAGCGCCACATCCACGATGCCATTGCCTGTTTTAACAGGATTATCAAGCACATCGAGGATCACCAATGCATTTGCCTGTTCTTGTTTATACAGGTCTTTGATCGCGCTGTGCTCATCAATATGCCCCTCCGAGAACTGAACACTTTCTTTAAGCCAAACATTTATTTTTTTTAACGCTTTCACACTGTAGGATGCCCGACCACTGTCGAATCGCAAACTACTTAAACGATCACATTTTTCATGTTTGCGAAACATGTCAATGAATTCGATGAAACGTGGATCTTTGAACATGGCGGCTTGAGCCTTTTGACGGGCTGGTTGGCCACTTTTTGTGGGCAAGTCAGGTAAATAAAAGTGCTCAAACCAATTGTCTGGGTACAGTGATTCGACTGAGCCCAAATCACTCAAAAATGAAATCACCCAGTTTTGACGATTGACATGGTGCTTATCCCCCTCCTGAGCTCTAAGTAAATCTTGCCAAGCATCATACAAACCCAAACCATGCCAGCGTTTATGAGTGACATTGCCTAACAAGCCATCTCGCCCACCGCTGCCTAAGTTTAAATTTTCAGGTGAACCCGCTTCACGGAAAGGTGCTAAAAATTTATAAATCTTTGCAAAACTCAACTCACCATCAATGTCCAACTGAATGGGATCATGCAAAGCTTGGCGAATGGCATTCAACTCAGCATCACTTAAATGCTTGGCATGACGACCATACCCCCAGCGCAGATCAGCCAGCGTTTTTTCTATACGAAATGTTTGAAATGCAGGATGAACGCGTGGTGCCCTCGGTAAGTTTCTTTCAAGTAAACAACCACCTACCATGGGCGCAACCGACTTCAATGGTCGCTGATAGAACAGCACATCCATGAATCTCTGTTTGAGCTGGCCTCCCGCAAATTGATTCAGTTCTGGATGGTGTTCAGTCTGTGTCTTCCAAATCAAGTCAAATTCGGCTTTAAGTTCATCACGTAAGGCGTATAAATTGTAAAAAGTTTTTTTAATGATTTCGCCTGTCTTCTTATCCACCTGTATTTCGACTTCATCATCAATGGCTTCGCATGCATCGGTAACGTACGTTCGATCTGTACCTGCTTTTAGAATGCTGGGTAAGCCACGGATGGCACGATCCAGCATGTATTGCCCAATGGTCGCTGTTTCACGCAGTTGCATGATGTGGCTCAAGCGATGGTGACCTGGCTGAACATCCCCAGTGAATAACTTGACTTGCTCATCAAAAGTTGAACTTGATTTTAATTTTTCTTCTTGTTTTCTAGATAAAGATTTAAATCCAGATGAGTAACCACGCCCTTTAGACACCACGCCCTTTAGACAAATGAATAATGATGGCAGCTAAATCTTTTAATTGAACAGGATGCGTCGCAGCACGCGCACGTAAAGCCAAAGTTTGAAACTGCTTCAATGCAGGCACAAATGCATCATCATGAAAAATCAAGATTTGCTCTGCATTGTTTAGATACTTATCGCAAAGTACTCCCAAATCTTTTAATCGACCTTGGCGACGATCCCGTTGTTTACTGGCTTGTCGACTCTCGCGACGAGATTTTTTCTTCGATACCAAAGTGCCTTGCTCATTGACAACAGGCTCCTTAAATAAGTAAACATGGTGATCAATGATGCTCACTGGGATGGCATTATCATCAGATGGATTATCAAAGGATTTTAATTGTATTGCAACCGCCCCCACAGAACTGGTACCCAAATCCAAACCCAAAACATATTGTTTCATTTAACCCTCCATTAAAGAAAGTGAAAACACATTCTACATTCACAATTTGATAAACGTCCAGATAAAAACCATAATAAAAATAGGGAATATAAAAGCAGTCTCGATTGCCAAATACACCTATGAAAAAATATTTTTCATAGGTGTATTTTATTACTTTAAAAAAACTTATAACTTTTCAAATTCAATATTGAAAAAGCTCGACGAAAGCAGGCCTTTATTTTTTCCGCCCCACATCAACTCGCAAATACAGACAAATAAGGTAACGTGTGAGATAATAAAAACGTAATTTATCACCCCTACTCGCAAAGGAAGTATTATGCACAGCACCCTCCTCTCTCACGCTTTGACCATTGAATTTCCAGAATTGGCTGAAAAAGTTAAATCTTTAAAAGAAAGCAACGCTCATTTTGTTAAATTACTGGATGAGCACGATGCACTGGACAAACAAATCACCCAAGATGAAATGGGTGTCAAGGCCATCAGTGACGACGCATTGCATGCATTGAAACAACAACGCGCTCACCTCAAAGATGAACTTTATCGTATGGCAACAGCCGCTTAATCTAAAACATCGCACCATAACATGACCGACGTAAAAAACTACATGCTCACTTTGGGCAAAACGGCACGAGCAGCTTCACGTGCCATGGCACGTGCCAGCACAACCACGAAAAATGCTGCTTTGCTCAAAATGGCGGCGTTGATCGAGGCGCAAGCCGATCAACTCAAAGTCGAAAACGCAAAAGACATCGCCAATGCCACAGCCAAAGGTTTGGATGCTGCATTCATCGACCGCTTGACGCTGTCTGACAAAGCCATCACCACTATGGTGGCAGGATTACGGCAAATCGCAGAGTTGCCCGATCCCATTGGGCAAATGATGAATTTCAAACCGTTACCATCGGGCATCAACGTCGGTCAAATGCGCGTGCCTTTGGGCGTGATTGGCATCATTTATGAATCACGTCCCAACGTCACCATTGATGCCGCAGCGTTGTGCATCAAATCTGGAAACGCCACCATTTTGCGGGGTGGTTCTGAAGCTTTGAATTCAAATCAAGCACTCGCCACCATCGTGCAGGCGGGTTTAGCCAGTGCAGGCTTGCCTGCTGAAGCCGTTCAAGTGGTCAATACCCCTGATCGCGCAGCGGTTGGCGAACTCATCACCATGACCGAGTATATTGATGTCATCGTTCCTCGTGGCGGCAAGTCGTTGATTGAGCGCCTCATGAACGATGCGCGCGTGCCAATGATTAAGCACCTTGATGGCATTTGCCACACTTACATCGATGTGGCGGCAGATGCTGAAAAAGCAATCAAAGTGTGTGACAACGCCAAAACACAACGCTATGCACCGTGCAATGCAATGGAAACGTTATTGGTTAATGCAGATGTTGCAGCCAATATTTTGCCTTCTTTATGCACAATTTATCAGGACAAAGGCGTGGAGTTGCGCGTTGATGCAAGCACTCGAGCGACATTAGAAGCCGCAGGTTTTTCTAAACTGGTCGATGCCACAGAAGAGGATTGGTCAACCGAATACCTCGCCCCAATTTTGTCGATCAAAACGGTGGCAAATGTCGATGAAGCCATTGAGCACATCAACCATTATGGCTCAGCGCACACCGATGCCATCGTCACCGAAAATTTTTCAACCGCACAACGTTTCTTACGTGAAGTGGACTCATCGTCGGTGATGGTCAATGCGTCAACCCGATTTGCAGATGGTTTTGAATATGGTTTGGGGGCTGAAATTGGCATTTCCAATGATAAACTGCATGCCCGCGGCCCAGTGGGTTTGGATGGTTTAACCAGCGTGAAATACATTGTGTTGGGTGATGGCAATATTCGCACCTGATTTCATTTAATGCTCGGGGACATAGAACCCACAGCAACTCGATTCACATGGCGGGCATCAATGCCCGCCCTACTTTTATTTAGCCATGAATTTAAATCAAAACATCACTGAAAATGTCCGCACTGCCTTGGCTGAGGATGTGGGTGCGGGCGACTTAACCGCTCAACTTGTCCCCGCCGATGCCCGTGCACAAGCCCGAGTCATCAGCCGTGAAATGGCCGTATTGTGCGGTCAGGCGTGGTTCACCGAAACATTCAAACAAGCCGCACCCAGCGCGACGGTTGAATGGCACGCGGTCGAAGGCGATGTGATGCAAGTCAACCAGACCATCGTCACCATCACAGGCAACGCCCGTGAGTTGCTCACGGCTGAACGCACGGCGTTGAATTTTTTACAACTGCTTTCAGGCACAGCGAGCACAGTCAAGCAATATGCCGATGCGCTCAAAGGCACAAAGACCAAGATTGTCGATTCGCGAAAAACCATCCCAGGTTTGCGTTTGGCACAAAAATACGCGGTCACCGTTGGCGGGGGTCACAACCATCGCTTGGCATTGTACGATGGCATTTTGATTAAAGAAAACCACATCGCCACTGCGGGCGGCATAGCCCCAGCCCTCGCACAGGCACAAGCGGTCAAAGATGCCGCGACAGACAATCCATTCGCAGCCGATGCATTCGTGATGGTTGAGGTTGAAACCTTGGTGCAATTGACTGAATCCCTTGCCGCGGGTGCCAAGCTGATTTTGCTCGATAACATGAGCCACGACATGATTCGCGAAGCCGTGGCAATCAACATGACGTTCAATAATGGTGAAGCAGACCTCGAAGTATCGGGCAATGTCAGCTTGGACAATGTTCGCAGCTACGCCGATTTGGGCGTAGATCGCATATCCAGTGGCTCATTGACCAAACATGTGCGAGCAGTTGATTATTCAATGCGCATGAGCAGAATCTAAAGAACTAAAAAAGGCGCATGATGCGCCTTTTTTTAATCATAGAATCGTCTCAGCTTGGTCACTCGACTGATGTAAACCTTTGTTTCTTCAGGCATGTCATCAAAACCAGACGCACCACTGGCAAGGTAGCGATCCACATTGCCGATGCCCCAGTTATAGGCCGCCAAGGTCAATTTCAAATCACTGTGATAATGGCTGTACAGTTGTGACAAATACACGGCTGCCGCTTTGGCCGCAGGCTCTGGACGATAAGCATCGTCCAAATTTAAAGAGCGAGCCGTCGCGGGCATGATTTGAAACAAACCACCCGCGCCCACATGGCTGCGCGCATTGGCTTTACCACCTGACTCTTGGTGCATCACTGCAGACAATAAACCTTTGGGCAAATCATATTGTCGTTCTAAACTGCGCAAATCCAAAACGCTGCGCCAATCCTTAACCCGCGCGTACGCACGCGCATCGGAGCCTTTTGGGGTCGAGCCGCATGCAACCAAACCAAATGACAGCACGATACACATACACAAAGAAATTTTTTTGCATTTATATTCATTTAGAAATTATACCCATCCGCATGTGATGTGACTTCCCCACTGGTGATTTTTTTTAATTTTGTATCATTTCAATCGTTTTCAAGCAAAAAATCAGTTTTCAGCACATCCTTTACACTCTAAATTAAAAGAGTGCCTAATATAATAAAGGGTCTTAGGAAGCAAACGCATTAAAATATGCGCTAAGCTCTTGAGACCAAATGAAAAACAAGTACTTCAAACATTCAAAAATTAGCGAAGCGAAGTTTCGCCAAATTTTACGGTATTTTGCCCTTGATTTAACGGCAACGGAATGTGCTGCGTTAAGCGGCATATCCGTTCGTTCAATCAACACCATTTACCTCAAGATTCGTCGTCGTTTGGTGATTGTTTGTCTCCAAGGCTCACCACTCAAAGGAGAGTTGGAAGCCGACGAATCATATTTTGGTCCGCATCGTGTTCGAGGTAAACGCGGACGTGGTGCTTCAGGTAAAACCATCGTGTTTGGTTTACTCAAACGTGATGGCAATATCTACACTGAGATTGTGCCTGATGCTTCCAAAGCCAGCCTGCAAGCCATTATTCGTGGGAAAGCAGACATTAACAGCGTTATCCATACCGATGGTTGGCGCGGCTATAATGGCTTGGTGGACATCGGGTTTGATAAACACTTCCGGGTGAATCATGGTGCCGATGAGTTTGTAAATGGTTCTAATCATGTGAATGGGATAGAATCATTCTGGAGCTATGCTAAACGTCGTTTGGTTCAGTTTAACGGCGTTCCGAAAAACACATTTTTACTGCATTTGAAGGAAACTGAATTTAGGTTTAACCATCGCAAAAGCGACTTGTATAAAGTGCTTCTTAACATGCTGCGAGATGAGCCGTTATTGAATTCTGCTTCCTAAGACCCTAATAAAATAATAAATCGGCTTTCAAAAACAAATGCTTTTTCAGCCATTCACTTCACAGCCATTGAAATTGAACTGAAATGAGCTGAGATGAAGGCACTCATCAACACAACCCGCCTCAAATCCGCAAGGTGTACAATAGAAACAGCTTTTCCTTATATGCTCAGTTGCAAACCCCAACCACACATTAAGAGGATTTCCATGCCACACAACCTCCACCACACCCTTAAAACATTCACTGCTGGCAACGGCACAACGGCACAATTTTACAGCCTGCCTGCTCTCGAAGCCATTGGCATGGCGAAGATTTCCCGATTGCCCGTGTCAATTCGAATCGTTCTCGAATCAGTTTTACGCAATTACGATGGCAAAAAGATCACTGCTGAGCACATTCAGCAACTCGCCCATTGGCAACCCAATGCCGCACGTGTGGATGAAATTCCTTTTGTGGTGTCGCGTGTGGTGTTGCAGGATTTCACGGGTGTGCCTTTATTGGCGGATCTCGCAGCGATGCGCAATGAAGCGGAAAAAATGAATCACAATCCAAAGATCATTGAGCCGCTGGTGCCGGTGGACTTGGTGGTTGACCACTCAGTGATGGTGGATCAATACGCGTCACCAACTGCTTTGCGCCACAACATGGAGTTGGAGTTTGAGCGCAACAATGAACGTTATCAATTCATGAAATGGGGCATGCAGGCATTTGATACATTCAAAGTTGTGCCTCCAGGCATCGGCATCGTGCATCAGGTCAACCTCGAATACCTGTTTCGTGGCGTGCATGTGAAAAACGGTGTGTATTACCCAGACACTTTGGTGGGCACTGATTCGCACACCACCATGATCAACGGTGTCGGTGTCGTGGGTTGGGGCGTCGGTGGCATTGAGGCTGAGGCGGCAATGCTCGGTCAACCCGTGTATTTCCTCACGCCTGATGTGGTGGGCGTTGAATTGTCGAACAGTTTACTTGACGGTGTGACCGCAACCGATTTGGTGCTGACCATCACTGAAATGCTGCGCCGTGAAAAAGTGGTGGGTAAATTTGTCGAGTTTTTCGGTGAAGGCACAGCCAGTCTGTCTGTCACCGATCGCGCCACCATCGCCAATATGGCTCCCGAATATGGGGCGACCATGGGCTTTTTCCCTGTCGATGACAAAACCGTTGATTACATGAGCAAAACGGGGCGCGATGTGACCGAAATTGCCACATTTAAGGCCTACTTCCAAGCACAAAACCTATATGGTGTGCCACGTGCAGGTGAAATTGATTACTCAACGCACCTCAAACTTGATTTGCACAGCATTGTGCCCTCGCTTGCAGGGCCCAAACGCCCACAAGACCGCATCGCTTTGACCGACATGCAAACCACATTCAACCATTTACTCAGCGCATCCACAGCGGACAATGGTTTCAACAAAACAGCAGGTGCAGAAAACGAGCGCTTTGCCATCGAAGGCAGCGAAAGCACACTGGGTCACGGCGACGTGGTGTTGGCAGCAATCACGTCATGCACCAACACTTCCAATCCAAATGTCATGCTCGCGGCGGGTCTGCTGGCGAAAAAGGCGGTGGAAAAAGGTTTGAAAGTCGCACCACACATCAAAACCTCACTGGCCCCAGGCTCACGTGTGGTCGCTGAATATTTGAACAAATCAGGTTTACAGGCTTACCTCGACCAACTCGGTTTCAATGTGGTCGCCTTTGGCTGCACGACCTGTATCGGCAATGCAGGAGACCTCGCACCTGAAATCAATGAGGCCATTCTCAGCAACGATGTGATTGCCGCAGCGGTCTTGTCAGGCAATCGCAACTTTGAAGCCCGCATTCACCCAAACATCAAAGCCAACTTCCTCGCCAGTCCACCGCTGGTGGTCGCATTCGCGATTGCCGGTCACATGAACACAGATTTGAGCAGCGAACCCTTGGGCACTGGCAACGATGGCCAACCCGTTTATCTGCGTGACATTTGGCCGACCTCAGATGAAATCAACGACGTACTCAAGTTTGCATTTGACCCCGAAGTGTTTAAATTGCTCTACACCGATTTTACCAAAGACCTTGACCTCTGGAAAAAAGTACCAGCACCCACAGGACAAGTGTATTCATGGCCAAAATCAACCTACATCGCTCAACCGCCTTTTTTCAATCACTTTAAAATGTCCACAGACCCCATCAAAGGGTTGACGGGCATGAAAGCCCTGCTCGTGCTCGGCGATTCGGTCACCACCGATCATATTTCACCCGCAGGCTCGTTCAAAGCCAGCACACCGGCGGGTCAATGGTTGGAATCTCAAGGCGTGCGGCCACAGGACTTTAACAGCTACGGCTCACGGCGTGGCAACCATGATGTCATGGTGCGCGGCACATTTGCCAACGTCCGCGTGAAAAATCTCATGCTACCAGCCAATGCCGATGGCTCACGCATCGAAGGTGGCTACACCCTGTGCAATGGCGAATACACCACCGTCTACGACGCAGCGATGAAATACCTCGCCAACGGCACCCCATCCATCGTTTTTGCGGGTGATGAATACGGCACAGGCTCATCACGTGACTGGGCGGCAAAAGGCACGCAACTGCTTGGTGTCAAAGCGGTGATTGCCAAATCATTTGAACGCATCCACCGCGCCAACCTGGTCGGCATGGGTGTTTTGCCCCTACAGTTTAAGAATGGCGAATCCGCAGAAAGTCTTGACATCACAGGCAATGAGACGTTCGACATCATCGGCGTCAACGATGACATCACACCACAACAAGACATGACGTTGATGATTCATAAAAAAGATGGAACAAGTGCACACGTTCAAGTGCAAAATCGCATTGACACCCCCATTGAGGTTGATTACTACCGTCACGGTGGAATTTTACCTTTTGTCCTTCGCCAATTGCTCGATAACAGTGGTAAAATCGCAGGCGGCACGGCAGCAAGTGCTGGCGTGGCTGCGGCGGGCGCAGCGTTAAGTCATGGGCAGCATGACGAACATAAGGTGATACAAACAGCAATGACAAACGACTCAAATAAAACTTCAACCGAATACAAAACCACAACACCCCATCCCGAATCCAGCAGCCTAAGCAAATGGGTGGGTGCTGGTGTCGCTGCCCTATTGGTTGCCCTTCTGTTCCGTGGCTGTGGCGTATGGGACAAAACCATCGAAGCCCCTAAAGCCGTCGCACCAGCAGCTTCCGCCGCACTCGCTAAATCGGCAGAACAACCTGTTGCCACCAAACCCATACAACTCATGGGTGTGAACAAAAATGGCAAATTTGAGCTCTCAGGCATTGTGCCCAGCGAAGACATCAAAGCGGCCATTGATGCTGAACTGAAAAAAGTCTTCGGTGAAGGCAATTACATCAACAACCTCACAGTCAGTGCAGATGTCAAACCATCGACATGGACAAGCAAAATCACGGGCATGTTTGACCTGTTCAAGCTCCCAGGCGCAGAAATGAGCGTTGATGGCGACACCATGACGTTGTCAGGCACTGCCGCCAGCCTCAAAGATAAATTGCAAAATTATTTTGGCGACACCATGAAAGTCAATGCATTGGACATTGCTGAAGCCGCCAAAACAGCCACTGGCAGCGCAATGGATGCTTTGAATGCCCTCAAAGCCGATGCCTCAGGCCAACAAGTATTGGACGCACTCAGCTTACAAATCATTAATTTTGCCAGCGGCTCCACGGCCATCCCAGCAGACAACCAAGCTGTTTTGAAAAAAGCTGCGGAATTTTTGAAAGCCAAACAAGACTTTAAATTTGAAATCGGCGGTCACGCCGACAACAAAGGCAATGCTGCAGGCAACCTCAGCTTGTCAGACAAACGTGCGGCAGCCGTACGTAACTTCCTCATCGCCAATGGTGTGCCCGCTGCCATGATGACAGAAAAAGGCTACGGCGACACCATGCCTGTCGCTGACAACACGACGGAATCAGGCCGTTTGAAAAACCGTCGGATTGCTTATAAAACAATGTAAATGTCATAAAATCAACGACTCAACAAAAAATCCCTTGCCAAAGCAAGGGATTTTTTAAATGCAAACACATCAGGCTCAATCAGCTCACTTGCTTCAATTGAAAGACTTTGCGATTATCCTCATCCACGGTCACATTCGGCGTGGTCAATAATTTTTCACCATAAAACACCGAATTCGCACCCGCCATGAAACACAGGTTTTGTGCCGCCCAGTCCAACTCATGGCGACCCGCCGCGAGGCGCAATGTCGTTGAAGGCATGATGATGCGCGCCACAGCAATGGTGCGAATCCACTCTTCATCATCGATGCGATCGACATCCGCCAAAGGTGTGCCTTCAATCGGAACGAGGCGATTAATCGGTACCGATTCTGGATGCGGTGACATGTGCGCCAATATTTGCAACATACTGATGCGATCCACCCGCGATTCGCCCATACCGAGGATGCCACCCGTACACAGTTTCAAACCCGCAGAACGCGCTTGGTTCAATGTATCGATGCGGTCATTGAATGTTCGAGTGGTCACAACTTTGTCGTAATACTCGGGTGAAGTGTCGATGTTGTGGTTATAGAAATCCAAACCCGCTTCTGCAAGCGTTGCCGCTTGTTCTTGCTTGAGCATACCCAAAGTCATGCAGGTTTCCAATCCCAATGCGTTCACACCTTCAATCATTTCAATCAATGCAGGCATCGCCGATGCGGGTGGGCTGCGCCATGCCGCCCCCATGCAGAAGCGTTGCGCACCTGCGTCTTTGGCATTTTTTGCAGCGATCAATACTTCGTCCACTGGCATGAGTTTTTCGCGCTCCAGTCCCGTATCGTAATGTGCCGATTGTGAACAATAGCCACAGTCTTCAGGGCATGCACCTGTTTTGATGTTCAATAAAACCGCTTTTTCAATGGTATGTGTGCCAATAAATTGACGGTGCATGGTCTGTGCCTGATACACTAAATCCATGAATGGCAACTCATACAAAGCAGCGATTTCATCTTGCGTCCAATCATGGCGCATGGTTTGAGCATGTTCGTGAATAGGGTGTTCGTTGTGTCCCATTTGGGTTATTCCTCGTGTTTTTAATATGCGACATCTTAGCGCAGTTAGAACTCAAAAAGAAGAATATTAAATGGTTTCATTTGTAGCTTATTTATCAAAAATAAAAACTTTTAATGAAATTTAACAACTTTTAACACCAAACGCATGGCATGAGGTCAACAGCCTACACTTGCGCTGTGATCATGCGTCTAAAAAATAAAAGAACATGTGCCATACAGCAACCATGCGTGGCAGGACTTTTAAATCCTCCAGACGGACCATCAATCATTTCATCTTAATGACCACTTTACCCTTCGCTCGTCCTGTTTCCACATAGGCCATCGCTTCATTCATGGCTTCAAATGGAAACACCTTATCCACCACAGGGCGGATTGCACCTGTTTCAATGAGTCGAGTGATTTGCTCGAGTTGTGCGCCGTTGGCTCGCATAAATAAAAATGAATAACTCACATTTAATTGTTTGGCTTGCTGACGAACACGCGCGCTGATCAGTCTGAATACATTTTTTAGAAACCACCCCGCCTGACTGTCTTGCCCAAACGCGGGGTCAGGAGGTCCTGAAATAGACAGCAACTTACCGCCTGATTTAAGCACTCGCAATGATTTTTTGAGCGTGGGTGTGTCTTGGCTGTTCAACACCACATCGTAGCCTTTAAGAACCGCCTCAAAATCTTCTTTTTTGTAATCAACCACCACATCGGCACCGAGGCTTTTAACCCATGCCGCATTCGCAGTGCTGGTGGTGGTCGCTACAGTTGCACCAATGTGTTTCGCCAGTTGAATGGCAAATGTCCCCACCCCGCCAGAGCCTGCTTGAATGAATACTTTTTCCCCTTTTTTAAGCTGGGCTTTTTCAACCAATGCTTGCCAAGCCGTTAAACCCACCAACGGAATGGATGCGGCTTCTTCCATCGTCAAGTTTTTGGGTTTCATCGCCACATCATTTTCATGGATTGAAATAAACTCAGCAAATGTGCCCACACGGTGATCGGCTGGACGTGCATACACTTCATCACCAATTTTGAATCGACGGACCTTGGCACCCACTTTCACCACGACACCCGCCACATCATGCCCAAGAATGAATGGTGTTTTATAGGGCAACAGCAGTTTAAATTCCCCATTTTTAATTTTGGCATCCAATAAATTAATGGCTGCCGCATGCACCTGAACCAAGACATCATCCTCTTGTACCTGAGGTTCAAGTACATCAACCAGCTGCAAATCATGTTTTTTACCATAGTGATGAACAACAAATGCTTTCATTATTTTTCCTTTTGAGATGTAGATTGACAGTATATTGCTGTTATTTTTTATGCTCGGAGCATTGGATCTGTTTGTGCTGAGTTCAATATTTTATGTGCCATTTTTGGAAAAAAACGACTTAAAAAATAAATGACCTTGGTGTCACCGACGCGAATGACATACTGGTTTTTTTTCAACCCTGAGATCAAATGATTCACCAAAGTTTCTGGGCTGATGGCTTTGGCGGGCATGCCTTCGGCCATGTCTGTTGCAACCAGTGGTGGTAAAAGCTCAAACACTTTAACTGAACCATCGATGATTTTCAGGTGATTGCGCAGCGATTCGGTGTAGAAGCGCACCGCTGCTTTGGAAGCTGCATAAGTCGGGCTTAGGTTAAAAGGCTGGTAGCTCAAAATAGATGAGGTGTTGATGATGGCAGACTCGGGCTTACTTTTGAGCATGTCCATGAATGCATTATTCATGCGAATGATGCCCAAATAATTGATGTCCATTTCATATTCAGCCGCCTCGGCATGTGCCGCATTCGTTATGCCTAAATTCTTGGGCTGACTCACCACACCTGCATTGTTGTACAGTATGTCAATGCCACCCATGGCTTGGACTTGCTTGAGTAAGGTTTGCACATCTTCGGCTTTTGCCACATCACTGTTAATGGCTGTGATGCCAGGGTACATTTTTTTGGCCGCATCGAGCTTGCTCTGATTTCGTCCCGTGATGATGACTTGTGCGCCGTTCGCTAAAAATTGCTTAACCGCTTCCAAACCTATGCCTGAAGCACCACCCGTGATGAGAATGGTTTTTCCTTTGAGTTGCATGATGTGTCCTTTAATATTTGAATGGATTATTCATCGAAATGGTGTTACTATCGAATTGAGATCATGTTACTACTGTTTTGATATTTAATCACTATCAAAACGATACTTATTTAATTTTGATGTGAAATGATGATGAAAAACAACACTTTTATTGACGAGCCCTGCCCCATCGCCCACACGGTCGAGCGGATTGGTGATGCATGGAGCCTTTTGATTTTGCGTGATGCCCATGCAGGTTTGACCCGCTTTGATCAATTTCGGAAAAGTTTGGGCATTGCCCCCACCATATTAACCCGTCGCTTGACCGCCTTAACGGAGCACGGTTTATTGGAAAAGCGCCTGTATTCAGAGCGTCCGCCTCGTGAAGAGTATCTGCTCACAGCGGCTGGGCAAGAGCTATTGCCCGTCTTATTTATGCTGGGCGAGTGGGGACGAAAACACTGTGGAGAAGGTCACTTGACCCGTTTTTTTGATGCTGAAACGGGCACAGAAATCAAGGTTGTGGCGATTGATGAGGTGACGGGGGCGAAAATTGGCACACGCCCCATAAAAACACTGCGACCAAATGAGCAATAGGCCGAGCCGTCACTTAAGTCACCATAAATGGGCATGAATCAACAGCAGAAGCCGTTATAATCACGCCTGACTCTTAACGGGCACATCATGAACCCTCCTGATCTTTTTACCCTCTTTTTACTCATCCTCACTGGATTCATCGCGGGTGTGTGCAATGCCGTCGCTGGCGGTGGTACATTTTTCACTTTACCGATTTTTTTGGCAGCGGGCTTGCCGCCTGTGCTGGCGAACGCTTCAAACGCCGTTGCAGTCTGGCCGGGGCACATTTTGGCGAGCATTGGCTATCGAAACATTTTGCTGAAAGAGCGAAAAACCTTAATCAGAGCGTGCGTCATTGGCCTCTTCGGC
Source organism: Ephemeroptericola cinctiostellae (assembly GCF_003339525.1). Taxonomy (GTDB): domain Bacteria; phylum Pseudomonadota; class Gammaproteobacteria; order Burkholderiales; family Burkholderiaceae; genus Hydromonas; species Hydromonas cinctiostellae. The sequence goes on along the minus strand of NZ_CP031124.1, from coordinate 1,399,853 downwards.
GCGCTGATTGGCGCGTATGCATTGATGGCGATTGGTAATGCCCGATTTCGCGTGCTGATTCCAGTCTTGATTTTTATTGCCACCGCTTTATTTGCGAGCGGCGCACGCATCCATCATTTTTTCAATGCCCATCAAGCCACGCCCTCACGCAGTTTCAGCTTGGATCAGCCCAATGTATGGGGCGTTCTGATTCAACTGGCTTTGGCGATTTACGGTGGGTTTTTTAGCGCAGGCCTTGGGGTGATGTTGATGGCGATGCTGATGTTGTTTGGCGTGCACGACATGCAGCGTAATAATGCGTACAAAAACGCAATCGCCAGTGTCATTTCCACAATTGCTGTGGTGACATTCATCAGCATGGGGCTGGTGGCTTGGTCGTATACACTGCCAGCATTTATTGCGGGTGTGATCGGCGGTGTCGTCGGCACGCGCATGGCTCAACGACTGCCCGCAGTGTTGATGAAACGCATCGTGATTCTGACAGGCATGGCCTTGTCGTTGTACTATGCTTGGACGATTTACCTCAATTGAAACTCAAATGTTAAAAAACAAAAACATATCACTTCAAGATACTTTCAATCACAGCATTCGATTTACAAAACTCGCCCCTGCCTTTGCTGGCTTTTGGGCAGGTTTAGTTTGGTCCATTTCGATCTACCTAAGCGAGGATGTTGATTGGGAAATCATTCTCACCACGTGTTTTTTCATAGTATTAGCCTACCCATACGGCTTTGTTGTTGCCGCTATCACAGGTGCTCTTCTCAGTCATTTTACTTCGTTATCCAAACAAAAATTTGCTTGCCTAACAGCGCTGACCTCCTCAACCCTGACTCTTTTTCAATCAGGTATTTTTTACATCATCAACGCTCTATTAGATAGAGAAAGAATTGTTTGGGAGGACGATCAAATCCACCTTTCCTTTCCATTACTGCTAGATCCGATTCAGTTACCAAAATTAACCATTTTGATGTTAACTGGTAGCTTAATAGGCGGCTATTTCTTCGGTTTATTTTATATAAAACGTTATGGCGCAAAGTAAAAAACGTTGCTTAATTTTTGCTATCTAACTTCGTTCAACTTGCGCCACACCCGTCACCTGCATCAACGCTGACATGGCTTTTTGCAATTGAGTGGTGTTTTCCACTTCCAAGCTGAAGCTCAGCTGACAACGCGAATCAGTGCCGCCCTGACGAACGGTGCGTAAACCGCTGATCAAGATTTTTTCACGGGCGAGGATGTCGGTGATGTCCTTCATCAAGTCAACTGATTCTTGGGCATGCACCAACACATCCACGGCATAGCGCGTGCCTGCGCGAGTCGCCCACGTGCAGGCCAACACACGTTCTGGGTGCTGGTGTTGCATATTGAGGAAATTATCACAACCACTGCGGTGAATTGAGATGCCTTTGCCACGCGTGACAAAACCCGTGATCTCATCGGGTGGCGCAGGTTTACAACATTTGGCAAGCTGGGTCATCAAATCATCCAAGCCGACCACCAGTACGCCGCCTTTGCCAACGGCACCTTTATTGGCCTGTGCGCTGACCCAGTTGGCATCTGCCGCAGGTTTAGTGGGCTCAACGGGCGCTTGGCTTTTGAACAGCTCCTCTAAATTATGGGCGGTCATGTCTTCACGACCGAAAGCCAAATACAGCTCTTCCGTTTTGGCAAATCCCAAACTTTGGGCGATGTCGTCGTGTTTGACTGCTGTTTTACTCAAGCGTTGCAATTCTTTTTCAAATACGGCACGACCTTGCGCAATGTATTCGACCGTGGCCTGTGCGTTAAACCATGCACGCACTTTACTCTTTGCCCGCGGGCTGTTAGTGAATCCTTCACGCAACCAATCACGCGAAGGGCCGCCTTGTTTAACCGCAATGATGTTGACGGTTTGCCCCGTGTGCAGTTTGGTGGTCAGCGGTACCATTTGACCATTGACCTTCGCACCACGGCACAAGTGCCCAAGATTGGTGTGCACGTGATATGCAAAATCAATCGGCGTGGAATCACGTGGCAACTCAATCACGCGTGCGTCAGGCGTGAGCACGTAAATGTGCGGGTCTTGCAGTTTGAACGCTTTGTCCTGCCCAGCCAAGGTGTGCGTCAAATCCGTTTGCCAGCTGATGAGTTGGCGCACCCATGCGATTTGCTCATCGTAAGCGGATTGTTCTGTGGTGACAACAGCACCATTTTTAAAGCCGCCTTCTTTATAACGCCAATGTGCGGCCACACCGTACTCAGCAAACTGATGCATGTCGTTGGTGCGAATTTGTACTTCAATCGGTCGCCCATCGTCGCCCACGACAACTGTGTGCAGCGATTTATAACCGTTGGGTTTTGGGCGGGCAATGTAATCGTCAAATTCTTTCGGAATTGGCTGCCACAAATGATGCAACACGCCCAACACGCCATAGCAATCTTTCACATCATCGACAATGATGCGAAAGGCGCGGATGTCGTATAAATCAGCGAACTGCAACTGCTTGCCACGCATTTTGTTAAAAATACTGTAAATGTGTTTGGGACGACCTGAAATCTGGGCACTGATGTTTTGCACCTTAAGCGCACGATCCAAAGCCGCAATGGAGTTGGCGACAAAATCTTCGCGTTCAATGCGTTTTTCATCCAACCATTTGGAAATCTCTCTGTAAGTCACAGGTTCGGCAAAACGGAAAGCCAAATCTTCCAGCTCCCATTTGATTTGCCACACCCCCAAACGATTGGCAAGAGGAGAATACAGCAGTAAAGTTTCCTGCGCGACATCAACAGGACAAACCACCTTATTTTTAGCGTAATAGCGCAAGGTTTGTAAGCGCGAGACCAAACGCAAAATCACCACACGGATGTCATTCGCCATGGCCAACAGCATTTTACGCACACGCTCAATTTGTGCCAACATGTCAGGATTGGCATTTTTATCACTGCTGCTCTTGACTTTGGCACGCTCACCGAGGTGCATCAAAGCATACAAATTGCTGACGCGATGCGATTGCTCTCCGCCCCATGCATGCCCCAACGACTCAAGCTGAGCCTCACGCTCACGTGCGGTGTGTTCGCCATGCAACCAACCAAACAAATACGCCGACACATGCATGTCATCGGCCACGTCCAGACGGGTCAAAATATCACTCATGCCCGTGGCATGGTCAAACATGGGCTCACCCGAAGGCAAGCGACGATCTGCATAATGGATGTGCGCAGCGGTGCGTGTGGCTTCAAGGGTGGGGAGTGCGTCAGAGACAGCAGGCGCTTGTGGGGGCATATATCAACCAAATTGAATCAAAAGTAAACAACGTCATCATATCATCGAGTCGGACATTCGACATGACAACCATGCAATCAAACCGTATAAATATGTACAAATCTGTTCGGGCGTATAATGAACACACATGCATTAAAACCACTCATCTCAAGGAGATCATAATGTCCAGTTACACATGGCTGATTGTTGCCGCCGTCTTGCTGGCCACCGAGTTGGCATCAGGCACATTTTATTTATTGATGTTGGCCATAGCTGCCACAGCGGCTTGGTTCGCTCAATTGACAGGGACTTCTTTCCTCTCGCAAGCTTTGGTTTTTTTGATCACCTCTGCCATTTTGGTCACATGGGTGTACCGTTATCGGAAACAAAAAAACAGCACATCATCCCCCCATGCCGACGACATACTCGATGCGGGTGAAATCGTCAGCGTGAATGAATGGCACAATGGCATAGGCCACACCCATTATCGAGGCAGTGTGTGGCAAGCGGTGTTACAAACACCCGATGAACATCCGCAAGCGGGTGAATACCGCATTGTGCGCTTTGAAGGCACGCGGCTGATGGTGACTCCGCTTTAAAAGGATTCACTTTACGGATTCACCTTATTGAAGCCACCCAAGCACTTGTTCAACTTGCAGACACACGCCACACAATCCCGCACAACCCCCATTAGGAGCTTTGACCATGGAACTTTTGACTTTCCCTCTGATTTTACTTGCACTCGCCGTTATTTTTGTCCTTCAAGCCGTCAAAGTCGTGCCACAACAAAATGCATGGGTGCTGGAACGTTTCGGTAAATACAACCGCACATTGCTGCCTGGTTTAAACATTGTCATTCCTTTCATGGACCGCGTCGCTTACAAACACTCGCTCAAAGAAATCCCAATGGATGTGCCCAGCCAAGTGTGCATCACCAAAGACAACACACAATTGCAAGTGGATGGTGTGATTTACTTCCAAGTCACCGACCCAATGAAAGCCTCTTATGGCTCATCCAACTTCATTTTTGCCATCACCCAACTCGCTCAAACCAGCTTGCGCAGTGTGATTGGCAAACTGGAATTGGACAAAACATTTGAGGAACGCGATGTCATCAACACCCAAGTGGTCAACGCATTGGATGAAGCCGCGACCAACTGGGGGGTGAAAGTACTGCGTTATGAAATCAAAGATTTGGTGCCACCAGCTGAAATCCTGCGCTCAATGCAAGCCCAAATCACCGCTGAACGTGAAAAACGTGCTTTAATTGCAGCCTCTGAAGGTCGCAAACAAGAGCAAATCAACATTGCGACAGGCGAACGAGAGGCTTTCATTCAACGCTCTGAAGGTGAAAAACAAGCCGCCATCAACAAAGCCCAAGGTGAAGCAGCCGCTATTCTCGCGGTTGCTGAAGCCAACGCATCAGCTCTACGTCAAATCGGTGAAGCCACTCAATCGAATGGCGGCGTCACCGCGATGAATTTAAAAGTTGCGGAACAATACGTAAAAGCTTTTGAAAACATGGCCAGTAAAAACAACACGTTGATTGTGCCTGCCAACATGGGCGACATATCGACCCTCATCAGCAGCGCCATGAAAATCGTTGACGTCAGCAAATCGAATAAACCATAACATCAATGACATGATTGCCATGTGCATGTCTTGAATCACTCACCTGAATGTAAAAAAAGCCAAATGTCATTTGGCTTTTTTTTACATTCAGGCTGCAACCATTGGCTGTAACCATTAACGGGAGAAAACAACACAAAAACGCTTTATTTTTAATAAAAATTCACAATCTTTACATTGTTTTTTGATTGCAAAAAGACTAATATAAGTCTAAAGACACAAAGCACACCATGGATCATGACTAACGTCATGGTTAAAAAAATGGTTAAAAAACCAAAAAAATCAAATATGTGCATAACGCTTTTTCATTGTGTGAGCTATTTTTAACCCACCTCCGTAGGGTATTCACACCGCAATCAAAACCGCCCAGAATTGAGGTGTGTGATGTTGATGAGAGAATGCTTTCCTTTTTACGCCTCAGATGGTTTTGAATGCAAACTGGAGCGCGTCCGTGCTGCACATGGCGCTTCACCACTCGGCCCTGTCGTTTTGGTGCACGGTGCAGGTGTGCGATCCAAAATTTTTGAACCCCCAGTGGAAATGACGCTTGTGCGTTATTTGGCAGAAGCGGGTTACGATGTGTGGTTGGAAAACTGGCGTGCCAGCATTGATCTCCCCCCATCGCAGTGGACGCTTGATCAGGCCGCAGTCTACGATCACCCTGCGGCTGTGAGGAAAATCATTGATGTCACGGGCGCATCCACCATCAAAGCCGTGATTCATTGCCAAGGCTCAACCAGCTTCATGCTCAGTGCTGCGGCGGGCTTGCTGCCACAAGTGGATGTGATTGTCAGCAATGCGGTGTCATTGCATCCCATCATCCCGAATGTTTCTAAATTTAAAATCATCTGTTGCACACCTCTGCTGGGTTGCTTGACACCAGACCTCAATCCGCAATGGGCAATCCAATCAAATACTTATGTACAAAAAGCTTTGGTTGGTTTGGTGCGTTTGACCCATCATGAATGTGACAACGATGTGTGTAAGTTCACGAGTTTCACCTATGGCACAGGTTTTCCTGTGTTGTGGCGGCATGAAAACTTGAATGAAGCCACACATGAGTGGATACGCCACGAATTTGCCAGTGTGCCCATTTCCTTTTTTAAACAAATGAGTCGAAGCGTCCGAGCAGGACAATTGATGGGTGTGAGTCATTTAAACACTTTACCCAAGCACATTGCAGCACAGCCAGCCAAAACACAAGCACGCATGGTGTTTATAACAGGCGATAAAAATGTCTGCTTTTTGCCCGAAAGCCAGATGCGCACTTACCTATTTTTCAATGAGCAACGCCGTAATTTTCACAGTTTTCATCTGTTGGCGGGCTATGGGCATTTGGATGTGTTCATTGGCCAACGTGCTGCGGTGGATGTCTTTCCAATCATTTTAGATGAACTGAATCGCCCAACACATTGACCTCATTAGGAGAACATCATGCGCCCCAACCGACTGAAACACCAAGCAGGCCGACATGCATTGGTGGATGGCATCGCTTTCCAATTGCCCGTCAGCTCATTGCGCTCGCCTGCACTCATGGCGGCTTTCAGCATTGACGCCGATAAAGCCGCCGCCCTCTTGCCAGGTAATGAGCTGCATCCATTTCGCTTGTGGCATCGGGGTTTATTGGTGATCACGGTGATTGATTACCGAGAAACCAACATTGGCAAATACATCGAATACAGCATTGCCATTGCTTGCACGCATGGTGCCAATCCTGCACCGCGCCTGCTGCCCGCGATACTCATGAAAACATTCGGCACAGGACAATATGTCTTTGACCTGCCCGTCAGCACTGAGATTTCAGTCAAAGGCGGTAAAGGCATTTGGGGCATGCCCAAACACCAAGCGAATCTGGACTTTTTAATCGGTGATGATTGGGTCAGCAGTCAATATGATTTAGATGGACAACTGGCGATGCGCATTGATGTCGCCACCCCCAAAAAGGCATGGTTGCCTGTGAACACGGGAGCGGTCAATTACTGTGGTTTTCGCGGCATGTTGATGGCATCGTATATTTACTTCAAAGGAAAAATGGGTTTCAAAATGGGGAAAAATGCGGCGCGCCTTGTCATCGGTGATCACCCGCGATTGGCCGCTCTTAAAAATTTAGACATCAGTGAAGATGCTTTATTCGCAGGTTTTTTCCCTGAAACGGCAGGCGTGCTCGACGACCATTTTGAATGTTGGTTTTTGTCAGCAGATGCCCCACCCAGTACAGCCATGCAAGGCTTTGAAAGCGTGATCGACCTTGAACAAAAACAAGACTGGTTGGAGCCACCGCACCGGTCATAAATCATCTCCACCGTTTCATCTATTAATCGTCATTTTTAAATCGCTCGAAAAACACAACCCATCGATTCAAAACAGATTTTTTCAAATCACACATTTAAAAATAAAGGAGCCCATCATGAAATCCATTTGGATGGTCATCAACAACGCCTATGTTTTCTTTGGTTGTACGTTGTATGCCGGTGTGCTGTGGGCATTGCGATTTTTTTGGTACCCGACATGGGAGGTGTACACAGCCAGCAACTACTACGACCACTTCATCCCGCCGACAACCGCAGCCACTCATTTTTTCACCATTGTGGTGCCCCTGATGTTCATGTGTCACCTCATCATGATTCGATCTGAGTGGCGCACATCCATGCGTTGGCTGTCCGTGGCCGCCATGCTGTGTTTGGTGGTTTCAACAGTTGTGGGGCAAATGTACATCATTCCAATCAATCGCATTCTGGCAACACACATTGCCGACAACAACGAAGTGTCACGTTTGCTCAGAGAATGGATGTCTCTCAATGACATTCGGTTCATTTTCATGACATTGGCGTGGTTGTTGATGATGTATTACTTTGGCTCAAAAGCCTATTCTTGGGACACACATCATGAACATTGACCTCAGACGCATCGTTTTCGCGATTGCAGCATTGACCTTCATTAGCGGTTTGATTCAAATGCTCGCCCCCTCTTTTGTACTGAGTATGGTGGGCGGCACCATCAACCCGACTTCAAGTCACCTATTTGCCATCATTGGCATGTTCATGCTGTTTTTTGGCGGCTTGATGGTGCATGGTGTGTGCATTCACTCACATACAGTCGTTTTTTGGGCGGGTTTGCAAAAATTCGGTGCTGCCATTGCCGTGTACATTGGTGTTCAAAACGATTTGTTCTCTTGGTTGGCCTTGCTGATTGCCGCATTTGATTTGTGCTCTGCACTGCTGTACTGGTATTACATGAGCAAAATACGTTATTGGAAGGAATCGCCATGACCCCCACCCCTGTTGCGTTGGCGGCACAAGACAGCAGCAACCACAAGGCTTTGATTCTCGCAGGCGGTGGCATGCGGGTGGCTTGGCAAGCGGGTGTTTTACAGGCTTTGCATGAAGCGGATGTGTTTTTTTCACACGCCGATGGCACATCGGGGGGGACGATCAATTTAGCCATGTTGTTGTCTGGCCTCACACCTCAACAGATGTGTGAACGTTGGCGCAGTTTGAACCCACGTGATTTTGTCTCGTTGATGCCGATTAAACATTATTTCAAAGGCATGCGCATACGTGCCATGGGTGATGCGGATGGCATCGTGCAAAAAGTGTTCCCGCATTTGGGCATAGATGTCGATAAAATTCGCCAAGCACAAGGGGTTGTTGGCACATTCAATGTGTGCAATTTCACGCGCAAAATCAATGAAGCGATTGAGCACCCCGCCATCACTTTGGATTATTTGGTTGCAGGCATCTCATTACCGATCTTCATGCCATCGGTTCAAATCAATGGCATGACCTACTTTGATTCCGTTTGGATTAAAGATGCCAATTTAACTGAAGCGGTTAAACGGGGTGCCAATGAGCTGTGGTTGGTCTGGTGCATTGGCAATTCCAATCAGTATCAAGATGGTCCTTTTGATCAATACGTGCACATGATTGAAGTCAGTGCGGCGGGTAAACTAAATGAAGAGTTGGAATGGGTCAATGAATTGAATCAGCGCATTGCCGCAGGTGATTCACCTTATGGTCAAACTCAACCCATTATTTTGCATGTGATTAAACCGTTGAACCCATTGCCACTGGATCCAGACTTTTACCTCAATCGCATCGATGCCGCGACTTTGATTGATCTTGGTTACGCCGATGCGAAACGCTATTTACAAAGCAAGTCCAGTCGTGGTGTGCCATTAACCCCCGAAGCCACGCAAGTGCTTGGGCCTACAGGGCGAGGCATCATGTTCAGAGAGACCATGAAAGGGTTTTTCAGCATGGGGGTTGACACCCCTGAAACAGGCGTACAGCAAGGGAAATCCCATCACACTGAATTGACCATGCACGCAGCAATTCACATCCCCGACATCGATGCGTTCATCAATGATCCAACGCACACAGGGCTCATCAATGGGCACATTGATTTCACACCGTTTGGCCTGAGCATACCGTCAACGCATGGGCAGTTCCGCTTATTTTCACCCAGTGGCACAGGGGGGTTAAAGTACATGGTTTATGAACTGGGTTTTGAAATGAGTGGACACACTTATTTTCTCGCAGGTAAAAAGCATGTGCGCGACGGCAATGTGTTCCAAACATGGGGGGCTACCACGACGCTGTACTGCCATTTGCACGAAGGTCTTGATGCAACGGGACACATCGTGGGCGCGGGGACTCTTCATCTGGGTGTTGCCGAATTGGGGCGATTGCTGTTGACCCTGCATGCCCGTAATGCCCCTTCATGGGGTGAAAAATTCAAAACAATTGGACAGTTTTTTGGCTTTTTTACACGTGAGTTGATCGACACTTACATAAAGCGCCACACCAATAAACTCGATACCCAATAAAAAAGTTTTTGATTGCGTGCTGATGGGAGAACGATGATGCAAGAGGAGAATAAAAAAATCAAGGTGCACGTCGTTCAACACCCAACGGTGAATTGGATGAACCCATTTCAATTGATTGATACAGGCTTGCGAGCCGTTTTAGGTGGGCTGTTTGGTGCTTACGCTGATCGCCGTGAGGTACAAGCGGCACTTGGTGCAAACGATATGTTGGAAGACGACATTTATTTGGATTATCGTTCAGCGGATGAGTTGTGGGTGGATTACGTTGCAGACACAGGCGATGGTTGGCATGCCACTTACAGCTTGGCATGGCTTTTGGCTCAAACAGAGTTGACCGTTGAAAACTGTGAGCTGCCATTAAAGCGTGGACAGCTTTTGGTCATGGGGGGTGACCAAGTGTATCCCGTGGCCTCACGGACAGCTTACTCTGAGCGCATGGTCGGTCCTTATCAAGCCGCCCTACCGTACTCAAACAGGCAAGCCCCCGAAATACTGGCCATCCCAGGCAACCATGACTGGTACGATGGTTTAACAGGTTTTTTGCGTTTATTTTGTCAAGGTCGTTGGATTGGTGGTCGAAAAACCATGCAAAACCGCAGCTATTTTGCTGTAGAGCTGCCACACGGCTGGTGGCTGTGGGGGGTTGATATTCAGCTTGAATCGGATGTCGACATTGCACAAGCCGAGTATTTCAAATATTTTGCAAAAAAACTGACCGACACCGATCGCGTGATTCTATGCAGTCCTAAACCCACATGGATAGAAGCAGGTGATGTCAGACTCAACAGCAAAGAGCGACATGAGGCTTATTTGGGCATACAGTACCTTGAAAAGCTGATCACCAACCAAGGCGCACACGTGACCTTCATGTTATCGGGTGATTTACACCATTATGCTCATTTTCACAGCCTTTCCAATGCAACCCATAAAATCACAGCAGGCGGCGGCGGTGCATTTTTGTTAGGCACACACGAACTACCCAACGAGCTGTTGATTGATGGTGCAGCACACGCAGTGCAATTGGACTTGATCCAAGTCAATCCACCCAAATCGGTCTCACGACAGCTGCGTTGGCATAACCTGTTGTTCAGCTGGCACAACCCTGCCTTTGCTGTTTTTTTGGCTACCCTGTATTCGTTTTACGCTTGGATTTGGCAAAGTTCAAGTGAGTTCACAACCAAAACATGCAGCTTCAATGTTTCAGGCTGCACACAAACTTTAATGGAAAACTGGGCAACCCTTGAATTCGTCCCCTCCAATTTCAGCAACATATTATTTAAGTTTTGGTCCATTTTGGCACATCAGCCGACAACGCTCGGCCTGACTGCATTGCCCATTGTCGGCCTGATTCTATTTGCAACAGGCACACACAACGCATCATTGCCCAAACAAATGTTATGGGGTGCTCTTCATGGCTGCTGCCACATCTTATTGGCCGTGATATTGCTCTGGATCATTGCCAAAATTAACATTGGTTGGGTATATCCAAATTTAAATTTAAGCAGCGAAGGTGTTCCTGTGCAGAAATGGCTGCACTCCCTGTGGCAAATTGGGCTGTTCACTGTGCAATCGTTGCTCTTTGGATTTTTTGCAGGTGGGCTGTTGTTTGGTTTGTATCTCATCGTGTCCAATATTGTGGCGCGCATGCATGCCGATGAAGTGTTTTCAGCTTTACACAACCCCAATTTTAAAAACTTCTTACGCATCCACATCACAGCCGATCACCTCAGTTTATACGCCATCAAGGTGGATAAAGCCTGCACGCGCTGGGCGATCAGCCCTCATGTCACCGTGCTTGAAAAACGCAAACGCTGGCCATTCATCAAAGAATGGTTACTTGAAGTCGAAGAAAAAAATGAAACGCCGTGGTTCGTTCCTGATGGCATTGAGATTAAGGCCGCATTGATTGAGGTCATTCGCATCCAAAACTCACCTGAAAGTCAAACGAGCAAAAACGAAGAAGGAGACGATGATGAACACCTATGATGCCATTGTGATCGGCAGCGGCTTTGGTGGAGCCGTCACCGCGTGTCGGTTGGCAGAAAAAGGCATGAAAGTTTTGATTCTTGAACGTGGGCGACGATGGACACCTGAAACGTATCCACGTGACATGAACGACCCATGGTTTTGGGACAACAACGACCCAGAGAAACACAACGGTTGGATTGATTTGCGTGTGATGGATGACATGGTGGTTGCACAAGGGGCTGGCGTGGGTGGCGGCTCTTTGATTTACGCGAACATTTCAGTTGAAGCACAACCCGATGTCTTCAATACAGGTTGGCCAAAAGAAATCACCTTTGAGGAATTAAAACCATATTACGACCGCGTGGGATACATGCTTTCGGTCAACACGTTGCCCAACAATCAACTGACGGAGCGTTATAAACTCATGCAAGAAGCCGCTGAGCGGGGCGGATATGCCGATCGTTTTCGCCCTTTACCTCTGGCAGTGACTTTTGACCAGGGCTTCAGCTATGACCGTGAAATGCCCTTCGATGCACAGCACAGTGTCAAACACATGAATGTATTTGGCCGCATGCAAGGCACGTGTGTGCACTGTGGCAACTGCGACATTGGCTGTGAAGTTCAAGCCAAAAATACACTGGACCTGAACTATCTTGCCCATGCAGAAAATCTTGGCGCCGACATTCGGCCATTGCACATCGTGCACACGGTTTCACACGATACAGATGGTTACACGGTGCATTTCAAACGCATCGAACAAGGTGAATTGTTGGAAGGTTCAGAAACCGCCGAACGCGTGATCATCGCCGCAGGTTCACTCGGTTCAACAGAGTTATTGTTGCGTGCGCGCGATGAGTATGGCACCTTACCCAACATCAGCGATTATCTCGGGCGAAAATGGAGTTCAAATGGGGATTTTTTAACCCCTGCCGTCTATGAACAACGCGCCATCAACCCCAGCCAAGGCCCCACCATCACATGTGCCATTGATTTTTTAGACGGCAGCGCTGGAGGAGAGGGGTTTTTTGTTGAAGATGGTGGTTTTCCCAACCTGCTGCACCATTTCGCCAATGCCATGCCTGCATTTAAACTCACCTCATCCAATGTGCTGTTGCACTGGGTGCGTCAAGTTTTTTCCATCGATAACCCGCTTGAGAACGTCATGCCATGGTTTGGTCAATCCAAAGATGCCGCAGATGGCCAACTCTATTTGGGACACAGCATGTGGCCACCATGGTCAAAAGAACTCAAGTTGAATTGGACTATTGACGCAAGCGAAGCCACAGTGCAAGCCATGATTGACATGCATGTCAAACTGTCCGAATTGACCGAAGGCACCGCAGATGTACCCATGAGTTGGACGCTGCTTAAAAATTTGGTCACACCGCATCCTTTGGGTGGCTGCATCATGGGCACCACCCCAAGCAATGGGGTTGTCAATCATTTGGGTGAAGTGTTCGGCTACCCCAATTTGTATGTGGCCGATGGATCCATCGTGCCCAAATCTTTGGGGCTCAACCCCTCTCGTACGATTGCAGCTTTGGCCGAACGCATTGCAGATCACATCACCTGATGGGACATTAAATTAAAATATAAAAAAGTATATTGTTAAAACATAGATTATAATTTATCATGTGTTTAGGCCAGTAAAATGACACCACATCATGTACCAAAGCCCTACCCATGCAAGTTCTATTTTCATCCACACCTCAAGGAGAAACACCATGTTTAAGAAAAATATAGGTTCACTCGACCGCACTTTGCGCATCATCATCGGCGTGGCTTTAATTGGTTTGACCTTAACGGGCAACATCGGTACGTGGGGTTGGATTGGCGTGCTGCCTTTACTCACAGGGTTGATGAGCAGCTGTGCACTGTACACATTATTGGGCGTGAACACTTGCAAGCGATGAAACAACCCATGCAATATCCCCCTTATTTTCCGTGCAATAGGATGTCAACGGCACAATTGTGCTCATGAATAGGGTCATGACCACAATGATGAATTTAAGAATTTAAACTTGCATTAAGGACATTGTATGAGTCAAATCCCATCTTACCTTGAACTCACAAATGAAGTGAATAAACACCTCAACAGCTTACGCACCGATACACCCAATGTCATGAAAGCGTTTGGGGAACTTGCCCAAGCCGCAACGGCTGAAGGTGCTTTAAACAAAAAAACCAAGGAATTGATTGCCCTCGCCTTGGGTGTTGCAGTGCGTTGTGATGCTTGCATTGGCTTTCATACCAAAGCCTTGGTTCGCTTGGGTGCAACCAAAGCAGAGGTGGAGGAAACACTGGGGATGGCTGTCTATATGGGTGGCGGGCCATCATTGATGTATGCAGCCAATACCATGGCGGCATGGGAGGAATTCAGCCATTTGGCTTCATAATCGAATCTCAATCACATCAAACCTAATTTTTTGATACAAGAAAGCCAAGCACCTCTGCTTGGCTTTCTTGTTTATTGTGATTTTAAGTGCCATCAACCATCAATCAACACCATCAGCACCATTTACAAGCTTACGCTCACTTTGGCATGCTGCACACATCGGTCTGAACAGGTTTGACAGGTGCACAAGGCATGGCCATGGTCGAAACTGCGTGCCCCTTGCGATGCATCCGCTCATGGCTGGAAAGATGGGTACGGCGTTTGGTTTGTCGAGGGGCTTGAGTACGATGGATTTGTGATCTGATGTGTGTTTGCTTCTGAACTTTTTCAGGAGCAGTGGTTTGTGTTTTTGGAAAGTCCTCAGGCTTCATCATCAAAGCATGCGAATTTGAGCCAACAGCAGGGGAGACCTCTGGGTATTCAACATGAGCTTGTGCATGCACAGTGGCCATCAACGACACAATGACAGCAAACATCAACCATTTCAATAGGTGTGAGTTCATCTTAATTTCCATTTCATTCAACCCTCTATTCATGCGATGGGGCCAGCACTTCGCGGTTGCCATTGCTTTGCATGCTGCTGACCACACCACTTTTTTCCATCTGATCCAATAACCGTGCAGAACGGTTATAACCGATGCGCAATTCGCGTTGGACATATGAAATCGATGCACGACGGCTTTTAATGACCAAAGCCACGGCTTGATCGTACAACACATCGGCCTCCTCCGCCCCGCTTTCACTGTCACCAAACTCGCCATCCCCCTCTGTGCCACCATTCAAAATTTCATCAATGTAATCGGGTTCGCCATTCAATTTTAAATTTTCGACCACACGATGCACTTCGTCATCGGAAGCAAAAGCACCATGCACGCGAGTCGGCATGCCCAATCCCGAGGGCAAATACAGCATATCACCTTGCCCCAGTAAAGCTTCTGCACCCTGTTGATCAAGAATGGTACGAGAGTCAATTTTACTCGACACTTGAAAAGCCATGCGTGTCGGGACGTTGGCCTTAATCAAACCCGTGATCACATCCACGCTTGGGCGCTGCGTGGCGAGGATCAAGTGAATGCCTGCCGCACGCGCTTTTTGTGCGATGCGCGCGATCAATTCTTCAATTTTTTTACCCACCACCATCATCAAATCGGCCAACTCATCGATCACAATGACGATGTTTGGTAAACGCCCCAACGGTTCAGGTGCATCGGGTGTGAGGCTGAATGGATTAGGCACATGCTCTTCTTTTGCGGTGGCGTCATCGATTTTTTTATTGTAACCCGCAAGGTTACGCACGCCCAACTTACTCATGAGTTTGTAGCGTTTTTCCATTTCACCCACCGCCCAGTTCAAGGCGTGTGCAGCTTGACGCATGTCCGTGACCACGGGACAGAGCAAATGTGGAATGCCCTCATAGACACTCATTTCCAACATTTTCGGATCGATTAGAATCAAACGCACATCTTTGGGTTCAGCTTTGTACAACAATGACAAAATCATGGTGTTGATGCCCACCGATTTACCTGAACCTGTCGTGCCTGCAACCAATAAGTGAGGCATTTTTGCAATGTCTGCCACCACAGGCTTGCCGCCGATGTCTTTGCCCAAGGCCACAGATAAAGGAGAATTTGAGTCAAAAAACAGCTGAGAGCCAATGATTTCAGATAAGCGAACGATTTGTCTTTTGGGATTGGGCAACTCCAAAGCCATGTAAGTTTTACCTGGAATCGTTTCAACCACACGGATGGAAGTCATTGAGAATGAACGCGCCAAATCCTTGGCCAAATTGACGATTTGACTGCCCTTGACCCCCGTGGCAGGTTCAATCTCGTAACGCGTCACCACCGGGCCTGGATAAGCGGCAACCACTTTGACTTCCACGTTGAAATCACGCAATTTTTTCTCGATGAGGCGAGATGTGAACTCCAGCGTTTCGGTTGACACTGTTTCTTGATGGGCATCGGCAGGATCCAACAATGACAGTTCTGGCAAAGTCGTGTTGTTCATGTCGCTGAATAAAGACACTTGCTTTTCTTTCTGCACCCGCTCTGATTGGACAACGGGCGGCGCAGGAGGGGCAATGATCACGGGTGGAGCGGTTTCAATCCGTTGCTTTTCTTCTTCCACAATTTTCTCACGATGTGCAGCCACCACTTCACCAACTTTTTCATCTTCTTTGGCAGAAAAATAGCCCATGATGGCAGCGTAGGCATGCTCAATGTCAGCACCGATCTGCTCGCACACACTCAACCATGAGAAATTAAAAAACCAACTCAAACCCGCACAGAATAAAAACAACAGCAACAGTGTCGTGAACACCTGCCCGACCACCAAAGTTAAGCCACCTGCAAGCATATTGCCCAGCACACCACCAGCCTTATACGGTAAATTACTCGTCCACCCTGCCATATGACGGGCTTCTAAACCCATGCTGGCAAACAGCAACACAGCAAAACCAGCACGAAACAAAAATTTATCGCGCGATTCTTCAATTTGAATGTCTCCACGCTCTTTCGTTGAAAACAGACTGAGGTGTAAAAATCGACGGTAACCAAACCAGATGATGGAGCCACACAACACCACCCACCAATACGCAGACAAGCCAAAAATATACAGCATGATGTCAGCCACCCATGCACCAAGCGCCCCCACCCAATTGTGAATGGTGATTTGTTGGCTGCTCACATGATTGAAAGCGGGATCTTTGGTGTCATACGACAGCAACATCAGCAGCAAAGCGGCACCTAAGATGGCAAATAAGACCCACTTCATTTCGCGCATCAGCTGGCTCGCACGCTCAGACAAAGAGGGGGTTTTAAAAATTTCGGGTTTTGTGGCCATGAAACGATATCCTATACAACTTAAATGGGCGTACAAATAATGACGCCCGTTCACATATTTCAGTCATTTTAACGCGATAGCGCGTGTACTTGTGCCAGATAACGAGAAATTATAGGATATTTCCCACATTGAGGCATGTGCACACCTATTTCGCACCCATGCACACTCCAAACACCTTACCCATAACGACTCAAAAAGCCAATTTCTGTTTTTTTATACAAATGCATTTCTATTGAGGCCCATCAAAGATTGGCACTTTAACTGCCTGAAAAGGATTTTCTAAAAAAACAAAAGTTGAGCGCATTTAAAAAAATGGCTCAACTTTTATTGTTTTTTTGAAGTCAAAAAGCAACACTTGAGTCAGTCAAATGAATGCCTCACCCTCAAAAGCTTTAGTAAACCTTACTTAAACAGGAATATGCTCATTTTCCCACAATGATGCCAGCACATCGCGCGTCCGAATCACATGCACCGTATCGCCATCAACCAATAATTCTGCGGGACGCTGACGCGAATTGTAATTCGAAGCCATGGTCATGCAATACGCGCCAGCACTCAAAATCGCCAGCACATCGCCCGCCTCCACAGCCAAATCACGGTCTTTGGCAAACCAATCGGTCGATTCACACACGGGGCCAACGATGTCATAAGTGGTGGTCGCTGTGTCGCGCTCAACCGTATTGACCACTTGCATCCATGCTTGATACAACGCTGGGCGGATCAAATCGTTCATGCCTGCATCAACAATGGCGAAATTTTTATGCTGCGTCGGTTTGATGTATTCCACTTCGGTCAACATCACACCGGCATTCGCCACCAAAGAGCGGCCCGGTTCAAACATCAACGCATGATTGAAGCCCGCTTCACGCAATCCAGCCAAAGCCTGCTCAACCAATGACGACGCTGTCGGTGGCACTTCATCACGATAACGCACGCCCAAACCACCACCCAAATCAATGTGTGTCAATGTGATGCCCGCATCGCTCAACTGCTTGATGAGGCCAAATAAACGATTCTGTGCATCAAGGTAAGGTGTCAATGACGTCAGTTGCGAACCAATGTGGTAATCAATACCGACAATGCTCAAGCCCGACAAAGTCGCGGCATGCATGTAGGCTGCCAAAGCTTCAGTGTGGTCAATGCCAAATTTATTTTCTTTCAAACCCGTCGAAATATATGGGTGGGTTTTGGCATCCACATCAGGATTGATGCGCAATGAAATCGGCGCTTGCTTACCCAAACGTGTGGCCACGGCATGAATGCGATCCAACTCCGTGATGGATTCGACGTTAAAACAATGAATGCCTTCGGTCAAAGCGAACTCAATTTCCGCCACACTTTTGCCCACACCCGAAAAAACGATGCGATGCGCAGGCGCACCCGCAGCCAGTGCACGTGAAATTTCACCCATCGACACCGTGTCAAAAAAAGCACCTTGCTTGGCAAAAAAACTCAAAATGGCCAAATTTGAATTGGCTTTGACCGCATAACAAATGTGAATCGGACGATCCGCAGGCACTTGCCACGCATCCCACGCCGATTGCAAAGCAGCTTTGGAATACACATACAAAGGCGTGCCATGCACACGTGCCACAGCATTTAAATCAACATTTTCCAACATCAATGCATTGTTTTCGAGGTGCAAGGTCGGGTTTGGGTAAGGCGTAGTCATCATCACAACTTCTAAAAATAGATTAAAAAATTAGGGAAATGCGAAACAAGTCCGCTCTTTTTAAAAAACAGATGTTTAACAGGTGTTTTTTATTTCTTCAATGTGTCGGATGGCAATGCCGTCACGGGTGCTTTGCTGATGGTTGGTTCCGTCGTAGGCAGATACAACGGGCCTTTATAGCCACAAGCCGTGCACAGCATCGCTGTCGCGCCCAACAACACAGCCAATCGAATCACCGTTCTCATATATAATCCTCACATTCGCGCACAGTCCAATGCGCCATACATCCGCATTTCAACAAAGGGTCTATTATGACGGAAACTGAATTCCTACAACAAGTAAAAGTATTATTTGATGCCATCGGCGAACACATCGAAGCAAAAGAAGCCGATTTAGACGTCCTGGCTCACGGCGCAGTGCTCGAAATCGAAAATGACGACGGTCAGAAAGTCATCGTCAATCAACAAGCATCCATGAATGAAGTCTGGCTTGCTTCACGCGAAGGTGGCTACCACTTTAAATTCGCTGACGGCACTTGGGTCAACACCCGTGACGGTGCTGATTTTTGGGTTTACCTCGAACGTGCATTGGCTTTATTGACCGCTTAACGATCAAACCACCAATCAAACCAACAATCAAGCCACGACATCAAACAACATCAGAAATCAATACTCAATGATTAATGCGATGCGGTCACCGCTGCATCGCCCTCCCCATCCAAACGCAACATCATCGCATGCGCCACAGCCCCTCGGCTCAACCCCATATAAATCAAAAGACACACGGTGCTGCACAAAGCAAAGCCCATCACACCCCATGCAAAATACGCATGTTTAAACACTTCAACACCAAGCGCATAACCCAACATGTGCAGCATCCCAATCACCGATGACGTCACACCATACGGTCGATCCGAAGCCGTCATGGCAAAACGATACAGCACCGACATCGCAATCCCTTCGCCAAAAGCAAAACAGCAAATCCCCAGCACCAGCATCATCACAGGCTGCACACCCGCGCCCCCTAATACGATCAGCAACCAGCCCAGCAAGAAAAACACATAACCATAATGCACCGATGAACCCAAACGCCACACTTTCGCCCGATGCGCCAAGACAATGTTACTCAAAATCAAAAAACCAAAAATAGGCACTTGCATCAGACCATACGCCAAGCTGCTGTAATGAAAATCTGAAATCACAATCGTCGGCGCCAGCGCAATCCAACTGACCAGCGGAATGCTCATGAAAGGAATCGACACCGTGGTTTGCATGAAATGTCGATTCGACAACAAGTGCCAAAAATCATAGGCAATTTGTTTAATGGGTAGTTTTTCTTTTGAAGGCTTCACTGTTTCGGGCATGTAGCGAAACAAACCCAACCAAGACACACATGACACCGCAGCAATCATCACAAATGCCCAACGCCACGGTAAATAATCCACAAACACCGCACCTGCTACAGGCCCCACCAACGGTGCAATCATCGCCACATTGGCCATCAACGCACTGATTTGCACCGCCGTTTTTTCCTCAAACGCTTCTTGAATCACCGCATGCCCAACTGCGCCAATGAAGGACAAAGCCACCCCTTGCAACACCCGTAAAGCCAAAAAGCGATGAATGTCACTCGCCCAAAGTGTCGCCAAACAACTCACAATAAAGAAGGCCACGCCCGACAAGAGCACCTTGCGCCGCCCCACGCGATCCGACAATGGGCCAAAAAGCCATTGCAAAATCACACCGCCAAATAAAAATGCGCTCATGGCCGATGCATTCCACGTGGCATCCACGCCATACTCGCGTGTGATGACGATCATCGCGGGTTGAATCAAGTCATTGGTGATGTACACACAAAATTCAAAAATCACCAAAGCCAAGGGGAACAATAAGGTTTTGCGGGTTAACGTGCTAATCGGTGGCTGCATAAACAATCAATATCATAAAAATAAAAAATTCATCACGGTGTGGGGTCAATCTGTAACACCACACACATCGGTCATCATGATACACGACAGGACTGGCAATGAGCCTGCGACCACGCCATAGTCCATGAAAATGACTGTAAATGGCTCTATTTCGGTCATTTATATTCACAAACCAATGACGACAACACCTCTCAACCACCTCAGCAGCAAAGTCCAATCCCGTTTACAATGACACCGCTGAACCCAATTGTTCAGCACCATTCTCAGGGCGGGGTGAAACTCCCCACCGGCGGTAACTGTTCACACAGAAGCCCGCGAGCGCTCATGCCACGCATGAGGTCAGCAGATCTGGTTCAAATCCAGAGCCGACGGTTAAAGTCCGGATAAAAGAGATTGAGCATCAACACCATTCACTTGGTGGCTTTTTCGCGCGCCCTGATTCTTGTTAATCGCCATCAAAGGATGACCATGAATCAGCTGTCCACACCCACTGCAATTACGATTGCACAGTCCCACCCCGCACCACGCCTGCGCATCGCCATGATCAAAGCATCATGGCACGCCGACATCGTTCAACAAGCACAAATGGGCTTTGAAAATGAACTGGCCGCCCAAGGCATCGCACCCGACGTACTCACCATCATCCACGTTCCCGGTGCGTTTGAAATTCCCCTGCATGCCAAAAAAATCGCACTCAGCGGACAATACGACGCCATCGTGGCTTGTGGTCTGGTCGTCGATGGTGGCTTATATCGCCATGATTTCGTGGCTCACGCCGTGATCGATGGCTTGATGCGTGTGCAACTGGACACCGATGTGCCCGTGTTTTCGGTTGTGCTGACCCCACACCACTTTCACCAACACAGTGAGCACACTGATTTTTATCATGCCCACTTTGTTGAAAAAGGCGCTGAAGCGGCACGTGCGTGTGTGCAAACCGTGTACAGTTTGCACGCCTTATGAGCCCCCCTCCTTGATGCCATAAAAAAGCCCCAGTGTGTTTCACTGGGGCTTTTTTATGTGCACTTGACATGTGCACTTGACCTTTGTCTATTAAAAAATGACCTTATTTTGCCCATTTAAACTAAAAAAGCGTGAAGAGACCCGATAAAGTGGTATTAAACATAAGTAATTGATTTTTAATCACAATATAAAATTAGTCGGCAACATGCATTTCCAATAAAAAAATAATCATTTAAAAACAATATATTACAAAAAATAAAAAATAAGCTGTTGAAAAATTGGTATTGCCTAAACTTGAATGAATGCGCACAATGCATTCCAAGAGCCGTCCAACGCCTGCTCGCCTTGTTCACTTTTGCCGATATGAAAGCGCCTCATGAAACGCAACTACGACACGTTACGAATCAATCATGATTCAAAGACCCCCCTTGCCGTGCAATTGGCCGTTAATTTGGGTCTGGCCATTCGTGAAGGCTGGTGGACCTCTGACGAGGCGCTGCCTTCTGAACGGATGCTGTCAGGTTGGTTAAAGCTGTCACGGGTCACCACCCGAAGCGCCTACGATTTATTGGTACAGGAAGGTTTAGCCTATCGCCGGCGTGGTGCGGGGACTTTTGTCAAACACAGTTATGAACAACCTTTGGGACGTTTACAAGGCTTTACTGAAGCATTTAAAAACAGGGGCTTACATCCACAATCCGTTTGGTTAAGTAAAAAAATTGATGTCCCCACAGCAGATGAGGCACTGAAATTATCGATTGCTTTGGACGTTCCTGTGCTTCGGCTCAGACGTCAACGGGTTGTGGAAAACAAACCCATTGCTTACGAAGTGAATGTGTTGCCCGCCTCGGTGGTGCCTGAACCAGAAAAAATCATGGGTTCTTTATATGACTATTTGGATGGCATTGGTCATGGTCTGGTGCGTGCTCAGCAACACATATTGGCCATGAATGCGACAGAGCAGGTGGCCAAATATTGCAAAATTCCTGTAGGACAAGCGGTCTTGCAGGTGATGCGCATCGGTTTTGATCAGAACAACCAAATCATTGAATACTCAACCACGTATTGCCGCAGTGATTTTTATGACTTCACCGTGGAGTTGAATCGAAATTTATAACATGTTCATCCCGATTGAATGTGTCAAAAAATCACAAAAAACCACCAAAAAAAACCACCAAAAAATGGTGTTTAAAAAAGAGAAGAAGGAGCAGGCGATGTTTAACTTAACGGGTGACATATTAACCCCCACAGGATGGCTGCAAGGCTCAATGACCATCACAGGCACACAGGTCACCCAGATCCGTGGCACCCCCATCAGTGAAGAAATGGTGATGAGGCGAGACGAGCTAAAATTCATCCCAGGATTCATTGATTTGCATGTGCATGGCGGCGCAGGCGTTGATTTGATGTCAGGCGGAGACAGTTTGGCACACATCGCGCGGCATCAGATCAAGCACGGCACAACCAGTTTTTTAGCAACAAGCATGACCGCCCCATTGCCAGAACTGGAGCAGGTTCTGACAGGAATCAAACAACACCTGTCTCAAACAATCGACAAAGACCAAGCAGAAGTATTGGGTGTTCACCTCGAAGGCCCTTACATCAATCCAGGCCGATTGGGCGCACAACCTGCGTGGACTCGAGACATTGTGCTCGCAGAAATTTTGCATCTGAATGACATCACTCCCATTCGTGTGCTGACTTTGGCACCTGAATGTGTGGGCGACCGACACTTGATTGAACATTTGACCCAAATGGGCATTCGCGTCCAAATTGGTCATTCACATGGCTCGTATGAGGATGGGGTCAATGCCCTCAAGCACGGCGTCAGTGGTTTTACCCATTTGTTCAACGCCATGACACCGTTGCATCACCGCGAACCAGGCATGGTTGGTGCGGCATTGGCTCATGCGAACTACGCAGAGCTCATTCCTGATTTATTGCATGTTCATCCTGGGGCCATCCACGTCGCCTTGCGCGCCATTCCACATCTGTATTGCGTGACCGACGGCACCGCAGCCACGGGCATGCCCGATGGCATGTACATGCTCGGCTCTCAAGAGGTGAACAAGTGTTTGGGCGGCGTTCGCCTTAAAGACGGCACCTTGGCTGGCAGCACTTTGACCATGATCGATGCCCTCCGAAACTTACACAGCATCGGCCTGTCGGTCGCCGAAGCTTCGCAACGCCTGTCGGCTTTACCCGCTCAATATTTAGGTTTGCATGACCGAGGCCACCTGACCGAACAAGCGATTGCTGACATTGTTGTCATTGACCAAGACCTTCACTTACACACCGTCTACACCCGAGGAGAGGCTCATGCCTAATACACACCCAACCACCCACATGCACCGTGAAGCGTTGCAAGCGAGTGACATGCTCAAAGGGCAATTGGCCAATATCAAACACACCTCCGCTTTGGTTGATGTGATTAAAGCTTTGCATCCCAGCTCTTTCATCACGGTTGCCCGTGGCAGTTCTGACCATGCAGCACATTACTTTGCCTATTTGGTCATGCAAGAATTGGGGATTTTAACAGTGTCCCTCCCCCCTTCTTTGGTCACGCTGCACCACGCACCGCTCAAGGTCTCATCTTCTGTGGCTTTTGGATTTTCTCAGTCGGGTGCCAGCCCTGACTTGGTTGACACATTGACCCATTTGGGTGAACACGGGGCGCAAACCATCGCATGCGTCAACCAAGCCAACAGTGCGCTTGAACAAGCAGCCCATTTATCTTGGGCCATCGATGCTGGTCAAGAGCTGAGTGTTGCAGCCACCAAAAGCTGTCTGGGCATCATGACCCTAGCCGCTCAATTTGTCGCTGTGTGGCGAGACGATCAACAGATGCTTGAGGCATTGCTTTCCTTGGTCGATCAATTTACACACCCAGTGCAAAGCGTGCCCAATCGGGTACTGGATGTTTTCGGCATGGCCAAACGCGTGTTTGTTATTGGGCGTGGTTTATCACACAGCATTGCGCTCGAAGCGGCCTTAAAAATGAAAGAAACCTGTGCCATTCAATCTGAGGCCTTCAGTGTTGCCGAGGTTCGGCATGGCCCGATGCGATTGATTGAAGCCAACTACCCCGTCGTGGTCTTCATCACCCCTGGACCCGAGCAACAGCAATTGATTGATTTTTCAATCGAAATGCGGGCGCGTGGGGCCCATGTTTTGGCTGTGTGTGCAACTGAAACACATGTACTTGATTCACTGGTGCGTGCGGGCGTGATGATTTTGGATGCCCATGATGGAAAAACGCCTCTGTGTTCAACGTTAGCCCCCATCGCGGCTTTGCAACGCTTTTATGTGTTTTTATCAGAACTCGCCCTGCATCGAGACATGGATCCAGATCGCCCGCTTTATTTAAACAAGGTCACGCAAACACATTAAATACATTAAAAAAAAGGAGACAAGCATGACCACATTACAACTCATTGCCCCAGTCACAGGGACGTTGCTGCCCGTGAGCCAAGTACCCGACCCCGTTTTTGCGGAAGAAATGTTGGGTACGGGTTTTGCCATCAATCCCATTGAGGGGGTGCTGTATGCACCTTTCGATGGGGTTGTGAAACAACTTGCCAGCACAGGGCACTCAATCACACTGGTGTCATCCACGGGCGCAGAGGTGCTCATGCACATCGGCGTGGATACCGTGACCCTGAATGGCCAAGGTTTCAAACCTCAAGTTGCTTTGGATCAGTCGGTGCAAGCGGGGGATCCACTCATCCACTTTGATCTGGCTTATTTAAAGAAATCTGTACCGAGTACATTGGTGATTTTTGTATTGCTCAATTCGGACGAGTTTAAATGGCATTACGACCGTGTCGCCCCTTTCAATGTGAGCACACCCATGCCCACAGGCGTGTATGTTGGTGCAACACTCGATCACTTTCCGCCCACAGCACAAGCATCGGCCCCTTCAGCCAACCCATCAACCCATGTTGAGGTGGTGGCCATGGTCAAACACCGCAATGGCTTACATGCACGCCCGGCAGCCTTGGTGCAAAAAACGGCAAAGCTGTTTGCCTCAAACATTCAACTGCACTACCAAAGTGCGCGAGCCAACGCCAAGAGCACTTTAGACATTCTGATGATGAGCATTCCTGAGCATGCACACATCATGGTGTCGGCTGAAGGCACTGATGCGGCTCTAGCCGCTGCGGCCATGATTGACATCATTGAACACGTTGATGAATCAAAGCAAGCACCCGATGTCATTCATGACTCAAGCGAAACATTGCCAGCACACACCTGCTCTCCTCTACAAGACACGGCATGCCAAGGCGTGGTTGCCTCCCGTGGCGTGGCTTTGGGCACAATCATGCATCTGCGCACAGAATGGCCGCAATTCAATGAAACATTTGTCAGTGTCGAGCATGAATTGCAACGCCTTGATGATGCATTGGCTTCAGTTAAAAACGAATTAATGGCTTCCAGTCATTCGTCTGCGCTCAAAGACATTCAAGCGGCACACCTGAGCCTGTTGGAAGACGAGGTTTGGCAAAACCTCATCCGCCAAGCCATTCGCAATCAACACACAGCAGGCATCGCCGTTCGCCAAGAAACACAAACATTGATGGATCAACTTGAACGATCTGCTTTGGCACTGTTTCGTGAACGTGCAAGCGATTTAAAAGACCTTGCTTCACAGATACTAAACGCCTTGGCACCTGCCCACAACAACCCGATGGATGACACCGATTGGCCTGATGACGTCATTGTTTTGGCGGATGACATCTGGCCATCGACCCTCAGTGGCCATTCAAAAAACAAAATCCGAGGCATGGTCACGGCCAAAGGCGGCACAACCAGTCACGTTTCTATTTTGGCTCGTGCACTGAGTATTCCTTTTATTGTGGCCCTTGGGGAATCAATTTTAAAGTTAAAAAATGGCCAAATAGTGATCGTTGATGCGGAACAAGGTCACTTGATTGTCAACCCCAGCGATGCTGAACAGGCACAAGCCAAACAACGCATGCATGAGCTGACCCTACTCAAACAAAATGCATTACGCCATGCCCACCAACCAGCGGTGACCCTCGATGGACACACCATTGAAGTGGCGGCCAACATTGCTCACACTCAAGATGCCAGCGAAGCCATGAACAATGGTGCGGATGGCATCGGCTTGGTTCGCACCGAGCTGATGTTCACTGACCGTCAAACCATGCCCAACGTGCAAGAACAGCAAGCGCACTACCAAGCCATTGTCGACACGATGGTGGATAAGCCCGTCATCATTCGCACGCTTGACATTGGCGCGGACAAAGAACTCAGTTATGTCTCGATGCCCAAAGAAGAGAACCCCTCTTTGGGTTTACGTGGTGTGCGTTTGGGTTTAGCGCGAACAGAAATGTTGGATGCCCAGCTGGAAGCTTTGCTCCACGTCAAACCCACCCGATCATGCCGCATCATGTTGCCAATGATCAGCGATGTCTCTGAAGTCAAACAGGTGCGAGAACGGCTGGTTCATATTGCCACTCAACTCGGCCTCACAGATTTACCTGAATTGGGCGTCATGATTGAAGTGCCATCAGCCGCATTGCTGGCGGATCAATTGAGTGAACACGTCGATTTTTTCTCGGTTGGCACCAATGATTTGACCCAATACGTTTTGGCCATGGATCGCTGTCAACCTGAGCTGGCCAGCCGCCTGGATGGCCTACATCCTGCTGTTCTGCGGATGATTCAGATTGCCACCCAAGGTGCAGCGAAACACAATAAATGGGTGGGCGTCTGCGGTGCATTGGCTGAAGAACCATTGGCCATCCCCTTATTGATTGGTTTGGGCATCACTGAACTGTCCGTTGGGGCCGCGAATGTGCCCCACATCAAAACGCAGGTCAGACGACTTGACCTTGCCGCGTGCCAAACCTTGGTCAAAACCTGTTTAACACTGCACTCTGCACAAGACGTTCGCCAGAACGTGCATGCCTTTTTGGCCTCACTGGAAGGAGGATAAATCAAGAAAAAAACATCCCTCCACCCCACAATACCGATAACAGAGTCACTTCGAACCCTACAGCAGTCTTTTACAAGAAGCACGAAAAATGCAAAACCCAGCTTTTCTGTGCGTCCTGTATTTTATAAAAAATAAAGTTTTAACTATTATGTTCACCTTTAGGAGATAGACATGAAAATATCATTTAATGGTCTACAGCAATTGGGGCGCGCCTTGATGCTGCCCATTGCTGTACTGCCCATCGCAGGTTTATTGCTGCGGTTGGGGCAACCTGACTTATTAAACATCAAAATTTTGGCACAAGCGGGTGATGCGATTTTTGGCAACTTACCCCTACTTTTTGCCATCGGCATTGCAGTCGGTTTTGCCAAAGAGAACAACGGTGTCGCTGGTTTAGCAGGGGCAATTGGTCAATTGATTTTGGTGGCTGTACTCAAAGTCATTGATGAAAAAATTAACATGGGCGTGCTCTCGGGCGTGCTCATGGGGCTGACCGCGGGCGGCCTGTACAATAAATACTACAACATCAAATTGCCACCGTATTTGGCATTTTTTGGTGGTAAACGCTTTGTGGCCATCATCACGGGCTTGGTCGCGGTGATCTTTGGTGTTGCGCTCGGCTTTATCTGGCCATCCATTCAAAATGCCCTGGACGCGTTTGGTCACTGGCTCATCGGTGCGGGTGGTCTTGGTCTGTTCTTATACGGTGCTTTAAATCGCTTGTTGTTGGTCACAGGCTTACACCACGTACTAAATTCTTTTGTTTGGTTTGTTTTTGGTTCGTTCACAGACGGTTCAGGCAAAGCGATTGCGGGTGATTTGCACCGTTTCTTTGCTGGCGATCCAACTGCCGGTTCATTCATGACAGGCTTCTTCCCCATCATGATGTTTGGTTTGCCCGCAGCCTGCTTGGCGATGTACCGCAATGCCCGTCCAGAAAACAAAAAAATGGTTGGCGGCGTGCTGCTGTCCATGGGACTGACCTCATTTTTAACAGGTGTGACGGAGCCCGTTGAGTTCGCCTTTATGTTTTTGGCACCCGTGTTGTATGGCATTCACGCTGTGCTGACAGGTTTGTCTTTGGTCATCATGAACCTTTTACATGTTCGATTGGGCTTTAGTTTCTCAGCAGGCCTGTTTGATTATTTATTGTCCATGGGCAAAGGTGAAAATGCATTGATGTTGTTGCCAATTGGATTTGCATACTTCGCGGTGTATTACTTCCTGTTCAATTTTGCCATTAAAAAATTCAACCTCATGACTTTAGGACGTGAACTCGTTGAAGCACCCACGACAGCAGGGACAACCGCTCCCATCTCTGCCCCCGCTTTCGTGCCAGCAACCTCCACCAGTTCAGCCTCGACAGCAGATGTCACTCACGGTGCACAAACCGAAAAAACAGCAATCAACGAAGCCAACACGACAAAAGAGCAACAAAGAATCATCGATTATGTGGCTGCTTTGGGTGGAAAATCCAACCTGACTTCAGTCGATGCCTGCACCACCCGCTTGCGCCTGATTGTTGCTGACAAAGATAAAGTCAACGATCAAGAATTGAAACGTTTGGGTGCCCGAGGTGTGTTGCGCCCAGGGACAAATGCGGTTCAAGTCATCATTGGCCCAGAAGCAGACAGTTTGGCCACAGAAATTCGAGAATACAACCTCATCACCAACTGAGGATGAACGAAGCAAAGAGGCACTTGTTTCAACAGGATGCGCCTTTGCTTTGTACACACGACTCAAAAGTGATTGGTATTGTTTCATCATGAAATTAATCGCAGTAATCGCAGCAGGTTAATTTCAAAGGATTAATCGTCAAATACAGCCCTATATAGTCCTATAGCTTTGTTGTGCGATCAATTATTGACGAATTTCATTATAAAAAAAGACCAACAGATGTTGGTCTTTTTTTACGTGGGCATGATTGACATCAAAACTCCCAGCCTCTTCCAATTGTCATTGATTCAAACTGGCGTGCAAGCCTTGCAAATCATACACTTTGATTTCATGCAAATGCTTCATGCCTTCAACCGCAGCTTCTGCGCCCGCCACAGTCGTTTGATAGGTGATGCGTTGTGCCAAAGCCGTTGTGCGAATCGAACGTGAATCGGCAATTGCATCTTTCGTTTCATCCACCGTCGTGAACACCAAAGCCACTTCACCATTTTTCATCGCATCGACGATGTGCGGGCGACCTTCTTTGACCTTATTCACGCGTTTCACAGGGAAACCCGCGGCTTGCAAATCTTCTGCCGTGCCACCAGTGGCGCAAATGGTGTAACCGAGCTGAACCAACTGTGCCGCCACTTTGCGCATGGCAGGTTTATCGCTGTTTTTCACACTGATGAACACTTGACCGCTTGCTGGCAAACGTGTTGAAGCAGCCAATTGGCTTTTGTACAAAGCTTCGCCAAACGTCGTGCCCACGCCCATGACCTCACCCGTAGAACGCATTTCTGGGCTCAGCACAGGATCAACACCTGGAAATTTATTGAATGGGAACACCGCTTCTTTGACACTGAAATACGGCGGGATGATTTCGTTGGTCGCATTGAGTTGCGCCAAAGTTTGACCCGCCATCACGCGTGCCGCCACTTTTGCCAAAGGACGGCCAATCGCTTTCGATACAAACGGCACCGTGCGCGAAGCACGTGGGTTGACTTCGAGCACATAAATGATGTCTGCACCATCTTTGTGTTGAATGGCAAATTGCACATTCATCAAGCCCACAACTTTCAATGCACGCGCCATTTCAGCCGTTTGGCGTTTGATTTCATTAATCGTATCCGCGTTCAAATAGTACGGTGGCAATGAGCACGCAGAATCACCCGAGTGAACGCCCGCTTGTTCGATGTGCTCCATCACCGCACCAATCAACACAGCACCTGTGGCATCGCAAATGCAATCCACGTCCGCTTCAATCGCGTCATCCAAGAAACGATCCAGCAACACAGGTGAATCATTCGATACTTTAACCGCCTCACGCATGTAACGCTCAAGGTCAGAACGCTCATGCACGATTTCCATCGCACGACCACCCAACACATAAGAAGGACGCACAACCAATGGATAGCCAATTTCATCCGCCAAACGCAAAGCTTCAGCTTCTTCACGTGCTGTGCGATTTGGTGGCTGGAGCAAATTCAAGTCTTGCAACAATTTTTGGAAACGCTCACGGTCTTCGGCCAAATCGATCGAATCAGGCGATGTGCCAATGATCGGCACGCCTGCGGCTTCCAAATCCAAAGCCAATTTCAAAGGCGTTTGACCGCCATACTGCACAATCACGCCCATCGGTTGTTCTACAGCAACGATTTCGAGCACGTCTTCTAAAGTCACAGGCTCAAAATACAAACGATCTGAAGTGTCATAATCGGTCGATACGGTTTCAGGATTGCAGTTGACCATAATGGTTTCATAACCATCTTCGCGCAAAGCCAAAGCCGCGTGTACACAGCAATAATCAAACTCAATACCCTGACCAATGCGGTTCGGACCACCGCCCAAAACCATAATTTTCTTGTTATTGGTCGGATTCGCTTCGCATTCTTGATCGTAGCTTGAATACATGTATGCAGTGTCAGTGGCGAACTCAGCCGCACACGTGTCCACACGTTTGTAAACAGGACGCACATTGAGCGCATGACGTGCTGCGCGCAGCTCTTGATCGGTGATTTTGAGCAATTGAGCCAAACGACGATCAGAGAAACCTTTTTGCTTCAAACCACGCATGTCATCTGCGCTCAAATCTACCAACGTGCCTTGAGCCACATGGGCTTCCAATTTAATGATTTCCTCGATTTGCACCAAGAACCAACGGTCAATTTTCGTGTGATTGAACACTTCGTCCACGCTCATGCCCACGCGGAATGCATCCGCGACGAACAAAATGCGCTTGTCTTTTGGCTCACGGATTTCCGCGATGATGTCGGCTTTGTCATCGGTGACGGGATTCAAACCATCGATGCCAACTTCCAAACCGCGTAAAGCCTTTTGGAAAGACTCTTGGAATGTGCGGCCAATCGCCATCACCTCACCCACCGATTTCATTTGCGTGGTCAAATATGCATCGGCTTCAGGGAATTTTTCAAAAGCAAAACGTGGAATTTTCGTGACCACGTAATCAATCGATGGCTCAAATGAAGCAGGCGTTTGACCGCCTGTGATGTCATTTTGCAACTCATCCAACGTGTAACCAATCGCCAATTTTGCAGCAATTTTTGCGATCGGGAAGCCCGTTGCTTTCGATGCCAATGCAGACGAACGCGACACACGCGGATTCATTTCAATCACAATCATGCGACCCGTATCAGGGTTGACCGAGAATTGCACATTCGAGCCACCCGTGTCCACACCGATCTCACGCAACACCGCCAATGACGCATTGCGCATGATTTGGTATTCTTTATCGGTCAATGTTTGTGCAGGCGCAACCGTGATCGAGTCACCCGTGTGCACGCCCATTGGGTCTACGTTCTCAATCGAGCACACGATGATGCAGTTGTCCGCCTTATCGCGCACCACTTCCATCTCGTATTCTTTCCAGCCAAGCAACGACTCTTCAATCAACAACTCATTGGTGGGCGACAAATCAATGCCGCGCTTGCAAATCGTTTCAAACTCTTCTTTGTTGTACGCAATGCCACCACCCGTACCACCCATCGTGAACGATGGACGGATCACAATCGGATAGCCCGAATTGTCATTGGTTTTGGCGATCATCGCGTGCACCGTTTGCGCCTCTTCCCACGTGTGGGCGATGCCTGACAACGCTGAACCGAGGCCAATTTTGGTCATCGCATCTTTAAACTTCATGCGGTCTTCGGCCTTGTCAATCGCTTCAGGCGATGCGCCGATGAGCTGCACATTGTGTTTATCCAAAACACCGTGGCGATGCAAATCCAAAGCGCAATTCAATGCCGTCTGCCCACCCATCGTCGGCAAAATCGCATCAGGCTTTTCTTTCTCAATGATTTTCTCAACCACTTCCCAGGTGATCGGCTCGATGTACGTCGCATCCGCCATCTCTGGGTCGGTCATGATCGTCGCAGGGTTCGAGTTGACCAAAATCACGCGATAGCCTTCTTCTTTCAAGGCTTTGCAGGCTTGTGCACCTGAATAATCAAACTCGCACGCCTGACCAATGATGATCGGACCTGCGCCGATGATAAGAATACTTTTTAGATCTTCACGTTTTGGCATTTCTTTACTCCAACAATTTCAATAATTTAATTCGATTTGTAGGGTGTAATAAGCGTTTATTTCGCATGACACCCAGACTTTATTTCATACTTAACTCATACATGCGGCGCAATGCACTGTGTTTATTGCGCCCTACTTGCTCATAAATAACAACGTTGAAACATTACTATGTACTCTGTTCATGTCTGCGTTTACATACTACAAGAGCAACTCGTTTAGCCAGCATGATAAGGCCAACCACAAAAGCCACATACACACCCAACGGCATCAACAACATAAAAGCGGAAAAAAGAAGCAATCCATAATAAACGTCTGCATAAGCACGGGCAAAAGGAAAATCAACGACACAACCACTTACAGCCATGCTGCCCTCATTCCAACCCGAACAATTGACCATCGCCAGTATGGGCAAAACAAAACCACAAAACGATATAATTAACATGCTCACTGGAATCAACCAACATTTTCCTTGTTTTTCCATCGTTATTACCTTTATGTCAGTGCTATTGCTTATCCACGCTCAAACTGGATTTTTACCAAGGAACACCCAACCCACCATCCACGTAGACCTCAAGACATCAAAAACCACATGACCATGCCGAACTTGGTTCGATATCTACCAGCACTAGGGATTTTGCGGGTCAGCCCGCAATGACGTGCAAATCACAACGTCGCCATACCCAACTTCACCCCAAACCCAATAAACAAACAGCCAACCAAAAGCGTTCCGACGACCATCCAAATCGGACGCGAACGAAACGTTTGTGCAAGTTGTGCGCCTGCAAAAATCAGACCGCTCAAGTACGCTAAGCTAACAAATTGCAAAATTAAGCCCAGCACCAAAAATGCGACATACGGGTGCGCGGCATCAGCGGAGACGAATTGCAAAAAAAACGACAGCACAAACAATATCGCTTTTGGATTGATCAAACTAATCAACAAGGCACGTTTGAATGGGCTTGAGCTTTTTTCCAGCTGCGCCATTTCAGACGCGTTGGTATGGGGCTTGCTGCGATTCTGCCAAATGCGCCACGCGCCAATGAGCATGTTGATGCCCAAGTAACTCAAATACAACGCGCCTGCAATTTTAAGTGCGATGAACACTTGCGGGGCTTCGCGCAAAATCGTGGCGGCACCGATGACGGCAGCGACCATGATGATGGTGTCGCCAACAAACACGCCTGCTGCCCCCGCATAACCGCGCCGCACGCCTTGCTGCGCGGCGGTGGTCAAAACGTACATGGAATTCGGGCCAGGCAATAAAATAATCGCCACAGTACCGATAAGGTATGCGGTGATGTTGGTGATGCCCAGCTGAGTGAAAAACTCCATGTGTTTAGTGCTTTACGTTGATCTGTCATTGCCAAATGATGACGATGGCTGTGGTTTGATAAATAATCCGCCGTGCCGCGCTAACACGGCATCTTCTCGAACAGGAGATTGCGGATCAAGTCCGCAATGACGCATTCAGTTGTTTACTAATTATTTGCTTTGCGCCATCAAATCAATGAATCGATCGAACAAATACGCAATGTCATGCGGGCCGGGTGACGCTTCTGGATGGCCTTGAAAACTAAACGCAGGTTTATCCGTGAATGCCAAACCTTGCAAGCTGCCGTCAAACAAAGACACATGGGTTGGGCGCACATTTGCAGGTAAAGTCACTTCATCAGCGGCGAAACCGTGGTTTTGTGATGTGATGACCACACGCCCCGTGTCCAAATCTTTCACAGGATGGTTCGCGCCGTGGTGACCAAACTTCATTTTCAAAGTCTTCGCACCAGCGGCCAAAGCCATGATTTGATGGCCCAAGCAAATGCCAAAAACGGGTACATTTTTATCCAAAAATTCACGCGTGGCAGCAATCGCGTAATCGCACGGTTCTGGATCACCAGGGCCATTTGACAAGAAAACACCATCAGGATTCATCGCCAGTACATCGGCAGCCGATGTTTGAGCTGGCACAACGGTGATGTCGCAACCACGTTCAGCCAACATGCGCAGAATATTGCGTTTCACACCAAAATCATAAGCAACCACTTTAAATTTTGGATTACTTTGCTGAAGGTAACCTTCACCCAAACGCCATTCGGCTTCAGTCCACGGGTATGCTGCAGTGACCGATACGACCTTGGCCAAATCTTGGCCGCTCATGCCGCCAAAACCAGCCGCCAATTCGGTTGCTTTCGCCACATCATCGCCGACCAAAATGCAACCGCCCTGCGCACCTTTTTCACGCAATACGCGGGTTAAAGCACGGGTATCGATGCCTGCGATGGCAACAATGTTGTTGGCTTTCAGATAATCAGGCAAACTTTGCGTCGCACGGAAATTCGACACAACAGGCGATACATCTTTGATGATCAAGCCTGCTGCATACACTTTATCCGCTTCAACGTCTTCTTCATTGACACCGACATTGCCGATGTGCGGGTAGGTCAAGGTGACCATTTGCCCCGTATACGATGGATCGGTGAGGATTTCTTGGTAACCAGTCATGGCGGTGTTGAACACCACCTCGGCGACCACGTGGCCAGGTGCGCCAATGCCGTAACCTTGAAACACCGAGCCGTCGGCCAACACCAGCACGGCTTTTGGATATTGATTAGAAAAAATGGGTAACACGTTCAAACTCCTTAACATCTTGGACACACAACTCCACATGAGACAAAATGGCAGACATAAAAAAAACCGCCCCACATCAATAAAAAACTTTACTGTGTTGGGCGGTTTTTGCCTGTTTTCGTCTTTAGTAGCCAGTGTGTCATCTTAATTTCGTCGTTTCTGTAAAATATATTGCTAAACCCAGTCATTTTAGCAGAAAAACCACCTTACTTAAAGACTAAGACGAAAATTGACGCAAAAATTACGCTACAATTAAAATGCGAGACGTCATATTCTTTTCAATTGGAGCACACACATGAGCACATTAGACCAACTTAAAGCCTTAACCACAGTCGTTGCCGACACTGGTGATTTTCAAGCGATTGCGCAATTTTTACCACAAGATGCCACCACCAACCCATCTTTAATTTTAAAAGCGGTACAAAAACCAGAATATCAACCCCTGTTTGAATCAACCGTCAAAGCCCATGTCAACGAGTCAGTCGCCGACATCATGGATCATGTGTTGGTGGCTTTTGGCTGCGAGATTCTCAAAATCATCCCTGGTCGCGTATCATCTGAAGTGGATGCACGTTTATCCTTCGACACCGAAGCTTCTATCGCTCGTGGTCGCCGCGTGATTGCTTTGTATGAAGCCCAAGGGTTTAGCCGCGAACGCATTTTAATCAAAGTGGCATCGACATGGGAAGGCATTCAAGCCGCCAAAGTCTTGGAAACAGAAGGCATTCACACCAATTTGACATTGATGTTCAACCTCGCACAAGCGGTTGCTTGCGCCGACGCCCACATCACATTGATTTCGCCATTTGTGGGGCGCATTTACGACTGGTTCAAAAAACAAACGGGGATTGACTATGACATGAGCAACGATCCTGGCGTCTCTTCTGTGACCACCATTTACAATTATTACAAAAAATTTGGTATCAAAACCCAAGTCATGGGCGCAAGCTTCCGCAACGTCGGCCAAATCATTGGCTTGGCTGGATGCGATTTACTGACCATCAGCCCTGATTTATTGGCCAACATGCAAGCCAGCAATGATGATGTTAAGCCTGCCTTGACCGAAGCCGCCGCACTCGCACAGGACATTCAACCTTTGACACTGACTGAAGCCAAGTTCCGTTTATTGCTGAACAACGATGCCATGGCGTGTGAAAAACTCGCAGAAGGCATTCGTGCATTCTGCGTAGACACAGAAAAATTAGTGACATTAATCGAACAAGCTCGTAAATAAATTTTTTTCAAAAAATTATTTAAAAAAAAGCCAACCCAATGTTGGCTTTTTTAAAGCCAAAAAACAAACACAAAGGCATATTTAAATAAATCACAAGCATTGGTTTTGCTGTTTTTAAAACAAGCACTTATGTTGCACTTCACACCCAACTTACACAGTTGATGACGTAACTTAACGCATAAAAAGCAAGCAAAAACTTAACGAAAAATGACAAATTTCCAACGGCAGAGTATGCGTTTTTTTGTTATGATGCACCCCATCACACTTTCATCATTGACTCGCCTTGCTGCGTTATGGTTTTTAAAAATTATTTGCAAATATTATTTAAAAATCAAATAGTTAATACACAAGCATTGCATACAGGGAACCATGTGGAACTCATGGACTGTGGCGCAACTGTAAGGGATCGCTGTTCTTTTGAGCATCGAGGATTGACCTCTCGATTAGACTCGATCAGTTCCCCCAAGTCAGATACCTATCAATGATCATCGTGTGCAGGCCTTCGTACCAAAGGCATGCACATCCTGTCGTTTTTTCGCGCAAGCCATTGCGTGCGAAGCGTCTCTATTTGTGCCCCCTTTTGGTAAAGATAAATCATTCACCATCGTTACTTTAGGGGCGCGGACATGTCTAATTACACCATTGAGCAACCATCGTTTTTCAGCGACACTTTTGATCCATCGCTGGAGCCCATTTTGGCGCACAATCCGCAACGATTCGTTTTACTCCCCATCCAACATCCCGATCTTTGGCAGCAGTACAAGCAACACAAAGCCAGCTTTTGGACAGCCCAAGAAATCGATCTGGAATCCGATTTGGCCGACTGGTGGTCGTTGTCTTCTGGTGAGCGTCATTTTGTCAGCCATGTGTTGGCATTTTTCGCCGCTTCGGACGGCATTGTCAATGAAAACTTGGCTGTGAACTTCATGAAAGAGGTTCAAATTCCTGAAGCCCGTTGTTTTTACGGCTTCCAAGTGGCTATGGAAAACATCCACTCAGAAACTTATTCATTGTTAATCGACACTTATATCCAAAAACAAGACGAAAAAGACCATTTATTCAACGCCATTGACACCATTCCTGCGGTCAAAGAAAAAGCCAACTGGGCTTTGCGTTGGATTGATCAAGGTAATTTTGCCGAACGTCTGGTTGCCTTTGCAGCGGTTGAAGGGATTTTCTTCAGCGGCAGCTTCTGTGCATTGTTCTGGTTAAAAAAACGCGGCTTGATGCCCGGTTTAACATTCAGCAATGAGCTGATCAGCCGCGATGAAGGCTTGCATTGCCAATTTGCCTGCTCCCTCTATCACATGCTCAAGCAACGCTTATCGAGTGACACCATTCATGCCATCATACGCGATGCGGTGCGCATTGAGAAAAACTTCATTTGCGAAGCTTTGCCTGTGAGTTTGATTGGCATGAATGCCGAATTAATGAGCCAATACATTGAGTTTGTGGCCGATCACTGGCTGGATGCGCTCGGCTACAGCAAACTATACAACACCAAAAACCCATTTGATTTCATGGACATGATCTCACTTGAAGGCAAAACCAACTTCTTTGAAAAGCGCGTTGGCGATTACCAAAAAGCTGGCGTTTTGGGCACAAAAAGCGAACAAGTGTTTTCACTCGAAGAGGATTTCTAAGCGTTAGTTTCAGCTGTTCACTT